>CAVXSN010000001.1:0-248884 GCA_963764455.1 Ilumatobacteraceae bacterium
AACGAGGCTGCGATCGACAAGCCGTCCCAACACACCGACAGCGTCGTCGATCGGATCACCACCAACCGTCCCCTCGACCACGTCGAGTGGAACGGCGGGGGAGCGGAGCAGCTGGTAGAGGCGCGGGAGCAGCATGGCCGGCGGGAGGGTCCGCACGTGCGACGCCGCCAGCTCGACTGCCAGCGGGAGGCCGTCGACCGCCGTGCAGATGCGTTCGACGCCCGAGCGATCTGCCCACAGGTCGAACGCTGGGTCGACACCCCGTCCACCCGCAACGGCTCGCGACTGGTGGCGATGAAAGCCAACTGGCTCGTCGAGCGCGCCAGTGTCCCGAGCCTGAACTCCGGCATCGATCACGTGCTCGACGTTGTCGACCACCAGCAGGATCGGACGATCGGATGCGAGCTCGACGACCGCGGCGAGGGCATCCGCCCGATGGTTCGTTGAGCCCTGCCGTCCGCGCTACCTGCTCGATCACGAGCGAGGACTCGACGAGGGTCAGGTCCACGAACACGCTCGGCACGGGCCAACGGCGGGCGACCTCGACGGCCAACCGAGTTCTTCCTGACCCCGCCGGCGCCGACAATCGTGACCCGCCGAATCGAGGAGCGGCATCAGCCGATTCTGACGACCCTGTCCATCTTGGTGTCGGCCTTCACCCGATACATCACGCGGATCATCGCACTGCCGACACCGGCCGCCGGCAACCGGGGCGCTGCGGTGGCGAGCCTCGTGGATCGTGCGGGTCGCCGAGAGCGCCATCGCGGTGGCACCGCGCCCGTTGTACAACGTGGGCGCCTGCGCCCTTCGGGGTTGAGTCATTCACAACAAGGGCACACCGGGCACTGTCGGTCGGCCACGAGCGTCACGGCTCGAGGGGCTCGACGGCGGCTGGTTCACCGGACCACCAGGTCGGGATGCCACGCACGTCGAGTTCGGTCGGTCCGATCGCAGCCTGCGCGGTCAATCCGACCGGTGGGTTCTCCGCCGCGGGTGGGCCGGTTCAGCAGTGCTGGTTCGCCTTGCACCCCCACCACGGTCGGGATGCCACGCACGTCGAGTTCGGTCGGCCCGATCGCAGCCTGCGCGGTCAACCGACCCGGTGGGTTCCCGCCGTGCTCCGGCAGCAGGTCGTTCGCCTGACCACCACGTCGGGATGCCACGCACGTCGAGTTCGGTCGGACCGGTCTCGCTGCGCGCCGGCTCGCCCACCTGCGGGCTCCCGCTTGCGCGGTTCGCCGATGTGCTGGTGCTCACCCTCGTTGAGGCCAACCGCGGCGGCTACGCCGGCGGCGGCGAGGGTGACGACGGCGGTGACCCAGATGACGCGTATATGGTAACGGCTGCTTCCGGGTTCGTCGGTATTCAGGTTGGTTGTCGCGGGGTGGCTCGGCGACTTGAGTTGGCCGATCCTCTTCGTCGAGATCGACGACGGAGTGGTCGGTGGTGATGTTCACGGGAGTTGCTCCTTGTGTGGTGTCGTTGGTGTGTCGGCCGGGCGGTGCTGCGGTGGGACTGGGCCGTCCCACCGCAGGCCCGGGTTTGCTGTCGGCGGGTTGTTGGTGGGTTCTGGGCTTCAGGCGATCTCAACGTCGATGTCGACGGGGACGCCGTTGGTGATGACGTCGTAGACGGCCGAGCGGCTGCGGGACTGCTCGACGATCTCGCGGAGGGTCGCGTCTGGGGCGTCGCCCTTGACGTCGAACTTGACGGTGAGCTGCTGGTAGCCGTTGCGCACGTCCTGGAGGCCGAGGATGCCATTGAGGTCGATGTCACCGGTGACCGTGGAACGGACCTCGGTGAGGGTGACCTTGCGGGCGGCGGCGATGTTGGCGATGCCGGCGGTCAGGCACGAAGCCAGCGTGTGGAGGACGAACTCGACCGGGGTCGGACCGTTGTCCTTGCCCACCAGTACGGCGGGGTGGTCGGCGTCGAAGACGAACTCGCGCTCGTGGGCCCGCTCCTCGCCGACCCCGAAGTAGTCGGCGATCGTCGAGCGGCTGTGCGTCCCGTCGACCCACTCGTTGTGGGCCCGGAACTGGAACTGGGCGGCTGCGGGAGCCCGCTTGACGGCGTCGAGCGTGGCGAACAGTGTCGCCGTGTCAACGCCGTTGCGGGTGGCGGTGTCATTGGACATGAGATGTACCTCTGTAATCATTGGTGTTGTTGGTCGTCGCCGGTCTCGTGGCCGGCGTCTCTCCGTGTGGAGATCTCAGACCGCCGTCGCGGCGGCGAAGGTTGGCCGGTCGGCGAGTTCGCCGGCATGGCGGTCGATGGCGACGCCGAGCTGCTTTTGCAGTTCGACGAAGCGGGCGTGCGGCGGGAACGCCGGACAGCTCGCAGGTGATCTCGAAGATCTCCCGCAGCATCCGATCTCGCTCGGCGTGATAGCTGCGCAGGGCATTGCGCTCCTCGGAGGGGGCGACCAGCGCACGGTCCAGTGCGGCGGCGAGCAGCTCGGCGTCGCGGAAAGCGTCGCTGATGCCGTGGCCGGTGATCGCGTCACGGTGATAGCCGGCATCACCGACGAGTGCCCACCCGCCACCGATCGGTTCGACGATCTGATTGGGGAGGGTTATCATCCCGCGAGCGGTCGAGGTGCCGACGGCATCGTCGAGCCGTGAGGCCAGCAACGGAGACGTCGCCGCGACCATTGCGCCGGAACGCTGCTGTCGATCGTCGAGTGGCGACGGCGATGGGCGAGAGCCCAGTCGTCGGGTGCGCAGACCCAGACACACGCTTCGCCGGCGTGGGTGGGGAACACGCCGGCGAAGCTGCCATCGCCGAGGTGGTACTCCATCGCTGGCCAGTTGCCGGCGAAGTAGGCGTAATGGGTGGCACCCGCCGAGGCACGGCGTTCCAGATCCGTGCGCCGACGGATCGCGCCACGTGTGACTTCAGGCCGTCAGCGCCGACCACGAAGCGGGCGCGAACCTCGATCGGGCCGTCGCCGTCGCGGGCCGTGATGCCGATTACCCGTCCGGCGGAGCTCCGCACGACCCCGGTCACCGTCGTACCGGCGCGCATACGCGCACCGGCGTCGACCGCGGCGCCCTGGATCAGAGGGTCGAGAACGTGGCGGCGAGGCGCGACGAGGAAGTCGACGCCGTATCGGTCCTTGACCGTTCGCACGACCGGTTGATCGCCGGTGAAGAACTCGACTCGTCGGATCGGCGGCGCCCCCGACGCCACCACGGCGTCCAGCAGGCCCCAGCGGTGCAGCTGAACCACGCCACCCCGGGCGATCGCATGGGTCGACAGCGTGTCGCTCGGGAAGGTCGCCCGATCCACCATCACCACGTCATGGCCCGCCCGCGCCAGCAGCAAGGCAGTCGCCGCTCCCGCACAACGAGCTCCAACGATCACCACGTCGGCGGTCTCGATCCTCGAGGTGCGGTTCGCTTGGCTCGAAGTGCTGGTGTGAGATGCGGTGTGCATCTGATCCTCCTCGTTGTCCGCTCTCACCCACAATGCGGGAACGGTGGGAGGAACGCTTGGACTAGATCTGGAGGTTTCGTGGACTCAGGCTGCACGTCACTACTCGAAGTGCCTGCCAGCCTGCGGCCGGCCGGTGCTCAGGTTGGGGCGACGTCGCTGTCGCGGCGTGGCCTGGGACCCGACGTGTTGTCGGTGGCCACCGCAGTCCGGCGGGACTGTGGCGCCGACGGTGGAAGAAGCTGGCAGTCGACCCCGCCCGCCTTCCGCGTGACGGTGGTCTGCGCAACCAACCTCGGGCCCCGCCGCGTATGCGCCATCGACGTCCGACCAACGCAGGGCGGCGGCGTCCTGGATCCGCCGGTTACATGGCGCCTCGCACGGACGCAATGCGCTCCGCTGCTGCGCTTTGCGAGCGCGACCAAATGGCGCTCGGGAGTCTCAACGCCGAGTCCATGGCGATGCCGACCGCCCGTCGACCGTAGTGCTGTCGCCTGTGCGGCGTCGTCGCGAAGGCGGGTGTAGACGGCGTCGCTGATCCGCCAGTTGAGCGCCCGGATCGCTTCTTTGTCGGAGTGGCCTTCGGCGACCTTGCGTCGTAGTAGGCACGCCCCCGGGGCTGTGACGGTGACTGATCTGTGTCACCGCCGCAATGTGCGCGGGGTCGGTCTCCACCGAGTCTTCAGGCTTGCTCCAAGACTCGGCGTCGTCGGGTTCCCGACAATCGCGTCATCAACGAAGCCCACCACACCAACAAGGAAAAGACGTCATGCACCACCCAACCTTGCCATCGAGCTCACCCGCCACCACATCAACGAGCTGCACGCCGAGGCCGCCCGCGACCGACTCGTTCTCCGCCGACGTCGAGCCGCGATCGGCGCTGACGGCACGAGGGTGGGCCCGTCTCCGCGGCCCCACACCTTCCCCGCAGCCCATGGCGTCGACATCGTGAGCCCTATCGCCGGCGCGACGCGGGCCGAAAGCCGTCGCCGAACTCACCTGAAACGAGGAGACAACGACCATCAACATCGGTCCGCTGGCGACGCATTCGGCCAGCAGCCCGATGGAGCCTCGCCGACTACGACGGCGGCGTGGACGACGTCTGCAGATGTCCGACCCGCCCATCCGACCCCATGGCGAGGTTGCGCCACCGCGTAGGCTCGCCGCTGAGCGGGAGCAGGGGGACGGCGGCGATGATCTACACGTTCGAGGGCTATGAGTCGACACGCACGCCTCGAAACACGACGGCGACGGCGAAGGTGTTACACGTCGAGCCGCAGGTGTTCGAAATGCTCGTGTATCTCATTGAGCACCGTGACCACATGGTCACCAAAGAGGAACTGCTCGACAACATCTGGGGTGACCGGTTCGTCAGCGAGTCCACCCTGACCAGCCGAATCAAGTCCGCTCGGCGTCTGATCGGCGACGACGGCAGCCGGCAGCGTCTGATCCGCACCGTGTACGGTCGCGGCTACCGGTTCGTCGCCACCGTCGACGGAGCGACGGTACCCGGAGAGCAGCTCCCGCTCGCCCAGGATCTACCCGCCCCGTCCCGGCCCGGCCCGGTCACCGTCGGGCGCGACAGCGAGCTCGTTCGCCTCCGAAGCCTCGTCGCCGTGGCACGTCAGGGCCAACGCCGGGTCGTGTTCGTCGCGGGCGCCGCCGGAATCGGCAAGACGACGCTCGTGGAGCGCCTTCTCGCTGATCCGTCCTTCGAGGATTCGTCTGTCGGTGTTGGTCAGTGCGTCGAACACCGAGGTGGCGGCGAGGCATACCTTCCCGTGTTGGAGGCGGTGCACGAGATCTGCACGTCACCGGGCGGCGCCCTCGTCCTCGAGCAGCTCGTCGAGAGAGCACCGACGTGGGTCCTGCAGTTGCCGGGACTGGGCCGCACTCGCGTCTCACCGACCGGCAGCGGGCGGTCGTGGGCGGAAGCTCCGACCGCATGCTGCGGGAGATGCTCGACGCCCTCTACGCCGCTGCAAGCGAAGCGTTCGTCGTGCTCGTGCTGGAAGACTTGCATTGGAGCGACGGATCGACACTCGACCTGCTCGAGGCGATCGCCATGGACCGACGTCCGTGCCGGCTACTCATCATCGCTACCCACCGACCCGGCGGTCAGGCACGCGGGAGCCCGACAGCGCACTCGCGGCTGTCGGGCTCCGACTCCGAAACCGTGCCGAACTCATCACGCTCGACGCCGTCACCCAGACCGACATCGAGGACCTGCTCGCCGCGGGTTCTGGGGCCCGGCGCCGAACGGGCTCTCCTCGCTGCTACACG
This sequence comes from Ilumatobacteraceae bacterium, assembly GCA_963764455.1. Lineage (GTDB taxonomy): Bacteria > Actinomycetota > Acidimicrobiia > Acidimicrobiales > Ilumatobacteraceae > Desertimonas. Next base: position 5,719 of record CAVXSN010000001.1, read on the forward strand.
CCAGAACGGGGGGAATCCCGCTGTTCGTCGAACGGCTGCTCGACGCCTGGCTCGCCGACGAACTGATCGCCCCCGGCCCCGACGGCGCACAGCTCACCGTAGAACTCGAGGCACTGGTGGCGCGGATCCCAGACAGCGTCCGCCAGCTCATCGAGCACGCCTTCGAACGTCTCTCTCCCGATGAGCAAGAGATCCTGTCGGCAGCCAGTGTCGCTGGGCGCGAATTTGCGGCCGCCGAAGTCGCCGCCGCCGCCAAGCGACCCGAGGAGGACGTCGAATCTGAACTGGCCGACCTCGGCCGCCGCGGCCGCTTCGTCCAACCACGAGGAGAGCGCATGTGGCCCGACCACACCGTCACGGCGATGTTCGCGTTCGATCACGACCTCCACCGCGAAGTGCTCTACGAGCGGATCGGACCGAACCGGACCGTGACACTCCATCGAGCCCTCGCCGAACGCCTCGAGGAGGCCTTCGGCGATGACCCGTCGAGCGCAGCCACCCTCGCCGCCCATTACGTCGCGGGCGGCGACGCCGCACACGCCGTTCGCTACTGCACGTTGGCTGCGGAGCACCAGCTGCGCCGCAGCGCCATCGCTAGCCATCGAACACCTTCGCTGCGCCACCGACATGGTCGCCCGCCTACCAGCCAGCCGGACCCGTGCCGAGGACGAACTCCGCCTCCAGATCACACTCGGCAACGCCCTGATCACCGCCAAAGGCTACGCCGCACCCGAAACGGCCGCGGTCTATGCCCGCGCTCGCCAATTGTGTGACCAGCTCGGCGACGGTCCCCACTTCCTTCCCGTCCTGTACGGGTTGTGGAACAACGTGTTCGTGAGCGGCCAGCACCGAGCGCCTACGAGCTCGCCTCATCGTTCCTCCAGCTCGCCGGACGCCTCGACGACGACGCAATCATGGTCGCCCGACGCGAGAGTCGGCTGGACGCTAGTTTTCAATGGCCGCGCCAGCGAGGCTCAGCAGCATCTCGATCTGATCCCCTCCACGATCGATCCCCCACACACTGCCGTGTTCCTCGCCAACTACACCGAAGATCCCGCCGCGGCAGGACTCGCCGCACTGAGCTGGGCCCGCTGGCTCACAGGCGACGACACCGCCGCCCAACAAGCAAGCCGCCAGTCGCTCCAACGCGCCGCCTCGATCAACCATCCTTTTACACAGGCCTACGTACACGTCATGGCGGCCATCCTCGCTCAACTAGGCGGCGATCCCGTCGCCGCCGAACACCACGCCACCATCGGGATCGAGATCTCCCAGCAGCACGCCATCCCCTTCTTCGAGGCCGTCGCAATGACGCCGCTCGGCTGGGCCCGAGCCCGCAGCGGCGACCCCCACGGCGGCGTCGACATCGTCCGTGACGGACTGGCAGCAGCCGCCGCGACCGGCGCCGGCGTGCACCGATCACTCGCACTCGCCACCCTCGGTGAGCTGCTCATCGCCGTCGGCGACATCGACGCCGCCCTCACCACCCTCGACGACGCGATGACCACCGCCAACGTTTCGGCGAAGCCTTCTACACCCCGGAGATCGAACGACTGCGCAGCGACGCGCACCGTCAGGCAGGCAACCACACCGAGGCGTTGGCGTCCGCCGAACTCGCACTCGAACGCCTGCCGACGCCCTCGGGGCCGCCCAGTTCGCTCATCGGGCCACCAGAGCGCTGGCGACAATGAGGAACGAGAGCCAATCAGCCATCCCACCGGTTTCGAGTCGAGCGGCATCGGCAGCGCCGTAAGAAGGGCATCGGCGCCGCCGGCGCCACGGCTCAGCCGGCGACGCCGCCAACAACTCCGCTGCAAGCGCAGCACGGAGAGCGACGCACTCCCGTCGATTTGCTAACCCGCGCACAGCGTGGCTGCGATCGCTGAAGCGGTCGCGTTGGTTGCCCGGGTCAGCCCGTACGGCGCCGGTGCGGCGGGCGGCGCGGCCCGTGGCACAAAGCCCGGACACCGACGTCGCTGGATCCTGAAGTGGCGGCGGAGAATCGGTGACCGCTGCTCCACCCAACAACCGCCGAGCATTCCGAAAAGCGGTGGATCGCTGCGCGGAGGGGTCCCCCAAAAGCGCGGCGGGCGAGCACGCGGCTCCAACGCCCACCGTCCGCTTCGACCGGTCCGCAATCCACGCTCGCTCCAGACTTCCTCCAAGACCGACGGTCGCGCTCCGTTCATGATGAGCACACGTCGGCCTCCCGGCCGGCGGCACATCACAACCCAGGAGGGATTCTCATGAAGACTCTGAAGAGCAAGGTCGCGGCATTGGCACTGACCACTGGCGTCGGTCTCGCGGTGTTCGGACGCCGGTGCACGCGGCCGATCCGAACGACGGCGGAACGAACTGTCACGGTGTCTGGATGTCGTACCTGTCGACGTCGGACATGGCCCCGGGCCAGCTGCACAGGCACTTTGGTGCGTCGGTGCAGGATGTCCAGGCCACAGCCGACATCCTCTGCGGTCCGTAGTACGGGCGCGCATCCCGACACTACCTACGGGTCCGCCGGCGACGGACCACTCGTCCCCTCGGTTGCAACCCGAACCCCGGACAGAGCCACCCCACGGCACGGCATCGTGCTCGCCAAGGCCGACCATCGGCCCGCACGAGTTCGATGCCGCGCCGCACCCCGATGAGAAAAAGCCGACCCGCTCGTTCATCCACAGCCCCAACAACAACACCAACCGCCCGGTCCACGAATTGTACCGGGCGTTCCGTACGGGAGAATCAGACATGACAACCACATCCACCAAGACCGCCGTACTCGTCCTGAGTGATCCCGCGGTCGGAGGAGACGAGCCCCTTGGGCGTGTCTTCAACGCCCTCGCTGCGGCCTACGACCTCGACCAGGCCGGGCACACCGTTCGGCTCCAGTTTCAGGGTGCGGGAACTTGTTGGCCACAACTTCTGAACTCGCCGAGCCACCCCGCCTATGACCTGTACCAGGCAGTGCGCCACACGGTTGCTGGCGCATCGTACGGGTGCGCTGCTGTGTTCGGCGCCACCGAAGGCGTGGAGGCCTCCGGGTTGGAGTTGATCAAGGACAACCCCGTACCGGGCACGCCGGGGCTCGCCAGTCTCCGAGTCCTGATCGAAGACGGCTATTCGATCCTGTCGTTGACCGTGGAACACTTTCTCGACCTCACCGTCGATGCCGACGCAACGCGCGCATCAACGCCGGCGGGGGTCCTACGACCTCTACGCGGCGGCTCGGGCGCTGCCCGTTCCGGACGGCCTCGGTGAGGCAGAGATCGAGTTCCTGTCGCAGCGAGACAGCTTCTACCTCGCCTCCGTCGGGACGAACGGCTGGCCCTACGTCCAGCACCGCGGCGGGCCCAACGGCTTCGTCAAGATCGTCGACCAAACCCATCTCGCCTGGGCCGAGCGCAGCGGAACCGGCAGTACATCACCGCCGGCCACATCGACCACAACGACCGGGTGGCGATCATCGCCGTCGACTATCCGAACCGCCAGCGACTGAAGCTGCTCGGCCATGCCCGCTTCGAGCCCGACCCTGAACCCGGCCTCCTCGACCGGATCGGCATCGACAGTCGTCTTGAGGGCCTCGTCACCGTCGACGTCATCGCCTACGACTGGAACTGCCCGAAGTACATCACTCCCCGCTTCACGGCCGACGAGTGCGCGCCGTGATCGAACCGCTGCAGCAACGCATCCAACAATTAGAAGGCAGCCGCCGCTGGCGGCGGCGGCGACCGGTGATCGCGAGCGTTCTCGATCTCCACGTCGGCTCCACGTTGGCTCCAAGACGTGACCGGCGCGGATCCGTACGGTGCTTGGGGAAGCGACCGTGCGAGCGGCAGCCACCCGGAACGTTCGGGAGCGTGCTCCGTACGGTCAAACCGAACGAAGGAGCCATCCGATGATCACACCAGCGACCCCGTACGCCACGGTCGAAGCCGACCGCAGGTGCCGGGAGCGCCTGAGCGGAACCGCCTACTTCCGTGGCGTGCCCAACTGGATGTGGCGACAGGCGCTGCGGCGACGTCGTCGTCCGGTGACCGACACCTGACGTGTCGGCACCCACCCGACTTCACACGACCTCGGTTCAGCGCGCCCCGGCGGGGCGGGCCGAGCCTCCCCGAACGGACCGGTGTCGCTCGACGCCGCCGTGCACCGGCCGGTAGCAACCGGCCCTCATCAACCAACAGCAAGGAGCAACTCCGATGACCACGATCGACAACCCGGTGCGCAACGGCGTCGACACGGCGACCCTGTTCGCCACGCTCGATGCCGTCAAGGGCGACAACGAGATCGCCAAGTTCCAATTCCGCGCCACGAACCGTTGGATCAGCGGCACCCACAACCAGTCACGATCCACGGCTTCTACGGCGCCATGCAAGAGATGAGCCACCAGCAGCCGTTCGTGCTCGACGCCGACCACCCGGCGGTGCTGGTTGGCGCCGAAACGCCCCGACACCGGTCGAGTACGTGCTCCACGCCCTCGCCGCCTGCCTCACCGCGGGGTTGGCCAAGTCGCCGCTGCGCGCGGCGTCAACCTCACCGAGGTCGTCCTCGACCGTCGAAGGCGACATCGACCTGCTCGGCATCCTCGGCCTGTCCGACGAAGTCCGCAACGGCTACCAGCAGATCAAGATCAGCTTTCAGCTGCGCGGCGACGACCCCGACAAGCTGCGCCAGGTCGTTGAGCAGTCCCGCCGGCGCTCGGCCGTGTTCGACATCATCACCAACGGGTGCCCGTCGCCATCGAGGTCGACGCCGGCTGACCGTGCTGGGCCCGCTGGCTGGCCGGACGCCTACAGGCAGGCTGGAAAACCATTCAAATGAGAACGTCTGTGCGCACCACCGACACCATCACTATCGGCGCCGGCCAGGCCGGTCTGGCGATGAGCCGCTGCCTCACCGACCGGGACGTCGACCACGTCGTGCTCGAACGGGGCCGGCTCGCCGAGCGCTGGCGAAGCGAGCGCTGGGAGTCGCTGCGGCTGCTAACCCCCAACTGGATGAGCCGGCCTCCGGTGTGGTCCTATAACGGTCCCGACCCCGACGGCTTCACGACCGCCGCCGAGCGAGCGATCGGTGCCTTGCGTCGGGTCGCGGTCGCCGCTCCCGAGCTGGCAATCTGTGCGGGTGACCGACCGGATGCCGACCTCTCGCCAGGCGTTCCGCGTATGGCACTAGTTCATCGAACACTTCAACGAGCGCGAGCAGATCGGGGCTCTGATGTTCCCTGGTCGCTGTGGATGACCGAGCGCATGTGGCCACACGACCCTCTGGAGACCAGTGACCCAGCGCAATCGCACGACTGGGTAGCGTCGGTTGACCGTGTCGTCGCCCACCGAGCGCGATCGCCGCCGACACTCAGGCTCGCCGAGGAGCGTCGTACACCGAGCGGCGTCCTGCATCGCTCGGTAGCAGCACCAGACTGCCGGCAGTATAGGACGCGATCTGGTCCGGCGCGAACGGGCGAGCTAGTCGGATTGCCCAGTCAGCGTGTGCGGTGCCCCACCCCGGGCTCGCCAGAACCGCTGGCCGTCCGGCGTAGCCTCCCCGCTCGACGCAGCTCGCGGCGATCGCCGGCCTTGAGGCGCCGTTTGATCCTCGTTCACTGCTCTATGCGGGGGGCGATCGGCGTGCCGAGCTCGACGGTGCGACCGACGGTGCACAGCCGGTCGTGCGAGCGCTGCACTGCCTCGGGCAGCACCGTCCGGGCGGCGTCACCGTCGGCGCCGGATGGGAACCCGATCCGGAACGTCACCACGATGTCAGTCAGCCGGTTGCCGCCGTCGTCGCGGATCTTGTTGGCCGCGACCTCGATGGAGAACGAGTCGGGCTGGGCCCGCCGCGACGTCAAGATGTCGACGTCAATGCCCGTGCAGCCCCCGATCGTGGCCAGGAGCAGCTCGGTTGGCGTGAACTCCGCGTCGTCACCGGTGCCGAACGAGATCCGCCCGCCACGGTCGTTGGCGGCGCAGAATCGCCCTGGACCCGTGCGTTCAACGGCGATGCGGCGCGGGACTGACGTGGTGCTCATCGCACCACCTTGCCCGATCGGTACCGCCTCGGTACAGGCTGGCGGTGCGGAGGAACGGTCGGCCGGCGCACATCGACGTGGCCCGCGATCAGGCGGTCACGGTGACCTTCGGCGGCATATTTGTCGCCCGCTCCGAACTGGAGACCCTTCCAGCGGGTGTCCTGTGCCACCTGCCGCGCCTGCCGCGAACGGAGCGAACCGGCCTGAGCTTGGGCGACTTCGTCGAACTGCTCCGGCACCGAGCCGCTCACGACGAGCCGTTTCGGGAGAACGCTGACAGACCGGCGATCAAGGACGCGTGCGGGCGGCACTATCCCCGCGATAGTCGGACGGGTTTCACGTACTCGCCTGGTCGGAGTCGACGGTGTCGTTCGAGCACGTCGTTCGCTATCGGGTGAGTCCGTGAGTTGGCCACTTTCGAGCCCGCCGCGATCCAGGGCCTGCACCGTGCGTTGCTGTCGTGGCGCGCTGGCGGGTGCTCGAGATTGCCGGACTTCGAAGACGACTTGGTTGCCGTACGTGATGGGCATGGCGATGTACCGGGTGCGCCCGATGAGGATCCGATGCCGGCGACACGGAGATGAAGACGCTGCTGTGGGCGATCTCCCGCTTGAGGGTCGCCCAGAAGGTCTCCATCGCGGCGCTGTCGAAGCAGTCACCGGTCGAACCGAACGACAGCTGAAGTCCGGGGCCGTCGGCCATGACGAAGTCGAGTCGGTCCGGCGGCGCAGTCGTAGAAGCTTGAGCGTGGCGACGCTAACGGCACTCACGGTCCTGTCCGCCGTCGAGACAGCGCAGGCATCCACGCCGCCAGACACGGTCGTCGCTGCCGCAATCGCGGAGCTAGGCCAGCTTGGGGATGACCTCGCTGCCGATCAGCTCGACCATCGCCAGCAGCTCGTCCTGAGGCATGCCACCCATGTCGAGGTAGAGCAGGTGCGAGGTCGCGCCGAGCAGCTCGGAGAGCTCGCTGATCCGGTCGACCACCTCCTGCGGGCTTCCGGCGATCGCTGGGCCGCTGTTCAGCAGCCAGTCGTAGTCGAACGGCTTCATGTGCTTGGGTAACGTCGGGTTCACGGCGGTGAGCAGGTCGATCATCCACTCGTGGTAGCGCCGGTACCGGGGTTCCCAGCGGTCCCTGGCGGCTCGACTCGTGGGCGCCACGTTCACATGCCAACACGCGCCCACTTCGGGATCGGTCGCGTGGTCGTGCGCCTGAAAACTCTCGCGGTACGCATCGGCGACCGGCTTGAACACGGCCGGGTTGCCAAACGCCGACGGAAGCATCAACTTGAGACCGAGCCGGGCTGCGAGCTCGGCGGTCTCCGGCGAGCTGCCGCCGCCGATCCAGATCGGCGCAGCACGTTGCACTGGCGGCGGTTGCAGCTTCTCCCCGTTGATCGGTGGGCGAAACTGACCGTTCCACACCACACCGTCCGGCGATGTCCAGAGCCGGTGTAGGAGCTCGATCCCTTCGTCGAACCGATCGCGTGACTCGTCGACGTGCTGGCCGAAGAGGGTGTAGGTGCTGGCGAAGAAGTTGCCGCGGCCGGCGACGATGTCGACGCGACCCTCGGAGAGGCCGTCGAGCGTGGCGTAGTCCTCGGCTGCTCGCAACGGATCGAGGTTGGCCATCAACGTCACGGCCGTGCCGAGCCGGAGCGTTGACGTTCGCTCGGCGATGGCGGCGAGCACGACCGGCGGCGACGAGTAGATGTACTCGAGACAATGGTGCTCACCGATGTTCACGCCATCGAACCCCGCGTCCTCGGCGGCGACGGCGGCCTCCACGATCATCCGGTGTCGCTGGGCAGCTGTCGGCCGCTGACCCGTGATCGGGTCGGTGATGTGGTCGCCCAGCGACATCAGATTCAACTTCATGGGTGCACATTACCAATCACTGTTTGATTATGTCAACCGGGCGTATTGTCCTCGAAACCAATCGTTGCTAGATTAGAGGGGAAGGTGTCCAGCCGTTGCAAATGCGAAACACGATCACCGGTTGGTACGTCAGAGAGGGAGCCCGTCATGTCCATCCACCACGTCGCCATCTCGCCGAAGGACTTCGACGCGTCACACCGCTTCTACACCGAGGCGATGGGCTTCCCCGTGGTTGCGGCGGTCAAGCGGCAAGCCATGGGAGGCGCCACCGCGGGCTGGACGAAGCACGTCTTCTACGACACGGGCGACGGGGGATGGCTCGCGCTGTGGGATCTCCACCTCACCGACCTGAACGACGATGAATGGCGCGCCCCGATCTCGACGGGCCTCGGGTTGCCGTGGTGGATCAATCATCTCGCCTTCGGAGTCGCCGACCTCGATGCGCTCGAGGAGCGCAAGCAGCACTGGCTGGCCACAGGGCTCAAGGTCAGCGAGGTCGACCACGACTTCATCCGCAGCATCTACACCCGCGATCCCGACGGCAATCTTGTCGAGTTCACCACCACCACGAGGGCGCTCGACGAGGCTGACCGCATCGCTGCGCTCGAGATCCTTGCCGACGACGAGCCATCATTGATTCCCGACTATCCCGGCACGATCTACCTTCCCGACGGTCGCATCATCGAGGCGCCGAGCAGCGTCTGACGCGAAGCGCAGATTCGCTGGTCAGGCTCGCCGAGCGGCGGTCGTCTTCGCTCCCCGTCGCTTCGCGCCCGGCGCGCTGGTGACCCTGGTGACAATGGCGTCGACGCCTGCGAGATACGCCTCGGAGAAGAGCTCGCTGATCGAGGTACCACGAGCCTTGACCGCACGGGAGAGGTGCGGATACTGCGCGGGTACTCCGCGGCCAGGCGATTTGCGGCTCGTCTGGGCCATCGCGACCACGATCGCCAAGAGCTCGCCGAAGTCGAGAATCGGTGCGATCGCTTCGACCGGCACGCCCTCGGTCTCCAGGAGCGCCACCGTCGCCTCAAGCTCGGCGACGCCGATGCCCAGCAGCTCGCGCTGCATCATGATCGGAATCAGGTCGGGATGGTCGACCAGCGCGAGCCGCAAGCGGTCGCCGTTGCGCAACAACCAAATCCGCCAGTCCTCGTTGCCGGCACTCGCAGGCGTACGTACGTCCTCGAGCGCGAGGTTCGCGGCGCCGACGAGGATCTCCTCCTTGTTCTTGAAGTGGTGATAGAGCGACGCCCCGTTCACGTTCAGCTCGACTGCCAGCCGACGGACACTCAACGACTCCAAGCCCTCGGCGTCGATGATTCGCAACGCCGCCTCGAGAGTCTTGCGCTTGGAGATGAGTGGCACTTTGGGTCGTGGCACGGGGAGTCCGTCCTTTCGGCGTGGTTCCGGCGGTCACCGCACTCGTTCGGGCTCGAAACCTAACAGAGCACGGTTGCAGGAGGTCAGGGCGCTGCCGTGTAGCCATCGCGGTCGCCATCGAGGAATCTCTGCCTCGCGGTGGCTGCCTCTCCCAGCAGGTTGAGCTCGTACGTGTAGCTGAGCTCGACGCGGTACTGGCGTCGAATGTCGCGCGTGATCGAACGATCGAGCGAGCTCTTCGCGGCGCGAACGACGCGAGGTGGCTTGGCGGCGATGACTCTGGCGACATCGAGCGCGACAGGTGCCACCTTGTCCTCATCAACGAGTCGGTACACCCCGCCGTACTGGGCGAGTTCGGCCGCGAGCACCGGCTCGCACGTGAACATCGCCGCGCGGAGTCGCCGCTCGGGCATCAGCCCGACCGCCTGGATGGCCCCGCCGGTGGCGCCGTTGTCGACCTCGGCCAACACGAATCGGGCGTCGGCGTGCGAAACGACGATGTCGACCGCGCCGGCGAGCAACACGCCAACACCGATGCAGTACTGGTGGACCGCGGCGACGACCGGCACCGCGCACTCGGCCAGCGCCAGACTGGCGGTGTACGAGCCGTTCGCCTGGCCGAGAATCCCGGCGAAGCCCTCGAGCGACTGCACCTCCTTGAGATCGCCACCGCCACAGAATCCGCGCCCCTCGGAACGGAGGACGGCGGCGCGGACGTCCGGGCGCCTTTCGATCCCACTGAACATGTCGGAGAGTGTGAGCAGGTCGCCGATCGTGAATGCATTCACCGGAGGATGCTCGACGACGACCTCGAGTACGCCGTCGTCGTGGAGCGTCTCGGTGACGGTCATCCGTGTTCCCCTCTACCAGTCTCGCCCATAAACCTAGCTACGTTTGGTTAGTCGGTCAATCCGAGAACGGAGCGGTCAGCGTGGCCGGGCGAACCGGGCGGTCGCCCCACCGTCGACGATGAGCACGTGGGCGGTAATGAACGCCGCCTCATCCGACAGGAGGAAGCTGACCGCGTTGGCGACGTCGTCGACCGTACCGAGGCGCGGCAGCATGTTGCCGGCAACGATGCCCCGCTTCAGGTCGTCGCTGATCACGGCGATCGCCGCCGTTTCGATGACGCCCGGAGCCACCGCGTTGCACCGGATGCCGCGGTCCCCGTACATCGACGCGACGACCCGCGCCAGCGAGATCAGCGCGCCCTTCGAGCTGGCGTACGCCGCCCGGTCGGGTGCAGCGGTGAGTGCCGTGATCGACGACGTGAAGACGATCGATCCGCCCCCGGCGGCGAGCATGCCGCCGACGAGATGCTTCACGCCCAGCATCGCGCCACGCAGGTTCACGTCGAGGACAGCGGTCCCACAACTCGACGTCGAGGGTTTGCAGGTCGACGTCGCGCTGCATCACGTCGGGAGACGTGACCGCAGCATTGCTGTGGAACAACGTGACGGGACCGAGTGCAGCGGCGATCTCGGTGCCGGCCTCGATCCAGGCGCTCTCGCTGGCGACGTCGAAGGCCACGGGCCGTGCCCGTCCACCCGCCTGCGTGATCACGGCAGCGGCAGTCGCAGCCGCGTTGGGCGTCGATGTCGCCGACCGCGACGTGCGCACCCTGACGGGCGAGCAGTGCCGCCGTCGCGGCTCCGATGCCTGCTCCGGCGCCGGTCACCAACGCAACCCGTCCATCGAATCGGCTCACGAGATCCCCTCTCGACAATCGCACGGTCAGACTGGCGCAGAGCGCCCCTGAGCTGTAACCTAACAGTGTTTAATTAGTGACGCTGTGCTCAGGGTGGGGGAACGTAGATGAACCAGATCGCACCCGACTGGGTCGAGTATCACCGCAAGCGGAGCGGGGACTGGCCCACGCTGGAGAGTGTCGACACCGGCGAGGTTCTGACGTGGACGATGCTCGACGATCGCGTCGGTCGGCTCGCCCACTTCCTGTGGGATGTCCACGGGATCCGCAAGGGCGACCGCGTCGTCGTGGTCGCCGAAAATGACATTCGTGTGCTCGTGCTCCAGTTCGCGTGCATCCGCCTGGGAGCCATCATGGTGCCGCTCAACTGGCGGTTGGCGCCCGTCGAACTCGTGGCCTTGGGTCAAGACGCCGATCCGGCGATGGTCATCCACGACGACGCCTGGGCGGAGGCGGCCGACCGCATCGTGGCCGCATGCGACCTGGAGACCACCCTGTCGTGGGGTTCTGGACAACCCGGCAACGACTTCGATCGCGGGATCGACGCAGCAAGCCGGATGGGTGCGAGTCGCGACAACGTGCTCGACGACCCCACCAACATCCTGTACACGTCCGGTACGACAGGAGTGCCGAAGGGTGCCTTCGTCACCAACAAGACACTGCTGTGGCAGGGCATCAACTGCACCCTGACGAGCGATCTGACGGGCACGGGAACCAAGCAGCTCAACCCGCTTCCTCTGTTCCATGCCGGCGGTCTCACCACCCTGGCGTCGGGAATCCTGATGTCGGGGGGCTGCGTGGCCGTGGTCCGCCGATTCGATCCCGAGCTGTGCCTGGCCTGGCTCGCCGATCCCGACCACGGCATCACCCATTTCAACTCGCCGCCTGTGATGTGGCAGGGAATCGCCGAGGTGGAAGGCTGCGCCACCGCCGACTTCTCCCACATCCGCCATTGCCACGTCGCCGGCTCGATCATGCCGCTCGAGCTGTTCGAGTTGTGGCGCGCCCACGGTGTCGCGATCCAGCAGCACTACGGCGGCACCGAGATGGGCCCGACGGCGACGGCGCTGCCCGCCCAGGACGCGTTTCGGAAGGTCGGGTCGTGCGGCCTCCCGGTGATGCACACGCAGATTCGAATCGTCGACGCAGATGCCCATGACGTCGCTCCCGGGGCCGATGGTGAGATCTGGTTGCAAGGTCCGAGCGTCTCGCCGGGATACTGGCGCCGCCCCGACGAAGACTGCTTCCGCAACGGGTGGTTCCGGACGGGCGACGGAGCGCGTCAGGATGACGAGGGCTACTTCTTCCTCACCGATCGGATCAAGGACGTCTTCAAGTCCGGCGGCGAGAGTGTGTTTCCTGCCGAGGTCGAACGCCTCCTCATGGAGCTTCCTGCGATCGCCGAGGTGGCCGTCATCGGCATTTCCCACGATCGGTGGGGCGAAGTCGGTCGTGCGGTCGTGGTGCCCGCCGATGGCACTTCGGTGACCGTCGAGGACCTCGCCGCCCAGCTCGACGGCCGGCTCGCCCGCTACAAGATTCCGCGTTCGCTCGTGCTCGTCGACGCGTTGCCGCGCAATGCCTTGGGCAAGCTCGACAAGAAAGCCCTGCGGGCTACGTACGGAACGGCGTGAGCGAGGGCGCGATGCCGCTCGAGACGAGGCCGATCGTGGTACGCGATGTGGGGCCGCGTGATGGCCTCCAGAGCATCGCCGCCAACATCGCCACCGACGACAAGGTGCGGCTGGTCACCGCGCTCGACCGGGCGGGCATCAGGCGATTGGAGATCGGCTCGTTCGTCAGTCGACGCGCCGTTCCGCAGATGGCCGACACGGCCGAGGTCGTCGCGGCCACCACAGGCATCACAGCGCGCCGAGAGGTGCTCGTCGTGAACACACAGGGCGCACACGACGCGTTGGAGTCGGGTGTCGAACAGCTCGTCGTCGTGGTTGCAGCCAGCGACCGGTTCAGCCGGGCCAACGTCCGCCGGTCGACGAACGAGGCGCTGGCGACTGCCCGCGAGATCGTCTCGCTCGCCGACGGCCGGGCCCACGTGGTGGCCGATGTCGCGACCGCGTTCGGCTGTGCCTACGAGGGTGCGGTCTCTCACCACCGCGTCGTCACCCTTGCCACGTCGCTGTGCTCGTTCGGGATCGACGAGATCACGCTGTGCGACACCAACGGCTACGCCGCGCCGGCTGACGTTCGCCGGCTCGTGAGCGTCGTGGCCGGGGAGGTCGGCGCGGCGACGAGATTGGGACTGCACTTCCACAACACTCGCGGGCTCGGGATGGCCAACGTCTGGGCCGGCCTCGAGGCGGGTGTCCGGCTCTTCGACGCAAGTGTTGGCGGCATCGGTGGCTGCCCGTTCTCGCCCGGAGCAACCGGCAACATTGCGACCGAGGATCTCGTCCACCTTCTCGAGATCAGTGGGCTCGCGACCGGGATCGACCTCGACCGGCTCACCGCTACCGCGCGCTGGCTCGAAGGCGTGCTCGACTTCCGGTTGCCAGGTCAGGTCATGCGGGCCGGACCTCGCTGGAACACCCATCCGTGGCAATCGGAGTCGGCGTGACGACGCGTGGCGGCGCACTGAGCGGGTTGCGTGTCATCGAGGCCGGCCACATCATCAGCGGACCGTTCTGCGGCCACCTGTTCGCCGACCACGGGGCGGACGTGATCAAGGTCGAGCCGCCGGTCGCTGGTGACGGGATGCGCCAGTGGGGCGGGCAGTACAAGGGCGTCGGGCTGTACTGGCCGGTCATCGCTCGAGGAAAGAAGTCGGTCACGCTCGACCTTCGCCAGGCCGCAGGGCAGCAGGCGTTTCGTGACCTCGCCGCCACGGCCGACGTCGTGATCGAGAACTTCCGGCCCGGAACGTTCGAACGGTGGAACCTGGGCTGGAACGACCTGCACGCGGTGAATCCTGACCTGGTCCTGGTTCGCATCACCGGCTACGGCCAAACCGGCCCAGCCCGCGACAAGGCCGGCTTCGGCGTGATCGGCGAAGCGATGAGCGGATTCCGCCACCTCTCCGGAGAGCCCGGCCGGCCACCCGTGCGCGTGGGAATCTCGATCGGCGATGCGCTGGCGGGCACGCAAGGCTTCATCGGCGCGCTGCTCGCCCTCCTGGCCGCGCGGGCGGGCCGACCCCGGGGCCAGGTCGTCGACGTCGCCCTCTACGAGGCGATGTGGATGTACATGGAGTCGATGCTGCCCGAGTACGACAAGCTGGGCACGGTACGACAACCAACGGGACCGACGCTCCCTGGGGTCGCCCCGTCGAACGTGTACCCGACGGCGGACGGGCAGTGGGCGGTGATCGGTGCCAACCAGGACACGGTGTTCACCCGGCTGGCCGTTGCCCTCGAACGGCCGGACTGGGCCGAACCCGGCTCTGGCTACACGTCACACGTCGAGCGGGGTCAGCGCCAGGAGCAGCTCGATGCCGAGATCGCTGCGATCACGATCACGTTGCCGGCCGCCGAGCTCGTTGGTCGGCTCGATGCCGCCGGGGTCCCGGCCGGGTTGATCTACACCGCGGCCGACATCGCCGGTGACGCCCATTTCGCCGCGCGCGAGATGATCGTCCGGGTTCCCGAATCCACGCTCGGCGGGGAGGACCTGGCGATGCCCGGTGTGGTGCCCAAGCTGAGCGGCACCCCGGGGCAGGTGTCGTGCGGCAGCCCCCTGTTGGGCGAGCACAACGTCGACGTGTGGCGGCCGGTGATCGGCGAGCAGCGGCTCGAGGAGCTCACGGCCGCCGGCGTGATCTGACGAGCTGCTACACCCGGTCGAACTGGAGATGGAGGATGTCGGGTGATGGAAAGCTCACCCCGGCCGTGCGCTTGAACTCGGCTGACGGCTTCAGCCGCAGATTGGTCACGCGGCTGAGCAACTCGTTGAACGCCATCGAGATCTGGATGCGGGCGAAGTGCAGTCCGAGGCAGCGATGGATGCCGAGCCCGAAGGCGATATGCGGGTTGGACTCTCGGTCGAACACCAGCTCGTCGGGCCGCTCGAACTTGTCCGGATCGCGGTTCGCCATGTTGAAATGGATTGCCACCTTGTCGCCTGCCTTCAACGGGCACCCGTTGAGCACCGTGTCTTCCATGACGAGGCGGCCCATCACGCTGACCGTCGTCTCGTAGCGCAGAAACTCGTCGAGATCGGTCTGCACCCACAGTGGATCGCGCAGGCGCGCTTCGACGCCCTCGTGGGCGGCGAGGTGGTATCCGATGTTTGCGATGGCACCCCGGGTCGTGTCGAGACCACCGAGAAACAGCACTGTCACGACGCCGAGGCGTTCTTCAGGTGTCAAACGCGCGCCCGTTGATCGCGCCGTTGACGAGTGCCGTGAGCACGTCGTCGCGGTCGGCTCCCGCTCGCCTCGCGATCGGCCATGAACTCGGCGGCCAGCATGGCAACCTCTCCGTAGGCTTCCGGTGTGCCTTCGATTGCGATTCGCGTCACGAGGGCGACGGCTTGCGCCACCCGGTCCTCGTTGCCTTCGTCGAGCACGACTCTGGCGAGTGATCCGGCCGTGAACGGGATCGCGAATTCGCTCACGAACTCGCACTCGCCACGATCGATGAAGCGATCGATCACCTCGTGCACGAGTTCGCGCATGTCGTCCTCGTAGCGCTTCAGGTAGCTGGGAGCGAAGAACCTGTTGAGGATCATTCGATAGTCCCTGTGCAGCGGCGGATCCTCGTCGAGCGGCGGCAACCGGACAGGGACGTGGCGAACGCCGGGCTGCGTCGAGCTGAATATCCCAGGGTTCTCGCAGATCGTGCGAATGTCCTCGAAGCCGGTGACGTTGTAGTAGCCGTCATCGGCATCGGTGTGGGCCACCGGTGCGTGGGATTGCGCGTAGCGGAAGACCTCGTAGCGCTGTTCGGCGGTCGACTCGTCGAAGACGTCGAAGTGCCGCAACCGTTCGGCGATTGGCTGTTCCAATGCACCCTCCTTCTGGTAGTGCCTCGGACGCCTGCTCAGAACCGGAGGAGGCCGCGGACGTTCTTGCCGTCGAGGAGATCGGTGTAGCCCTGGTTGATGTCCGCCAGCGCGTATTCGGCGGTCACCATCTCGTCGAGCTTCAACAGTCCCTGGCGGTACAGGTTGAGCAGCTTGGGGATCTCGACGAACGGGCTGCCACCGCCGAACACGTTGCCGATCAGGTGCTTCTGGAAGAAGACGAACTCGACGAGCGAGAGATCGACCTTTTGCACGCTCGGGTTCGCCGTCGATGTGATGACGGCTCGGCCACCCTTGCGGATCAGACTCAGCAATTGACCAACGTGCTCGCCGCTCACCAGGCTGCCTGTGAACACCGCGGCGTCAGCCATGACTCCGCGAGTCAGATCGCCGACGAGAGCGACGGCTTCGACCATCGAGGCCGCCGTGTGGGTCGCTCCGAACTGCTTGGCCGCCTGTCGTTTGAACTCGACCGGGTCGACGGCGACGATCGTCGCCGCGCCCGAGACGCGGGCACCTTGGATCGCGCTGATTCCGAGCCCGCCGGCGCCCGCCACCACGACCGTCTCACCGGGCTGGACCTTGGCCAGGTTGACGGCGGCGCCCCATCCGGTCGTCACCCCACAACCGAGCAACGCGGCCGTCGAAAGCGCAACGTCGTCGTCGATCTTGATCGCCGAGTTCTCGTGGCAGACGACGTACGGGCTGAACGTGCCGAGCAACGACATCGTGCGCAGTCCCTGCCCCCGCCGCGTGGGCACGGAACTGCCCATCCGGGGGCACGCCTTCCATCAACGTCGCGCCGAGGTCGCAGAGATTCTGCTGCCCGCTTGAACACCAGCGGCAATGCCCGCACGAGGGGATGAAGACGAGCACGACGTGATCGCCCTCGGCGAGCCGGGTCACGCCAGGACCGACCTCCTCCACGACACCCGCGCCCTCATGGCCGCCGATGATCGGCAGGCCGACCATGAGGTCACCCTTCACGCAGTGGTCATCGGAGTGACACAGGCCCGTGGCCACCAAGCGGACCCGGACCTCACCCTCCCGCGGCGCGGCGAGCTCGATCTCCTCGACGCTCCACGGCTCGTTGAGCGCCCACAGAATTGCTGCTTCAGTCTTCACGACCACTCCTTTGTCTCGACTTGACCGGCGCCCTTGGTGACCCGGACAGCGCCTTCCGGACAGTTCATCTCGGCCTGGATCACACGCCCCGAGAGCTCGGTCGGGACGTCTGGCGCGAGCACCACACCGAGCCCCGAATCGTCGAGATCGAAAACCTCGGGGCACAAAGCGGCGCACCGGCCGTGTCCAAGGCATCGCTCGTGATCGATCTCTACTCGCAACGACTACCCCCGCGCCGTCCCGCCGTCGCCCGTGCACTGCGGGAACGACTGCCTAAACCTAACATCATTTGCCTAACATGATTTGGTGGAGCCGATGGACGCGCTCCACCTCGAACGTCGGCCCACCCGCCGTGTTCCCCGAAGGAACGGCAGCGTCGTCGGTCCGCACGCCGATGTACGCCTCCAGCACATCCGGATGGGTGCGCACCTCGTGCGGTGGGGCTGCCGCCAACAACTCGGTACCGGAATCCATCACGGTCACCACATCGCACACCGACAGGACGAGGTCGAGGTTGTGCTCGACGAGCAGGACTGCGATACCCCAGTCGGTCGCCAGCGCACGGATCAGGTCAGCGAGTTCCTGCGACTCGACATCGTCGAGGCCCGAAGCCGGCTCGTCGAGGAGCAGGACCGACGGTTCGCCGGCGATCGCCCTGGCGATCGCGGCCCGCCGGCGCTGACCGAACGAGAGCTGCTCGGGCTTCAGGTGGAACAGCGGGCCGAGCTGAAACTCCTCGACCGCCGCCGCCGCCGCCGCGCTGAGCACGGTGCGACGTGGCATGACCAGGTCGCCGATGTAGCGGGTCCAGCTCCCGGTGTCACAGGGGACCGCGAGGTTCTCGAGCACCGTGAGGTCGGTGAACAGTTCACCTGACTGGAACGAGCGGGCGAGTCCGGCGCGCGCCCGCCGGTGAGCGCTCCACGACGTGATCTCGGCGTCGCCGAGCACGATCGAGCCGGCGTGCGGTGTGACGAACCCGGTCACGGCATCGATGAACGTCGTCTTGCCGGCGCCGTTGGGACCGATCAGGCCGTGCACCTGCCCTGGCTCAACCGTGAGGCTCACGTCGCGGACGGCAGCGACCCCGCCGAATCGAACCCCGAGGCCTGTCACCTTCAGCGTCACGGGGCTGACCCGATGGCGCTCGGATGTCGCCACGCGGGCGGCGACGGTCGTCTCAGGCGGCAGCAAGCCCGCGGCGCGCCACCGGCGGATCTTGGCCGTGGCCGCCGCGAGGAGCTTGCGGTTCATCTCGAACACGCCGTCCTGGTCCAAGCGCAGCACGGCGATCACGAGCACCCCGCCGATGAGCGAGAGCCACAGGCCGAGTCCGCTGATCTCGTCGAGTGCTCGCGACGCGAGCCCGCCAGGGACCATTGTGGAGCCGACCAGGGCGCCGCCGATGAACCCGACGCCGCCGACCACGGTGGCGGTCACGACGCTGATCGACGTGAACACGTCGAAGCGGGCGAACACGACGTTGGGGTTCAGGAACGCGAGGACGCACCCCCCGACGCCCGCGATCGCCGACGCCAACATGAACGCGTAGAGCTTGGCGACGAGCACGTTGAGGCCCAGCGCGGCGGCGGCGCGCTCGTTCGAGCGGACCGCGAGCAGGCGTCGCCCCACCGCGCCGCGCCGCAGGTTCGACACCGCGAGCCCAGCAGCGAGGAGCAAAGACAACGCCGTGATTCCGTACCGTTCCGGATGCCGGGACGGGTCGATCGACCACCCGAACAGGCTCGGCGGGCGGATGCGCATCCCGCTGACGCCGCCCGTGATCTCGAAGTTGTTCAGCACGAGCGCGTAGACCGCCACACCGAGGCCGAGCGTCGCGATCGCGAGGTTGATGCCACGGGTGCGCAGCGCCGGAATGCCGACCGCCACACCCAGCAGCGCCGCCGCCGCGACACCGATCATGCATGCCGGTAGGAACGCCACACCGTGGTTCGCCATCAGCCGAGCGCCGACGAACGCCCCCGCGGTTCCGATGAGGAACTGGGCGAGCGACAACTGACCCGCGTAGCCGGTGACGACGACCACGGACAAGCACACCAACGCGAAAGCGACCGTGACCGTGAATGCGATCGACCACTCCTTCGACAGGGCAATCATGACCGCGCAACCAGCGCCGAACAACCCGATGGTGGGCAGCACGCGGATGCGCCCCGAGCCGACCGCAGGGAGGCGGTCGAACAGGTGGCTGCGCAACGGGATGCCTTTGCCGCGCACGACGAGGACCAGGACGACCAACCCGAACGGCACCGCTTGCGACCAGCCGGCGAACCAGCCGTGGCGGGTGACGAGCAGGGTCATCACCGACTCGACGACCCCGATCAGTGCGGCGGCGCCGAACGCCAGCGGGAACGAGCGAAAGCCTCCGAGCAGCGCGGCGGCGAGCGCCGGAACGATGAGCTGGACGAGCTGGTTGGGCTCGAGGAACGTGATCGGGCCGATCAGGACCCCGGCGAACGCTCCGAGGGAGGCGCCGACCGTCCAGTTGAGCAGCGCGATCGCCTGGGGCGAGTGGCCCATGCTCGCCGCTCGGTACTCGCCCTCGGCGACGGCCGCCGTGATCCGGCCGAACGAGGTGAACCGGTATCCGGCCCACAGCGCAACGGTCAGTCACCCCGCCGATGACGAAGATGAGCAGGCGATCGAGCCCGACGGTGGCGCCGAGGATCTCGACCGTGCGGGTCGGCAGGATCGGCGTCACCTGTTTGAGGTCGTGGTGGTACCGCAGGATCGCAGCCGACTGGATGACGACGAGCACGCCCAGCGTCGCCACCACGCGGGCCAGTGGTGACGAACGGTGCATCGGCCTCATGATGAGCACGTGCACCACGACACCAGCGACCGCGCCCGTGGCGATCGCGCCGGCGACCGCGATCGGTGCCGCGAGCTCGCGGACCTCACGCAGCTCGTAGAACGAGTAGGCACCGAGCAGCACGAACCCGCTCTGCGCGAAGTTGACGACGCCGGAGGCGCGGTAGATGACCACGAGGCCCTGCGCGCACAACGCGTACAGGGCCCCGATGCCCAAGCCGAGCAGCGCGAAGCGGAACCACTCCATGCGATCTCCTCAGCCCGCCGACGTCGCCGTCTTCGCCGTCAGCCGGCGCCGAGCGCGGCGGCTGGGTCCTGGAAGTCGCCGTTGCCGACCAAGACGCCGTCGACGACTTCGCCGTCGATGTACGACAGGGTGAACAGCCTCGGCGTGTCCGGGGCGACGGGTGTTCCCGAGCCGACGAACGGTCCGAACAGACCGGCGTCGATCGGCTCGGTGACCTGGTCGAACGCCGCGATCGTCGCCGCAGCATCGAACTCGGTCTGGTCCGCCATCACCTCGCCGAACAGGTACATCGAGGACCACCCGTACTCGGACAGCTCGTCCTGCGAAGCCGACGAGTCGGTGGCGTTCATCTCCTCGATGAACTGGGCGACGAAGGGGTTCTCGGTGTCGGACAATGGCCGCGCGATGAGTGACACCCTGACGCCTTCGGCGGCGTCGCCGAGCGACTCGATCGCGTCGCCGCCGATGCCCGAACCGAAGCTCACGATCAGGCCCTCGTAGCCGGCCTGGCGCATCGCCGCGGTGAACTTGGTGAGCACCTCGGCGGGCCCATTCATGAGCACGGCGTCAGGATTGTCGGCGATTGCCGCCGCCGCCTCGGCCGTGTAGTCGGCCCTGCCGACCGCCGCCACGACCGACGGATTCGGTGTCAGGCCGGCGGCCTCGATCGCTGCCAGGGCGATGCTCTCGGAGTATTGCGACGACGCCGTATCCCCGGTGACCACGGTGATGCTCTCGGCGCCGGCCTCGACCGCGATCGCCACCTGACCCTGGAACCATCCCTGGACGCCGGAGAACGGGTAGGAGATCGGGTTGCTCAATTGGTCCGGGGTGATGCCCTGGGCGCCGATGAACGGGATCCCTGCTTCCTCCAATGCGGTGAGCGGGGTGAAGAAGATGCTCGAGCTGACCACGGCCGAAACCCCTTCGGAGATGGCCTGGTCGACGCACGCCTGTTCCTGGTTCGGGTCGAGGTTGGAGTCGCAGCCGATGAGTTCGATCGGGTGCCCGCCGAGCCCGCCAGCAGCGTTGATCGCGTCGACTCGAGCCTGCGCGCCTGCGAACGTCTGTGGCTGCGAAAACGCCGGGTTGTCCTTGACATAGATCGACATGAGCGTGATCGGCTCGCCGTCTGGCGCCGATGTCGCGTTCGCTTGGACACTGCCTGCCGCGACGACTGAGACGACTCCCAGCACCGTCCCCAGCAACCGGGTCCTGCGGTGTGATCTCCGCATGTGATGTCTCCTTCTGTGTGTGGTGTACGTGTGGTGCTCGTCGCAGACGTGATTCACGTCTCGAGCGCGCTGGCGAGGTAGACGGCTTCCAGGGCCTCGATCCCGCTCGATCCGTCTCCGGACGCGACAACGCGGCCGTGGCGCAGCAGATGCCAGGTGTCGGCGACTCGCATCGCTCGGCGCGCCTGCTGTTCCACGAGCAGCACCGCCATGCCGAGCTGATCAGCCGCCTTCCGGAGCGTGGTGAGGAGGTGGTCGATCACCAACGGGGCGAGCCCCAGAGACAGTTCGTCCACGAGCAGCGCGGACGGGCGCGAGGCGAGCGCGCGGCCGAGCGTGACCATCTGTTGCTCGCCGCCTGACAGGAGCCCGGCGGGGCGGGAGAGCAGCGGTTCGAGCTGCGGAAAGAACCCGAGCGCATCGTCGACCGAGCCGAGGCCGAGACGAAGGTTGTCCAACGTCGACAGGCCCATGACGACCGACCGTTCCTCGGGTACGAAGCCCATCCCGTCGCGGACCCTTCGATGGAGCGACTTCGTCGTGCGCTGGCCATGCCAGAGCACGTCGCCGCTGATCGGCGAGAGCGCGCCGGCGAGGGTGAGCAGCGCGGTGGTCTTGCCGGCGCCGTTGGGGCCGAGGATCGCGCTGATCTCGCCGCGTCCGAGGGTGATGTCGAGATCGCGCACGACGGCGCGCTCGCCGTAGCCGGCGGACAAGCGGCGAGCCTCGAGCACCGGTGCGGCGTCGAGCACGGCCGTGTGCGGCGACGAGTTCCGACTGCTCAGCTCAGCGCGCACATTCCCCCCTGGTCCGCGTCCCTGTGTCCGCCAATTAAACTATCACTGTTTGGATAACTGTCAATGGTGTACCTGACGGTGTTAGATTTCGCTCGGTCCAGCACGCATCGAGGGGGAGCCAGGCAATGTCCGCACTGATCATCGACGGCGACCACGTGACGACGGACGAAACGTTCGAGGTGACCGATCCGAGCACCGGCGAAGTGTTTGCGACGGCTCCGCGTTGCTCGGCCGAGCAGCTCGACGCCGCGATGACCAGCGCCGCTCGCGCTCAGCCGGCGTGGCAGGCCAACGAGCCGATGCGACGGGAACTGATGCTCAAGCTCGGCTCGACGATCCTCGCCGCGACCGACGAGCTCACCGAGCTGTTGTCGGCCGAGACCGGCAAGCCGTTGACCGTCGCCGGCAGCGAGCCGGCGATCTGCGACGTGTGGCTGCAGTACTACGCCGCCATGGACATCCCGCGCGACGTGGTACAGGACGACGACAACACGCTGATCGAGGTGGCCCACCGACCGCTCGGCGTCGTCGCCGCGATCACGCCGTGGAACTTCCCGCTCGGCCTCGCGATGTGGAAGCTCGCTCCGGCCCTGCGCGCCGGCAACACGGTTGTCCTGAAACCGTCGCCGTTCACGCCCCTCGCCACGCTGCGCCTCGGCGAGCTGATCAACGAGGTTTTGCCCCCCGGCGTGGTGAACGTCGTGACCGGGGGCGACGACCTCGGCGCGGCGATGACCGCCCACCCTGTGCCCCGCAAGGTCAGCTTCACCGGTTCGGTCCGCGGCGGACAGGCGGTCGCCGTAGCCGCGGCCGCCGACCTCAAGCGCGTCACGCTCGAGCTCGGTGGCAACGACGCGGTCATCCTGCTCGACGACGTCGACGTCGCCACGGTCGCGGCCAGAGTCGTCGGATTGGCCTTCTTCAACACCGGTCAGGCGTGCGCCTTACCGAAGCGCATCTACGTCGACGCTCGCATCTACGACGATGTGGTCTCGGCGTGCGCAGCCGTGGCAGCGGGCATGTCGGTTGGCGCGCCGAGCGAACCCACCGCGCAACTCGGCCCGTTGTCGACCCGCCCGCAGTTCGAGCGGGTCAAGGAGCTCGTCGATGATGCCCGGTCGCACGGCGTGAGCGCGGTGGCGGGCGGCGCTGCGGTCGACCGTGACGGGTTCTTCTTCGAGCCGACGATCCTGGCCGAGGCTCGCGACGGCGTTCGCATCGTCGACGAGGAGCAGTTCGGACCTGCGTTGCCGATCCTGCGGTTCACCGACGTCGACGACGCGGTCTCGAGGGCAAACGCGTCGACGTTCGGCCTCTGCGGGTCGGTGTGGTCGGCCGACGCCGATCGGGCGGCGGCCATTGCCGAGCGTCTCGAGTGCGGGACGACGTTCGTCAACACTCACGCGGCACTGCAGCCGAACGTCCAGTTCGGTGGCTCCAAGTGGAGCGGGATCGGACTCGAGAACGGTGTCGCCGGCCTGCTCAGCTTCACGGAGCAGCAGGTGGTCCACCGCGCCCGGGCGTAGGCAAAGGGGGGAAGGAGACCTTCCCCCCTTTGGATCCCCCCATCGTTGGACTCCGGTTGGGCGAGCATGCTCGCCCAACCGCCGCACGAAATCGTCTGCCTCGGTCAGTGTGCTACTCGGTTTGTGAGGAGGAAGGTCGGGCTCCCCACTGCCTTGTCTCGACTGCTCGGGGCTCGACGGTTCAGATCGCGCTGCCGGTCTGGCCGAAGCGCAGACCGGGCGGCTTCGTCCATCCTGGTTCGAGGGACCGCACGGCCATCTGACCCTCTGTGATCGCGGCCTCGAGCATCCGCGGTCCCGCGGCGTCGCCGACGACTCGGACGAGCGGCAGTCGCGGCTGCAGCGCGTCGGCGAGATCGAGTCGCGGCAGGTTGCCCGAGAGCGCGACGACGCTGTCGATCTCGAGCCTCTGGCGTCGCTGCTGACCGTCGATCGGAGCGAACACGGCATGGCTCGGACCGACCTCGAGGACGATGGACCGGGTTGCGAGCTCGTAGTCGCCGCCCAGGAGCCGGCGCATGTGTGCGGCGCCGATCATGTCCCACCGCGCCTCGAGGTTCGCCGACAGCGCCGTGTACTTCGTGACGTGATGCACGTGGTGCCCACGGTCGACGAGGTACTCAGCGACGTCGATCGCCTCGTAGTGACCGACCTCGTCGAGCAGGAGAACGCGATGTCCGAGCGCCGTGCCGCTGAGAACGTCATGGCTCGTCAGCGGGTCGATTGTCGCCCAGCCGTCGGGTGGTTGGGCCGGGCGCCACGTCTGGAACCCGTCGCGTCGGGGCACCGATCCGGTCGCCAGCACCACGAGGTCGGCGCCGGCCGCCACGACCTCGTCGACGCTCGCCTCCGAGCCCAATCGCACGTCGACACCGAGGCGCTCGAGCTCGCGTTCGTAGAACGGGATGATCGTGGCGATCTCGGCCCGGGCAGGAGATTGGCGGGCCAGCCGCAACTGGCCGCCGAGCGACTCGCTGGCCTCGTGGAGCGTGACGTGGTGCCCTGCGAGCGCCGCCGAGCGAGCGGCCTCCATGCCCGCCGGCCCACCGCCGACGACCAGCACGTCGGCGGTCGCGACGGTTCGCGCAACGAGGTGGTCATCGCCGAGGCGAAGCTCTCGCCCGCGCCGGGGTTGACGACGCACGAGACACGCCCGCGCAGATTGAGCCCGCCGACGCACCCCTGATTGCACGCGATGCACGGCTTCGTCTCGCCCGTGCGCCCCGTTCGCGCCTTCTCGACGAGCTCGGGATCGGCGATCGTGGCGCGCACGATCGACACGAGGTCGGCGGTTCCGGCGGCGATGATCCTGGCCGCCTCGGCGACCGTCATGATCCGCCCGGTCACGATGGTCGGCAGCCCGGCGGCGCGGGCGGTGTCGCCGTACGACGCCAACTGGTACCCGTGCGGCTCGTGCGTCGCGCCCATCAGCAGGTCACGGCGGTAGTGGCTCCCGTGCGACAGGTTGAGGTAGTCGATGAGGCCACGTGCTTCGAGCATCTCCGCCAACGTGGCGATGTCGGCCTTCGTCGTCTGGTCGTCGGGCCCGTCGGCGGACAGCCGCACGCCGACCGGATAGTCGGGTCCGGTCGCGCCTCGCACCGCCGTGAGCACCTCGACGAGCAAGCGGGCCCGGTTCTCCAGCGGTCCGCCGTAGTCGTCCGTGCGCTGATTGGTTGCGGGCGACAGGAACGCGCTGAACAGGTAGCCGTGCCCGGCGTGGATCTCGAGCCCGTCGATACCCCCGGCGACGGCTCGCTGGGCCGCGCTGGCAAATCCGGCAACCACTTCGTCGATCATCCAGGCCGTCATCGGGCGGCACACCATGCCGAGCCCGGTGTCGGGAATCGGCGAGGCGGCCCATGGGGCGGAGCCGTCGTGGGGGATGTTCGTCGGCCCGCCGTGGAGCAGCTGCTGGAACAGCTTCATACCGTCGTTGTGGACCGCGGTGTTCAGTCGCAGCAACCCGTCGATGACCGCGTCGGTGGTGAGATTGAGCATGCCCGGAGAGCTCCAGTGCACCTCGCCCATGTCGGCGAAGCTGAGCGCGACGCCACCGCGGGCTCGAGCGACGTTGTACGCGACGAGATCGTCGGTGACCATCCCGCCCACTGCGAGGCCCGTACCTTGCGAGGCGCGGACGATGCGATTGCGCAGTGTGACGTCCCGAATCGCGAACGGCTGGAAGACCGGCGAGAGGTCGACGTCGCCATCAAGGTCGACGGCGAGCGTGGCCTCGTCGACGCTGTGGAGGTCAGTGCTCATCGGTGTCGGCGCCGGTGCTCAGCCCCACGGGGTGTAGACGACGGGAAGTGTGCGCACGCCCCGAACGGTTCTGGCGGGATGCCAGTCGGGCACGTAGCCATCGGCCAACCGCACGTCGGGCATGTGGGCGATGATCTCCTCGGCGACGACCCGCATCTCGATTCGGGCGAGGTGCTCGCCGAGGCACCGGTGCGTACCGGCTCCGAACGCCAGGTGGTGGTTGTCTGCGCGGGGGACCACGAACTCGTCGGCGCGCTCGAATGCGGACTCGTCGCGGTTCGCCGACACATAGGCGAGCAACACCCTGTCGCCTGGGCACAGTGTTTGTCCACTGAGCTCGGACTGGTTGACGACCGTGCGGGCCATCGACATCACCGGCGCCTCGAAGCGCAGCGCCTCTTCGACCATCGGCGCGAGGAGGTCGGGGTCGGCGCGCAGCCGATCACAGAGCTCGGGGCGAATGAAAAGGTGGTAGAGCATCGAGCTGATCGAGTTGACCGTCGTCTCGTGCCCGGCGATGGCGAGCAGGTGGGTGAGTCCGCGGATCTCGATGCTCGTGAGCAGGCGGCCGTCGATGGTCCCGTTGGCGATCGCGCCGAGCACGGTGTCATCCTCGCGCCCTCGATGTTCGAGGCAGCGTTCCTCGAGAAACGCCTCGAGCTCGTCGATCACGCGCTCGTGACCCTCGGCGTCGCCGTTGAACGCGGTGCGCATCATCTCGTCGGCCCAGTCGGCGAATCGATGCGACTGTTCGAGCGGCAAGCCGAACATGAACACGATCGCCATCGGTGGGATCGGGCGGGAGACGACCTGCACGAGGTCGGCCTCGCCGACGGCGGCAATCGTGGCCAGTTGCCGGCGTGTCATGTCGCGCACGATGTCCTCGTACGGTTTCATCGCCGTCGGCGTGAAGAACTTCTGCACGAGGCGTCGGTAGCCGGTGTGCTCTGGCGGGTCGACCTGCGCCGGCAGCACAGGTGTCGCTCCGTTGATGTGGGGGATGGTGATTCCCTTGGTGACGGTGAAGTTCTTGTAGTCCCGCGCCGCCTGGAGGACGTCGTCATACCGGGTCAGGGCCCAGAAGCCGCCGAAGTTCTCGCCGTGAGCGACCGGGCACTTGGCTCGGAACTCCGCATAGGTCTCATGGAGCCGGTCCTTCATCGCAGGATCGGCGTGATCGAAGGTCAACTCCTGCTCGGTGTTCATCTCAGCCTCCTGCGTGGAAATGGGCCCACGCCGCGGTCCCCCCGACGACTCCGCACCTTAGCAAACACCGTTTGGTAAATCAATTTTCACGGTTCGCGCACGCCGCCGAATCCACGGAACCGTTCAGGCAGCTCACCGAGCGCGACGCCCCCTGGGCCGGCCACCTGGAGGCGTCGATGGCGGACTCGCCAGCCGGCGGGCGTGCGCACGAACTCGTCGAAATACACGGCGACGAGTGCGAAGTCGGCGGGCCGCGTCAACGGCGAGGCATCTGGCCTCGCCATCCAGTGCCATGCGGTCACGTAGGCCTCCGACGTGGCGCCGTCGCCGTCGACGTCGACCGCAATGCTGCCCAGCACGTGAGCAGTCGCCTCGAGCGACTCGAGTGCGGCGCGAAACATCGCCTCGATCTCGGCGTGCCCGGTCGGCACGTGCTCACGTCCGCGGTCGTCGACCGCATCGGCGGTGTAGACCTCCTGCGCAACTACGTCGGGGCGTCGAAGGTCGAGGTAGCGACAGTACCGATGCAGCACGGTTCGGATGGCCAACTGGTCGGCGATCACCTGGAGTGGTTCGCTCATCGGAGGACCGCCTCACTGATCTCGACGGGGCGGAAGCGGATTGCCGGCGCTCAGCCCGCCGTCGACGACGATCTCTGCGCCGGTGCAGTACGCCGCGTCGTCTGACGCGAGGAACGCGACAACTCGGGCAACGTCATCGGGCTGTCCCTGGCGTGGCACCGGGAGGCTGGCGAAGAACGCTTCTCGTCCCGCCGTGGCCTGGCCGCGCGTCATCTCGGTGTCGAGACTGCCTGGCAGGACGACGTTGACCCGAATGCCGTCGGCGCCCAACTCGAGCGCCGCGGTCTTGGTCATCCCCCGGATCGCCCATTTCGTCGCGTTGTACGCGAACAGCCCGGCCGTGCCCGTGAGGCCGGCCGCAGACGCGGTGTTCACGATTGCGCCACCACCAGCAGCGCGAAGCGCGGGCGCGCCCGCCTGCATGCCGAGGAACGTGCCGGTCTGGTTCACGGCGACGACACGGAGGTACGAGTCGAGCGGCGTGCTCTCGACCGTTCCCAGCTCGAATCGGCCCGCGTTGTTCACGAGGACGTTGAGCGGGCCGAACACCTCGACTGCGGTCGCGACCGCCGCTTGCCAGGAGCCAAGGTCGCTGACGTCGAGATGGCAGTAGGTGACTCCGGAACCGAGTCTTTCCGCGGTCGACGCGCCGACATCGTCGAGCACGTCGCCGATGACGACCCGCGCTCCCAACTCGACGAACAGCCGAGCCTCCGCCGCCCCGACCCCGCGAGCGCCCCCCGAGATCAGCGCGACCTTGCCGTTCAACATGCCGTCCATGGTCATAACCATACACTGATTGGTAAATCGTAGGACACGACATGCGGCGGCGATCGGGGTCTTCGGCGACTACGACGCCGCATCGGACGTACGGTCGTTCGTTTTCGAGCCTCAGCCACCGAATGGCAGCTGCGGGCAGGTGGGCCGGTACTCGGCGAGATCGCCGATGTTCGTTGCCCACTCCTCCTCGGGTGAGGTTGCGGCCGGCGAGGCGGCAGGCGGCTTCCACCCAATGGTCGGGGTTGAGGTCCCAGATCTGGTAGCCGTTCTCGATGCCGCCGCCGATCGCCATCCGCGAACCGTCGAGGGCGATCGACGCGGTCTGGAACTCGTCCTCGACCGGTATCGGGATCGGCGCTCCGATTCGAATCCCGGAAGCGACGTCGTACAGGTTGGCCCACCCCTCACCACCCAGGGTGAGGATCAGCGAGCCGTCGGCGGTGCCGTCGATGTCCTGGATGAATCCGAGGCTGCCGTCGAAGGTCCGGATCGGTTCGAGCGAGTCGAGGTCGTAGTGGGTGAGGTCGCCACCGGTCGACACGAGGAACAGCTGATCGGCGACGGTGATGAATCCGCCGCGCTGGCTCGAGCTGGAGACCGTGCCGAGTGCCTCGCCGCTCGACCCGTCGAAGATGGTCACGCCGTCGGCTGATCCCAGCAGGATGCGGTGGCCGGACGGGCTGATGTCGGCCCAGGCGAGGTCGTCGACTTCGATCGTCGGTTCGGTGCGCAGTCCGGTCGCCACGTCGAGCGGCCAGACCGTGGCCGAGCCGTCGTCGTCGAGGTACCGGAGGAGGACCTGCGATTTCCCGGGGGCGAATGCGGTCCCGTCCGGGATCTGGCCGATGGCGTCACCGTGTGAGCGTCATGTCGCCGGTCGCAAGCGCGACGTGTGCCGATTCGCAGCTCCATCGTCGGTCATGACTCCGCCAAAGACTGTGTCGTCGTCGGCCCATGCCGAGTTGAGCAGACCGTCGAGCGAGGTCACGACGTCGCCGTTCTCCGCATCGAACACCCGGAAGGTAAGGGCTGAAGGATCATGTGTCGTGCCGGGCCGGTCGGTGTGGGCGGCGATCAGGTGGCGACCGTCGGGGCTGAGGAACCAGGCGCCCCACCCCGGCGGTCCCAGCGTCGTGATCGGACCGGACCCGTCGAGTCGCCATCGGGCGATGACCGCCTCGTTGCCGCCGAAGCTGACGAGCTCGGTGCCGTCTCGGGCCGACCAGAGCGTGCCTCCTCCGCCGTTCTGGGCGACGAGTTCTCGGGTGACGACACCGGTCGCCAGATCAAGCCTGGTCAGGGCGCCGAGCCATGATCCACAGAAGACACTCCCGGCCTCCTCGATCACGCGCAGGTTCGCACACGCCTCTCCGTAGTCGAGCTGCTGCCACAGGTATTCGCCGCTGCGCGGATCGAAGCGCACCACACCGTCGACCCCTGAGCCGACGATGGTGCCATCGCTCAGCGGCTGCAGCGACGTCGTCGTGAACGGTGGCAGCTCGACGGTGCCGGACGACGGAGAGGCGCCCGTCGAGCAGGAAGACCGTGCCGGCGTCACTACCGACCGCGAACCCACCGTCGGGGAGTGGCATGGCCGCGGGCATGATGTAGGTGGCGGGCGTGATGAAGGCGGTCTCGCGTTCCGGCGCTTCGGGAAGATCCATGGTGGCGAGCTGTTCGCCGCTGGACGCGTCGATGAGCACGAGACCCGGCGACGTCCCGTCGCCATTGAAGTCGACGCCGGCGACGAGCAACTCCCCGTCCGCCGAGAACGTCACCGAGAAGACCTGACCGGCGATCGGTTCCGGTCCGGTCGTCAGCTCGGTCGTGGCGACGTCGAAGATCCCCACGACGAACGCGGTGCCGGCGCCGTCAGTCCACGGCAGATGGGCAAGACGCCGTCCATCCGCCGACACGGCCATCGCCGGGTAGGGATCGGCGCGCCCGCCAGGCAACGGCCATGGCTCACCGAGCTCGCCCGTGCCGAGGTCGTAGCTGCGAACCCGCCCGTCACGCAAGACGACGACGGCGCTCTCGCCGTCGGGAAACACCATCCCGGCGGGGCCGAACTCCTGGTCGAACCGGTGAGCATCGAGGAAGCCGATGTCGTTGGTGAACGTCCCGAACAGGGCCGATCGGGTACGCGGCGTGTCGGCGAGCCGGTAGGCCTCGACGGCGAGCAGGGCGGCCGTGTCGCGCTGGGTGGACCGGGTGGCCTCGGCGCGGCCGACCAGTCCCTCGATGCTCGCCGTCCTGGCCGCGGCGAGTGCGTCCGCCGCCGCCTCGTCGGCACGGCGCCGCTGAACGAAGGCGACGGCGCCGAGGGTGAGGGCGAGCACCAAGGCGATGCCGACGGCCGTGAGCAGGCCGCGCAGCCGGCGGGCGGTCCGGCGGGCGGCGACAACATCGGCGTCGCGCGCGGCCCGCCCGGTATCGAGGTAGTCGCGCTCGAGCTCGGACACCGTTCGACCGTCGGTGGCCACCGCCTCGATCGCTGCCTCGAGACGCGATCCCCGATATAGGTCGCCGGGAGCACGGCCGCCCTGATCCCAGGCCCGTGCCGCGACGGCAAGATGCTGGAGCTGGGCCAGCCAACTGCGGTCGGCGGCGATCCAGCCGGAGAGCCGGTCCCAGCGCGTGAGCAACGCCTCATGGGCAACCTCGATCGTCGGCTCTCTCGTCGACTGCTCGCGGTCGACGACGAGCAAGCGAGCATCGACGAACTTGGTAACGACACCACGGGCCTCAGGAATCAGCTCGGTGAGCCGCGCCCGACCGCGGGTGTCCGGTCCGCGCTCGCCCGGGATCACCAACCGGGCGAACAGCTCCCGCGCGCCCACCTGCTCGGCGTCGCCGAGCGAGGCGTAGAGCTCCTCGGCTCGCCGGCCGACCGACCCGGTAACGCCGCCCACATCCACCAGCGCGTCTTCGCCGATCCTGCCGTCCCGACGCCGGTCATACAGCTCGGCAAGTGTGAACTGCAAGAGCGGCAAGGCACCGGACTGCGCCGTCACGTCGGCGACGAGTTGGGCGACAACTGCGTCGTCGAAGTGCACGCCCGCCGCGGCGGCGGGCAGGACGATGGCCTCGTCGAGCTCGGCCGCCGACATCGGGCCGAGCACGAAGGTTCCGGCGCTGAGGACCGGACCGATCCGCGGATCCTGCAGCGGCCGATCGAGGAGGTCCGCACGGATCGTGGCGATCCACCGAACGGGCAGCTCGCTGCGCTCGATGACGCTGGCGATGAGCTCGATCAGCTCCTGCCGGGAGTTCGTCTCGCCGCGACTCCAGCATTCCTCGAACTGGTCGATGACGATCACCAGGTCGCCGAGCTCTTCGCCGATCACGCCGACCGCTGCGCTGAGGTCACCGGGCGGCGGGGCCGCGGCGACCTCGGTCAGCGCACCGCGGAGTGCCGCCATCGGGTCGTCGCCGGGCACGAACGCGATGACCGTCGAACCCTCCTCGCGCAGCTGAGGGACCAGACCGGCACGCACGACGGAGCTCTTCCCCGACCCACTGGCGCCGACCACCGTCAGCATCCGGTGGTCGCCCAGAAGCTTCGACAGCTCTGCCACCACGGCACCTCGTCCGAAGAACCTGGCTGCGTCGGCTTCGTCGAACGGTCGCAGGCCCCGGTACGGGTTGATCCCGGCCGCCTCCGACCGGGAGAGTCGTTGCGCCGCCTGGCGGCGGGCGGAGTCGACGGCGAGGCGCTCGTCGGACGACGAGGGGGGCGTACTCGTGTCGTGGTCGACGACGGCGGCCCGCCACCCGAGCACGACCTCGGCGATCGACGCATAGCCGCCCTCGGTGGCGGTCGCCTTCCCGAGCACGGCGTCGAGCCCGGGCGGCAGCCCGGCGACAGCGCCCGACGAGAGGCGGGCAGCGAGCCGCGGTCGCCGGCGGGGCCGAACCCGACAGCAGTTGCCACAGCAGCCACCCGAACGCGCGCACGTCGACCGCCAGGTCGGAACTGGTCATCCTGGTGGCGATGCCGAAGTCGCTGAGGTACGCAGCGCCGTCAGTGTCAAGCAATACGTTCACCGCTTTGACATCACGGTGAACGACACCGGCGGCGTGAGCGATCATCAGGGCACCGCCGACCTCGTCGATGAGACGGCTCACCCGCGGGAGCGACCACGGCCCGCCGGACACCACCGCGTCATGCGCGGTCCCGCCGGAGAGCAGTCGGAACACCAGGTAGGCGCCACCGGGCTCGCGCCAGAAGTCGTAGAGCGGTACGACATGGGGGTGCTCGAGCCGGGCGACGAGCCGCGCTTCGGCGTCGAAGCGGCGGATGAAGTCAGACGTGTCGGCCACGTCGGGCCGGATCGCCTTGACGGCGACGAGCCGTTCGGTCCCGGGCTGGGTCGCCGAGTACACCCGCCCGAAGGCGCCCTCGCCGATCACGTCGTGCAGGACGTAACCACGTAGTGGGCGTGACACCGACCCGCCGCGGCCGTCGTCAACCCCGGACGCAATCGACCGGTCCAGCTCGATGAGTGTCGACGACGGAACAAGACCGGTTTCCTCGGCGAGACGAGTACGGAGTGTCCGGAACCGGCGCAGCGCCTCCGCCGATCGGCCGGTGGCCTGAAGCGCCCGCATCAACAACTCGACGCACCGCTCCCGATGGGGCTGTTCGGTCGCCAGCGACTCCAGATCGGGGATGGCCCGGGTGTGGTGGCCGAGGGCGATCAATGCCGCCGAGCGTTGCTCGATCGCGACCGCCCGCAGCTCGCGGAGCCGGGCAACCTCGGCCAACGCCCACCACTCGTCGGCGAGGTCGCCGAACGGCTCGTCGCGCCACAGAGCGAGGGCCGACCCGTAGCATTCCACGGCGCGGTCGGGCAGCGCGCGTTCCCCGCGTCGAGCAGCGCCTCGAACTCGTCGACGTCGCAGGTCGCCGACGAATGGTCGAGCCGATAGCCGGCGCCGACGGTCACGATCGCCCCGTCGCCCAGGGCGGCGCGCAGACGCGAGACGTACGTCATCGTCGAGCGGGCGGCAGCGGGGGGTACGGCTTCGCCGGGCCACAGCACGTCGACGAGCCGATCGACGCTGACGACCCGGTCTCGATTGACCAGCATCGCCCCGAGGAGACGACGTTGTTGCGGCCCACCGACCGCGACGGCGACACCGTCCCGCTCGACGACCACTGGGCCGAGAACTGCATAGCGCATCGCCGTCCCGGCTGACCGGGCATCGTCAGGGGCGGCGGTCATCGCTGCGGATCCCGGCCGACCATCACACCCATGGTGCGACCCGACGTTTGCAATCCGTCAACAGTCGCCGGGGTGTTGACGGATTGTCGACGGCCGCCGTCAACATCACCGGCCATGATCCCACAGCACTCCCACGTTCGTCGGCGGTTTCTACGCTCGTCTCTGGCCATGATCGCCAGCGTCGCGGCGGTTCCGCTCGTCACCTCGTCGGCACACGCGGCACGATCAGCGAGCGGCGAGGCCGGCCCGACCCTCGAGTCCGAGATCCAATCCATTCTCGACCGCTCGCTCGTTGACGATGAGATCGAATGGAACTGCTGCGGCGCCGACGCGCCGCCGACCGGCGTCAACGCCGCCGTACGGCTACCTGGCCGCAACGACATCGTTGTCGCCGCTGGAGTCAATGTCGACGGCACCCCGTTCGACTCTGGCGCGCCGTACCCGGCCGGCTCGCTCCAGGACAACTTGGTGCAGACGGTCGCCTGGCAGCTCGCCGACGAAGGCGACCTCGACCTCGACGCCACGATCGACACCTGGCTGCCCGACGTTCCCAATGCGGATCGGGTGACGATCGGCATGCTTGCCGACTACACGACCGGATGGAATCGAGTCGACAAGGTGACGTCCATCGTCGCCGATCTGTCGCGACGGTGGACTCTCGCCGAAGTGATGGAGGGCATGGTCGGCATCCCCCGCTGCGCGAGCCCGGGTTCGATCGGCACGGAGGCGGCCGACCACAGCACCACCGCCCTCGCCTACGTCCTCGAGCAGGTCACCGGCGACTCGATCGCCGACCTGATCGAGGCGCGCATCATCACACCGCTCGGCCTCGGCGACACCTTCATCCAGGACGGCGCGAACCAGCCCGGCGGCTTCCAGCACGGGGTCTTCGCATTCGACAGTCAAGTGTTGGACACCTCGATGGTGCCGAACGTCGCGTACTACACGTACTTCGGCGCCGTGATGGCCGTGGTGTCGACGAGCACCGACCTGCTCGATCTGCTCGACGCCCTCGTGGCCGGTGACCTGTTCACCACCGACCGCACCCCGGGTCCCGACCGCTTCCTCAACGCACGACTGTTGGACGGCAGCGTGTATGGCCTCGGCATCCCGCTCAACGGCTACTGCCCCTGCGAATCGGCCGGGGGGGACACGTTGAACGTTGCCGCCGTCGGCCGTCGGCCGCATGGTCTCGGTACCAACGTCGCCATGGTCCGCTTCGAAGACGGCATTTCCGTCGTCCTGCACTTCAACAGCGACGATGTCGTCGACAACAACGACATCTGGCAGGTGGTCCTGGCGATTCACGACGCGGCAGCGCAGTCATGATCGACGCCGACGCCGAGATCGTCGACCCCGACTGGTACGGGCGGCGCCGGGCGGCCCTCACCAGCCTCGTCAGATGGCGTCGCCACCATCACATCCTGCTCTGTCACTGTCTGTCCTTCCAGCCGAACCGAGCGGCTCAGCGTTTCAGGCAGACCGCATCTCCGCGGAACGGCTCAGCGTTTCAGGCCAGACCACTTACACCAGCGGATCTGACAGTCCCCGTTGCAACAACGCGCCGGCTAGGAGGCGTGGATGTGCCGATGTTGTGGGGGCGGTTCATTCGTGTGCGGCGAGGATCGTCCATTTGCCAGGGGTTCCCTTGAGGCTGTGCTGGCCGTGTTCGGTGAAGGTGAGGCCGGACCCGGCGACGAGGTCGCGGACGGTGGAGGTGGTGAGGACTTCGCCGGGTCCGGCGAGGGCACAGACGCGGGCGCCGATGTGTACGGCGATGCCGCTGATGCCGTCGCCCATCAGTTCAATTTCACCGCAGTGCACTCCGGTGCGGACCTGGATGCCGAGTTGTTCAGTTGCGGCGTTGATGGCGAAGCCGCATCGGATGGCGCGGGCGGGGCCGTCGAAGGTGGCGAGGAAGTCGTCGCCGCGAGTGTCGATCTCGCGGCCGCGGAAGCGGGCCAGCTCGTCGCGTACAACGGCGCGGAAGCGGTCGAGGAGTTCGCGCCAGGCCCGGTCGCCGAGCTCGGTGGCACGCTCGGTCGAGCCGACGATATCGGTGAAGAGCACCGCGGCGAGGACCCGGTCGGTCGGAACGGTTGAGCGCACGCCGGTGAGGAGCTGCTCGGTCGTCGCCGCCAGTTGGGCGGCGTAGTCGGACCCGAATGGGGCCATGTCGGCTCCGGGCACGCTGAGCACCCGGGCGTCGATGAGATGCTCGGCGAGGTAACGGGCGCCGTCGCCTCTCCAGGGAACCGCTTCGGGATACATGATGAGGGTGGGAGTGCGTACTAGCGGAAGTACCTCGCGCACGTCAGAGTCGTAGTAGGCGCGCACTTCGGCGACGGCCGCGCTCCTGCTGGCACTGAGCTGCTCCATCCGGGCAAGGGTGCGCGGCCAGTCCTTTTCGCCGACCCTGCTCGGCGCGCCAGCGTAGAGAAACGAGGGTTGGTCGAGATCGCCCCAGCGCTCACGTAAGGCCCTCAGGGTTCGGTCGCGAGTCTCCATCGACAATCCCCACGGGTAGTCGTCGGCGTGCAGGTAGCGGGCGACGGTGTCGCTGAGAACCAGTGCGGTGACCCGTTCGGGGTGCAGCGCCGCGCACAACAACGCAACCTGACCGCCCGACGCCGCGCCGTAGAGGGCGGCGCGGTCCGAACCAACGGTATCCATCACGGCCAGCACGTCTGAGACTTGTTGTTCGAGCGGCGGCGTGTCACCCGTGACCACCGGATCGGACATGCCCATCCCGCGCTTGTCGAGCCGGATCAACCGGGCGAACGATGCCAGCCGGTCGAAAAACCCGGCGACGATCGGGTCCAGCGTCGTTGCCGCCAAACTGGTGATCGTCCGTGGGACGCACACGAGATCGACCGGTCCTCCGCCGCGCACCTCGTAGGCGATCGCGACGCCCTCGACATCTGTGTACCGGATCTCGGGAAACGCCCCGCTCATCATTGTCGACCCCTGTGCATCACAACCTCGCTCTCATTGGCCCCGAGGCGCGGTGGCCGACGTTCGGCGCCCGATTGCGAGCTCAGCGGGCGCCGGCGAGGACTGCGTCGGCGTCGTCGGCACTCATCGGTGGTCCGATCGGGGTGAGGTCGTGGCCGGCGGCGACCCGGGCCAGCTCGTCGGGCGAGGGAACGATCGGTCGATCGGGCAGCACTCGCGCCTGGGCCGCGACGCCGAGGTCCCGGACCAGGTCGCGGAACGTGGCGTTGTCGTGCACGAGGAGGATCCGCGCCGGTCGATCACCAACGACCCGGAAGGTGTGCGGCACACCACGCGGCATCGACAACCAATGTCCGGCACCAGCGACCGACACGTCGACCACCGCATCGCACCACCATCTGGCCTTCGAGCACGTACCACGTGTCGTCGAGATCGTCGTGCACGTGCAGAGGTGCCGACGAGCCCACCGGCAAGGTCATCTCCAGCACGATCGTCTCCATGCCCGGTGCGCACCGATGCTCGACGACAAGAAGATCGAGGAACCACCACGCCAGGGTCACGTCACTGCGCGGGTCGTCGATCACTGCTGCGGTCATCTCACGCCTACTTTCGTCGAGGTGCGGGAGCGAACTCTGCGATCCGCACGCAGGCTGCCCTAATCCTCACGGCGATCAGACTGGCCTGCGACCAGATCGTACGGGCAATCGTCTCGGTCCAGCCTCACCGGACCGCGTCGACACCTGGCCGTCGCGTCGAGATCTGGTCGTCGAACCATCGAAACGGCGCTTATGTCGCGTGAAACGACCACATCCGGTCTTCTGGCGCGACATAAGCGAGGAGGTGAGAAGGTGCGACCTTCAGCGGTGGTCGGTCGCTTGTCGTCGGGTCAGCCTGCCCCGACCAATGACCGCAGGCGGTCCAGGAGTTCGCTGGGTCCGTCGAGGCGTCTGTAGAAGGCGAGTTGATCGAGCACGGCGCGGCGTTCGTCGGCGTTCGCGCCCCGACCCATGGCGTCCGCGTACCAGCGCTCGGCACATCGCGCCGCCCTCGTACCACCGCGGGCCTTTGCCTTCGCGATCGCGTAGCCGGTGTAGCAGAGCTCCCCAGAGCTGACTGCTGCGAAAAAGTCGTTGGGATCGGCGTCGGCGGCCCGGTTTGCGAAGTAGGTGGCGACAGGCAGCAGTAGGCGGGCTTCGTCCAGGGCGCGAGAGTCGTCGAAGTGCTGGCCGAGGACGCGCAGCGTGGTCGCCCGGTTGAGGAGCAGGTAGTAGTCGGACGGGGCGGCGCGGATGCCGTCGCCGTAGTGGCGCGCCGCGTCGCGCAGGAGCACTTCCGCCTCGCCTTGCCGGCCGGCGGACAGGGCGCGATCGGCCCGCCGCTTGGCGAGGCCACCGGCGACACCGTAGGCATCCGGGTCCAGCTGCTCGACCGTCAAGGCGTCGTCGAGCAGTCGCGCCGCCGTCGCCCACTCCGGCTCGGGGTCGCCACCGTTGCGCTGCACCGCTTCGCCGAGCCGACGGTGGTTCATCGCCTGCTCCTTGCGGGATTCGGCATAGCCCGAGTCGGTGGTCTTTAGCTGGAGCGCATCGAGCACGTCGAGAGCGCGCCGGTAGCGACCGAGCTGACGGAGCAGCACGCCGAGCCGGAACAGCAACGCCCGCTTGGATCGTTCCTCGATCTGGAGACCCCGGACGTCGTCGATCAGGCCATCGATCTCCTCGTCGGTGATCGCGGTGGCGTCTCGCCGCCGCGAGTGGCGCTCGAGGGCCGCCAGGCGACTCGCGAGCTCATGAAAGGCCTCGAGGGTGAAGTTGCTGGCGCGGGGCCGTACGGAGAAGGTCGGGGGCGACAGCTCGAACAGGGCGTGGAACGGGCTGTCGACTTCGGTGCTTGCCGCCTTCGCCAGTTCGATCGCCGGACCGATCCGCTTGATCGCCGCCAGTGCCTCCTCGTCGGTGATCACGGCGCCGGCGAGGTCGTAGCGGAACTCACGCAGCGGTCGCAGGTCGAACATGCTGAACCCACCGTTACGGTGGAGCATTACGGTCGACCGGGGGCGCAGCGCGTGGCGGATGCCGAGCTCGTACAGGACGTTCGGGTTCTCGAGCGTAAGATCTGCGACGACGACGTCGGCCGTCGCGAGTTCGTTGAACATGCCGACGTGCACCATGCCGGCCTCCGTCGCCCGGTCGGCGCGGGTCCAGTCGAGGTCGGCGTCCTCGAGCAGCGGGACGATGAGCTTGCGGAACGTGGCGTCGCAGTCGATCTTGATGTCGGGCCGGGACGGATCGGGCTTCACGCCGAAGGGCATCACCACGAACGCCCGCCCGCTCGCGTCGCTCGTCGGATCGAGGTCGATCACGGTGAGCCCTCGGCCTCGCGCCCGACGCGCGAATTCGTCGGTCGCGCTCGCCGGGCCGTCGTCAGGTGCGGATCGGACCGTCACCGCCAGCACGCCCTCGCCGTCGGCGACGTCCGAGACGTGATC
The DNA here is from genome assembly GCA_963764455.1 of Ilumatobacteraceae bacterium. Lineage (GTDB taxonomy): Bacteria > Actinomycetota > Acidimicrobiia > Acidimicrobiales > Ilumatobacteraceae > Desertimonas. The sequence goes on from CAVXSN010000001.1 coordinate 44,952, forward strand.
GAGGATGACATCGTTGCCGCGCAGGTACCAGTCGTCGTAGGCGGACAGATCGACCACGATCGCCCGCGACACATCAGGAACCACGCGCCGGAAGCGCCGAACCCACGCATTGCCGCGGTCAGCCACCGACCGGGTGACGAACTCCTCGATCGGGAGGGGCAGCACGACCTCATAGCGCAACCCGAGGTCACGGGCCACGTCGAGCACGAGGAGGTCGGCGCCGGCGGCCGCCGCGCTCACGACGCCCGACGGCTGCGCTTCCTCGAGGAACCTCCGCAGCCGGCGCTCGAAGCGGTCGACGGTCGCTTCCGGAAACCGTGGTTGCTCACGGTCGGTGGCATCGACACGGTTCCCGGCATGGACAAACCACATGGGGCCCCCTCTGGCCGAAGTAGCTTACGGCACCGGGTCGTGGGGGCAGGAGGGAGCGTCGATGACGGAGCTGGAGGACCGTCTGTACGAGCGCGGAGGTCCGAAGCGGATCCTCGCCCTCGACGGAGGAGGCGTGCGCGGCGCCCTGTCGCTGTCCTACCTCGCCCGAGTCGAGGAGATCCTGGCGGCGCGCCGCAGGGACCCCGCTGCGTTCCGTCTCGCCGACTACTTCGATCTCATAGGCGGCACCTCGACCGGCGCAGTGATCGCCGCCTGTCTGGCCAAGGGCGACTCGGTCGCCGAGATCCAGACGCTGTACCAGCAGCTGGCCGGCGAAGTGTTCGTGAAGCCGTTCTGGCGGTTCGGTGTGCTCGTGCCGAAGTATCGGTCCGGCCGCCTCCGCACGGTCCTCGAGCGCCACTTCGGAAGCCTCACCCTCGGGTCGCCGGAGCTGCGGACCGGCTTGGTCGTCGTGACCAAGCGTCTCGACACGTCGAGCCAGTGGCCATTGATGAACCTGCCGCGCGGCCGGTACTTCGCACAACGGCCCGAGAGCAACGCCATCCCGAACAAGGACTACGGGTTGGCGCAGGTGGTGCGGGCAAGCACCGCCGCCCCGCACTACTTCGACGACGAGCCGATCGAGATTACAGAGCATGCTGACTGGCCGGTTCATCGATGGTGGCGTGAGCACCGCCAACAATCCGGCGCTCTTGATGTTCCTCGTGGCGACACTCCACGGGTACTCGCTCGGCTGGCCGACCGGGGTGAACCAGTTGCTCCTCGTGTCGGTCGGGACCGGCTCTGCACCGGCCGAGATCAACACGGAGGGTCTGGTGCGTCGCCGTGCCGCCGTGGCAGCGGCGCAGGCGCTCGTGTCGATGATGACCGATGCCGACGCGCTGAATCAGACCGTGCTCCAGGCGCTCGCCTACAGTCCGATCCCGACGCGGATCGATCGCGAGATCGGCGACCTCCGCGATGACCAGCTCGGTGGCCAGGCACTGCTGACCTACCTGCGCTTCAACGTTGAGCTCGACAGCACTTGGCTGCTGCGCGAGGTCGGCTTCAACGCCGACTCCGAGCGGATCGAAAAGCTCCGGAAGATGGACGATCCGTCATCGGTCGAGGATTTGGCCGCGGTCGGTGCCCACGCAGCGGCGCAACAGGTGCAGGACTCGCACTTCCCGGCTGCCTTCGACCTACCGCTCGACGTCACGGGTCGAAATCCACCCGTACCTGGTCAAGTCGGCGCCCATGGTGTCTGACTACCCCCTCACGGAACTCGCCGTCGCACTTCCTCCGCTCTGAGATGACCTCTCCTCGTCGACAGACGTTGTCTCCCCGGAAAATGGGATACCCGATCGAGATGTTGCGGCGGTAGTTATCTGACGACCCCGACCGCGTGCACACATAAGGTGACCGGCAGGAACCGCCCGCTGTCGACGGGGAGACCGCCCGCATGGCACAACCCACACCGCCGCCCTCGTGGCGCCCGCAGACACGAGCCACACGCGTGATCTGGATGGGATACGCGCTGATGGCGCTGGGAATCTGCGGGCTCGGGCTGGTATCGATGGTTCCGGACCGTGAGTGGGGTAATGCCCCGACCTACGCGGCCATCGTCGGCGGGTCGGTCGCCGCGGTTGGCGTCGGCTCCGTCGGACGTCACCTGTCCAGGACGGGTCGCAAGCTGCAGGCCGCGACGTCGGACGTCGTGCCCACCTCGGACTCTCAGCGACCCGTCGTCTATCTGCGCAGCTTTGCTGACGACGAGAAGGTCGCTGACGCGCACCTCATGCAGGGGTTCTTCCAGCTGAGGACCGAGGAGGAGCAGGTAGCGCTGGTGCTCAACCGCATCGGGCCCTTCGTCGCCATCGGGGATCCGAAGGAGAGTCTTCCCGACCTCGGCGCCGCCAGGATGTACGTAGGCGACGGCGATTGGCAGGCGAGGGTCTCCGACCTGCTGGCGAGCGCTCGGCTGGTCGTGCTGCGGGCCTCGTCCACACAGGGAGTGCGGTGGGAGCTGCAGCAGGCTGTGTCGCGCCTGAGCCCGGAACGACTGCTGCTGTTCGTCCCCAAGGGCCGTCTGCGGTATCCGGCGGTGAAGGCAGTCTGCGACGAATTCCTGGCCAGGCCACTGCCGGCCTTGCCTAGGAGACCCACGAAGATTGGAACGGTCCAGGGGATCGTCCGCTTCGATGACGACTGGACACCAGAATTCCTGCGGTGGCCGTGGTTCCACTCGGCGAGGGCAAACCTCCGCGCTCCCCTCGCGCACCGCTTCCACTACATGCTCCGCCCCGTGTTCGCTCAGGTCGGAGTCGAGTGGCTGAAGCCACCGCTGACGTTCTATGGCGTCGCCGGCACCGCCGTCGGCGTGGCGATCGTCGTGGCCGGGGTGGTCAAGGTGAGCCTCGGGTAACCCGCCCCGGGCCGGAGTCAGGAAGTGGCACGGCGTCGCCGGCGGCGACACCCATTGTGCGGACGCCGGTTTATCACAGGTTCTTCGACGAGCTGCCCGAGCCGCGCCCGACCGATGCTCGCCATCCGGTCGCCTGGGTGACGCGGGCCGACATCCGTGACTGGGCGCGGCTGGTCGGGGTCGAGCGACCGCAGCACACCCGCTACCGATAAGCCGCTGTCGTCGTCATCGGGCCGGGCCTCACCAGGGTCTACCGTGGCGACTCGATGTTGTCCTGCCCGAGGGCGCGGCCACGTCCAGCCCGACGGAACCCGCGTCAGTGGTGGTGGCCCTGGCGGCCGAGGGTCTCCACGGGGGTCGCGCCGGGGCGGGTCCACTGCGGCACGGGCCGGCTGGTCGGGCCCCAGGTGGCGACGCCGTCGGCGTCCGAGCGCCAGTACCAGCAGATCGGCGAGCCATGCCCACCGACCGGCGAGCCGGCCTGAGGGGCCTCGGGCCAGCCCTCGGGGTTGTCCTCCCACGCCTCGCGGCGGCCGTAGGGCGTCATGTCGAGCAGGCCGAGGGACCCGTTGACCGGCTCGTTGCCACGGCCCGTCGTGGAGTAGGTGAGGAACACGCGGTCGCCGTCGCGCAGGAAACAGACGATGTGCCCCATCTCTCCGCCGACCGGCGCCTCCACGCCCCGCACCGAGTACCAGGGCTGGGTGTAACCCATGAACTCGACGTAGGGAGCCACCTCGTCCCACGGGCCCGAGGTCAGGACGGCGAACGAGACGCCCCGGGCGTTGAGGTAGACGGCGTCCTTCACGTGCCAGGCCGTGGTGGTGCAGCCCTCGCACTGCCCCTGGTGCGGCGCGCCGTCGTACCACATGTGCTGGTAGACCACGAGCTCGTCGCGACCCTGGAACAGGTCGAGGAACGGGACCGGCCCGTCAACGCCGGTGACCTCGACCGTGCCGTCGAGCTCGACCATCGGCAGCCGCCGCCGGGCCGCGGCGATCGCGTCGCCCTCACGGGTGTGCGCCTTCTCGCGGACCAGCAGCTCCTCGCGCGCCGCCTGCCAGGTGGCCAGGTCGACGACTGGCGGCTTGCCGGGGAGGTTGCTGCTCGCGTTGCCGGGCGTGGTCGTCATGGTGTCCTCCGCTGTCTCGTCTCGTGCGCTCGCGGGCTCCCTGGGGAGCCTGTCAGACTGAGACGACTCACGGTGCCGAGACTCATCGATCCGAGTGCCAGGTTCCTTCCGCGACGCAGGCCGCGCGCACGAGCAGCAGCCGGTCGGAGTGCTGGTCGATCTTGGCCACCACGCCGATGAGTGAGCGGGAGCTGGTTGCTTCCGCCCTCCTGCCGCTGGAGCGGGCCGCAGCCCTCATCCGTCCTCGTCAGCGGGCCACGGCGTCGGCTCCGTCGCGCCGCGCTCGATGATCGCGAACCCGTTGGCGTCGAGCTCGATCCACGGACCGGCCGCGCCATCGGGCCAACGCACTCGCACCTCGGCGCCGTCGGCGTCGCCGAGCCCGAAGTGCAGCCAGCCGAGCTGCCCCCCGGCGTGACCGCCGCCGACGGTGACCTCATGGGCGTGCGTGCGCTCGCCGACCCGCACCTCGACCCACGCGCCGATGGCGTCGGTGTTGGGCGCCGGCTGGCGCAGCCGGACGGCGAGCCAGTTGCCCATCGCCGCCGGAGCGTCGGCGGTGCCGGAGCCGACGTTGCGCCACACCGCGACCGGTTCGACGCGGTTGACCACGACGAGATCGAGCAGCCCGTCGAGGTTGAGGTCGACGAGGGCGGCGCCGCGGGCGCGGTTGTAGCTGACGATCCCGGCCGCCTCGGCTGACTCGACGAACGTGCCGTCGCCCTGGCCGATCAGCAGGTTGCTGGGGTCACGGATGGCATACCCTTCCTCCGCCTCGACGTTGCCCTTGGCGACGAACAGGTCCAGGAAGCTGTCGTTGTTGACGTCGGCGAACTCGGCGTGCCATGCCGTCGAAGGCAGGACGTCGCCGCCCGTATACGGCCGATGGGCGGTGGCGCCGCGTTCGAGGGCGATGTCCTCGTACGCCGGTTGCGCCGGACCGTCGGCGAGGGTCTGCAGCTTGTTGTCGCCCTGGCTCGTCAGGTACACCTCGGGATAGCCGTCGCCGGTGAGGTCCTCGCTGGCGATCCCCATGCCCCAGATCTGCAGTGGGCGCCACCCCTCCGCCTCGGTGTACGGCCGAGGCGCCGCGCCAGGGTCGATCCGCCACAACTGCTCGGTTCCCGTCGCGGTAGTAGTGCCGGTCGTTGCTCACCCGCAGGTCGCGCTGCCCCGACCGACTCCAGTCGGAGAACAGCATCGACAACGTGCAGTACCCAGGGGCCAGGGCGATCGGCGCTCCGTACCTCGCATCGCCAGAACCCCCGCCGGCATCTGGGCGCAGCAGCCGGCTGTCCTCGCACCCCTCGCGGTCGGCCTCGAGATAGTCGCCGAACGCCAGCGTCGGCAGCGAGGCGTCGCCTTCCCACGTGGCGCTGAAGGCGACGGTCCACGTGTCACCGCCGTCGATGCCGAGCGACTCGTTGGCGCGCTCGAACCGGCAGTCGCCGAGCCCGCGCAGCACGACATCCTCTCCGACTCGCAACCCGACGAGATCGGTGATGCCGTCTCCGTCGAGGTCGAGCGGATAGCCGCCGGTGACGGCGGTCAGATCGGTGACAGGGGAGGGGAGTGGCGTGAACCGCAGCGCGCCGCCGTGCTCACTGCCGTTGTGGTACAGCGCAGCCGGTGCGCTGCCGCCGGCGAGGAACAGCTCACTGAGCCCATCGTCGTCGCAGTCGAAGGCGGCGACACCGCCTCCGACGAAGTGCTGGAAGTCGCCGGCATAGCGATGGTCGATCGCGCCGGTCTCCGCGACGAACGCCGGTGCGGCGAGCGCCGGTGCGGTGCCGTCGTCGCCGCCGCAAGCAGCCGTCGTGCCCACCGCGAGCACGGCTCCGAGGACGAGGTAGCCGGGTCGCCGCACGTTCGGATTGAACCACACCCGGCGCCGCGGTGGCCGGCCGGTGCGGCGCTTCAGATGCCGAGCCCGTCGGAGGCCATGGCGGTGCCGACGATCCGAGACCGGATCTTGGCGAAGGCGGTGTCGCGGGACGTCGACGCGTCGTCACCGAACGGCGAGAAGCCGCAGTCGTCGGTGGTCCCGAGGTGCTGCGGGTCGATGAACCGCGCCGCCTCGAGCACGCGGTCACGGACCACCTCGGGGGTCTCGACTCGTGGGTCGATCGGGTCGATCACGCCCACGAAGATGCGTCGGCCGCCGCCGGCGTGCTCGGCGAGCAGCCGAAGGACCCGCTCGCGGTCGGGTTCGCTGGCGAGCTGTACGTAGAACGTGTCGACATCGAGGCGGAACAACCCGGGAAGCAGTGACGCGTAGTCGACGTCGGCACTGTGGGTGGAGTCCTGATCACCACCCGGACAGGTGTGCACGCCGACGCGGGCCCGTTCCTCGTCGGTCAGGCATTCGAGCACGCGGTTGTTGAGCTCGACGAACGCATTGAGCAAGCGCCGCCGACGGATCGAGCTTGAGCGACAGGCGCGCCTCGGTGAAGTCGATCTGCACGATCGCACCACGGTCGACGCAGCCACGGATCTCCTCGGCCGCCTCGGAGACGAGATCGTCGAGGAAGGCTTCCCTGGGGTACCCGGTGATGCCGTTCTGTGGATACAGCAGGCTCAGCGCCGATGCCGAGATGACGCCCTGCTTGAGCTGTGCTGTGGTGTGCCCGCGAGCCGAGTCGAGATACGACCACGCCTTTGTCGTGTAACGGAACGGACCTCCCGTGAGGCAAGGCAGCTGACGAGTGTGGCCGTCGGCGAACGGGATCGTGACCCCGCCGGGATCGAGATCGGTCAGGCCGGCGATCGGGTACGTGGCGAAGCTGGGTTTGCGCTGTTCGCCGTCGGTGACGACCGCCGAACCGGTCTCCTCGAACCGTCGCAGGGTGTCGACGACCGCCTTGTCGAAGAGCGCAGCGAGCTCCTCTCCGGCGATCCGTCCTGCGGCGGCCTCCTGCATCGCCTCCTGCAGCTCATGCGGCCGCGGGATGCTCCCGATCGGTTCACTCGGCAGCGTCACGTACACCTCCGATTTGCTCGCCTCCGCCAGACAGCGGCCCCAGACTCTGCCAGATCGGCGGCCGCGATCGGTAGTCCGGATTCGACGCGTCGCCGTCTAGAGTTCCACGCACCGTCGACGCCACTGCAGGGGAGATGTGACCAGCCGGACCATCACTCTCGGCCGGAGCACGTACCCCGTGTTCTGGCCGAGCATCCGTGATCCGCGACTGCACGTCGCCGCTGTCATCGTCACGATCCACGTCCTCGGCCAGTTCGGCCTCGCGTTCCACGTCAGCGTGCCGCAGATCCTGGCGGCGATCCTGACGTGCGCGGTCATCGAGGTGGTCTTCACGTTCCGCTCGCGCCGAGCCGTCGTCTGGCCGGCCAGCGCGATGCTCACGGGGAGCGGTGTCGCGCTGATCCTGCGCGTCCCGGGGACGCCGGCCGATGCCCCGTGGAGCTTCCACAAGTGGTACGTGTTCGCCGGCGTCGCCGCCTTCTCGCTGCTCACCAAGTACGTCATCCGCTATCGCGGCGCCCACCTCTTCAACCCCTCGAACATCGGGCTCGTCGTCGCCTTCATCGTGCTCGGCAGTGGTCGCGTCGAGCCCCTCGACTTCTGGTGGGCTCCGCTCAACGCCTCGATGATCACCGCCTACGCCGTCATCATCACGGGTGGCCTGCTGATCACGGCCCGCCTGCGCCTGCTCACCGTCGCCGGCTCGTTCTGGTTCACGCTCGTGATCGGCCTCGGGTTGCTCGCGGCAACGGGCCACTGCATGACGGCGCGGTGGGCGTTTGCGCCCGTGTGCGGATTCGACTTCTGGCGGGTGATCGTGACCTCCCCGGAGGTGCTGGTCTTCGTCTTCTTCATGATCACCGACCCGAAGACCGTGCCCACCGGGCGGGTCGGCCGTGCGCTGTTCGGCGTCATCGTGGGCATCGCCAGCACCTTGCTGATCGCTACCCAGACCAACGAGTTCGGGACCAAGGTGGCCCTGCTCGGCGGTCTCGTCGTCGTGTGCGCCGCGCGTCCGATCCTCGATCGGCTCGCCCCCGAGCCGCAGTCAGCGGCGGACCAGCTCGGCCGGTTCGCCGCCCGACTGGCGAACGGAAGCGGCGCCGGTCGACTTCCTGCTGTCGTCCGCATCGCGTTGATCGGTTGCGGGCTCGCCGTCGTCGGCGGCAGCATCGTCGTCGCCGGAGCACCGGCGCGCGGGGTCGTCCTCCCCGACGCGGCCGACATCCTCGACCGCGCCGCTCACGACATCGACCCGGCGACGTTTCCGACGATCTCCGTCGAGTCGGACGTGTCCGACTGGAATCACGAGATCGCCGGTCGGGGAGCCCAAGCGGTCGTGCTCACGCTGGTCGAGAACCTCGAGCTCGAGAACCAGGCGCTCCTCGAGGGCGACGCGTCGATCCTCGAGGCCGTCGATCACGGTGACCGGCTCGACGAGATGCAGGGCCGGATCTCCGACGCCGTGGCGACCGGAACGACCGTCATCGAGCGCTACCAGGTCGATGACGTGAACGTTGTGCTCCTGGTCCCGTTCGGTCGACAGGAGGCACTGAGCCTTGGCCTCGACTCCACGGGGACGGTCGTGACGGAGATGTACGACGACGCCGGCAACGTGCGATCGCGATCGTCGGCGCCGTTCGCCAGGACGTTCGTCGTTCGTCAGGTCACCGGTGGACGTTGGCTCAACGTCGCGGTGCTACCGCCCGGCGCCGGTCGTTGACTGACAACCAGATCGCGTGGTGGGACCGAGGACAACCAGATTCTGGGTCAATGGTCGACACTTCGACGGGCCTGCTCAGTCCACCAGCCAGCGCCGGTAGAGACCAACCAGCTCGTCGAGCGCCTCGTCCGGCAGGTCATCGGGTTCGGCCCGTGCCGAGCGCGTCGACGGTGATTCGAAGTTGGGCAAGGTACTCCGAACAGTGCGGGCACTCGGCGAGGTGGGCTTCGAGACGAGCCCGGTCGCGTCCCGTCAGGGTCCCCTCGAGGTAGTCGGTCATCAGGGCAACGGCCTGCCGGCACACGATGGCCCGACGTCGACGCCACATCCGCATCGTCATCGGACGCTACCGATCTGGGCGGTGAGCAGGTCGCGCAGCCTGGCCCTACCGCGATGCAGCAGCGACGCGCTGGTTGCCGTCGCTGATGCCGAGCAGCGAAGCGACCTCGCCGGGCTCGACGCCTTCGACGTCGCGGAGCACGACGACGTGACGCTGAGCTTCGGGAAGCTGCGGCAAGAGCGCACGGACCCGAGCTGCGAGATCACAGGCGACGATCTTGTCGTCGACCTGCTCGGACCACGGTACGGGCGGGCTCGACCACGCCCCTGAAGCGTCGAAGCGCTCCTCGAGGTCGCCTTCGGGACGGCCGGCGCGTTGTTCGCGGCCGATCGCGGTGCGGGCGCGGTTCAGCAAGATGTGAAACAGCCACGTCTTGAACGACGAGCGACCCTCGAAGCGCTCAACGCCTCGCACCACGGCCAGCCATGTGTCCTGAGTGACCTCCTCGGCCACCGCTCGGCTGCCCACGGTCGCCTCGGCGACCCGGATCAGCCGAGCCTGGTAGCGCGTGACCAGTTCGATGAACGCCGACTCGTCGCCGGCTCGAAGCCGCTCGACCAGTCCCGCCTCATCGCCCACTCCGTTCGACGCTACGCCGAGCGGGAAACGGCGGCCGGCAGTTATCCGGCAGACACGTCGGGTCAGGACTCGCGCGTCGAACGGTCACGGCTTGGCTTCGAGGATGAGGTTGAGCGGTGTCTCGGCAGCGCGACGGAACCGGCTGAAGCCGGCCTCTTCGAACACCGCACGGAGCCGCCCCTCGCCGGCCTGGGCACCGAGTCCGAGTCCGACCTCCTGCGACAGCGAGTTCGGGGTGCAGATCGCTGATGACGCGGTGTACAGCAGCGCCGCCATCGGGTTGCCGGCGATGTTGCTGGCGCGGCCGTCGATGGCGAAGGGCTCGACCAGCAGCACGGTGCCGTCCTCGGCGAGGTGCTCCAACGCGTGCCGGGCAATGCCGACGGGGTCGCCCATGTCGTGCAGGCAGTCGAAGAAGCAGATCAGATCGAAGATCCCCTGATAACCCTTGGCGTCCGCGACCTCGAACGACGTCTGCCCGCTGACGCCGGCCTCGTCGGCGCGCTGGCGCGCCGTGTCGATCGACGGGGCGTGGAAGTCGAAGCCGGTGAGGTGCGCCTGCGGGTACGCCTGAGCGAGCACGACCACCGAGGCGCCGTGCCCGCAGCCGACGTCTGCCACGGAGGCACCGGCGGCGAGCTTGTCGGTGACGCCGTCGAGGGCGGCGATCCAGTTCGGCAGCTCGGCGCGATACCCGGTGCGGAAGAACCACTCCGTGCCGGAGAACAGGCACGGGTGATGATCCCCCCAGCTCAAGGCACCGTCACCGCGGAACGCGTCGGCGACCTTGGGCATGTCGATGAACATCGACCCGAACGCGTTCATCGCCCTGGCGACGAATGCCGGCGAGTTCTCGTCGGCCAGTGCCAGTGCCGCCTCCGGCGAAACCTCGTAGCGGTCGTTGCCCGCGTCCCATCCGATCAGCCCGCCGGAGACCTGGCCGTCGAGCCACTCCCGCACCAGCCGCGGATGACACTTCGTCCGAGTTGCCAGCTCGTCGGCGGTGGCCGGTCCACCCTCTGCGAGCGCCCGATAAGAGCCCGAGCTCGTCGCCCAGCCAGATCCCGAAGCACAGAGCACCACCGGTCATGTAGCCGACCATCTGCCCCATGAACTGCTCGAGCTTTGCCTCATCCACGACGTTCGTCATGTCCATCCCTCCTACGGAAAATTTGATGTTGCTCAACTGTCCCGCTCCAGCACATCGCGTTACAGACGGCTGTTGGCGTCCGTGGAGACGACGGTGAGCTCAATCTGAGACCATCGAGCTCTCGAGGGGGAGCACGGCGTCGGCGGCCTCACGAAGGTGGGCGAGCCAGGCATCGACCGTTGGTGGCTCGGCAACGCTGACGATCACGAACTTGGTGGTGCCGACATCGACGAATCGCGTGACGGTCGTCCGCAGTTCGTCCCACCCGACGGGGACCAGTTCGCGTGGGTCGTCGAGGTCCGGCCGTCGCTTGTGCAGGCCGGCGACGAGCTCGTCGGGGATCGCCCCGTGGTGGGCGTCGCCGACGTAGGGGATGAGCACCCCGAAGTGGTCGGGCTCGATCTCCCGGTCGTGGTCGGCGGCGACCGACTCGATCACGTGCCGCCCGTCCGCCGCGTCGCGTGGGGTCACGAACGATGGCAGCCAGCCGTCGGCCAGCCGCCCGACCCGCCGCAGCTCGGAAGGGGCGATGCCGCCGAGCCAGACGTCCAGGCGCTTCGGCACCGGCCGGACGACCAGACCCTCGTAGCGGAATCGGTTGCCGTCGTGGTCGACCGGCTCGCCCCGCCAACACGCTCGGATCACGGCCAGCGCTTCGTCGAACCACGCCGCGCGCTCGGTGCGCTCGACGCCGAACGCCTGGTGCTCACGCCCGTCGGCTACACCGAGACCGAACGCCGGGAGCAGCCGCCCGCCGGACATCACCGCAAGCGTCGCCAGCTCCTTGGCGAGCACCACCGGGTTTCGCCCCGGAAGCACCAGCACGCTCATCCCGAACTTCAACCGGCTCGTCCTGCCGGCGCCGTACGACATCGCCACGATCGGATCAGGCGCCTGGCCGGTGATCCGCTCCGACAACCACAGGCTGTCGAACGACAGCGCCTCGACCTCGTCGACGACCGCGCCGAACTCAGGGCCGTGGAGCCACGTCCGCACGCCGAGACCGATCCCGATCCGCACCGTGCCGGCCACCATGGGCGCTGCGGGTTCCGGAGCGGCGCTCGGACCGGCGTCAGGCATGACTGCAAACCTAGAGCGGTCGCCCTGGTCGCGGGACGGTGGGCTTGCGCGTCATTCATGTGATCTTTTATCCTTGAGCGAGGACAATCATCACATGATTGCGGATCAAGGGGGAATCGACATGACGGATGGACGCACAAGCCACTCACGGCGGACGGTGTTGCGGAACGCCGGTATCGCGGCGGCCGGCGGGCTGGTCGCGGCGAGCGCCGGGGGGCGCGTCGTTGGCGCCGGATCGCCGTCGCGATTGAAGGCCGCCGGCAGATTCCCGGAGACCCCGGAGTGGAACTTCGTGTTCATCTGCCACGTGACGACGAACCCGTTCTTCGTCCCGACGCAGTACGGCATCGAGGACGCGTCGGCGCTGCTCGGCACGACCTCCAATGGACCGGTTCGGAGACGTCCGACATCCCCGAGATGGTCAACGCCTTCGAAGCGGCGATCGCCGGCGGTGCCGACGGGATCGGAGTGGCGCTCGTCGATCTCGAGGCGTTCAACGATCCGGTCCAAGCGGCGCTCGACGCCGGGATCCCGGTCGTCTCCTACAACGCCGACGCCCCGAACGCCCGAATGACCTACGTCGGCCAGGATCTCTTCGGATCGGGCGTGGCGATGGGCGAGCGCATCGTCGAGCTCGTCGGCGAGGGCACGGTCGGGTTGTTCATCGCCACGCCGGGCCAGCTGAACATCCAGCCGCGCATCGACGGGGCGATCCAGGCCATCGAGGAGTCCGGCGCCAACATCGAGTACGAGCAGGTCGAGACGAGCGCCGAGCTCCCGGAGGAGCTCAACCGCATCGAGGCCTGGTACCTCGGTCACACCGACGCCGCCGGGATGTTCGCCGTCGACGCCGGCAGCACGCAAGGGGTCGGCCAGGTGGTGCAAGCGCAGGGGGCCCGGGACAACGGGCTCAAGGGCGCTGGCGGGTACGACCTGTTGCCGATGACCGTGCAGCTCGTCGCCGACGGCGTGCTCGACTTCACGATCGATCAGCAGCCGTACCTGCAGGGCTTCCTGCCGGTGCAGTACCTGTATCTCTCGAAGTTGTCCGGTGGGATCGTGCTCCCGCCATTGACGAACACCGGCCTCGTGTTCCTCAACTCGGAGACCGCGTCGCTGTTCCTCGAGACCTCGAGCCGGTTCGAGGGCGACTCGGACGCGCAGCAGATCGTCGAGCCCGCCGGCTGAACAGCAGATGACGGACACCGTCGAGAGCGAGGCGAACGACGGCGAAGCGGCCGTCGGCCCGCCGGCCACCGAGCCGGCGGAGCCGGCCTCGACGGTGTCGCGTGCCGCCGACCTGATCGCCAGACGGCGCGAGGCCAGCATCGCCTTCGTCGCCTTCGTGCTGATCGCCTACTTCTGGATCACCGTCGACGCCTTCGGTACAGCGGCGAACATGCGCGTCGTCACCCAATTCACCGCGTCGGTGGCGATCCTCGCGATCGCCCAGGTGATGCTGCTGATCGCCGGGGAGATCGACCTGTCGCTCGGCCACATCTACGCGTTGACCCCGTTCCTCATGTGGAAGGCCACGGAGTGGGGCTGGCCGCTGCCGCTGGCGATCCTGTTCGCCCTCGCCGGCGCCGCCGTGGTCGGCCTCATCAACGGGACGATCACGGTGATGACCGGGGTGCCGTCGTTCATCACCACCCTGGGAATGCTGTTCTTCCTCCAGGGATTCACGGTGCGGCTCTCCCAGGGCTACCCCAAGCCGGCGCCGACGGGCACCCTCGCCGATTGGCTAGGAGGCGCCGACCTCACTCGGTACATGTGGTCCGGCTTTGCGTGGGCCGTGGCGTTCACGGTGATCCTCCACGTCGTGCTGACCAACACGCGTTGGGGCGTGTACACGGTGGCCACCGGCGGCAACCCGATCGGCGCTCGCGAGGCCGGCGTGCAGACGAAGCGGATCAAGGTCGGCAACTTCATGCTCGCCGCCACGCTCGCCGGTTTCAGCGGGATCAGCGAAGGGATCCGCATCGCCTCGCTCGACCCCTTGGCCGGCGGCTCACAGCTGATGTTCTACGGCGTCGCCGCCGCCGTCATCGGTGGCACCGCCCTCGCCGGCGGGTCTGGCACCGTCATCGGTGCCTTCCTCGGCGCCGTCGTGCTCGGCGTGCTACGTGACGGCCTGGTGATCGGGGGGAGCAGCACGAACACGTTCAACATGATCCTCGGCGTGGCGATCATCGCCTCGATGATCCTCAACGTCGCCGCCAATCGTCTCCGGCTGCGGATGCGGAGGACGTGATGGCCGACAGTGCGTTCCCCGGCCACGCAAGCGAAGTCGGCCGCTCGTTCGCTGGCGCTCACTCGTCGCACCTGTACGGGGAGGTCCATGGCCGCGTGATCCGCGCCGAGTCGCTGGCCAAGCGCTTCGGACCGGTCACGGCGCTGCGCGACGTCTCGATGCACCTCGAAGAAGGCGAGGTGCTCGGCCTCATCGGCGACAACGGTGCCGGCAAGTCGACGTTGATCAAGATCCTCACCGGCTTCCACCAACCCGACGACGGGCCAGCTGTTTCTCGACGGCGAACCGGTCACCCTGCGGTCGGTCAGCGACGCCCGCCAGCGCGGCATCGAGACCGTGTACCAGGACCTCGCCCTGATCAACGACCTGCCCGTCTACCTCAACATGGCGCTGAAGCGGGAGTCGACGTGGGGCTGGCTGCCGCTCCTCGATCGACGCCGCATGCGCCGCGAAGCCAGGGAGCGCCTCGGCGAGATGGCAATTCGGCTGCCCTCGGTCGACACCGAGGTGGCGTTCCTGTCGGGCGGGCAGCGCCAGGCGATCGCCGTCGCCCGGGCGGTCTTCTCCAACGCCAAGGTCATCCTCCTCGACGAGCCACTGGCGGCGATGGGGGTCAAGGAGAGCCTGATCATCCTCGACCTGATCCGCGAGCTCAAGCGACGTGGGGGCACGTCGGTGGTCATGATCGCCCACAACTACGCCCAGATCGTCGACGTCTGCGATCGGGTCGTTGCCCTGCAGCACGGCAGCATCACGTACGACCGCCCGGTCGGCTCCGGTTCGCTGCACGAGCTGACCGAGCTGATCGCCTCGGACTACCGCGGTGCCGGCAACGGCGCCGTGCCGCGCCGATGACCGAGCTCGGCTACCCGCGGCGCGGGACTCCACGGCCGGGTCGTCGACGAGCTCGGCCGTGAGTCGTCGGCGGTCGCTGGTCGGCCGGCTCGCCGCTGCCGAACGAGGACGACCTCGCCGCCGAGCTCGGGGTCAGCCGGACGGTGGTACGTGAGTCGATCAAGGTGCTGCAGGCCAAGGGTCTCGTCGACGTGCGGCCGAGAACCGGCACAAGAGTCAGGGCGCGGCGGGCTTGGCACGTGCTCGACGCAGACGTCATCGCGTTGGCTGTTCGCCGACATGGAACGGGGCGACGACCTGCACGAGCTGCAGGAGGTCCGAACGACGATCGAGATGACCGCCGCCCGGCTGGCGGCGGTGCGGCGCACCGACGAGGAGTTGTCGGAGATCGAGGCGAACGAGCGGCGCGTCGAGGCGGCGTGGGCGGAGCCGTGGGCCCGCCGCGCCGCCGATCTCGACTTCCACGGCGCGGTCGTCGAGGCCGCGCACAACACGCTGTTGTCGCACGTCAGCGCCTTGATCAGGGTGGCCCTCGAGGCGGCCGCCTTCCCGTCGAACGGTCGACGACGAGGACGCCGCCGGCCAGGCCGCGGCGTCACGGGCCTCGTTGGCCAAGGCGATCCGCGCCGGTGACGCCGCGGCGTCCGAGGAGGCGATGCGCGCGCTCGTCGAGCTCGATTGGAGACGAATGTCGGAAGGATCGCGATGACTGACAAGGTTCGCTGGGGCGTGCTCGGGTGTGCGGCGATCGCACTCAACAAGGTGATCCCGGCGATGCAGCGATCGCAGTGGTGCGAGGTGGTGGCGATCGGCTCGCGAGACGCCGGCCGCGCCGCTGCGGCCGCGTCACAGCTCGGAATCGCCAACAGCCACAGCTCGTACGACGACGTGCTCGCCGACGACGTGGTCGAAGCGGTGTACATCCCACTGCCCAACCACCTCCACGCCGAGTGGACCAAGCGCGCAGCTGCGGCCGGGAAGCATGTGCTGTGCGAGAAACCGCTCGGCCTCGGTGTCGCCGAGGTCGTCGAAATGATCGAGGCCTGCCGCGCCGCCGACGTCTTGTTGATGGAGGCGTTCATGTACCGCCTGCATCCGCTGTGGCAGCGCGCCTACGAGCTCGTCGCCGAGGGGGCGATCGGGGAGCTGGAGGCGATCCAGGCGAGGTTCACGTACCACAACGTCGATCCCGTCAACATCCGCAACGTCGCCGCCTACGGCGGTGGCGCGGTGATGGACATCGGCTGTTACCCGATCAACGTGGCACGGTGGTTCTTCGGCGGCGAGCCGAGCGCCGTGACGGCCGTGGTTCGCCGCGATCCCGCGTTCGGTACCGATGCGCTGACTTCGGCGATCCTCGACTTCGACGGCCGGCACGCGTCGTTCATCTGTTCCACGCAGGTCGAACCCGACCAACGCGTCCACCTGTTCGGCACCAACGGTCGCCTCGAGGTCGAGATCCCGTTCAACATCCCGCCCGACCTGCCGACTCGTCTCGTCCTCGCCTCCGGCGGCGAGCCACCGGTAGCGCCGGGGCTGTCCGTCTTCGAGTTGCCGCCCTGCGACCCGTACACGGCCGAGGCCGACGCCTTCGCACGCGCCGTGCGCGAGGGTCTGCCGGCTCCGGTGCCGCCCGAGGACGCGATCGGCAACATGCGCGTGATCGAGCGCATCCTCGCCACCTGAGCCGGTCGCGAGGCGTGTCGCGATACGGCTCCGTCGGGGGTGCGGGACCGGTCGCGAAGCGTGCCGCGGTATGGCTCCGCCGGGGGTGCGGGAGGGGGCGGTAGCCCCCTCGCCTGCGACGGGCCAGCTTGCTGGCCCGTCGCTTCAAACTGGGTGCGGCGAAGCCGCTCCACGAAACTCGCCCGAACGGAGCGAAGCGGAGTGAGGGCGAAGCACTTGCTACTCGACGCCGAACCGGTAGATCGTGGTGGTCTCGTAGACCTCGCCCGGTTGCAGCACGGTCGTGGGGAAGTTCTCGTGGTTCGGCGAGTCGGGGAAGTGCTGGGTCTCGAGGGCGAAGCCGTCGCCCTGCCGGTACATCTGTCCGCTGGTGCCGATCAGCGTGCCGTCGAGGAAGTTGCCGGCGTAGAACTGGATGCCGGGCTCGGTGGTGAGCACCTCGAGGAACCTGCCGCTGTCCGGGTCGACGGCGCGGGCCGCGAGGAACATCTCGCCATCGCCGACCTCGCGATTGAGCACCCAGTTGTGGTCGTAGCCGCGGCCGATGACGAGCTGCTCGAAGCTGCCGTCGCGGGCGCGCTCACCGATCGCCGTGGGAGTGCGGAAGTCCATCGGCGTGCCCTCGACCGGGGCGATCTCGCCGGTCGGGATCAGCGTGGCGTCTACCGGCGTGTAGTTGTCGGCGTCGATCATCAGCGTGTGGTCGTTGATGTCGCCGCTGCCCTCGCCTGCCAGGTTGAAGTAGGCGTGGTTGGTCAGGTTGACGACCGTGGCCGTTGTCGTCGGTCAGTTCGGCGCGGTAGGTCATCTGGATCTCGTTGTCCGGCAGTCAGCATGATACTCGACCGTCACGTCGAGGGTGCCCGGATATCCCTCCTCGCCGTCGGGGCTCGTGTAGGTGAGGCGCAGCCCGACGTTGTCACCGTCCTGGATCTCCTCCGCCGCCCACACCCGCTTGTCGAACCCGAAGTCGCCACCGTGCAAGCTGTTGGGGTCGTTGTTGATCGGCAGTTGGTAGTCGACGCCGTCGAGCGTGAACTGACCGAGGGCGATGCGGTTGGCGTAGCGCCCGGTGATGTTCCCGAAGTACGGACTCTGGTTGACGTACTGATCGAGGTTGTCGAAGCCGAGCGTCACGTTGGCCATGCGTGCCGTCCCGGTCGGGAACCTGGATCGACTGGATCGCGCCCCCGTAGGTCATGATCGTGACCTCCATCCCGGCCCCGTTGGTCAGGGTGTAGAGCTCGACGTCGAGCCCGTCCGACGGGCTGTCGGGGTTGGCGACGGTGCCGAAGGGCTCGACGGTGATGCTGGCGCTGCTCGGCACCGAGGTGGCGCTCGAGACGCCGGCAATGGTGCCGGCCATCAGACCCACCACCCCGACGAGCACGACAAGACGAACGGCACTGTGTCGTGGGTGCGTTCCGAACATGGGACCCCCTCCCGGTGAGCGGGGAACGTCCCGTGACCGGCGAGTTCCCGCCTGAATACGTTGTTATGCATACGTTATCATCATATGTTTATCCTGTCCAGCGTGAGCTCATGATTGGTCGCCGCAGCCGCGCTCAGCGCAGTCCGAGGATCAGCTCGACGACGAGTTGATCGAGGTGCTCGTTGCGATAGCCCTGCTTCGCCAAGACCTCCGGGTCGAACACCTCGGTGGCGAGGGTCTCCGCGGCGTCCGGCGTGAACCGGCCGACCGTCGCGTCGGCCAGGGCGGACGCACCGCAATCGGCGAGGGCGTCCTGGATCTCGGGATCGTCGGCGAACCGCCGGGCCTTGGCGGCGAGCGCGAGGTAGGTGCGCATGCAACCGCTGGCGAACTCCCACGCGCCCTCCGTGTCCTCGACCCGGTACGGGCGGGCGTCGAAGTGACGAGGCCCGTCGTAGCCGGACTCCTCGAGCAACTTGACCAGGAAGAAGGCATCCTTGATCCCCTCCGACCCGAAGCGGAGGTCCTGGTCGTAGCGGCCGATCTGCTGGGCGTTGAGGTCGATGTGGAACAGCTTGCCGGCGTCGATCGCCTGGGCGACGCCGTGGTAGACGCTGAGCCCGGCCATCGTCTCGTGGGCGACCTCGGGGTTGACCCCGACCATGTCGGGCTGGTCGAGGGTGGCGATGAATGCGAGGGCGTGGCCGACGGTGGGCAGGAACGTGTCGCCCCGCGGCTCGTTCGGCTTCGGCTCGAGGGCGAACCGGGTCGGATAGCCGCGATCGTGCACATAGCCGCACAG
The DNA here is from genome assembly GCA_963764455.1 of Ilumatobacteraceae bacterium. GTDB lineage: Bacteria > Actinomycetota > Acidimicrobiia > Acidimicrobiales > Ilumatobacteraceae > Desertimonas. Next base: position 63,762 of record CAVXSN010000001.1, read on the forward strand.
GAAGTCGATCGCCTCCCGGTAGCGGGCCAGGGCGTCGAGGGGTGGCTTGGCCGCGACCGCTTCGGCGCCTTCCCGGCCGCCCCAGAAGACATGGGTCTCGGCGCCGAGCTCGGCCCCGAGATCGATCGCCCGCATCGTCTTCTGGATCGCGTAGCGCCGGACGTCGCGATCGCTGGCGGTGAACGCGCCGTCCTTGAACACCGGATGCCAGAACAGGTTCGTCGTGGCCATCGACACGACCATCCCGGTGGAATCGAGCGCCTTGCGGAAACGGTCGAGGATGTCGTCGCGCTCGGCTGCCGAGGCGTCCGGGGGCACGAGGTCGTCGTCGTGGAAGCTGACCCCCCAACCGCCGAGATCGCCGAGGCGGTAGACGAACTCCCATGGCTCGATCGGCGGCCGCACCACCTCGCCGAACGGGTCCCTGCCCGGGTGACCGATGGTCCACAGTCCGAACGCAAACTTGTGCTCTGGACCGGGTTGTAGCGTGCTCATCGAGCGCTCCCTGTTTGTTGATGTTGGGTTCGTCGTTGATGGTCGGTGCTCGTCGGCTCGTTCGGGAGCCAGACCCGCATCGTGGATGGTCCGCGATTCGCCCACTGGTGGTAGGGGATCAGCGCCACGTCGGTCGGCTCGGTGGCGAGTGTGACGGCATCCTCGACGTGACGCTCGTTCGGCAGGTCGACCGACTCGGCGCACATCACCAGCGGCCCTCGTTCGACGGCCACGCAGCTGCGGATCGCATCGATCCGCGGATCGGGCACGATCCAGCGCGGCTCGAGCGAGAGCGTGAGCGTGACGACTTCACGGGCGACGAACGCCGGATCGCTCCCACATCTCGAGATCGCCGCCGCCGCTCGACGCGGAAACCGCAGCGGTGGTGACCCCCGCCGTCACCGTCCCCACGGTGAATGCGAGCGCGAGCAGCACTCGTTGCGTCTTCATCGGTCCTCCCCCCGGTAGGAGCCACAAGGCGATGCTGCAATCCTATGCAGCCAATGCTATGCTGTCAACCGTATGCGGTCCGGGTCCGTCGCGCCGTCGCACCGACGTGGCAGGCTGGGATGCCGTTGAGCCGGAACGGGGTGGTCCCAGCGTGACGACGAACGAGGACAGCAGCGTGTCGCACGCCGAGGAACCACCTGAGCGACCGCTGACCATGCAGGACATCGCCCGAGCGTCGGGCGTTTCGCAATCGACGGTGTCGCGTGTCCTCAACGACGTGGTCACCACCGTGCCGATCGCCGAGGTCACCAGGCAGCGGGTCCTCGAGGCGGCCAGCCGGCTGGGCTATCGGCCCAACCCGCTCGCCCGGGGTCTGCGCGGCGCGAAGACGATGCTGCTCGGGATCATCGTGCGGGAGATCTCCGACCCGTTCTTCGCCTACGCGGTCGAAGCCGTCTCGATGCGCGCCCGCGAAGCGTCACTACAACGTCGTGCTCGGCAGCGCGCACAGCCTGGCCGACGAGGCGATCGAGCTCCGCGCCGTGCTCGAGACCCGCCACTGTGACGCGATCATCCTGCTCGGCGACATGCGCGATCAGCCGCGGATGCTCGACGACCTGTCGGCGTCGAGGGTTCCGGTTGTCGCCCTCTGGCAGGGCACCGCGCTCGCCGGCGTCGACACCGTGAACGTCGACAACCGGGCCGGGATCGACGCCGCGATCTCTCACCTCGTCGGACTCGGCCATCGGCGAATCGGGTTCATCGGCGAGGGCCAGCACGGCGACGTGCGGGCTCGCCTCACGGCGTTCGTCGAACGCTTGACGGAGCGCCGGATCCCCCCGAGCAGCGGCCACGTCCTGGCCGCGGACAACGACCCGGCCGCCGGTGCCGAGGCGTTCCGCCGCCTGGCGTCGACGCCCGATCCTCCGACGGCCGTCGTGACGGCCACCGACCACATCGCCCTGGGCGCCCTCCACGCCGCCCACGATCGAGGGATTGCGGTTCCCGAGCAGGTGTCGGTCGTCGGGTTCGACGACATCCCGTTCGCGGCATACTCTGCGCCGCCGCTCACCACGGTCCACAACCCGATCACTGAGATGGCGAGCTTGGCTGTCGACCTCGCGATCGACCGCCCGTCGACGAGCCCGTGCGACCACGTGCTCACCCCGACGTTCACGGTCAGGGCGACCACCGGGCCGGCGCCGTCCTGAGTGCCGCCCGCACATTCAGCGAACTGGGCGGCCACCGCCCCGGTTTCCGAGTCGTACGCCACCCAGAGCGACCCGCGCCGGGGCTACGTTCCCCCCATGGTCCGCCTCGATCCGAAGGTACGAGCCGCGCTCCCGGATCGGGCATTCGCGTACATCGATGGGCGCGGGCAGCGACGGCTGCCGATCCACGATCCGGCTCACGTGCGCAATGCACTGGCCCGGTTCAGCCAGGTCAACTTCGACGACGACGCGGCCCGCGACCGGGCGCGGCGCCGGCTGCTCAACGCCGCCAAGAAGTTCAGGATCGTCCCGGTCGGATTCATCGCCGGCCAGCTGCAATCAGAACGTGAGCTCGGGCAGGGGGAAGGGCGTACGGTCGAGCTGCCCGCGGGTTTCGTGACGATGCTGATGACCGACGTCGAAGGTTCGACGGCGTTGGTGCGTCGCCTCGGGGAGCACTACCGGGAGCTGATCCACGAGGTGTGGGCGGTGCTGCGCCAATGCGTCGTCGGTGCGGGCGGCCACGAGGTCGAGGCCAGGGCCGACGAGTTCTTCGCGGTGTTCGAGGCGCCGCGGTCGGCAGTCGAGGCGGCGGTCTCCGTACAGCGCCAGCTGCCCGGACACGGGTGGTCGGTCGACGCCGAGACCGACGTCCGCGTCCGAATCGGGATCCACAGCGGCTACCCGACGTCGACGCGCACGAACTACGTCGGACTCGACGTCAACACGACCGCACGCATCTGTTCCGTCGGCCACGGCGGCCAGGTGCTCGTGTCGGCCAACACGAGAGAAGCCGTCAAGGCGTCCGGGGCCGGCGGCGGCGTGCGCTTCACCGCGCTCGGCAGCCACCGGCTCCGCGGCCTCCCGGAGACGGTGTCGCTGTATCAGGTCGCGGCGAGGGGAATTGCGACCCGCTTTCCGCCGCTGCGCACCTCCGCCGTTCCCTTGCCGGGTGGGTAGCGAATTCCGGCCCGGTCTGCTCCATCCTTGGCGTTGGAGCGCAACCTCAGACGGCCAGCGACCAACCCGGCCGGATGGCCTGCATCGCCGCGAGCGCTGAGCCACGCGCACCGGCCATGTCGAGGTCGGCGACGACCGCGAAACGGGCGACCGCGCGCTGCTCTTCGCGCAGGGTCGTCGACCCGCGCACGACGCCGAGGAACCAGTCACGGAAGTCGGGATTCGACTCGACGACCCCGCCGCCAACGAGGTAGGCGTCAGGATCGGTGTAGTTGGCGGCGATCGTGAACATCCGCCCGATCGCCGTCGGCCTGCTGGGCGAAGATCTTCATCGCCATCTCGTCGCCCCGCTCGCCGAAGCCGCGGACGGCCCTGGCGGCGTCGGCCATCGAGACCGCAGCGACGTCGGTCAGCGGATGATCGGGATACCTGGCCAGCCAGTAGGGGAGCAGGTTGCGTTCGATGCCACTCAGCGAGGCGATGCTCTCGAGGTCCCCGCCGAACCCGCAGTTGCACCTCGGCATCGGCTGGTCGGGCTCGAGTAGGCCGTCCGTCGGGATGTGCACGTGACCGAACTCGCCCGCCATCCCGGCCGCGCCCCGAACAACATGGCCGCGCTCGATGACTCCACCACCAAGGCCGGTGCCGACGATGGCCGACACAGACGACCGTGAGTCGGCCTCGCTGCCGAACAGGTGGAGATGGCCGTACAGGGCCGCGGCGTTACCGTCGTTGTTGTAGATCACGGGCAGCCCGAGCCGCAGCTCGGCGGCCGCCCGCACGTCGAACCCCCACCACGGAGGCTGCTGGAAGTTGTTGCCGCCCCTCGAGGAGATCACGCCGGTGGCGCTCGCCGGACCCGGGAGTATCGAGCCCCACCGCGAGCACGTGCGATCGCGACACGCCGGCCATGGCGAGGGCGAGCTCCATCGCCGTGGCGGTCGCTTCCAGTGCCGCATCGGGTCCCTCGGCGACCCGGCTCGAGGTCTCCACCATCCGGTCGACGAGGAACGTCCCCGGCTCGTCGAGCACCGTGGCGTTGGTCTTCGTGCCGCCGACGTCGATGCCGACGACCGCAGCCCCAGATGTTCCGCTCCTGTTCACGACGTCAGAAGCGTAGGGGAGCGTGCGATCCGTGCCGACGACGCCGTTGATATGTGCATCCTTCAGCGTCGCGGCGCTGCCGTACTCGAACGGACCACCAGCTCGGGCCGGATCCGCACGCTGCTCACCGACTCACCGCGGAGCATCCGGTCGAGGACGTCGACGCAGCGGGCGGCGAGCGCGGTGAAGTCCTGGCGCACGGTCGTGAGCGCCGGCGTGAAGTACGCCGAGTCCGGGACGTCGTCGAACCCAGCGACGGAGACGTCTCCAGGCACGCTCAGACCGGCTTCGGCGAGGGCCCGCAGGAGACCGAGCGCCATCTGGTCGTTCGCCGCGAACACGGCCGACGGCACGCCCTCGTCGACGATGCGGCACCCGGCGGCGTACCCGCTTGCCGAGCTCCAGTCGCCGGGGTAGGAACGCTCGGCGGGCAGCCCGGCGCGTTGCAGCTGGGCGCGCCACGAGCGCAAGCGCGCCGCGGCCTCCGGCGAGGTGGGCGGTCCCTCGACGAACGCGATCTCCACGATGGCCGAACTCGAGCAGGTGCGCCACGACGAGTCGGGCACCGGCCCGGTTGTCCAACGCGACCGTGGCCAACGACGGCCGGGCGGGGCGAAAGTCGGCGCACATCGTGACCACCGGAACGTCGGCGGCGACGAGGTGGGCCGCGGTCATCCACGCCCGTTCCGGGGCGATCAGCACAACGGCCTCGGCTGCCTGGTCCTTGAAGTGTTCCACCGCTGCGCTCAGCGCTGCGACGGACGTGTCGGCGACGCTCGCCAGGCTGACGAAGTACCCGACGTCGCGGGCGGCGACCTCGACCGCGACCATCGAGCTGGTCGGTCCATAGAGGTCGGTGCGCGGCGTGAGCAGTCCGATCACCCCAGAGCGCTGGGTGACCAGCGAGCGCGCTGCGGCATTGCGCCGGTATCCGAGCTGGGCGATCGCCCGTTGGACCCGCTCCTTCGTCGCCGGGCGGACGTGGGGATGGTCGTTGAGCACCCGCGACACGGTCTGGTGGGACACGTGGGCCACGCGGGCCACGTCGTGCATTCCGGGCGGCCTCGACATCGCCGGGTCGAATGTAGCAATCGGCCGAGGGGCATTCGCAGAGCGCCCCCCTCGGGCATCCCTACACAACCCGCAAGCGGGTCGGCTGTTGTTAACGCTAACAGGGCGCCCTGGCGGGACCCGCCGAGCCACTTGACAAGACACGCCGTTAACGTTCACCGTCTCCTGAATGAAGACCGGCTTCGAGTCGCCCGGAGCACTGAGCCACGCGAGGGAGGCGCCCCATGTCCGCTGACGGCACCGACCGATTCGTCGTGGGCGTCGACTTCGGCACGTTGACCGCTCGGGCCGTGGTCGACCCGCGTCGAGGACGGCTCCGAGGTCGGCGCGGCGGTGCATCCGTACCGCCACGGCGTGATGGATCGCGTCCTCCCGGTGTCCGGAGCCGTCCTGCCGCCGGACTGGGCGCTGCAGGATCCCCACGACTACGTCGAGTCGCTCGGCGCCGCTGTCCGGGGCGCGGTGGCCGACGCTGGAATCGACCCCGGTCAGGTCGTCGGCATCGGCACCGACTTCACGGCCTGCACGATGGTGCCGACCCTCGCCGACGGCACGCCGTTGTGCCAGCTCGGCGAGTTCAAGGACCGGCCTCATGCGTACGTCAAGCTGTGGCGGCACCACGCCGCCCAGCCGCACGCCGACCGCATCAACGAACTGGCCGCTCGCCGCGGCGAGCCGTGGCTCGCCCGCTACGGCGGGTTGATCTCGTCGGAGTGGGAGTTCGCCAAGGGCCTTGAACTGCTGGTCGACGACCCCGATGTGTACCTGGCGATGGATCGCTGGGTCGAGGCGGCCGACTGGATCGTGTGGCAGCTCTGTGGGCGATACGTGCGCAACGCATGCAGCGCCGGCTACAAGGGGATCCTCCAGGACGGTCGCTACCCGAGCCGAGAGTTCCTGGCTGAGCTCGATCCCGGCTTCGCCGACTTCGTCGCCACCAAGCTCGACCAGCCGATCGGCGATCTCGGCGACCGCGCCGGATCGCTGACCGCCGAGATGGCGGCTCATGTCGGTCTGCCCGAGGGGATCGCGGTCGCCGTCGGGAACGTCGACGCCCACGTCACCGCGCCCGCCGCCAGGGCGGTGACGCCGGGCCGGCTCGTCGCGATCATGGGGACATCGACGTGCCACGTCCTGAACGGTCGGGAGCGGCGCGAGGTCCCCGGGATGTGCGGCGTTGTCGACGGCGGCATCGTCAAGGGCCTCTGGGGGTACGAGGCCGGCCAGAGCGGGGTCGGCGACATCTTCGGGTGGTTCGTCGACAACTGCGTCCCGGCCCGCGATCGCGACGAGGCCGAGGCCGGCGGTGTCAGCGTGCACGAGCACCTGACGAAGCTGGCGACCGGGCAGGCGGTGGGAGAGCACGGCCTGCTCGCCCTCGATTGGCACAGCGGCAACCGATCGATCCTCGTGAACCACGGGCTGTCGGGCCTCGTCGTCGGGCTGACTGTCACGACGCGACCGGAGGACGTGTACCGCGCGCTCATGGAGTCCACCGCCTTCGGGGCGCGCACGATCGTCGAGGCGTTCGTGAAGTCCGGGGTGCCGGTCGACGACCTGGTGGTCGCCGGCGGGCTCGCCAAGAACCGGCTGCTGATGCAGATCTACGCCGACGTGCTCCGCCTTCCACTGTCGGTGATCGGATCCGACCAAGGCCCTGCGCTCGGGTCGGCGATCCACGCCGCGGTCGCTGCTGGCGCGTACCCGGACGTCACCGCCGCCTCGGCGGCGATGGGACGACCGGCGCAGGAGGTGTACGAGCCGATCGCCGCCAACGCCGACCAATACGACGAGCTGTTCGCCGAGTACACCGCGCTCCACGATCACTTCGGCCGCGGCGGCAGTGACGTGATGCGCCGCCTCAAGCGGATTCGCAACCGGGTGGCCGCGGCCGGAGGGCGCGCTGATGACCCTGGCGGTCGACATCGCCGCGGCCGTTGCCCGGTTGCGGGTCGAGGTCGCCACGCTGCACAGCGAGCTCGTGCGCTACGGGCTCGTCGTCTGGACGGCCGGCAACATCTCGGCCAGGGTTCCCGGCGCCGACCTGTTCGTGATCAAACCGTCGGGGGTGCGGTACGACGAGCTGGCACCTGAGAACATGGTCGTCTGCGATTTCGATGGGAACGTCGTCGAGGGCGAACACCAGCCGTCTTCGGACACCGGCGCGTCCGCGTACGTCTACCGTCGGCTTCCCGGTGTGGGCGGCGTCGTGCACACGCATTCGACGTATGCGACGGCGTGGGCGAGCCGGGGGGAGTCGATCCCTTGCGTCCTCACGATGATGGCCGACGAGTTCGGCGGGGAGATACCGGTCGCTCCGTTCGCGATGATCGGCGGCGACGACATCGGGGAGGCGATCGTGGAGACGCTGCGCGGCCACCGCTCACCGGCCGTGCTGCTCAAGAACCACGGCGTGTTCACGATCGGGAAGACGGCGCGGGACGCCGTCAAGGCGGCGGTGATGTGCGAGGACGTCGCCCGCAGCGTGCACATCGCCCGCCAGCTCGGCGTCCCGGCGACGATCGATCCCGCCGACATCGACGCGCTCTACCACCGCTACCAGACCGAGTACGGCCAGGGTTCCTCGCCCGGGCCAGGGAACAACCATGACCGCGACTGAGCGCTCCTCTCCTGCGTCCCGCGGGCCTCTGCGTACATCGGGCGAGATCTGGTTCTTCACCGGCAGCCAGGAGATGTACGGCCCGGAAACGCTGCGCCAGGTCGAGGTCCAGTCGCGGGCGATCGCAGAGCAGCTCTCGCCCACCCTTCCGTCATCCGTCACCCTCGTGTGGAAGCCGGTGCTCACCGGCGCGACGGCGATTCGCCGGGCGTGCCTCGACGCCAACGGCGATGACGGTTGCATCGGCGTCATCGCGTGGATGCACACGTTCTCGCCGGCGAAGATGTGGATCCAGGGTCTCGACGAGCTGCGCAAGCCGTTGCTCCACCTGCACACCCAGGCGAACGTGTCGCTGCCGTGGTCGACCATCGACATGGACTTCATGAACCTCAACCAGGCCGCCCACGGCGATCGCGAGTTCGCGCACATCCAGACCCGTCTCGGCGTGGCGCGCAAGACGGTGGCCGGTCACATCAGCGATCCGACGGTGATCGGTCGCATCGTCACGTGGGTCAGGGCGAGCATCGGGGCGCGGGCGCTGCGCAACCTGAGCATCGTCCGCTTCGGCGACAACATGCGCAACGTTGCGGTGACCGAGGGCGACAAGGTCGAGGCCGAGCACCGCTTCGGCGTGTCCGTCAACACGTACGGCGTCAACGATCTCGTCGCGGTGGTCGACGGGGCGGAAGAATCGGCGGTCGACGACATCGTCGAGGCGTGTCTCGAGTCGTGCGACGTCGCCGACGAACTTCGGCCCGGAGGAGTGCGAGCCGGGTCGCTGCGTGACGCCGCCCGCATCGAGGCCGGGCTCCGTCGGTTCCTCGACGACGGCGGATTCGGCGCGTTCACGACCAACTTCGAGGACCTCGGCGGGCTCCGTCAGCTGCCGGGCCTCGCCGTCCAGCGGCTGATGGCCGACGGATACGGCTTCGGTGGCGAGGGGGACTGGAAGACCGCGGCGCTCGTGTACACGTTGAAGGCGATGTCGGCTGGGGAGCCGGGCGGGACCTCGTTCATGGAGGACTACACGTACCATTTCGGACCGGGACAGCCGAAGGTCCTCGGTGCCCACATGCTGGAGGTCTGCCCGTCGATCTCCACGTCGGTGCCGCGTGTGGAGATCCACCCACTGAGCATCGGCGCGCGCGAGGACCCGGTCCGCATGGTGTTCACCGCCGACCCCGGTCCCGGCATCGTGGTCGGTCTCGCCGATCTCGGCGATCGGTTCCGCTTCGTGCTCAACGCGATCGATCTCGTCGAGCCGGACGAGCCGATGCCCAAGTTGCCAGTGGCCCACGCCGTGTGGACGCCGCGACCAGACATGGCCACGGCGCTCGAGTCGTGGCTGAAGAGCGGCGGGCCGCACCACACGGTGCTCTCCACCGCGGTCGACGTGGACGTCGTGACTGACCTCACCGAGATCCTGCGCACCGAGCTCGTCGTCATCGACGAGCGCACCACGACCCGTTCGTTCGCCAACGAGCTGCGCTGGAACCAGGCTTATTTCCGTCTCGCGCTGGGCCTGTAGCAAATCTCCGGCCGGATGCGCCGGGACTAGAAGGGACGCGTGATGCCCGGTGCCGAACACCACGAGGAGGTTCTGAGCGCCCTCGTCGCCGCCAGCCGGCATCCCGATGAAGCCTCCCGACTCGCCGTCGGTGACGCGATCCGCCGGGACCGGGGTTCCGCGCTGCAGTACGTGGGGATCGGCGTTCCGGAGCGGCGGCGGGTCGTGCGCCAGGGCTTCTCGTTCTCTGCACTGGGCGACGCGGCGGTCCTCGGCGTGTGGGACTCGCTGTGGAGGGAGTCGTCGAACGGCGACGTGCTGTTCGCGGCCCTCGACCACTACCGGCCGATCGTCCGCCGGCAGGTCCCGCCGATTCTGTGGCCGGTCGTGCGCGGCTGGATCGATCGCATCGACAACTGGGCGCACTGCGACGAGCTCGGCGGCCTGTACTCGTGGATCCTCGCCGCGCAGCCCGACGACGTCTACCCGCAGCTCGTCACGTGGAACCGGTCCGGCGATCAGTGGATGCGGCGGATCTCGATGGTGAGCCTCATCCACTACTCGGGCAAGAACGCCGTCTTCATGCCCAGCGATTTGGTGCTGCCCCTCGTCTCCAACTGCCTCGACGACCGCCGCGACTACGTGCAGAAGGCCGTCGGCTGGGTCCTGCGCGAGACCGGCAACGCACACCCACACGAGGTCCGTCGCTACGTCGAAGAACACATCGACGAGCTGTCCGCACTGGCGTTCTCGCGTGCGATCGAGCGTCGCCCCGAGCATCGAGCGGGCAGAGTTGCAGCGCCTGCGCAAGGGGCGGCCGCGCACCGGATCGTGACGATTTCGCAGCGAAACCACAACCATGATCCACGACGATCTCGGCTACGAATGAGCCCAGCGGACCACACAGCGTCTCAAGAAAGGGGTCCCGCATGGACATCGATGCCGCGGGCGGCGAGCATCACCTGGTAACTCTCGATCGGCTGATCCTGATGCGTGCCCGTTGTTACGACCCGCGTGGCTGCTACACCCACCTGTTCCACTCCGACGACTCGGTCGACATCGCCAGGGCCAAGGCGATCTGCGCCCGGTGCGCCGTCCGCGAGCCGTGTCTCAGTCGGGCTCTCGAACGTCGGGAGCCGTGTGGCGTGTGGGGCGGGCAGATCCTGCACGAAGGCGCGGTCGTGAGCCGCCGACCGCGCCGCGGCCGCCGCCCGAAGCACGTCGTCCCGCTGATCGTGGACGAGGTCACCGGGCTGGAGTGCACGGCGATCGCCGACGCCGTCTGACGACGGCGTCGAACCACCGATCCGCCAGTGCGGACCCCGTCACACGTTCATGTCGACCGGTTGAAGCCATGGCCGATCTGGGCCGTTTCACGCGACATGAAACGCGGTCGGCTCACTCGATCGAGTCGCGCTTGTAGATCGATCGCTTGGGACTGGCGAAGAACGAGCGCAGCAGCGGTTCGAACTCGTCCAGCGTCATCGTCGGGTAGTCCGGATCGAACGCCGGCTGGTCGAACTCAGCCGTGAACTCGTTGGTGAGGTCGTAGTAGGGGTGTCCGGCGTACTGGTCGCGCATGTCGCGGTCGAGCCCGAGGTAGTGGAAGAAGTAGTAGCCCTGGAAGATCGCGTGCTTCTCGACCATCCAGTGGTAGTCGTCGTTGACGAACGGCTTGACGATCGCGGCCGCGATGTCGGCGTGGTTGTACGACCCCAGCGTGTCGCCGATGTCGTGGAGCAGCGAGCATGCGACGTAGTCGTCGTCCCGATTCGCCCGGTACGCCCTGGTCGCGGTCTGCAGCGAGTGGGTGAGGCGGTCGACCTGGAAGCCGCCGAAGTCGCCGTCGAGCAGTCGGAGGTGAGTCATCACCCGGTCGGCGAGACCGGGGTAGAACTCGAGCATGGCCGTCACGATGCGGTTCCAGTCCTCCTGCGTGCCCTCGGCCATCGCCGAGAACGTGGCCCGCGGATGCGTCGCCGTCTCCGCGGCGCGCTCGATGTCCGGCGAATCGGCCGTCGTGCTCATGGACCCACGGTAATCGTCGGCGCGTCCGGGCGCGTCGTCGTGGGCCCCGATCGGGAGCGCTCGGTGCGCTGCCGGCGGGCCACCAAACCGCGGAATTCGACTGCCGACGTGGTTCAATTTCAGGGGTATCGGCGGTCTTGAGGTTTCGGGGAGGTACCGATGACCGTTCCCATGAGAGCAACAGAGCGGCGCGAATCAGTACACGCCCGGCGGGAGGCGCGCCGCACCGAACTGCTTCGGGCGGCGATGGATGTCATTCGGCAGGGCGGTGCCGACGCGACGATGGAGGAGATGGCGAGCGCCGGCGGCATCAGCAAGCCCATCCTGTATCGCCACTTCACGGACCGCGAGGGGCTCGTCGCGGCGATCACCGAGCACGCACTCGGCGTCCTCGGCCGCATCCTCGACCAGAAGCTCCACGAGGTGCGCACCGGCAACTGGCGCGACACGGTCCGGGCGACGATCGACGCGTTTTTCGAGTACATCGAGCGAGAGCCCGAGCTGTACCGCTTCGTGGTCGACCACGACGCCCGGCAGGGCAGCCAGGCGACCCACGCGTTCACCGAGCAGGTGTCGCAGCACGTCGCGGCCGCGATCGAGGACGGTCTGAGCCAAACCGGTTTCGACCCGGCGCCGGCCGTGGTGTGGGCACGGGCGATCGTCGGAATGGTGCAGGCGACGGGAGACTGGTGGATCTCGGGCGCCCCGATCAGCCGGGGCGCGGCTGTCGACTCGCTGACCGATCTGGCCTGGGCCGGCATCCGGGGCCCGCACAACGACTCCGACCTCGTCGTTCGCAGCCATCGCCCCGACGGCCGCGAGGCGGTCGGTCAGTAACCCTGATTCAACGTGCCTGACCCCGGTCCTCCCCGCCTGTTCGTCTACGGCACGCTGATGCCCGGACGGCTTCGTTGGCCGATCCTTGCGCCATTCGCCGTCGCCCACCGCGACTCGCTCGTGGCAGGCGCGATCTACGACTCCGGTGAGGGTTGGCCAGTCGCCGTGTTCGGTCACAACGGCGGCTCCACGGTGCCGGGGGTGCTGGTCGATCTCGCGCCGGCCGGGCTCGAGCGCGCCTTGCCGATGCTCGACGAGGTCGAGGACACCGCGACCGACAAGCTGCGCCGGATCATCGTGACCACCACGGACGGAACGACCGCCTGGGCCTACCACCACCCCGCGAGCGTGGAGGGCTTGACGCAGATCGACGCCTGGCACGAAGGCTTCGCCGAGCGATAGCGCGAACGGTGACGCCGGCGTGCAGGTAACTGCCTTGTGGTTCACCGTTCGCGGCGAAGGGCGAGAACTCGGCGCGTCGAGTTCACGATCGGCTGGCAGGATGGACACCATGACCGACGTGCAGCTCGACCGGATCGCCCCCGTCCATCTCGATCTCGAGTCGCTCGAGGCTGGGCTCGCAGACATCCAGGACTCTCCAAAGGACAACGGCGAGCTCGATCTCATCGTCCGCCGCCCGGCGATCGAGGAGCGCGAGATCCTCGAGGTCGCGCAGCTGTCGCTGACCGAAGGCGTTGTCGGCGACACCTGGAATCGGCGCGGGAGCGGGCGGACCAGCGACAGCACGCCGCACCCGGACATGCAGCTGAACATCATCAACGCCCGGCTCTCCCGACTGATCTCCGGCGGCGCCGACGACGACCGCGCCCTCGCCGGCGACCAGCTCCACGTCGATCTCGACCTCAGCGAAGAGAACCTCCCGGCCTGGACCCGCCTGGCGATCGGCGGCGCCGTCATCCAGGTCACCGACCAACCGCACACGGGCTGTCCGAAGTTCGCCGCCCGCTTCGGCCCGACTGCCCTGCGCTTCGTGAACTTCGGCGCCGGCAGGCAGTTGCGGCTGCGCGGCATCAACGCCAAGGTCCTCCAGCCCGGGACGATCCGACGCGGCGACAGAATCACCAAGCTGTCGTAGTCTCGGCCGTCGTGGGCCGCCCGGCCCGCGTCCGACCGGCGTAGCGAACTTCGGAGTCGAAGACCACCCGTTCGGTGGTCGGGTCCAAGGGGTGACCGCGACAGCCTCGTTTTCGAGCCGACCCCGCCTAACATGACCTGGTTGGCGCCATGGTATCGTTGAGGCATGCGCGGAACCATTGACAAGGCAGGTCGAGTGGTAGTGCCCAAGCCGCTTCGCGATCGGGCCGGGCTGGTGCCGGGCGAGGTGGAGATCACCGAGGACGGAAACGGAATCCGCATCGAGCCGACCACCGCCGCCGAGTTGGTCGAGCGCGACGGCCATCTCCTGATCGCCAAGTCTGCGCTGGCGATCGGCGACGACGAGATCGACGGGCTCAGGCGTGCCGACCAGCGCTGAACGTACCGAAGTCCTCGTTGACACGAGTGCGGCGGTCGCCTTCGTTCTCAGCGGTCATGAGCACCATGAGTCGACCTTCGCAGCGCTGAGGAGCCGCCGCCTCGGTCTCGCCGGCCACGCTGCGTTCGAGACGTACTCGGTGCTCACACGGCTGCCGCCGCCCGCTCGATGTTCACCGTCATCCGCGGTTGATCTCATCAGGACGAACTTTCCAGCCACGATGTACCTCAGCGACCGGGCCGCCCGGTCGCTGATCGACCAAGCTCCGGCGCTCGCCATCGCCGGAGGAGCCATCTACGACGCGCTGGTCGCGGCCGCGGCGCTCGAGTCCGGGCTTCCGCTCGCCACGCGTGATCGCCGCGCGGTCCGTACCTACCGTGCGCTGCAGGTCGACATCGAATGGCTCGACTGACCCTTTGACCCGGCGCTGCCCAAGCCTCCATAGAGTGAGGTCATGACGACGCTCACGGTCGCGGCGGTGCAGATGGGGATGGCCGAGGACGTGGCGACCAACGTCGCGACGGCCGAACGGCTGGTGCGCAAGGCGGCGGCCGAGGGTGCCCAACTCGTGCTGATCCCCGAGCTGTTCGAAGGCCCCTACTTCTGCAAGGACATGGCGCCCGAGCACTTCGACCGCGCCCGCCCGGTCGCGGGCCACCCGACGGTCGAGCACTTCGCGGTGATCGCGGCCGAGTTGGGCGTGGCCCTGCCGCTGAGCATCTTCGAGCGGGCGAACAACGCCACCTACAACTCGGTGGTGATGGTGGACGCGGACGGCTCGGTGCTCGGCACCTACCGCAAGAGCCACATCCCGGACGGGCCGGGGTACACCGAGAAGTACTACTTCAATCCGGGCGACACCGGGTTCCGGGTGTGGCGGACGCAGCACGCGGTCATCGGCGTGGCGATCTGTTGGGACCAGTGGTTCCCCGAGTCGGCCCGATGCATGGCGCTGATGGGCGCCGAAGTGCTGTGCTACCCGACCGCCATCGGTTCCGAGCCACCCGACCCCGCGTGGGATTCGAGTGGGCACTGGCAGCGAGTGATGCAGGGCCACGCCGGCGCCAACCTCACCCCGTTGATCGCGTCGAATCGGGTCGGGTACGAGGCCGGCGTGACGACCGAGATCACGTTCTACGGGTCGTCGTTCATCGCCGATCCAACGGGGGACAAGGTCGCCGAAGCCGGCCGCGACGGCGAGGCGGTGCTCACGGCCACGTTCGACCTCGACGACGTGCGCCGGGTGCGTGACTCCTGGGGTTTGTTCCGCGACCGCCGTCCCGACCTCTACGGCGCGCTGCTGACGCTCGACGGCACGACGCCCGCGCCCCGACGTTGAGGCGGAACGGCATGAGGATGCCGGCCGAGTCGGCTGAGCACGAACGCACCGTGATGTGCTGGCCGGCCCGCCAGGTGCTCTACGGCGACCTGATGCCCGACGCCGAGGCCGCGCACGCGATCGTCGCCCGGACGGTCGCCCGGTACGAGCCGGTGACGATGATCGCCGCCCCCGGCGGTGGCGAGCGGGCGACCGAGGCGTGCGGCGGCGGGCCTGATGGCTTCGAGATCAGGGTGATCGAGATCCCGATCGACGACTCGTGGTTCAGGGACAGCGGTCCGATCTACGTTGTGGACGGCGATCGCCGGGTCGCCCTCGACTGGATGTTCAACGTGTGGGGCGACAAGTTCCAGCCCTACGGCGACGATGCCGCGGTCGCCAGGCGCTACGCCGAGCACGCCGGCGACCAGAGGGTGAGCATCCCGATGGTGCTCGAGGGCGGCGCGATCACGGTCGACGGGGCCGGCACGCTCGTCACGACCGAACAGTGCCTGCTCCACCCGAACCGCAATCCCGGGCTGACCAGAGTGGACATCGAGGCCACGCTGCGCGCCGAGCTCGGCGTCTCCAGCATCGTCTGGTTGCCGTTCGGTCTCGCCCTCGACGACGACACCGACGGGCACGTCGACAACGTCGCCGCGTTCGCTCGTCCCGGCACCCTGGTCGTGCAGGGTTGCGAGGACGAATCGGAAGCGGACTGGCTGCGCGGCAACGTCAACGGGCGGTGCGCACGCGGCGCCATCGACGCACGGGGCGAGGCGATCGAGGTCGTCGAGGTTCCTGTGCTGCCGTTCACGGAGATCGGCGGGGAACGGGTCGCCGTTCCGTACCTCAACTACTACGTGGTCAACGGCGCGGTGATCGTCCCGGTGTGCGGACACGACGCCGACGACGACATGCTCGCGATCGTCGGCGAGCAGTATCCGGGCCGCGACGTCGTGCCGCTCGACGTCGGAGCCATCCTCGCCTACGGCGGCGGCGGCATCCACTGCATCACCCAGCAGGTCCCAGCGGTCCCGTGCGCCTGAACGCGCCACCCGGGCGAAGATTTCCACAGGCCAAACCTGTCAAAAACGGTGAATCTGGCCTGTGGAAATCTCGAGCGACGCCGAGTGAGGCACTGGACCGGGCCGCGGTGCGGCCCTAGCGTGCGCCGATGGCGACGGATCACGGGGTAGACCCAGGGCGGCTGTACCACATCGGGTTCGGGCCGGCGGACCTGCCGGCGGGCACCGAGATCGCACTGCTGAGCGGTGATCCAGGCCGGTCGGAGCTCATCGCGACGGAGCACCTCGGCGGGATGCACGTGCTCTCGCGGAATCGCGGCCTCGACGGGTTCCTGGCCACGCTGCCCGGCGGTGCGCCGATCGTCTGCGCGACGAGCGGCATGGGCGCACCGTCGGCGAGCATCGTCGTCAACGAGCTCGTCCAGACCGGGATCCGGACCGTCATCCGCATCGGAACAAGCGGGTCGATTCGAGACGACGTGCGAATCGGCTCGGTCGTCATCCCCTCCGGCGCGATCACGAACCAGGGCGCCGCGAACGACATCGCGCCACCCGAGTTCCCCGCCGTGGCCGACCCGTTCCTCACCGTGTCGCTGGCCGGCGCGGCCTCCCGCCTCGGCGTCGACCATCACGTCGGCATCGTCGCATCGACCGACACGTTCTTCGAGGGCCAGGAGCGCTCGACGTCATCGGCCAACCCGAACCTGCTGCGTCGCCTCCGCGGGATGATCGACGAGTACCACGGGCTCGGCGTCCTCTGCTTCGAGATGGAGGCAGCCACGTTGTTCAAGATGGGAAGCGTGTACGGCGTCCGGACCGCCGCGGTGCTGGGGATCATTGCCCATCGGGCCGAGGACGAGCGACCTGACCTCACCGCCAAGGACCGCGCCGTCGAGAACGCCATCGCGGTTGCCGTCGCCGCGGCCGACGCGATCAGTACGCCGATGTTGAGTTGAGATCACCGGCGTGGAGGACGCAGGCCAGCGCGATGTGCATCGTGACGACGATCACTAGGAACGTACCCAGCGAAGGCCCGCCAGGTTGAGTGTCGACCCGTAGATCATCGTCGCCACGCGAGCAGGTGGCCGTTGCAGGACGGAGCACGCTGCCGATGCTCCCGCCGTCGTGTCCGGCGGGTGATCCGCCCATCACCGGGCCGTGGACCGACCCAGCTCGACCAGCCACGCCGGCAGCCGGATGGGTCGTCCGTTGGCGTTGACCATGCCGTGGACGGTGACCGCCGTGGCCGCCGTGGCCGCCGTCGCGGTGTCGACGGTGAGCAGGTAGGCCATCTGGAACGTCGTCCGCGTCGCCGCGCCGAGGGTGAGGTGGACGGTCACGACGTCGTCGAATCGCAGCGGCCTGACGTAGCGCACGTACGCCTCGAGGACGGCGGAGTCCTGGCCGTTGTCGCGCCACTCCGTGTACGGATGGCCGAGGTGCCTGAGGTATGCAACGCGTGCCTCCTCGAGGTACGGCAGGTAGCGGCTGTGGTGGACGATCCCCATAGCGTCGGTCTCGGCGAAGCGCACCCGGATGCGATGGTGGAACGGATAGTCGCCGACGTGCGGCGACGGCTCGACGGCGATGCGCATCGGCCGTTACGGCTCGGGGGTGTACGGCGGGGCGACGCCCCAGCCCCAGCGGGGGACAGGAGCGTGGGCAACCGGCGTGGCCCCCAGGGCGGAGTTCTCCACGGCGAGGCGGGTTCCCCACTCGACGTAGCCCATGAACGCGGCGCGGAACTCGGGATCGGAGGGCAGCCCGACCGCGTCCGCGGCGTCGGCGAGCAGGTTCACCCAGCGCCTTCGTTGCTGCTCGGTGATGCTCTTGCCGACGTGGTGGGCGAGCATGTTGTCGTACCCGCCGTGGTCGCTGGTGTAGTCAGCGGGCCCGCCGAACACCTCGCTCAGCCAGACCGCGACGTGCTGGGGATGGTCGCGATCCATGTCCTTGAACAGCGGATGGAGGACGTCATCGGCCAGGACGAGGTCGTAGAAGTGCTGGAACAGCTTCTCGAATGCCTCGTAGCCGCCGGCCCACTCGTACAGCGTCGGTGTCGCTCCGGTTGCGTCGGTCGCATCGCTCGCCATCGAACGGACCATATCCGCGCGCTCAGCGCCTGGCACCCGTCGTCGCGTGTTCGACCGGCGCCGGTGGGCCGCTCATCGAGCAGTGGAACTGCAGCACCCGCTCCTCCGACGGCGGACGCAGCGGGTTGCGGATCGTGGTCCACGCCACCGCCGCCGATCCCGCCGTCACGACGGCCGCGATCCGCAGGACCTGGTGGAAGCCGTCGACGAGCTCGGCACCCCCGATGCTGCCGCCCGGCAGGAACCCGGCGAGCACCGGGATCGCGGCGATGGCGAGGAGCTGGCCGGTCCGGGCGACCGCGTTGTTGACCCCGGACGCGACACCCGCGAGATGGGAGTCGACGGCGCCGAGCGCGGTCGTCGTGAGCGGGGCCACAGTGATCACCAGCCCGCAGCCGAACACGAGGATGCCGGGGAGCACCCCGGTCAGGTACGACACCCCGGGAGCGACCCGCGTCAGTACGAGCATCCCGAGCGCGCACACCAGCGGGCCGACGGTCATCGGCAGGCGGGGACCGATGCGCTGGGCGAGCGCCCCCGAGTGGGCGGAGAACACGAGCATCAGCGCGGTGATCGGCGTGGTAGCGGCACCGGCGAGCAACGGTGGGTAGCCGAGCGAGCCCTGGAGCACGAGCCCGAGCATGAACATCGAGATCGCGAGCGCTCCGTACAGCAAGAACGTCACCACGTTCGTGCCGCTGAACTGTCTCGAGTTGAACACGGACATCGGCAGCATCGGGGCCCGCGATCGGAACTCGACGACCACGAACGCCACCGCCAACGCAACGCCCACGGCGACGAGCCCCCACCGTTGCTCCGTCAGCCCGTAGCTCGTCGCGGCGAGCGCCAGGGCACCGACGATGGCACCCGGAACATCGAGCCGACCGCCCGCCTCATCGTCCTTGGTCTCCGGCACGTGGCGGAGCGCGATGGCGAGGACCGAAGCGCCGACCGGGATGTTGATGAGGAAAACGGAACGCCAACCCGCCGCATCGACGAGCCAGCCACCGACGAACGGGCCGATTCCCCCAGCGACACCGCCGAATCCCGACCACGCCCCGATCGCCTTGGCCCGGTCGTCGGGATGGAACGAGGCCTGGATGATCGCCAGGCTGCCGGGAGTGAGCAGCGCCCCGCCGACTCCTTGCAGCACACGGGCGGCGATCAGCACCTGCACGTTCGGAGCCACGGCGCAGAGGATCGACGACGCGGTGAACCACGCGGTGCCGATCACGAACAAGCGCCGCCGCCCGAAGCGGTCGCCGAGCGCGCCGCCGACCAGGATCAGCGCGGCGAGGCTCAGCGTGTACCCGTTGACGACCCATTGGAGTCCGGCGAACGTGACGTCCATGTCCTCGCCCATGCGCACGAGGGCGAGGTTGACGACCGTGCCGTCGAGCATCACCATCCCCGAGCCGAGCACGGTGGCGACGAGCACCCACCGGCCGGTCGCGCTGTCCATGCGCACGCCGCCCTCGCCGGCGGCAGCGGCGGCGAGCCCTGGCGCGGTCATCGGCGCCACCGTATCGAGTCCGTCGTCGAGGAGTCTGGCTGCCCATGCGCCCGGGCCGTCCTGGGGGGCGTATGGCTCGGAAACGGCCACTTCGGCCGCCCAGTTCGCTGAAGTACGGTGCGGCTCGATGACTCCCACGACGCCGGTGGAGCGGGCTGCGACGTTTGCCCAGCTCCACCACAACGACTCGCCGCTGCTGCTCGCCAACGCATGGGATGTCGGCACGGCCAAGTCGCTCGCCTTCCTCGGATACCAGGCCCTCGCCACCACCAGCGCCGGGCACGCCGCGGTGCTCGGTCGGCACGACGGGGGAGTCACCCGCGAGGAAGCGATCGCCCATGCCGTCGCACTCACCGAGGCGACCCAGCTCCCGGTGAACGGCGACTTCGAGAATGGGTTCGCCGACGACCCCGAGGAGGCGGCCGAGACCTACCGGTTAGCCGCGGCGGCGGGCGTCGCCGGATGCTCGATCGAGGATTATGACCCCGCCCACAAGGTCGTGTACCCCGTCGACTTCGCCAGGGCCAGGGTCGAGGCGGCAGCCGAGGCGGCCCACGCCGGCCCCGTGCGGATGGTGCTGACGGCGCGTGCGGAGAACCACATCCGCGGGGTCGACGACCTCGCCGACACCATCGCCAGGCTGCAGGCGTACCAGGAGGCGGGCGCCGACGTCCTGTACGCGCCGGGCGTCAGGACGGCGGAGCAGATCACGGCGGTCGTCGGCGCCGTCGATCGACCGGTCAACGTGCTCACCCTGCCCGGCACGCCACCGATCGCCGAGCTCGCAGCGCTGGGCGTCGCCCGGATCTCCGTCGGGAGTGGCTTCTCGCTCGTCGCCTACGGAGCGCTCGCCGTCGCGGCGAAGGAGCTGCTCGAGCAGGGCACGTACGGCTGGTGGGCCCAGGCCGGCGAAGCCGAGGCGTTCACGGGCGCGTTCGACGGGTGACCGCTCGGCCGGGACCCTGATTCGACCGATGGGCCACCGACAGACGATTCGGTCCTTCCAGTGCCCAACGGTTGGTTCCGGCCGCGAGTCCACGCGGAATCGTGATCGCATCGAGGCTGTCACAGCCTCCTGCTACAACGGGAGTGGTGAGCACGACGCGTGATCGAGGGCGGCATCGTTCGCGATGACGCTGTACGTCCAGCACGGTCCGCACCTCGGCGCGCTCGCCGACTCGCTCGCCGAGTACCTCGGCGATGCTCCGGCCGACCCGTTCGAGCCGATCGTGGTCGCGGTTCCCACCGCCGGCGTGCGCGACTGGCTGACGCGCCGTCTCGCCGAGCGGCTCGGCGTCACGGCCAACATCGCCATGCCGTTCCCGGGGCGGTTTCTCGCCGCCGCCCTCGGCACCCCGCTGGCGGCCGACGATCCTTGGCAGGTCGACCGGCTGACCTGGGCCGTCCTCGCGGTTCTCGATTCCGGCACGGTCGACGTACCCGGATGGACGAACACCGACCACGGCGCGCGATCGCGCCGGTTCGTGACCGCGAGGCGGATCGCCGATCTGCTCGATCGGTACGCCGCGAACCGGCCGCAGGTGCTGCAGCAGTGGCAGCGCGGTGCGATCGGCGACGGCACCCTCGCGCCGGCGCCGCTCGACAGCGCCGGCGCCGACGAGCACGACGACCGCCAGCTCGTCCGCAACCTCGACCCGGCGATGCAATGGCAGTACCACGTGTGGCGCGCGGTTCGCGAGCGGATCGGCGTCGCGAGCCCGGCCGAGCTCCTTCCCGAACTGGTCGACAACCTCCGCGCCGGACTGATCGAGCCAGCACTGCCGAGCGTCGTCGCGGTGTTCGGCGCCGGCGCGCTCGCTCCGGCTCAGCTCGACATCGTCATCGCATTGGCCACCGTCCGCAACGTTCGACTGTCGGTCATCAGCCCGTCCGCGGTGCGCTGGCACCGCACGGTGCCGCTGTCACCTGGTCGTCTGGTCTCGCGCCGCAGGTTCGACGAGAACCGAGCCGACGTCCGCGACGGCCATCCGCTCGTTCAGTCTTGGGGGCGCCTGAGCATCGAGACCGCCGCGTTGCTGCGCGGGCTCGAACCGATTGCTGTCGTCGCCGGCCGAGATGATGGTCCTGACCGGGACCCGGTCCCGAGCACGCTGCTCGAGCACGTCCAGCGGGACATCCGCCTCGATCGTCCCCCGACGGTGTACCCAGGACCGGCTGAACCGGTCGACGGAACGGCGTCGGTCCAGGTGCACGCCTGTCACGGTGTCACCAGGCAGCTCGAAGTGCTGCGCGACGTCCTCGGCCACCTGTTCACAGCCGACCCGTCGCTGCAACCTCGTGACGTCCTGGTCCTGTGTCCCGACGTCAGGCGGTTCGAGCCGTTCGCGAGCGCGGTGTTCGCCCGCGGGTCGCTCCCGGTGCCGCTGAAGGTGAGCGACCTCTCGCTGGGATCCGAGAACCCGGTCGCTTCGGCGCTGGCCTCGATCGTGGCCGCGGTTGCCGACCGCTGCACCACGGTCGAGGTGCTCGCGGTCGCGGCGCTCGAACCGGTGCGTCGGCGCCTCGGCATCACCGTCGGCGATCTCGCCCGGTTCGGCACCTGGACCGAGGCGTTGGGGACCAATTGGGGACTGGACGCCACCCACCGATCGCGGTGGCTCGACGTCGCCGTCGACGCCGGGACGTGGGAGTCCGCTTTGGAATCACTGCTGATCGGCGCCGCCACGCCGGCGCCATCGCCGCGCGTCGCGTTCGCCGGCATCGTGCCCCACGATGACATCGGCACCGACGACGTCGCGTGCGCGGGCCGTCTGGCCGAACTGGTCGCCAGGCTCCGCCGCGTGCGCGATCTTGCCGCCGGCACCGGGTCGGTCGAGCACTGGACCACGGTCCTGGTCGAGACGCTCGGGCTGCTGTGCTCGACGGCGCCGGCCGACGCGTGGCAGATGGCCGACGTGCTGCGAGCGATCGACGAGCTGCGCGGGCGTGCAGTCGTGGCGGGCACGTCGGTGGACGCGATGCTCGACTGGTCCGACGTCCGCAGCTTCGTCGAGGGTCTCGTGGCCGGTGATCCCGGCCGGCTGTCGCTGCGCAGCGGGCGGGTCACGATGACCGGGATGGTGCCCGTGCGGAACGTGCCGGCCAAGGTGGTGTGCCTTCTCGGCTTCGACGAGGTGAGCCTGCGTCCCCCGGCGACCGACGGCGACGACCTGCTCGCGGTGCGCCCCTGTGTGGGTGAGCGGGATCGGCGGCGGGAGCAGCGGCATCTCGTGCTCGACGCGCTGATGGCCACGGAGCGCCACTTCGTCGTGGTGTGCGACGGGCGCGATGTCACAACGAACCGCCGGATGCGGTTCGCGGTGCAGCTCACCGAGCTGCTCGACGTCGTCGATGCCTCGCTCCCGGGCGGACTGCATCAGGCGAGTCAGGATTCGCCGGTCGTCGTCCACCACCCGCGTCGCGCCTACGACGAGCGGTTGTTCACGCCGCCCGCGATGGCATTCAGCTACGACGACACGATGCTCCGCGCCACGCTCGCCCGTCGCACCGCACGCGAGGGTACGAGCACGCCGGTGCGATGGTCGACCGACGCCCCGGTCCCGCTGACGGTCGACCTCGCCCAGCTCACCGAGGCGTGCACCCGCCCGGCCCGGACCCTCCTGCGCGACGGACTCGATGTCCGGTTGCCCCGCGACGTCGAACCGCAGGACGACAACATCCCGCTCAGCGTGTCGCCGCTCGCCGCAGCGTCGATCGGCGAGCGGCTGCTCGACCGCTACCGCAGGACCATCAGGGGTCGTGCCCTTGACTGGGACGGCGCCGTGCGCCAGGTGGTCAGCGAGTGGGCGGACGCGGAGGCGTTGGCTGCCGGCACCCCTCCGGGCCGGTTGATCGAGCAGTCGCTGGACACCATCGAGCGTGAGGTGGCCGAGATGCTCGACGCCATCGAGGCGTGCGGGATCGGCATCGGCGCCGTCGACGCCCTCGGCGCCCGTGACCACGTCGACGTCGACGTCACCCTGCGCCAACGCGGGCGGGCTGTGCCACCCCATCCCGACGGCGTCACGCCGCTCGGTGGACTCCGGCTCGTCGATGCGGTCAGCGCCGTGACGGGGACGACGATCTGTCGACTCCAGTACCGGAGGCCCAAGAAACGGGTGACGATCGGCGCGGCGCTCGATGTCGCGGCAGCAGTAGCCGCAACCGGTTCCACCGACTGGCGCGGGCTCGCGGTCACTCGTGGATCATCGTCCAAGTCGCCGAAGCCGGAATGCCACGTGCTCCGCCCGGTCGGCGACGTCGCTGCGGCGATGGCCCTCCTGGAGGTCGCCGGCGAACTGCGCGTCGCTGCACTTCGCGGTGCGGTGCCGATCTTCGAATCGACATCCGAGCGGTTGTACCGCACGGGTGTCCTCGACGAAGACGAACTGTTCGGCAACGACCACACGTCCGGCGACATGGTCGACGCCGAGACCCGATTCGTGTGGGGGGCGGTCACGCTGGCCGAGATCCTCGAGTTGCGACCATCGCCCGCCGACTTGGCCGCGCTGCTCTGGGGTGCGATCGACGCGTTCATCTCGATCGAGAACCTCGGCGCGGTGGGCACCGCGAATCGGACCGGACGTCGATGATCGCTGCCAGTTTCGATCTTGCCGGAGCACTCCCGGCCGGCCGCACCCTGATCGAGGCGAGCGCGGGCACGGGCAAGACGTATTCGATCGCGGCGCTCGTTGCCCGCTTCGTCGCCGGTGAGGTCAGAGGTCCTGAGCGGGTCCTCGCCGAGGGGGTCGACATCGCCGACGTGCTCGTCGTCACGTTCACCCGGGCGGCGGCCAGCGAGCTGCGTGATCGGATCCGCCGCACGCTGCTGGACGCTGCCGACTTCCTCGACGGCAGCGCGGTCGGAGGGCCGCCGGCGGACCACGCATGGATGAGCGTGCTCGACGGATCGCATCGGGTGCGCCACCGACGCAGCGCCAGGTTGCGGGACGCCCTGGCGCGCTTCGACGAGGCGACGATCACCACGATCCACGGCTTCTGCCAGCAGGCTCTCGGGCAGTCCGGAATTGCATCGTCCTCGGAGCTCCGACGTCGAGCTGATCGAAGACAACGCAGACATCGTGGCCGAGGTGTGCCGCGACGCGCTGCTCGCCCGCCTGATCGACGATCCGCTGGCGTTGTCGACGGACGGGAACGACCGGCCGCTCGGGCCAGACGCCCGCGGCGCGATACCACCGTCGAAGGTCGAGAACTACGTCATCAGCACGGTGAAGGCCGTGCTGTCGAACCCCGGCGCCCGCTGCGAGCCGCCACCGGGGGCCGGCTCGATCGAGGGGCAATGGGCGGCGCTCGTGGCCGGGATCGTCGCCGGGGTCGCCGGCCCGACAGCGGGCGCGACGGCAGATCGGGTACGACCGGCTGATCAGCGATCTTCGCGACATGCTCCGGGATCCGGCGACCGGCCAGCAGCTCGCCGAGCAGCTCGCGCAGCGATACCGGCTGGTGCTGGTCGACGAGTTCCAGGACACCGACCGGCTGCAGTGGGAGGTGTTCGACCTCGCGTTCGCCGGCCACCGCCTGATCACCGTCGGTGACCCGAAGCAGGCGATCTACCGATTCCGCGGCGCCGACGTGCACGCCTACCTCGAGGCCGTCCGCACCGCGGAGCGCGCGACGCTCGACACCAATCACCGTTCCGACCGTCGCTTGCTCGACGCCCTCGATGTGCTGTTCCACGGCGCCACACTCGGACATCCCGACATCGCCTTCCGTCGCGTCGATGCCGCGCCCGACGCGCCGCACAGCGCGCTTGGCGACGGGGCCGCGCTGCACGTCAGGGTCGTGCCTGACGATCCGTCGATCCCGCGGACATCGCACGGGCTGGGTGCAGTCGCGGTCCAACGCGTCGTGCTCGCCGACGTCGCCGTCGCGGATCCGCGCCCTGCTCGACACGGCAACGATCACGCGACCGGGTCGAGGAGCCGGCGGCGGGTGCGGCCCGACCGACATCGCCGTGCTCGTGCCGTCGCAGCGCCGGGCCGCCGAGGCGGCAGCGGTGTTCCGCGACTGGGCGATCCCGTCGGTCCGGGCCCGGACCGGGTCGGTGCTCAACAGCGAGGCGGCCGTCCAGTGGCGGTTGCTGCTGGCCGGGCTCGTCTCGCCCACGCGCGCCCGGGTGGCACGGGCGGCCGGCCTCGGTTGGTTCTTCGACCTCCGGCCGGGCGAGCTGGCCGACGGGTTCACGGGTGACGGGTTCGAGTCACCGCTGGTCCGATTGCAACAGCGCCTGGCCCGGCTCGGCGATCGGGTCCGGTCAGTCGGGAGTCGGCGCGTTCTACGAGGAGTTGCGGGCCGAGTCGGCCGTGCTCGCGACGGTGCTGTCGCGCCCGAATGGCGACCGCAACCTCGCTGACCTCGATCACGTCGCCGACCTGCTGACCGCGGCAACCGCGCGGGGCGAACAGCGAACCGGCTGCGCGTGCAGCATCTCCTCGACACCCTGATCGCCGACGCCGATGATCAAGCCGAGGCCACCATGCGGCGGATCGAAACCGACGACGAGGCGGTGCAGATCACCACGATCCACTCGGCGAAGGGGCTCGAGTACCCGATCGTTCTCCTGCCGTTTGCGTACGCCGAGCGTCCCAATCTCAGCCGGCCGTACGTGTTCAACGTCGCGGCCGACCCGAGTGGTCGACGTCGCCTCGTGGGTGCAGTGGACGGACGACGACGCCGTGCCGGGCAAGCAGGCCAAGGAAGCCAGGGTGCAGCTCGCCAGGCAGGAGGTCGACGGCGACGCGTTGCGGTTGCTCTACGTGGCGCTGACGAGAGCGAAGCACCGGGTCGAGCTGTGGTGGGCACCGACGAAACGGTCCGGTTCGTCGGCGTTCGGCCGCCTGCTGCTTCGATCGGCTCGGACCGGGACCGGTCGAGAACTCGCCGATCGGCGGGGACTTCGAGAAACGCGGCGACATGGTCGAGATGACGCGCCGCCAGCTGGCCGCGCTGGCCGAGGCGTCGAACGGAACGATCGCCGTGCACGACGTGGCGGTCACGCAACCGATCCGGCGCCCGCTGCCGATCGGCAACACGCCGGGTGCCGACCTCGCGGTCGCGGCATCGGAGCGCCGGCCGCTCGACGACCCGACGTGGAGGTCATGGTCGTTCACCGCCATCAGCAGGGCGTTGGACGGAGCCGAGCACGGCCCAGAGCCGCAGCCGGCTGGTGGCGTCGACGAGCCGGCCACCGGGGTCGACGGCGTGATCCCGGTCGCGCATGCCGCTCGGCGACGTCGTCGGCGGCACCACGTTCGGCACGATGGTCCACGAGGTCCTCGAGCACATCGACTTCACGGCTCCGACGCTGGCCGACGTCGTGCGCGAGCGGGTCGAAGCGGGGGCCCGCCGTGCCGGTCTGGCGATCGACAACAGCGCCCTCTCCACCGGCCTGCTGGCGGCCATCGACACCCGGCTCGGACCGCTGTTCGACGGGCGGGCGCTGCGGTCCATTCCGCCCGGCGATCGTCTCGCCGAGCTGGCGTTCGATCTGGCGATCGCCGACGGCGCGGCGCTGACCGCATCGGCGTCGGCGGTCGGTGACGTGCTCCTGGGCACGCTGGACCCGGATGATCCGCTGCGCCCGTACGCCGGTCGGCTCGTCGCCGAGCTCGGCGCGCTGTCGCTGCAGGGGCTGGCTCAACGGCTCGATCGACGCCGTGTTCCGCGTCGGCGCCGGCGACGGGGCCCGATTCGTCGTCGTCGACTACAAGAGCAACCGGCTCCACGAGCCCGGAGCGGCCGACCCGCTCGCCGACGTATCACCCGGATCGTCTCGTCGCCGCGATGACCCACAGCCACTACCCGTTGCAGGCGCTGCTGTACAGCGTCGCCCTGCACCGCTACCTGCGGTGGCGGATCGGCGGCCGCTACGACCCCGATCGCCATCTCGGCGGCGTCGCCTACCTGTTCGTACGGGGCATGGTCGGACCCGACACCCCCACCGCTCGACGGCGTCCCCCACGGCGTCTTCTCCTGGAAGCCGCCGACGGCCACGATCCTCGCCCTCGACGCCCTCTTCGTTCATGTCGACTCAGATCGCCCGAACAGGCGGTTTCATCCGACATGAAGCTCCGGACCCGTCCAACCGGCTGCGACGAGGCGTGCCCGCATCGTGGTGGCAACCCAGCCCGGCCGATCGTCGACATCTCCTCGCGTGTACTCGTAGACCTTGAGGCCCTCATCGGTGAGCTCGTTGCGGCGTTGGGCGTCCCGCTGACGCTCGAAGTCCGATGCATGGCCCTTGCGACCGGTCAGCTCCACGACGATGCCGAGTTGTTCGTAGAGGAAGTCCACGCGGCCGATCAATCCGTTCTCGTTGACCACGCGGTATTGCGTGGTCGGGCGCTGGAGGCCGTTGCGGCGGAGGACTGCGAGGAACTGTCGCTCCAGCGGCGACTCTCCGCCGCTGTCTGGCATCAATCGGTCGAGCAAGGCCACCCCTCGTCGCCCGTGGCCGCGGAGCTCACCCAGACGGGTTTCGAGCACCCGGGTGGCGGAAAGACCAAGTCGCCGGGAACTGTCGATGGCCGCGGCGAGCCGGATCAGCGGGACGCCCAGGTAGGCGAGGTCGATGATCGTCCGCGTGGCGGACGAGCACCGGAACCCGTCAACCGTCACGACGTCGAGCGGTCCCACGTGGTCGGTGGTGTGGACCACGCCCTGTGTTGATCCGCCGGCGAGACCCGCGAGGCACCGTGAAGTCGAGCGGCTCGAAGAGCGTTCGATCGAGGCGGTGCAACACCGCGGCCGCTTCGTGGCTGACCCACGCGTCCGGCCCGAGCGCGAGCAGTCCAACGCTCAGGCGCCGGTGCCAGGTGTCCGGCGATCCGACAACGACGGCGACAGTCGGCTCGACGAACGAGATCTGACCCTTTGCCACCGCCGTCTTCTGGGCCTTCCACGTCAGTCCGCACTCACGCATCTGGGCCACCGAGACCGCACCGTGCTGCTCAGAGGCCTTCAACATCACCAGCTGGATTGCTCTCACACCCGTCCTGGGCGTATCGACATTGCCAATGTGGAAGCGCGATTTCTTTCATGTCGAGCCAGACCGCCCGTTTGGGCGGTCTCAGTCGACACAAAGCGCGCCGGGGGCGGACGGTGAGCGTGTTCGTCCCCGCCGAGGTCGAGTCGTTGCGGCCGTGGGTGAACGCCGGTGTGCTCGGGGCGCCGGAGGTGCACTCGGCGGCCGTCGTCGCCCGTCATCTCGGCGGCGGTGGGGGTGGGGCGCTGTGGGCCGACGAGCGGGTCGTGCTGGGGTACGCCCTCGCCGTCTGGGCGCCCTTGCACGGACACGCATGCGTCGACCTGGCGACGGTGGCGCGCACGGTCGCCGACGCGCTCGCGATTGCCCGTGCCGACGAGACCGATTCGGCGCTGGCCCCGTCTCCGCTGCCATGGCCAGAACCGACTGCGTGGCGAAACGCGCTCAGGGCGAGCTCCGCGGTCCGCGTGGCCGGCCGGCTCGATGACGCCCCGGTGCTCGACGATCGCCCACTGGTCCTGCACGGCACCCGGCTGTTCACCCAACGGCAGTGGGTCGACGAGGGCGTCGTCGCGCTGTCGCTGCGGCGCAGTGCGGCACTCGCGCCCCTGCCCATCTCACCGGAGGCGAGCAAGGTGCTCGACGCGCTCGGTGCCCTCGGCCCCGCATGACGTGAACACGCAGCACGCTGCGGCATCGGCGGCGCTGCGATCGCGACTCTCGGTCATCGTCGGCGGCCCAGGGACGGGCAAGACGTACACGGTCGCCTGCCTGCTCACCGCCCTCGTCTCGGCGGCGGGTTTCGAGCGACCGCTCCGCATCGGGCTCGCCGCTCCGACCGGCAAGGCCGCGGCGAGGATGACGGAGGCGATCGCCACGGTCACCGGGCATGCGCTCGACGATCTCGGACTCTCGACCGGCGCGGCCGAGCAGCTCGCCGCCCTGCAGGCCGTCACCGTGCACCGTCTCCTCGGCCCGCGACCCGACCACCGCACACGGTTCATCCACGATCGCGATCAGCCGCTGCCCTACGACGTCGTGATCATCGACGAGACGTCGATGCTCGCGCTGCCGATGATGGCCCGGCTCCTCGACGCCGTTCCCGACGAGTGCCGGCTCGTGCTCGTCGGGGACCCCGACCAGCTCACGAGCATCGACGCCGGAGCGGTGCTCAGCGATCTCGTCCGTGCCGCCGAATCCCCGACCTCGCCGCTGCACGGCGCCGTTGCGCGGCTGACCGGCCAGCACCGCACCGGCGTGTCGTCGCCGCTGGGACCGCTGGCCGAGGCGATCAGGCGCGGCCACGCCGACCACGTGCTCGAGATCCTCCGCTCCGGTGACGCCCACGATCGGCTGACGTTCGTCGAGGTCGACGACGTCCCGGATCGCGTCGGCGCGTGGCCGCCGGCGCCTGCGGTCGCAGCGGTGCGGGACGCGATCGGCGACACGTTCGCGGCGGCCAGGGCCGCGGCGAAGCAGGGGAACGGCGTCATCGCCCTCGACTTGATGGCGACGGCTCGGATCCTCTGTGCCCACCGGACTGGGCCGGCGGGCGTAGCGACCTGGAACCGGCGCGTCGAGTCGTGGCTCCTCGGCGAGTCCCATCAACGGCACGACTTCGCGGGGCGCGCCGTGCTCGCGACCCGCAACGATCAGCGCACAGGCATCGTCAACGGCGAGGCCGGAATCATGGTGCGAGTGCGGCGGTCCGATGGCGGCCCTGGAGCGCTGCGTGTGGTGTTCCGCCGGGGCGACGCGGTCCGCGACTTCGCCCCCGCCGAGCTCGACGAGCTCGACACGGCGTTCGCAACGACGATCCACAAGAGCCAGGGCTCCGAGCACGACACCGTGGTGGTGGTCCATCCGCCCTCTGACTCCCCGCTCGTGAGACGCGAACTGCTCTACACCGCAGTGACCAGGGCATCACGTCGCTTGCTGATCGTCGCGTCGGCCGCCTCGGTCGAGCGGGCCGTCGAGACGCCAACGAGACGCGTCACCGGTCTGCTCGATGCCCTGCACTGACTGCACGGGGCGGCGCCGAAATTTGGCGCACGCCTCCGGTTGACCCGGTACGTTCCGGCCCCTGGTCAGCGGCGCAAGGAGACCCCGATGAACGATGCTGGACCCGGTGGATCAGCCCAGGGAGGTGAACCCGACGGGCGGTTGAGCAGGCGAAATCTCCTGTGGCTCTTCGGCGGGGTCGCCGGCACCTCGTTCCTCACGACGCGGCTGTGGCAGGGCGTGGCGAGTGCCGGCGGGGCCGAGGTGTCGCCGACGATTCCCGAGCCGTCGCTGCCCGCGCCGGTGCTGACGCCGCCGGAGACTCCCACCGTCGCCGACGTCGCCGCCAGCCTCGACTGGGACGTCGACGCGTTGTTTCGCTTCGTCGCCGACGACGTTCGCTACGACCCGTACGCAGGCGCGCTGCGGGGGAGCGTCGGAACCCTGTGGGGTATGGCCGGCAACTCGGCCGACCAAGCGTTGCTCCTGGCCAGCCTGCTCGACGAAGCCGTCGTGCCGTACCGATTCGTGATCGGCGAGCTCGCCGATTCTGCGTCCACCGATCTCGTCGCGTCGGCGGCGCTCGACCTCGAGTCGGCCAGGCAGCACGCAGCCAAGGTGTTGCTTCCACCCGACGTCGTCGAGGCGTGGAGCGGCGAGGGACCGTGGACGCGAGCCCCCGAGATCGATGAGATCCTGGCCACGGTGCGTGGCCGGGTCACCGACAGCGTGAGCGCGATCGAGGATGCGCTGGCGGCGGCTGGGGTTTCTCTTCCCGACGCCTCCGAGTCGCCGACGATTCCCGACCGTGAGCGGATCCAGCACGTCTGGCTGCAGTACGCCGACGGGCCGAACTGGGTCGACCTCGACCCGTCGTTCCCCGGTGCCGAGCCCGGGACCGCGTACGCGACGGTCGCCGAGACCGTCGATCAGCTCCCCGACGAGCTGTTCCACACCGTCGCCATCAGGGTGATGGCGGAGGTCGTCGTCGGTGGTGCGCCCACGCCGACGGAGGTTCTGTCGCACCGGGTTCGCAGTGCCGACGTCGCCGGGATCGTGCTCATGCTCGTCCACCCCAACGCCGAGTGGCTCGGCGTTGCCGAGGCGATCACCGGCCAGCAGAAGCACGTGCCGACACTGTTCGTCGGCGACATCGAGAGCATCAGGGGAACCACGATCTCGCTGTCGGAAGGGGAGGGGGTGCTCGGCGCACTCGGCGAGGAGGGAACGGCGGAGGGGCAGGCGCTCGCCGAGTGGGTGGAGTACGACATCGCCAGTCCGGACCGACCGCTGCGCCACTCGCGGCGCGGGATCTTCGACCGCATCTCCGTCGACGACCGGATGTCGGGCGCGATCGATCTCACCGCGCTGCCTCCGATCGAGCAGATCGACGGCGGTGAGCAGCTCGGCACGTTCTACACGCCGCTCGCCGGAGCGACGATGATCAGCGTCGCCGGACTCGCGATGCCGTGGCAGTACTTCCCGTCGGATCCGACGGCGACCGACGAGGTCACCATGTCAGCGGCGATCGCCCACAGCTTCCACGCGCTGCGCGACGTCGTACGCCTCGACCAGCTCGCCGAGCTGCCGGGCCGATTCTTCGCCGACGAGCCCAACGTCGCCGCCGTTTCGGTCGGCTCATTGGGGCTCGACGACAGCGGCAACGCCAACGTCACCGCGGACATGGACATCATCCACGCCCACCACGCGCTGGCGTCGTTCCCGACCCGGGCCGCCGGAGCGCATCCGGGGATCCTCGCCGGTGCGATCGACCATGCCGCCGAGCGCATCGTCTTCGAGGACAGCTTCAAGATCGGCGCCGCGGCCGCGGCCGAGACATCGTTCGTGTCGGTCGGTCGAGTGTTCGAGACCGCGAGGGATGCGGGCGTCAAGATCGTCGCCCTGCTGCCTGCTGGGGACGCGCCGATGCCGGATGTCGAACCAGTCGCCGCCGTCCTCATCACGCAGGCGCTCGCGGCCGGACGGATCGTCGTCGTGCCCGAGACGTCCGTCACGATCGACGGAGCGCCTCGCAGCGGCTGGTGGGAGATCGACCCGACGACGGGTGACACGGTCGACCGCCTCGACAACGGCCGAGGGTCCGTGCTCGTCGAGTTCGCCGAGCTGCTGCACTGGCTGTTCTTCGCCGGCGTCTGCTACGTCTCGATTGGAGTTGCCATCGCCAGCGTCGTGAGCGGGGCGACGGGTAACGCCATGGCCGCCGCCGCCGTCGGCGCGGGATTCTGCATCGCGGCTGCCGCGACCGCGCCCGCCGTCCTCGCGCCGTTCATCTGAGCCGAAGGGGCAGGCGTGACCATCCGTACGAGTCGCTCCCGTTCGCGCTTCGGGAAGCTCGTGTTGGCGGGGGCGCTTGCGGTGGTGCCGGTTCTCGCTGGCGGGCCACGACCGGCCGAGGCCGCGACCACCCCACCGACTGGCCCAGCGACCGACTGCATCGCCGCCGAGGAGCCGAACGACCAACCCGCCGACGCGATCGTGTTGCCGGCCACCGAAGCCTGCGTCATGGCCGAGCACGAAGCGGGCGGGCAGGATCTGTTCCTCTGGTCCGTTGATGAGGCCGAGTCGGCACGGCGTTGGACGATCACGATGGGTCCGGCGGCAGATCAAGCGGTGACCGTCCAGGTGCACCGCGTCGAGCTCGACGAGTCCGGCGTGGTGATCGCGACCGAACAGCTCGCCGCCGCCGACGCCGGTCCTGGTCAGGCGGCGGAGCTGACCGACCTGCTGTTCCCGCCGGGCGAGTACGTGCTCGGCGTCAGCACCAGCGGCCCCGCGCCGTACGAGCTCACGGTCGCCGCCGGAACCCGGTCGCCCGATCTGGTCGAGACCGAACCGAATGACGGCCTTGATCAGGCGACGCCGGTCGCCGCCGAGTTCGCGGTGGCCGGCGACCGAGCAGGCTCGATCGACTGGTTCGCCTGGGACCTCGACGACGCCGCAGCCGGCCAGCTTTGGGACCTCCACCTGCAGCTCCCCGTGCTGGCGTCTGGGTACTTGCACCTCGCGACGGCGGACGGGACCGAGATCTTCAGTGGGGCGGGCGACCCCACGGGGACACTCGTCCTGTCGGATGTCG
The DNA here is from genome assembly GCA_963764455.1 of Ilumatobacteraceae bacterium. Classification (GTDB taxonomy): domain Bacteria; phylum Actinomycetota; class Acidimicrobiia; order Acidimicrobiales; family Ilumatobacteraceae; genus Desertimonas. The sequence continues at coordinate 97,594 of CAVXSN010000001.1, forward strand.
GGCTCGATGCCGGCCGCTACCTGCTCTGGGTCGACAGCGCGAGCACCGATCAGGCCGCGCCGTACATCCTTGAGGCGACGGCCTCCGGACCGCGCGACGAGGGTGCCGAGCGCGAACCGAACGACACCTTCGCCGCCGGCATGCCGGTTGCCGTGACGACGGGCTCCACCGTCGTCGATGGGCGGCTCGCCACGATCAACTCCGGAACCGACAACGACGTCTACCGGTTCACCGTCGACGACACAACCGCCGGCCGCCAGATGGACGTCAAGCTGTTCTGGCAGGGCGCGAGCGAGCGGACGCTGTGCCTCGTCGACGACCTCGGCAACGACCTGCAGTGCGGTAGTGGCGACCACGCGGTCGCATTCAACGACGTAGTCCTCGGCGCCGGTGAGTATGGCGTGCGGGTATCGGGCGCGCCGGCACCCGATGACCGCTACCTGCTGCGCCTCGACATCACGATCGAAGCCACGACCGGGTTCGAGGCGGAACCGAACGACGTCCTTGCCAGGGCGACCCCGCTCGACGTCACCGGCGAGCACCCGGTCGGGAGCGGGCGCCTCGCCGGCCAGGGCGACGGGAGCGACAGCGACGTGTTCCAGTTCACGGTGACCGGCGAACCGCAGCTCTGGCGGGTGACCGCGGCCGGTCCCGGCGTGACCGGGCTCGACGCGCTCGACGCCGTCGGCTCGGCGAGCATGTCGGCCGACCCCGTCGACGGCACGGCGACGCTGCATGACGTCTTCCTGCTGCCCGGCGACCGCTCGTTCCGAGTCGAAGGTGACGGTGGCGACTACACGCTCGAGGCCGAGCCACTCGGCCCGCCCGACCCGCAGGCCGAGCACGAGCCGAACGACACGTTCGACTACTCGCAGCCGATCCGCCTCGGCGAGGAGCGGACCGGTCGACTCGTGCAGGTCAACGACATCGACGTGTACCGCTTCTCGTTGCAGAATGACGGCCACGTCGTGATCAACGTCGATGCGCCGGCCGATGCGCAGGTGCAGATGTCACTGAGCCAGGTGGGGAGCGACGCGATCGCCCAGATGAGTGCCCTCGCGCCGGGCGACGACATGACGTATCGACGCGATCCTGCCGCCCGGCGACTTCATGCTGTCGCTGTCGCCGGCGACACCGAGCGAAGCTCCCTACGCGATCGCGATCGAACCCGCCGACCCGTTCACCGTCGCGGTCGACGCCGAGCCCAACGACACGGCCGCGGCCGCCCGCCCGATGCCGCGCAGCCTCGTGGTGTCGGGAACGAATCGATCCCGCCTTCCGCTACGGCGATGCCGACTGGTTCATCATCCCGGCCCTGGGCGAGGCGGGAACCGCGACGTTCGACGTCAGCGGTGACGGAGTGTCGATCGAGTTGCTCGTGCCTGCGACTGCAGATCTGCCCGAAACCCCGATCGTGCCGGTTGCCGGGGCCGAGACGGGCTCGTACACCGCAGACCTGCCCGCTGGGACACCGGTGATGCTCAGGATCTACGGCACGGGGGACTACGAGGTTGCCGTGACCCCGCCGACGGGGCCGCCAGCGGTCGAAGACGCCCAGGGCGAGCTGGCTGTCGAGGTCGACCTCGCGTCGTGCGGTCAGACGATCGCCGCGTACTGGACTGACAGCCAACGGATCGAGTGCGAGGCCCGGCTGACGAACCGCGGCGACGAGCGGGTCGACGTCACGCTCGACGCGGCGACCGGACACTACGCATGGTCGGTCGGGTTCGACGACGAGTCGGTCTCGCTCGATGCCGCCGCCTCGGTGACGGTCCCCGTCACGGTGCTGGCCGCTCCGGATGCGTGGGCGGATCAGCCCGTCCTGCTCACCGTTCGCGCGCGCGACGAAGGTGGGGCGAGCACCGGGTCGGTCACGGTCGTGCCGGACCGGACCGCGCCGCCGTTGAACCCGGTGCCGTACGAGCCCCTCCGCCCGGAGCTGCTCGGCGGGCTCGACGTCGCGTGGGCCGGCCTCGGCGCCGCCCCCGTCGCGATCGACGAGGCCGCGGCGGCCGCGCAAGCGGTGCTCTACGATCAGCTCACGCCGGCCGGGGTGAGCTGGAACGGCGACGCGGTGACGTTGCCGATCGAGCTGACCGTCGACCTCGCCGGCGACGACCCGATCCCGGTCGCCGGGATCATCCTCGATCCGCAGGGGAACCCCGTCGATCGGGTGCGCGAGTTCGAGCTCGAGCTGTCGCTCGACGGCCAGACGTTCACGCCGGCGCTGAGCGGCGCGCTGTCGTCCGTTCCCGTCGACCAGGACTTCGCCCTGCCCGAGCCCGTCGATGCCCGCTTCGCCAGGCTGCGGGTGCTGTCGGCGCAGCGCCCGACGGCCGGGCTGGTGTCGCTGGCAGAGTGGGCCGTGATCGCCGTACCCGGGTGGTCGTTCCCCGACACCGCCGACGGGATCGATCTCGCCGATCCGGCGCACGGCGGGCACGTCGTCGACGCCCGCCTCCCGGCCGCTGACTACACGCAGTGGAACAACGCCATCGTCGACGACGGGTTCCGCCAGACGGTCTATGCCACGGAGGCGCTCCCGAGCTGGGTGATCGGTTTCCACCACGACCGCGCCGCCCAGGTCACCGGGCTCGAATGGGTCGATCCGCCGGGTAGCGATCCGGCGGCGATCATCACCGAGGCGGCGGTGGAAGTGAGCGTCCGCGGGCCCGCCGGGCCTTGGGCTCCCGCCGGGACCTGGGCGATCGATCGTGGCGGTGGCGTCTCTCGATTCACGTTCGACGAGCCGGCGTGGGTGCGTTTCGTGCGGGTCACCGCCACCGCAACCGCTGCGGCAGAGGGTGCGGAAGTCGAGGTGCCCGGCGTCATCAGGGTGTTCGAGCGGCCTGGGGACGACACCTACCGATCGATTCTCGGGGCGTGGGGCCACGATCGGCGCGAGGCGGTTTACGAGTTTCTCGAGCCGCCGGAACCGATCGTCCTCGATGCTGACGCCGGCAACGACGAGGAGACGGCGACCTCGCTGCCGCTCGGCACGACGGTCACCGACACCGCGTGGGTCGGTCAGGACGACGACTGGTACGTGATCGACGTGCCCGCCGGCGATCGGGCGATTGCGGTCACGCTTTCCGGTGGGCCGACGATCGACGTCGACATCGCGATGTTCGACGCCGAAGGCGACGAGATCCCGATCGAGGCCGAGGACCCGTCGGCGACCGAGGTGACGTTCATCGCCGAGGTCGAGCCTGGCGATCGCTACTTCCTCAGGATCACCGAGCCGCCTTCCTCGGTCGTGTTCGGCTTCGACACGAGCATGAGCATCGGGCCCTACACCCCGGCCGTGCTCCAGGGCCTGGTGCGGTACTCGGGCGATGTCGAGGAGGGGCAGGAGACGGTCAACATCTTCCCCTTCGGCGCGGAGATGCTGCTCGATGAGTGGTCGGACGAGCCCTATTCGCTGCAGGCGGCGATCACGAACTACCCGCAAACGGCGACGTCGAGCGACGCCGAGGGCGCGCTCGATCGCGTCGATGGAGGAGCTCGCGACGCAACCGGGGGTGAAGGCGGTGGTGCTGATCACCGACGCCCAGAACGCGGCGAACCCGGACCTGTGGCCGAGGTTGGCGGCGGTGCAGCCGCGCGTGTTCGCGGTGCATCTCGCGGGCGGTCTGCCCCTCGACCAGGACCTGATGGAGGACTGGGCCGCGGTGAACGATGGGTTGTACACGTACGTGCACAACCAGGGTGACATCGACGTCGCGTTCGACCGCGCCGCGACGATCTTGCGGCGGCCATCCGTGTATCGCCTGCGCGTCGAAGCGACAGAGCCGCCACCGCCGCCCACGACCACGACCAGCACCACGACGACCTCCACGTCGACGACGACCTCCACGTCGAACGAGCTCCACGTCGACCACGAGCACGACGACGAGCACAACCGTCGCCCCGGCGACGACCGCCGGACCGGACGGGTTCCTCACGGTGCTGGCGGCCCCGCTCCAGCCGGGGGTCCCGGTCGCCGCGGCGGGGGACGCGAAGCGTCGCGTTGATCCTCGACACCTCGGGCAGCATGCTGCAAGCGCTCGGCGGCGGCCGCCGCATCGATGCCGCCCGGGCCGCGCTGACGAGCCTGGTGACCCAGACGATCCCGGCGGGGACGAACGTTTCGCTGCGCGTGTTCGGCGACGCGCCGGACTCCTGCGACACGAGGTTGCTCGTCCCGCTGTCGCCGCTCGTCCCTGGCGCGATCGCGCGGTGTGATCGCCAACGTGCCCGTCGTCGACGGGGTCAGGACACCGATCGGAGCGTCACTGCAACAGGTGGCCGGTGACCTCGGGACCGGCCCGGGGCCGAAGATCGTCGTGCTCGTCACCGACGGCGAGGAGACGTGCGACGGCGACCCGGCGGCGGCGATCCAGGCGCTGATCGACAGCGGCATCGACGTGCGGGTGAACATCGTCGGGTTCGCGCTCGACGACGAGGCGCTCAAGGCGCAGTTCCAGGAGTGGGCGCGCCTCGGCAACGGGCAGTACATCGACGCCGGCGACCAGGCCGAGCTGACGGCTGCCGTCGCCGCGGCGGTGCAGCCGACGTTCGCCGTGCTGGATGCCGGCGGCGTGGTGATCGCCGCCGGCCAGGTCGGCGGCGACGCCGTCCCCATCCGCCCGGGCACGTACATCCTGGAGATCCTGAACACCCCGCCCCAGCGCTACACGGTCGAGATCATCAGCGCCCAGCCGACCACCGTCCAGCTCCCGTAATGCGCGCCTTCCCCAGATTTCCCCAACCGTTTTGTTTCACTTTTGCATCACAACGGTTGGGGAAATCTTTGACGCGCGGTCAGACGTCGAGCGCGTTGGCGCGGGTCACGGCGGCGTACCAGGCGGCGCTCGCCTTCGGGATCCGCCGCAACGTGTCGTAGTCGACCCGGATCAGGCCGAACCGCTGGGTGTAGCCCCACGCCCACTCGAAGTTGTCCATCAGGCTCCACGCGAAGTACCCGCCGATCGGGATCCCCGAGTCGATGAGGCGATGGACTTCGACGAGGTGATCGCGGATGAACGCGATCCGGTCCTGATCGTCGACGAAGCCGGTGGAGTCCGGCTGGTCGTCCATCGCCGCCCCGTTCTCGGTGATCAGGTAGCGCTGGAACCCGAACCGGTCGTGGAGGCGCCGCATCGTCTCGGCGAGTCCGTGCGGGTACACCTCCCAGCCCATCGCAGTCACCGGCCCGCGGGCTCGCCGTCGCGGCCATCCGGCTCGATGATCGATCGGCTGTAGTAGTTCACGCCGAGGACGTCGATCGGGGCTGCGATCACTTCGAGATCGTCGTCGTGGATCTCGGCGCCGGACCACCGGTCGTCGCCGGTCGCGTCGATCGGGTAGCCGGCGCCTCCGATCGGCTCGACGTACCAGCGGTTGTGCAGGGCGTCCTTCACCGCCGCCGCGGCGATGGCAGCCGGATCGTCGCTCGCCGGGTGCATCGGGTTGAAGTTCAGGACGATCCCGACCTCGGCGTCGGGGACGCGGTCGCGCAGCCGCTCGACGGCGAGGCCGTGTCCCAGAAGCAGGTGATGGGACGCCGCGAAGCCGTCGGCCACCGATGCCCGCCCCGGGGCCATGTACCCGGTGGCGTAGCCGAAGTGTGCCGAGCAATACGGCTCGTTCAGCGTGGCCCAGTGCTTGACGCGATCGCCGAGGGCCGCGGCGACGACGTCGACGTACTCGGCGAAGTGAAACGCGGTCGCCCGCTCCGGCCACCCACCGGCGTCCTCGAGCGTCTGGGGCAGGTCCCAGTGGTACAGCGTCACAAACGGCTCGATGCCGGCCGCCAGGAGCTGGTCGACCAGGCGGTCGTAGAAGTCGAGCCCGGCTGGCGCGGCGGTCCCGACCCCGTCCGGGATCACCCGCGGCCACGAGATCGAGAACCGGTAGGCGCCGAGACCGAGGTCGCGCATCACCTGCACGTCGGAGTCGGCGTGTTCGTGATGACCGCAGGCCACGTCGCCATTGCTCCCGTCCATGACCGCCCCAGGGATCGCGCAGAAGCGGTCCCAGATGCTCTCGGCGCGGCTCGAGCGCCCGCCCTCGATCTGGAAGGACGCCGTCGCCGCGCCCCAGATGAACCCGGGGGGAAACGAACCCACGGGAGAGCGTGTACATCGCGATCGTCGACGAGCACGTCAGCGGCCTCCGGGAGCGTTGGTGTCGATGGTTCTGGTCGTCGCCGCATCGAGTCGCCGACACGGAGTGTCGTCGGCAGGACCAACTCCTGCGGTATGGCTTCGTCGCTCGCGAGCAGTCCGACGGCGGCGCGGCCGATCTCCAAGACTGGTTGCACGATCGTGGTCAGTACCGGCTCCAGCCGGGCGGCTCGGGGGAGACCGTCGAATCCGACGACCGCTACGTCGTCGGGAATCCGGCGCCCATGCTCCGAGAGGGCGCGGTACGCCCCCTCGGCCATCGTGTCGGTCGCCACGTACACGCGTCGGGCTGCTCGGCGAGCACCGGGTGGTCGCGCGGTAACCGCCCTCGACGGTGGGCAGGTCGAGGCGCACGAGCCGGTCGTCGCCCCGAGTCCGGCCACTCGAGCGCGTCGCGGTACCCGTCGAGTCGGTCGACGCCGAACGGGTGCTCGATGGTGGGGCCGACGAAGCCGATGCGCCGCCGGCCGTGGTCGAGGAGATGGGCGACCGCCGTCGCGCTGCCTCGCCGGTTCTCGACGTCGACGCGGTCAGGCCGGCGCCGTCGACGGGAGGCCGACGACCACCATCCGAGTGCCGCGGTGGTGCAACGAGGCGATCAGCGTTCGCTCTGCGGGACTGCGGTCACGATGACGCCGTCGACGAAGCCTGCGCGATCTGCGGTGTCAGCGCATCGGAGCGACCGTCGGCGCTGTAGTCGGAAAGACGGCGAAGATGAGGTCGTGCTCGGCGCAGCCCAACTGGATGCCGTTGACCAGGGCCGAGTAGTACGGGTCGCCGAACAGCTCGTCGACCTCGGTGAGCATCACCAGTCCGATCAGCCCGCTGCGCTTCGAGACGAGGGCTCGGGCTGCCGGGTTGGATGGTAGCCGGTCTCCTCGATCATCGCCTCGACGCGTGCCCGGACCTCCGGCCGGACGTCGCGGTGATCGTTCAACACCCGCGAAACCGTCGACCGGGACACGCCGGCGCGCTGGCCGATCTGCTCCAGTGTGAGATGCGGCGCGCCCGTCCGCGTTCGTTCACGTGTCGTGTCCTGTCGCCGATTGCTGGACGACCCGTGACGCGTGCCTTCACCCAGTCGACCAGCAGCTCGCCCGTCCGCCGGATCGCGTCGACGGTCTCCTCAGCGACCCCGTAGTAGGGCGAGCGAGTGCCATTGATCTTGAACGGATAGGTGCCGCCGACCGCAACGTTGAGCACGAGGTACATCTCGTGGTCGAACACCCACGCGCCGCGGAAGTCCACCATCGGACGGTTGACGCGAAAGTTGACCCGACCGTCGACGCCGAACACGATCTCGTCCTCAGCCCAGTCGACGGCGTAGACGTGCCAGTCCGCGGCGTGGTCGCCGTCGGCAAAGTGGAATTGGTTCACCAGCCCCGCCTCGCCGGAGTAGCCCGGACCGTGGACCGCGGCGCTCACCCAGTCGGGTTCGCCGACGTGCTCCATCACGTCGATCTCGCCGATGCCGGCCACCGGCCGCGTCCGAGCGCCCAGAACGCCGGCCAGACGCCCGCGCGGCGGGGAGCCTGATCCGGGCCGCGGCCGACCCGTAGCGGAACTGGAAGCGGTCACGGGTGTCGATGCGGGCGGAGACGAAGTCGAAGTCGCTGACCGTCGGACGTGGTGATGTCGGGTCGGTGTCGCGGGCGCAGTGCGAGATGGCTGCCGACTCCGGTGCGGTCTCCGGCTGACGTAGACGGTGTCGGGGAATCGACGTACGCCTGTTGCTCGTCGTTGAAGACCGGGCCGGTGACCCTCACGTTCCACTTCGTCCGATCGAGCCGCCGACGGCGAAGTCGTCGAAGAAGACCACTCGTCGTCATGTGGATCTGCTGCAGGTCCAGGCCGTCACGCTGCCCCCTCGCCCACGGCCGTCGGTGACACCGCGCACGTAGTCGACGAGTACCGGATCGGGAATTCGAGGTCGAGCGCGATGTTGCCGCCGAGCGTGCCGCCGAGCGCGAGGTTCAAGATGATGAAGAACGGGTGGTCGAACACCCACTCACGGTCGCCGACGGCGTCCGGGCCGACTTCGTAGAACAGCTCGTCGTCGTAGAACCAGCGGACGCCGTCGGCATCCCACTCGACGGCGAACGTGTGGAAGTCCTCGGCAGTCGTGGTCCTGCCGGTACCACCTGGAGAGGCCGCCGGCGCCGGCATAGCCGGGTCCGTGCATACGTGCCGATGACCAGATCCGGCTCGCGGCCGACGTACTCCATGATGTCGATCTCGCCGATGTTCGGCCAGTGCCGGCTCGGGTCGTCGCTGTCGTTGTCGAAGTCGGCGCCGAGCATCCAGAAAGCCGGCCAGGTGCCAACCCCGCCCGGCACCTTCAGGCGAGCCTCGATGCGTCCGTACTGGAACTCGCGCCGCCCCTGTGTCGTGAGCCGAGCGGACGTGTAGTAGCCGTCCTCGAAGCGCTCCTGGCGCAGCTCGATCACGAGCATCCCGTTCTCGAGGCGGGCGTTCTCCGGCCGATAGGTGTAGTACTGCGCCTCGCCGTTGCCCCATCCCCCACCACCGATGTCGAACGTCCAGTTCGACGGGTCGATCGTCTCGCCGTCGAACTCGTCACTCCACACCAGCTCCATACCTTCCGGCGCTTCGACGGGAGCGACACGGGCGCAGCGTCGCCGGATCGGTCCGCTGCTGCACCGCCGCCGCCGAGAGCGGGCACGGCCACGACGTCGCCGACGAGTTCTCACCGCCTCAGCCCTTCACCGCGCCGGCGGTCAGTCCGGAGACGATGTACCGCTGCAGGAACACGAACAGCACCAGCATCGGAATCATCAGCATGAGCACGGCGGCTGCGAGCGCGGGCCAGTCGCTGCCGTACACGCCCTCGAACACGATCAGGCCCCGGGTGATCGGATACAGGTCGTCGTTCGTCAGATAGATCGTCGCCAGGATGAGCTCGTTCCAGATGCCGATCGCGTGCAGCACCGTGACGGTCGCCACGGCTGGACGGATGAGCGGTATCAGAACCGACCACACGAATCGCACGTAGCCGCAGCCGTCGACGGCTGCCGCATGGTCGAGCTCGACGGGACCGACCTGATGTAGTTGACGAGAATGATCAGCCCGATCGGGTTGACGAGGAACAGCAGGATGTACCCCGGCCGGGAGTTGTACAGCCCGAGCGACAGGATCAGCTGGAACTGCGGGATGAGCGCAGGCGGGAGGAACAGGGCGACGACGTACAGCGCGAGCAGCGCGCCGACTCCCCCGGACGTACCCTCGGGCGATCGGAAAGGCAACCATGACCGACGTGACGACGAACAGCGCCGTCGCCACGATCGTGTAGATGACCGAGTTGACCGCGTAGCCGGGGAAGTTGGCGAGGTCCCAGGCGTTGGTGAAGTTGTCGAGACTCGGGTTCGGCGGCCGACCGGTGGGGTCCTTGAAGAACTCCGGAAGGGTCTTGAGCGACGTGCTGACGAGCATCAGGATCGGGCCGACATAGAAGGCGGCGAAGGCGAGCAGGATCGCGTACGACACGATCCGGCGTCCGGTCCCGGTCGGCCGCGGCGAGAGCCGGCGACGACGTGCCTGAATCGATGCGCACTCACGCTCACGCCGGGGTACTTCCGCTCTCTGCGCCTGACGGCGAAGTGGGAGCTCAAACCGATGACCAGCACGAGCAGGAACAGCACGATCGACGCCGCCGCGGCGTAGCCCTGCCGGAACGCCGTGGTGAACGATCCCGACGTCCGCCCGAAGCCCTCGGCGTAGACCAGGTAGCCGAGCACCTGGGTTCCGGGGCGATAGCCGATGAGCACCAGGAACAGCTGCCACGCCTGCAGCGCACCGATGATGTTGAGGACGAAGTTCGTATTGACCGCCGGGGTCAGCTGCGGCCAGGTGACGTTGCGGAACAGTTGCCACGGCGTGGCCCCGTCGACCTTCGCCGCGTCGTAGAGATCCTGCGGGATGGTCTGCATGCCGGCGAGGAAGATGACCATCGTGATGCCGACGTTGGCCCAGATCTGGACGACGATGACCCAGGCAAACGCCTGGGTCCCACCGAGGAACTCGGACTCCTGACCGATCCAGCCGAACAACGTCGCCATCGGCCCGCCGCGGGGGAGCAGGAAAAGCTTCCACATCAGGCCCTGCACGACAACACCGAGGATCACCGGCATGAAGAACAGCGTGCGGAAGAACGTGCTGCCGCGCAGCCGCTGGTTCAGGAGCACCGCGAGCAGCAATCCGAGGAAGAACTGGATGATCGTGACGAAGAAGCAAAACGTCAAGGTGCGGCGGAGCGCGGCGAGGTTGTCTCTGACGCGAGTCCCGGAACAGGAACTCGTCGAAGTTGTCGAAACCGATCCAGTGGATCGGAACGCCGCTGATGCCCGTTGCGTCGGTGAAGGCGTAGAACCCTGTGGCCACCGACGGTCCGACTGCGATGAGGAAGTAGCAGAACAACCCAGGCAGGAGCAGCAACGCGGGAAGCGACCGACCCGCGCAACCGCCGAAGGGGTGCCCCGCTCGAGCTGTCGCCATTCGCGTTGTCGTGAACGTGGTGCCGTCAGATACCGGCCGCCGTCGGGTGCGAGTCTCGAGACCCGCACCCGACGGCGAGCGCACTATCCGCCGATCGCGGCCTCGAGGTCGGCCTGGGACTGGTCGGCCAGGGCGACCGGATCGTCCCACTCGTTGAACGGCGCGAACCACGAGGCAGCCTGCGAGCCGTTGGCCCACTGCCCGGCACCGGTGGGCGCCACCCAGAGCTGCTCGAACCCGACCTGGTAGTTGTCGAGGTACGGCGCGACGGCCTGCCCGAGCTGCGAGTCGAGGGTGGCCGTGGGCTGCGTCGGGATAAAGCCGACGGCGTTCACGAAGGCCTGGTAGTTGTCCGGTTCGGAGAACGCCACGACATAGGCGAGCGCCGCCTCCTGATTGGGCGAGTTGGCGGCGATCGCCCATCCCTGGTCGTACTTGCCGAAGAGGGACTGGTTGTCGGCGGGGTCATCGCTGCCCGGGAACGGGATGTAGGTCCACTCGAATCCCGGCTCCGCCTCCTCGAGCGCCGGGGCTTGCCACACGCCCGTTGGCATGAACGCCACGTCGCCGGCGGCGTACCGGGCAGGGGTGGCGTCGTGAACGAGGCCGGTCACACCCTGTTCGAGCATCTCGGTGGCATAGATCTGGTACTTCGTGAAGAGCTCGACTCCCTGCTCGTCATTCCACCGGGCGCTCCCGGTCCACAGGCCTTCGACCAGGGCCGCCTGGTCGGGATACATCGAGCCGAACAGACCGTAGGTGCCCACAAAGATCGGCCAGCCGTCGGCGCCGCCGACGGTCATGCACTCGTTGCCAGCCGCCTTGACGGCCCCGCACGCCGCCACGAGCTCGCTCCACGTCGTCGGGACCTCGACCCCAACATCGGCAAGCAGGTCGAGGTTCACGAACATGCCGCTGTAGGAAACGCGACCGAGGTTGACCGAGTAGACGCCGCCGTCCCACGAGCCGGCGTCGGCGATCGTGGCTGCGTCGTAATTGTCGAGGAACGGCTGCCCGGTGAGGTCGAGGAGCTGGCCCGCTTCGATCAACGTCTGCCAGTTGGGCGGAACGGCATCGCTCATGTACGGCTGGACCGCGTTGGCGAAGCCGGGGATGTCGATCACGTCGACGTCGTTGGCGGTCAGCCGTGTCTGCGTCACCGTCGACAGTTCGTCGGGGGCGACCGTCGACATGTCGATCGAGATGCCGGGGTTGGCGGCCTCGAACTCCTCGTTGAACGTCTCCATGAACGCCGCCAATGGCGGGTTCTGATGCACCAGAACGCGCAGCGTGACGTCCGCCTCCCCTGCGCCCGCCGATCCCGCGTAGCCGGCGCCGGATGCGACGGCCCCCAGCGCAGTCGCGGCGACGATCGGCAACCGCCACCTTCTCGTATGCCTCATGGTCGGTGATCTCCCTTCGGAATGCCGTGTCGTGGTCGAATGGGTGATCTCGTCGTCGCGGCTGTTGCTCCACTGCTCGCGCCGGCGATGCAGCGCCGGAAGCGAGCCGAGCGGGCGGTGCGATCCACGGTTCCCCCATTACTGGGAGCGCTCCCGGGAGCGCTCCCAGTAACACACGGTACGGCCGTGGCGGCGATCGGTCAAGCCCCGAATCTGCCGGCCTCGTGGGGTTCGGCTCGCAGCTTCGACCGCCTTCGTTCGCTCGTTCCTCGCTCACTACGGCAGTCGAGTTTCGATGAGCGGCTTCGCCGCGCCCGGTGTGCTGGCGGCGGCGAGCAAGCTCGCCTGGTGCCGCCGACCGAGGGGCTACCGCCCCTCGGGCACCCCGACGGCGTCGAACCGTGGCACGGCCGCCGACCGGATACGGCGACCGCTCAACCCACGCAAACGTTTCCGGCCGGGTCGAAGTTCGCTACGCCGCTGCTTCGAGGATGTGGACGCCGCAGGCGCTGCCGAGGCCGATCACGTGGGCGAGGCCGACCTTGGCCCCATCGATCTGGCGGTCGCCCGCCTCGCCGCGGAGATGGTGGCAGACCTCCCAGATGTTGGCGATGCCGGTCGCCGAGATCGGGTGGCCCTTCGACTGCAGGCCGCCGGACACGTTGACCGGCGTCGTGCCGTCGCGCCACGGGGCGCCGGACTTGAAGAAGTCCACGGCACCGCCCTCCGGGCAGAGCATCAGGTTGTCGTAGTGCACGAGCTCGGCGGTGGCGAAGCAGTCGTGCAGTTCGACGAGGTCGAGGTCCTCCGGTCCGACGCCGGCCTGCTCGTACGCCTGCTTGGCTGCGTTGCGGGTGAGCGTGTTGACGTTCGGGCAGCACCTGGCAGCCGACGTCGTAAGGATCGCTCGTCAGCACAGAAGCCGACACCTTCACCGCCCTGCGCCGCTGCTCGCCCGACAGCGTCTTGAGCTTCTCGCCTGACACCACGACGGCCGCCGCGGCCCCGTCGCAGTTGGCCGAGCACATCGGCCGCGTGTTCGGGTAGGCGATCATCACGTCGTTCATGATCTCCTCGAGCGTGAACCGCTTCTGGTAGGCGGCCAGCGGGTTGAGCGTCGAGTGGGCGTGGTTCTTCTCGCTGATCGAGGCGAAGAGCTCGAAGTCGGCGCCGCCGTACCGGTGCCCGTACTCCATTCCGATCTGGGCGAAGACGCCCGGCATCGTGTCGGTGCCGATGCGCCCATCGGTCGGCGCCACGGCGCCGTAGCGGCCCTTCGGCTCCCACGTGTCACCGTCCTCCTTGGCTCGTCCGCCGCCGCCGAGCAGGCCGGCGCCCGACAGCTTCTCGACGCCGACCGCCAGGCCGACCGGAGTCTCGCCGGCCTTCACCGCCATGATCGCGGTGCGCAGCGCGGTGGCGCCGGTGGCGCAGGCGTTGGAGACGTTGTACACGGGAATGCCGGTCTGGCCGATCTGCTTCTGGAGCTGCTGGCCGAATCCGGATCCGGCCGGTCCGATGAGGTTGCCGGCCGCGAGCACCCCGACGTCGGCCATCGTCACCCCGCCATCCGCGAGCGCGCCCATCACCGCCTCGGCGGCCAGGTCGACCGTGTCCTTGTCGGCGTGCTTGCCAAACTTGGTCATCGTGATCCCGAGGATCCAGATGTCGTGATCGTTGATCATCAGCAGTGCTCCATTCAGCGCGGCTCGAAGCCGAACCCGATCGCCTCGACGCCCTGGCCGTCGGTGCCCAGGGAGTAGGTCGCCAGCGACACCTTCATGCCGGTGGCCACCTTGTCCGGACTCGGCTCGACGTTGATGAGGTTCGCCCTGACCGGAGTTCCGTCGCAGTCGACGACCGCCGACACGAATGGCACCGGGATGCCGGGCGCCGCGAAGGCGACGATCGTGTAGGTGTTGACGACGCCATCCGTCGCGACGTCAACGGTCTTGAATTCGGTGCCGAAGCAAGATGCGCAGGCGTTCCTGCGATCGAAGTAACGCGCCTGGCACGCTGTGCACTCGTGGGCCACGAGGTGCGGCTGGTCGCCGAGCACCAAGTAGTCGACGAGCGGGATCTGTCCGGTCATGGCCAGCGAACGTAGTCATCGGACGCCGCCGAACCGGTACCGAGCGTGGTGACGCCCCGATCACCGCCTGACCCCGAAGATTTCCCCAAGCGTTTTGTTTCACTTTTGCATCACATTGCTTGTGGAAATCTCATCGCGCCGGGTGACGGAGCATCGCGTCGATGTGGGCGACGCGGGTGCGGGCGGGCGGGTGACTCGCGGCGAGGCGGGCGCGCCACCCGATCGGGCGATGGCTTCCGCCCAGGGCGATCACGCGTCGCAGCGCGGCGGCCAGGTTGCGGCCATACCCCATGCGCACGACTCGACGATCGGCCTGGAACTCGCTGCCGTGGCCGACCACGTTCCCGAGCGCATCGGCGGCGTAGAGCGCGGCGACGAACGGCCACGACAAGACCGTCAACAGCGCCGACACCATGCGGCCGAGGGCGGTGAGGACTGGCGACTCGGCCGCGAACGAGTCCGTCGCGGCGTGAGCGACGTTCTCCAGCCAGAACCCGATCCGCGCCAGCAGCACGACAGGCAACGACAACCAGTGCCGGATCGTCAACGCGACGGTGTGCATCCCGAGGTGGTGACTCAGCTCGTGGGCGAGGACGCCGGCGAGCTCGCGACGTGGCAACTCGTACAACGCGAACGTGGTGACCACGACGAGGTGGCCGCCGCACGCGAACGCGTTCAACTCGTCCATCGGCAGTACGCGGATCATGTAGCGGTCTGACGGGAGGTCGTTGGCCTGGGCGATCTGCCGCCACAGCGGTTCGATCACGTCGTGTTCGTCACGCGTCGGCTTCCGCGCGCCGAACAGCGGCGTGAGCACGAACGCCTGGATCGGGCGCACGAACAGCAGCACGGCGGCGACGCAGTAGCCGGCGGCGAACATCCAGTACGGGACGTCCCACGCGAGCTGCACGAGCAGCCAGATCACGAACAGTGCGAGCAGGCAGAACGGAAGGATCACGAGGACCGGACCGAATGCCGAGACCGCCGACGCCTCGAGTTGGCGTGTCCGCCGACGGGAGGACGAGTGGGGCGACGTCCCGATCGGCACCGTTGGAGAATACGGCGTCGTTGGCGAGGGTTCCGCTCCGGCAACTGAGAGAATCGGCCGCTATGAAAGGCCACGTGAACGCATCGGACAATCCGGTCCTCCCCGGTGCCGAGCCGTGGTCGCGAGTCGCCGAGGGCGCAGCCGCTCCAGGCGTCCTGACCCTGCACGGGTTCACCGGCAACCCGTCTTCGATGCGTGGTGTCGCCTTGGCGTTCGCCGACGCCGGCTATCACGTCGAGCTGCCACGCCTTCCCGGTCACGGGACCAGCGTCGAGGAGATGCTCACGACGACGTGGGCCGACTGGAGCAACGAGGTCGATTCGGCGTACCGGCGCCTTGCCGCACGGACCGACCGGATCATCGTCGCCGGCCTGTCGATGGGCGGCTCGCTGGCGCTGTGGTGTGCGCTCCGGCACCCCGAGGTGGTCGGGCTGGTCTTGGTCAACCCGGCGACGCGCTCGCAACCCGGCGACGTGCGGGCGATGATCGGCGAGCTGCTCGCCGACGGCATGGACGTCGTCCCCGGCGTCGGTAGCGACATCGCCGACCCGGAGGTCGTCGACATCTCCTACGACGGCACGCCGCTCGCCCCGCTGATCTCGTTCCTCGACGACGGACTCGCGCCGATGGCCGATCGCTACGGGGAGCTCACGATGCCGCTGCTGCTCTTCACGTCGCGGCACGACCACGTCGTCGAGCCGGCCCAGAGCGAGCACCTCGCCGCGACGTACGGCGGAGCGGTCGAACATCGCTGGCTCGAACGGAGCTACCACGTCGCAACCCGGGACTACGACAAGCACGACATCGTCGCCGCCGCGCTCGAGTTCGGCGCGTCCCTCGTCGGCGAGACGCCCGATCTGGTTGCCGAGCGTCGCGGGAACCGGGACCGATGACATCCAGATCGATTCCCAGCCCGGGGAGCAACTCGATCGACGCCGGGCCGCTTTCCCTGAACGCCTACGGGTTGATGATCGCGCTCGGCGTGATCGCCGCGGTGTGGCTGTTCGGCCGGCGGCTGGAGGAGCGTTCGCTGGCGAAGCGCGAGGTCGCCAGCCAGATCGCGGTGCCGGCCGTCGTGGCCGGGGTGATCGGAGCGCGCCTGTACCACGTCATCACCGACTGGCATCGCTTCGACGACAACCTGGCCGACATCGTGAAGATCTGGCAGGGTGGCCTCGGCATTCCCGGTGGACTGATCGCCGGCATCCCGGTCGGGATCTGGGCCGCGAGGCGGCATGGGATCAGCGCAGCCGACAGCGGCGACGTGCGCGGCACCAGCGATCCCGCTCGCCCAGGCGATCGGCCGCTGGGGCAACTGGTTCAACCAGGAGTTGTTCGGGCGGGCCAGCGACCTGCCCTGGGCGGTCGAGATCGACGCCGACCACCTTCCCGCCGGCTACACGCCGGGGACGACGTTCCACCCGACGTTCCTCTACGAGTCGCTGTGGAACCTCGGCCTGTGCGGCGTGCTGCTGTGGATCGACCGGCGCTGGTCGATCCAGCGCGGCGGGTTGATGGCGGTCTACGTGATGGGGTACGGGATCGGGCGGTTCTGGGTCGAGGGCCTGCGAATCGACGAAGCCGACGAGTTCGGCGGACTGCGGTTCAACCAGTGGATGGCGCTGCTCGCCATCGCGGGCGGAGCGGCGTTCCTCGTGTGGGTCCAACGTGGCGGCGGCATCTCCCGCCGCAGAGCCGAGGTCCCCGGCGCGCTGATCTCCAGCTGAAGCCGCGTTCTGGGCGGCCTACGACTCGGAAACCGCCATGCTCGCCGCCCAGATCGATCCATGAGGCCGAGGCCGCCCAGATCGCCGTGCTCGAAGTCAGACTGCAGAATCCTGGCCGTCGCTTCACGGCCTCAGTCCATAGCCTCTTCCTCGTGTCAGCGCGTATCTCTGTCGATGACGTGGCCAAGGTGGCTCGTCTGGCCCGGCTCGATCTGAGCGCCGAGGAGCTGGAGCGCTCCACGACGCAGCTCGGCGACATGCTCGACCACTTCGCCGACATCGATGAGCTCCAGCTCGACGACGTCGTCGCGATGACCCAGCCGTACCCACTGACGAACGTGCTGCGTGACGACACTCCTACCCCGGGCCTCGACCGTGACGAAGTGCTCGCGGCGGCACCGGACGTCGAGGACCACCGGTTCAAGGTGCCGCCGATAATCGGCCTGGCCCCCGCGGCAGGTGAACCATGACGGCCGCCGAGCCGCAGCTCTCCGCAGTCGAGATCGCCGCCGCCGTCCGCACCGGCGAGCGCCGCGCCGCCGACGTGCTCGAGCAGCACCTGGCCGCCATCGCCGCGCGTGAGGACGAGATCCATGCCTTCAACCTCGTGCTCGCCGATGAGGCACGGGCGGCTGCGGCGGCGATCGACGCGTCCGTCGCCGCGGGCGCGATCCGGGTCCGCTCGCCGGTGTCCCGGTCGCCCTGAAGGACAACCTGTGCACCAGGGGAATCCCGACGACCTGCTCGTCGAAGATCCTCGAGGGCTGGAAGCCCCCGTACGACGCCACCGTCGTCACCAGGCTCGTGGACGCCGGGGCGGTCATCGTCGGCAAGACCAACCTCGACGAGTTCGCGATGGGATCGAGCACCGAGAACTCGGCATTCGGACCGACTCGCAACCCGCTCGACATCACGCGTGTGCCCGGCGGGTCGAGCGGCGGCAGCGCGGCGTCGGTCGCCGCTGGGTTCGCCGCGCTCGGCTTCGGCAGCGACACCGGCGGGTCGATCCGCCAACCCGCCGCGCTGTGCGGAGTCGTCGGCGTCAAGCCGACGTACGGAGCAGTCAGCCGCCACGGACTCGTGGCATTCGCGTCGAGCCTCGACCAGATCGGCCCGTTCGCCCACACGGTCGCCGACGCGGCACTGGCGCTGGAGGTCATCGGCGGTCACGACCCCGCCGACTCGACGTCGATCCCGCGCCCGGCGCCCGATGTCCAGTCGGTCCTCGCCGACGGCGTCGAGGGTCTGCGGGTCGGTCGCATCACCGACCTGCCCCCGGGAGCCGACCCCGACGTCGTCGAACGCCTCGACGCCGCGTTCGACGCGCTCACGGACGGCGGGGCCAAGGTCGTCGACGTGCAGGTTCCGGCGTTCACGTACGGGCTCACCGCCTACTACCTCATCGCTCCGTCGGAGGCGTCGAGCAACCTCGCCCGTTACGACGGCGTGCGGTACGGCCTGCGGGTCGACGCGCCAGACACCAACGCGATGTACATGGCCACCAGGGCGGCCGGATTCGGCGATGAGGTGAAGCGCCGCATCATGCTCGGCACCTACGCCCTGTCGGCCGGGTACTACGACGCCTACTACGGCAAGGCACTGAAGGTTCGCCGACTGATCACCGACGACTTCAACCGGGCCTACGAGCACGCCGACGTCCTGCTCACCCCGGCGTCGCCGTCGGTGGCGTTCAAGTTCGGCGACAAGACCGACAATCCGCTGGCGATGTATCTCTGCGACACCTACACGATCCCCTCCAATCTCTCCGGCGACCCGGCGATGAGCGTCCCGTTCGGAACCGGAACGGGCGGATTGCCGGTGGGTGTGCAGGTGCTCGCGCCGGCGCTCGGCGAACCGGTCATGTTCCAAGTCGCCGCCGAGCTCGAAAAGGAACGCGCTGTGACCGTCACGGACACCACCTACGAGCTCGTTGTCGGCCTCGAGGTGCACACCGAGCTGGCGACCGCCACCAAGCTGTTCTCGGCGTCGCCGAACCGGTTCGGTGACGAACCGAACACGAACATCGATCCGGTCACGCTCGGCCTGCCTGGTGCGCTCCCGGTGCTCAACCGGTACGCCGTCGAGCTGGCCATCCGGATCGGCGTGGCGTTGAACTGCACGATCCAGCCGTGCGCGTTCCACCGCAAGAACTACTTCTATCCGGACATGCCGAAGGCGTACCAGATCAGCCAGTACGACGTGCCGCTCAACGTCGACGGCTGGCTCGACCTGCCCGACGGATATCGCGTCGGCATCGAGCGGGCCCACATCGAGGAGGACACCGGCAAGTCGACGCACGTCGGCGGTGCGGGGGGCCGGATCCACGGCAGCGGCGCGTCGCTGATCGACTTCAACCGGGCCGGCGTGCCGCTCGTGGAGATCGTCAGCCGCCCCGACCTGCGGACGTCGGAGCAGGCGCGCCAGTACGTCACCGAGCTGCGGGCCATCCTGGTCGCCATCGGCGCGTCCGACGCCAAGATGGAAGAGGGGTCGATGCGCGTCGATGCCAACGTCAGCGTGCACCGGCCCGGCGAGCCGTACGGCACCCGATGCGAGATCAAGAACCTCAACTCGGTGCGCTCGCTCGGCCGGGCCATCGAGTACGAGGCGAGCCGCCAGATCGAGATCCTCGAGAGCGGGGGCGAGGTCCGCCAAGAGACGCGCCACTGGGACGAGAACGACGGGCGCACCCACACGCTGCGCACGAAGGAAGACGCCGACGACTACCGCTACTTCCTCGAACCCGACCTCGTGCCGCTCGTTCCGGATGCGGACTGGGTCGACTCGATCCGCGCCACGATGCCGCCGCTGCCGTCCGCGCGGCGGGCGGCTCTGGCCGCAGCGACCGGTGCGCCGATCACGGGCGAAGCGGTCGGCGTGGTGGTGGATCGGGGTCAGGACGGGTACGTGCTCGCGGTCGCGACCGCGGGCGGTGACGCGGCGCGGGCGTTGGTGCACGTCAAGGAGGCGTATGCCGAGCAGGGCGAGGCACCGGCAATCGCTGCGGCCGATCTCGCATCGTTGACGCGACTGGAGGTCGACGGCGCGCTGACGGCGACGCAAGCCAAGGCGGTGCTCGCCGAGCTCATGGCCAACGGCGGCGGCGACGCCGTGGCGATCGCCAAGGCGAAGGGCTTCGAGGCGATGGACACCGGGGCGCTCGAATCGCTCGTCGACGACGCGATCGCGGCGAACGGCGCGGCGTGGGAGAAGTACGTCGGCGGCGAGGACAAGGCGGTGGGTGCCCTCGTCGGTGCCGTGATGAAGGCGTCCAGGGGTCAGGCCGACGGCGGCGCGGTCACCGCCCTGCTGCGCGCCAGGGCGGGCCGCTGACCAGGCGAACTCGCCGGTTGTCAGCCAGGAACTCTGACCGCAAACAGCGGTCAATCGCTGCGAGGTGTCAGAGATCGGCCGAGCTTGGCGAAGCTCTGCTCCCAGGAGTCGTGGTGGGTGTCGCGCGTTTTCCGAGGGCAGTGGGGTCGTGGGCACTCCGGTATGCCGGGAGTCGAACTGACGGTGAGTGAGGGATTTCGGTGCGGAGGAAGGGCAGGCTTTGCTGCCCTTCCGGAGCGCCACGACGGTGGGGGTCCGAGGGGGAGGGGCTTTGGCCCTCCCCCTCGCTAGAACACGACGGTCTTGTGCCCGTAGACCAGGATGCGGTGTTCCAGGTGGGCGCGAACGGCCCGCGCGAGGACGGTCGTCTCGAGGTCCCGGCCAGCCCGCGTGAGACGGGCCACGTCGTCGCGGTGACTCACCCGTGCCGTCTGCTGGTCGATGATCGGGCCTTCGTCGAGGTCGTCGGTCGCGTAGTGCGCGGTCGCGCCGATCAGCTTCACGCCGCGATCGTGCGCCTGCCGGTAGGGGTTGGCGCCCACGAACGCGGGGAGGAACGAGTGGTGGATGTTGATGATCCGGTTCGGGTACGCGGCGATGAACGCGGCGGACAGGATCTGCATGTAGCGGGCGAGGACGATCAGCTCGACGCCGAACTCGCGGAGCCGGTCGACGAGCACCGCCTCCTGCGCGGGTTTCGTCTCCGGGGTCACCGGCAGGTGCACGAAGGGCACGCCGACAGCCCTGCAGAGCCCAGCGTGATCGGGGTGGTTGGAGATCACGACACGCAGGTCACACGACAGCTCGCCAGACCACCACCGAACGAGCAGGTCGTCGAGGCAGTGCGGCTGGCGCGAAGCCAGGATCGCCGTCGGCGTTCGGTCGTCCGAGAACCGGAGCGCGGCCGACATCTCGAACTCCGTGGCGATCGATGCGAAGGCCGGCGAGATCTCCTCGCGTGCGAGCGCGAACGAGTCGAGGTCGAACTCGACCCGCTGGAAGAACACTCCGGCGATGTGGTCGACGTGTTGATCGGCGTGCAGCACGTTGCCGTGGTGCTCGACGATGAAGTTGGCGACCGCGGCGACGATGCCGCGCCGGTCCGGGCACGACAGCAGAAGCACCGCGGACGCCATCAGAGGACCTTATGCCAGGAGACCGATCAGGAGATTCTGCCGAGGAGCTCGGGCAGCACGTGCTCGGGACTGGGCATCGTCGCTATCTCGTCTCGCACGGCACTGGCGGACTCACGATACGCCGGGTCGAGCAGGAGTGCCGCCGCGAGCTTCGCCACCGTGCTCGGCGCCGCGGGTTCGAGCCGGAGCCCGGAGCCGCTGGCGGCGACCGCGTCGGCGTTGGCGAAGTGGTCGGCACCGTGCGGCCAAACCAACTGCGGCACGCCGTGGACCCACGCTCCGGTGGTGGTGCCGCAACCGCCGTGGTGGACGATGAGGTCGAGGTGCGGGAGCAGGTCGGCGAAGTTGACGAACGGCTCGACGCGAACGCGGGGCGGGAGCGGCCCGAGCGCGGCGGCGTCCGTCGCGCCGGTCGCCACGAGGACGTCGACATCGAGGTCGCTCAGCTCGGCGAGTCCCTCGATCAGTGTCTCAAGCGTGCCGAAGTAGCCGGGGACGGTGCCGACGGTGACGTACACCAGGCGGCCGGTGACCCAGGCCACCCAGTCCGGCAGCGGTGCGCTCGGCTCGCTGAACGGGCGCGGGCGCATGGTCAGGCGCCGGGTATCCGCCGTGACGGCGGGAAGCTGCAACGACGGCGGGTAGCTGTCGATGACGTGGTCGGGGTCGGCGATGTCGACACCGCCGTTCAGCCCGTAGTGAGCAGCGAGCATCCGTCCGGCCCCGCCGATGAACGCGTCGTGGACATCGGGAGGGAACGCCCTGACGATCGAGTGCGAGACGGCCGGGAGCCGGTGGCCGGCGGCCGCGATCGCAGCTCCCAGGTCGACCTGCTCGTGGATGACGAGATCGGGAGCGATGCCGGCGAGCTTTCCGGTGAGGTCGTCGGCGGTGTCGATTGCGGCCTGTCCGAACAGATCGCTGATGACGGTCCAGTCGGTCTGGCCGTCGATCGTGGTCGGCGGCGGGTTGGCGCCGAAGCGCTTGCTGATCGACCGCTCGAGCGGGACGCCGGCTGGAACGACCGTGAACCCGAGGGCCTCGAGGCGCCCGACGAAGTGGCCGGCGGTCGAGAACACGACGTCGTGCCCAGCGGCGCGCGCCGCCTCAGCGAGGGGCACGAGCGGGTAAAGGTGCCCGAACGAGGGGAGCGACCGGAACAGGATGCGCACGGGTGAACCTACGCACGCCTCCTGATCCGGGTTCACGCCGACGTCGATTTCTTGATCGACGCCGAGGCGGCCCTGGCGATCCCGGTGCGCGCACGAACGCAGTCAGCGCTTTTACAGAGTGTTCACATCAGCCCTTCATCGCGGATCACACGCGACCCTAGAGTTGGGCGCGCATGGGGAACGGCGAGCGGACGGGCGGACACGGACGGCTCGAGGGTCGTCGCTGCCTCATCACCGGTGCGGCGCGTGGCATCGGCGAGGAGATCGCGGCGACGTTCCGCGCCGAGGGAGCGGTCGTCGCCCTGCTCGATGTCGATCCGGCGGTCAAGGATGTCGCCGACCGACTCGGCGCGGCCGGAGTCGAGATCGCCGATCTCGCCGATCCGGCGGCCGCGTCGGCGGCAACCGAGACGTTGATCGCGGCCCTCGGCGGCATCGACGTGCTGGTGAACAACGCCGGAATCCTTCGGTTCGCGCCACTCCTCGACGTCACGGTGGAAGCGTGGGACGAGGTCCAGCGCGTCAACGTCCGTTCGATGTTGGTCACCACCCAGGTCGCGGCGCGCGCCATGATCGCGGCCGGTCACGGCGGCAAGATCATCAACCTCGCGAGCATGGCCGCCAAGCTCCCTGCCGCGAATCTCGCGCACTACTCGGCGTCCAAGGCCGCCGTGGTGTCGCTCACCCAGACCGCGGCCGTCGAACTCGGCCAGCATCGGATCACCGCGAACTGCATCTGTCCGGGGTTCGTGCTCACCGACATGGGCGCCGAGACACGGACCGACGAAATGGTCGCGTCCTGGTGTGCGATGTCACCGCTCGGCCGGCTCGCCGAACGATCCGACGTCGCCGCGATGGCGCTGTTCCTCGCATCCTCCGACGGCGACTACTGCACCGGCCAGGCGATGAACGTCGCCGGCGGCATGGTGATGCACTAGGCACGTACGCACGACTGAAACGCTCGAATGACCGATACCCGAATGACCGCTCCGCAGACCACCAACGCTTGGGAGGCGTCCGCGCCCGAACTCAGCCCCGGTGGCACCGCGCTCGAGTTCCACGACGTGTCGAAGACGTTCGCGGATGGCACCCGGGCGCTCGATCGCACCTCGCTCGGTGTCGCGCCCGGCGAGTTCGTCACCGTGGTCGGACCGAGCGGGTGTGGCAAGTCGACGTTGCTGCGCATTGCGTCGGGGCTCGAACGGCCGACCACCGGATCGGTGACGGTCGACAAGCGGTCGCTCGGCTACGTCTTCCAGGACGCGACGCTGCTCCAGTGGCGCACGGTCAGGAACAACGTCGGCCTGTTCGCCGAGCTCGACAAGATGCCGAGGGCGGCGATGCGCCAACGGGTCGCCGAGTGCATCGAGCTCGTCGGGCTCGGCGGGTTCGAGGACAAGTATCCGAAGCAGCTCTCCGGCGGCATGCGCATGCGGGCGTCGCTGGCCCGGTCGTTGGTGATGGACCCCGACGTGTTCCTGTTCGACGAGCCGTTCGGGTCGCTCGACGAGATCACCAGGGAACGCCTGAACGACGAGCTCCTCGGACTGTTCCAGCGCAAGGGGTTCGGCGCCCTGTTCATCACCCATTCGATCTACGAGGCCGTGTTCCTGTCGACGCGTGTGCTCGTGATGTCGGCCCGGCCGGGACGGATCGTGGCGTCGTTCGACGTGCCGTTCCAGTACCCACGCTCCCACGAGCTCCGCTTCGACGCCGAGTACGCCGCGCTGTCGGGTGAGGTCAGCCGCGCCCTGCGGGGGGAGCACGGGTGAGCGAGCGAAGCGAGCTCCAGCAGTGAGCACCACCGAGATCGCCGCCGTCGTCGACACCGTCGGCGACGAGCTCGTCGAGGCACCGCTCGTCCTCGAGAAGGCGAAACGCCGGATCGGCCCGCTCGACGTCATCGGCCCGCTCGTCGTGCTCGGCCTGTTCATCGGCAGCTGGTACTTCATGCATCACTGGGGGCTCAGGCACATCTTCGGCAAGCCCGGTTTCCTGCTGCCGCCGCCCCACGAGATCCTCTACGACTCGTTCGTCCGCGAGGTACCGCAGCCCAACGGCAGCACGCTGGTGCCGCGCACGGTGCTCCTCAAGGCGCTCTGGCAGACCACCAAGCTGACACTTCTCGGGCTGTCGATCTCGATCGTGCTGGGAACCCTGCTGGCGATCGTGATGACCCCGACCCGGTGGATCGAGCGCAGCATCTCGCCATATCTCGTCGCGCTCCAGGCCGTCCCGATCCTCGTCATCGCGCCGGTGCTGGGCAGCATGTTCGGCTACGAGTTCCGCACCCGCCTCATCGTGTGCGTGATCATCTCGATCGTTCCCATCGTCACGAACACGATCTTCGGACTGCGCTCGGCCGACCAGGGCCAGCACGACCTGTTCACGCTCAAGGGCGCGTCGTGGCGGACGCGGATGCGCAGGCTCCAGTTGCCGGCCGGGCTTCCCGCGATGTTCACCGGATACCGGATCGCCGCCGGACTAGCGGTGATCGGCGCCGTGGTCGGTGAGCTGTTCAACCGCCTCGGTGAGAAGGGCATCGGCGTCCTCATGGACGAGTACCGGTCGCGCAACCAGTTCACGTACACGTATGGCGCGCTGCTCCTGTCGTCGCTCCTGGGCATCACCGTGTTCTTCCTGTTCGGCTGGTTGGAGAAGCTGGCCATCGGAAAGTGGCACGAGTCCGCCCACACCACCTGACCGCCCACGACCTGACCACACAAGAGGGAGACATCATGAAATCCAGAGGAACACGACGGTTGCTGACCGTCGCGGTGGCCGGCGTTGCTGCCTTGTCGGCCGCCGGCCTGGCGAACGCCGCTGCCGAGACGTCGGAGCCGGCAGCCCCGGAGCCGACCGCCGCGGCCACCGAGACCACGGCCGCAACGGAGACCACCGCGGCCACCGAGACGACGATGGCGACAGAGACGACGGCGGCGGCCAGCGAGACCACCGGCGCTCCCGAGACCACGTCCGGTGGCGGCGCTCCGGCCGGCGTCCTGTCGGGCGTGTGCCCGGAGACGATCGTGATCCAGACCGACTGGAACCCGGAAGCCGAGCACGGCTGGCTGTACCAGATGGTCGGCGACGACGCCGTCATCGATGCCTCGACGGTCCGTGTGTCCGGCTCGCTGATCGCCGGCGGCGCCGACACCGGCGTCGACATCGAGATCCGATCGGGCGGCCCGGCGATCGGCTTCCAGACCGTCACGTCGCAGCTCTACGCCGACGAGTCGATCCTCCTCGGCTTCGTGTACACGGACGAGGCGATCCAGAACGCCGGCCAGTTCCCGTCGGTCGCGATCTTCTCCGGCATGGAGAAGAACCCGCAGATGATCATGTGGGACCCGGCGACGTACCCCGACGTGCAGGGCATCGCCGACCTCGGCGACGCAGGGCGTCCTGATCCGCTACTTCGGCGGCGCCGCCTACATGGAGTACTTCGTGCAGAGCGGGATCCTGTCCGCCGACCAGGTCGACGGCAGCTACGACGGCACGCCCGCCGCGTTCGTGGCCGCCGGCGGGGCCGATGCCCAGCAGGGCTTCGGCTCGGCCGAGCCGTACATCTACGAGAACGAGATCGCCGAGTGGGGCAAGCCGATCGCCTACGAGTACATCAACGACGCCGGATGGGAGAACTACGGCGAGTCGATCGCGACGAGGCCGGAGAACATCGAGACGTACGCCGACTGCTTCGCGCTGCTCGTGCCGATCCTGCAGCAGTCGACGATCGACTACCTGAGCGACCCTGCGGAGACGAACGACCTGATCATCCGGGCGGTGCAGGAGTTCAACAACGGCTGGGTGTACACACCGGGAGTGGCGGAGTACGCGGTCAACACCATGCATCAACGACGGGCTCATGGGCAACGGTCCGAACGAGACGCTCGGCGACTTCGACCTCGATCGGGTCAACGGCCTCATCGAGATCGCCCGCCCGGTCTACGCGTCGCTCGGCCAAGAGCCGCCGGCCGACCTGACCGCCGAGGACGTCGTCACCAACCAGTTCATCGACCCGTCGATCGGCCTCGGTGCCCCTGCCGGTTCGGCGGCTCCGGCCGGGACGTCGGCTGAGACGCACGGCGGCCGGGCAACGATGGTCGAGACGACGGCGGCCGGGCACGATGGTCGAGACCACGACGGCCGGGACGATGGTCGAGACCATCGGAGGCGCCGCCCACCAGTACCTGACGACATCGTTTGTGTCAGCGTGTAAGCCCTCCCGGGGCATACACGCTGACACAGAGTCCGCAACCTGGAACCACTGCCACCATGGTCGGCGTCGACGGGGACAATTACCCTCGGCGACATGCCGAGCACCAACGACCAGCCAGCCACCCCGGTCGACATGAAGCCCCGCTCGCGGGACGTGACCGACGGGTTCCAGAAGGCTCCGGCCCGGGCCATGCTGCGAGCGGTCGGGATGACCGAGGGCGACTGGGACAAGCCGCAGATCGGCGTGGCGTCGTCGTGGAACGAGATCACGCCGTGCAACATGACGCTGCGCACGCTCGCCGAGCACGTCAAGCACGGCGTGCGCGACGCGGGCGGGTTCCCGATGGAGTTCGGCACGATCACCGTCTCCGACGGGATCTCGATGGGGCACGAGGGGATGCGCGCCTCGCTCGTCAGCCGCGAGGTGATCTGCGACTCGATCGAGACCGTGGTGTTCGCCGAACGGCTCGACGGTTTCGTCGGGCTGGCGGGGTGCGACAAGTCGATGCCCGGCGATGTTGATGGCGTGCGCCCGCCTCGATCTGCCGAGCGTGATCGTCTACAACGGCTCGATCATGCCCGGCCACCACGACGGCCGAGCGATCGACATCACGAGCGTGTTCGAGGCGGTCGGCGCTCGCGCCGCGGGCACGATCAGCGACGAGGAGCTCGCTGGCGATCGAGCGCAAGGCGTGTCCCGGCGAAGGGGCGTGCGGCGGCATGTTCACGGCCAACACGATGAGCTCGATCGGCGAGGGCATCGGGATGAGCATCCCGGGGTCGGCGTCGCCGCCGGCGATCGACAGCCGCCGCCACGGCGATGCGCGGGCGGCCGGAGCGGCGGTGGTCGAGCTGCTGCGGCTCGGCATCACGCCTCGCCAGATCATGACGAAGCAGGCGTTCGAGAACGCCGTCGCCTTGACGTCGGCCCTCGGCGGCTCGACCAACGCGGTGCTCCACCTGCTCGCCATCGCCAACGAGGCCAACGTGCCGTTCACGCTCGACGACTTCAACCGCGTGGCCGGCCGCACGCCCCACATCGCCGACATGAAGCCGGGCGGCAAGTTCCACATGAGCGACCTCGATCGGGTCGGCGGGGTGCCGGTCGTGCTCAGAGCACCTCCTCGATGCCGGGCTGATCGACGGCGACGTGCTCACGATCACCGGCAGGACGATGGCCGAGAACCTCGCCGCGCTCGACCCGCCTCGGCCGGACGGGGTCGTGGTCCACCCCCTCGACGCCCCGATCCACCCGAGGGCGGCATCACGATCCTCACCGGCACGCTGGCGCCCAAGGGCGCGGTGGTGAAGATCGCCGGGCTGACCAGGGACCAGGAGCAGTTCCAGGGACCGGCCCGCGTGTTCGACGGCGAGGACGGCGCGATGGCCGCGATCCTGGCCGGCGAGATCCGACCCGGGACGGTGCTCGTGATCCGCTACGAGGGGCCGAAGGGCGGCCCCGGGATGCGCGAGATGCTCGCGATCACCGGAGCCCTGAAGGGCGCCGGGCGCGGCGGCGACTGCGCGCTGATCACCGACGGCCGATTCTCCGGCGGCACGTGGGGCTTCTGCATCGGCCACGTGGCACCGGAGGCGACCGACGGCGGCCCGATCGCGTTCGTCCGCGACGGCGATCAGATCCGCATCGACGTGCACACGAAATCGCTCGAACTGCTGGTCGACGACGCCGAACTGGCGACCCGCCGGCAGGGCTGGTCGCCGAACCCGCCGCGCTACACCTCAGGCGTGCTCGGCAAGTACGCCAAGCTCGTGCAAGGCGCGGAAACCGGCGCGATCACCAACGCGTGAGGGTTACGGGGTCGTCAGACATTTCCACAGGCCAGATTGCCCGAGAACGGTGAATCTGGCCTGTGGAAATCTTGAACGGCGCCGCGCTCAGTAGCGGCGGTCGTCGCGGCGTGGGCCGCGGTTGTCACGAGGGGCCCGTGGGCGAGCCTCGTTGACGGTGATCGAGCGACCGCCCATGTCGGCGCCGGTCAGTTCGTCGATTGCCTTGCGAGCGTCGTCGTCGGCCATCTCGACGAAGCCGAAGCCCCGCGAACGCCCAGTTTCCCGATCGGTGATGACCTGAGCGGAGGTAACCGCGCCGACCTTGCCGAACAGGTTGGCCAGCTCGTCTGAAGTTGTTGAGAAGGGCAGGTTGCCCACGTACAGATTGATGACAGTTCCTCCGTCTTGATGCCCACCCGAGAGCGGTGGCAGATCAGAGCGTATCGTGCCCCGACACACAGCGCCGCCGCGTTTGCTTGCGGGCGGTCGACGTCGACGATCAGTTGTTCGAAGAGAAGCCGCCGAGTGCACCCTTGTAGAAGACGAGCGGCACGTGCGCTTCCTCGTTGTGGTCGAGCGCGACGACGTCGCCGACCACCAGATAATGGTCGCCGAGCTCGATGTTCTCGGTGATTCGGCAGTCGATCCACGCTCCGACGCCGTCGATGACCGGGCATCCGGTCGGCGACGGACGCCACGCGAGGCCGTCGAATCGGCCGTCGTCGATGCCGGTCTTGGCGAACCGCCAGCACAGGTCGGCTTGGGTGTCGCGGAGGACGTTGACGCAGAAGTTGCCGTACGGTGCGATCGCCGCCCAGGTGACGCTCTCGACCATCGGGAAGAACCCGACGAGCGGTGGGTCGAGCGAGATGGACGTGAACGAGCCGATCGTGAATCCTCCCGGCCGGCCCTCGTGGAGGCCGGTCACGACCGTGACCCCGGTGGGGAAGTGACCGAGCACCGACCGGAAGTGCTTGCTGTCGAACCGGGGGACTCGCTGGGCACCGGCTCATGGTAGGCGGGATTCGAAGCGCGAGACTCGTCCCGGTGGGGTCAGGCAATGCCAAGAACGAGCTGCGGGCGGCGATGCGCGAGGTGCGCAGGACCATCGCCGGCGACGCCGCCGACCGGGCGAGGCGGTCGCGGGTCATCGCCCAGCGCGTCGTCGAGACGTTGTCCGGCCGGACCGTTCAACGGCTGATGGTCTACGAGGCGCTGCCCGGCGAGCCAGAGCTCGAGCGGCTCACGACGTGGGCAGCCGAGCGCGGCCTCGACGTCGTCGTCCCGCTCGTCGACGGCTCCGATCTCCGGGTCATGCCGGGCGACGTCGATCCCGCTTCGCTCGATGTCGTGGTCGTGCCAGGCCTCGCGTTCACACGTGACGGCCATCGCCTCGGTCAGGGAGGCGGCCACTTCGATCGCTTCCTTCCGCGGGTCTCGTCGAGGTGTCTGCGGATCGGTGTCGCGTTCAAGGAGCAGCTCGTCGACGAGCTCCCGCTCGAGCCGCACGACGTCGTGGTCGACATCGTGGTAGCCGACGACTGATCACCACAGGGCAAGGGGCGGGCGGCGTAGCCTCACCGTCGATGTCGCCATCGACGGTGCGCCTGGTCGGCCTCGTCACGGCCGGCGCGACAGCGGCCGCCGTCACGGCGTTGACCGCGTCGTGGCAGCTCGCCGTGCTGGCCGCGTGGATCGCGGCCGCGGCGGCCTACCTCGGCGGCGTGTGGCCCGCCGTCATCACCGCCGACGGCAACGAAACGCGGCGTCTGAGCACCGTCGAGGACGACTCGCGCGCTGTCCGCGGGGTGATCACGCTCGCCGGCGAGCGTCGCGTCGCTCGCCGGGGTCGGCTACGCCTTGCACAAGGCGGCCCAGATCGACGGTGGAGCCGAGCCGGTGCTGCTCACCGTGGCCGCGCTGACGACCGTCGTCGTGTCGTGGGTCGCCGTGCACACCGACTTCACGCTGCGCTACGCGCACGTCTACTACTCACCGCCGGGCGGTGGCATCGACTTCGCCGGCGCCGACACGCCTGACTACCGGGACTTCGCCTACCTCGCGTTCACGATCGGAATGACATACCAGGTCTCCGACACCGGGTTGCTCAGCTCGCGGTTCCGTCGAGTACTGCTGCTCCACGCGCTGCTTTCGTACCTCTTCGGCGTCGTCATCATCGCAGCGGTCATCAACATCACCGCCGGGATCATCAGCTGACTCGACGCGCGTTCGGCGCCTACGCGGGCGTGGCGTAGTACTCGCGGCCGAGGTGCGTGATCTGGTCCTCGCCCATCATCCAGCGCAGGGTGTTCTTCAGCTTGGTGTGCTGGATGAACAGGTCGTGCTCGGGGTGGAGACCGGGGGCGGTCTGCGGGCTCTTGTAGTAGAAGCTCAGCCACTCCTGGATGCCACCGAGGCTCGCTCGCTGGGCGAGGTCGGAGAACAGCACGAGGTCGAGGGCGAGCGGGGCGGCAAGGATCGAGTCGCGGCACAGGAAGTCGACCTTGATCTGCATCGGGTAGCCGAGCCATCCGAAGATGTCGATGTTGTCCCAGCCCTCTTTGTTGTCACCGCGTGGCGGGTAGTAGTTGATCCGCACCTTGTGGAAGATGTCGCCGTACAGCTCGGGGTGCAGGTCGGGGGACAGGATGTGCTCGAGCACGCCGAGCTTCGACTCCTCCTTGGTCTTGAAGCTCTCCGGATCGTCGAGCACCTCGCCGTCGCGGTTGCCGAGGATGTTGGTGGAGTACCAGCCGGACAGGCCGAGCATGCGCACCTTGAGCATCGGCGCGAGCACGGTCTTGATCAGCGTCTGGCCGGTCTTGAAGTCCTTGCCCGAGATCGGCACGTTGCGCTCGGTCGCGAACTGGCGCAGCACCGGCGTGTCGACTGCGAGGTTCGGGGCGCCGTTGGCGAAGGGGACCCCCTCGAGCAACGCCGCGTAGGCGTAGAGCATCGACGGCGCGACGGTCGGGTCATTGGCGTCGATCGCCGCCTCGAACGACTCGATGTCCATGTGCGCCGGGCCGGGCTCGATGAAGATCTCGGTCGAGGCGCACCAGATCATCACCACGCGGTCGACTCGCCTCTCGTCCCGGAATCGGTTGATGTCGGCTCTGATCGACTCCAGCATCGCCCGCTTGTCGACCGATGCCTGCACGTTGCCGGCGTCGATGTTCTTCACGTACGTGCGATCGAACGCCGCTGGCATCGGCCGCACGTCGCGGAGCGCTTCGGAGATCTGCTCGATGTGCTTGCCGCCCTCGAGCACGCCGGCCCGCTGCGCGGCGACGTAGGCGTCGTCGGGGAACGGGTCCCACGCCCCGAACACGATGTCGTCGAGCGACGCGACCGGTACGAAGTCCTTGATCATCGGGCTCCGCCCGTCGGTTCGCTTGCCGAGCCGGATCGTGTCCATCAACGCCAGCGAACCGATCGGCTGGGCAAGCCCTCGCTTCACCAGCTCGACGCCGGCGATCAGGGTGGACGAGACGGCGCCGAGCCCGACGACGAGGACGCCGAGGCGCCCGTCGGCCGGTTGCACGGTCGGGGAAGGAGGAGGGTTCACGCCCGCGAGGTTAGTGAGCGGGTGCCCAGCCCCGTTCTTCCGCTCGCCGCGCGTACGATGCGGCCCGATGGCCGCCGTGATGATGCCGGGAAAGCCGGTCGCCGACGCCGTGTTCGCCGAACTCGCGGACCGGCGTCGACGAGCTCCGGGCCGCCGGCAACAACCCAGGGCTCGGCACGATCCTCGTGGGCAGCGACTCGGCGTCAGAGGGGTACATCCGGATCAAGCAGGAGCGGGCGGCCGAGCTCGGCTTCGGGAAGGCGCACGTCCACCTGCCCGACGACGCGTCGCAGGCCGACGTCGTCGCCGCCGTCCGCGAGATGAACAACGCCGCCGAGATCGATGCCGTGCTCATCCAGCACCCGACGCCGCCGCGCATCGATTACGAGGCGGCGCTCGCCGAGCTCGATCCCGACAAGGATGCCGACGGCCAACACCCGCTCAACATGGGGCGGCTGGCGCTCGGCATGGAGGGTCCGCTGCCGTGCACGCCGGCTGGGATCGAGGCGCTGCTTGCGTTCTACGAGATACCGGTCGCCGGCCGCGAGGTCGTGGTGCTTGGGCGAGGGTTCACGCTCGGGCGACCGCTGTCGATGCTGTTGTCGCTGAAGCGCCCAACCGCCAACGCGGCGGTGACGGTGGTGCACACCGGCGTGCCGAACTGGCCCGACTTCACGCGCCGCGCGCCGATCGTGGTCGCCGCCGCCGGCGTGCCGGGGATTCTGCAACCCGAGCACATCAGCCCCGGCGCAGTCGTGGTCGGCGGAGGGGTGCGCTACGAGGGTCGGCGCCTGCTGCCCGATGTCGACGAACGGTGCGAGGAGGTCGCCGGCTGGATCACGCCCCGCGTCGGCGGCGTCGGCCCGACGACGATCGCGATGCTGTTCCGCAACACGGTCGAAGCCGCCGAGCGCCGCGTCGGCAACCTCGATTGAACTGAGAGGCAATCGCCGAGGGACCAGATCTGCGAGGTCAGCGGCGCTGCTCGAGCACACCGACGACCGTGGCCGACGACTGGTGGTGCGCAACGGGCGTCGGCACGAACCGGCGTGACCTACTCCACGGGCGATAGTCTCGCGTGTCCGTGAGGTCGAGCGCTTCCCGCTGCGACGCGCATCCTCACCCCTGAACACGCTGACCCATCCAACCGGGCGAGCCGGATTGCCCACGACAAGGGCGTGGTCCTCGACGTTGCGAGTCACGACGGAGCCGGCTCCAATCATCGCCCATTGCCCGATCGTGACGCCGGTGAGTACCACAACGCCAGCGCCGATCGCGGCACCGCGGGCAACCGTCGAGGTTCCGACCGTCCAATCCGACACTCCCTTGAGCGACCCGTCTGGGTTGACCGCCCGTGGGACGCGATCGTTGGTGAAGATCGCGTGCGGCCCGACGAAGACGCCGTCGGCGAGTCGCACGCCCTTGAAGAGTGACGCGCCATTCTGGATCTTGCAATGGTCGCCAACCGCGACGTCGACGTCGACGAAGACGTTGGCCCCGATCGTGCAGTCGCGACCGACCCGAGAACCGGTCCGCAGATGCGCTCGGGCCCAGACCCGTGTGCCTGAGCCTACGACTGCGCCTGGCTCGACGTCGGCCGTCGGATGGACGACGGCCTCAGCGGCCCGCGGCGCGGACTGTTCAGCTTTCACGGGTCGGGGAACGTGCTGACACGGTCGACGTCCACCCACTCCGGACCAACCCTGTTCTGATCCGCGCCCGACGTGCGATTCCGCTGAGACAGCGCGAAGAACAGTTCCTCGAAGTACCGCTTTGCCTGGGCCGCGAGCACACCCAAGGTGATGAGCTGGACAGCGATGATGAAGCTGAAGCCAGCGATGATGAAGGTCTGCGGTCGCAACTGCCATGCGTGCTCGAACCCCTGAGTGAGCCGTTCGTCAATACCGCCCGGGTCGATGCCGCCGGGAAGGTGTTTCGCCTCTCTCAGTACCGTCACGAACAGCGAGCCAGCCGACCAAAGCGAAATGGCGAGCAGCAACAAGCCGGGGAGGAGGAAGAACCAGATCGGCCGGAAGAGGAAGCTGGCGAACACCAACAACTTCGAGGTCAGGTTCACGCTGAGCGAGACCTTGCGCTTCGCCATTCGCTCGGCCTGGTCGCTCCAGTCGAGGTGGGCGGGAACCTCTGCAACGCGCGCCCGGAGAACCTGCGCCTTGTACAGGATCTCGGTGTTGATCTCCGGACCCATCGACTTGAGGCTCAGCGCGCGGATGAACGGGCCCCGGTATGCCCGTACCATCCCCGTGACGGTCCTGATGTCGTACTGGCTAGTCGTCGCGAGTATCCGATTGATCTGCTTGCTCATCACCTCGCGTCGCCAGGGGATTGCCGTGGTCTGACCACCGACCATGTAGGGCGACGCGACAACGATGTCAACATGCTCGGTTGCCATTGCCTCCAGCATTCGGCCGATGTGGCTGACGGAGTACGAGAGGTCGGAATCGAAGGTGACGACGACATCTCCTCGCGAGATCGCAAAGCCATCGCGCAACGCCTGACCGATGCGCATGTTCGCTGGCTGTTGATGGACGCGCACCTCTGGATTTGAAGACGCGAATCGCTGCGCGATGGAAAGAGTCTCGTCCGTGCTTCCGTCATCGACGACAACGATCTCGAAACGACAATGGTCGGAGAGACCAACCATGTAGCCATGGATCGCGGTCAGCGATGCCTCGATCTTCAGCGCCTCGTTGAAGGCGGGGATGAGAACCGTGACGAGAGGCAGGTCATCGGTTGCCGCGAGCTCGGCGTGGGCCACGACTGCCGTCATCGCACTGCCACGCTTCATGCGAGGCGTCGATTGCGACCCCGGCTTCACAGGGAGCGAGTGCGAACGTTGCTTGATCAGCGCAGCATGCTCCCCGACAGACACAACATCGTAGGACCGCATCAGCTCGTCGATGCACTTGAGGGCAGTCCTCCGTTTCAGCGCTCCAGGCATCGTCATACCTGGGAAGAAGCGGAGCGAGTCGACGTCGTCGGCGCCGAGGAAGTCGAGCGGATGAAGCAGGATCGACGGCTCCAACCCAGCGATTCGGCAGAGTCGCAGCGAGTTGGCAAAGTACGTGTGCGCAAGGGCGGGCGACCGACCCGCGAGATAGAGGACGTAGCTGACGTGGATCGGAATCCGCGTGAACGGCATCGTCGTGACCGGGATCTCGAGCATCCGGTCGTCACCGAGCTCCCACCAGTAAGGCTGGAGCCGACGCAACCCATCGCGAGCGCTGCCAAAGAGATAAGAGCGCTCAGCTCGCTGATCGGCGCTGAGCTTCGCGGTTCGGAAGTAGTAGCGGCGAGCCAACGGCCCAACGACCGTGGGTAGCGTCGAGCAGTCGTACTCGTACTCGCGGTCGATCAGGACGCGCAACACATCTGCACTGAGGCTGTAGCCGGGCCCGCGGAACCCGACTGGCCGCCGGCCGGTGACCGCCTCGAGCGCCTCCTCCGTGCGGCGGAACTCCTCGTGAAGTTCGTCAAGCGTGTACCGATGGAGCCACGGCTGGTGGCGAAAGCTGTGATTGCCGATCTCGTGACCGGCGCGGCCGATCGACGCAATCGCGTCGTAGTTGATTGGAAGCGCGGCGTCCTGGCCCACGATGAAGAACGTGATCGCCAATCTGCGCGCCTCGAGTTCAGGGAGCACGACATCGGTCACGGCATCGAGATACGTGCCGTAGTCTTCCCAGCCCTCGTCGCCGTGGGTCATCTGGTACGCCCACAGGTTGTCGAGGTCGAGGGAGAGCGACGCTGTGGATCGCGGCCTCATCTGGTGGCCACCTCGTCCGGGCCGGGCGCCATCGCCGTGCGCGCCTCGACATGAACACGTTCGAGCAACGACAGCGTATCGTTGACATTCAGGGTCGCGAACGGCAGGTTGGCGGACCCGGCGAGATACAGCCCGGGTACCGACGTTGCGATCGAGGGCATCGACTCTGAGTATCGCCGTGTCGGCACGGCGAACACCTGCCGGACACGCGACACCCGGGAGACGACGACATCGTCGTCGTCGAGCCCGGGATACATCTGCCGGAGGTAGGGCAAGAATTCGGCGACAACCTCGTCGTCCGAGGTGCCGAAGAGCGGGTCGTCAGCGGCGGTGTACTTCGGGAGGTAGACCAGCGTGTGGCCATCGACCTCGGCGGGATCGATCAGCGCCGTCATCTCGACGACCGCAGTGAACGGCGTCTGCGGGTCGGTGATGTAGGTCAGGTAGTAGCCACCGAGCGCGCGGCGCAGCAGCAGCGACACGCACACAATCCCGACGTACTCGACGTTCTCCAGCCGCTTTCGCTCCCGCGGTAACAGGTCAGGGCACAGCTGGGCGGCGAGCGGCGCTCCGGTCGTCACCACGACACGGTCGAACGACTCGGCGCCTGTGCTCGTTTCGACGACCAGCCCCTCCGCCGCGCGACGGACGGCGAGGACCGGCTGGCCGAGGCGAAGGTCGACACCAGCACTCGCAAGCGTCGTCTCGAATCGTGCGCACACGGCCGCGTACCCGCCCGACGGATAACCGAACCTCTCTTCGTTGATGCCGCTTCGTCGGGCGGCAGTCAGGCGGCGCATCGTCGCCCAGATGAACGCCGCTGACGCTCGCGGGTAAGCCTCGCCGAGCTTGGCACGGAGCATCGGCCGCCAGAACACCTCGAATGCCGTCGAGCCGCTCCACCGGCGCAGCCACCGCTCGACGCCGATCCGCTCCATGCGGGCTCCGTCGCGGATGCGGGAGCCGTAGAGGATCGTCGCTCCGAGGCGGAGCTTGCCGAGAAGCGAGATCCCGGGAAGCCGGAGAAACTCGGCGATACCGGATACCGACCGCAACTTGCCGTCGGCACCGTAGTAGCCCGTCCTGGTAAGCACCCAGTGGAGCGAATCATCCGTGATGCCGACCGATCGATACATCTCCCGCGTCCGCTGGTCGGACAGCAACGTCACGTGGTAGTGCCGATCCCACGTGACATCTCCCAGCTGCCACGGTGCGGCGAGACCACCGAGATGGTCGGCGGCATCGAACAGGGTCACCTCGTGCCGCATCGACCGCAGGTCGCGGGCGAGCGACATGCCGAGCACCCCACCACCCACGACGGCCCACTTCATCGAACGCGATCCTCCATCCCTCGCCCGATCCAGGACGATTCCTTCCGCCCGGCACAGCGTAGCGATCGAGTCCTGTGGCGTGGTGGGGTTTCGAGGGGCTCGTTCGTACGCTGCGGTGGGGAAAAACGCGATCGAGCACGAATGCTTGGATTCGCGGCGACGCTGTGCCACACTGAATTGTGACGGTTTCATGACGGGGTGGCGTCGGTTTCGCGACGGATCGGAGGGCAGTGATGAGCACGGAGGAATCGGCGGCCCCAGGGCCGACGCGGATGGATGGTGCTTACCGTGGCACTGCTCGCGCCGCTGGCGGTCGCCACGGCCGTCTCGGCGGGCAAAGCGCCGGCCCAGCTCGATGCTGCGGTTGAATCCACCATCGAGGAGACCTCTCTCACCGAGTCGAGTGAGCCGGTCGAGACGACCGAGCCCGTCGTCACGTCGGAGCCGGTCGAGACGACCGAGCCCGAGATCGTCGCGTCGGAGCCGGTCGAGACGACCGATCCCGAGGTAGTTCCGTCCGAGCCGGACGCCGAGATCATCGAGCCTCCGGTGGAATCGGTCGAGGAACCGTCCGTGGCGACCGAGCCCGTCGTCGAGTCGACGGAGTTCGTCGTGGAGTCCACCGTGGTCGTCGAGGAGACGTCCTCCGTCGCTCCGAACAGCACGATCGCGCCGACGGCGGCTGCGGCGCCCTCCGAGCCGGCAACCAGTGCCACGACGACGACCTCCACCCAGCCACCGCCCCCCCCGAACTTCGCGTCTCTGGCGACGCTGACCGTCGAAGCGGCGCCCGACGTCGCCGTGCTGGCGGCGACGCCGGCGGCAGCGCCGGCGTGGCCGTGGGGCGTCCGGGCCCGCGCCGGCAATGAGGTCATCATCGTGAACTGGAACGCTCCGACGCGTGATGGCGGCTCGCCGTTGCTGCGGTACTACGTGCAGCGCTCGCTGAATGCCGCCGACTGGACCACCGTTGCCACGGTTTCGGCGTCGAGCCGGCAAGCCCGCATCGGCGGGTTGCGCAACGGCACTCGCTACTACTTCCGCGTCATCGCCGAGAACGCCGTCGGCCGAAGTGGACCGAGTTGGTGGTCGTCGGCGACGCCGTTGGCGACGGCGTCGGGGCTGCCGCTGCACCCGCACGGCCTCCAGCTCTACGCAGGCAACGGGGTGGCGATGCTGTCGTGGCAGCCGCCGATCCGCGATGTCGGTGGTCCCGTGCTGTCGTACCGCGTGCAGCGATCGACGAACGGCAGCAGCTGGCGTACGTTCGCCTGGGTGCCGGCGACACAACGCAGCCTGCGCATTACCGGCCTCACCAACGGGACGCGGTACTACTTCCGTGTCATCGCCGTCAACGTCAACGGCGCCGGCTCCCCTAGTTGGTGGAGGCGGGCGACACCCACGGCAGACAATCCGTACACGCCGATTCACCCATGGGGGTTGATGACGTCGGTCGGCAACCGCCAAGTGACGGTGCGGTGGAACGCTCCGGCGTACGGCCCGCGGCCGCTGACCTACCGCGTCCAGATCGCCGCCCATCCGAACGCCGGCTGGCTGACGGTGGCGTGGGTACCGGCGTCCACCCCGGCGGCGACGCTGACCGGATTCCACAACGGCGTGCGGTACTACCTACGTGTCGTCCCGGTCAACACGTATGGCGCCGGCGATCCCAGTTGGTGGAGGGCGGCCACGCCGGCACCGACGCTGTCACCTGGTGTCGGGGCGCCGATTGCGTCCAACTTTGACGTGTCGCGGTACCTCGACGACGCGTGGCATACCGGCCTCGACCGCGCACGAGCCGTCGGGGAACTTCCGCACGGTGTGCGAGGTCTCGCATTTCTCTTATGACGACCCGATCGTCTACCCCGGCGAGCCGGACATGTCGCACCTGCACATGTTCTTCGGCAACACGGCAGCCGACGCCAACAGCACCTACTCGTCGCTGCGGACCACCGGTGGCAGCACGTGCGAGGGCGGCCCGATCAACCGCACGGCGTACTGGGTCCCGGCGATGTTCGACGGCAACGGCCAGGTCGTCGCCGCCGAGACCATCGTCGTGTACTACAAGGGCGGGGCGAGCGGTGGTTCGCTGGCCCGCCATGCAGGAAGCGATCCGGCAGGTGCAGCCGCTGCCGCACGGCCTGCGGATGGTCGCCGGTGCGCCCGGCGGGCACATCGAGTTGGCAGTGCGAGGACGGCTCGGGCACTGGCACCACGATCCCCAACGGCTGTCCGGCGGGCCAGGACCTCATCGGCACGATCTGAGTTCCCGAGTTGCTGGGATGGCCGCAACCTCGACTCCGCCAACCACCGCAGCCACATGGCCTACAAGTCGTACGTCAACGGTATCCACCAGTGTCCCAGCTCGCACCCCGTCGCGCTGGTCGAGATCAGCGAGAAGATCTTCTACCCGGCGGCACCGGACATCGGCACCTGGTCGATCTCGTCTGACATGGGAGCGGCGCCGGGTTCGACCCTGCACGCCGACTGGTTCGGCGCCTGGGACCCGACCGTGATGATGCGGTGGCACAACAACTGCATCATCGGGATGCGCAACGGCAACAACGGCGACCTGTGCGACGGCCAAGGCCTGACGAGCGCCACCAACTACACCGGCCCGACCCGGCTCGGGCGGCTACAGCCCGATGCGGATGCAGCCGGTTTGATCGGGCGGGAGCGGGACGGCCGACTGTAGGCTCGGGCCGGTGAGCCCACGCGTCGCGACCGTGGTCATCGGTCGCAATGAGTCCGCACGGCTCGATCGGTGCCTCGCCTCGCTCGCGGCCGTCGACGCGTCCCACGGTATACGTCGACTCGCAGTCGACGGACGACAGCGTGGCAATCGCCCGAGCAGGGGAGTTGACGTCGTCGAGATGCCTGCAGACGTCGCCCCGAGCGCCGCCCTGGCCCGCAACCTCGGTGCCGAGCACCTCACCGACTTGTACCCGGACCTGGCTTACGTGCAGTTCATCGACGGCGACTGCATCGTCGAGGAGGGGTTCACGAATGCGGCGGTCGCCGCGCTCGACGACGCCCCCGGCCTGGCGGCAGTGTGCGGGTACCGGGTCGAGATGGAGCCGCACCGCAACGTGTTCCACCGGATCGCCCACGTGGAGTGGCAGATGGGCGGTGTGGGGGAGGTGCCCGACTTCGCCGGCGACGTCGTGCTCCGCCTCAATGCCCTGCGCGCGGTGGGCGGCTATTCCCCCGAGGTCGTGGCGGGCGAGGACACCGAGCTCAGCTCGCGGCTCGTCGCCGCCGGGTGGCGCATCCGCCGGCTCGACATGGTCAGCACCTCCCACGACATCGCGATGTCGAGCGTCCGTCAGTGGTGGGCGCGCTCGTCGTCGCGGTGGGTACGGCTCACTGCTCGTGGCCATCCGCAACAGGAACACCGACCGGCTGTTCCTCGACCAGGCACGTCGCAACGTCCTGTGGGGCGTGGTCGCGCCGGCCGCGGTGCTTGCGCTGGCGCCACGCACCCGCGTGCCCCTCGCACTCCTCCTCGCCCGCTACGTCCTCTCGGCGTGCCGCGCGGCTGGGTCGATCACGTCGGCCCGAGTCACTCCCGCCGATCGGCTGGCGTGGGGCTTCTCGTGCTCGCTTTCGGCCGTCCCTGCGGGGTTCGGGGCCATGCAAATGCTGCTGGCCCACGCTCGTGGGCGGGGTCCCAAGCTCGTGGAGTACAAGGCGCCCGCAGCCACCCGGCTCAGCTGACGACGGACTGGAGGAACCGCTCGTACTCGTCGACGACGGCCGACCATGCGAAGCGGGAGCGGGCGGCCTCGACGAGCGCCGCACGGTCGACGGCGGCCGAGCCATCGAGGATGGAGCCGAGCGCGCTGACGACCTCGCTGCGGTCGTCGGCGTCGACGAGCCTGCCGGACGCTCCGAAGATCCACTCGGTCACGGCGGAGCGATGCGCAACCACCGGCAACCCAGAGGCCATCGCCTCGATGTAGATGTTGCCGAAGGACTCGAAGCGCGTGGGGTGGAAGAGCACGTCGGCCGAGCGGTAGACCAGGGGCATCTCGTCGTGTGCGAAGGTGCGCCGGATGAATCGCCCGGGCAGAACGTCCGCCGCGTGCGCGTCGAGGGAGGGACCGAGCGGCCCGGCCCCGGCGACGACGAGGATCGCGTCGTCGAGTCGGGCGACGGCCTCGATGCCTTCGTCGACTCGCTTGTTGGGGGCGAGCGCGCTCACCATCAGCACGATCGGCACATCGGTCGGCAACGAGAGCGCCTGCCGGGCCGCAGGCCCCGGACCGAAGCGGGAGGTGTCGACCCCGTTCGGGATGAGCGCACAGCGGTACCGCTCGCGGTTCCGCTCGAAGTACACCGGGTTCGTGCACACGAGGCCGTCGGTGCCGAACAGGCGCATCTCGCTCTTGTCGGACGCAGCCGGCAAGTCGCCGTTCTCGGTGACGAACACGTGCGGTGGGCGCCGGCGCCCCAGTCGGGGACGGCGCAGGACCAGGTTGTCCCACGGGAACCCGCACGAGAGCGTGAGGTCGTACCGGCTGGGTCGATACCGCAGGGCCACGCCGACGTTGAACACGATGGACTCGTAGGAGCTGGGGTCGCGGACGAACGGTCCCGCGGGCCAGCGCTCGAACCGCTCGCGGGGGATCACCGGAATCCGTCGGTAGCGGTAGCTGCGATCGAGGGCCGGACCGCTGCCGTAGACGGTGACGTCGTGGCCACGCGCCGACAGGCCGGAGGCCACGGCCTCCATCGCCACCTCGGCACCGCGGGCGACGCGGTGCAGTCCGGGGAACGAGATCAGGATCCGCACCGCACCCTCAGGAGAATCGCTCGAGGGCGAACTCGCCGGTGAAGAAGATCGTGATCGCTGGCATCGGCGGGCTCCTCTCACGCCCGAGTGTGGCGCTGGTCGCTGCGTCGCTGGCACCGTAGCAGCAGCCACCAGCCGCACAGAATCGACAGAGTCTCGGAGAGGTAGGTGCCGATCGCGGCCCCGCGCCAGCCGAGCCAGGGGATGAGCACGAGGTAACCGACCGTGGCGAGCGCCGCCGTCACGAGGCCGAGAAGCATCCGATTGCGGTTCTCGCCGAGCCCGAGCAGGCCGAGCGGCGGGATGTCGGCGAGACCCTGGAAGAGCGGAACCCACGGCGAGCCACACGGCAATGTCGGTAGCCTGTCTCGAACTCGTCGCCGACGACCCAGGCGATGAGGGGCTGCGCGAGAACGATGACGATCGCGCACGCCACCCCGTACGCCGCCGTGGCGACGGAGAGGATGGACGACCGACGTACCTGGCTGCCCTCGCGGTCGTCGCGGGGAAGGAACCACCGGTTCGCCGCGACATTCACCGCCTTCAGCGGGATGATCGGCAATGCTCACGGCGCGGTACGCCGCTACGTACTCGCCGACCTCGGCGGGCGGCCGCGAGGTGGCGAGGATGAGCTTCTCGCCGTCGATCTGGACCGAGTTCGTCGAGATCGACGTCGAGTACATCATCGACAGGCCGAGCACCTCGCGGGCCGACGTCGCCGTCGAACTCGGCGAGACTTGCTCGTTCATCACCCGGCGCGCCGCGAGCGTCGCCAGGCCGAGGATGGCGATCGTCGCCGTGAGGTTGACGACGACGAGACTCATGATCGAGACCGAATCGGTCAACGCCAGCCCGGCGACGCCGACGGCGCGCAGGATTGGTCCGACCGAGCGGATCCGTACCGAAGCCGGCACACCGAGCGCGCGCATACACCGCGGAGATGCAGACTTCCGCAAGCCCAGCGATGAGGAGGTCGCTGCCGAAGACGAGCAGCGCCGGCACAACGAGGTCGCGCCCAAGGAGGAAATACGTGGTGAGCGCGCCGATCGCGCCGGCGGGGAGCGCGAGGGCGACGACTTGGCGTCGCGTCGTCCTCACGACCGACGCCGGGTTCCTCTCGCGCTGGAGGATGAGCTGGACCGCAGCGGCGCCGCCGCCGGCGAACACCCACGTGATCGCGAACCCGGCGATCACGTACATCGAGGCGTACTGGCCGTACTGCTCGGGCCCGAGCCCACGGGTGGTGACGGGGAACACCACCATCAGCGAGAACACGTAGACGATCTCGTAGACGAGCGCCGATCCGACCTCTCGGGCTTTGCCGAACAGCGCCGACCGGCTCGGCCGCCGAGGTAGGGATCGTCTCACGTGTTCTCGGGGCTGCGCGCGCTCACGGTTCTCGTGACGAGTCGGTTCGGTGCCGCCGAGGATATCGTGTGCGACGCTCGCTGAAAGGACTCTGGTGGAACTGGTTTACATCGCAAGAGCGATACGACGCTACTGGTGGGTGGTCCTGATCGGTGCGTACATCGGCTCCTTCGGCGCCTACCTCCTCGGGTCGGGGGGCAGCGCCCAGTACCAGGCGACTTCGATCCTCCTGCTCTCGCCGGGCTCGGGGCGACGGGCAGCGAGCGCTTCGTCCAGAACGAGGTCGTGATCCTTGGCTCCAACGCCGTCGCCGAACAGGCCGTCGAACGACCTTGGCAACGTGACGGCCGGCCAGGTCAGCGACGGCATCACCCTCCAGCGCATCCCCGAGTCCGACCT
Source organism: Ilumatobacteraceae bacterium (assembly GCA_963764455.1). Taxonomy (GTDB): domain Bacteria; phylum Actinomycetota; class Acidimicrobiia; order Acidimicrobiales; family Ilumatobacteraceae; genus Desertimonas. Next base: position 141,441 of record CAVXSN010000001.1, read on the forward strand.
CGTGCGGATCACCGCCACGGCCGCCGAGCCCCTCGTCCGCCCAGGACGTCGCCAACGCGTACGCCGACGCCTACCTCACTCTCGCCGACGCCGGCCTCGACACTGGACGTGCTCCCGAGATCGAGACCCTCAACGATGCCATCGCCGAGCTCGAGGACCGCCTCGCCGTCGTTGACGCGGACATCGCTGTGGCGATGGCACCGTTCCTCGAAGACCCCGCCGGGATCATCGTTCCCGACATCGAACAGGTTGCGCCCACGCTGGCGACCGAGCGCGCCGTTCTCCTCGAGCAGTACTCCCAGCTCCTCTTCGACCGCAACGAGATCGAGCTCGGTGGCGAGGAGCGCATCGGCAGCAGGGTCACCGAATACGCGACGGGTTCCACGATCGCGGCGGGCCCGGGCTCCAAGCTGGTCGTGGTGGTGGGCCTCACCGCGGGCGCCATGATCGGCGCGCTCGGCGCGGTCGTGATGTCCCGTCTCTCGGGCAAGGTCCTCGACGCAAACGACGCAGCGTCCACCCTCCAGGCCCCGGTGGTCGTCACCATCCCGAAAGTGTCCAGCCTGTCGCGCCACCCGATCCTCCCCGGCGACCCGCTGCCGCCGGCCCTCGCCGCGGCGGTCCACGCGCTGGCCGTCCGGGCCGAGAGCGTTCCGTCGACCGAGGCAAGCCGTGGCGCCCTCGTCGTCCTGGTCGCCGGCGCCGAGCGGTGCTCGGGTGCGACCACGATCGCCGTAGCGCTGGCCGGCCACTTCGCCGACAAGGACAGCGAGGTCCTCCTCGTTGACGCCGACGTGCTGCACCCGCAACTGAGCGACGCCCTCGGAGGCGGCGCGAGCGGCATCGGCGCGCTGCTTGGGAACGGAGCCGAGTCGAAGTCCGCCAGTTCGCCGTACATCCGCACCGCGGCAACCGGCGTGCGCTTCGCCGGACTCGGCGAGCGCCACCAGAAGCGATCGCTCCGCCGCCAGGACGTCTCGGTGCTTCTCGACGGCGCCACTCAGCACGCACAGGTGGTCGTGATCGACGGGGGGGCGCTGATGGCTTCCGCCTCGTCGGTCGAGTTCGCCCAGCGTGCCGATGCGGTCGTCCTCACGATGCCGGCGCGGCGCCAGACGCGTGCCGGTCTCGAGGGGGTGGCCCGTCTGCTCGCCTCTCGCCGCGGTGGCCTCCTGCCCGTCGTCACGGCGGCGCGCCGTCGCCGTCACGGCACCACGCTCCGCACGGTGGCGGCCGAGCACGGCGAGGCCGCGGACGGTCCGGTCGAGCACGGCGAGGCCGTGGACGGTTCGGTGGCACGGCGAGGCCGTTGACGGTCCGGTCGAGCACGGCGAGGCCGCGGACGGTCCGGTCGAGCACAACAACGTCACGGCGGACCAGGCCGTGCCGTCGCGGGGCCCCGCGGCGCCGCGAGCTCGTCGGCCCGCATCCGCAGCATCGCCGCGTGAAACATCCCGAGGAACATGATCCAAATGCCGAACGTGGTGACCTCGCTGAGCGCCGTAAAGAGGATCATCGCGGCGAAGAGGATCGCGAAGCGGCTGAACTCCGGACTGGTTCGACATCAGCTGGACTGCCGTCCGTAGGTAGGACGACAGGAAGACGGCGAACAGCAGCAGACCAACGGCGCCCAGCCGGAGGAGGATCTCGAGGAAGCCGTTGTGGGCATGGGAGATCGTGGAACCCGAGGCCGCTGAGGATGGTCCGCGTGGGTTCCGCCGTTCGGTCACGCCACACCCCTCCGATGCCGTACCCCGTCCACGGTTGGAGCTCGATCGCGCGGACTACACTTCTCCCAGACCACGGTGCGGCTCGTGAGCGTCGGATCCTTGCCGACCGCGTCCAGCAGCAGCGGCATGTACGATGACGGACACGACGCCCACTGTCAGCCCCACCAGGGAACCGACGAGCAGGCGTGTGCCGCGCACCTCCGGCGGAGCGGCGGCGGTGGTCCGGAGGAAGTGGGCGAACGGGAGCAGCGTCGCGGCGACGATGTAGGTCGTGGTCGACCGGGACATCGCGATCGTGATGAAGGCGACGGCGAGGGCGATGCGGCGCTTGCGCCGATCCTGCTCGAAGGCGAGGACGGCGAACGTCGCGTAGAGCATGAACGGTGCGAGGCCGTTCTTGTGTCCGAAGCTGCCGGACCACCCGGGGGTGCCGTCGTAGTGCGACATCGCCGGACCGGGGTGGGTCACCGTGTAGAAGGTCGTGTACCCCATCCCCACGTACGCGCCGACGAGGATCCCCCGGATGAACCGGTCGGTCGGGCAGCGCCGTCGCGATCACGGTGAGCAGCACCGCTACCGGAACGATCAGTTGGGCCTCGTTGAACCACCAGCCGGGATCTGGCGGTCCAGAGGTAGGACATGAGCCACCACGTGAGGTAAGTCATGAACGACAGGCTGACGACGACCCGCTGAATTCTGCCAACCGGCCCGAGCAGCACGAGGCCACCCGTGGCGAGCGACGAGCAGTGACAAGAAGGAGCCTCGGCTTCACGTTCTGGCGGGCGCCGAACCCGACGACGGTGGCGATCACGATGCCGGCCTGGCCGGAGAGGATCCACAGCGGCATCCGGCTGATCCGGGTCGTCGTGGCGACCGGCTGCTCCTCGACGATGGTGATCATCGGTTGCCGAGCGCTGCGTTCGCGGGCGGTGTCGTCCCGTTCCCAGGTGCCGCGAACCACGACCGACCCGATCGGTACGGTGCCACTCGTCACGGTCGTCGTCCGGCGATCATCGCGGCGACGCCGTCGTCGAGGCCGACGCACGGTTTCCAGTCGAGGCCCTCGCGTGCGGCAGCGTTTGGATAGGTGAGCGGCCGCCACCGGGCGGTCTGGCGACGGAGGTCGACGATCTCCGGCAGGCGGGCCCGCCCTCCGAACAGGAGCCGGTTGACCACGTGGATCGCCCGGCCGACGGCGCGGAACGTCCACCACGGCACCGCGATGCCGCGGGCGTGCGTGGCTCCGGCCCTCCGGCAGGCCCGGAAGAACTCGATGTGCGTCGGCGGGTCGTCGTCGACCACGTTGAAGGTGCGACCCGCGGCGCCCGGCGCGACGAGCGCGGCGACGAGGGCGTCGGCGCAGTTCGTGACGTAGGTAAGCCGCATCCGGGCGCCGGCCGCCGCCACGAGAGCGAAGCGGCCGACGCGCAGCGCCGCGCCGTGGTCCCACTCCTTCCCCGGGCCGTACACAGCACCCGGTCGGACCACGACGAGCTGGTCGGGTTTGACCGTCTCTCGGACGAGGCGCTCCTGTTCGAGCTTCGTGATCGTGTAGGCGTCCGCGCCGCCGGTCGCGGCTCGAGCGGGGTGGACTCGTCGAGCGCTCCGCCCGTTGCGGGAGCGGTGAAGTCGTAGACGGACAGGCTGCTGACGTGAACGAAGCGGGTCAGCGCGTCGAGGTCCAGGGCGCCGAGGAGGCGCTCGGTGGCGAGGACGGTCCCGGCGAACTGCTCGCTGAGGCTGCCCGACAGTGCCGCGGCGAGGTGGACGACAGCATCCACCGTCTTCACCGCGCGGGTCCAGTCGCCCGGTTCCCGGAGGTCGCCGACGATCGGCGTGATCCCCCGCTCGCGCCATCCGAGCCGTGCCGTGTCGGTCGTCGGCCTCACAAGGGCGACGACCTCGTGGCCCGCAGCATGCACCGCGTCCACCGTCGCGTTGCCGAGGAACCCACCGGCGCCGGTGACGAGGACCTTCATGACGGGCCCCTGGCAAGGCTGACGAGTCGGTCGGTGAGTGCCGCTGTGGCCACGATGTCCTCGGGCGTGATCGGTGGCTCCTCGCCGCGGAGAATGGCGGCGTACACCGCGTCGAGCATCCGGGGCAGGCCATGGTACGTGCCGTGCCCGCGCACCTTGTCCCGCAGGTTGGTCGCCGCCGCCGCGGCGATCCGCGTGGCCGAGCGAAGCTGTCCGAAGGGCGCCCGCGTGCCGGAGTCGCGCAGGGTGCGCACCGTGAGGAAGGGGTTGTAGAGGTCGGTCGCGACGGACCCCGCCGTGCCCCGCACCTCGAGGCGAAAGGACGGCGGTGACACGTCCGACGCGACCCGGAGGAGTCCACGCACCGAACCGACGTCGACGAGGGCGTCCAGGTGGTCGTAGCCCACCCGTGGGTTCCCCCCGAGATTGGCGAGGTCGCCGACGACGCGCTCGACCCGGGCGTGCTCGCCGGCGAAGTGGAGGAGGAGGTAGGCGAGGTGAGAGCGCGTGAGTCGTGCACCGCTCCGCCGGGGAGCGCCGCCCCTGGACCCGTGAGGTTGAGATCGCCGAACGGCCCCGCGGTGAGGTCGAGCTGGAGCACGACGTCGACTTCACGGACGGCGCCGAGGGTTCCGCAGGCCACGAGCCGGTCGATCGCCATCACGGGATCGTTGAACAGGAGGTTGTGGGACTCGACGAGCACAAGCCGGGCCGCCGCCGCGACGTCGAGCAGGCGGCACGTGTCGCGCTCGTCGACGGCCATCGGCTTCTCGCACACCACGTGGTACCCGGACGAGAGCGCCGCCTCGACGAGATCGCTGTGGGTCTGGGGCGGGGTGAGGACGTGGACGACGTCGAATCGGTGGTTCGCGAGCATCTCGGTCGCGTTCGTGTGGTGGGCGCGGGCGCCGTAGCGCTCCGCCGCGTAGCGAGCCGTCACGTAGGATCTGTCGCACACCGCCACGAGCTCGGCCGACGGGGACGCTCCGAGGTGCCGGAGGTGCTCGTGTGCGATCGTGCCGCAGCCGATCACGCCGGCGCGGAGCGCGCCAGCATGGGCAATCGTCCCGCCGGTCACCGACGCCGCCCTTGACGTCTCCACCGGCGTCGGCAACATGTCTGTGCGGCGCCACATCATGCGTGAGGATAAGGCCGCGCTGGCGAACTAACTCGCGGTGTGGCATCGCGTCCTGCGAGCGCTGAGCCCGGCGCACACGACGCTCGCGCCAGACGATCGGCAGGAGGCCCGGATCGCGGACGAAGTACCGGCGGAACAGCCGCTGCGGCTCTTGCACGAAGCGGAAGAACCACTCCAATCCGCACCGCTGCATCCACTCGGGAGCCCGCCGGACGAGTCCGTAGTACATGTCGAACGACGCCCCCACGGCGAAGAACAGCGGGAGGGGTACGTCCTCGGCCTCGAGGCGACGGATCACGCCGTCGATGATGTTGCACTGCTTGGGGAACCCGAGTGTCACGAAGACGTGGCTCGGGCCGGTGGCGAGGATTCGGGCGGTGCACGACTCGGCGAACGCGTCGATCCCTGCGGGGTCATCGAGGGAGAGGCGGGGAGCGAGCACCGCGGTGACGGCACCGTCCTCGGCCTCGATCCTGGTCGCGACCTCGTCGGAGGTCGCGACGACGAGGATGACATGTCTCCCGCGACGAGGCGCGGGAAGAGCATCGCCACGAGGGAGCTTCCCGGCGAGGCGGGCCCTCAGCGGCTCGCCGAGGAGGCGGCTCGCCCAGACGATCGGTTGGCCGTCGGGGAGGACGTAGGCGGCCCGCCGAATAAGGGCGGCCGCGACCGCATCGGTGTCCCGATCGAGGTGGACGAGCTGGTCGACGTTGGGAGTGACCACCAGCGGCAACCGGTCGCCGCCTTCGCTGCGGTGAGGGACGTGGGCGGCCAATTCGTCGGCAACGGGTTCGAGGTTCGGGAGATCGACGAAGTCGAGTCCGAACAACCGTCGTCGGGGGAGCGCTGAGGCCGTCCACCGTGTCGGCGATTCGACGGTCGACTCGAAGAGGGCGGCGAGCTCGGCAACGTTGGCGTGCAGGTCGTGGCGACGCTCGACGGCGACCCGTCCTGCGTCAGCGACCGTCTCGGCGAGCCGTGCGTCGCCGAGCATCCTCCGCAGCGCCGCGGCGAGAGCCTCCTCGTTCCGGGGGGAACGGTCAGTGCGGTCTCGTCGTGCACAGCCAGCTCGGGGATGCCGCTGATCGCCGTGGCCACCACGGGGACTCCGATCGCCATGGCCTCCATGATCGAAACCGGCAGACCCTCGGAGAACGACGGGAGGCAGAAAACGTCGGCGTCCCTGAGGTGGCGGTCGACTTCACCCGGTGTAAGTTCGCCATGGTGGCGCACCGCGTCGTCGAGGCCGAGTCGACCCACCTCGGCGCGGATCTCGGCCTCGTAGGGACCCGATCCGACGATGTCGAGGGTGGCGGCCGACCCCTCCGCCCGCAGCCGCGCCAGCGCGTGGAGGAGGACGACGTGGCCCTTCTCGGCCGAGAGGCGGGCGACGACGAGGATGCGTGGAGATTCCGGCATCGGCCGTGGCGGGCGCGAGGAGAACGCGTCGAGGTCGATCCCGCAGCGCACGACATGAAACCGGTCCCACAGGAGCGGGTCCGTCACGCGGCACAGCTGGGAGCGCGTGAAGTCGGAGACGCAGACGACGAACGAAGCGGACGCCGCCTTGAGGTCGAGACGGGCGTCCGACTCGTTGACGAAATCCTGGAAGCCGTGAATCGTGAAGCTCCAGGTCCACCTCTCACCGTCGCGGAGGTTGCCGATCTCGGCGGTGAACCACGCAATCGTGGCGGGCGCCTGACCGAAGTGGGCGTGGAGGTGGGTGATGCTGTGGCCCGGCAGTGCTCCACCGCGAGCGATGCGTAGCCCAGATGCACGAGGCGTCGCAGGGCGATCGACAGATCGAGGCGCGCCGAGCGCAGGGCCCTGATGACTAGACCGAGGAAGGCGACCGGGTGGGCGGACGCCACGCGGAGCGTGGACCGGAGGAGCCCGATCGGCCCGGCCGACTTGAGATACAGGGTCCGGCTGCTCTCGGCGCGCGACGCCTCCGAGGCCAGGTCCTCGGGTCCGGGGAGGTTCATGGCGATCGGGACGATCTCGGCCCCGCGCCGGCGCATCTCGTCGATCTCATTGGTGATGAACATGGTCGCGACGCGCGGGTGGTGCGTCATCACGTAGGCGACTCGTGTCGTGGCCTGCCGGTCGGTCACGGACGTGCGCACTCCCGCAGCCGCTCGGCGTCGACGTCGGCGTCCCTCGTCCCGCACGATCCACCGCTGGGTCGTAGTGAACGGAAGCACGCCGGAGGAACAGGAACGGCCCGATTGTGGGGGTCGCGTCCTCGGCCGACGGCTGATGGGACAGGATCTGCCCGCGCGGAGGCGTCTGCGTCCGTGAGCTGTTCGCGGTCGGCGGGAGCCCGTCGTCGGGAGGGGCCTCCTCCAAGGTGGTCGAGGCCACCCCACGATGGTACATCCCGTTCCAGACGAACCCGCCGTCGACCGCGTCGCGCGCGATGCGGCGCAGTCGACCACGCCGGCGATCTCGAGGGCTCGGGCCGGGGCCACCGACATGTCGAGCGCCCAGAACGAGCCGGCCGCGTCGCGCGCCCACGGCGGCCACCGCTCGCACCGACACGGTGTGGTCGGGCGCTCGCTGGGCGGACCAGCGGGGAGTCGCTCGAGCAGGGCGACGAGGACCACGCCGACCAACAGCGAGTAGCGGGCGTAGTAGTGGCCGGTCACGACGAGGGCGAGTAGCTCGAACGAGGCGGTGATCACTAAGGTGACGACGAGTCGCCGAAGGGCCAGCCCGATGGGACGACGAGGCCGACGATCCGCCACCACGACCACGCCCGCGGCGAGGACAACTGCCGCCAGCAGCCATCCGAGCAGACCGCCGGTGGTGGCCAAGGTCCGCCCAGCGAGTCGCCATGTGCCAGCGGGTCAGCCGCATCGACAGTGCCACCCCTGCGCCGGCGGCGATGCGCCAAAGGAGCGGTGCGCCCGCCAGGATCGCGATCGAGCGCGATCTCGCCGGTCACGGACTTACGGCTCATGTTCCGCACACTGCGGGGCGGTCCGCCGCAGGTGTGAAAGGGGCGGGAGTCGATACCGTAGGGCCGCTCCCGGCGGCGGAACAGCAAGGGGAAGGAGCCAGATGCCAATCATCAGAGTGGGGGTGGTTGGGGCCGGCTACATCTCGGAGCTCCACCTCGGGGCGCTGGCGCGGATCGAGAGCGTGCAAGCCGCGGCGATCTGCGACGTCGTTCACGCACGCGCCAAGGCAAAGGGAGCCCAGCACGGCATTACCGCCTACACCGATGTCAGCCAAATGGTCCGGGCCGAACAGCTCGACGCGGTACATGTCACGACCCCCGCCCACACGCACGCCGCCGTCGTCCGGGAACTGCTCGAACTCGGTGTCGACGTGCTTGTCGAGAAGCCGTTCGCCAGCGATTCAGATGCCGCACCGAGCTCACCCGACTGGGTGCCCGGCTCGGCCGGAAGCTGCGGCAGTCTCCCACAACATGTCCTTCGACGCCCGGTTCGGTCGCGCTGCTGGATCATGTTCGATCCGGCAGGCTGGGGCGCATCGACCACGTCGACGTGCTCTGTATCCGGCCGTTCGGTCCGCTCCGTGTCGGCCCGCACTCTGGTTGGTTGTTCAAGGACCCGGGAAATCCGCTGATCGAACTGGGGCCGCACTCGGCCGGCATGCTGCTCGCATTGGTGGGTTTCCCCGACGAGCTGGAGACACGTGCCCGGTGATCCGATCGAGCTCGGCAACGGTGTGGTGTTCCCCCGCCGTTGGGATGCGATCGGCCTGTCCGGAGGGTTGGCATTCGCCTGTGCTGGGGATTTGGCGACGGCTATCCGGAGTTCAGGGTGCACGTGCGTGGGGCGAGCGGTGCCGCCACCGCCGACCTGCAGCTCGGCAGCTTCAGTGTCGAGCGCCAGGGGCGCCAGATGCTCGACATCGACGCCTTCGGCACCGCCGCGGCCAGTGCGACCAGGCAGGTCATGTCCGCAGCCCAGACGGCAGCGTCGTTCGCGCTCGGGAAGATCGCCCGCACGTCCGGGCGCGGCGCCTTCGCTGACAGCATCACCGCGGCAGTACGGGCCTTCCATGCCGCTGGCGACGCCGAGTCGCTGGACGACCGGCTCACTCCTCGAGCGGGCCAAGAGGCAATCAAGCTACTCGAGCGGGTCGTCCACGCCGCCCAACTGCCGCCAGCCTCCAGGTACCGGCGAGTGCCGGACCGGCGTCGACCGGGTCTCGGCGCGCCACTGCAACCCGGCCCGACGTGCTCGTGACCGGCGGGTCCGGATTGATCGGGCGAGAGGTCGTCCGTCACCTCGTCAGGGCCGGCGCGAGTGTCCGAACGCTTGCGCGACGTGGGCGGACCGATCCCGCCGGCGACCTCGGCACCCAGGTCGATGAGGTGATCGGTGACTTCACCGACCCGGAGGTGACGGAACGGGCGCTCGCCGGGGTGCGGGCCGTCTGCCACCTCGCGTTCGGTGCCGGCAGTACGTGGCCCGAGGTGCTCGAACAGGATGTCGAGCCGACTTTGGCGCTGGTGGAGGCTGCGGCCGCGGCGGGCGTACATCGCTTCGTCTTCGCCTCTACGATCGCGGTCTACTGGGCGGGCCGCCGCCGGGGAACGATCGATGAGTCCGTGGCCGCCGACGCCGGCGTGATCCGCGTCAATCCGTATGCACGAGGCAAGGCCGAAGTCGAGCAGCGCATCGCGGGTCGAGCGGCGTTGCAGGTGGTCGTGATGCGGCCGGGCATCGTTGTCGGTCCGGGCGGCAGCCCGATCCACTGGGGGGTCGGCGCCTGGCCGAATCCGAATGTCTGCGCTCTGTGGGGGAGCGGCCACGACGCCCTGCCTTTCGTGACCGCGGCCGACTGTGGCGAAGCGATCGCGACGGCGCTCACCACCGAGCACAGCCTGGCCGCGAGCTACAATCTCGTTGGAGACGTGCGACTCACCGGCCACGAGTATCTTGACGTGGTCGAGCGCGTAGGCGGGGTGAGTATCCGGCGGGTGACCAATCGACCGGCCCGTTACTTCGCCGAGAACGTGGCAAAGTGGGGTCTCAAGCGCGTCGGAGGCAGGGTCTCCCCGAGGCCGAGCTGGCACGACGCGGACGGTCGTACCCTCCGTGCGTCGTTCGACAACACTGCCGCAAAGCGTGATCTCGGATGGTCACCGGTCTCCGACAGGGCGGAATTCGAGGGCGCGCACCTCGCTCCGATGATCCTGGAGTGGTACAGGTGAAATCCATCCCTGACATGTCGCTCTACGTGACGGTGTCGAACGGGCGCTGTTGCTCACGTTTACAATTCTGGGGCGCCTACCTTGCTTTGCCGTCCGGTTGCACCAGTGTTCGCTCCTGAATCCAGGCGGACGGATGTTGATCGCGTACCCAGTGAAGGATCATCTCAGCGATAGTCAGCCGATCCCAATAAACTATTGAGAGTCGTTTCTGCCGCATTTGACAGTGCAAAGTAGAGCGAAGGGTTCGTCAACGTTCGTTCGATTGCACGTGCTAGGGATCTCGGATCTCCTGCGCGGAAGGTCGAGGCAGTGCGTCCGTCGATCATATGCTCGACGAACATCGGATGATCACTGCAGACTATGGGAGTCCGTGATGCTATCGCCTCGAAGAGAGTGAACGGAAACCCCTCGGGTAGGGTCGACGACTCGGCACTACGACGAGATCAGCCTCGCGCATTCGGCGCTGTGCATCGACGTTGTCAATCGGGCCGAGCACCTCCACCTGTCGTGCCACGTTCTCCTTCCGAGCCAGTCGGTAGACGCTGTCGAGTTCGCCGGCGCCGGCAAGTACCAGTCGAACCTGCAAGTTGGGATCAAGTCGAGCAACTGCGCGAACTAGATCGGACACGCCCTTTGATGCCGCAATTGAACCAACATACAGCAGCGTGAACGGTCTCCCACGTGAGAGTTGCTTCGGTGGGCGAGCACCAACCGAGAGATCATGGGGGATATCATATGGCACCAGTTTGCTCGCATCCACCCCAAACCCTTGAAGCTGCCGCGTCGCCGGGCGCCCGTGGTTCGATACCCACTCGAACGTGGGGTGGTTCGAATACTCGGACAAGGCGCCGACGCTGAACAAGAGCGCGTGGATTGTTGCGATTATAGCTACTCGCCAGCACCGCAAAGGATCGAGTTGTTGATCGCTTGCGGAGGATCCTGAGAAGTGCCATATCCGGAAAACCGGCGACGACTAGCGGCGCTCTGTCCGCGGATATCGCTGCGTCCAATAGCTTTGACTTCGACCAATCGGCTGCGCCCAACTGAACGGATTCTACTCCTGTCATCGGGTAGGTCACGTTCGCGGCAGGCGTTACGAAGCTGGTGACGCGGACAGAGACTCCATCGGTCACGAGTTGGTGAAGCAAAAGGGCAACCTCGCGATGTGAGGCGTATGCTTGCGGCAGGTCCGCCGAGTGACGTCGAAGAACATCGCCAAAGTCGCCCGCATAGTAGTAAAGCGATAGGTCGGGCGAGAACGTCACCGAGGCCCGTCCTTCAACGTTGATGACAGCTCTTCAGGTTTGAAGTGCGCTCCCATTCATCCCTTTCCAAACTAGATCCCGCCGAAGCGGCCGCGGAGGCCCACCCGGACCGGTTTTCTGCATCGGCGCAGCCTATCCCGGAGCTTTCACAGCTAGCGCCGACATGGGCCGTCCTGCCTCGCCGATCTCGCCTGGGCAACCGGCCTAGTTCCAGGCCAGTTGCATTGCAGCCGACGGTGTGCGCACAAATTCGAGCGAATCAGCCCATCGAGCTGGGCGGGATCGCCCGGCACGCTCGGGTGAGGCGCCGGGCCGAGCAGGTGACATCTGGACTGTACACCGCACGACGCGGCCTCATTGAAGCCACAGTCTCTCCATCCTGGCGGCACTTCGGATTTGATGGTGGGGTGGGGCCGTCGAGTAGCGCCCAGTGGGCTCGTCCGGCGTAGAGCAACGCTCGGATTCGGTAGTGCTTGAATCGGCGGAGGCCGAACGCGACGCGCTTGACGCGTTTGACGAGGTTGTTCACCGCTTCGGTTGGTCCGTTGCTGACATGAGAGCGATGCCAGGCGACGATGTGGTCGCGCCAGCGCTTGATCGTTCGACCGAGCCGACGCACTTCGAACGGCATGGCGTGGTCGGCGAAGTCGCGGATGATCTCATCGACCCAGGCGTCGGCGAGAGCGGGGTCGGTGTGGTCGTAGATCTGGCGGACGACTTCTTCGGCGTGCCAGGTGAGCTTGACCTCGCCCTTGGGGTCACCGGCGGCGAGCGGCCCGACGAGCCGCTCAAGCAGCCCGACTCGCCGCGCACATGCGCGTAGGATTCGTCTCCAACAGGGGATGGGATCCGGTTCAATCAAAGCGGTTGGACCCTTGAGTGTGACGGTATTGGTGACGGCGTCGTCCAACGTCCGCAACGGCAACGGTCAGCAAATCTGTGACAGGCGCGCTCAGTCAGACCCATATAACGCTGACGCCGACACCTGAAGTGGATCGCTATCTCGACATTCCGCCGAGCCCGGGTGGCTTTCTGCTGAAGCACGATCTCGACCCGGCGGCGAATGACAATACGCCGGTGTTCCTGCATCAGGCCGCATGAGCCCTTCGTAATCAAGGCCAATCGAGGCGGATACGGGTTTCCATGCCTGCGGCTGCGATCGCCGAACGCAACTTAGCAGTATCGGCCTCAAGCTCGGCGGAAAAGCGCTCGTGAGTCTCGGCAACGATAAGGTCGATCTTATCGATAGCGCCCGTCTCCATGAGATGGTTGATCACCGGGATCTCTGATCCTTCGATGTCGAGCTTCAAGAGACGCACGTGCGGTATGCGTGAGATGAACGCCGCCAAGTCAATGCACTCGACATCCGTCGATGTCACGTCTTCGGTTTCTGGGAATACGAATGATGAGCTGACTGTCGTGTCGATGTCGTCCCATTGTCCGTGAGCCTTGGGCGCGCTCAGCGTCAGGGTGCATGGGCGATCCATGACCCCCTGCTGAAAGCATTTGACGTTTGACGTGTAACGGAACCGTCGTGATAAAATTCCGAAACACAGTGGGTTGGGCTCAAAGGCGTAAACGGTTGCGCCGGTGCGCGCAAAACGCGACGTGATGTCTCCGACATTCGCGCCCGCGTCGATCAGAATGTCGCTCTTTTCGACTTCGATGGTCAGATCGATCGGCTCAAGGAATAGTTTCGGCATAGGCCGCAGGCGTTTCTGAACGACTTCGGTGATGCCGCTGTAGCGGATGGTTCGACGTAGAAATTTTTTCATTCCCCATCTTACCGGCGTTTCGGATCTGAGCGGGGTGTAGATGCGTAGCGGGGTCCGCGGCGCGGCATAAGGGCTCGGCAACTCTGACGGTGTTCTACGCCGGCCAGTGTCGACGAGCCCCTGTTGGAGACGAACCCTATCGGCATGTGCGAACTGCCAGTTGGCGTGCTAGTCGCTGGCGTGCTCGGCGTCGTCGACGAACCCGGCGGCCCGTTGCCTGTGCACATCGAGTCGAGCGCCGAACCACCGACGTTGTGATCGCTGCGGGCGGGCGGCGGTGGTCAAGGACCGTGATGTGGTCGAGCTGGTCGATCTGCCGGCGTTCGGCCGGCAGCTCCGCCTGCTGTGGCACAAGCATCGTTGGGCATGCCCGAGCGACGAGTGCTCGGTCGGTCGTGGACCGCTCAGGAGCCGACGATCGCGGCGCCTCGACCGGGCGTTGACTGAGCGGGCTGGCAGGTGGGACGCCGAACAGGTCGGCCGGCGTGGCAGAATCGTCAACGAGATCGCCGTCGAGCTCGGCTGCGACTGACACACTGTCAACGACCGGTGATCGCCTACGGCACCGTCCTCGTCGGCACGCCCCGAGCGCATCGGCGAACCGACCGCCGCCGGGTTGGATGAGAGCACTGTTCGCGCCCAACTGATCGGATTCTACTCCTGTCATCGGGTAGGTCACGTTCGCGGCAGGCGTTACGAAGCTGGTGACGCGGACAGAGACTCCATCAGTCACGAGTTGGTGAAGCAAAAGGGCAACCTCGCGATGTGAGGCGTATGCTTGCGGCAGGTCCGCCGAGTGACGTCGAAGAACATCGCCAAAGTCGCCCGCATAGTAGTAAAGCGATAGGTCGGGCGAGAACGTCACCGAGGCCCGTCCTTCAACGTTGATGACAGCTCTTCAGGTTTGAAGTGCGCTCCCATTCATCCCTTTCCAAACTAGATCCCGCCGAAGCGGCCGCGGAGGCCCACCGGACCGGTTTTCTGCATCGGCGCAGCCTATCCCGGAGCTTTCACAGCTAGCGCCGACATGGGCCGTCCTGCCTCGCCGATCTCGCCTGGGCAACCGGCCTAGTTCCAGGCCAGTTGCATTGCAGCCGACGGTGTGCGCACAAATTCGAGCGAATCAGCCCATCGAGCTCGGGCGGGATCGCCCGGCACGCTCGGGTGAGGCGCGGGGCCGAGCAGGTGACATCTGGACTGTACACCGCACGACGCGGCCCCATTGAAGCCACAGTCTCTCCATCCTGGCCTGGCACGCTAGAGGGCAGCCCACGGTGGCCGGGCGCGGTTGCGCCAGGCCCCGAACAGGACTTAGGCTGCTCAAGTGGTCTTGCCCAAGTTTCTCAGTCGACGCTACATTTCACCCGAAGAGTCTTGCTATCGAAGGCTCGTCAAGCAGGGTTATCGACCCGGCTCCATCATAGACGTCGGTGCATACGAGGGAAACTGGACTCGCCTAGCACGAAGCGTCTTCCCGCCACTCGAAATTCTTATGGTCGAAGCGCAACCAGCGAAGTTGCCGCTGCTTGAACGTGTCTGCGCCGAACTACCCGGTGTCCGAGTCGTGTCCGCGCCATTAAGCTCAAAAGCGGGCGAGGAAATCTCCTTTTTCGAGATGGAAACCGGATCCTCGTTGTTGCCGGAACAGAGCAACATTCCCCGAGTCGAGCGAAGGCTAACGACGAAGACGCTCGACGAAGTCGCGGAATTTGTGGCTGACCCCATCTTTCTCAAGATTGATGTGCAGGGTGCGGAACTCATGGTCCTGGAAGGTGGCGCCACGACGCTTTCGCGTAGTGACTGCGTACAGCTTGAGGTCGCAACGCTGCCGTACAATAGAGGAGCGCCGACTTTCTTGGAAGTCGTCAAATACATGGACTCCCATGAGTTCGTCCCGTATGACCTGGCCGGGTGGAGCCGGCCGAACGATGTCCATCTCGTTCAGGTTGATCTTCTCTTCGCTCGGAGGGATTCTCCGCTTCGCCCTACGTTCTTTGCCTTCTGAGAGCTTGTTCGCGTAGTCGTTCTGTCTGGATGGCCAGATTGACGCGGTTGATTGCAACGTGCTCGAGTCGGCTTGGTAACACCACGTCGTACCGCTCTTCGCCAAGGTCCATTTCCGAAGCGCCTTCGGATCTGAGCGGGGTGTAGCTGCGTAGAAGGGGTCTGCGGCCCGGCATCGGGGCTCGGCAACTCTGACGGTGTTCTATGCCGGCCAGTGTCGAGGAGCCCCTGTTGGAGACGGACCCTATCCGCATGTGCGAACTGCTTGTTGGCCTGCCCGCCGTGGGCGTGCTCGGCGTCGTTCCTGGTCGCGACAGTGCCGGGCCGTGCGCCTGGTTCGGGGACCGTGGCCAGGCGTGGCGGGATCGCATCGAGTGGGCGACGCTCGATCTGTCCGGCCACGTCGAGCCGTGCCGTTGGCTCGCTGACCAGCCGACGAGCTGGCTGGCCGGGATTGAATGGGTCACGCTCGACTTGTCGGCGTATCGGGTGGTGTTCGACACGATGCTCCCCCAGGCGGTGCAGGTCGCCGATCCGTTCCACGTCGTGCGGGTCGCGAACCATGCGCTCGGACGAGTGCCGCCGCCGGGCGCAGAACGAGACGCTCGGCCATCGAGGCCGCCAGGACGACCCGCTCTACCGTGCCCGGCGGCGACTCGTGATGGCCCGCGACGGCTCAGCGAAGACGGCAAGGACAAGCTGATGGGGCTGCTGCGTGCCGGCGACCCGCGCCGCGAGGTGTCGTGGAACGCGAAGGAGGTCGTGCGCCAGATCTACGACCACACCGACGAGCAGCTCGCCGACGAGTGGGTCGACGAGATCGTGCGAGACTTCGCCGACCACGAGATGCCACTCGAGGTTCGACGGCTGGGCCGCACGATCGCCCGCTGGCGCGACCAGATCCTCGCGTGGCACCGCTCACACGTGTCGAACGGACCCACCGAAGCAGTCAACAACCTCGTCAAACGCGTCAAACGCGTCGCGTTCGGGCTCCGCACCTTCAAGCACTACCGAATCCGCGCCTGCTCTACGCCGGCAAAGCCGAACTGGGACCTACTCCCAAGCATCACCCCACCATAAACGCGGAGTGCCGGTTATCTAGCGGTGTTTTCGTTCTCGTCGTGCAGCCTGCCGCGACCAGCGCCGGAAGGTGAACGCAGTCGGAATGGCGACCTGAACCTCGAACATCGATCGTTTGAGAGTTTCCGCCACAGCGCGTATCCAGTGTCGACGCAGCAGGCGGCTGCGGAGACTCGACGATTCTGTGATGCCACTCGGGGATGAACCCTGAATGGCGAGGTTCGGCACGCAGAAATATGTGGCGAGTGCATGGTCGCGGCGGATCTCGTTGTAGATGCCATCGGAGTCGATCCGCCATCCGCCGGGCTCGAAACGGCGCTCGAAGTCGCGGACGACGGTGGGCAGCGCAGACGCATTGATGGCGACGAGATGCGCGCCCAAAATCTCCCAACCATGCGAGCGAACGATGTGCTCGGACACTCGGGTCATTCCCTGTCCTCGTGCCGGCGACTCCGGCAGGTGACCGAGATAGACGAATTCCCAGTCGAGTTCGCGCAACTCTCGCTCGATGACGCGGAGCAGTGACCTGATACGACGCGTAATCAGAACGTCATCCTCGGCGATGACGCAGACGTCCACGCCGTCCTCGACCGCCGCCCGCAGGCAGGCGAGGTGGTCTCAACGCCACCGCGTGACCCAATGGTACGGAAGCCGCCCGCATCGGTGGGTCGCTCCGCCACGTAGATGTGAGCGACGAATCCCGCCCGCCGCATTTCGTGCTCGAGGTGCTCCCGTCGTTCGGGGCGCTCCTTTGTGGTGATCGCGTAGCAGCGCCACCCGACCGGAAGGATGTCAAGCCCGTGGCCGGTCATCGTCTCGTCACAATGTCGACAATTATGTCGTAGCGGATCCGGTTCATCCGACGAATGGCTCCAATCTTCAGCGGGCACTCTTGTGGAGCGGCATTCACTTGTCGAATGCGATCATCCATACCCTCGCCCGACGCAACGATTCCTTTCGCCCGGCACAGGGTAGCGGACTCCCGACCAGCGGCCTGGGAGGTCCACCACTGGGTGGGTCGGAGCCGGTTTCCTTGGTGTATGGCTGAACCGGTGTCTGTGTGTGCGTCGTCTCCGCGACGAGGAGGGCCGCAAGTTGCAGCGGATATTGCGTCCTGATGAAAGACCCCGGCCGGTTCACACCACCGGCATCTGCATCGGTGTGTAGCCCGCGATCAGGGTTGGGCCGGTGTAGTCGGGGGCGCTCGTCAGGGCTTGGCCGTCGCACAGGTTGCCGTTGTTGCTGTTGCGCATCCCGATGATGCAGTTGTTGTGCCACCGCATCATCACGGTCGGGTCCCAGGCGCCGAACCAGTCGGCGTGCAGGGTCGAACCCGGCGCCGCTCCCATGTCCGACGAGATCGACCAGTTGCCGATGTCCGGTGCCGCCGAATACGTGATGTTCTCGCTGATGTGGACCAGCTCGACGGGGTGCGAGCTGGGACACTGGTGGATACCGTTGACGTACGACTTGTAGGCCATTTGGCTGCGGTGGTTGGCGGAGTCGAGGTTGCGGCCATCCCAGCAATTCGGGAAGTCGATCGAGGCGATGAGGTCCTGGCCCGCCGGACAGCCGTCGGGGATCGTGGGACCCTGACCGGAACCGTCCGCGCACCGCGAACTCATGCGCCCGCCGGGGGCACCGGCGATCATCCGCAGACCGTTCGGCAGCGGCTGCACATTCCGGATCGCTTCCTGCATGCGGGCCAGCGAACCACCGCTCGCCCCGCCCTTGTAGTACACGACGATGATCTCGGCGGCGACGACTTGGCCGTTGCCGTCGAACATCGCCGGGACCCAGTACCCCGTTCGGTTGATCGGGCCGCCCTCGCACGTGCTGCCACCGGTGGTCCGCAGCGACGAGTACGTGCTGTCGGCGTCGGCTTCCGTGTTGCCGAAGAACATGTGCAGGTGCGCCATGTCCGGCTCGCCGGGATAGACGATCGGGTCATCATGAGCGAAATGCGAGACCTCGCACACCGTGCGGAAGTTCCCCGTCGGCTCGAGGGCCGTCGACTCAGGCACCTCACGGTCCTCGAGGTACAGCGACACGTCGAAGTTGGACGGAATCGGCGCTTCGACACCGGGGGGTGGGGACGGTGCCGTCGGCACGACCAGCAGGAGCGCGGCATCCTGAGCCACGTGTACACCGCGGCCTAGGGTACCGGGCCGTTCAAGACGCGTCCCGGCAGAAAGTCAGGATTCGGTGGTTGCCGGCGCCGCCGGCGAGATGCGCCAGTCGCTCAGCTCCGGGGCGTCGACAAACCACTCGTGCTCGCCGTTGGGGCTGGCGACGATGGCGGTCCCCAGCGCCTCGGCGTAGGCGTCAATGCCGATCGTCGTGCCGCCCTCGCAGGTCCAATCCTGCTCGGCGCACGTCCAGCCTGGCTGGGCCGTGTCGTCCAGGGCACCGGTCCAGTAGAGCGTGACGGCGACCGTGGGGTCGGGGCGCATGGGGTGACTCCGCCGTCGGGGACGGGATCGTCGACGACGACGGCGAGCAGCCTTCCGTCGAGGGTCTCGCCGCGGCAGTAGAGCTTGGCGGCGAAGGCGGCGCCGTTCGAGAAGCCGCCGAGGAGCACCGCGTCGCACGCCGCCGCCGCCTCGTCGACGATGGTCAGCGCCTCGTCAAAGCTCTCGTCGGGGAAGTAGCGCCACTCCCAACCATCCCATGCCTCGGCGTTGCCGGTGGGGCGGATCGTGGCGACCCCTTGCTCGTCGATCTCCGTGGAGTCGCCCTCGCCACCCTTGCCGTGGAGCAGCACGACGCAGCGTTGACCCACCGGTTCCGGCGTGCGCTCGCTTCCGCCGGCGCGTGGGTGCCCGAGCGCGGTCGTGCCAAGACCGAGCACCGCGACGAGGGTAACGGCGTACCTGATTGTCTTCTGACTATACGAATTGAAGGGGCTCACACAGACACACCTCAACCACCGGAGCTGGCCGAACCACTGGGGACCCAATACACGTCGACCCACGGGAATCGCTGCCGGATCTCCGCACCCCGGTCCGTCAGTTCGCGAAGCAAAAGCCCGCGGGGGATCGCCGAACCACGGGGCCGAGATACACGAACCAATACCCCGCTTCACTCGTCGAGCCGCTCAGCGAACGCAGCGCTTCCTCCAAGCCTTGCTCGTCGAAGACAGTCGGGATCCGCACCGCCCGGCGAGGCTTGAGATACTCATCGAGTACGAAACCTTGGACGTCCTGGCTGATGACGATCGGCGCGTCCGAGTCCGATGAGCGCAACCAGTGGGCAGCGGAGCGCAAGTCTGCTACGCGGTGGCTGTCAACGAAGTTGCGGTTGTAGATCGCGATCATCGACGCGAGGACCAGCACAGAGCATGCGACGACCCGAGACCACCGGCTCATCGAGGTCAATGTCGCACTCACGACGAGCGCGAGCGGCGCAACCGCAACCAGGACGTATCGCAATCGGACGCCTGTGCCTGCGAGCGCCGTGATGACGGTGACGGACGTGAACGCAAACACGAAGACCACTATCATCGCGATTAAGCGCACCTCTCGCCGGCGCATCCACATCTCTCGGGCTATGAGCGAAGCAGGAATGCCTAGCAACAGAACCCACGGAAGTGCCCGCCTCGCTGCGCCACTGGGCGTGAGCACTCTCAGTTCGTTCAGAGCTGGCCCGAGAGTCGCTCCAGTAACGAGGCTCAACATTACGTAGGAAGTGTTCGCTAAGCCTTGGCCGCGCCCGCCTGCGTCTTGCTGGTATCCCAGGTCGGCGTTCGCCACGACGATGAGGGGGGATGACGGCGCAGACGACGATCAGGAAGGGTGCGATGCAGCGCATTGCGAGCCCGTTCGGCCCGAAGCAGATAAAAGATCACCAGGGTCAGAACAACCGCCAGTGGGATGAAGAAGTAGTGGATCCACGCGCCCACGACGAGCGTGGCCCCGTACACGACCGCTCTCGAGCGGCTCGGCGTCGCCAGCAGTCGTGCCGCTGTCCAGAGGGCCGCTGCTGTTGCGGTGACAAGCATCGAGTGCGGTCGCATCTCGTTCGATAGCCACACGAGCGTCGGTGCAAGCGCCGCCACCCAGGCGGTCACATGCATTGTGCGGGTGCCGAACCACTGGCCGGCGGCGGCGACGATAAACGCCCATCCCGAGCATACCGACAAAGAGGGCCAATTCTCGGATCGATCCACTGCCGAAAAGCGTGATCCATGCCTTTTCGATGTAGTAATATCCAGGCGGAAAACCGTCTGCATAATCAAAGATCTTCGCCCACCCAAGTTCAGCAACGCCGCGGTCCAATAGCTCGTCGACGTGAAAGGACTGTCGGTCGATGAACACGAGACGAACGAGAAGGGCAACCAGTCCCGCTGTCACTGTGTGGATGTATGTTCCGGCTGGTCGTGCGCCTACGTCTATGACGGTCTCCTGCTGGAAGCACTCATCACTGCTCTTGGGCGCCATGGTCGTAGGGTAGCCCGACCGGTCATCCGCACTCCGTCGACGTTGGGCGCGGGTTGTGGACCCGTCGGAGCCGCCCCGCCGGCAACTCTGGGCGGTTCGTCAGGCGCGAGTGGTCGGGGGGTCGACGCAGCGCCTCCCGGCGGTGTTGTGTGGCGCCCGCGAGGGTGACGTAGCGTCGACGCGTCGGCACGTCAGCGGGTCGTTGCTGGATGATCGGGTCGGTCGTGATCCCGGCCTGGAACGAGGCGGCCTGAACACGTACCCCTGGTTCGGCGATCCCCGGGCCTCCTCGATCGAGGAGCTGACCGCCACGTCCACCGTTGAACTTGTCGAGCGGTTCGCGTGGGCCGACCTCTACTGGGTTGTTCCGAAACGGCGCTTATGTCGCGTGAAACGACCACATCCGGTCTTCTGGCGCGACATAAGCGAGGAAATCCCGCACCAGCGCCCACGATCCGTGCTTCCAGAGCAACAACCCCGCAAGGGCCGCAGTTGAGGCAGTTGCTCGTCAAACTGAACGGTATTGGGTCTCAGGGGACCCGGCCGATCAAGTCGTGCGCTGGCAGAAAGTCAGGATTCGGTGGTTGCCGGCGCCGCCGGCGAGATGCGCCAGTCGCTCAGCTCCGGGGCGTCGACAAACCACTCGTGCTCGCCGTTGGGGCTGGCGACGATGGCGGTCCCCAGCGCCTCGGCGTAGGCGTCAATGCCGATCGTCGTGCCGCCCTCGCAGGTCCAATCCTGCTCGGCGCACGTCCAGCCTGGCTGGGCCGTGTCGTCCAGGGCACCGGTCCAGTAGAGCGTGACGGCGACCGTGGGGTCGGGGGCGCATGGGTAACTCCGCCGTCGGGGACGGGATCGTCGACGACGACGGCGAGCAGCCTTCCGTCGAGGGTCTCGCCGCGGCAGTAGAGCTTGGCGGCGAAGGCGGCGCCGTTCGAGAAGCCGCCGAGGAGCACCGCGTCGCACGCCGCCGCCGCCTCGTTGACGATGGTCAGCGCCTCGTCAAAGCTCTCGTCGGGGAAGTAGCGCCACTCCCAACCATCCCATGCCTCGGCGTTGCCGGTGGGGCGGATCGTGGCGACCCCTTGCTCGTCGATCTCCGTGGAGTCGCCCTCGCCACCCTTGCCGTGGAGCAGCACGACGCAGCGTTGACCCACCGGTTCCGGCGCGCTCGCTTCCGCCGGCGCGTGGTGCCCGAGCGCGGTCGTGCCAAGACCGAGCACCGCGACGAGGGTAACGACGTACCTCACCTCACTCGCCACCCTCATCAAGGATCGCCTCGAGGCGGGCGCCGAGGCTCGGGCCGTTGACCGGGTCGAACATCGTGAGGTGGTTGCCGGCGGCGCGCTCGACGCGCAGCTCGGCACGGACGTACGGGCTCCAGAAGTAGTCGTGGGGGAGCGCCGGCCACGCGAGGTCGGCTTTGAACAGGATCGTGTCGACGGCGACCGGCTGCAGGGTGAACTGCTCGGCGATCGCCGTGAAGTGCTCGAAGAGGTTGACGACGCCGCCGCCCGCCGGCTCGTCAGGCGGTGACTCCACCAGGCGGCCGAGCCGCGCGTCGAGACGATGCCGCAGGAACGGACGCAAGCCGGCCGGTCCCGACCTCAACACGTGCCTGGCGACGCTCGTCCAGGTAGCGGCCCGCGTGCGGCGCGGCACCCGACCCCTGGCAACGCTGTCGAAGAGAACAACGCGGCGCACGTCGTGGCCGTCCTCGAGGAGGCGGCGGGCTAGCTCCATGGCGACGATGCCGCCGCCCGAATAGCCGCCGAGGAGAAGCGGACCGGGATGCTCGGCGCGAAGGGCGGCGAGGTAGCGTTCGACCATCGCCTCGACCGTCGGGTCGGGTTGATCGCGGGCGTCCGTGCCGATGGCTTGGATGCCGAAGACCGGACGCTCGGCGTGGAGATGGCGGGCGAAGCGATGGAGGAACAACACGTTGCCACCGGCACCGTGGATGACACACAGCGGTAGCCGCGACCCGCTAGGGCGGAAAGGCACCAACGGCCGATACTCCGCTATGGCACTGCGCGACGGCACGACCGCTGGTGCCGGACGCTCGGCCTCGACGAGTTCCGTCAGCGCGCCGAGTGTCGGCCGCTCGAGCAGGGCGGCGAGGGGGAGCTGCACATCGAAGTCGCGCCGGATCGCCGCCAGCAGCCGGATGGCGAGCAGCGAGTGGCCGCCGAGGTCGAAGAAATCGGCGTCGGGGTCGGCGACGGGCGCGCCGAGCAGCTCGCCCCACAACGCCGCGAGTCGCGTGCGGGCTCCGTCGACGGACGTCTCCGGCACGGGCGTTGTCGCTGCCGAGATCGCATTGCTCGTCGCCGCGATCAGGACGTCGATGTCGACGCTGGATGCGATCACGCGGCCGGTCGAAGGCGAGCGCCGTGTCGAGGACATCACCGGCTTCGGCGGCGCGGATTCCCAGCCGCTCGGCGAGCTCGACGAACGGCCCGGCCACGGCGAGCCGGCGCGCCGCGCTCTCGTCGTCGGTGCTGGCGAACGTCGCCGGGTCGACGCCGCGCAGGTGCACCCCGCGTACTTCGGTGACGACGGTGCCGTTGGGGTCGAGCAGGACGAGGTCGGCGACGATCTCGGTCGAGGCGCTCGACCGCAGGTGGGCGGTGACCGTGACGTCGGGGCCGACACGGCCGTGAACCGCCACCGACTCGTAGCCGACGGGCACGAGCAGGGTGTCGGTGTCGCCGGCGAGTCCGACGGCAACGGCGGTGGCGACGTCGACGAGCGCCGGGTGGGCGTGCCACCAGCCCGGCTCGGCGCGGAACGGTGGGGGCAGCGCCAGTGTGGCGAAGGCTCGGCCGGACGCCCGGAAGGCGGTGGCGACACAGTCCCAGCGGGGGCCGAGGGCGAGGTCGCGTCGCGGCCTGGCGAGCGGGTCGTACGGCGCGCCCCCTGCAGGCAGGGCGGGAGCCTCGACCGGCGCTACCGCCGCTACCCCGGCGAACGCTTCGCTGTAGCGCACCCACCCGGCGCCCGGTGCGGCGGCCTCGAGCGTGACGAGGCGGCGGCCGGCGCCGTCAGGGGTGGCGACGCGGCGCGCGCACGGTGACCGCGGCATCGTCATCGACGGCGAGCGGTCGGAGGAGGGTGACGCCGTCGAGGGCGAGCGGCAACCCGGCGAACGCGAGCGCACCGAGCAGCAGCTCGAGATGCCCCGTGCCAGGGAGGATGGCCCGCCCAGCGGCGCTGCGGTGCCCGCCGACGAGCCAGTCGCAGCCGGTGTCGAGCCGCCCCACGAGATCGACGGAACCGCTGTGCTCCAGCCGGGTCGTGAACACCGGGTGCTCGACGGGCTTTCCACCATCGAGGTCGAGCCCGAGACGAGCACGCCGGGCGGCCTCCGCCGCCATCCCGGCGCCGGCCCACACGCCGAGGTTGATCGTCACCGTGCGCAACCCGGCAGGCGCGCCGCCGACCAGTGCGTCGAGGTAGGCGTTAGCAGCGACGTACGCCGCCTGTCCCGGGGCGGCGAGCAGCGTGCTCGTCGACGACACGAGCACGAGCAGTTCGGCGCCACGTACGCGCAGTTCGGCGGCGAGGTTGGCGGCACCGACCGCCTTGGCGGAGACGACGACATCGATGTCGGTGGGGGTGGAGAGTTCGAGCAGCCGGTCACGCAGCGCACCGGCACAGTGCACGGCGCCGGAGATCGCACCGACCCGTCGCTCGGCGTCGTCGAGGGCGCGACGTAGCGCCGCCGGGTCGGCGACGTCGGCCGCCACGGTGACGACCGTCGTGCCGAGGCGGGCGAGCGCGGCGCGGCGGATCCGCCGGCTCGTCGGGTCGTCGCTGCCGTGGCGGGCGAGCCACTCGTCCTGTTCGGTCTCGGGCGGCAGCGCGCCAGCGGCGACGATCACGAGGTTGGCGCGGTAGGCGAGGGCGAGGTGGGTGGCGATCGTCGAGCCGATGTCGCCGAGGCCTCCGGTGATCACGTACGTGCCGCCCTCGCGGAACACCGGCCGGCGTGAGTCTGGCGCGGCGAGCCGGCGTTGCCGCGGCACCAGTCGCCGTCCATCGCGGTACACGGCGACCGCTTCCTCGCCGGCGTCGATCTCGGCGACGAGCGCGGTGATCGGCGCCTCACCCACCACGTCGACGAGGACACCGGCGAGACCTGCGTACTCCTTCGGGGCGACGAGCACGGGCCCGAGGGCGAGGGCGTTCTGCGGTCGTGCAGCCGGCCCGTCGACCGCCTGCGCGCCACGGGTGACGGCCACGAGACGGGTGTCGCCTGCAGCGTTGCCGAGGTGGCGGGCGGCGTCGACGGCGTCGCCGAGCCACCGCGACGTCGCGCCGGACAGTTCGGACGAGTCGTCGAGGAGCACCACCGTGTTGACGTCCTGCAGTGCCTCGGCGTCGAGGTCCACACTGCGGAGGACGCGGTGGCCACGATCGCGGAGGGAATCGACGAGCCGAGGCGCGAGAGGGTCTGCTGCACCGGCGACGACGAGGATGCGTCGCGGAGCGACGGGCCGTGCAGGCGGAGGCGGAGGTCTCTCGACCCAGTGCGGCTCCCAGAACCAGTCGGCGACCGTGGGGATCCGGCGCAGCCTGGCATCGGCCTCGGCAGCGCCGAGCACCGGCGCCATGCCACGACCGGGCTCGATCCAGTGACGCTGGTGCTGGAAGGCGTACGTCGGCAGCGGCACCTTGCGGCGACCGCCACCGGCGAACTGGGCGAGGTCGACGCCGGCGCCGGCCACCCATTGCTTGGCGAACGCGGTCAAGGTGTGGACGTCGTCGGGCGTCGGGTCGTCGGGATGGCGGAGGGCGGCGATCGCCGCCCGCGGCGCCGGTCTCCGGCGGCGGGCGTAACGAGGACAGCGCCTGGCCGGGGCCGAGCTCGACGGTCACCGCCGGCCCGGTCGGCGAGCAGCGTGCGCAGCCCGTCGGCGAAGCGCACCGTGCCGCGGAGGTGATCGACCCAGTACTGCGGGTCGGTCGCCTGCTCGGCGGTGATCCAGTGCCGGTGACGTTGGAGACGTAGGGCATCTTCGGCGGCGGCAGCGCGACGCCTGTGACGGCGGCGTGGAACTCGTCGAGGATCGGGATCGAGCAGCGAGCTGTGCGCTGCCGCCGCGAGCGGGATCGTCTGCGCCGTCACGCCGCGATCGGCGAGGCGTGCGGCCAACTCGTCGATCTCGGCGGCGGCGCCGGCCACCACGCACTCGTCGTCGGCGTTGACCGCGGCGAGCGACAAGCGGGCTGGGAGGACGGCGCGCAGTCGGCCTCCGGGAGCGGCACGACGAGCATCGCCGCGCCGCCGCCGCTCGCCGCGGCATCAGCGCGGCTGCGGGTGACGACGAGGCCGACGGCGTCTTCGAAGCTCAAGACCCCGGCGAGATGGGCGGCGGCGTACTCGCCGAGGCTGTGCCCGACACAGCGTCGGGCGTGACCCCCCAGGCGATCCACTGCCGGGCGAGCGCCACGCCGGTGACGAACACGCGCGGAAGCGAGACGTCGGGCCGGCGGAGCAGCGCCGGGTCGGCCGCGCTGCCAAGAAGATGGGGGCGAGGTCGGGCCCGCCGGCGTCGCGGACGGCGTCGATGCCGTCGCCGCCGCGCTGCGTGGAAGGCGGCGAAGCGGTCGTCGAGGCCGGCTCGCCATCCCGGCGTACTGCGAGCCACCGCCGGGAAAGAGGAAAGCGATGCCGGCGCGTCGCCGCGTCGGCGACGACCCGTGGCACCGCGGTCGCGGATCGCTGCGACGCAGCTGCGGCACCCGCGGAGTCGGTGGCCACGACCACGCGGCGGTGGGTCATCGCCGGCGGCCCGTCGCCAGCGTGTGGGCGACATCGGCCAGGTTGACGGTCGGGTCGGCCTCGAGGTGGTCGGCGAGACGCTCGGCCGCGGCGTCGAGCGCGGCGTCGGTCGTGCGCCGACAAGCCGAGCACCTGCTCGGCGCCGACGCGGGACGGCGTCGGCGGCAGCGCCGGCGCCTCCTCGACGATGACGT
This sequence comes from Ilumatobacteraceae bacterium, assembly GCA_963764455.1. GTDB lineage: Bacteria > Actinomycetota > Acidimicrobiia > Acidimicrobiales > Ilumatobacteraceae > Desertimonas. Next base: position 168,024 of record CAVXSN010000001.1, read on the forward strand.
GGGCGTTGGTGCCGCCGACGCCGAGCGAGCTGACGCCGGCTCGCCGCGGGGCGTCGCCGGGCCACGGTCGCTGCTCGCCGCGAGCAGCACGAACGGCGAGCTGCTCGAGGTCGAGCAGCGGGCTCGGTGCGGTGTAGTTGGCGAGCGGCGGCAGCGTCGCGGTGGCGCAGCGCCTGCACGACCTTGATCAGGCTGGCCACGCCGGCGGCGGTGTCGAGGTGGCCGATGTTCGGCTTGGTCGACGTCGAGCCGGCAGAAGCCGCGGTCCGGCGGTCGACGCGCGGAACGCCTCGGTGAGCGGCGGCGACCTCGATCGGGTCGCCGACGGCGGTGCCGGTGCCGTGGGCCTCGACGAGCTGGATGTCGCGGGCGCGACAGCCGGCGACGGCGAGCGCCTCGCTGACGACGTCGGCGTGGCCGTCGACGCTCGGGGCGAGGAAGCCGACCTTGCGGCGCGCCGTCGTTGTTGACCGCCGTGCCCTTGATCACGGCGAGGATCGGGTCGCCGTCGTCGATCGCGTCGGCGAGGCGGCGCAGGGCCACGACGCCGGCGCCGCTGCGTGAGCACCGTGCCCGCCGACTCGGCGTCGAACGCCCGGCAGCGGCCGTCGGGCGCGAGGATCTCGCCCTCGCTGGTACTTGTAGCCGCGCCCGTGGGGGACCTCGATCGTCGACGCCGCCGGCGAGCGCGAGGTCGCACTCGAGCGCGAGCAGGCTCTGCACGGCGAGGTGGATGGCGACGAGCGACGTCGAGCAGGCCGTCTGCACGTTGACCGACGGCCCGCGCAGGTCGAGCTGGTACGACACGTCGTCGGTGAGGAAGTCCTTGTCGTTGCCGGTGTGGCGGAGCAGGAACCACGCCGACCTGCTCGACGAGCTTGGCGTTGGTCAGCAGGTTGTTGAGCAGGTACGTGTTCATGCCGCAGCCGGCGAACACGCCGATCGCGCCGTCGAAGCGCTCCGGGACGCAGCCCGCCGACTCGAGCGCCTCCCAGGCGCACTCGAGGAAGTGGCGGTGCTGCGGGTCCATGATCGCGGCGTCGCGCGGCGCCGATGCCGAAGAAGCTCGGCGTCGAAGCCCTCGACGTCGTCGAGCACGCCCGGGCGCGAGACGTACTCGGGGATCGCACCAACGTGGGCGGCACTCCGGCGGCGATCAACGCGTCGGCGACGAGATCAGTCAGGCAGTCGTCGCCGCGACGACTCGTCCCACAACTCGTCGACGTCGGGGGCGCCGGGGAACCGCCCCGCCATGCCGACGACGGCGACGGCGCTCTGCGGGTCGCTCACCTGGTTGGTCATTGGGCCGCTCACGGACCGCGGCTGCGATCAACCGAGTTGTCGTCGCTCCCGACGGATCCGCCGAGCCGGGGCGTATCGCCGTCCCTGGCCGCAGGTGCGGTGTCGTTGGGGAGCAGGCGTCCGATCGGCACAGATTCCACGGCCGTGGCGTCAACCTCGTGGGCGAGCGACCAGCTCGTCGTCTCTGTGGGGCCATACATGTTCGTGAGCTGCCCGTCGTCGAAGTGCTCATTGCCGGCGGGCTTCGCCAACCATAGCCCGGTCATCGCGGGGCGCTCCGCTTCCTCCCCGCGCTCGCGCAGTTCGTCGTCGCCGCCTCGTCATGGTTGGATGGTGAACCGATGACTGCGAATGCGTACCGCGCTGCCGCGCCGGCCCCACGAGGGTTGCCGACGCCTCTGGCGGCTGACATCGGAGAGATCGTCGGCGCGGTCCGCGCCTCTGGCGGCTGACATCGACCCGTCGGCGCTCGCCGGACCTCCGCGGCCGACATCGACCGGTTGCGTCCGGAGGAGATCACCGCGGCGCGCACGATGGCGCCGCGGCGGCTCGCCGAGTTCGCCACCGGACGGCGGGCTGCGTCGCGAGGTGACGGGAGTGACCGAAGCGATCGGCGACGTCGCCATCGTCGTCGCGACACGTGATCCGCGGATCGCCGCTCTCGGCATCGACCTCGAACCGGCGGGGGCAGTCACCTCCGACATCGCCGACATCGTGCGCCGCCCCGACGAGGACGACGTGGCGCTCGACGCCGCCTTTGTCGCCAAGGAGGCTGTCTACAAGGCATGGAGCGCGCTCGGCGGTGACGTGCTCGAGCACGCTGATATCCGGGTAACGATTGCCGGAACGGCGTGCATGGCGCAGATCGTTCCTTCCGGCGAGCTCCTGCACGGACGCGTTGGCCTCGTCGGGCGCCTGGTGGGCCGCCGTCGTGGGCCTTGCTGTCCCCGGCACGCGTTCAGTGAACGACCTCAGACCGCCTCGGTCGCCATGATGGGCCGACCGGGCGTGAGTCAGCCGCGTCCCGAAGCGCCACATCACCGCGTCGGATGTCACGCTCAATGGCTGCCCTTCATATGGTCCGAAATTCTGATTTTCACGCTTGGAAGTGAAATCGCGTGCGCTCGTACACTTGCGGCCGTGCCTGGTCTCTGGCGGACGACGAGGGTGGCGTGGTGGGTCGTTCGGTGGACCCTCGCACTCGGCCGCGCCGGACTGGTGGTGTCGACCGCGTACCTCGACGTCCTGACGGTCGCGGCCTGGCGACGTCACCACCGGCGACCTCAGCCCACCACGGCCGAGCCCGTCAGGAGTCTCGCCATCCTCGTGCCGGCGCACGACGAACAGCAGCTCATCGGCACGACCGTCGCCAGCCTCCTCGCCCAGGACTATCCCGCCGGCCGCATGTCCGTCCACGTGGTCGCCGACAACTGCACCGATGATACGGCGGCGTTCGCCCGCGACGCCGGCGCAAACGTCCACGAGCGCCTCGACGCAGCCAAGCCGGGAAAGGACGGCGCTCGACTGGCTGGTCGCCCGGGTGCGCGTGGAGGTGCGTCGATCGACGCGTACGTGTTCCTCGACGCCGACACAACCGCCCAGCCCGGCTTCCTCCGGGCGATCGACCGCGCGCTCGCTGGCGGCGCTCGGTAGTACAGGGCCACTACGCGGTGCGCGACCCGGAGTCGTCTCCCGTGGTCGCTTTCCGTGCCGCCGCCCTCGCCCTGCGCAACTACCTGCGCCCGCTCGGCCGCACGGCATTGGGCGGGACGGCCGGGCTCCATGGAAACGGAATGGCCGTACGCGCCGACGTGATGCCCCAGCAGCGTTGGACCGACCACCTCACCGAGGACGCTGAGCTCGCACTCAACCTGCTCCTCGACGGCACCTTGGTCAGCTTCGCCCCCGACGCCCGAGTCGAGGCGGAGATGCCCGACACGCTGGTGGCGGCGCGGAGCCAGCACGAGCGCTGGGAGCGCGGCCGGCTCGATCTGACGCGGCGCTACGTCCCGACGCTGCTACGTCGCGTTTTGGCGGGCGATGGTCTGGCGCCGCGTTGGGCGTACCTCGACGCTGCGCTCGACCAACTCATCCCCCCGCTGTCGGTCGTCGTGGCGGCGACAGGGGTTTGGAATGGCGGAGTCGCCCTTCGCCGGCTGCTCCCTGGCCGGGGCCGTCGCGTGCCGCTTGCCGTCATCGTCGGCGCCGGCCAGGCCGGCGCCGTGCTCAGCGCATTGCGCATGATCGATGCGCCACCGGCGCTCTACCGCGTGTGACTCACGGCGCCGCACATGATCGCCTGGAAGGTCGGCATGATGTCGCGGGTCGTGAGGCGACCCGGCGAGGATCGATGGGTTCGCACGGCTCGCAACTGAAGCGGCGGCTCGCTGCGATGGCAGCAAACCGACCGATTCCCGGCGTTTCGTTCACGTGGCCGCCCGGCGTTGGGTTGGGCGACACTCCGTCGCCGCCGTCTCGGTCGTGCTCGACGGCTGGGCTAGGCTTGGCGTGTGGCAGCACGGCGATACGTCGCATGCCGTCCGACGGCGCAGCACGCGCCGATCGTCAAGCGAGGCTCTGCGCGGGGTATCGGTATGACGTCGTTGGAGTCTGGGTGGGAGAGTGCACGATACGAGGAGGAGTCCCGGCGCCTGATGTCGGTCAACGACATGCCGGAGGCGCCAAACGGCCGATCACGTACCCTTTTGACGATCTCATCGAAGTGATTGCGCGTCGCCGCGACTTCGTGACAATGCTGTTCGATAGCGAGCGCGGAAAGTAGTCGGATTTCTCGTGGCACGACCGGTGATCGCACTTGTCGGGGCTGGGCAGATGGGCGCGAACCACGCCCGCATCGTCCATGAGTCGCCTAACGCCGACCTTGGTGTCGTGATCGACATCGACAGCTCGGCCGCAGAGGGTGTCGGAACTCGATATTGGGCGCGCGTATCCAGCGCACTCGAGGCCGCAACCTCGGCTGACGCGGTGATCATTGCGTCAGCCAGTGAGTCGCACGTCGAGTGCGCGCTGACCGTTCCTCGAACTCGGCAAGCCGGTACTCATCGAGAAGCCGCTGGCCCCAACTCTCGAAGGTGTCGATGCGTTGCTCGACGCGGCGGCGGAACACGATGTTCCTATCGTCTGTGGCTTCGTCGAAAGGTTCAACGCGGCCTTCCGAGCTACTGTGGAGGTTCTGTCGGAGCCGCCACGTCACATGAGTGCGGTGCGGCACTCGCCTCCCGCGCCTCGCATTCGGTCAAGTGTCGTGCCGGATCTCCTGCTTCACGACCTTGACCTGGTTCTTCAACTCATGCCCGGCATTGCTGAGTTGCAAGGTGCAGCAGGTCACAGCGAGGCCCAGCACGGACTCATCGACATCGCTGACTGCGTGCTCTCGTTCGAGCGCGGGATTGCATGTCTTTCTGCGAACAGAGCCGGGCAGCGCAAGGTGCGAATGTTGACGGCCCACACCTCGAACGAACTCATCGAAGTCGATCTGCTTCGACAGAACGTCACCGTCTACCGAAACGTCAGCGAGGAGATCATTCGCCGGGACGGCGGCGTAGGCTATCGATCGTCCACCGAGATCGACATTCCATTCGTCCGCCACGTTGGCGAGCCACTGGCCTTGCAGTTCGAGCACTTTCTCTGGCTGCTTTCCGGCCGTGGCGATCACGCGGCCGAGGCTGCGAGGATTCGCCCACCGCACGAGTTGATGGAGCACATCGAGCTCGCGACACATGTCGACACCGACCGTGCGGTCGCGCCTCACGAAGATGCCGAGCCTGAGTGCATCCCACCGTGAATACAATCGTGCGACGACTACGTCGCCGCCTGACCCGCATACGTGACACCTAGCGCGGGGGAGGGCCAGAGCCCCTCCCCCGCGGACCCCCACCGTCGTGGCGCTCAGGATGGGCAGCAAAGCCTGCCCATCCTGCGCACCGAAATCCTCACTCCCGTCAGTGTGGGTCACGGCATACCGGAGGCTCGCATCCCCACTGCCCGCCCAAGAACTTGTCACATTGTCACGACTTCTGGGGGCAGAGCTACCGCAAGTCCCTAGGACCCTCGGGCGAGAACGTCATCGATCACGCCGAGGCATCGGCTCACGGCACCGTCGCCGTACGGATATGGCAGGTCGGCGAGCATTGCGTGTTGAGCCGGCACATCGGCGAGCAGGCGCTGCGCCGTAGCAGAGATGTCGGGCCCGACTCCGACGAGGTGGGCGAAGGTCCCGAGCAGCTCCGGGCGCTCGGTGGAGTTGCGGACGATCACCACCGGCCGCTTGATGATCGTCGCCTCCTCCTGAACCCCGCCCGAGTCACTGACCAGGAGCGCTGCCTCGGCGGCAAGACCGAGGAACTCCCGATAGCCGAGCGGTTCCAGCACGACGAGCGGCTCGAGAAGTTGCTCGAGCCCGTACTCCTGGACCCCGCTCGTGCGCGGGGATGAAGGGGCAGCACCGTAGGGACGCCGAGGCCAGCGAGTTCGGTCAGGATGGTGGCTAGCCGAGTTGGGCTGTCGGCGTTCTCGGGGCGATGGACTGTCGCCAGCACGAACTCGTTCGGTTGCAGGCCGTGCTGGTGAAGCAGACGCAGCCGCTGCGATCGGTCGGGCAGCATCGGCAGGAGCGCCTCGCGCAGGGTGCTTCCCGTGACAGCGATCCGGTCGGTCCCGACGCCCTCGCGTTCGAGCAGTGCCGCGTTCGTCGGGTGCGGCGCCAGGCAGCGGTCGGAAATCGCGTCGATCAGGATCCGGTTGTGCTCCTCGGGCATCGCCCGGTCGAAGCTCCGCAGCCCGGCCTCGAGATGCAACAACGGGATAGAAGCGGCGTTGGCGGCAATCGCGCCTCCAACGCCCGAGTTGGTGTCACCCTGGACCACGACTGCGCGCGGGCGGAGCTCCGTCAGTAGCTCCTCGATCGCCGTCGTCGACCTTCCGATCTGCGCTCCTCGGGTGAGCCCACCGACATCAAGGTGGTACTGCGGATCGCCGAGGCGGAGCTGGCGGAGAAAGGTGCCGCTCATGTTGTCGTCGAAGTGCTGGCCGGTGTGGATGACCACGGCGCGACTCCCGAGCCCTCGGATCAGAGGCGCGAGCTTGATGATCTCCGGTCGGGTGCCGAAGACAATGGCGATCGACCGATCGTCACTTGTCGACGTCACGCTTTCCCTGCCGCCGCCGCTCGCACCGCCGCCGCGATCTGCTCGCGATCTGACACTTTCAGGTGCTGGTGAACCGGCAGGCTGACGACCTCGTCAGCGACCCGCTCGGCGACGGGGCATCCGCCGTCGATCACCACTCGCGGATGATTCCGGTAGCACGGATAATCGTACACGGCTCGTGGGTAGTAGACGCCGGCCTGCACGTCTCGTCTGGCGAGCTCGGTGACAAACGTGTCGCGGTCGACTCGAGCCGCCGGGGTGATGCGCAGCGTGTACTGGTGCCACACGTGGTCGCGGGCGACGTCGACAGCCGGTGTCACGAGTCCTTCGATGCCGGCGAGAGCCTCGTTGTAGAACGCCGCGTTGGAGCGGCGTGCGGCAACGAGGTCGTCGAGCCGATCGAACTGCGGTAGCGCCACGGCGGCGGCGAGGTCGGTCAGGCGGAAGTTGTGACCCGGTTCCGCGTAGTCGTAGCGAGCACGCATTCCCTGGTTGCGCAGGACGCGCAACCGGGCGGCGAGCGCGTCGTCGTCGGTGGTGATCGCTCCGCCTTCCCCCGACATCAGGTTCTTCGTCGCGTAGAAGCTGAACGTGGCCAACCCGCTGCCTCCGATGCGCGCGCCGTCGCACGTCGCGCCGTGCGCCTGCGCGGCGTCCTCGACCACGGCGGCGTCGGTCGAAGCTGCGAGTTGTCGGAGCGGCGCGAGGTCCGCCGCCTGACCGTAGAGGTGGACGGGCATCAGCACCCGCGTGCGCTCGCTCACCGCCGCAGCTGCGCTCTCGGCGGTCATCGCAAAGTCGATCGTCGGAGACATCGGCGAATCGCACCGTGGCGCCGATCTCGAGGATCGCGTTGATCGTGGCGACGAACGTGAACAGGCTCGTGATCACTTCGTCGCCCGGGGCAAGGTCGAGGACCTTGAGGGCCGAGATCAGCGCGCTCGTACCGTTGTTGACAGCGACGGCGTGTGGAGCGCCGGTCATCGCGTGGCAGGCCGTCTCGAAGCGCTCGACCATCGGACCTTGGGCGAGCATTCCGGAGCGGAGCACCTCGAGAACCAATGCCTCCTCCTCCGGGCCGCACCGCACGTCGGTCACCGGGATCACGTCTCCAACTCCAGGGCGACCTGCACGATCACTCACCTCCGCCCACTAGCCGACACCTGCCCACGAGATCGAGCAGCCTACTGGCCGTCTAGATGTACGCGGCCATCAAGTCGGTGACGGGTTCGATAACCGAGACCGCACGGCGTTGGCTCTGGAAGTGGATTCCGCGGCCCGCCTCGCGACGGGTTCGGTGCGAGCGCGCAACCAAGGGTGAAGACATGACGGAACGGTCATGCAGTACCCCAACATCGGTCGGCGACCGGCGCGGCGGGCGGCGACGCTCGGCGACAGAGCCAAGTGCTCGTAAGTGAGGGTGTCTTGATCGGCTCGGTTCAAAATCAGCGGTTAGGGTGTCGAGGTGACGGCGACTCCCGGGGGTTCTTGGTTGCAGGTGCATCGAAGCGTGTCGGATCTGCAGTTGGAGCACGTGTCGTGCGCCGTATGTGATTCCATCGACAGCGAGCCGGTCGCTGTCGGCGAAGACTTCGAGTACCGCACCAGTACGGACAGCTTCTTGGCCGTGCAGTGCAACGGTTGCGGTCTCGTATACCTCGACCCCCGTCCGACAGCGTCTGAACTCGACAGGATCTACCCCGACAATTACCACGCCTTCGTGTTCTCGGAGGAGGAGTTCGGACTCGTCTACAAGGTCCGCCGGCGACTCGAGGCCCGCCGGGTCCTGTCGGCGTGCGACGATCTGGCGCCCGATGCACGCATCCTAGACGTGGGCTGCGGCGACGGGTTTCACCTCGAATTGCTGCGCGAGTTCGGCAGGCCCGGGTGGACGCTCGAGGGCGTCGACGTCGATCGCCGTGCACTGACAGCGGTGTCGGCCCGCGGGTTCGCCACCCACTTCGGCACGATCGAGGGGCTCGATCTCGAACCGGACAGCTACGACCTCGTCGTGCTGATCCAGACCATCGAGCACGTCGCCGACCCGCGCGGTGTGCTCACCGCGATCCGTCGCGTCCTTCGTCCGGGCGGTCGGTTGTTGATCGTGACCGACAACACCGGCTCACCGGACTTCTCGCTGGCTCGGCGGCGCCATTGGGGCGGCTACCACTTCCCCCGGCACTGGAATCTGTTCAACCGCCGTGCCATGGAGCGCCTCGCGCTGTCGTCCGGCTTCGAGGTGACGTCGCTCAGAACGATGGTCAGTCCGGTGAACTGGACGTACTCCGTCCGCAACCTGCTCGACGACTGGGGTGCGCCGCGATGGTTGGTGCGTCAGTTCAGCCTTCAGACCCCGATCCCGCTCGCGGTGTTCACCGTCTTCGACGCGGCGATGACGTTGTTCGGCCGCGGTGCGTTGCTGCGCGTCGTGCTGAGGAAGCCGTCGTGAGAGCCCGGGCGCCGGTGGCGGTGCTCGGCGCGGGCATCGCAGGGCTGGTCGCCGCGCACCGGTTGCAGCGTCACGGGGTACCGGTCATGGTGTACGAAGGGCAGGACAAGGTCGCCGGGATGGCCACTTCCCACGTCGGCGCCGACGGCTTCAGCTACGACATCGGCGGGCATTTCATCACCAATCGCCTGGCAGCGGCGCTCGGGGCGGGCGCACAGTGTCGTCTCGTCGCCCGCTACGACGAGGCCGTCATCTCGAACGGAGGATCGCGGTCGTATCCAGGCGGGTTGCTGCGAGAACCGCGATACGTGCTCAGCGCCGTTCGCGGGCGACTGAAGAGACGCCCGGTCGCGAACGCGGCGGATTGGTTCCGCGGCGCCTACGGCGATGCTTTGGCCGATGACATAGCGCTGCCGCTGCTCGAGGCGTGGTCGGGGTCGCGGCCGACGAGCTGGCCCCCTCGGTGGGCGAGAAGATCCCGGTGAGCCTGATCGAGACGATGTTCCTGCGAGGTGCGGCGCGGGCCACGCGACGGGCGGTGGCGATCGGCTATTGCGGAGCCAAGCCCCAAGCAGCGGCGGTCTATCACGTGTATCCGATGAACGGTGTCGGGGGTCTGTGCGAGGGGCTGGCGACCGGCTTGGGGGAGGGCCTGATGTTGAACTCGCCGGTGGAGAAGATCTACGTCTCGGACGGGCGCGCCGTCTGGGCCTGCGCATCGCCGGTCGTGACATCGACGCGTCGGCCGTGATCAGCACCGCGCCGATCAACGTGCTTCCCAAGATCGTCGAGGGCACCGATGCGCTCGAGCCGTACCGCAGCTTCCGATTCCGCCCCCTGGTGATGGTCAACCTCAAGATGACGGGCCGCGGGCTACTCCCCGCAACCCTGACGTGGGTACCCCACGAGCGCCCGTTCTTTCGCCTCACCGAGGCGACAATGTCGATGCCATGGCTTGCGCCCGAGGGCAAGACAATGGTGATGGCGGAGTACGGCGCTCAGATCGACGACGCGGATTGGACCATGAGCGATGAGGACCTCATCAGCTTGACCGTCGGTCACCTTCACGACTCCGGCATCGTCACCGGCGCCGAAGACCGCCTGATCGGCGGCAACGTCATGCGGGCGAAGCTGGCCTACCCCGTGTTCCTCAACCGCTACGAACCCGACCGCGTCCGCTTGGCCCATGGCACTGGCGTGCGCGACCTGCTGAGCATCGGTCGCAACGGCGAGTTCGACCACATCCTGATGGAGGACATCTATTGGCGAACCCTCGATCGGGTGGACTCATGGGTCGCCGGGAGCGAGCAGCGCGCCCTCGCCGGGTCGGTGACGAATCCGCGGGGCCTCGTCACCGTCACCGCCAGGGGTGGCTGACACCGCCCGGCGTGCGTCGCGATCCTCTCGACGTGGCCGAGAGAAGAGGTCCTCGAAGTATCGCTTGGCCTGTGTGGCCAAGAGCCCGAGGCCAGAGAGCTGCACGGCGACGACGAAGCTGAACCCGATCCCCAGCTTCGCCGCCCTCAGTGCGTACGAGGCCACAGCTGAACGGGCTTCGGTCCGCTGCGTTCGCAGCCAATGACCGAACACTACTTCAGCAGGTGCCTAGGCGCTTACGTGATCCCGATCGACAATGTGTTGTCAGGCCGCGGCGCGGTTGATGGCGAGGTCGTCGAAGAGGGTTTCGATGGCGATGCGGACCTGTTCGTAGTCGCGGTCGATGGCGGTCCAGGTGGACGGTTTGCGGCCCAGGCGGGGGCGGCGGAGGCCGGCCAGGATGGGGGCGAGGACCTGTTCTCGCAGGGCGACGAGGCCAGCGACGACCCGGGCCGCGTGCGGTGGCAGCGTGTAGCGGTGGGAGCGGCCGATGCGGTGGACGAGTTGTTTGCCTCGCAGCTTGCGCAGGTCATAGGCGGCTTGACGGATCGAGTAGTCGTCGGCGGTGGTGCCGGTCATGGTGTGCACCTTGACGGCGAGGTCGCCGACGGTGAAGCCGGCCGGGGCCACGGACAGGGCGAGCACGGCAGCGATCGTGTTGCGGGTGCGGGCCTGGTTGATGTCGATGCCGCCGACGCGGGTCGTGCCCAGCGTGTTGCTTGGGGGAGTTCGTCGAGTAGCCCGTCAGGCACGAAGGTGACGTCGACGCAGTCCAGCGTGGTGCAGAATGCTTCGGCCATCGTGCGCAGCCGGGCGGTGATGTCACCGAAGTGCTCCAGGACCCGGCCGCAGCGCAGCTCCGCGGTGTTGTGCGCGATTGCCTCGACTCGCAGCACATGTTCGCCTTTGGTGTAGGCCTTCAACGTCAAGCGTCCGAAGTGGATCTTGAACGTGGTGAGGTCGTAACGAGGTGTCTCGATCACGGCGGCGAGTCGAGGTGGACCGCCCTTGCGGTCGCGGTGGGGGCGGGCTTTCGCTCCGAACAAGGTGCGCACGGTGGGCACATCCAGACGTGATCGTGTGCGGTCGACGATGGTGTCGAAGATCCGTTGCATCCGTGCCCCGTTGGCGAACAGCAGGTTGTGGCTGTACTCGGCTTGATACACCGAATAGGCGTAGCCGAAGCCGCTGCGCTGCTGCTCGTCGAAGTCCAAGGCGAAGCACACGCAGGCGCTGTAGATCCAGCGTTCGCACACCGCCCGCAGGAGCCCTTCTGCCCCGGGTTGGGACACGGTGTCTGCAATCTGCGCTAGGCGGTCGGGCTGGGTCAGCGTGGTGATGCAGTTGCCCTCCTTGACGAAGTCGATCCCCGCCGCCCGTGCCGCACAGGCCACGTACTCGTGGCCGTTGAGGATCACCTGGGCACCGAAGGGCGGATGACCGGACATCTTGATCGTCACGTGCCCCCACACAGGGTCGCGGATGTGGAACGAATAGTGGTTGACGTACTCGGTCTTCTTCGCCAAGTTGACGATCACACCGGAGAGGGACCTGGTCACCTTCCACACCGTCGCCGGAGCCCGCGCGACGAGCACCATGAACACACCGACACCGACCGAGTGCGCAGCCAGATACTCCTCGGCGATCAGATGCTTGCGCTCACCGGCCTTGACGTCGACCACGGGAACATCGTTGGCTTTCGCCCACCCACGCACCCGCCGCGCGAACCGCCCGGCCATCCGCATCCGGTGCGTGTCGTCGAGGTTCTCGTCGGACCCGCACAGCTGCCGCCACCACGTCCGGAACCCACCCGGAGAACAACCCAACGGGAAGTAGGCGTTGAGCACGATGCGATCCACGCAGTCGTAGGAACCGGTGAGCAGATCGCCGTAGCGGGCAGTAAGCGCGTCGTCCATCGGCGAACCATAGGCACCACACCGGACGTGGCGAGACTGCCCCGAAGGGGCCACCGATCACGAGCGAGCGGAGCGAGTCTCGGGAGCGGAGTAGAATCTTCTCGCTCAATGTCGCGCTTGGCGTGACAGTCCCGATGGCCGCCGCGATCTGGTGAGAAGAAGGCCCCCTTGAAGACGATTATTGACGATGCGGCGGCGCCGCGATGAGCGCGCTCGCCCGACTAGTCATCGTCGGCGACGAACCACTCGCCGCACAGTGCGGCGACATCGCGCTCGCGCACGGTCTCGAGGTGGTGCTCGTCGCCAGCACGAACCACTTCGTTCGCGAGTGGGCCGAGGAGCGCGGCATCGCGGCCGTCGGCGCCGGGGTGGAGATCCTCTCCGGACTCGACGCCCACCCAGCCGACGCGCTGCTCAGCATCGCAAACCTGCGCCTGATCCCCGACGACGTGCTCGACCGAGTGGCGACGGCGATCAACTTCCACGACGGGCCGCTGCCGGCCTACGCCGGGCTCAACGTCACCTCGTGGGCCCTGCTGGCCGGCGAGCACGAGCACGCGATCACGTGGCACCTGATGACGTCCGACGTCGACGCCGGCCACATCGTCGCCACCGAGTCGTTCGCGGTCGACGTCGACGAGACCGCGTTCTCGCTCAATGCCCGGTGCTACGAGGCGGCCCTGGCGACCTTCCCCCGGGTGGCCGCGGCGCTTGCATCCGGGACCGTCCCGACGACACCGCAGACCGACGGCCCGCGGCACGTGTACCTGCGCCACGACCGGCCGGCCCAGGTCTTCGACCCGGCCCGTCCGGCCGCCGATTCGGTGCGGGCGATCCGGGCGCTCGATCTCGGTCACCGCCTGCGCAACAGCCTCGGCTCGGTGCGTTGGATCGTCGGCGACCCCGGCGAGGAACAGGTGCTGGTCATCGACTCGGCGTCCGTTGCCTCCGACCCGTCCGACCGGCCGGCCGGCACCGTGGTCGCCGCCGACGAAGCAGGCCTCCGCATCGCGACGTCCGACGGCGACGTGCTGGTGACGGCGCTGAGCACCGCAACCGGACGAACCGCGCCACCGGCGGCACTGGCCGCCGAGCTCGGCATCGCCGCCGGCACCGTCCTCCCGTCTCCCGACCCGGCGCTCGTCGGCACGATCGCCGACGCCGAGTCCGCGCTCTCGAAGCACGAGCTCTTCTGGATCGACCGTCTCGCCTGGCAGGAGCCGACGTCGTTGACGACCCGCGCCGGCGGCGGAGCCCGCGAGGTTTCCGTGGACGCGCCCGGCATCGATCCGGCCGACGCCCTCGCCGCAGTCGCGCTGTGGCTGTCGCGGGTCGCCGGCTCCGGGACCGTGGCCTTCGGGGTCACTGACGCGCGCGGCGCGTGAAACGTTGCTGCGCACCGCGCCGCTGACCCGCCCGGCGGTTTCGGTGATCGACCTCGAGGACGTCGCGACGTTCGGCGACCTGCGCGACCTCGCGTCGGCAGAGCTCGACCACGTGGCCAGGCGCCAGCCGCTGCTGCACGACGCGATCGGTCGCGACCCGCGCACACGCGGCCGCGACCTCGCGACGCCCGTGATCGTCGACCTCGACTCGGGCGCCGACGTGATCCCGGCCGCTGGCGACGTGACCCTCAGGATCTCCATCGGCGATGGCCTCCGCCTCAGCGGCGTCATCGATGCCGACGATCCCGGCCTCCTCGATCGAGCGGCCGGCGAGATCGCCGCGTTGCTCGGGACCGGTCGCGCCGATCCGACAGCCGCGTTGTCGACGCTCGACATGATCGGCGACGCCGAGCGGACGACGCTCGACGCGTTCAACGCCACCGACCTCGACTACGACCGCACGACGACGGTTTCCACGCTGTTCCACGCCCAGGCGGCGCGTACTCCGGATCGGCCGGCGGCGTCGTTCGGCGACCGAACGCTCACCTACGCCGAGCTGGAAGCGGCTGCCGCGGCCATCGGTCGGCGTCTCGCCGCGGCCGGCATCGGCCGCCACGACCGCGTCGGCATCGCGGTGCCCCGCGGTCTCGACATGCTCGCAGGCGTCATCGCCACGCTCGACCTCGGAGCTGCCTACGTGCCGCTCGATCCGACGTACCCGATCGACCGCCTGCAGTTCATGGTCGGGGACTCAGGAATCAAGGCCCTGCTCGCCACCGGTGCCACGGCCTTGCAGCTGGGCGAACCCGGCATCGCGGTGGTCGATCCGGCCGCCGAGCCAACCGCCGACGCGGCGACCGCGAACCCGACCGTCGCCCACGATCCAGCCGACCTCGCCTACGTGATCTACACGTCGGGCTCCACGGGCAAGCCCAAGGGCGTCATGCTCGAACACCGCGAGGTGACGAACTTCTTCGCGGCCATGGACCGCGTCATCGATGTCGACCCATCCGGAGTGTGGCTCGCGGTCACCAGCCTCTCGTTCGACATCTCGGTGCTCGAGCTGCTCTGGACGGTCACCCGCGGCTTCCACGTCGTCATCAAGGCCGACCGCGCCGATCCCGATCCAGCACGGTGACCTGACCGCGCCGCGCGTCGACCGGCACCCGCCCGGTCTCGTTCAGCCTGTTCTACTTCGCGGCCGGCGAGGACACCGCGGCGGACGGCTATCGCCTGTTGCTCGACAGCGCACGGTTCGCCGACGCCAACGGGTTCGAGGCGGTGTGGACGCCCGAGCGCCACTTCCACGCGTTCGGCGGTGCCTATCCGAACCCGAGCGTGGCCGGCGCCGCGCTCGCCGCGATCACGAAGAAGGTGGCGATCCGCGCCGGCAGCGTCGTGCTCCCGCTGCACTCGCCCATCCGGGTCGCCGAGGAGTGGGCGGTGGTCGACAACATCTCGCGCGGCCGTGTCGGCATCTCGTTCGCAGCCGGCTGGCAGCCCAACGACTTCGTGCTCAACCCGGGCGCCTACGACGACGGCCAAGGAGGACCTGCCGCAGCAGATCGACACCGTGCAGCGCCTCTGGCGTGGCGAGACAGTGAGCCTGCCCGGGCACGACGGCAACCCGGTCGAGGTCCACACGCTGCCGCGCCCGGTGCAGCCCGAGCTCCCGGTGTGGCTCACGTCGGCCGGGTCGCCGGCGACGTTCGAGCGCGCCGGCACGCTGGGCGTCAACGTGCTCACGCACTTGCTCGGCCAGTCGATCGAGCAGCTCACCGAGAACCTCGAGCGCTACCGCACCGCGTGGCGCGAGGCCGGCCATCCGGGCGACGGCCGCGTCACGCTGATGATGCACACGTACCTCGACCGCGACGCCGATGCAGCACGGGAGACGGCGCGCGAGCCGATGAAGGCGTACCTCAGCACCGCGGTCGGCCTGTTGCGTGACGTCGCCTCGGCGTTCCCGACGTTCGCCGGTCGGGGCAAGAACACCGATGACCTGTTCAAGTCGTTGACGCCCGAGGAGATGGACCAGCTGCTCGAGGTGGCAGCCCACCGGTACCTGTCGACGAGCGGGCTGTTCGGCACGCCGACCGACGTCGCCGACGTCGTCGAGCGGGTGTCGGCCTCGGGCGTCGACGAGGTTGCCTGCCTCATCGACTTCGGTGTCGAGACCGATCTCGCGCTCGCGTTCGCTCGACCTCCTCCTCGAGGCCAAGCACCGGGTCGACTCGGCGCGCACGGGAGCGCCGGTCGCCGAGAGTCCGAGGAGCGAGCCCGAGATCGGATCGCCGCGAGCGACACGGTCGCCGCGCTGGTCGCGAGGCACGGCGTCACCCACCTCCAGTGCACGCCCTCGCTCGCGGCAATGCTCGTCGCCGACCCCGCCGACCGCGACGCCCTCGGCCAACGTGCAGCACCTGATGCTCGGCGGCGAGGCGTTGTCCGACTGCGCTCGCCCAGGAGATCCGCGGCCTGGTCCCCGGTCGGGTCACGAACATGTACGGGCCGACGGAGACGACCATCTGGTCGCTGGTGTACGAGATCGAACGCCAACATCGGCGCCACGATCCCGATCGGTACGCCGATCGCCAACACAACCGTGTTCGTGCTCGATCGCGATGGCGGCCGGCTCGGCGTCGGGGCGTTCGGCGAGCTGCACATCGGCGGCGAGGGCGTCGCCCGCGGCTACCACAATCGCCCCGACCTCACGGCCGAGCGCTTCGTCGACCGTCCCGGCATGGGTCGCGTCTACGCCACCGGCGACGTCGTGCGCATCCATCCCGCCGGCTACGTCGAGTTCGCCGGCCGTGCCGACAACCAGGTGAAGATCCGTGGCCACCGGATCGAGCTGGGCGAGATCGAGACGGTGCATCGACCGTCATCCCGACGTCGTTCAGTCGGTTGTCGTCGCTCGCACGGATGCGGGCGACACCCGGCTCGTCGCCTACGCCATCGTCCATCACGGCGCCGACCTCACGCAGCAGGCGTTCGCCGACTCGGTACGCAAGCACGTGGGCGAGGTGCTGCCCGACGTCATGGTGCCGGCAGCGGTCGTCCGGCTTGACGCGTTCCCGCTCACGCCGAACGGCAAGATCGACCGCAAGGCGCTCCCGGCGCCCCCGTCGGGTCTGGTCGCAACGGACGTCGCCGTGTCGAGCGCGCCCCCGCCGACGACGTCGAGCAACTCGTCGCCGACATCTGGGTGTCCGAGCTGGAGCGCCCGGTCGGGCGCGACGACAACTTCTTCGACATCGGCGGTCACTCGCTGCTCGCCGTGAAGGTCTTCCGGCGGCTCACCGACGCGGTCCCGGAGAAGATCGCGCTCACTGACATCTTCCGGTTCGCCACCGTGCGCACGTTCGCAGCCCACCTCAGCGCACAGCGTGGCGTGAACGACGGCGACGAGGCGCCCGCGGTGCCATCGCCCGCCGGCACGGCCCGGGGCGCTATGCGTCGGCGGGCGATGGCCCGTCGCGGTGGCTCGCAGGGGGAGTGACCGACATGACCACCGGCTACATGCCCGCCCGCCGACACGGCCGAGTCCGACATCGTCATCGTCGGCATGGCGGGTCGCTGCGTGCCGACGGCGTGCCCGAGCACGTGCTCAACGCACCGAACTACGCCGACGTCGACTGCCCGTGACTCAGGCCGGTACGGCGACGAGGGCCAGCCACGCGTGACCGCTCGACGCGTAGCGGCCGTGGAGCTCGGTCCGGTCGGGGAGGACGGTCGCCACGAACGTGGAGCACGTCGCGTTCGGAGGCTCGGCCGAGATGAGCACGTCGTGGTGCTCGAGCATCCTCCCGCCGGTCGTGCTCCAGGCTTTGTAGGACGCCTCCTTGAGCACGAGCGCGAGCAGCGGATCGCTGACGACGTCGTCGGGCCCGACGACGACGTCGATGACCTCGGGCTCCAGCGTGCGCATCGGTTCGATGTCGATCCCAAGGGCGATGACGGTGGCGGCGGGAGCGACCGCTGCGACCACGACGTGGCGGTCGTGGGCAAGCGATGCGACCGAGTCGTGCGGGACCGTCGGCCGTCGGTCACCCGACGCGGGAATCACGACGTCACGACCGAGCAGGTGGCGTAGCAGGACCCGTCCGGACGCGAACTCGCGGCGCCGGACCGGTGCGGCAGAGGTGATCAAAGCGAGCTCAGCCGCGTGAAGTGTCAGCTCGTCGCCGTCGGTGATCCGCCGCGCGCCGACGCGGATCTCAGGCGATGCGAGCCGACGAAGCGTGCCGACGATCGACGCAAGGTCCTCGTCATCTTCGCCGGTGTCGGGCACGCGTGGCAACGGTAGACGCGGCCGCGAGTCCTCCGTCGCGACTCGATGTATCACGACGCCCACCAGGGCGCTCTCCACATTGCAGTGCTGCGTCGACACCCGTCGCAGCAATGAAATAATTCGGAGCGCGGGCTCCGGCGAGCTGCTATCGTGCTCCTCTGTTGAACCCGTCTGGCGACGGTTCAGCGGCGGAACAATACGGCGGAAAGTTTACGGCGGAAATGAATGCTTCTACGGCGCGTGCCCCTGGCACGCGGCTCTTGATCTGGCGACCCTTGGGTCGCCCGCTGGCTGGCGGAACCAGCGACCAGCAGGCTGGGACGACCCGGTGCGGCGCGATGCTCGTCGCGGGCGATGCGCTCGCACTGTGCGTCGGGTTTGCGCTCCCATTGCTCCTTCTCGCGGCCGGCGAACCCGACACGCTCTGGTACGGGCTCGCGTGCGCGGCCGCGATCACTGCGGCCGGCCTGTGGGCCGTGCGCTTCCAGGACCTCTGGCTCGATCGAGTCATCTCGGTGAGGGCGATCGAAGTCAGCCGGGTCGCCCGGGCGCTCGTGATGCTCGGGATCGCCGTCCTCGTCCTCGACCGCAAGTCGATGGTCGACCTCCGCGTCCGCGGGTTGCGATCGCGGCGGGCGATCGGTTGGGCGGTCGTTCATCCTGTGGCGGTCGGCGTACCGGGCGTACCTCGCGGCCGAGCGTCGCCAGGGCCGGCTCCTCACTCGTGTGATCCTGATCGGCACCGAACGCCGGGCGGCGGACCTCGCCGACCTGTTGTCGATCCACGCCGAGCTCGGCATGCGGGTCACCGCTGTCATCGGAAACCGACAGGAAGCCGAGGACGCGGGGATGGGCCACCTGTGGCGGGGTACGTACCTCGACGCCGGTGTCGTCGTCGGTCAGATCGAGGCCGAGGCCGTGATCATGTGCTCGGCCGATATCGACCCGGTGCTCGCCAGCGACCTGACCCGCAGCGAGCATCGTCGTCATCGTGCGGTCTACGTCGATCCCGGCCTGTCGGGGTTCGACATCCGTCGCTTCCAGGCGACGCACATCGCCCACAAGCCGCTGCTCGAGGTCGAGTCGGCTTCGCTGGCCGTGCTGCACCACGCGGTGAAGCGTCTCTTCGACATCGCGGTGTCCGGCCTCATCGCCCTGGTCGCGGCGCCGTTCATGATCCTGATCGCGGTCCTGATCAAGCTCGAGGACGGCGGCCCGGTCTTCTTCAAGCAGACGCGGGTCGGATTCCGGGGCCGCACGTTCGGAATGCTCAAGTTCCGCACGATGGTGCCGATGCCGAGTCACGGCTGCAGGAGCTGATGGCGGGAACGAGCGTTCTGGGCCGTTGTTCAAGATGGAGCGCGACCCGCGGATCACCCGCATCGGTCACTTCCTGCGGGCGACGAGCCTCGACGAACTTCCGCAGTTGCTCAACGTGCTGCAGGGCACGATGAGCCTGGTCGGCCCCCGTCCGGCGCTGCCGTCAGAGGTCGAGGACTTCGACGACGTGCTGAAGACGCGCGACCAGGTTCGTCCGGGGATCACCGGCCTGTGGCAGGTCGAGGCCCGGGACAACCCGGCGTTCGCGGCGTACCGTCGCCTCGACCTGTTCTACGTCGAGAACTGGTCGCTGGCGCTCGACATGGTCATCCTGCTCGGCACGCTCGACCACATCCTGTTCCGGCCGCTCATGAAGTGGCGGTACAAGGGCGCGGACCAGCCGAGCGAACCGATCGCGGCCGCGACCGCGGCCCGACAGATGAGGGGGCCCGGCGGCGAGTCCGCGCTCCCGGGGGCCCCACCCCCGCCATACTTTCACCCATGAGCCCCGCCGACGTCGTCGAGTCCAGCGGCCTCCGAGCTGCTGGCTACGCCGTGACCGGACTGATCTGCGTCGTCGCGGCGAGCAGGGAGGCGGCGTCCCAATCAGCGGTGAGGTGGCGGGCGTTCTGGTACCTGACGGCGGCCGTCCTGGTCGCCATGGCCCTCGCCCGGGCGATCGGCATCGACGATCTGCTGACGCAGCTGGGCCGGGAACAAGCTCGCCTCGACGGCTGGTATCGCACCCGCCGTCGCCTCCAGGCGGCGCTCGTCGGCACGGTTGCCGCGACGTGGATCGTCGTCGTGTTCGTCTCGATCTGGCGGGTTCCGGAACGACGCCGTCGCTACCTGCCGACGGCGCTGGCCGCGTTCACGATCATGTGCTTCGCGGCGGCGCGCTCGGTGTCGTTGCATCACGTCGACGCCGTTCTGTATCACCGCTCGATCGCAGGCGTGCCCGTCGTCGCGATCGCCGAGTGGAGTCTCCTTGCGCTCACTGCTACCGCGATCATCGTGAGCCCGAGCCTCGGTTTGCATCGGGACACCCGAGTACGAACGCTGCCAACACCTGTCGGGCCTTCGTCGAAGGGCGATCACGTGTCAGCAAGTGAGGATCCAACGCCGCGGGGCCTGCTCCGACTGGTGCCTGGGAGCGCAGCGCCAACTCGCGACCTCGGGCCGGTCGTAGTGGCCGGCGGTGGTTCCGAGTTGCCGAGCCGACGCTGATCTGGCACACTTTCGCACGATGCGTTCGACCCGGCTCAGCACCGTCGTACTTATCTCGTAGCGCACCGGCTCCAGCCGTGTGCGCCCTTCGACCTCCCGGCAGCGGGAGGTCGTTCGCTTTTCGGGGCCAGATTCGGCCACACGGAGCCCGCCCCGAGCCCACTCGATCTCACGACGAACTCACCGAACACACGACACGACGAAACGGACACCTCATGAAACTCACCGGCGCCCAAGCCCTCATCAAGTCGCTCGAGCAGGAGTCGGTGGAGGTCGTGTTCGGGCTTCCCGGCGGCTGCATCCTGCCGGCCTACGACCCGCTGCTCGAGTCGACGATCCGGCACATCCTCGTGCGTCACGAGCAGGGCGCCGGCCACATGGCCGAGGGCTACGCCCACGTCACCGGGCGTCCCGGCGTCGCCATGGTCACGTCGGGTCCGGCGGCGACGAACCTGGTCACGCCGCTGATGGACGCCTACATGGACTCGATCCCGATGGTCGCGATCACCGGGCAGGTGCCGACGAAGGCGATCGGCAGCGACGCCTTCCAGGAGTGCGACACCGTCGGCATCACCCGCTCGGTCACCAAGCACAACGAGCTGGTGATGACGGCCGAGGACCTGCCGATGGCGATCCGCCAGGCGTTCCACATCGCCACCACCGGCCGACCCGGCCCGGTGCTCGTCGACGTTCCCAAGGACGTGCTGCAGGCGCACGATGGAGTGGGACTGGCCGAGCGACGCCGACGTCGCGGCCGTCGCTGCCCGGCTACCGGCCGACGACCAAGGGCCACCCCCGGATGATCAAGGAGGCGGCGAAGCTGATCCTCGCCTCCGAGCGCCCGGTCATCTACGCCGGCGGCGGCATCCTCAAGGCCCGCGCCGCCGAGGAGCTGCGCGAGCTCGCCGAGCTGACCGGCATCCACGTCGTCACCACGCTGATGGCCCGCGGCGTCGATCCCGGACGACCACCCGCTCGACGCTGGGCATGCCCGGCATGCACGGCAACGCCACGGCGATCGCGGCGATGCAGCGCAGCGACCTGCTGATCACGCTCGGCGCCCGCTTCGACGACCGCATCACCGGCCGCCTCGACGGCTTCGCCCCCGACGCCAAGATCATCCACGTCGACATCGATCCGGCCGAGCAGGGCAAGGTCCGCCGCCCCGACGTGCCGATCGTCGGCGACTGCCAGGCGGTGATCACGGAGCTGATCGCCGCGATCAAGGAGCTGCACCGACGGCGGCGCGGAGCAGGCCGACACCGGCGCGTGGAAGAGCCGGATCTCGGGCTGGCGCGAGCAGTTCCCGCTGACCTACGAGCCGAGCGAGCCGGGCGAGGCGCTGAAGCCCCAGTTCTGCCTCGAGAAGCTGCGCGACGCCGCGCCCGCAGGGCACGATCCTGGCGTCCGGCGTCGGCCAGCACCAGATGTTCGCGTCGCAGTACTGGAAGTTCAACGAGCCCTACACGTGGGTCAACTCCGGCGGGCTGGGGACGATGGGCTTCTCGATCCCCGCCGCGATCGGGGCCAAGGTCGGCCGGCCCGAGCGCACGGTGTGGGCCGTCGACGGCGACGGCTGCTTCCAGATGACGGCCCAGGAGCTGGTGACCGCAACGGTCGAGCGGATCCCGATCAAGGTGGCGCTGCTCAACAACAGCTACCTCGGCATGGTCCGCCAGTGGCAGGAGATGTTCTACGGCGAGCGCTACTCGCGAGGTCTACCTCTCGCCCGACACGCCCGACTACGTGCGTTGGGCCGAGGCGATGGGCTGCGTCGGCATCCGGGTCGAGTCGCCGGAGGAGGTCGAGCCGGCGATCGAGAAGGCGAACTCGATCAACGACCGGTCCGTCGTCGTCGAGTTCCGCGTCGACTCCGGCGAGAAGGTGTTCCCGATGGTGCCCGCCGGCGCGAGCAACGACGAGCTCGTCCTGCCCCCCAGCCAGCAGCGCACGCGGCGGTCCTGAAGTGAGCGTCGCGTCGCATCGACGTGACAGCGAGACTGCACGACGGACTTCCAGCACCACATCCTGTCGGTGCTCGTCCAGAACCGGCCCGGCGTGCTCGCCAGGGTCGCCGGCCTGTTCGCCCGCCGCGGGTTCAACATCTTCTCGCTCGCCGTCGCCCCGGCCGAGCACGAGGGGATGAGCCGGATCACGATCGTCGTCGACCTCGAGTCGGCTCCGCTCGAGCAGATCACCAAGCAGCTGTTCAAGCTGATCGAGGTCGTCAAGATCTCCGAGCTCGACCCGCGCCACTCCGTCGAGCGCGAGCTGCTGCTCGCCACGGTGCGGGTGGCGCCCGAGGAGCGTGGCCAGGTGCTCGAGATCGCCACGATCTTCGGCGCCAAGGTGCTCGCCGTCGCCGTCGATGCGCTGACGGTGAGTCTCGACGGCCACCCTGACAAGCTCGACGAACTCGAGAACCTGCTCGATGCGTACGGCATCGTCGAACTGCAGCGCACCGGGCGGGTCGCCCTGCCCAAGCTCTCCAACCCGCGAACCGATCGACAGGCTCGTCTGCGAGCCGTGAAAGGAAAGACAGCGCTCATGACCGCGAACATCTACTACTCCGACGCCGCGGACCCCTCGATCATCCGCGGCAAGACCGTGGCGATCATCGGCTACGGCTCGCAGGGCCACGCCCACGCGCTGAACCTGAAGGACTCGCGGCGTCGAGCGTCGTCGTCGGCCTGCGCGAGGGCTCGTCGTCGAAGGCCAAGGCCGAGGCCCAGGGCCTCGAGGTGCTGTCGATCGCCGATGCCGCCGAGCGGGCCGACGTCGTGATGATCCTCGCTCCGGACACCGAGCAGAAGGCGATCTTCGACGAGCACATCGCCCCGCACATGACGCCGGGCAAGGCGCTGGCGTTCGCCCACGGGTTCAACGTGCGCTTCGGCCGCATCGCCGCCGCCCGAGGGCGTCGACGTGATCATGGTCGCCCCCAAGGGACCCGGTCACCTCGTGCGCCGCACGTACACCGAGGGCGGCGGCGTGCCGGCGCTCATCGCCGTCGAGCAGGACGCCACCGGTCAGGCCAAGGACGCTCGCGCTGTCGTACGCCGACGCCATCGGCGCCGACGCGCGCCGGGGTGATCGAGACGACGTTCCCCGAGGAGACCGAGACCGATCTGTTCGGCGAGCAGGTCGTGCTGTGCGGCGGCCTGACCCGCCTCGTCCAGGCCGGCTTCGAGACCCTGACCGAGGCCGGCTACGCGCCGGAGATGGCGTACTTCGAGTGCCTTCACGAGGTGAAGCTCATCGTCGACCTGATGTACGAGGAAGGCATCGCCGGGATGCGCTACTCGATCTCCGACACGGCCGAGTACGGCGACCTCACCCGGGGCGGCCGGATCATCACCGACGACACCAAGGCCGAGATGAGGGTGATCCTCGACGAGATCCAGTCAGGCAAGTTCGCCGACGAGTGGGTCGCCGAGAGCGAGTCGGGCCGCGCCAACTACAAGCGCATGCAGCAGGAGGGCAAGGACCACCCGATCGAGCTCGTCGGCTCCCGCCTGCGCGCGATGATGCCGTGGATCAGCGCCGGCAAGACCAAGGTCGCCGACGCCAGCGGCGGCCTCACCTGACCGGCGTCAAACCCGGATGATCCTCAAGGTCCGCGAAACCCGCTCACTTCGGCGGAAATCGCGGACCTAGAGCGTCAGTCACCCGTCGTCGTCGACGTCGTCGTTCGGGGCCTGGTCGGCAGGAGGACCGCTCGCCGGGTGATCGTCCTTGGCGGCGGAGTCGTCACGGAGGAATGCCTCGAAGCTCGCGGCGAGGTCCTCACCGGGGGTCACTGCGGCTTCGGCGCGACGGTCGTACTCGGCCTCGAGGATCTCGACGTAGCGGCGCAGCTTCTCGTCATCGAAGATCGATGCGCTGTGGGCGTCGTCCCACCGGGCGATGGCGTCGCGCAGGTCGATCGGCATCGGCACGCCGACGACGTGCGCAGTGTGCAGCAGGAGCGACGTCACTGCTCGCGGATGCTCACCCATCGCCAGGTAGTGCGGCACCCCGACGCGCAGCGACACCGACGGGATTCCGACTCGCTCCAACTCGCTGTGCAACACGCCAACCAGCCCCGTGACGCCCTGGTACGTCGGTGGCGCGAGCCCCAGACTGCCGGCGAGAGAGCGATCGGTCGTGCTGCCGACGACGACGGGCATCCGGGTGTGCGGGGTGACGTCGGCCGTCGCGCCCAGCGTCACCACCCGCGTGACCCCGAGCTGTTCGATCACGGCCATGATGCAGTTCACGTATGTCGTCCAGCGCAGGTGCGGCTCGACACCGCTCAGCGCGACGAGGTCGTGATCAGCTCCCGAGCGGACGACGCGGAACACGTTGCCCGGCCAGCTCACCACTCGCTCTGTGCCGCCATCGTCGGGATCCACGATCTCCACGGTCGGTCGCTCGACCGTGAAGTCGTAGAACGGGTCGGGATCGATCTCACCGACGATGAGGCTGCGCTCGTCGTCGGCGATGTGGTCGAGGGCCGACGTGGCGACACCGGCAACATCGAACAGGCCGCTGAGCGCGACGAGCAGGACGGGATCGGTGAGCGGCGCGAGGTCCGCGGTGTCGAGCACCAGCTCGTCCGGTATCGCCATGCGCCAATCGCTATCGGGCGAGCGCCTCGGCGTGATGGTCGACGAGATAGTCGATGCAGCTGGTGAGGGCGTGCACATCGGACGTCTCGATCGCCGGGAACATGCCGATGCGCACCTGGTTGCGGCCGAGCTTGCGGTAGCTGTCGGTGTCGACGATGCCGTTGGCTCGCAACGCCGCCGACACCTTGTTGGCGTCGACGTGCTCGGCAAGGTCGATCGTGCCCACGACGTTCGAGCGCTTGGCCGGATCGCCAACGAACGGGGTGGTCCACGGGGTCTGCTCGGCCCAGCCGTAGAGGTGTTCGGCCGACGCCTGCGACCGTTTTGCGCACGCCTCGAGGCCGCCGAGCTCGAGCATCCACTCGAGCTGGCTGGCGAGCAGGACGAGCGTGCCGACGGCCGGAGTGTTGTAGGTCTGGTTCTGGCGGCTGTTCGTGAGCGCGAGGCCGAGGTCGAGGGATGCCGGGCGCCACCGGTCCGACGCGGCGATCCGTTCGATGCGCTCGACCGCGGCCGGCGAGCACGCGGCCAGCCACAGCCCGCCGTCGGCTGCGAAGCACTTCTGCGGCGCGAAGTAGTACACGTCGACGTCGCCCGGATCCCACGGGAGCCCACCGGCGGCCGACGTGGCATCGACGGCCACCAGCTGACGTGACGTCGATCCCTGCGGACGTTGCAGGGTCATCGCAACCCCGGTGGATGTCTCGTTGTGGGTGAGCGCGTACATGTCGACGTCGTCGTCGGCCACGGCGTCGGGATGGTCGCCGAGTTCCGATGCGATCACCAGCGGGTCAGCGAGATGGGGCGCCGCTGCGCACGCATCGGCGAACTTCGAGGAGAACTCACCGAACACCAGGTGCTGGCTGCGGCGCTCGACGAGCCCGAACGTGGCGACATCCCAGAACACCGTGGTTCCGCCGTTGCCGAGCACGACCTCCCAGCCGTCCGGCAGCCCGAACAGCGACGTGAGCCCACGCCGGATGCCGCCGACCAGGTTCCTCACCGGGTCCTGCCGGTGGGACGTGCCGAGCAGTGACCGAGACGCCGCGGCGACGGCCTCGACCTGCTCGGCGCGGACCTTGGAGGGACCGCATCCGAAGCGGCCGTCGACGGGCCGCAGCTCGGTGGGGATGGACAACTCGGTGGGGGCGGTCGAGCTCACGGACTTAGCATGGCAGCCGATCGCCGCTCGCCCACATCCCGTTCGGAGCCATCATGAACCGAGTTTCCTCCCGCCTCGCCGCCATCGCCGAGTCGGCAACCCTGGCCGTCGACGCGAAGGCCAAGGCGTTGCAGGCGGCGGGGGAGGACGTGATCGGCTTCGGCGCCGGTGAGCCCGACTTCCCGACGCCCGACGCCATCGTGCAGGCGGCGATCGCGGCGTGCTCCGAGCCGCGCAACCACAAGTACACCCCGGCCGCCGGGCTGCCCGAGCTGCGCGAGGCGATCGCCGCCAAGACCAAGCGCGACAGCGGATACGAGTGCGCCGCCAGCCAGGTGCTCGTGACGAACGGTGGCAAGCACGCGGTGTTCACCGCCTTCGCCGCGCTCTGCGACCCTGGAGACGAAGTGCTCGTGCCGGCGCCGTACTGGACGACGTATCCGGAGGCGATCACGCTCGCCGGTGGCGTGCCGAAGGTCATCGACACCACCGAGGAAACGGGGTTCCAGGTCACGGTCGAGCAGCTCGACGCGGCGTGGACGCCGCGCACGAAGGTGCTCCTGTTCGTCAGCCCGGACAATCCGTCCGGTGCCGTCTGCGCCCCGGCGCAGGTGAAGGCGATCGGGCGGTGGGCACTGGAACGCAACGTCTGGGTCGTCACCGACGAGATCTACGAGCACCTCACGTACGGCTCGCACGAGTTCGTCTCGATGCCCGTCGTCGTGCCCGACCTGGCTGACCAGTGCATCGTGCTCAACGGCGTCGCCAAGACGTATGCGATGACAGGGTGGCGCGTCGGTTGGATGATCTCGCCGCCAGACGTCACGAAGGCGGCGATCAACTTCCAGAGCCACTCGACGTCCAACGTGAGCAATGTCGCCCAACGCGCCGCACTGGCGGCGGTGAGCGGGGATCTCTCCGCGGTCGCCATGATGCGCGACGCGTTCACCCGCCGCGCCGCGCTGATGCATGCGGCGCTCAACGAGATACCCGGCGTCTCGTGCTTCGAGCCGCAGGGCGCGTTCGTACTGTTTTCCCAACGTCGCCGGTCTGCTCGGCCGGGAGATCGCCGGGCGGGTGTGCTCGAACACGTTGGAGCTGGCCGATCACGTCCTGTCCGAGGCGAAGGTCGCGTTCGTGCCGGGGGAGGCGTTCGGCCTGCCGGGCTACGCCCGCTTCTCCTTCGCGCTCGGTGACGACGCGATCAACGAGGGGATCAAGCGCTTCGCCGCCTTCGCCGCCGGCTGACCGCGCCACGAGGTTGGGAGTTCAGCGCCACCACAGGCCGTGGCGCGGCGGCGAGTCCACTCGCCACGAGCAGGGCGGCGATCTCGGCGACCTGCTCGACGGCGCCGGCGACGTCGCCGGTGACGCCGCCGAGGGTGCGAACCGCGACGGCCGTCAGGACGGCGGCGGCAGCGATTGCGACGCCGGCCGCCAACCCAGCCCACCAGCCGGTGGCGAGCGCGCCGATCGCAACTCCGGTCACCACGGTCGCGGCGGCTCGGATTTCCGAAACATCGGAACGGAACGACGCACCGAGCCCGTCGGGCGACGCGGCGGGGGCGAACCCGATGGCGCCGATCGCCACGCCCCTTGCCATCGCATGGGCTGCGACCGCGGCGGCGACCATGACCGCCGGGCCGAGGGAGGCCAGCTCGGCAACCGCCGCGACGCGCACGACGATCGAAGTGGCGAGCGCGGCAGTTCCGTACGTGCCGAGGCGCGAGTCCCGGAGGATCTCGAAACGCCGGGCGCGGGTCGCGCCACCGGCGATGGCATCCGCGAGGTCAGCGAGTCCATCCTCGTGGAATGCACCGGTGACCAGCATCCCGACAGCAACGGCCACCGCCGCCGCGGAGAGTGGCGAGAGCCAGTACTGCAACCCGGCGGCAACGCCGCCGACGACGGCGCCCACCAGCGCCCCGACGGCGGGGAACCACGGCGCCATCGCGCTCCGGCTGACTGCGGCGGTGGTGCGGACCGGCACGCGGGTCAGGAACTGCAGGGCGCCAGCGAACGACCTCATCGGTTCGGTCGCGGTACTTGAGCGGCTCGAGACCGAAGGGTCATGCGGGCACCCATCGGTCGCTCGGCCGTCCCGAGCAGCGCGGCCCTCATTCGCCGAACCACTCGCCGAACGTCGGGACCTCCGTGATGCCGGCGCAGGCCATCGTGATCAGCGGCACCGCCGCCATCGCACCGCTGCCTTCGCCGAGGCGCATGTCGAGATCGAGCAGCGGCCGCTTGCCGAGCCGTTCGAGCAGCAACCGGTGACCGGGCTCGGCCGAGCAGTGCCCCACCGTGCAGTGGTCGAGCGCACTCGGCTCGACGAGCACCAGCGGAAGCACCGACGACGTGACGACGTAACCGTCGAGCACCACGGGTAGCGAGCGGTGGCGGGCCGCCACGACTGCGGCGGCGATCGCGACGAGCTCAGAGCCGCCCACCTCGCGGAGCACGTCGAGCGGGTCCGTGACCCCGGCGATCCGTCGCACCGCCTGCTGCACCGCCTCGCGCTTCCTGGCCAGGCCCGCGTCGTCGACGCCCGTGCCGCGCCCGACCCATGCCGCAGCCTCGCCTCCGGCGAGCGCCGCAGACACGGCCGCCGACGCCGTGGTGTTGCCGATGCCCATCTCGCCGATCACCAGCAGGTCGCACTCGATCGCGTCCGCCGCGGAAACGGCGATGTCGACGATCTCGGCGAAGCGTTCCGGTTCGAGGGCGGCCTCGAAGCGGATGTCGCCGGTGGGCTTCCCGATGCCGACGTCGAGCGCCTGCACGCTTGCGCCGGCGTGGCGGGCGAACGCGCTGATCGTCGACCGCCCCTGCTGGTAGGCCGCGAACATCGCTGCCGTCACGTCGGTGGGGTACGCGCTGACCTTGGCCGCGGCGGCGACGCCGTGGTCGCCGGCGAACACGAGCCCGGCCGGTCGCTCGATCCGGGGCCGATCGGTGTGCTGCCAGCCGGCGATCCAAGCGGCGAGGTCATCGAGCCAGTGCAGCGCCCCGGCCGGCCGCAGGATCGTGGCCGCCCGGGCGTGCACTGCCGCCGCGGCGCCGGCGTCGGGCCCAGGGAGATCGGCGAGGAGCCGGCGCAAACGCCCTGTCCCGTTCGTGGCGGTCCCGGTCGTGGCCGTCCCGTTCAACGCAGGAACTCCTTGGGGTCGTGGAGGAGCATCGCACGCCCGGCGACCATCAGCAGCGCGGGTGAGGCCTCGTCGGCGACGGCCCGGTTCACCGCGCCGAGGAGGTCGCGGTACACGCGGCCCTCCTCCGTCTCAGGGTGAACGCCCAGACCAACCTCGTTGCTCACGACGACCGTTGGCGCGTTCCGTTGCGACGCGGCGCTGGCGAAGTCGGCCGCGGCCCGCACGATCGTGCCGTGGTCGTCGCCGCGGCACGACAGGTTCCAGACCCACAGAGTCAGGCAGTCGACGATGACGAACGCGTTGCCGGCCTTCCTCGAGCGCGGCCTCGAGGTCGTGCGACTCCTCGATCGTCGGCCAGTCCGGCCGATCGGCGCGGTGGCGTTCGATGCGTCCTTCGAGATCGTCATCGCCGTCGACGCGTGGGCACGTCGCGACGAACACCACCGGTCCATGGTGGTCGGTGCCGAGCCGGACGGCCAGCGAGCTCTTGCCGCTGCGCGCCCCGCCGATCAAGAACGTCAGCGACATTGCGATCCTCAGTATTCGATGCCGCGCATCGCGTTGATGCCGCTGTCGTAGGCGTGCTTGACCTTGCGCATCTCGGTGACCGTGTCGGCCACGTCGACGAGCTCCTGAGGTGCGTCCCTGCCGGTCATCACGACGTTGACATGCGCAGGGCGGTCGCGGATCACCGACGCGACCTCCGACGTGTCGATCCAGCCCCACGAGCACAGGTACGTGATCTCGTCGAGCACGACGAGCCGATGTTCACCCGCCGTGACGATGCCCGCCGCGACCTCCCACCCGTCTCTGGCCAGCGCCTTGTCGTGATCGAGGTTGTCGGACTCCCACGTGAACCCGTCACCAACGTTGTGCCACTCGACCCCGAGCTGGCGGCCGACCTTCTCCTCGCCGACGTTCCACTTGCCGCTCTTCACGAACTGCACCACGGCCACCGGCCAGCCACGCGCAACGCTGCGGATCATCACGCCGAACGCGGCCGAGCTCTTGCCCTTGCCGTCGCCCGTGTTCAACACGACCACCGACGGCGCGCGATGCAGGTCGTCGGGCCGCGGGTCCTCCGTCAGCGCCTCGGTCACGGGGGTTTATCTATCGCGTGGAACGCGGAAACCGGCGATCCTGGCGCGGTCATCGAGTCGCGTCGAGCCAGTCCTCGAACGTCGGACCGGCGATGATGGCGTCGGGTCCCGGCAGGAGACCGTCGTCCTCGTAGACGTCGAGATCCGGATTCGTCGGGTCGCTGACGCCTACGATCTTCACCGGGAGGCCGCGCCGGGAAGCAAACAGCATCGCCATGTCGACGAAGCTCTCCACACGTGGACCGGCGACCTCGATGATCGTGCCGCTGCTGACCGGCTGCTCGACGAGGTTGGCGACAACCTCGGCGACTGACCGGGCCGCGACCAGTTGCGTCCGCCCGTTCTGCACGTAGGCGACCTCGCCCTGGGTACCCCAGTCGATGAGCTGCTCGACGAACTCGTGGAACTGCGTAGCGCGCAGGATCTGCGCCGGGATCGGGCCGGCCAGCGCTTCCCGCTCATGGGCGCGCTTGGCTGCGCCGTACCCGGCCGTGATGCGGTCGGTGCCGACGATCGAGATGACGATCATCCGGTCGACCCCGGCCCGGGTGCCGGCATCGTGCAGGTTGCGGGCTGCGGTCGTGAAGAACTCGGTGGCCGCGTCCTGCTCGGGGGACGGCCCCGTGGCCGCGTCCACGATGCAGTCGACGCCGGCCAGTGCCGCATCGAGGGCTTCCGCGGTGATCACGTCGACCCCGGTCGACCGCGACATCGGGACCACCTCGTGCCCGCGCTCGGTGAGCACGTCGACGATGTGCCGGCCGACCCGCCCGGACGCTCCGGCAACGGCGATCTTCTTCGGTGTATTCATGGCTACGTTCCTCCAGGGAGTCCGTGCAGCTGCCGCATCTCGCAGGTGTTCGTGTCACGGCGGCTGTGTTTGCTGGGTCAATGAACTGACACGCAGCAACGAAGGAGTGTGACCGATGGAGTCGAATGTGACGCAGACCTGGATGAGCGAGCGGTTCGAGGAGCACCGGAGCCATCTCCGGTCCGTCGCCTACCGCATGCTCGGATCCGTGAGCGAATCTGAGGACGCGCTCCAGGAGGCGTGGATCAGGGCGAACCGTGCCGACGCCAGCGAAGTCGAGAACGTCGGCGGCTGGCTCACGACGATCGTCGCCCGGGTCTGCCTCAACATGCTGCGAGCGCGCGCGACCCGCCGGGAGGACCCGATGGACTGGCACGTTCCCGACCCGGTCGTCGGCCCCGAGGGCAGCCTCGATCCGGAAAACGAGGCAGTCCTCGCCGACTCTGTCAGCCTCGCCCTGCTC
Source organism: Ilumatobacteraceae bacterium (assembly GCA_963764455.1). Lineage (GTDB taxonomy): Bacteria > Actinomycetota > Acidimicrobiia > Acidimicrobiales > Ilumatobacteraceae > Desertimonas. The sequence continues at coordinate 199,760 of CAVXSN010000001.1, forward strand.
GTCGTGCTCGACGCGTTGCCGCCGCCGGAGCGACTCGCGTTCGTGCTCCACGACATGTTCTCCGTCCCGTTCGACGAGATCGCGGACATCGTCGGGCGCTCGGAGACGGCCGCACGCCAGCTCGCCAGCCGGGCACGCCGCCGGGTGGCCGGTGCCTCGCCGGCTCGAGACGACGACATCGCTCGCCAGCGCGAGGTTGTCGACGCGTTCTTCGCCGCGGCGCGGAACGGTGACTTCGACAGACTCGTCGCCGTCCTCGACCCGGACGTCACCCTGCGATCCGATCGTGGCTCGATCGGGGCCTCCGCGGTGATCCGTGGCGCCGAGGCCGTCGCCGGCCAGGCGGTCATGTTCGGCACGCCGGCGCGGGAGATGCGTCCGGCGATGGTGAACGGTGCCGCCGGTGCCGTCGTCACGATCGACGGCACGCTCGTCGCGGTCATGGGGTTCACCGTGTCGCACGGCCGGATCGTCGCCATCGACGCGCTTGGCGACCCGGAGCGCCTGGCCCGCGTCGACCTGTCCGCACTGGACACGTAGACGGGCGCCGTTCTGGGCGGCCTCGGGCTCGGATACCGCCGTGCTGGCCGCCCAGATCGCCCGATGGTACGTCGGCCGCCCAGAACGCTGAGTGAGGCACGGGCCGCCCAGTTCTCGCAAAGCGCTACTGCTGCGACGGTGGGACCCAGTGGTCTGCGTCGGCCAGGATGCGGTCGGCCTCCTTCGGGCCCCAGCTGCCGAACCGGTAGAGGTAGGCCGGGTCGGGGTCCGACAGGGCCGGGTCGACGATCCGCCACTGCTGCTCGACGATGTCCTCGCGCGCGAACCGGCGCGGCGAGCCGATCGAGCGCGTCGCCGAGCAGGCGCTCGTACGCCTCGCGCCGGTCGCCGAGCGCGGCCGCGAAGTCGACCGCGATCTCCACCGTCTGGCTGTCGAGAGCGGGCCCCGGCGTCTTCGCCTGGAGCGTGAACGACACGCCGTCGCGCTTGCCGAGTCGGAGCCGGATCAGGTTGCGCTCCGGGGTCGGCCCACCTGCTTCGTCGAACAGCAGTCGCGGCGGTGCCTGCAGCTCGATGACCGCTTCGGTCGCCGCTTGGGCGAGACCCTTGCCGGCCCGGACGTACCACGGCACGCCGGCCCAGCGCCACGAATCGATCTCCAACTGAGCGGCGATGAACGTCTCGACCTCGCTGTCCGGTGCGACCCCCTGCTCCTGGCGGTATCCCTCGTACTGGCCGCGGACCAACTCGGCGCAATCGAGCGGACGCGTCGCTGCGAACACCTTCACCTTCTCGTCCTGCAGGAAGCTCGACTCGTGCCCGACCGGCGGCTCCATGGCCAGGAGTGCGACGACCTGCAGCAGGTGGTTCTGGAACACGTCGCGGATCGCACCGACCGAGTCGTAGAACGCGCCCCGGCCCTCCACGCCGATCTTCTCCGACATCGTGATCTGCACGCTGCGGACGTAGCGCCGGTTCCAGATCGGTTCGAGCAGGGTGTTCGAGAAGCGGAAGACGAGGAGGTCCTCGACGGACTCCTTGCCGAGGTAGTGGTCGATGCGGAAGATGTGCTGCTCGGGGAACACCTGATGCAGCACCTCGTTCAGTTCGAGCGCCGATGCGAGGTCTCGACCGAAGGGCTTCTCGACGACGATGCGGCCCCGCCTGTTGAGACCGACGGACGCCAGCGCCTCGGCCACGGTCGGGAACATCGTCGGCGGGATCGCCATGTAGTAGACGGCAACTTCCGACTTGTGCTTGTCGAGGCCGTCCTTGAGCGATTGCCACGTCGCCGGGTCGGCGTAGTCGCCTTGGACCAGGTCGAGCCGATCGCAGAACCGCTGGAGCACGTCATCGTCGACCTCCTCCACGTTCTTGCGGACCGCGTCGGCGGCGTTCTCCCTGAAGTCGTCGTCCGTCCAGTCGCTACGGGCGACGCCGATGATCGGCACCTCGAGCTCGTCGCGGCTCTCCATGTGGTAGAGCGCCGGGAACAGCTTGCGCTGAGCCAGGTCGCCGGTGGCGCCGAACAGGACGAGGGCGTCGGCGTGCGGCAGCCGACCCGTTGACTTCCCGCTCATCGGCTGCTCTGCTTCCGCTCGGCGTGCCCACCGAAGCCGGCGCGCATCGCCGACAGGACCTTGTTGGCGACGTCGGCCCGGCCGCGGGACGCGAACCGCTCGTACAGCGACGCCGACAGCACGGGGACCGGCACGCCCTCGTCGATTGCCGCCGTGATCGTCCAGCGTCCCTCGCCGGAGTCGGACACCTGGCCCTCGAACGCGGCGAGCTCGGGATCGGCCGCAAGCGCGTCAGCAGTGAGGTCGAGCAGCCAGCTCGCCACCACGCTGCCCCGCCGCCACACCTCGGAGACCGCGGCGAGGTCGATGTCGTAGCGGTAGTACTCGGGGTGGGTGAGCGGGGCGGTCTCGGCGTCGACGGGGTGGTCCTCGGCGCCGATGTTCGCCTTGGCGAGCACGTTGAGGCCCTCGGCGTAGGCCTGCATCAGCCCGTACTCGATGCCGTTGTGGACCATCTTCACGAAGTGCCCGGCCCCGCTCGGACCGCAGTGCAACCAGCCCCGCTCGGCGCTCGACGGTTCCCCGGACTCGGCGCGGTTCGGCGTGCGCTCGGCGGCCTCGAATCCCGGCGCCAAGGTGTCGAAGATCGGCGCCAGCCGCGCCACGGGTCCCTCCGGCCCGCCGACCATCAGGCAATAGCCGCGCTCCAGGCCGTGCACGCCGCCGCTTGTTCCCACGTCGAGGTAGTCGATGCCGTAGTCCGTCGCGAGCGGCGTGGACCGGTCGACGTCGTCGCGGTACCACGAGTTGCCCCCGTCGATGATCGTGTCGCCGCGCTCGAGCAGCGGGGCGAGCTCGTCGATCGTCGACCCGACGTACGCCGCTGGCACCATCAGCCAAACGTGCCGCGGCGCGTCCATCGACTCGACCAGCTCGTCCATCGACGAGAGGCCGGTCATGCCCTCGTCCGTCAGCGCCTTGATCGCGCCGGGCGACACGTCGAAGCCGACGCAGTCGTGGCCGGCCAGCATGAGTCGGCGCACCATGTTGGCACCCATGCGGCCGAGTCCGATCATTGCGAGTTGCATCGAGCAAAGGTTGCCACGCCAGAGGGCCTTTCGCAGCCGGGGAGCCGTTTCACGTCGTAGCGTCGGGAGGCATGACTGGGCTCGACCGTGAGATTGCGGAGGTACGTGACGCGCACGCCGCGCTGCTCGACCATCTCGACTCGCTCGAGCGGCACCGACGCCGCCGATCCGTCGCTGCCGACGAAGCTGCCCGGGTGGACACGCGGCCACCTGCTCACCCACCTCGCCGGCAATGCCGCGCAGCTTCATCCGCCAGCTCGCCGGCGCCGAACGCGGTGAACCCGTCGAGCGCTACCCGGGAGGGAAGGACGCCAGGAGCGTCGAGATCGAGCAGGGCGCGGGACGGACATGGAGCGAGCTCGTGCCCGACGTGCGCAAGTCGGCCGAGGAGCTCGACGCGGCCCTCGCGCAGCACACGCGCTGGGACGTTCCCGGCATCGACCTCGACGGCGGCGAGCTCCCGACCACGGAGGTACCCTTCCGGCGCATCAGGGAGGTGGTCGTCCATCACGCCGACCTCGGCGACCCCGGTTACCGCGCCGCCGACTGGCCGGAACGGTACGTCCGCGAAGAGCTGCGGCTCCTGGAGATGCGGTGGAACTCCCGGCTCCCGATGGGCGCGGCCGGGCTGCCGCGGCAAGCGCTCGAAGCGCCACCTGTGCTGCGGTTGCAGTGGCTGCTCGGCCGGGCCGAGATCGAAGGGCTCGAGCCGGCCGGCATCTTCTGAGCTGCCCTCGGACAGGGCGGCCTGCGCCTCATCGGTCATTCTGGGGTGACCTACCTCCCGGAATCCGGTGCGTGGGCCGCCCAGATCGCCATCGGATTCAGAGTCTCCGCACGACGAGGTGGTGCGGGATCTGCGTGTCGGTGGTCAGGAAGCCGTCGCCGACGACCCCGAAACCCTGGCTCGCGTAGAAGCCGAGCGCCGTGTCGCGCGCGTTCGCCCACACCAGTTCGGCCGCCAGGTCCCGGGCGTATCCGACGCCGGCTGCGATCAGCAGGGAGCCGAGGCCGCGACCCTGGAAGTCGTCGTGCACCGCCATCGCCCTGAGCTGCACGCCAGGCACGCCGGCATGTCCCGGCGACTCCTGCACGCTCCAGGTCGACGTGGCGATCAACCGACCGCCGGCATCGCGGATCGCGAGGTGCCGGGTCTCCGGCAACCGGTCGGTCTCGAAGTTCACGTTGTCGGTCGGCGTGCCGCGTCTGAGCACGAAGCGCCGAAGCTCGTGGGTGTCGGTCGCATCGACTGCTTCGACGGTCCAGTCGTCAACGGGTTCCGCGGTCATCGGTCGATCAGCGTAAGGAACGTCTGAGCTCGCGCGGAGTCAGCTGCACGCGCAGTTCCGTCAACTCGAGCGTCACCCGGTCGGCGATGCGCTCGGCCTCACCGAGATCGTGGGTGACGAGCAAGGACGTGGTGCGCTCGGCGCGCATGATGCCGCCGAGATCGTCGAGCAGACGGTCGTGAAGCTCGCGGTCGAGGCCCGTCAGCGGCTCGTCGAGCAGCAGTATTCGCGGTGCCGGCGCCAGCGAGCGGGCGAGGGCGACCCGCTTGGCCTCGCCGCCGCTGAGGTCGACGACGCTGCGGTGCTCGAAGCCGGCCAGGCCGACGAGGGCGAGCAGATCGGCCGCCCGCGCGGCGCGAGCCCGTTCTGGATCGCCGCGCATCCGCAGCCCGAACGTCACGTTCGCCGAGACATCGAGATGGTTGAAGAGCTGCTCGTCCTGGAACACCATCCCGATGCCGCGCCGGTGCGTGGGCGTCGCCGTGACGTCCGTCGCGTCGATCAGGACCGCACCGTGCGAGATCGAGGTCAGGCCGGCGACGGCGCGCAGCAGGGTTGTCTTGCCGCTGCCCGACGGGCCACGCAGGGCCACGATCTCACCCGGGTCGACCGAGAAGGTCATCCCGTCGAGCACCGTGCGGGATCCGTACCGGACGGTCACGTCGACGAGGTCGAGGCGGGCGCTCACGACCGGGTCCGCAGCTCTGGTGAAGCTCTGTCCCCAGAAGTCGTGACAGTGTGACAGGTCCTCAGCGGGGCAGTGGGGTCGTGAGCGTCCGGAATGTCGGGAGCCACACCGACCGTAGTGAGGGATTTCGGTGCGGAGGATGGGCAGGCTTTGCTGCCCGTCCGGAGCGCCACGACGGAGGGGGTCCGAGGGGGAGGGGCTTTGGCCCTCTCCCTCGCTGATCGTGGGCTTCGAGACGGTGCGGAGGGACCTGGGTGAGGTCGAGCGCGACGACCACCGCGATCGTCGCCCCGGCAAGAATCACGGCGAGCGCGTAGCCCTGGGCCTGGAACAGGGATCCGGTCCGCCCGAGCAGCGACTCGATCGCGATCGGCATCGTCGCGTGGCTGCTGCGGGACAGGAAGCTCGTGGCGCCGAACTCGCCGAGCGAGATCGCGGCGGCCAATCCGGCGGCGATGGTCATCGGGCGGCGAAGGTGAGGCACGACGACCTCGCGCCAGGCCCGTAGCGGAGACGCCCCGAGCGTGGCGGCGGCCTCCAGGCGGCTGGCGTCGATGCCGCGGAGAACCGGCAGCACGGCGCGAACGACGAATGGCACCGCGACGATGGCGTGGCCGAGCGGCACCAGCCACCACGAGGCCCGCCAGTCGATAGGGCCGTTGGTCGAACGTGATGAGCATGCCGAACCCGACCGTGATCGCCGAAGTCGCGATGGGCAGCATCATCGCGGTGTCGAGCGCGGCGGCCTGTCGCTCCGGGCGCTCGCGATCGCGATCGCCGCGAGCGTGCCGACCGCGACGGCGACGGCGGTCGACACGACCATTGCCTGGAACGACGTCCACAGCGACTCGAGGGGATCGATTCCGGTGGACAGTCCGGGGCGCACTTCGGCGCGGCCGAGGCGCGCGCCACGCGCTCAGGCCGTACCCGTCCCGGGTCCGCAGCGAGCGTTCGACCAGCGCCGCGAGTGGGGCCGCCACGACGAGCGTGGTGAGCGTGACCACGAGGCGAACGAACCGGCGCTGCGATCGGTTCACCGGAGGTTGCCGCCCGCTGCGGGTGCCCAGCGACAGCGACCGGCTCGAGCGTCGCTGGAGGAACGAGCTCACGGTGACGACAGCGGCCACGAGGGAGAGTTGCAGCACCGTCAGGGTTGCCGCCGCGCCGATGTTCCCGAATTGGGTCGCTTGACGCCAGATCTCGACCTCGAGCGTGGAACGGCTCACGCCGCCGAGCACGCGGATCACGCCGAACGAGGTGAACGTGAAGACGAACACGATGCCCGCCGACGCCCAGAGTGCCGGCGTGATGGACGGAAGCGTGATCTCCCTGAACACGCGCCAAGGCGTCGCCCCGAGCGTCGCCGCTGCTGCCTCGCGGTCGCGCGGGGCGGTGGACGAGCACGGCGCCGACCGTGCGGACGACGACCGCGATGTTGAACATGACGTGGGCGGCGAGGATCCCGACGACGCCATGATCGATCGAGTCAGGCAGGACGGCACGCACTGCGGCCCCGACGACCACGGTCGGGAGCACGAACAGCGCCGCGAGGAGCCCGTCGAGCAGCCGTCGCCCGGCGAACTCGTAGCGCGCCAGCACGAACGCCGGCGCGAGGCCGGCGGCCACGTCAGTGCCGTCGACGCCCCGGCCTGCCACAGCGTGAACCAGACCACGCGCCACGTCAGACCGTCGCCGAGGGTGTCCGTCGCGCTGCCCGGACGCAGGCCACGCCCGAGCAATGTGACGAAGGGCCACCGTAGAAGGTCGCCAGCACCACCAGCGGCGTGGCCGCGACCGCGGGCACGAACCAACGGGGCAGGCGGTTCACCGCCCGTGGATGGCTGGAGCTCTTGCTCACCTGAGCACGGTGTCGGTCCAGACCTCGATCCAGTGCTCGCGGTTGCTGGCGATCAGTTCGGGATCGAGCGTCGCCGGGTTCTCCGGGACGACCGCAAAGTCGGTGAACACCGGGTCGAGCTCCACGTCCTGGTTGACCGGGAACACGAAGAGGTTGAGCGCGATCTCCGACTGGAACACGTCGGAGATCAGGAAGTCGACGAGCCGGCGCGCCTCGTCGGGGGAGTCCGTGCCGCGCAGCACGCCGGCGAACTCGACCTGGCGGAAGCACGTCTCCTCGAGCACCCCGGTCGGCGGCTCGGTCGAGCGGCGGATCGGCATCGAGCACCTCGAAGGGCGGGCTGCTCCCGTAGCTGACCACCAGCGGGCGCGGCCCGTCGCCGGCCCCGCTGAACCGGTCGTAGTACGCCTCGGTCCAGCCATCGACGACCTCGACCCCGTTGTCGGCGAGCCGAGCCCAGTAGGCGACCCAACCGCCCTCGCCGTCCACCGGCTCGCCGAACTCGGCGACCGCGGCCATCAGGAACGCGAGACCCGGCGACGACGACGCCGGGTTCTCGACCACGAGGAGGTCGCGATAGGCGGGGTCGGCGAGCGACTCGAGATCGGTGGGCGGATCCAGTCCCTCGTTCTCGAACCACTCGACGTCGTAGTTGACGCAGACGTCGCCGAAGTCGACCGGGGTCGCCTCGCCGTTCGGGACCAGTTCGAGGAACGCCGGGTCGACCCGGTCGAGCCCACTCGCATCGTATGGCTCGAAGACCTCCTCGCTCACCACGCGGGACAGGTAGGTGTTGTCGACTCCGAACATCACGTCACCCTCGGGGTTGCCGGCGGTGAGCACCGCCTTGGACACCATCGTCCCGGTGTCCCCGGCGATGACGATCTCGACGTCGATGCCGGTGGCCTCGGCGAACGCGGCGATCTCGTCGTTGAGGGGCGTTCCCTCGGTCGGGAACGACTCGTAGGCGATCAACGTGATCGAGTCGGGCTCGCCGGATGCGCTGGCCGATGCCGGGAGCAGCGCCGCCGCGGCGGACGCCGCGGCCACGGTGCGGAGCAGGCGATTCATGGTTGGGCTCCCTTTGCTGAGGAGTTGGGGATGATGACGGTGAGGACGCCGTCGCCGACGGCGACGTGCACAGGTGGATCGAGGACCGCGTTCGACACGCCCCGGCCGACGAGGGGGGCAAGCTCGACGTGGTCGAGCGGCCAGCTGGCGCCGCTGATCGTCACCCCGGTGACCGAGCCGTGCATCGCGAGGACCGAGAACGTCGTGCCCGCCGGCTCGTCGAGCGTCACCGGGCGCTGGGGGATGGCGACGAGCAGACGGTCGGTCCCCCACCAGGCTTCGACGGCCCCCACATCGCCGAGATCGTGTGCGCCGAGCGCGCCGAGGGCCGCGACGGTGTGGTCGAGCCGGTCACCGGCGCCGGCGACGAGGATCACGCGGTCGGGGCGCAGGGTCAGCGCGTGGGCGATCGCCAGCTCGGTGTCGGTCGCCGCCTTGTCGACCGGGTGGCGGAGCACGTTCGCGTTGGCGTTCGCCCAATCGAGTCCGCCGGGAGAGATCGAGTCCAGGTCACCGACGAGCGACGTCCGGTTCAAGCCCGGCGGCGAGGGCGTGATCGAGGCCGCCGTCGGCCGCGACCACGAAGGCGTCGCGCGGCAGCGCAGCGACCGCCCGGTCGTCGAGCGGCGCGCCGCCGGTGACGATGATCGCCTCGACGCGTCCACGGTTGTGGCCCATTCGCTTCCTCCGCCGGCATTACCCGGATCAGGTTCCCGGGTCGGCGGCGGCAGCCACCCTCTCAGCCCGCCGTTCCTGCGAGCTCCCCGTACGTACGGCGTGAACTGTAGCGGCGTCAGTGCGCCGGCGACTCCGCTGGTTGATCGCCGTCCGCTGGTTCGCGGCGGACGTCGGGTTCGATGTAGACCAGCTTGGCGACCGGTACCGCCCTCCGGAGTGACGCTTCCGCGGTGTCGATCGCTTCGGCGAGCTGTGGGACGTTCATGGCGGAGTCGAACTCGACCTTGGCGGCGATCAGGACCTCGTCCGGTCCGAGGTGCTGGGTCTTCATGTGGATCACGCTCAGCACGCCGGGTGACGACGTGAGCGCGGCGGTGACCTTGTCGACGTCCTCGGCCGTCGCCGACTCACCGATGAGCAGGCCCTTCATCTCGATCGCCAGGACGATGGCGATGCTGACGAGCAGGACGCCGATGGCGATCGAGCCGACGGCGTCCCAGCGGGGCTCGTCGGTGAAGTGGGCCATCAGGACGCCGCCGAGCGCGAACATCAGACCGATCTCGGCGCCGATGTCCTCGAGCAGCACGACCGGGAGCTCCGGCGACTTCTCGGTGCGGATGAACCGCCACCACGACATGCCGGGTCTCTTGTGGGTCTTGGCTTCTCGGTACGCCGTGCGCAGCGAGAACGACTCGAGGGCGATGGAGAACACCAGGATGCCGATCGCCACCTGCAGGTTCTCGACCTCGTGCGGGTGGCGAACCTTCTCGATGCCTTCGAACAGCGCGAACAGGCCGCCCACCGAGAACAGGACGAGGGCGACGACGAACGCCCAGAAGTAGCGCTCACGGCCGTAGCCGAACTGGTGCTCGGCATCGGGCTTGCGCTCGGCCCGCTTCCCCCCGAGCATCAGGAGTCCCTGGTTGCCGGTGTCGGCGAGCGAATGGATCGACTCGGCGAGCAGGCCGGCCGAACTGGTGATCAAGAATCCGACGAACTTGGCGACGGCGATCCCGAGGTTCGCGAAGAAGGCGGCGAGGATCGCCCTTCGGGACCCGTCAGTCAGTGCGAGCGACCGAGCGCCAGCGAGGGGAGCGGCACACCCGGCCTGCGTGGCCGGGACGCCACCATGGGCGGACACTCTAGGTGCCTCGATATCCTGAACGTATGAGTCCGCAGAGCCCTTTCGCCGGCCTCGCGGCCGACACGCCGGCCACGAGCGAACCGATCGTCGAGATCACCGACGCGGCCCTCGCCAAACTGAAGGAGCTGCGCGACGAGGAGTCCGACGCCGAGCAGCTCGGTCTCCGGCTGGAGATCGCATCGCAGCCCGGTGAGGACTTCCGCTACGAGCTCGGGTTCGAGGAGTTTCTGACGGCGGCGTTCACGGACGAGGTCCGAACCCACGACGGCCTGAAGGTGATGATCCCCGGCAAGGACGTCGAGCTGCTCCAGGGCGCCACGCTCGACTACACCGACTCCCAGGGCCTGGTGATCCGCAACCCGAATCGCCCAGCCGCCCCGAACGTCGATGGCCTCGTCGGCGACGACGAGCTCTCGGCCGAGATCACGGCGGTCATCGCGGCGGACGTGAACCCGGCGCTCGCCCAGCACGGCGGCTTCGTGACCTACGTCGGTCACGACGGCGAAGGCACCGCCTACCTCACGATGGGCGGCGGCTGCCATGGCTGCTCGATGAGCAGGATGACGATGCTCGACGGCGTGCAGACGATGCTCTCGGAGGCGATCCCGGCGGTGAAAGCGGTCAAGGATCTCACCGACCACGCCACCGGCGAGAACCCGTACTACGGCTGACGGCCCGGTGCGGCGGGCACCGGTGCGCTTTCGTCATCGAAAATCACACATCCAGCTCATTTCGCTGACCGAAGCGGGTGGCGGCGAGCGTGCGCGACGATCCTTCGAGCCGAACCTCGACCACAACTGCGTGCTCATCCCACACGAAGTCGACGGGCGACGTCGCATCGCGCTGGTAGATCACCTGCGTGCTGCTCGAAGCACGCTCGGCGAACGAGCTCGAGAAAGCGCCGCTCGAGCATGGTGTGTCCGCCGCTGTCGATCAGCAACCGATCGAGGAGCCGGGCTCCCCACCGACCGGGCCCGCGCAGCTCGGCCAGGCGATCGACGATCACCAGCGGTGCCGACAATCCGAGGCGCACCGCGCTGTCGATCGCCGCCTCGAGCTGCAGCGTCGGCACCCTCAATCGGGCGAGGTCGATCACCGTCCTCGTCGCTGAGGTGCACGCGTACCCGCCGAAGGTGATCCGGTCGAGCCGTCCGATCACGTTCGTCGAGTGCACCGGGAATGGAACCTTCGCTCCTCGCGCGCCGCGGAGCACCACGACCTCGACGATGTCCTCGTTGAACCGGTCGAAGCACAGCAGCTGGGCAGCACAGCGATGACTCAGCAATGCGCCGGGGCAGGCGAGGATCGCCAACGTCCGGTTGAAGTCCAGTGTGCGCGGCGCCGCCGGACTGCCGTAGACGCTCGGCCCGACCCGGGTGAGCATCCGCTGGCGTTGCGCGCCTTGGACATCGCTACGGTCGAGGCCGGCCCCGCGCAACTGGTCGAGGCTGATGAGCCCGTGCTGCCGGCTCATCGTCGCCAGCATCGCGTCCTTGGTTTGGAGGTTCACACCTCCCCTGGGCGTCGTGAGGCGCCGAAACCGGAAGCGGCAGCCGCTTCGGTCAGCGAAATGAGCTGGATGTGTGAATTTCGATGACCAAAAGGGGCGTCAGGCCAGGAGGCCGCGGACTGCCGTTGCGATGCCGGCGTGGTCGAGGCCGATCGAGCTGAGGATCTCCTCAGGCGTGGCCGCATGGGCGATGAACCGGGACGGTAGGCCGAGCACCTCTACGGGGACCTCACAGTTCAGCGACCCGACGCGGTCGGCAATGGTCATGCCGATCCCCCCGTCGCGGATGCCGTCTTCGACCGTGACGACACCGCGGTGGGCAGCGGCGTCGCGGAGCATCGCTTCGTCGAGCGGCGCGCAGCAGCGGGCGTCCCACACGGTCACGTCGACGCGTCGAGCCGGCGAGGTCGGCAGCGGCTCGTTCGGCGGCCGCGAGCATCTTGCCGATCGCGACGATGCAAATCGACGTCGATCGGTCAGCCGCGGCCCGGACGTGGCGTGCGTCGAGGCCGGTGCCGACCTCGTGCTCGTCGACCTGCTGTGCCCGGCCACGCGGGTAGCGGATCGCGACCGGGCCGCTGTCGGCCAGCGTCATCGCCTCGGCCATCATCACCTCGAGCTCCTGGGCGCTCGACGGCGCGAGCACGCGCATCCCCGGCACCCTGGCCAGCAACGCCATGTCGTGCACACCATGGTGGCTCGGCCCGTCGGGACCGGTGATACCGGCACGGTCGAGACAGAAGACCACAGGGAGCCGGTGGAGGGCGACGTCGTAGACGACCTGGTCCCACGCCCGGTTGAGGAACGTCGAGTAGATCGCCACGATCGGGCGCATGCCACCCATCGCCATCCCGGCCGCGGCCGTGACGGCGTGTTGCTCGGCGATCCCGACGTCGAAGAACCGATCGGGAAAGCGGTCCTGGAACGGCAGCAACCCGGTGGGTCCGGGCATGGCCGCCGTGATTGCAACGACCCGCCGATCGGCTTCGGCGAGCTTGATCACCTGGTCGGCGAACGTCTGGGTGTACCCGGAGGGGACGGCCTTCGGCGGACCGATCAACGGATCGAACACCGGCGCGTCGTGGAGGTGCTTCTCGTCATCGTCCTCGGCGGGCGGGTAGCCGCGGCCCTTCTGGGTCATCACGTGGACGACGATCGGGCCCTCGGCTGACAACTCGACGGCATTGCGCAACGCCGGCTCCAGCTCCGCCATGTTGTGCCCGTCGACCGGTCCGACGTAGCGGACGCCGAGCGCCTCGAAGAACGCCGGCGGCTGGAGGAGCTCACGCGCCGCGGCCTTGACGGCCTCGACCGCGCGTTCGGCCGGGTTTCCGACGAGCGGAACATCCCGCAGCACCTCCTCGAGCTTGCGCTGGCGGCGGACGTAGACCGGGTTGAGCCGGATCTCGGTGAGGAAGTGCGAGAGCCGGTCGCCGATCCGGCTGATGATCGGCGCCGTCTCCGGCCCGTCGACGTCGATCGTGGGCGGGATGCAGCGGGCGGTCAGGTTGGAGATCGTCGGGGCGTAGCTGCGCCCGTTGTCGTTGAGGATCACGATGACCCGCTTGCCGCTGTGGCCGAGGTTGTTGAGCGCCTCGTAGGCCATGCCCCCGGTCATCGAGCCGTCGCCGATCACGGCAACGATGTGGCGGTGGTCGTCGACGCCGAGGTCGCGGGCGACGGCCATCCCGTAGGCGTAGCTGAGGATGGTCGAGGCGTGAGAGTTCTCGACGTAGTCGTGCCGGCTCTCCTCGCGGGACGGGTAACCCGACAGACCGTTCGCCCGGCGGAGCTGGGCGAACCCAGCCTGACGTCCCGTGACGAGCTTGTGCACGTACGACTGGTGTCCGGTGTCCCACAGCAGGGCGTCGCGGGGCGAGTCGAACACCCGGTGCAGGGCGAGCGTCAGTTCGACGGCACCGAGGTTGGATCCGAGGTGCCCGGCGTTCTCGGCGACGGCCGCGACGATGAAATCGCGGATCTCTCCCGCGAGTTCGGCCAGGTCGTCATAGCTCAGGTCGTCGAGGTCACCTGGTTCCCGAATCCGCTCGAGCCACATCGGTCACTGACCCTACCGGCACCGCCGTCACCGGCTCGCGCCGGCCGCGGTCTCACTCCGGCCGGCGACCGGATGCGGCGCTCCGGTCCGGCTCCCACTCGGAGAGCGAATCACCGGTGTCGAGTGCGACGATCGGCCGCGGACGATGCGCCAGGCGCCGTTCGAAGGCGCGCTCGAGTCGGTCCTGGTTCCATCGGTGGATGCCCCAGCCGAGGAGCGCGCCGATGCCGAACACGAGGAGACCGCCCGCGCCGTCGATCCAGAAGTGGTTCGCGGTGACGATGATGCAGAACAACGTCAGCAACGGGTAGGCGAGCACGGCGACGCGCTGCCATCGGCGCCGCAGGAGCGGCCACACCGCGACCGCGCACCAGGTGGCCCAGCCGATGTGCAGGCTCGGCATCGCCGCGTATTGGTTGGAGATCTCGGCCATGCCCTCCGAGTTGAACGACCACGGACCGCCGCCGTACTCGTCGAGGGTGTCGACGAAACCGAAGCCGCCGCCCTCGGGCCGGTAGCGCGACTCGATGCACGCGCCGCCGTAGGCGCCCTCCTGTTGGCGAGGGCAAGGCGCGTCGAGCAGGCGCGGCGGCATCAGCGGGAACAGGGCGAAGCCGACGATCGCCAGAGCGGTCATGATCGCCAGCGTGTTGCGCCACTGCGGGAAGACTCCCGGTCGCTTCCAGAACAGCAGCGCGAACACGGCGATCGTGAAGATGAAGTGGGCCGAGCCGTAGTACATGTTCATCAACTGGATGAACCAGCGGGACGACAGGAACATCTCCTGCAGGGTCTCCTCGTGGAACAGCCCGATCAAGCGCTCGAACCGGATGACCCGCTCGGCGTTGTGGAAGGCGTTTTCGGGAACCCCGTCCTTGGCGATGATGGCCGAGCCGAACTGGTTCCGGGTCCAGGAGTACACGGCGTAGAAGGCGACGACGATCAGCGCTTCCTTCCACCAGTACACGCGGTGCTGACGCTCCGGCGGAGCGTCTTCTACGTGGGGCGGCACCACGTCCATGTCAATGAGGCTACGCGTCATAGAACACCAGAGTCAGGAGGGTATACGTGAGTTGTTCTGCGGGGGTTCGCCCTCCCCAGTTCGGGAACCGCTCAGTGAAAGGTCGGCGGCCGCGTCCGCGTGCGCCTGAGCTCGAAGAAGCCGTCGGTCCCGGCGACTTGGCAGCCATGGGTGAAGATGGCGTGATGCAACGCTGGGTCCGTCCCGGGTGCGAAGTCCGCCGTTACGATTGTCGGTTGTGACTGTCGCGACCGGAATCAGAGGCGAAGCGAAGATGGTCGTGACCGACGGCGACACGGCCCTCGCCGTCGGCTCCGGAACGGTTGAGGTGTTGGGAACGCCGCGCCTCATCGCGCTCTGTGAGGAGGCCAGCTGCCGAGCGATCGCCCCCGAGCTCATTGCGGGCACGACGACCGTGAGCATCAACGTCCGCCTCGACCATCTCCAGCCTTCACCGATCGGCGCTGAGGTCGTCGCCGAAGCGGTGCTCGCCAAGGTCGACGGTCGCCGGCTCACGTTCACGGTGTCGGCTTCGGACGAGCGTGGCCTCGTGGCCGTGGGCAAGGTCGTACGCGTCCTCGTCGACGTCGACCGGTTCCTCTCCCGCTGCGGCTGCTCCGCGTAGCCGGCCGGCGTCCGGATGCACCGCATCGCGGGTCACAAGTAGCGCGACCTTCGCAGCCCGCAGCGGCGCGCCCATCGGTAGCGTGGCCGGCGTGATTGACCACGACGTCTTGGAACGGGTGCTGGCCACGGCGATGCGATCTGGCGGTGACTTCGCCGAGGTCTATGCCGAGGACAAGCACTCGACATCGGCCGCCCTCGACGACGGCCGCGTGGAGCAGGTGACGAGCGGCCGCGATCGCGGCGCCGGGATCCGAGTGATCGCCGGGGAGACGACCGGCTTCGCCCACACGGCCGACCTGTCAGAGGGCGGGTCTGCGCGCCGCGGCCGAAGCCGCTGCCGCGGCGGCCCGGGGCGGCAGCGGCGGTGCGAACGTCGTGGCGCTCGCTCGCCGCGACCGCCACGAGGTGAACCGGGTCGCGCAACTGCCCGACGGCATCGCCAAGTCGGACAAGGTCGAGTTGCTCCGTCGCATGGACAACGCGGCACGCTCGTCCGACGGCGCGGTCGTGCAGGTGTCGGCCTCGTATGGCGACAGCCACAAGCGGGTGCTGGTCGCCAACACGGAAGGCGTGCTCGCCGACGACACCATCGTTCGCTGCCTGACGAGGGTGAACGTTGTGGCCGACGGCGACACGGGGATGCAGACCGGTTTCCAGTCGATGGGGCACACCATCGGCTTCGAGGTCTTCGACAAGGTGAACGTCGACGAGCTCGCCCGAGATGCCGCCCGGCAGGCGATCACGAAGCTCAAGGCCCGGCCGGCGCCCTCGGGGACGATGCCGGTCGTCATCAAGCGGGGGACGGGCGGGGTGCTGTTCCACGAGGCGTGCGGCCACGGGCTCGAGGCCGACCTCATCGCCAAGGGGGCGAGCGTGTACGCCAGCCGCGTCGGTGACCTGGTGGCGTCGCCACTCGTCACGCTCGTGGACGACGGCACGATGGCCGAGGAGTGGGGCACGCTCTCGTTCGACGACGAGGGCCACCCGACCCAGCGCAACGTGCTGATCACGGACGGAGTCCTCACCGACTACATGTGGGACTACATCAGGGCGAAGAAGGACGGCCGCGAGCTCGCCCCAAAGAGTGGAGGGGGCAACGGGCGGCGGGAGAGCTACATGCACCTGCCGATGGTGCGGATGACCAACACGTTCGTGCTCGACGGACCGGACGACGAGGACGACATCATCCGGTCGACCGATCACGGGGTGTACATCGCCAAGCTCGGCGGCGGTCAGGTCAACACGGCCACCGGCGACTACGTGTTCGGCATGGTCGAGGCGTATCTCATCGAGGACGGCGAGATCACCGAGCCGCTCCGCGAAGGCAACCTGATCGGCAACGGGCCGCAAACGCTGCGCGACATCGACATGCTCGCCGGCGACTTCGCGATGGGTGGCCCCGGGACGTGCGGCAAGGACGGCCAGGGTGTGCCGGTCGGCACCGGCCAGCCGACGCTGCGGGTCAAGGAGCTCACGATCGGCGGGACCGCGGCGTGAGCAAATCCAGGATTTCCACAACCAATGTGTTTCACTTCTGCATCACTTTGGTTGTGGAAAACGTGATCTCGGGGCGGAGGGCAGCGGCGTGAGCGAGTCGCTGGCCGAGTTGGAGGGGTTGAGCGCACGGATCGTCGAGCGGGCGCAGCCGGGCGAGCAGCTCGAGGCGTTCGTCTCGCGGGGTGGCGAGACGACGATCAGGGTGTACGAGGGGAGCATCGAGAAGTTCGTCAGCGCCCAGAGCGAGGGCGTCGGCGTGCGCATCATCCGCGACGGCCGCACCGGGTTCGCCTACGCCGGCACGCTCGAAGCCGCGGCGATCGACGATGTCATCGCCGAGGCGCGCGACAACGTCGAGTTCGGAACCGTCGACGAGTGGGCCGGTCTCGCCGAACCGGACGGCGTGCCGGTCACCGACCAGGAGCTGTGGAACGAGGCCCTCGCCGAGTACCAGACCGATCGCAAGATCGACCTGGCGATGGAGCTCGAGCGCCAGGCGCTCGCCGGCGACCCACGCATCCGCGTCGACGACGCCAACTACGCCGACTCGTGGGGCGAGCAGGCCGTCGCCACCACCACCGGGATCCGCCGCAGCGGCCGGGCGAACGGATGCTACGTGAGCATCTCGACGCTGGCCGACGAGAACGGCGAGACCCAGACCGGGTTCGGGTTCAGTGTCGGTCGCAGCCCGCAAGCGCTCGACGTGGGCGTGGCGGCCGCCGACGGCGTGAAGCGGGCCGTACGCCTGCTCGGCGCGACGAAGCCGGCGAGCCGCCGGGTGACGGTCGTGCTCGACCCGTTCGTCACGGCACAGTTCCTCGGCATCGTCGGGTCGACGCTCAACGGCGAGAGCGTCGTGAAGGGCCGCAGCCTGTTCCGTGAGCGACTCGGCGAGCAGGTCGCCGGCCCGGGGATCACCCTGGTCGACGACCCCACGAACCCGCTCGCGTTCACGGCAACCGACGTCGACGGCGAGGGTCTCGCCGCCCGCCGCAACGTGCTACTGGATGGCGGGGTGCTCCGCCGGTTCGTGCACTCGAGCTACTCGGCCCGGCGGGCGAACACGGTCTCGACCGGCAACGCCGTCCGGGGCGGGTACAGCGGGAGCACCGGGGTCGGCTGTCTCGCGCTGCAACTCGTGCCCGGCACCCGGATGCAGGACGAGATCATCGCCGGGATCGACGACGGGCTGCTCGTCGAGAGCGTGTCCGGCCTCCATTCGGGGGTCAACCCGATCAGCGGCGACTTCTCGACCGGGGCGTCCGGTGTCCTGATCAAGGACGGCGCGCTCGGGCGCCCCCGTTCGCGAGTTCACGATCGCATCGACGTTGCAGCGAATGCTCCTCGACGTTGCCGAGGTCGGCGGCGACGTCGACTGGCTGCCGATGCGGGCCGCCGGCGTCAGTCTCGTCATCCACGACGTCACGATGAGCGGCGCCTGACGCCCGACTGCGCAGCGGGCCTACCACCTGACCGCACATGCCGATCTGGCACGCCATCGTCCTCGGTCTCGTCCAGGGACTCACCGAGTTCCTGCCGATCTCGTCGAGCGGCCACCTCCTGCTCGTTCCGTGGCTGTTCGGGTGGGACGACTTCGAGGGCGACGAGAGCATCGAGAAGGCGTTCGACGTCGCCCTGCACCTTGGCACGCTCGTCGCCGCGATCGTGTACTTCCGCAAGGATGTCGTGCGCTACACCAGAGCCGGCGTGCGAACCGTGGTGCGTCGGCAACCATCGACCGACCGCGACGGCCAGCTGGCCTGGCTGCTCGTGCTGTCGACGCTTCCGGCGGCGGCGATCGGCGCGGTCTTCGAGGATTCGATCGACGAACGGCTCGGCACGCCGACGATCATCGCCATCTCGCTCATCGTGTTCGGCATCCTGCTCGGGATCGCCGACCGGGCCACGGGGCGACGCGAGGTCGAGAGCTACACGGTGCGCGACGCTATCGGCGTCGGAGCGGCCCAGGCCCTCGCGCTCAATCCCGGCACTTCGCGATCGGGGATCACGATCACCGCCGCCCGCTTTGCCGACTTCGACCGCGACTCGGCGGCGCGGTTGAGCTTTCTCATGATGATCCCGGTGACCGCCGGTGCCGTGGCGCTGAAGATGGTGCGGCTCGCCCAAGACGGCATCCCGCCCGGCCTCGGCGGTGCCATGGTCGTCGGCATCATCACCTCGGGCATCTCGGGTTGGTTGGCGGTGTGGGGTCTGCTCCGGTTCGTCCGCACCCACTCGTTCATGCCGTTCGTCGTGTATCGCATCGTGTTGGGGGTCGCGGTCCTCGGCATCGTCGCTTCCGGCTGGCGCTAGGGCTCCTTGGTTCTGCCCGTGTTGCGCGATGAGGCAAGTTTCATGCGGCAGCTTTGATGCGGGCGCGATCGATGTAGCTGTCGACTTCGCCGTCGATGACCTTGAGCGGCGCGTCGAAGCTCGATCGACGCTGGTGGCTGGTCGGCGGCGAGAAGCGGTCCGAGGAGTCGGTTGTGGAGTTTGGTGTAGAAGATCGCCCAGCGGATGCCGTCGGGGGTGAGGTGATACGTGTTGGAATGCGCGAGCCGTCGGATGAGGCCTTTGAGCCGGAGGCGTCGCAGGTCATAGGTGGTCTGCGCGGTGGTGTAGAGGCCGTCGAGCGGCGGGCTCACCCGGGCACAAAGACTCCGATTGGTGAAGCCGACGGCGGCGTGCACCACCGCACAGAGGGCGCCGGCCAGTGCCATGACGCGGGGGTCTCCGAAGCGGAGCGCCGGAGCCCGTTGGCCCTCGTGGGTGGTGGGCAGGGTGACCCGCTCCATGAGCGGAGTCGTGATGGCACAGCATTGGCCGACACGTTGGACCTCCAGGAGCCGGCCGTTGGCGGCGCGGGCTTTGGTTTGGAGGTCGGCGAGGTTGCGGAGGCGGCGTTGGCAGCCGATGTCGTTGGGTTCGTTGATCACCGTTTCGATGCGCAGCGCCCGACCCTCCTTGAGGTATTCCTTGATTCGGGACTTCTTGTAGAACACGTTGACGGTGACGTCGGTTCCGCGGGTCACGACCTTGGTGGCGAACTCACCAGGAGTGCGTTTGGTGATCCGACGATCGAAGATGATCTTCACCTCATCGGGACGGCCAACATCCAAGTTGTCGGCGATGACCGCTTCGAAGAAGCCGCGGGCTCGGCGAGGGGCGTCGAAGACGATGGTGCGCGACACCTCGATCTGGCGCATCGACAAATCCCACCAATAGCCAGCGGCCCGATCCGACGTGGTGAACGGGGTGGGGATGACCGTTGTCCAGCGGTCGAAGAAGGCCTCGATGTCGGCTGGCGCCGAGCCGATCACAGATCGCCTGCAGGGCGTCGGGGTCGTTGCAGGCGGCGAACCCGTTGGCCAACTCGCTGTACTCGATGCCAGCCTTCGACGGCTTGACGCTTGGCCCACTCGTGACCGTTGACCCACACCTTCACCGGATACGGGAAGTAGCGTACAGATCTTGATGAAGCCCGGCCCGAACTCGGAATCGACAACGTAGAAGTAGAAACAGGTGACCCGTCGCTCGGCTTTGTCGAAGCCGTAGTTGACCGCCCCCGGGATGTTGGTCGGACGTTGGTAGCCGCTGAACACCCACTGAAACTCCTGGGCGACACCGATCGCCACCACCGCCGGCGCGGTCGCCGCCGTCGAGGTAGGGACGCATCAGATCGATGCGGCGATCACCCTTCTTGAATCGCACAACGGGGATGCCGTTGTCCACCGCGAACGTCGTTCACGGCGCGGCGGAACGCGGTGCCCAGCTTGTTGAAGATCGCCGGCGAAGGAACCGGCTGCCCGAGATGTTCCTTCATGAAGCGCACGACCTGACCACCGACCTGCAAGTCAGGGACATACCCGTTGAGGTAGAGCCGGTCGAGACAACCCAGATCGAGCGCAACATGGCCATCGAGCAGATCGTTCACGTTCACCACGCCGGACATCGAGCGACCTCCGAACGAGGCCAGGCTCGGACCCAACCGCACCACCGCGAATCGTAAGTCACCCACCGACGTGGTCACCTCGGCGGTCCGAGGCTGGCCTCATTAGGTGAGTGGTGTTTCTCGAGCGGCCTTCGGCTGCACCCAGGCTGCTGTCGGCCGACCGACAAGTCGCTCGGCCGACGGGTGGGGGAACCGCAGGAGCCGTTCCCCCACACCCCCTCGCTGGTCGTCCCACAGACGACCAGACTGGTCGATCAGTTGTCACGAACGAGTTCGCGGCCGTTAGCGTCGATACCTCCGACGTTCCCGCTGGTCGCTTCCTGATCGGGGTGGTTGGTGGTTGTTCTCCCGCACGTGAG
This sequence comes from Ilumatobacteraceae bacterium, assembly GCA_963764455.1. Lineage (GTDB taxonomy): Bacteria > Actinomycetota > Acidimicrobiia > Acidimicrobiales > Ilumatobacteraceae > Desertimonas. Next base: position 220,622 of record CAVXSN010000001.1, read on the forward strand.
GCGGTTGCTCGCGCAGCGGCCGTGGATCTACTGGGCCGGGGTCGCCGGGTTGGCGTTGCTGGTCGGTGTGCTCGTCTCGCAGGCCGCGGCCGGCATCGAGGATGCGAAGGCGGCGTGGGGCGAGCCGCGGCCGGTCATCGTCGCGGTCACCGACATCGCGCCCGGCACGCCGCTAGCGGCCGCGACCGAGCGGCGAGAACTGCCGGCACCGCTCGTCCCCCAGGGCGCGGTCGGCGAGCTCGACGCCGGAGCCACGTCACGGCAGCGGATCGCCGCCGGGGAGATCGTCGTGAACCACGACGTCGCGGCGGTCGGCGGACCACAGGCGCTTACCCCCGACGGGTGGCTGGCGGTGTCGGTTGCCGAACCGGTGCCGAGCGGCGCCCGGACCGGGGACCAGGTCAGCGTGGCGAGCGGCGGCGTGCTCCTGGCGCCCGACGGAGTCGTCGTCGGCTCGGTTGCCGACGCGGTCCTGGTGGCCGTGCCGGTCGACGAGGCCGCGCAGGTCGCTCACGCGGCGGCGACCGGCGACGTGGCGCTGCTGGTGAAGCCGGGCTGAGTTCAGCGAAGTGCCGACGACACGAAGTGAGCGCGTTTGCTCGGTACTTCCTGCGAGCAATCCCACTCAGGGTGTCGAGGTCGACGTCGTACTGTCGGACTTCTTCGACGAACCCGACGACGATTCGGACGACGTGCTCGACGTGGTCGCTGTGGTCGACGTCGAGGATCCACCGTCCCCGTTCTTCGACTCCGAGGAACCCGTCGACTCCGACGACGAACGAGTCGTCGAGGACGACTTGCCGCGGCTGTCGGTCTTGTAGAAGCCGCCGCCCTTGAACGTCACCCCGACGGGCGTGAACACCTTCTTGACCGCCATCCTGCGTCCCGACCGGGGGTGCACGGCCTGGGTCAACGCGTCATCGTCGAACGACTGTTGGACCTCGATGGTCTCGCCGGTCTTCACGAACTTGTACACGTAGGTAGGCATCGGAGGAGAAACGATATCGGGCTCGATTGCGGGGCGCCGTCGAGTGATCCTCGGTAGGGTCGGGCGCGATGAGCGTCCGCTGCGCCGTCATCCCCGCCGCCGGGATGGGCACCCGCTTCCTGCCCGCCACCAAGGCTGTGCCCAAGGAACTGCTGCCGATCGGCGACACGCCCCTGTTGCAACTGGTCATCGACGAAGCGCTGGGTGCGGGCATCGACCACGTCGTGGTCGTTTCGAGCCGGTCCAAGCCAGCGATCGACGCCTACTTCGAGGAGAGCCCCGAGGTGATCGAGGCGCTCGAGGCGCAGGGCCGCACCGAGCTCGCCGACCGGATCCGCAGCATCGGGTCGGACTGGCGCGCCACGATCGTGTACCAGGACGAGCCGCGGGGACTCGGGCACGCCGTCGGATGTGCCAGGGACGCGGTCGGTGATCAGCCGTTCGCCGTCATGCTCCCCGACGAGTTGATGGGTGACTCGTCGCTGCTCGCCCACATGAACGGGGTGTGCGTGAGCTCGGGAGGCAGCGTGGTCGGCCTGAAGCGGGTACCGATGGATGAAGTCAGCGCGTATGGCGTCATCGACCCGCTATCCCCCGTCGACCCCGACGGTGTCGTCGCCATCGGCGGGATGGTCGAGAAGCCGCCCGTCACGGACGCGCCGAGCGACCTGATCATCATCGGCCGCTACGTCCTCACCCCCGACGTGTTCGCCGAGATCTCGTCGCTCGCGCCTGGCCGCGGTGGCGAGATCCAGCTCACCGATGCCCTGCGGATCCAGGCGTCGCGCTCGCCGTTCCATGGGGTGCTCAGCGACATCGAGCGATTCGACACCGGCAACCCGCTCGGCTATCTCAAGGCGGCGATCTCGATCACGCTGCGCCGGCCCGACTTCGGTGCCGAGCTCAGCGAGTTCATCGCCGGGCACGCCGCGGCAACACGCCAATGACGGTTCGCCGACGTTGTGCTGATCGACCGGCCAAGCCGGATCGATCAGCGGGTGGGGGTTCCGGCGGGAGCCTCTATCCCCCACGCCCCCCGCCTGGGTGGAGCGCCTATCGGCGCGCCGTTCACGCCGGCTCGGTTCTGCGGAAGCGGCCGCGCTCGGCGACGACCAAGCCGCGTGCGTCGACCTCGAACTCTCGCGTGCGGCCCGTGGACAGCGCGGTGGAACGCCATGTGCGATCGCCCGTGCGCTCGTAACGGGTCGGCACGGACACCGCGCCGAGCGTCTCGACGTCGACGGCGATCACGTCGATGTCCGCCGCCGCGCCCACGGCCAAGCCGAGCCGGCGGATCGGAATCGTTGCGGCGAAGGGCGTACAGCCCAGGTCGATGTCGGCGCAGCCTTCGAACTCGGGGCGGAACGAGCCGTTGATCTCGCCCCACCGATGCTTGGCGTCGATCGCCAGCCAGAGATCGGGCTCGTCCAGATCACGGAACAGCAGGAACTGGCGGACGTGCCACGTCGGCGCGATGCGCAGGACGTATTGCACGTTCTCGTTCGCCACCTGACCGGTCGCGGTCCATGCCTCGTTCTCCCACCGCAACGTCATCGACTCGGCGTGGCCACCGTCCCACGAGGCCCACGTCACCTCGTGACCGTCAGCCGAGAACGCCTCGAACGGCGCGCCGGTGTCGGGCATCGGCTCTTTCTATCCGCCGTTTGCGACCACTGGCAGGAGCCGCTCGGCCGGACGGGATCCGGCCGAGGAGACGGCCGACGACACGCCAGCGTCTCCGATTCGGCGCCGCGGGCCCGGCGGCACCAACGAGGCGGTGCAAGCGAACCGACCGCTCGAGATCGCGCTGGTGATCCGCGGCGACGATGCCGAGGATCGACGGGTGATCGAGCATGCTCATGAAGAGTCACGACGTCGCTCCGTGATGCATCGCGATTTCAGCTCGAGCCAACCGCCCAATTTCGAGCGGCTGCCGGCGCGCCTCTTATCGTGACCGGTGTGATCAGCCTGGCCGACGCCCAGCGCATCGTGCTCGAATCGTGTGCCCCGCTCGCCCCGACCATCGTGTCGCTCGATGCGGCGCTCGGGCTCGTGCTCGCCGCCGACGTCACCGCCGCTGAGAACGTCCCACCGTTCGCGAACAGCGCGGTGGACGGGTATGCAGTCATCGCCAGCGACACGGCCACCGCGCCGATCGAACTGACGGTGGTCTCGGAACTGCCGGCGGGAGTCGCTCCGCCGGACGAGCCGATCGTGCCCGGCGAGACGATCAGGATCATGACCGGCGCTCCGATGCCCCCGGGCGCAGATGCGGTGGTGATGGTCGAGGAGAGCGAACGGGTCGACGGCGACCGGGTCCGCCTGTCGGCGACCGTGCAGCCGGGCACGGCGGTGCGGCTCCCCGGCGGCGACGTGCGCGCGGGCGAGATCGTGTTCACCACGGGGGCGGTCGTGACGCCCGCCGTCGCCGGGGTGCTCGCGAGCATCAACGCCCGCGACGTTGCGGTGCACCCAGCGGCGAGGGTGGCCGTGCTGTCCACCGGTGACGAGCTGGTCAACGACGGCTCGTCACTGGCGCCCGGGCAGATCCGCGAGACCAACCTCACGATGCTCGCCCCGCTCGTCGCCGAGACCGGATGCCCGGTGCGCTCGTTCGGTGTCGTTCCTGACGACGAGGCGAAGCTCGAAGCGGTCCTGCGCGAAGCCGCGCAGTCCTGTGACGCCATCGTCACGAGCGGCGGCGTGAGCATGGGCGACTACGACGTCGTCAAGGCCGTGCTCGGGCGGATCGCCGACATGCAGTGGATGCAGGTGGCGATCAAGCCGGCGAAGCCGTTCGCGTTCGGGACGATCCGCGATGTTGGCGGCGGGGGGGTCCCGGTGTTCGGCCTGCCCGGAAACCCGGTGAGCTCGCTGGTCAGTTTCGAGATGTTCGCCCGGCCGGCGCTGCGGCGCATGATGGGCCACCAACGACTCGCCCGCCCGAGTGTCGTGGCCGTCGCCGACGACGATCTGCGCCGCCGGCCGGACGGCAAGATCCACCTGCTCCGTGTGGTCGCCGAGCTACGGCGACGACGGCCGGGTGCACGTGGCACCGGTCGCCGCCCAGGCGAGCCACCAGCTCGCGGCCACCGCTCTCGCCAACGGGATCGCCGTGGTCGAAGACGGCGACGGCGTCGAAGCCGGCGACGAAGTCGCAGTGCTCCTGCTGTGGTGACCGGCAACCGATGGGAGCAGACATGACCGTACGGTCACCTCTGGTCCCATCGGTCGGTAGAGCGGAAAGACCCGTCGCCCGTGAACTCGCCCGCTACCCGCCGATCTGGCTCATCGAGCGCTTCGGGCGGACGAAGTCGACCTGGTTGATGTGGTGGCCGGCCCACTTCGCGCCGACGGCGGTCTCGATGCGAGCAGCCAGCTCGTCGTCCGACTCGCCGCCGCGGATCGCGCCCCGCAGGTCGGACTCGTCGGTGGCGAACAGGCACGTGCGGAACTGCCCGTCGGCAGTGAGCCGGACCCGGTCGCAGTCGCCGCAGAACGGCTTGGTCACGCTCGGGATGACGCCGACCGTGCCGGCACCGTCGAGGTAGCGCCAGCGGTCAGCGGGAGCCGCGCCCCGTGCGGGCACCGGTTCGAGCGGGTACACCTCGGCGATGCGGCTGACGATCTCGTCCTGGCCGACGACCGCTTGGGGGTCCCAGCTCTCGGAGGCGTCGAGGGGCATCCACTCGATGAAGCGGAGCTCGACGTCGTTCGCCCGCCCGAACGTGGCGAGCTCGACGATCTCATCGTCGTTCACTCCGCGCTGGACGACGGCGTTGATCTTCACCGGGTCGAAGCCGGCTTCCTTCGCCGCGGCGATGCCGTCGAGCACGTTGGCGAGCTCATCGCGGCGGGTCATCGCGATGAAGCGGTCACGGTCGAGGGTGTCGAGGCTGATGTTGACCCGGTGAAGTCCGGCCCGCCGGAGTCGTTCGGCAAGCAGCCGGAGCGTGGCGCCGTTCGTCGTCATGGCGATGTCGATCGGGCCGTCGTCGGTCGCCATCGCCGAGAGCTTGGCGACGAGCGTGCTCAGGTTCGCTCGAACCGTCGGCTCGCCGCCGGTGAGGCGGATCGCGTTGACGCCGTAGCGTTCGACCATCAGGCGGGCGACGCGCTCCAGCTCCTCGAACGTCAGCACCTCCGATCGTGGCATCCACGTCATGTCCTCTTCCATGCAGTACGTGCAGCGGAAGTTGCAGCGATCCGTGACCGAGATGCGCAGATCGCGGATGACCCGCCCGAAGCGATCGGTGAGATCGGTGTGCGCCATCCCATCAGCGTACGAGGGGAACCGCGATCGAGGCCGACCGGAGCGCGAGACTATGGAGTACGTATGAGCGACCTGTCGTTTACCCACCTCGACCCGCTCGGCCGCGCCCGGATGGTGGATGTCACACCGAAGGAGCCGACCCACCGCAAGGCGGTCGCTCGCTGCAAGGTGTGGATGCTGCCCGAGACGACGGCGGCGATCGCCAACCGGGAGGTGAAGAAGGGCGATGTGTTCGCGGTGGCGAGGGTCGCTGGGATCCAAGCGGCGAAGCGCACGTCCGACATGATCCCGTTGTGCCATCCGCTCCTGGTCGGAGCGGTGTCGATCAACTTCGAGATCGGTGACGATTTCGTTGCTGTGGAGGCGCAGGTCGACACCGTCGATCGGACCGGCGTCGAGATGGAAGCGTTACACGCATGCGCCACCGCGGCGCTCACGATCTACGACATGTGCAAGTCGGCCGATCGGGCGATGGTCATCGGTGAGCTGGCCCTCTGGGAGAAGACCGGCGGTCGCTCTGGCACCTACCGGCGAGCGCCCGCGTCCGATGATGTGACGGATCTGTGACATGATCAGTGCTGTGCGCGACGCCAACCATCCCGCCGATTGTTGCTCGTTTGTGTCGGATCGTCGTACAATCGTAATGAGCGTTGCCAAGACCACCCGGCGACCACACCTCTCGGCGACGCACCCGGCGTCGACCGCACAGATCTACAAGGCGTAATTGATGGGTCAACTCCTCCTTCTCGTGGTAGCGGCAGCCTGGGCGGCGGTTCTGCTCCCGCCTCTGCTCCGCTCACGAGTCGAAAATCGTCCGAACTCGTCGGTCAGCGACTTCCGCAATCAGCTCTCCCGCCTCCAGCGGGCGATGCCGACGAGGGGCGTCGCGGTGCGCACGATGGGTCGGCCGCTGGCCCCCTCGACCTTGAGCCGCCCGGCCGCCCCCGGGCGTCCCGGGCAGCCGATGAACGCTCGCGCGGGTGGTTCCGTGAGCTCACGGCTCGCCAGTCAAGCCCCGGCTGGGCGTCCGAGCCGCGCCGACGCTCGCATGCACGAGGCGACGCTGCGCCCACGATCGCACGGCGACGCGTCGGCCTCGCTCGGGGTCGCTCGCCCTGGAGACGGGATCGCCGAGCTCAAGCGGCGCCGGGCGAACGTGCTGTTCGTCCTGGTGCTCACCACGGTGTGCGCCGGCTTCCTCGCCGCCACCACCGACTCCAAGGCGATGGTGTACGTGTTCGCGCTTTCGATGCTCGCCCTCGGCGGGTACGTGTACCTGCTGGTCACGATCAACCAGCGCGAGTCGTATGCCCGTGGCTACGAAGCCGAGTACCGCGCCCCGCAGCAGCAACGTCGCCCGGCGCCTCGTGCCGAGCACCGGGAGCCCGACGATCTCGACGAGTACGGCGACTACGATCGTCCGGCACCGCGGCCGGCTCCACGCCAGGCACCGGCCCGCCAGGGTCGGGTCGTCCAGCCGCCGGCCGAGCGCCAGGCGCAGTACGCCGCCGACTTCCCCGGCGCCGGCGTGTCTGGGCGCATCTCGTACGGACGTGGTCCGGCGACGCCTCCGTCCACGCGTGAGCCTCGTGACCCGTACGGCCGCGACGGGTACGGCTGGGAGACCGCCGGACGCGACCCCAGTCGTCGGGCGCCGGCGCGCAACGGCCGCCACGCCACCGGCCAGCAGCAGGCGGTGCGCCGCCACTACTCGCAAGCCGGCTGAGTCCGAGCCCGGGTGCATGCCGGATGAATGCGATGAGCGATCCGCGCTCTCTGCGTGCGCGTTGCTCATCGCGTCGGCCCGGCGACGCCGGTACACTCTCGGTTCCGTTGGGGCTGTAGCTCAGTTGGTAGAGCGCGACAATCGCACTGTCGAGGCCAGGGGTTCGATTCCCCTCAGCTCCACCATACGGTCTTACCCGAACCCTTGCCCAAGGCAACGGCGGCGGCTAAGCCTGTCATGGACCGATTCACCGGGGTCAGGTCGGTGGACCGTCGCGGTCGTCTTTGTGCGGGCTTCGACTGGTTGTAGGCGGGATTGGAGACAGCGGCGAATTCGGCGAAGGGCTCCCTGAGTGTCCCGGTGACGTCGTCGTCGTAGACGTACAGCTTTTCGAAGACGAATTGGTTCAGGTCGCGGCGATGTTTGTCGGGGGCGTTCCGGTACAGCTGGCCCAGGTTGTTCAGTAGCCGCATGGCGTCCCGTAGATAGTCGGCCGCGGCGCTCAAGTCGGCCACCGTCGGCAGCAGGGCGGCTTGCACACGCTCGCGCTGCCGGGCGATGCTGTGCAGGCGTTCGCGGATCTTGGCGGTCGCGACGGTGCCCTCCGATGCAAGGTCGAGCAGGTTCTCCTCTTGTTTGTCGAGTTTGGCCAACTGGGCGTGGAGTTGAGCGTGGCGCACGCGAGTGGCGTCGTGGTCGTCGGCCAGCGTGTCGGCGATTGCCTGCTCGATCCGTGCGATGACGTCAGCCTCGAGCCGCGTGCGGCCTACTTCTTTGGCGACTGCCTCGTCGACGTGCTCGACGGGTAGGTACGGGAGGTCACAGCTGTCGTCTTCGCGGCCTCGGCAGTAGAAGTAGTCGTAGAGCCCGCCCTTGCCTCTGGCGCGCGTGAATCGCATCCGATTTTCGATGCCTTTGTCCTGGCACCAGCCACACCACAAGCTGCCTTTGAGGTAGTGGTGATGCCTGCGTTGGCGTTCGCCGGCGGTGCGACGGGATTCCTGTATGGCTTGGACGCGCTCGAAAGTGGCCTCGTCGACGAGTGGTTCGTGCCGGCCTTTGATCAGTTCGGTCTCGCCGGTGTGCGGGTCGGCGTAGCGGACGTAGCCGAGGTAGTAGACGTCTCCGAGCATGGACGACAGCTTGGAGTCAGACACTGGCCCGCCGGTATAACGCCCGGGACGGGTGGTGAGACCTCGGTCAGTCAGTTCCTCGGCCAGAGACTGCAGCGTGTAGTTGCCGGTGGCATACAGCGCGAACGCGAGGCGGATGAGCGGCGCCCGCTCCTGGTCAAGTTCGATGGTGCGGACCTCTCCGCCGCCGGTCTTGGCAAGGCGCACGTTGCGGTACCCGAGCGGTGCGCGGCCGACGCTGCCGCCGTTCTTCAGCTTTGGGCCATCTTGTAGCGGATGTCGGCCCCGCTGGCTTCGGACTGGTACTGGTCAACGGCGTGCAGCATGGTTTCGATCAAGGTGGCTTCGGGTCCGGCGCCGATGTCGATGATGGTGGAGACGATTCGTGTGCCGACCTTGGCGAGCTCGCGTTTGGTGACGCCGGCGTCGACGCTGTCTCGGAACACCCGGTTGAAGTGGTAGACGATCAGGTAGTCGATGTCGCCGTCGGCCTTGATGAAACCGATGGCCTCTTGGAAGACGGGGCGCTTGTCGATGCTTGTTGCGGTCCGGCCTGGCTCGACGAACTCTCGCACCATCTCGGCGCCCAGGCTGGAGGCCTTGCGCTGGACGGCGTCGCGTTGGGCCGGGATGGAGATGCCTTCGGGGTTGAAGTCGGTGTTGACCTGACTGGGTGTACTGACTCTGAGATACGTGACGGCTCGTGCGACGCGGGCCTTGCGAGCGGCAACCGGCGCGTCCACCCTCGGCCGCGGCGTGCCGTCGTCTGTCATGCGGCCCTCCCTGCGACCGACGCGATACCAACTGTGATGCTTGCGGCCTCACAGGTCATGCGAATACCTCCTGAAATCCCACCCGAATTTCAAATAAATTATCCCGCGAAATTCGTGGTCGGCAAACTGTGAGATTTACAACGGGGGATTTGTTCTGGCCGGAGAGCCGATTGTGCCGTGTTCGATACGCCTCAACCTTGTCGGCTTGCCGATTTGGCAGTACTCGAGCTCGTCCGGCGTCGATACCGCCGTTGTGCCATGGCGGGCAGCATGCCGGCCGAACAGACCGGCATGGACGCCCGTGTTCTTCAGCATAATTCTGTGAACCACGTCGCGATTCTTTATCGATTTCTACGGGCGACAGTTTCTTGCAAATCACGCTTGAAGTTGGACTACATGCAACAATCGTGGAACGGACAACGCGGACAAATCGTGTCGAACTCGCGATAGCTCGGACGGTGGTGATCGGGTCAGTGTCCCGCATCGAACAGCCAGACGCCGCCGCCCGGGCGCTCGACGACGGTGACGTCCCCGCCGTACTCGAGGTCGCGCGCAAAGCCGGCGTAGTCGATGTGGACGTAGGCGCGTATCCACGGGTCGAGCTTGTCGAGGTCGTTGTCGACTCCGAGATCGTCGAGGAAGCTTTGCGCGTAGCCCTCGACCCCAACGGCGATGACCCGCCCCAACCGGCTTGGCTCGTCGGCGACAAAGGCCGGGTCGTCAGCCGGACGGCGCCCGCTTGACGATCATGCCTTGGGAGAGCGGGAGCTGGATCACCGCCTCGGGTTTGTCCGACAGGACCTCCACGAAGGCCCTGACCACGCCGGGGGCGGTCGGATGGTCGTGCGAGATCAGCACGCCCCCCGGCACGAGGCGGGGGTAGAAGAACTCGAGCGCATCCCTCGTGCTCTGGTAGATGTCGACGTCGAGGTTGACGAAGGCGAAGGACAGGTCGCGGATCGGGCCCGCGGTGTCGGGGAAGAGCCCCTTGTGGATGTGCACGCCGTCGAAGCCGGCGAGGCGCGCCCTCACGCCCTCCTCGCTGGCGGCGAACATGCGTTGGGAGAAGGCGACGTCGATGGCCTCGGCGCCCGGCAGCCCTTCGAAGGTGTCGAAAAGGTGTAGCGTCTTGGCGCCCTTCGCCTCGCAGATGAGCCGGGCGGTGGCGCCCTGGTACACGCCGACCTCGGCAAAGTCGCCCTCCAGCACAGCCTGCGCGCGGGCGAGCGAGTAGACCATGTACATCTCGCTCGGCCGGCACAGGAGGGCCCCGTCCTCCTGTCGGAGCCGGGTGATGAGCCGAACGCCGTCGTCGTCGTGGAGCGCCCGCATGGCGGCGGTCTCAAGCCGCGAGTAGGACGCCTGGAGGAGGCGTCCCAGGGCGCGTGTTGGCCAGCCGGTCGCGGAGCGTTGTCGTCATGAGGGGGTCCTTGCCCAGGTGCCGGCCCGCGGCGCGGGCCGGACCAGCCTATCCCGCGGTCGCGTTTCGGCCAAGCGGTCGGACGGAACGGGGCGCGTGCTCCTCGGGTTGAGGAGGACGCGGCCGGGCGTCACCCGGCCCCCAACCGGAGGAGGCAGGCCGATGGCGCAGGCGAGCCGCAAGCACTTTGGCGCGGGCGCGCAGGGGAAGGGCGACGGGACCGGGGCAATGAGCGACCTCGAGCCCGAGGAGGTCCCGGCGAACATGATCCTGTCGAACCGCGACAAGGCGGGGCACTCGGAGACGCGGGGCCCCGAGTACCTGCTCCGAGTGATTAAGGCGCCGTTCACGCAAGCCATGATCGATGAAGCCGCTCGTAGCTCAGCGATCAGACGCATCGCGACCACTTCATTCGGACGTGTGCCAGTTCCGATCCCTCCGTACGACGACCAAGCGGAGATGGATCGGCGAGTCGACGAGCTGATGGGTTTCGCGGCCACGGTGCAGACGCACATCCATAGCGCCGCGCGCCGGGTCGACCGCAGCTCCCGAGCCGTGCTCGCCAAAGACTTCCGCGGCGAACTTGCTGTTGCACGAGGTGCGGCGTGAAAGCAGAGTGGGCGATCGACCAGCTGGACACGTTCATCCGCATGGCGGAGTCGCATCCTGTCGAATCACCCCGTTCAACGCGCGGGTCGTTCCCTCGTATGACCCGTTCGACTCCCGAGGACGAGATCACTGCACAGGCGAGGGTCGTCGAGAAGATCATCGATCGAGTCACGCCCGGTTGGCGGAACCTGAATGTCAGCACAGCGATGAACCGATGGGAACGTCACCGAGCGGCCGCGATACAGGCACGCGAGGAGGTGCGGCGTGCTGAAGAGTTCGAGGAGAATCTCGGAGACACAGCCCCGAAGCTGTGTGCCGCCGAGCTGCACGACTGGATCTGGGACGGCGCACGGTCACTTTGGCAGTCGGAGCACTACCGGGAAGCCGTTGAGGGAGCTGCGAGGACCCTCAACGCCCGAACGCAGCAGAAGGACGACCGCCGCAACCTCAGCGAGACCAAGCTCTACCAGGAGGTCTTCCGCGTCGAGGCCGCCGAGCCGGGCAGGCCCCGTTTGCGTCGCATGCCGCCCGAGGACAGCGACACGTACCGCTTTGCAACGCAGCGCCATGGCCTTGGCTGAAGGGGTTTACGCGCCGAAGCGTCTCATCCGGCAGATGGCGCCTTCACGCGATCACTGTACCGAGGGCGTGGCTTGCGCACCGAATGACGACGTGCACGCTGTTGGCGGCCGCACCAGCGGCCAACTGAACCGGCAGAGAGATGCTGTGGGGGTGCGCTGGGTGTGGGTATCCACCGTCTACAGCGGTGGGATGCCTACGGTCGGTTCGTCTCCGGGTCGGTCTGACTCTTGAACCGGCTGACGCCGTCGGGTTGTCCTTCGAGCGGTTCGTCGGTCGGCTCGGAGACGGCACTCACCGGTCGGGTGGGGAATGGTTCCGGGCTTGCGTCAACAGGCCCGGTCCCGTCACCCTCCCGGCAAGTGCGTGCCAACCCTTGAACCCGATTGCGACAGGAAGGGATGGCGATGACCATCGTAGAGACAACAGGTTCTGTGACCGCGGGTGTGGACACCCATGCCGATGTGCATGTTGCCGCGGTGGTCGATCACCTCGGCGGGGTGCTCGGCATCGAAGCGTTCGACACGACCGAGGCCGGCTATCACCGCCTGATCGGCTGGCTGCGTTCCCATGGCCGCGTCGAGTTGGTCGGCGTGGAAGGCACCGGGTCCTATGGGGCTGGTCTGACCCGCCAGCTGGACCGGGCCGGTATCGCAGTCGTCGAAGTCGACCGGCCGAACCGTCAGGTCCGTCACCGCGACGGCAAGTCCGATCCGCTCGACGCGGTCACCGCCGCCCGCACGGCCGTTCAGACGCCACGGAGGCTTGCCTCGCTGGGGTGCGTTGCGAGTGCGTCAACGGGTCGAAAGCCGCCCGTGACTCGACCCGAACCGGCTCGGCTGCCTAGTCCAAGCGGTACGCGGTCATCGACAGCGAGCCGTAGGCGTAGCCCTTGGCGATGACCTCGGCGTTGCTTCCGGCGGCGTCGGCAAGGCCGGCCACGTACATCAGCGGCAGGAAGTGGTCGGGTGTCGGGACGGCGCTGCGGTAGGCGTCGTGATCGCGAAGCGTCGTGATCGCGCCCGGGTCGCTCGTCATGATCCGCTCTGCTTCGTTCATCGAACGCGACCGCCCAGTCGAAGCCGTCCTCCGGGCGACTCCAGTCGACCCGGCCGAGGTGGTGCACGACGTTGCCGCTGCCGACGATCAGGACGCCCTGTTCGCGCAGCGGCGCGAGCCGCGCCCGAGTTCGAAGTGCTCCTCGAGCGGCTTGTTCGCGTCGATGGCGAGTTGCAGTACCGGCACGTCGGCGTCGGGGAACATGTGCACGAGCACCGACCACGCGCCGTGGTCGATGCCCCAGCTGTCGTGGTCGAGCCCGACCCACGTCGGCGCGACGGTGTCGACGATCTCGGCGGCCAGGTCGGGGTCACCGGGAGCCGCGTACTCGACGGCGAACAACTCGGGAGGGAACCCGTAGAAATCGTGGATCGTGCGTGGTGCGGCCATCGCCGTCACCGCGGTGGCGTTGATGAACCAGTGCGCCGACACGACGAGGATTGCCCTTGGCGTCGGCACCGATCGCCCGAACGCCTGCCACGCGTCCGTGTAGCGGTTGCGCTCGAGGGCGTTCATCGGTGACCCGTGGCCGATGAACGCGGCGGGCATCGTGGCTGCGGTCATGGCGACGTCACGGTGCCGATGTGGTCGTCGGCGCGAGGGTGGTCGGCGGGAGAGTCGTCGGTGCGGGGCCGGTGGTGGGTGCACTTGTGGTCGGTGCCACGGTGGTCGTGGCGGCCGGGGCAGGGAACGAGATGGTCCACGAACCGACCGCCTCGACGAGCACGTTGCCCGGCCCGGGAGGCAGGGTCACGCCACCGCTGAACGGACCGGCTTCATCGACGACCACGGTGGTACCGGCACTCGTGACCACGCGCACCACGATCGGAGACGTGCCCGTGTAGGCGACCGTCACGGGACCGCCGCCGCCGGAGTAGCTCACCACGTCCGGCGATCGCCAGACGCCGGTGTTCCGGGCGTGAGCGGCTGCGCACTCGATACGGCGTGGAGCTCCAGGGACCAGTTGCCGTCCGCCGTGATCGCGAATCCCGAGATCGTCCCGCCGAGACCGACGAGGTAGCGGCCGGTCCACGGGCCGGTGGCGTTGAGGAGCGGCCCGCCGGCGGCGACGCCGCCCTGCTGCGGCTGGACGGAGAAGGCGCCGGCGCCGTCGTGGGTCACCCGGACGATCGTCGGTGCCGTGATCGGGTCCACCGGACGCACCGCCGAACCCGTCCCGTTGTAGGCGGCGAGGACGGGGTCGGGTGTGGCCGGCGGCGGAGCGGTCGGTGCCGGACCGCCACTGCCGGCGGGCGCGACCTCGATGCCACCGACGTCGTTGATCGTTGCGACAGCCGTCACGACGTTGCCCGCGCCGTCCGTGCCATAGCAGCGCATCTGCGCGCCAGCGGTGTCCTCCGGCGGCGCAGCGCACGCGACGTCTGACACGGCTGGATCGGCTTCGGCGAAGTAGGCCGTCACCTCGGCTTCGGCCTGCCGGCGCACGAAGTCGGTGCCGCCACCGTCGTCGGGCGGCAAGGTCGCCCGGGCGATGCCGCCGGCCCCGACAACCGTGACCACCGCTGCGGCCAGCGTCAGCAGCGCACGCCGAGTCATGGACCGATGGTACCGACAAGCACCGCCACGGTGTCCTCGGTCGTCAGCCTCCGTGTCGCCGCGCTGGCTGGCTCGACGCTCAACGGCGTTCATCCCGGCGGGTGACGAGCCCGTTCTCGCTCAAGAAGCTTCCCGTCAGCGTGCGCTCGTCGTGGGCCATGCGCCAGGACAGCAGGAGCTGCGCACACGTCGCGACCGTGCTGGCGTGTCCCGGATCGCCGGCCAGGTCGTTCGTCTGATCGGGGTCGGCCGCGAGGTCGAACAGAAGCGGTGGCAGGACCGCGCCGGGTGCGGCGAAGTGCACGTACTTCCAGCGCTCACCACGAACGACGTTGAGGCAGCACTGTTCCATCGTCAGCCCGAGGGCGTCCTCGACGAGGTGCGACACCGGGTCGCGAAAGTCGAACTCCCAGTGCGCCTCCGTGCGCCAGTGCTCTGGCCTGCCGAGGCCGTGGAGGAACGGCTGCAGCGGGCACCCGTCGCACTGCAGCGGCACGTCGACTCCGAGCCACGAGCAGATCGTCGGCAGGACGTCGACGTGCTCGGTGATCGATCGCACGACGGTGCCGCGACTGGCGTCGGCAGCAGGGCGGGGATCGACGACGAGCATCGGCACGTGGTAGCTCTCGTCGAACCACAGCAGCTTGTCGACGCACCAGTGGTCGCCGGCCTGTTCGCCGTGGTCCGACGTCAACACGACCAGCGTGTCGTCGAGCAGGCCCAATTCGTCCATCCACTCGATCAGTCCGCCGAGTTGGTCGTCGACCTCGGCCATCGCCCCCCAGTACGTGGCCCGCAGCTGGCGACGATCGCGCGTGTCGATGGGGCAAGCAGCGGGCGTCAGGTCGATCGCCCCCCTGGCGAGCGGATGGCTTGCTCGTTCGTCGTCGCGATCGACGAACCCCCGGAACCCGGGGCCGTCTCCGGCGTCATAGCGGTCGTGGTATCCGACCGGGTTGCGGTACGGCGGGTGGGGGCGGATGAAGCTGGCGTGGACGAACCATGGTTGATCGCCGTGCCGCTCGAACCACGACCGCAGTTCGGCCACCTGGAACGCCGTCTCGGTGTGCTCTGCGCGGAATCTGGTCGGCGCCCACGTCGCACCGTGCTGGTCTGCTCCGGGGAAGTCGGGGATCGGGTCGTAGGCGAGCGACGGGTCCCGAGCGGGGAGGTCGTCGTATCCCTGGGCGGCCAGCCACTTCAGCCACGGCGAGCCGTCGGGGGTGTAGTACGGGAGCACCCAGGTGAACCCGGGAAGCGGGCCCTCGTACGTGCGCAGCCAGGGGGAGTCGGCGGCAACCGTCCGCGGGTCGGCGCTCGTGTCGGTGTAGCCGAACAGCACCGGGTCGTAGCCGGCCGATCGGGCGACGCGGGCGACGTTGGTGAAGCGGTCGTCCAGTGGTGTCCCGTTGAGGACCGACCGGTGGTTCTGCGAGTACATGCCGGTGTGCAACGTCGTGCGGCTCGGCCCACATGGCGCGGTGTTCGCCCAGTGGTTGGCGAACAGCACGCCGCGGGCCGCCAGCCGATCGAGTGCCGGCGTCCGCACGACCGGATGGTCGAGGGCCGAGAGGCAGTCGCCGCGCCACTGGTCGACGGTGATGAACAAGACATTGGACACCCGCCCAGGATCGCAGACGCACCGTGGCCGCTCGGCTCCTGAGCGCCCCTGGCGAAGCTCTGCCCCCGGAGGTCGTGACAATGTGACAAGTTCTTGGGCGGGCAGTGGGGACGCGAGCCTCCGGTATGCCGTGACCCACACCGACGGGAGTGATGCTGTAGTGGTGGGAATGATCCGCAGCGCCACCTTCTCGCGCGACGGCCGGTACCGCTACCGGCTCGGTCGACGGTGGGGTCCGCACGTCGCGACGTTGGTGTGGATCATGCTCAACCCGTCGACGGCCGATCGCCGTACCGAGGACCCGACGATCAGAAGGGTGATCGGGTTCTCACAGTCGTGGGGGTACGACGCGTGCGAGGTGGTCAACCTGTTCGCGTTCCGCAGCACCGACCCCCGGGCGCTCGCCGCCGTCGACGATCCGGTCGGCGATCGCAACGCGGGTGCGGTCCGCACCGCCGTGGGAGAGTCCGCTCGGTCCGGCGCCGACCGGGTCGTGCTCGCCTGGGGAGCGCGCGGCTATGCCCTGTTCGACCGGGCGCGTCACGTGGATCGCGGCGGCGAGCGAAGAGTGGATCGCGGCCGGCATGGCGCCGGTCCGCCTCGGCGCGACAGCGGGCGGCTCGCCGCGGCACCCGCTCTACGTTCCGGCCGCGGTGCGTCCCGAGCCCGTGCCACCGGGCTCGCTCACGTGTTGATCGTTCATTCGCTCAGAGCGCGGCGCAGAACGTCTCCCGCTCGCGCTCGCGCAGCGCGGCGTTGACGCGCTGCCGCTCGAGCACCTGGTCGAGCGTCTTGAGCGCCTGCGGGATCGGGTGCTCGGCGAAGAAGCCCTGCACGTCGGCGACGACCGTTTCGTCGGTCAGCAACTTCACGGAATCGACCATGCGGACGATCGTGTTCGGCGGGAACTTGGCGTTGGCCTCGTCCCAGTGCTGCCGGACGTAGTTCCAGGCGGCGGCGCCATGGCGACGGTTGGCGATGCAGAGGCGCAGCACGTACGGCGCGTTCTGGGACTTCACCTGCTCGGAGAAGCACAGCTCGCACGTGCGCAGGATCAGTGCCTCGTCGTCGAACTCCGCCAGGGCGTGGAGGTGGCGCAGCTGGTCCTGCGGTGTTGCTCCGTGCTTGAACCCGTCGAGCAGGCGACGGTAGTCGGCCTCGCCGCCGCTCGCGGCGACGACGACGGTGGCGGCCGCGACGAGCTCGGGATCGACCGACGGTGGGGTCGGCGACGCTGCGGTCGTAGATCGCCCGGCACCGATCGATCGTCGGCTGATGACCACCGAGCACGGCGAGCATCCCGGTCACGAGCCCGCGCAGCTTGCGGTCGAGGTCGTCCTCGTCGTCGCGCAGTTCGCTGAGGTCGTCGACGACCGGGGCGACCAGCGCCGCGACCCGCTCCTGGAATCGGGGGTACTCGGCGTCGTCGAGCAGGCGTCCGAGGCCGTTCAGGCCGATCCCGATCGCCTGCCACACGGCGAGCTCGCGTTCGGCGCCGAAACCCTCGACGAACGCGAGGAAGTCGGCGGCGGCGAGGCGGCCGGCCACCACCGATGCCCACGCGTCGTCGATCAGGTTGTAGCGCTCGAGGGTGTCGACTGAGCCGAGGGCCGCTGCCGGCGAGGCGATCGCGCAGCGCGGACGCTGTACTCGACACGGAAGAATCCGTGGCCGCCGGCGTTCACGACGATGTTGTCGTCGGGGTCGGCCAGCGGGATCCTGGTCGTCCCGTCGCTGAGCAGCACCCGGATCTCATCGGCCCCGGCGCGCACGTGAACCGGCACCAACCACGTCGTGGTGTCGTCGATCTCACCGAACGCGAACCGCTGCTGGCGGAGGACGAGCTCATCGCCGTCGAGCGACAGCGCTCACGAGCGGGTAGCCGGGCTGCCAGATCCACGAATCCATCATCTGGCGAACCGGCACCGCCTCTTCTGGGCTCTCCGCGGAGCGGTGGCTCGTCGCCTCGATCGCATCCCACAGGTCGTTCGTCTCCGTGTTCCCGTACTGGTGTCGCGTCAGGTAGTGGCTGACGCCCTGGCGGAAGCGCTCGTCGCCGAGGTACTGCTCGAGCATGCGCAGCAGCGCGCCGCCCTTCTGGTACGTGATCACGTCGAACATGCCCTCGCAGTCCGCAGGGGATCGCACCTCGTACTCGACCGGGCGGGTGCTCTCCAGCGAGTCGGTCTCGAAGGCCAGCGAGCGTTCGAGACCGAATGTCGTCCAGCGCTGCCAGTCCTTGCGGAACGCATCGCATGCCGCGATCTCCATGAACGTGGCGAACGCCTCGTTCAGCCAGATCCCGTTCCACCACCGCATCGTGACGAGGTCGCCGAACCACATGTGGGCGAGCTCGTGGGCGACGACGTCCGCCACTGTCTCCTGCTCGGCCTGCGTGCTCGTCTCCGGGTCGATGAGCAGGCGGGCTTCGCGGAACGTGATGCAGCCGAGGTTCTCCATCGCCCCGGCGGAGAAGTCGGGAAGCGCGAGCAGGTCGAGCTTGTCGCTCGGGTACGGCGATCCCGTAGTAGTTCTGGAACCAGCGCAGCGCGAACGCGCCGATCTCGAGGCCGAACCCGGTCAGGTGAGCCTTGCCGGGCACGTGCAGGATGCGCAGCGGAACGCCGTCCACGTCGACGGGCTCGGTGGCCTCGAGCGGGCCGACCACGAAGGCGACGAGGTAGGTGCTCATCACCATCGTGTCGGCGAAGCGGACCGCGACGCGCCGTCCGTCGGGGCCGCCCTCTCGTTCCTCTCGGCTGATCTCGGAACCGTTCGAGACGGCGGTCGAGCGCGGGGTCGATCACGAGCGTGATCGCGAACACGGCCTTGAACTCTGGCTCGTCCCAGCACGGGAACGCCCGCCGGCAGTCGGTGGCCTGCATCTGAGTGGTCGCGATGACCTGCTCGGTCCCGGTCAGCGTCGACGAACGTGCTGCGGTAGAAGCCGCGTAGCTTGTCGTTGAGGATGCCGGTGAACCCGATTTCGATCGTCGCCCGGCCGGCGGCGACGGGCTCCACGGTCGAGAGCGTCAGGCGCTCTGTGCTCTCGTCGAGCGTCCAGCTCGCGGCGGCGCCGTTGACCGACGCCGCCGTGATCGCCAGCTCGACCGCATTCAGCACGATCCGGCTCGTCGGCTCGACGATGTCGACCGCGATCGACACGCGCGACCGGCGAACGAGGCAGCATCGAGGTGCGGGGTGATCTCGACGTCGTAGCGACTCGGGATCACTCCCTTGCCGAGGCGGTACGGATCCGGGGCTGCTGACTCGGGAGCGAGTTCCGTGGTGACAGTCACCGGGTCGATGGTATGGCAACAGGGGATAGCGTGCCGGGTCGTGCCCGCGTCTGATCCTGCCGTCGCCGCACCCCCGCCTGCCCGCTACCAGGTGGTCGGCATCGGCAACGCCCTGGTCGACGTGATCGCCCACGCGCCGGACTCGTTCCTCGCTGAATCACGATCTGGTCAAGGGCTCGATGACGCTCATCGAGACGGAACGAGCGGTCGAGCTGTACCGCGCACTCGGCTCGGCGGTCGAGATGAGCGGTGGTTCAGCCGCCAACACGATGTGCGGAGTGGCGAGCCTCGGCGGCCGCGCCGCGTACATCGGCAAGGTCAGCGAGGACGACCTCGGCACGGTGTTCGGGCACGACCTCCACGCCGTCGGGGTGGCGTTCCGCCCCGGTGCCCCCTCGCCGGCAACGCCGACTGGACGGTGCATCATCGTCGTCACGCCTGACGCCCAGCGCACGATGAACACGTATCTCGGGGTGTCGAGCCTGCTGTGCTCCGACGATCTCGACGAGGCGACGATCGCGGACGGCGATGTGCTGTACATGGAGGGCTACCTGTTCGATCGCGACGACGCGAAGGCGGCGTTCCGCCGCGCCGCCGACGTCGCCCACGCGGCGGGCCGGCGGGTGTCGCTCACGCTGTCCGACTCGTTCTGCGTCGACCGGCACCGGGCCGACTTCCGCCGGCTCGTGCAGGAGCGGGTCGACATCCTGTTCGGGAACGAGGACGAGCTCTCGCGCGTTGTACGAGGTCGGCTCGGTGGCCACCGCGATGGACGCCGTTCGCCGGGAGTGCCCGCTCATCGCGGTGACCGCCGGCGCCGACGGCTCGTACGTCGTGACCCCCGACGGCACCGTGCAGGTCGCGGCCGAGCCCGTCGATCGGGTGCTCGACACCACCGGGGCCGGCGACCTCTACGCGGCGGGATTCCTCTTCGGGCTGACGTCGGGCGAGTCGCTGGCCGACTGCGCCCGGTTCGGGTCGATCGCGGCCGCCGAGGTGATCAGCCACGTCGGGCCGCGGCCACTCGTCGAGTTGCGTACGCTCGTCTGAGTGACGGCGCACGACATCTCCCAGATCGCCAAGGGCTGGCTCGAGGCCGAGCCGGACGACGACATCCGAGCCGAGCTGCAGGACCTGATCGACGGCGACCCGGCCGAACTGGCCGAGCGGTTCGGCGGGCGCCTCACGTTCGGCACCGCGGGACTGCGGGCTGCCGTCGGCGCGGGCCCGCTGCGCATGAACCGGCTCGTCGTCCGCCAGGCGGCGGCGGGGCTCGCGACGTATCTGCTCGAGCTCGATCCTGATCGCGCCGCGACGCGCGGCGTGATCATCGGCTATGACGCCAGGCGCAAGAGCGACCTGTTCGCACTGGACACGGCCCGCGTCATGGCGGCTCGCGGCATCCGCGCCAGGGTGTTGCCGGCCCCGTTGCCGACCCCGGTGCTCGCGTGGGCGCTGACGGAGTTGATCGGCGCCGCCGGCGTGATGGTGACGGCGTCGCACAACCCGCCGACCGACAACGGGTACAAGGTGTATCTCGGCGACGGGGCGCAGATCGTTCCGCCGCACGACGCCGGGATCTCGGAGCAGATCGAGCTCGTCGATCCGACGTCGATCGAGCTGGCGGCCGAGGACGATCCGCTCATCGAGACGCTCGGCGACGATGTGGCCGGCGCGTACGTCGCGTCGATTGCCGGGGTGCGCCTCCGCCCCGACGTGCCCGGTGTCCCCGTCTCCTACACGCCGATGCACGGCGTCGGTGGGGAGACCGCATGTGCGGCATTCGAGCGGGCCGGATTCGATCGGCCATTCGTCGTGGACGAGCAGTTCTACCCGATCCAGCCTTCCTGACGGTCGCCTTCCCGAACCCCGAGGAGCCGGGGGCGATGGATCTGGTCATCGCGCTGGCCGCCGACCGAGGCGCGCTGATCGCGATCGCCAACGATCCCGACGCCGACCGGCTGGGTGCTGCGATCCCGCAGCCGGACGGTTCGTGGCGGCGGCTCGGCGGCGACGAGATCGGCTGGTTGCTCGCCGAGCACATCCTCGACAACACCTCCGGCCACGACCGTCTGGTGGTGACGACGCTCGTGTCGTCGTCGCTCCTCGGCAAGATGGCGAAGCACTACGGCGTTCACTCGAAGGAGACGTTCACCGGGTTCAAATGGATCGGGCGGACGGTCCTCGACCACCCCGAGCTGCGCTTCGTGCTCGGCTACGAGCAGGCGCTCGGGTACCTCGTCACGCAGCGCCCGCTCGACAAGGACGGCATCTCGGCGGCCGTGATGCTCACCGAGGTCGCGGCCGTCGCCGCCGCCGAAGGCACGTCGCTGCAGGCGAAGCTCGACGGCATCGCCGGGCGCTACGGCCGGCACGTCACCGGCGACAGGTCGGTCAGGATGGATCCCGTCGATGGGGCGAAGGCCGTCGAGCGCCTGCAGGCCAGCCCGCCCAGGGAGATCGCCGGCGCCAGGGTCATCGACGTCGTGTCGTACCCGGAGGCCGACCTCTTGCGGTTCGAGTTGGCCGGGGGCGTCCGCGTCCAGGTCCGCCCGAGCGGCACCGAGCCGAAGGTGAAGTTCTACGGCGAGGCGGTCAACGCCGACCCGACTCCCTACATCGACGCGCTCGTCGCGCCTGCTCCCGGTCGGGGAAGCACGCTGATGGCCGGGGTTGCGGCAGCCGAGCGCGAGCGGCTCGACAAGGTTCGCGCCGAGATTGCTCGCAAGCACCTGCGGCCCGCTGGGGACCGCCCGCCGTCGAGCGCCCGCGGGGTTCACCACACCGCGCTGATCAGTTCCGATGTCGAACGGACGGTCGACTTCTATCAGGGGCTGCTCGAGTTCCCGCTCACGGAGATGTTCGAGAATCGGGACTACGAGGGGTCGACCCACTTCTTCTTCGACATCGGCAACGGCAACGCGCTCGCGTTCTTCGATCTGCCCGGCCTCGATGTCGGCGCGTACCAGGAGGTTCTCGGTGGCCTTCACCACCTCGCCATCTCGGTCGCGCCGGATCGGTGGCAACACCTCAAGGACAAGCTCGACGCGGCCGGCGTCCCGTACCAGCACGTCGACGGGTCGTCGCTCTACTTCCGCGACCCCGACGGGGCGCGGCTCGAGCTGATCAGCGACCCGCTCGGCGAGATGTACGGCCGCCGGCTGGGGTGACCGCTCGAAATCGCGAGCGAGCCCCTCGAGGTCGCTCACCCCTTGATGACCGCCGCCAGCTGGCGTCGCCATTCCACCGACGGCTTGTCGGCCTGAACGCTGACGGTCGCGGTCTGATCGAGCGGGAGCACCCCCGGCACCTTCTCCAGCATCGCCTTGTCCTCGGCCCCGATCGCCCGGTCGAACGCGATGACCTCCTCCGCCGGGACGGAGAAGTCGTCGTTGCGCCAGATGACGAACGTGAAGTAGGACGTCACGTCGTCGATCGGAGTCGTGCACAGCAGGATCAAGTGGTCGAGACCGGTCTCGTAGCGAATCGTGCTGCGGACGTTGAACGGCAGGCTGAATCCGGTCGTCATCGATCGCGTGATCACCTTGGCGGCGAGCCCGACGACGCCGCGCCGCTGTCGTTGCCGACCTCGGCGTGGTAGCGGTATCCGTAGAAGTCGGCGTCCAGCTCCTCCATCGAGATCTTCGGGACGAGCTGGTTCTCGGGGATGCCGAACGTGCCGACGTGGACGTACGGGAAGTGCGAGATGTCCATGAAGTTGTCGGTCATCCGGGTCGCCGACGTCTTCCAGACGTCGACGCCGGAGTTGATCCGGCGATAGGCCGGGTCGTGCTCCGCGTGCATCTCAGGGATGCCCGCCACCGGCTCGTCGAGGCACAGCCAGACCAGGCCGTAGCGTTCCACGAGGTGCAGGGTGCGCAGGTGGCTCCTCGGCGGGATCGGGACGCTGACGTCGGCCGACGGCACACGCACGCAACGGCCCTCGGCGCCGAACGTCCAGCCGTGGTAGCAGCACACGAGGTACCCGTCCTCGATGAGCCCGAGCGACAGCGGCGCTTCCCGGTGGGGGCAGCGGTCGGGGGCGGCGATGAGCGTCCCGTCGGGACCGCGCCACAGCACGACGTCCTCGCCGAGCAGCCGCACGGCGTGCGGTGCAGCGGTGATGTCGTCGCTCTCGGCGACCACGTACCAGTACCCGCGAAGGGCGGGGGCTTCGACGAGCACGCCGAACCGTCTCCTCTCCACTGGCTCGACAATTGGTCTGTTGGTCTTACCATAGTCGCCATGACGCCCGGTGAGCCGATCGACCTGCTCGTCGAGGGCGGCTGGGTGATCACGATGGACCCGTCGCGCACGATGGTGCGCGACGGCGCCGTCGCGATCCGCGACGGACGCATCATCGACGTCGGGCCGGCAGCGGACGTGGCCTCGCGGTGGACGGCCGGCGAACGCCTTGGCGGCCAGGGCGCCGTCGTGATCCCCGGGTTGATCAACGCCCACCAGCACCTCACCGGCGACCGGCTCGCCCGCTCGACGATCCCCGACGCGATCGAGTCCAGGCGAGGCCATCTTCTCGTGGGCCGTGCCGTTGCACGAAGCGCACACCGCCGACGACGACGAGCTGTCGGCGACCTGCGCGCTCGATCGACGCCGTCGGCAACGGCATCACGTTCACCGTCGAGGCGGGAACCGTCGGACATCCCGAGCGGGTCCTGGCCGCATACGACCGGGTGGGGGTCGGCGGCACCCTCGGCTCGTGGGGCTCCGACACGGGCCTGCCGTGGTCCGGGTCGGTGGCCGACGTGCTCGATCGCCAGCGGGCCGTGCTCGAGCTCGCCGGCGGCCACCCGCGGGTGCGCGGCTGGGTCACCCTCGTCGGCCACGACCTGATGTCGGACGAGCTCGTCGTCGCGGCGAGCGGCCTGGCCAGGGAGTCGGCGACGAATCTCACGTTCCACCTGTCGCCGTCGGACTCCGACGCAGCGGCGTACCTCGCACGGACGGGTCATCGGCCGCTGGTGCACCTCGACCGGCTCGGCGTGCTCGGGCGTCACGTCCTCGTCGCCCACGGCGTGCACATCGACGACGACGAGCTCGACGTGCTGCTGCGCTCCGGGGCGGCGGTGGCGTACTGCCCGTGGGCGTACCTGCGACTGGGCCAGGGTGTGGCCGGGGCCGGCCGCCACGCCGACCTCCTCGAACGAGGCGGACGGCTGGCCCTCGGGTGCGACGCCGAAAACGCCGGCGACGCCGTCGACGTCCTACGGGCGGCGGCGCTGGCGGCCGGACTCGCCAAGGATGTCCGGCGAATGCCGACGCGATTCGGCGCCCACACCGCCCTCGAGCTCGCCACGATCGCCGGCGCCGAGGCGATCGGGATGGCCGACGAGATCGGCTCGCTCGAAGCCGGCAAGCGCGCCGACGTGGTGGTGCTCGACGCAACGGGAGCGTCCTGGACGCCGAGTGCACGGGACCCCGTCCTGGGCTTGATCTGGGGCTCTGACGGCCGGGTGGTCACGGACGTGGTGGCCACCGGGCGTGTCGTGGTCCTCGATCGGCACTGCGTCACCGTGGACACGGCCGCGCTGCGAGATGAGGCGGCCGACGCACAGACCCGCCTGCTCCATGACGCCGGCCTCGATCCGCGGCCGGTGTGGCCGGTCCTCGGTTCCGGGCACTAGCTGAGCCTGCTCGACGGTGACTCGCCGGACTCACGTGAATCCCGGCCGGCTCGAGCGCTGCTCGAGCGACTCCAGCTCCTGAAAGAGGGTCAGCTGGATCGGTCCGGGCCCGTTGAGTCGTGCGTTGAGTGACCGCCATGGTGTCTCTCGCGGCGTAGCGAGCAAGTCCGCCCCGCCGGCGACAAGTCGCTCGGCCGCGGCGACCGTGTCGCGAACCTCGAACGCAACCCGGAACACTGGGCTGCACCGGCGTCCGACCTCCACCTCGTCGATCATCTCACCTTGCGCCGCGTTCGCCAGCTCCAGCGTGGCGCGGCCCGCATCGAGAATCATGACCCGAGCGGCGCCGTCCCCCTCGAACGCGGCCTGTTCGGGCAGCCCGAGCACATCCCGATAGAAGGCGACCGCCGCGTCGAAATCCTCGACCTCGACGACCAGTCGGAGCTGCGAGACAGGGGACTCGGTTGTTGGTCGGTCAACCATCGGGCCAGGGTAGACCGCTCATCCGCGGCTACACCCCGAGCAGATTGCCGACGATCGCCTTGGCGATCCCGGCGTGGCAACCGAGCGTGCCGTCGACGACCTGGGTGACCCCGAGGTCGATGGCGACCGACGCCAGCGAATACGCCTCGTCCGCCGTGAACCCGACGCGATCGACGAGCTGCTTCAACATCGTCTCGGCGGCCATGCGCATCGCGGCGTCGAGGTCGTCGCCGAACCCGTGGGTGAACCAGTGGGTCTCGGTCTCCAGCACAGGCGTCTCGATCGAGAGGCCGCCGAGCGCGGTCAGCCGGAGCCGGACGTCGAGCGACGCCTCGATCGCCGTGCCGCAGATCTCCCCGTCGCCCTGGGCGAAGTGCGGGTCGCCGACGTAGAAGCCGGCGCCGTTCTGGGACACGGGGTAGTAGACGGAGGCGCCGGGGCCGAACCGCCAGTTGTCGACGTTCCCGCCGAACGGACCAGGCGGGATGCTGCTGCGGCGGCCCACCTCGGCCGGGGCGACGCCCATCACCCCGAGATGAGGCCGAACCGGGACGGCGACGGGGCGGCCGAATGGCTGCCGTCGGTCGAACCCGCCGGTGAGATGACCCCGGCACGTCGTACAGCTCGCGTGCGGCGAAGTCGAAGCCGAACACCGGGCGAGCCGTCGGCCCGAACTCGCGCCGATCGATCCCGTCGAGCTCGTAGATCGTGATCCGCTCCTTGCCGAAGCGGTCGTAGAGCAGGCCCCAGTGGGCGGCGCAGTTCGACCCGTAGGGCAGCCGCGGCGTCATCGAGAGCAGGTCGACGCGCAGCGTGCCGCCCGGGGCAGCACCGCGAACGTGGATCGGGCCGGTCATGATGTGCACGCCCGGGGTCCGAGCGGCTTCCGGGATCCCCTCCCAGATCGCCCGATGCCGTCGTCCATCATCACGTCGGGAGCGTCGCCGGCATGGTGCGTGACGGCCTCGATCGTCAGCTCCGCGCCGCTTCGACAGTCACGATCGCCGGCTGCGCGGCGTCGAGGTAGCCCCAGTAGCAGGTGTCCGGCTGGGCGCGAACGGTCACGGTCTCCGATCGTCGATCACTGGTCTGACCATAGGACCAGCCCGTTACCGGCGTGTTTCGGCGCGATCACCCGCCCGTGAACCGAGCGGGGTCGGTGCGACCGCGCTGCACCCTTCTGGTGGTCAGCTCTCGCATCCGATCCCGTCGTGATCGCTTTCGAAGACATGAGGGTCGGGTGGCCGTCGTCGAAGGCTCCGTCGTGTCCGATTCCGTGGTCGATGCTTCGGTGCCCGCCGGCACCGTGATGGTCGTCGGTGGCTCCGGAAAGTGTGTGAGACCCTGTTGTCATGATGGGGGTATGAGCTCGACGTTCGATCCCGGCGGCGAGGCGGAGGTGCGGGACTGGCGCGGTCGGGCTGGTTCGAGTTGTGCAGTTCGCCGGTCGGGTTGATGGTCGGGAGTTGGGTGATCGGTTGGTCGAGATCGAGCGAGTTCGCCGGGTGCTCGAAGCGGCCACGTTGGCGGTGTTGGATGAGGCCGATCGTGGTGGTCGTTCCGCGACGATGGGCATGTCACGTTGGGGTCGTGGGCGCGGGCGACGGTGAACTGGTCGTACGGCGAGGCGATGGGTCGGGTCCGCGAAGTCGACTTGGTCAGGTTGTGCCCGAAGGTAGGCGTAGAGCTCGCCGGTGGCCGGCTCGGAGGGCGCAGGTTGCCGAGTTGGCCAGGGCGCGGGCCAATCCGCGGGCCGGTGACGGATCGCCGACTGCATCGACGAGCTGGTCGGCTGGGCCGAATCACTCGGGTTCGATGGGTTTCGTAGGGTGGTGCGCCGCTGGGAACAGCTCGCCGATGTCGAGGGCGCGCATCGTGGTCATGAGGCCGCGCACGAGGGTCGCCGGGCGTCGATCACCCGGTTGGACGACACGTTCCATCTCACTGCCCAGTTCGGGGTGGTGCAGGGCAGCGCGATCGCCAAGGTCCTCGAGGCCTTCGCCGAGGCCGAGTTCCAGGCCGACTGGGACAAGGTCAAAGCCGAGCACGGCGACGCCGCGACCCCGTCGATGTTGGAGCGCACGGCGAATCAGCGGCGCGCTGACGCGGTGTTCGCTGCGTTCATGGCGGCGGTCGAAGACGACTCGGGCAAGCTGCCCGGCCCGCTGGTGAATCTGGTCTGCGACGAGCAAACCTTCGAAGAACACCTCGCCCGAATGGCTGGCGGCCGGGTGCCTGGCGACGAGACCGAACCGGCCGATGAGCCAGCCGCCGGGTCTGGCGGTTCGCCGGTGGCGATGGGGCGGGGTTGGGATTGCGGCGGTGCGAGACGATCGACGGCGCCCCCGTGGATCCCGGTGACGTGCTCGCCGCCAGCGTGATCGGCCACGTGCGCCGCGTCGTGTTCAACCCGGCCGGGGTCGTCGTCAACGCCGGCCGTAAGACCCGCCTGTTCACCGGGATCGCCCGGGAGATGGCCTGGCTCGCCGGCACGACGTGTTGCTGGCCTGGCTGCGGGCACCGGGTTGGGGTGCAGGTCGACCACATGGACGAATTCTCCGGCTCGCGACGGGCCGACCGATCAGGCCAACGCCGACCCACTCGACGGGTTCCACAACCGCTTCAAGACCAGCCACGGCTACCGCATCACCCACGACAACGCTGGGCTGCTCCACATCTGGCGCCCCGACCGCACCGAAATCCGACCCCGCTGAGGATCTTCGCGTGCGACGCGAGCCGCCGCCGATCCACTACGGTCGGTCGATCGGGCGACTGGACGGCAAGGTGGTGCTGATCACGGGGGCGGCGCAAGGCATGGGCGAAGCCCACGCGGGCACTCAGCCGCCGAGGGCGCGGCGGTGATCGTCGCCGATGTGACCGACGAAGCCGGCGAGCGGGTTGCCGCTGAGGTGAACGGCACGTACCAGCACCTCGACGTCACGGTGCCTGCTCAATGGCGTCGTGTGGTTGAGCGTGTGGTCGACGAGCGCCGGCGAGCTCGACGGCCTCGTCGACAAGCGGCATGTAGTTCACCGGACCATGGTCTCGAGCCCAGGCGCGGGTCGATGCCGACCTCGCCGGCCAGCTCGGCGAGCAACGAT
>CAVXSN010000002.1:0-153134 GCA_963764455.1 Ilumatobacteraceae bacterium
TCCAGCCCAACTCTAAGGGACATCGCCGCTAAGATAACTTCGCCAGGAAGCGGCGACCTCCACGGACATCAGCCAGTGACTTCCAGTGACGCCGCGCCGGGCAATAGCGCCGTCGACGGCGGGACTCAGAGCGCCGCTCGACGTTGATGGTGGTGTTCGCCGTGTGGGCCCAGGGCTGACGCCGGTGGATGAGATGCGGATGGGCGCGGGACCCACGGCGGTGGAACTGGCGTGACCACTGCTGTTCCTGCAGATGCAGATGACAGGCCACCGCGAGCTTGGGGAAGAACTTGGCCGGCGAGATAGTTTCCGGCGGCCAGCCCAAGTGCGCCGCCGCTTCGCTCTGGGCCACGCGCATGCCGTTGTAGACGATGGCGGCCGCGTAGACCTGCATGGCCACGGCATTGGGGTTCGCCGCGTAGACCCGGTTGAGGTTCAAAACTTCCTTGAGATCGAAGAACATACGTCGATCCCCCAGCGGTACGGATACAGGTCGAGCGCCTCCTCGGCTCAGCCGCGCCGGGGTCAGCACGTTGGTGAGGACCTCGTAGCGGGTGCCCCCGCGGCGCCAGCGGATGTAGCGCAGGGTCTGCGCAGGGGCCGAGACCCCGGAGCCGGCGCGGACCAGCCAGTCCTCCAGCAACCCGCCCTGGACCCGGCGCTTGCGAGGCGCTGGAGCTTGCGCAGACCCAGCTGTTTGTTGCGTCGCACGACCCCCCAACAGCCGTGCTCATGCAGGCCCCTGGAAGAACGCCGCCGTGCCGTACAGCCGATCCCCCAGCACCAGGGTGTCCCGCGCGAGCCGGTCCAGTGCGGCCACCGCCCGTTTGAGTTCGCTGGCCGCGGCGTCGGCGTCGAAGACCAACGCCCGACACAGCCCGCGCCCGAGATCGTAGACCCCGAGCAGGCAGCCGGGCAGCACCACCGCCCGCTCGCCCCAGAGCAGCTGCAGCCGCCGCGCGATCGCGGCCAGCCGCGAGCCGTCGAACACCACGAGCGCGGCGAAGCGCGCCTGCACCTCCGCCATCTCCGCCGCGTTCATCAGCCCTGGTGTCGACAGCTTCTCGACCATCTGCTGGTACGTCGCCGACGCGAGCGTCTCGAGGCCGTTGACCATGGCGAGCGTGTCCCGGTTGGTGTCGTCGGTGGGTCGGTCGATCTGCCCGCGGCGTCGCCCGCCGCCGGGCTCGCCGACGATGTGGTCGAGCGCCGGCTGGAACTGCACGCGCCATGAGCCACGGATTGGCGCACGCGTATGGCTCGCCGCCAGCCTCGGTGGTCAGCTCGGCCGAGCGCTTCGGCAGTGGCGGTGTGGTCCTCGGTGAACCGGGTGAGCATCGCGGTGGTGCTCTCGCCGAGCCCGTCGAGGCCACCCAGATGGCATACACGTCGAGGATCGAATATTCCAACGACTCCATCGTGCGCAGGTACACGGCGTCGTTGACCTCGGGGTCAGGGAGATCGGTGGGGACCGGAGCCTCACCGACCCGTCCGGGAGCTGGGCTTCGGTTCGTCCTTCGAGCACGCGGCGAGCACGGCGGCGAGTCCCGATCGTTGCGCCGCCGACCTCGAAAAGGCGCCGGCGGCTGATCGGTTGCCGCGGCGAGCGCCGGACGGGGACTCGTGGAGCGCTGGTGTTCATCGATCAGGCTTCCGCCGGCGCGGGAAAGGGCGGTGGCGTTGTTGTCGAGCAGCGCGGCCATGTCGTCGCCCTGTCCCGCGAGGTGGGCGAGGACCGTGCAATGTCGGGACTCGACGACAAGCATCGCGGCGATCGTCGTCGCGCCGTCGATTCCGACGAGCTGGCCGATCAGCTCGGTGTGGGTGGCCACGGCCGTCGACTCGAGGTCGTACCCGGCCTGGGCGACCGCCGCCGTGTCGCTGCTCTCGAAGCCGGCGACGAACTGGTCGTAGATCGCGTCGTCACGCCGCTGCGGTGCGTCGACCCCGATGAGGCCGGCAAGCACGTTGCCGTACTCCTCGTGGTTCTCCGTCAACGTCGTCGAAGACGTCGGCGTACTGCCGGCCGCCCCGGCGTCGATCGCCGTCCGGTAGAGGTCGCGGGCCGTGAGCTCGAACGACTGGGCGAATGCGAGCAGCGGGATGTCCTCGGCCGTTGGCTGGGTGGGAGGCAGTCGTCGTGGTGGGTGCGGGCGGGCTCGGTGCTCGCGGCCGGTTCACTGGTCGGCGGCGCCGAGCGAGGCGCCGCGGCTGGGTTGTCCACGAGGGGCAGTCCCTTCTGTCGGTTCGGTCAGGCCGAATTCTGGCGGGGTCGCGCCCCACTCGGCTCGGGGGAACGATGGCGCACGCAGTTTAGAAGTCCAGTGACGAGAGCTCAGGAATCCACGACCGGGACCGGCTGATCGAATCGGCCCATCGTGAGCGGTCGGCCGAGCGATCGGATGTCGGATCGACGACGCGGGACGGCGACCACAGGTCTGCAGCCTGGTCGACGTCACTCCACACACCGACCGCCAACCCGGCGAGCAGCGCCGCGCCCCGGGTCGTGGCATCGGTCACCGGCGAAACCTCCACCGAGCGTGCTGCCAGATCGGCGAGCGCCTGGACGAACGTCGGGTTGGCGCACATGCCGCCGTCGACCCGGATCGCATCGATCGATTCGAAGCCGGAGTCTGCGGGCGTGGCGTCGACCAGGTCCGCGCCGCGTTGTGCCACGCCATCCAGCACAGCCCGCACGACGTGGGCCGCGGTCGTTCCCCTCGTGGCGCCGAGCAGCGTCCCTCGTGCGCCGAAGTCCCACTGCGGCGTGCCGAGGACCGACGAGCGCCGGGACGAACGTGACGCCGCCTGACGAATCGACGGTGGCGGCGACGTCGTGGCTCGCCGCGGCGGATGTGATCATGCCGAGCTCACGAAGCCACTCGATGTTCGCGCCCGCCGCCAGCATGATCGCTTCCACGCCGTACGAGACCGCTCCCGCGGCGACCACGCCACGATCGGATACGAGCCGTGGTCGCCCCGCTGCGGGACGCCGGTGGCGTGCTGCCCAGGCACAGGTCGAGCATTCCGCCGGTGCCGAACGTGATCTTCGCCATACCGGGTCGGACGCAGCCCTGACCGACCAGCGACGCCTGCTGGTCGCCGACGAGGGCGGCGATCGGCGGGGCGCCCGGGAGCGCGGTGGCGTCACCGACGACGCCACTCGAGGGAACGATCGTCGGGAGCGTCGAGTCCGGGATCGCGAAGAGCTCGAGCACCCGCTCGTTCCACCTCACGTCGTTCGGCCCGCAGAGGCCGGTGACGGCCGCGTTCGTGTGGTCCGTGATGTGCAGCGCGGCGCCAGACAGGCTCCACGCCAGCCAGGAGTCGACCGTGCCGAAGCAGACGTCGCCACTTGCCCGGTCGCCGAGACCGTGTTCGAGCAGCCACGCCAGCTTCGTCGCCGACTGGTTCGGCGCGAGCCGAAGCCCTGCTGACTTGGCTGCGAAGCACTCGCCGATCGTGCGCAGGTCCTGCCATCCGAGTCCCGGCCCGAGTGGCTCGCCCGTCGTGCGGTCCCACAGGACCGTGCTCGCCCGCTGATTGGTGATCCCCACCGCGATGGGCGGTTCCGGCGACAGCGACATGACGACGGTCGCGGCCGCCAACGCTTCGGCGGCAAGGGCCGCGGCGTCGAACTCGACGAGGCCGGGCATTGGAGACGCCGGTGGCGTGGATCGTGCTTCGATCGCCACGATGTCGAGGCGCTCGTCCACGATCGCGGCTCGTAGCGTCGAGTCGTGCCGACGTCGAGGACCAGCAGCGAGGTCACTCTGGCTTCCGCCTGCGGGCTGGTCGGTTGGAACCCGCTGGCCTGCAGGCGCTGGCCCAGCAAGCCGCCAACGACGCCGGCGACGAGCACGAAGCTGAGGTTGAAGAACACAGCGAACCAGTGCACCGACTCCGACCGCATCAGCCGCACGGCGATGAAGACCGCTTGGGCGGCAAGGTACGTGCCGCCCGCGGTCACCATGCCGTGGCTGAGCGGCGTACCACGCGTTGCACCCACGCGGCGCAACCGGCGCCGATGACGAAGCCGATGGCCGCGCCGAGTCCGAGCCATGCCGCGAGCGCACCGTTGTCGTCGTTGGCGGCGATGCGGGACCCGATCGAGAACGGCATCGCGAACACCAACGACACGAGGGCGCCGGATCCGGATCGCCGGGATGTCCCAGCTCGTGCCGCTCACGGCCACGGGGGCGGTCCGAATGGCGATGGCAGTCCCAGCTTGCCCGGGTTCAGGATCCCCGTCGGGGTCGAGCGCCTGCTTGATGGCGACGAGCACCTCGAGGCCCGGCCCGAGCGCGTCGGCGACGAAGCGGGAGCGGTTGAGACCAACGCCGTGATGGTGCGACAGGTTCCCTCCTCCCGCCAGGACGGCCCGCTGGCCGGCGTCCCACAGCGCCACGTACGTGCGCTCGACCTCGCCGGCCGGTGGCTTGGCGAGGAACGTGAAGTACAGGCACGCGCCGTCGGAGTAGCTGTGCGAGAGGTGACACGTCGCGATCGCGGCATGAGGAACCGCCATCAGCGCGGCCCGTACGCCGTCGAACAGCGTCGCGAGCCGGCTCCACGGCGCGGCGATCTCCATCGTGTCGACGACGTAGCCCTTGCGCGTCAGACCTTGCAGCGCGCTCGTGTCGTTGCGGTGCTCCAGCCACGCCGTCGACGAGCCCCTCGTCAGCGGCCATTCCGTGCGCACAGCTCGCGGCGACCACTGCCATCGTGGCGTCGACGATCAGCTCGTCGCCTTCGTCGAGCACGAGCAGCGTGCAGCGAGTGCCGTCACCGCCCCGGCCGGAGCCCGCCGACTCGACCGTGTCGTAGAGGCGCATCACCGCCGGCGTTGCGCCGGCCCTGAGCACCCGCCGGCACGCCTCGATCCCATCGGCGAACGTGTCGAACGTGTAGGCCGCCCTGCGCTCGGAGGATGGCCGGGGATGAGTTCGCAGCCACACCGTGGTGACGATGCCGAGCGTGCCCTCGGAACCGACGAACAGCTGGTTCAGGTCGGGTCCGACGGCCGCTGCGGGCGCCCCGCCCGTGCGCACGACCCGTCCGTCGGCGAGCACGACCTCGAGCCCGACGACCAGGTCCTCGATCTTGCCGTAACGCGTCGAGTACTGGCCGGCGCCGCGGCAGGCGACCCAGCCACCGACGGTGGCGAGCTCGAAGCTCTGCGGGAAGTGCCCGACGCTGAGTCCGTGACCGGCGAGCTCGGCTTCGAGGTGGGGCCCGAACGTGCCGGCGCGCACCTCGATCACTCCTGATGTTTCGTCGACACCGACCAGGCCACACAATCCGGTGACGTCGAGGACGACTCCGCCGAAGACAGGGACCGACGCGCCGGACACGCCGCTCCGCCCGCCGGTCACGGTGAGCGGGATGCGGCGTTGGTTGCACACTGCGGCGATCCGGGCGACCTGCTCCGTATCGGACGGGTGACAGACCACAGCGGCATGGGCAGGAACCTGCCCGGCGAGCGACCAGTGCAACGCGAGTGGCCACCAGTCGCGTGACGCCTCGGCCGTCGCCAAGTCATCCTCCTCGGCGGCGGTCAGCGGAGCGATCGCCCGCAGCTCGGCGATCGCTCCGACTGGCATCTCGACCGACCGGGGCCAACGGGTTGCGACGTGCCCGCCACCGGCGACGTTCAGCTCGATCGGAGGCGTCGGATGAGCTCGCTCGCGCTCGCTCATCGGGCGTCGGCCTGCTCCTGGGCCACGAGCTCGGAGTAGGCATCGACCTGGCGCTTGGTCTCGACGTCGTCCCAACCAAGCTCAGCAGCCAACAGCGCGGCGACCGCGGGCGCTGCTTCGAGGGTCGCCTTGCGGTCGAGCAGGTGAGCGCGGGTTCGGCGGGTGAGCACATCGATCAGCGTCGTCGCCATTTCGTGGCGCACCGCGTAAACCGCCTCCGCCCGTTCGTATTGCAGGCCGGGCACGAGTGGTGCCGCGAGCGGCGGATCAGCGGCGATCAACGCGTCGATGCCGGCGCGCAGCGAACCGTAGCGATCGCCGAGCCTCGCGTCCCGGGTACCCGGAGTGGAGTCGCGGAATCCCTCGGCGCCGAGCAGGAGCAAAGACCTCGTCCGGCACTTGAGCCCGCGCCCGAGCAGCGAGGCCACTTCGTCGACCGTGTCCTCGGCCATCTCGCGGTACGTCGTGAGCTTGCCGCCGCTGATCCCGACCACTCCGCCCGATCCATTCGTGACCCGGTGCCGGCGCGACAGATCAGCCGTGCGGGCGCTCTCGGCCGAGCGCACGAGCGGACGCAGCCCCGCCCACACGCCGGTGATGTCGTCGGGAGTGATGTTCGTGGTGATGGTCGCGTTCACGGCTCGCAGCACGTAGTCGATGTCGGCCGAGGTGCATGGGGGATCGTCGAGCCGGCCGCGGTAGTCGGTGTCGGTCGTGCCGATGTAGGTGTGCACGAACGTGCCGTCCGTCCGGGCACCCCACGGGACGACGAAGAGCGACCGCTTCTCGTGCGGGACCGGGATCACCGCGGCGATGTCGTTGCGCACCAGCGCCCACGGGACGGTGACGTGGACACCCTTCGCGGGGCGGATCGAATCGGGGGCGACGCCGTCCTCGAGCGTCCGGATCTCGTCCGCCCAGACACCCGTGGCGTTGACCACGACCGCTGCCTTCACGGTGATCTCGCCGGTGCCGGTCGAGACGATGGCGCCGGTGACGGTCCCGTCACCGGCGTGTTCGAGGCCGATGACCCGGCAGCGGTTGGCCACTGCGGCGCCGTACGAGGCAGCCGTGCGGGCCACGGTCAGCACGAGGCGGGCGTCGTCGACCGTCGCGTCGTAGTACAGATAGCCCCCCGCGAGCTTGGCGCGATCCATCGTCGGCAGATGATCATGGGCGGCGTCGGCCTTGAGCCGTTTGTGGAACTTGCCGATGCGCCACCCGCCGGTGAGGTCGTACATCCACATCGCCGTGCCGAGCGCCCGGGCCACCCGTCGGGGGAGCAGCCCGTCCTTGGTCAGGATCGGCAGCAGGAACGGGAGGATCTTGACCAGGTGCGGTGCGTTGCGACGCAGCCGCTTGCGCTCCCGCAACGCTTGGTACACGAGCCGCACATCGCCGTTCTGGAGATATCGGAGACCGCCGTGGACGAGCTTCGAGCTCTTCGACGAGGTGCCGGACGCGAAGTCGTCGGCCTCGACCAGTGCCGTGGACAGCCCGCGAGATGCGGCATCGAGGGCCACACCGACTCCCGTGATCCCCCCTCCGATGATCAGCACGTCGAACGTCTCCGACGCCAGGCGGCGCACCATCTCCTCCCTGCTGAACGTTGCGTCGGGGGAAGCGCCCGAGCGAGTGGCAGCCACGCCCGCATGATACGGAGGTCGTCGCGGCGGCATTCCGGGGCCGAGGCAAATTGCCTCTGGACCTGGCGACGTGATGCGTTCTATCGTCTCGATCGCAGACGAGGGGATGGGGGAATTCCACACGTGTCGGTGCAACAGATCGAATGGCGCAAGTTGGGAGCCTGTCGTGGGCTCGACGCAAGCATCTTCTATCCCGACGACGACGACGACGCTGAGCAGGCCAAATCGGTGTGCGATGGCTGCGGAGTCCGGGTCGCTTGCCTCGAACACGCACTGATGAACAGGGAGAAGGCCGGAGTCTGGGGTGGTGCAACCGAGCGCGAGCGTCGCCGCATCATTCGCCAGCGCCGCCGCCCAGCCTGAACAATCCGCCCGGGTGCGGCGACGCCCCACACGCGTAGATTCGGTGCCGTGACTGACACCGATGTTGCGGCGCGTGATCGGGCCGACCTCGAGGCGCTCGGGGGCTGGCCCGCGGTCCTGACCCAGTTGATGGACGGGCAGGACCTCACTGCGGGCGAGGCCGCAACGGCGATGGGCGTGATCCTCTCTGGAGGCGCGACTCCCGCCCAGCTCATGGCGTTCGCGGTCGCGCTGCGGGTCAAGGGCGAGTCCGCCGGAAGAGCTGTCGGGGCTGCTCGACGCCGTACTCGGCGCCGCCGAGCTCGTCCCGCTGAGCGATCAGATGCGGGCGACCGCGATCGACATCGTCGGCACCGGGGGTGACCGGTCACATTCGGTGAACGTGTCGACGATGACCTCGATCGTGGTCGCCGGGGCCGGCGTCCCGGTTTGCAAGCACGGCAACCGCGGCGTGTCGTCGCAGTGCGGCACGGCGGACGTGCTCGAGGAGCTGGGCGTGGCGATCGACCTCGGCCCCGACGGTGTCGCGCGGTGTCTCAACGAGGCGGGCATCGGGTTCTGCTTTGCGCCGCGCTTCCATCCGGCATTCCGCCACGCCGGTCCCGCCCGCCGGGAGGTCGGGATTCCCCTCGTGTTCAACCTGCTCGGACCGATGGCGAATCCCGGCCGCGTGCGCCGCCATCTCATCGGCGTCGCCGACGGGCGCTTCGCTGAACGCATGCTCGTGGCGCTCCGCGACCATGGGTCGACCGATGCCTGGGTGGTCCACGGTGGCGGGCTCGACGAGTTGACCACCACGGGGCCGTCGACCGTGCTCGCCCTCGGGACCGGCGGTGAGCCGCGCGTCGTTCTCGATCGACCCTGTTGCGCTGGGTTTTCCGCGGGTTGTGGGCGACGACCTCGTCGGCGGGGACAGGGCCCGCAACGCGGCCGTCGTTCGCAACGTCGTCGGCGGCGAACCGGGACCGCACCGCGACATCGTCGTGCTCAACGCCGCGGCCGGCCTGGTCGTCGCCGAAGCGGCCGCAACGATGTCGGACGGCGTGAGCATGGCGGCCGAGTCGGTCGACTCAGGCGCGGCCGCCGCGACGCTCGAGGCGTTCATCGCGGTGTCCCAGGCCGCGTCGGCCGGTGCCGCAACGTCCTGATCTGATGCTGGGACCGGAAACCGGGAATCCTCCCGGCGACACGCCGGAGTGCCGGTCGTACCGTCATGGAACATGGCGGGGAACGACCACATCCCGACCGCTCCCAGGGACGTCATCGGCGACGATGGCGACCTGCGGCAGATGCGCGACGCGCTGCGTGCCGGCAAGAGGGTCACGCTTGCTCACGACGGACACGTCTACGTCGGCGCTGAAGCGGGCACGCCGATGACCGAGGCAGACGAGAACTGGATCGAGTCCAAGCTCGGTCATGTCATCGAGATGGCCCGTCAGGGCTACGGCGTGTCGATCAATCCGGACGGCTCGATCTCCGCCGACCGCGCCGATCATCTGGCCAAGGCGCGGTATGACAACGATCCCGGGTTCAACGAGCAGGACATCATCTTGATCAAGACCGGCGTCCAGGATGGCGCCCTCGTCCGGCTGCACACCGACGGCCACATCGAGTACTTCCTACCGAAGGACGCAGTGAAGCCGTCGGCCGAGAACGCTGCCCGGCTGCAAGCGTTCATCGACGAGGAGATCTCCAGCGGCCGGCTCGAACAGGCGTGGAGGAACGGCGAGACGCTCGCTGCCCAGCCCGACGGCTCGGTCGTCTACCAGCGGGTCGAGGAGGGACCGGCGCCAGTCCAGTTCCCCGGGGACGGCACCCTGGCCGACCCCAAGTTGACCACTGCCGACCAGCTCGACGAGGAGGCGCTCGGCCTCGAGCATCGGCGCCGGCGCGGCGCGGATCCTCACGCGAACGAGG
The DNA here is from genome assembly GCA_963764455.1 of Ilumatobacteraceae bacterium. Taxonomy (GTDB): domain Bacteria; phylum Actinomycetota; class Acidimicrobiia; order Acidimicrobiales; family Ilumatobacteraceae; genus Desertimonas. The sequence continues at coordinate 9,626 of CAVXSN010000002.1, forward strand.
AGTACGAGACGTCCGCCTCGGATGCGGTGAGGCTGCGCGATGCCGCGGCGCGGGCCCGCGCCACGGCCGAAGGCGCTGCGACTGCCGCCGATGCGCAACTGGCCGACAAGCAGGCCGTGTCACAACGGATCGCTGCCGAGCGGGCCGAGGTCACGAAGCGAGCCGAGGAGTACCGGAACACCGGCGACGCCGTTCGGGCCGAGGAGATGACCGAGAAGGCAGGTCGGCTGGACATCGAGCACCGGATTGCCGAGCGGCAGGTCGCGGACGCCAAAGGGGCCGCAGAAGCCAGTCGGACCGCGGCGGCGCAACATGCCCAGGACGAAACGAAGTTCGACGACCAGGTCAAAGAATCGTGGAGCCGGCGAGCGAGGAACGAGGGTGCCCAGGACAGCCAGGAGGACCAGGCGCGTGTGTATCGCCAGGCGGCCACCGAGATGAGAGAGGCGGAACGGCTCGATGCGGCGCACGCCGACCTGCAGTCCCGCGGCGTCGCCGGAGCCGAGCGGGTCAAGGAGGCAGCAGATCAGGCCAGAATGCGGGCCGAGGATCTCCGCACCAAGGCCGAGGCGTTCGACAAGCAGCCTGACCCGGTGCCGGCGGCCGACGATGCCCCGCTGCCGAGGCAGATCAAGACGAACCCCGGCGTCTTCGGCGACCTGAGCGACGCCGGCGGCGCGGGGGAGGCGGACCCGTTGGGCACCGAGACAGAAGTCGTCGCGGCGTCGTCGGATGTCGAGATCGAGATGCCGGCGATGGACATGAGCGGCGACGCGGTTGCTGCGGGATCGGTGAACGAGCCAGATGCGGCCATCGGATTCGAGTCCGAGACCGGGTCCGGCGCCGGGTCGGAGTTTGCCGCCGAGCCCGGATTCGAAACGGGCGCGGAGTTCGGCCCCGCCACAGAGCCTGAGCAGCTCGTGACGTTCGGCGAGAGCGACGTGGCAACCTCGTTCGAGGAGACGTCCGCGTTCGCCGAACCAGAGCCAATGGTGGAAACGTTCGAAGGCGGTTCGTTCGACGACTCTGGTTTCGAGGCTTGACGGTCCGGCAATCGATCGCCTCGACCAGATGTGCTGGCATGACGATTTCTCGGTCGGGTGCACACCCCTTTGGTCGAATCGCAGCGAGCAGGCCACCTCTCCGCCCCGACCCGTAGGCCACGTAACGTCACGTCGTGGCAACCGTCTCGCAACCGGGACCAGCGGCGCTCGAGCATCGTTTTCTGCGCTCTGCGCTCGAGTTCGCGGTCGGGATCGCCGACGCCGGCCAGAAGGTCAAGCCGCCGCTGGCGTTTCCTGCCGAACTGAAGCCATTCCTGCGCCAGCGCCGGTTGCCGGCCGGGGTCCTCGGCCGGGTCAGGCGGATCATCGAGGCCGATCCGGACTTTCGCACGAGGGTCGCTGCCGGTGCCACCGACCAGCTCGTCGACGCCATCGGGATCGAGTGGTTGCGGCGCGAGGAGGGGTGGGAAGAGCGGGTCGCGGTGTTCATCGACGAGGCCGGATCGGCGGCCGCCGAAGCGGAGGTGGCCCAGGCCGTGCGGCGGGCCGAGAAGCGGCGGGAGGCAGCCGAGCAGGCTGCGGCGCGCACCCGTGCCGAGCTGGTCGCGATCGGCGACCGGCTCGCCGAACGGGAACGTGAGGTCGATGAGGCGCGCGCCGCTCGCAGGGCCGCAGAGGCCGACCTTGCCGCGGCGAGAGCGGATGTCGCCGACGCCAAGCAGGCGGCCCGGCATGCGTCGGACCGCGCCGAAGCCGACCGTCAGCGTCTCGCCGGAGCCGAGCGGCAGCGCGACGATGCGCTCGCCCGCGCCACAGATGCGGAGCGCCAGCGCGACGAACTGTTGTCGGCGCGAGCCGAACGAGCGGGCATCGACGTGTCGGCGGCGCAGATGATGGAGCTCAGGGCGCTGGCATCGTCCGCACGCACCGTCGCTGATCGGCTGGCGTCGCTCATTGCGGTACCCGGTCCGGTCCGCAAACCCGTCGCCCTTCCCGGTGGAGCGGCGCGTGACTCGCGGCGATCGACTGAGTACCTGGTCTCGCTCCCCAACGTGCTCGTTCTGATCGACGGCTACAACGTCGCCAAGCTCACGTGGCCCGACCTGTCGCTGGCCGAACAACGCGACCGCATGCTCGACGCGGTCGACACGATCGCCCGGCGCTACGGATCGGAGATCGCGGTCGTGTTCGACGGGGCAGACGTGATCGGGGCCCACGCCGCCCAACGCCGGCTCGCCAGGGTGCGCTACTCACCGGCCGGGATCACCGCCGACGACGTGATCCGTGCCGAGGTCGCCAGCCTCGACCCGGCCCGCCCCGTGGTCGTGGTCACGAACGACGCCGCCATCCGTCGCGACGTCGCCGCCGCCGGTGCCAACCTGGTCGCCAGTGGTTCCCTCGCCGACCTCGCACTGAGCTGAGCCCGCCCCGCCGAGCGCTGCGCGAATTGGGCGCCCAACGCCCTGGTTCCATGAACGCGATGGCCGGTCCCCCGGAATCAACGTCGCGCGGGCCTGTCCATAACGCAACGGCCGATTCCGGCGCACGTTGCCGACGAAGGTGCCTCTAGGTTGGGCGGCGATGACGTCCGAGGCGCTCGACGACGCGATCGAGGTCGACCGTGCGGTGCGGGCTGGACGCCTGCCGGCAACAGCGGAGGGCACCAGTGGGGCGCCGTTCGCGCCGCTTGACTGGGCGCTCGTATCCCTTTCGTCGGTGATCTGGGGTGCCTCGTTCCTGCTCATCGCCGAGGGTCTCGAGTCGATGGAGCCGGGTGTTGTCGCATGGCTGCGGATCGCGTTCGGCTTCACGGCATTGGCGGCGATCCCCACGGCGCGCGTCGCGGCGTCATCGAACGGACCGACCTCCCCCGCATCGCGCTGCTCGGCACCGTGTGGTTGACGATTCCGATGACCTTGTTCCCGGTCGCGCGAGCAGTGGGTGTCGTCATCGGTAGCCGGCATGCTCAACGGCGCCTTGCCGCTGTTCTCGGCCCCGATCGCGGCATTCTTCTTGCACCGGCTGCCGGGGCGGAACCAGCTGATCGGGATCGGCGTCGGCTTCCTCGGCGTCGTGGCGATCAGTCTCCCGTCGATGCGGGGCGGCTCGAAGACTGCACTCGGAGCTGCGCTCGTGATCGTCGCCATGGTGTCCTACGGGTTCGCCGGGAACCTGATCGTGCCGCTCCAGCAGCGCTACGGCTCGATCTCCGTGGTCTGGCGGGCGCAGATGTTCGCCCTCGTGTTCACGCTGCCGTACGCCCTCGCCGGTGTCGCTGACTCGTCGGCCGAGTGGAAGCCGGTCGGAGCGGTGTTCATCCTCGGTGCCCTCGGCACCGGGGTGGCGTTCGTGGCGGCCGGCACGCTGATGGGACGCGTCGGCGCGACGCGCGGGTCGATCATCGCCTACTTCATCCCCGTGGTCGCGCTGATCCTCGGCGTCGTGCTCCGCGATGAACACGTCGAGGCGATCGCGATCGCCGGGCTCGCGCTCGTCCTCGTCGGTGCCTATCTCACCAGCCGCGCCGGCCGGTAGCGCCTATCGGTCGAGCGCATGGATGCCTTCAGGCCTGCTGTCGGGCGGCCGCAACCGAAGGGTGAAGACCGGACAGTTCGGTCATGCTGGCACCGATCGGTCGGTCGACATGATCGGTCAAGCCGCGACCGACCGGGTTCCGTCGTCGACCACGGAACCGCCGATCGTCGCCAGCGTGGGCCGCCATGACAGGTTGATGCGGGAAGGGCACCCGATCTCGGCGCCTTGGTGAATCGTGAAGGACCCGGTGGCACAACCCTCGAAACGCTGGACCGCCGCCAGCGCGACGGCTGCGCTCCCGGTCGCCGGATCCTCCGGAACGCCAACGCCGAAGGCAAAGAAGCGAGCGCGGACCACGTCGTCACGGCCGTCATCACCCGGTGCCCAGACGAGTCGATGGTCTGGTTCGTCGACCGGCGAATACGCGGCGATCGCTTCCGGATCGGCGAGCCGCTGAACCTCGTAGGCCAGCGGCATGCGGGCGATCCAAGCTCCCGTCGTCCCGCTCGGCGGATCGACCGGCTCCACCGGCGGGAGGTACTCCACCGCGATGCTCGCGTTGTCCTCGCCGTCTCGACGGCCGGTCACGACGCCGATCTCGCAACGGAGTGCAGCAGCTCCGCCCGGTTCGGCCACGTGCCACGTCGCCCCGACGAGCGGGTGTCCGGCAAATGGGAGCTCGGAGGCGGGCGTGAAGATCCGCACGGCCGTCACGCCGTCCGTCGGCTCGCCGAGAAATATCGTCTCGGAGTACCCGAGCCGGGCGGCGATCGCCTGCATCTCGTGGTCGGGCAGCAGCCCGTCGTGCACGCCGAGGAGATTCCCGCCGTGATGATCTCTGGTGAATACGCGCAGGACACGGATCGTTCGCTCCACGAGGGCGACCGTAGCGGGCCGTACGCCTGACGGGGTTCCCATCGGTCGTGCCAATCCGTCGCCGCGGGCGAGTTCACGATCCCGCGCATCGGGAAAGCTGTGCGAGACCCTCCTGTCACAGTGGTCCCATGGTGATCTCGTGTACTGAGTGCGTGATGCAGCACACCGCCGCGTGCGGCGGCTGTGTTGTCACCCACGTGCTCGACCGGCAATCGGGCGCGGTCGTGTTCGATCTCGCAACCGAGCGGGCGATCCGCCTGCTCGCCAAGGCCGGCATGATCCCGGACTCCCGGTTCCGGAGCGCGTGAGGTCAATACGCTGATGTCGTGGCTCGCCGACTCGACCCGATGCCGACGCTCGCCGAGCTCGCTGAGGTTGCGCGGGGCCACGGGATCGAGCATCTCGGCGTGGCTCCTGCTGCTGTGCTCACTCGTGCTCGCGCGGCCATCGGCGATCGGCGCGCCGCCGGTCTCGATGCCGGGATGGGATTCACGTACCGCAATCCGGAGCGCTCGACCGATCCGGCCCGGGCAGTGCCTGGCGCCCGATCGATACTGGTCGCGGCGCGGCCGTACCTCGCCGACCGCGAGCCAGCGCGGCCCCCCGGATCCCACGCACGCGTCGGCTCGTTACGCGTGGACTGATCACTACGGACCGCTTCGCGCCGGGCTGAAGGCGATCGCCTTGCGATTGCGGGCGGCCGGCGAGCGGGCTGTCGCGTTCGCCGACGACAACTCGATCGTCGACCGCGAGGTCGCCTACCTCGGCGGGCTTGGCTGGTTCGGCAAGAACGCCAACGTCCTCCTTCCCGGAGCGGGCAGCTGGTTCGTGCTCGGCTCGGTCATCACCACGGCGACCTACCCGGCGGCGACTCCGGTCGGTGACGGGTGCGGTGCGTGCACCAGATGCATCGAACGCTGCCCGACGGCGGCGATCGTCGCTCCGGGCGTCATCGACGCCAACCGCTGCCTGGCCTGGGTGCTGCAGCGGCCAGAACCGATTCCGGTCGAGCTCCGCGAAGCGGTCGGCGACCGCATCTACGGCTGTGACGACTGCCAGGAGGCGTGCCCGCCAACGGTCCGCTTCGGTGGGCGGTATCGCCGTCCTCTGGACGGCGAGGGGCAGGCGTGGGTCGACGTGCTCGACCTGCTCGAAACGAGCGACGACGACGTGCTCGACCGATACGGGCGCTGGTACATCGCCGGCCGCGATCCGCGGTGGCTGCGGCGCAACGCGCTGGTGGTTCTCGGGAACACGGGCGATGCCCGCGATCGGCGCACGTCGCGACGTGCTCGCCCGGTACCGGGACCACGTCGACGGGATGCTCGCCGAGCACGCCACCTGGGCGAGCGAGCGTCTCGGTCTCGCGGACGCGGTGGCCGTCCGGCCGAGGTCTGCGGCGGCGCCGTGAAGCACCTCCTCGTCACGAACGACTTCCCGCCGAAGATCGGCGGGATCCAGTCGCTGCTCTGGGAATGGTGGCGACGGTTGCCGCCGGACTCGTTCGCGGTCATGACCAGCCCGCACGCCGGCGCCGTCGAGTTCGACGCGGCGCAGGCGTTCCGGGTCGAGCGGGTTCGTGAACCGGTGCTGCTTCCGCACCCGCCGATGGTGCGCCGGATCAACGACCTCGCCGCCGAGATCGGGGCCGACCTGGTCGTCCTCGACCCGGCGGTGCCGCTTGGTCTGGTCGGCCCGTCGCTGAAGCTGCCCTACGACGTCGTGCTGCACGGCGCCGAGGTCACCGTGCCGGGACGCCTGCCTGGCACCAAGCAGGCACTGGCCGCCGTGCTCCCCGCGCTCGACACGTCGTCTCGGCTGGTCACTACGCGGCCCAGGAAGCCGAACGGGCCGCCGGCCGGTCGTTGCCGATCACCGTCGTGCCGCCCGGCGTCGACGTCGAACGCTTTCGCCCGCTCGAGCGAGCGAGCGGCGCCAGGCCCGCAGCCACTTCGGGCTGCCCGAGATGCCGAGTTGGTGGTGTCGATCTCGCGGCTCGTGCCCCGGAAGGGCTTCGACGTCGTGATCCGGGCGGTGGCCGCGCTCGGGGCGGGCCGTCCCGATCTGGTGCTGGCGATCGCCGGGGGCGGCCGCGACGAGCGTCGGCTGCGCCGGATCGCCGCCGAGACCAAGGCGCCGGTGCAATTCCTCGGCCGGGTTTCCAACGAGGAGCTGCCGAGGCTGTACGCCTGTGGCGACGTGTACACGATGGCGTGCCGTCGCGCTGGGGAGGACTCGAGCAGGAGGGGTTCGGCATCGTGTTCGTCGAGGCCGCGGCGTGCGGTGTGCCGCAGGTCGCCGGGGACTCCGGTGGGGCCGCAGAAGCCGTGGTCGACGGCGTGACGGGCCGCGTTGTCAGGCACCCGGAGGAGTGGCGGGATGTGGCGGCGGCGATCGAAGGCTTGCTCGACGCCGACGACGCCCGGGTCGCGATGGGTGTGGCATCCCGTGAGCGGGCGGTCACGGAGTTCTCCTACGACGTGCTCGCCGAGCGTCTCGGTCGCTCGCTCGGGGTCACGAGGCGTGAACATCGCTCGAGCAGGAATGTCGCCGGCACCGTCGTGTTCGTCATCACCGCGGTCCTCGCGGCGGTGTTCTTCACGAACGCGCTGCAGTGGGTCGGCGCGATCACGGCGCTCGCCTTGTTCGCGGTCGGGCGTGGTCTGCTTCCTGTGGTCGTATCTCCATGCTGTGCAGCGCAGCCGCACGAACGAGATCTCCGTGACCGGCCTCTACTTCCTTGCCGGCCCGCCCACACCAGTCGCCGTGAAGCGACCAATGCTCGCCTTGCTCGCCGTCCAGGTGATCACCGCGACGGCCACGACGTTCGCCCGGCTCGACGGCCCTGACGGCAAGCCGGGTTCGTCGCTCGCGGTCGGATTTCTCGTACCGATGTTCGGATTCGGGCTCAACGGACTCTGGGCCGCGTTCCACGGCACGTTCCAGCGAAGGCAGCGCCCCATTTCATCCGAGCGTGCCAATCGAGGACGCCGCGATCGGCCAGAATGACCACCATGGCTGAGACCGCCACCGAGTACATCTCCATCGCCGCGCCGCCCGAGCGGGTGTGGGACGTCGCGGTCGACGTCGAGCGCTATCCAGAGTGGGCGAAGGACATCAAGGACGTGGTGGTGAGGGCGCGCGACGAGGAGCGACGACCCGCCGAGGTGGAGTTCAGGGCGTCGGCGCTCGGTCGCAGCACCCACTACACGCTGGCGTACGACTACTCCGACGCGCCGATGGCGCTGTCGTGGAAGATGGTGAAGGGCGACATCGAGCGAGCGATCGAAGGCGCCTACCACTTCCGGCCCGATGGCGAGGGCGGCACCTACGTCAAGTACGACCTGCTCATCGAGCTGGTCGCGCCGCTGCCCGGGTTCGTGAAGCGGCGGGCCGAGGTACGCATCCTCAACACGATCCGCGAGCTGAAGGCTCGCGCCGAGTCCTGAGCTCCGGCGAAGCGGTGTTGCACCTCGGCGTCGACGTCGGGGGCACCAAGTGTCTCGGCGTCGTCATCGACGACAGCGGTGATGTCGTCGCCACCGACCGGCGCCGGACGCCACGGGGTGCCGACCACCTGCTCGACACCGTTGAGGATCTGGCCGGCGTACTCCGGAGCGAGGTCGCGGCGGAGTACGCCAGCGCCGGCGTCGGGCTGCCCGGCTCGATCACGCGCGGGGGTGTGCTGACGTCCTCGCCCCACCTTCCGGGCGTCACCAATTTCGACGCGGCGAGTGCGCTGAGCAACCGGCTCGGCCGGCCGGTGAAGGTGACCAACGACGCGTCGTGCGCGGCGCTCGCCGAGTGGCGGCTCGGGGCCGGGCGCGGCGTCGAACGACATGATCATGATCACGATGGGCACGGGCATCGGCGGGGGGGTGATCGCCGACGGCCGGCTCCTGCTCGGCGCCCACGGATACGTAGGCGAGTTCGGGCACATGATGATCGACCCCAATGGCCCTCCCTGCCCCTGTGGTCAGATCGGATGCTGGGAGCGCTATGCGTCGGGATCGGCCGTCGCCCTCGAGGCGAAGCGGGTCGCGGCGCAGGGACGGTTGGGCTCGCTCGCCGCGGCGGCGGGTTCGATCGATGCGATCACGTCCGAGCAGGTCGTCGCCGCCGCGGCGGCGGGGACGTCGACGCCATCGCTGTACTCGACCACTTCGCCCGCTGGATGGCGGCGGGCTTGGCGAACCTCACCGAACGCGTTCGACCCCGCCCGGTTCGTGCTCGGTGGCGGACTGTCCGCGGCCGGCCCGGTGTTCGAGCCGTTGCTGCGCCGGCACGTCGCCGCGGCCGTCTACGCGTCGAGTCTCCGCCCCGAGCCCGACATCCGCTTCGCCGAGCTCGGCGAGCAGGCGGGCGCCATCGGTGCCGCGCTCTACGGCGCCGCGTGAGACCAACCCGCTCTGAGTGAAGAGTCTGACTCGGACGTCGCAGTGGCCGGTCCCAAGCCGGCCGAGCGGTGCACCTGGCGTCGCGGAGCTGCGCGCGTCCGCGGCGCCCTCCGACGCGGCCGTGCACGGCCACCAGACGGCGCCCAGTGGCGGCCACGCCCGGTCGGTGTGATCGCTCGTAGAAATAGCCTCCCGGGGCCATCGGCACTTCCCGGACGCGTCTCGGTCCGCGAGTTCCGTCATTATCGAGCACTTTCCGCGGTCGAAGAGGATCGCGACCGGATCTGCGCGTCCGAGCCCGACCACGGAGCGTCGGCGACGATGTAGAGCTCGGCGGTCGTCCCGTCGGACGCGGAGCCGCGAGGTCGACTTTGGTGGGATCGAAGAGCACGTCGCTCACCATCCCGCCGCACCGCGTCCCAATAACCCCGCGGCGAGTGTCCGGGTACCGCCGGGACCCGGTCATTGCTGTGCGGGCTCTGCGATGACTGAGACCTCTCGGGACTCGTCGACGAACACGACGCTGAGTTTCAGTCTTTGCCGGGCGAGCAGCGGGAGGCGCTCGACCGACCGGTGTCACCGGCGATCGGTCGGGGCGGCCATGGCGTTGCCTAGCTCGCCGAGCCGTCGGTCGGCAATGACGCGAAGCTCGTCGTACACCGCCCGGAGCGGGGTCATCGTGTCGCCCGCCGTTCCGCGGCAGCGGTCACCGGATCCTCATACTCGACGAGTTGTAACACCACCACCATTGTGCGTCCGCCGAACCGTCGAGTCCATGGTTCCGTCGTCAGACGTCTGCGGTCGGCGTCATAGTAGATAAGCTGCACAGAAGTTAGGGAGAGGTTGGCGGTCGACTCCGCTCCGGAGTGCGCGGTGCCCGCGTTCGAAGGATCCCAAGGCACAGCTCACAACGCCCGACCCGACAAACCGTCCGGGTAACGCGACCGAACATCCCGGCTCGCCGCGTCCTCGACCGCCGGGTCGCCGCGACAAACGGGTCCGACACGAGATGTACGTTCGGTGCGTGGCGTCCCGGGCGATCGGAAGCTGGCGGATCGTAGAGATGGATCTGTGGGATCGAAACGCAATCGACCTCGTCGGACCGGCCTTCATAGAGATTACCCGCAACGGCAGCGGCCGCTTCCAATTCATCGCCGTCGAGGGCGCAATTGACGGCCGTCACGTTGAGCGCGACGGTCGACCAGCGGTTGAGTTCACATGGGATGGATCCGACGAGGGCGATCGTGTGTCGGGCCGTGGATGGGTCCAACTGCGTCCGGACCGCTCTCTGCTCGGCCACGTCTTCTTTCACGACGGCGACGACTCGGGCTTTCGGGCAATCCCGACTGCGGCGTCCGAATAATCCGGACGCCGTGTTCCGCCGGAGGCGTCCTCTGCCGCCGGCTCGTCTCACGTGATCTGCTCGACGAGCAGGTCGTTGCCCGCCCGGTCGCAAAACGTCATGGTCATCGCGTCGGTGTCCACGGTCCATTTCTCGATCCCGCTCTCAGCCAAGCCCCTCGACATCTCCAGGTAGCTCGTCTCGCCCCGCTCGTGACGCGTCAGGTGATCGACGAGTCCTTCGTGGTCGCTCTCCTGGGCGACGGTCAGCTCGTCGTGAACAGCGGGTGAGATGACTCTCTGGGCCGTCGTGTCCTACGTACTCAGAGTGCCCGTCCGAGATGAAGGAGTCGTACCACTCGACTCCGAGCGCCGCAAGTGATCGAACGTAGTCGGACAGGGTCTCTGCTCTGCCGAAACGTTCGTGCAGCCCGTCGATCTGCTCGATCGTGAACACGTGGCGACGCTAGCTCGGCGAGAGAGTTCGAACCCGGCCACAACTGGGGTCTCGCTCGGCAGCTCCACCGTCGTCCGAGAATCGCGTCCAACAATCACCGATAGGCACGTCCGGAAACGCCGGGACTCTGGCGCTACCGAAGGCGCAGGGCCGCCGTTCGGTCGGTGGCGCGTCCCGCCAAGGACAACGTCCCCGGTCGTCACAATTAGCTCGAACTGCGGTTGGCTCGGCGCCACGCTCCCACCCCGATCCAATACCAGAACGGGATTCCGACAACGAGCCACAGGAGCCTGAGCGGTTCGCCAACGAACAGGCGGTAGACCGCATCCAGAAGCGCAAGCGCCGCCATCAACGAGGACACGGCTGCGAGAATTAGCCAGCCCACCCGCCTAGGCGACGTCGTCGATTTGCACCCGCTCATCGTGCCCGATCCGGTGCCGGCACGGATATCCGAGTACCCGCGCCGCCCGAGTGTCCCGCCGGCTGCTCGGCGCGCGACGACAGTCTGGTTACTCCCAGCGGCGCCACCACATCAGCGGGCTTGCGGCGCAACACACCGAGTCGGCCGTCGTCATGATCCCAGGCTTCATGACTCTCGGTGCGGCGACGCTGGCGATGCCCAGCAATCGCCGCGGACAGCGAGCGCTGCTGCGGGTCGCCGGCGTGGGAACGATCCTGGCCGGTGGGTTCCGCTGTAGCGACGTGACGTGCCCGGACCCCACGAAGGATTCGGAAGCGACCGCCGCCGACTCCGCTCATGCGATCGCCAGCATCGTCACGTTCCTGACCTGGACGCTGCTGCCCTTCGTTGACGCCAGCCACCGACGATCGCCCACCTCCCGGGCAATCACCATCGGCAACGGTCTCGCAACCGCCGTCGGCTTCGTCGCAGCAGGACTGACGCATCGATCCGACGCTCCCAGCAAGGGAATCGCGCAGCGCGCCTTCCTCGGATCCGTCTTCGCCTGGTACATCACCGATGCCTTCCGGCGGCTGTCAGGATCGTCCGATAACGACGCGCGATAACGCCTGCCCTAGGTGTCCTCGAGCGCCGGCTGACGGCGCGTGCTGGATGAGATGGGCTGTTGCTCCCACGATGATTCGGGAGGTCCGTGGACGTCGTTCGGTCGGTCACGCCGCTCCGCAGCGGGTGAATAGCGGCAGATATGGTGCTGGCGATCCGTGCCATCACCCGAGTGCTGAAGCGCTTCCGAGTGCGGCAGGACCCCCTGTGGCGCTCTTCGGCACTCGGGTGGAACAGTTCCGCACTCGTATGGCCCTGAACGGACCCCACCAGCGCCGAATGCCCGCCGATGGGCGCCGTGGTGCCTCCGCGGCGGCGCACAGAACGCGCGCTTCGAACTGTCCGAATAGGACTAGGACAACACTCGACCCACGCTCCCTCGAACGCCGGTTTGTCCACGTGCCGCGAGGCACCTGGCCATCTCATCGAGCGATCGGAGTCGATGGCAACCAGATCGCGTGGTGGGACGGGTGGTGCTCGTTTCGGCTCAGACTTCTGCGGCGTCCGCGGTGTGCAGGCCGGCGTAGTTCGCCCTGGCCTCCTCGATCTCCCGCCACGCGTCGTCGCGGCCGCCGAGGCCCTGGGTGAGGGAGTGCTTGCCCGGTTCGAGCGCCTTGTAGACCTCGAAGAAGTGCCGGATCTCGGCCACGAGCTGCGGCGACAGATCCCCGATGTCGCTGACGCCGTCCCAGCGCGGCTCCTTCGGCGGAACGCAGATCAGCTTGGCGTCCTCGCCGGCCTCGTCCTGCATGTAGAGCACGCCGACCGGCCTCGCCTCGACCCACACCCCGGGATACACCGGATCGTCGAGCAGCACGAGCGCGTCGAGCGGGTCGCCGTCGCCTCCGAGCGTGTCGGGCACGAAGCCGTAGTCCGCCGGGTACGTCGTGGCGGTGAACAGACGCCGATCGAGATAGACCCGGTTCGTCTCGTGGTCGATCTCGTACTTGTTCCGGCTCCCACGGGGGATCTCGATCACCACGTGGATGCACCCGGCCGGCAGTGCCTCGCAATCCGTCCGATGGCATCGCGACATCGTCGCATACACGTCACGCGCCGCCGCCGCTCCACAGGTAGCGTCGTCAGGCATGGAGTTCAGGCGCATCTCGAACCTGCCGCCGTACGTGTTCACGATCATCAACAACCTCAAGATCGAGGCACGGCGAGCAGGGCGGGACGTCATCGACCTCGGTTTCGGCAACCCCGACATCCCGTCACCTGACATCGCGGTCCAGCAAGCTCGCCGAAGCAGCCACAAGCCGGCCAACCACCGGTACTCGATGTCGCGCGGTCTGCCCAAGCTGCGCGAGGCGATCGCCGGCTACTACGCGAAGACGTGGGGTGTGGAGCTCGACGTCGAGACCGAGATCACGAACACGATCGGGTCGAAGGAGGGGTTCAGCCACTTGATGTGGGTGCTCCTCGACCGCGGCGACGCGGCCATCGTGCCGAGCCCGAGCTACCCCATTCACATCTACGGACCGCTGTTCGCCGGCGCCGACCTGCGCCAGGTGCCGATGCGTTCGCTGGCCCACGCCGAGGACCGCGAGCAGTCTTCGCCGAGGAGTTCTTCGACCGCTTGACCACTGCCTACGAGATCGGGTGGCCGAAGCCGCGTGTGCTCGTCATCTCGTTCCCGCACAATCCGACCGGCGCGATCGTCGATCTCGACTTCATGCAGCGGGTCGTCGACTTCTGCCGCGAGCGCGAGATGGTCGCCGTCCACGACTTCGCCTACGCCGACGTCGGGTTCAACGGGTACCGCCCACCGAGCATCCTGCAGGCCGATGGCGCCAAGGAGTGCGCGGTCGAGCTGTACTCGATGACCAAGAGCTTCTCGATGGCCGGCTGGCGCTGCGCGTTCCTGCTCGGCAACGCGACCGTCGTGCAGGCGCTGGTCAAGCTGAAGAGCTATCTCGACTACGGCATGTTCCAGCCTGTGCAGATCGCGGCCACGGTCACGATCAACGAGGCCTCCGACTTCCCGGCCGAGGTGTGCAGCATCTACGAGCGCCGCCGCGACGCACTCGTCGACGGTCTCGACCGGCTCGGGTGGAAGGTCCCGTCACCTGGGGGCTCGATGTTCGTCTGGGCGCCGATCCCCGAGCCGTACGCCGAGATGGACTCGGTCGAGTTCTGCTCCACGGTCGTGCGCGACGCAGACGTCGCCTTGTCACCCGGTGTCGGCTTCGGTCCAGGCGGTGAGGGATTCTGTCCGTTTCGCGCTGATCGAGAACGAGAAGCGCATCGCCCAGGGCATTCGCAACCTCAAGCGCGGACTGCCCAAACTGGGCTAGAACTCGTCGATGGGCCGGCCCTCCGGGGCGAACGCTCGAACGACCAACGCGACGGTACGGCGGCGCCCGGACGCTGGTCGTCCGGCTCTGGCTTCCCGACCGGCCCGGGGCGCTCGGTCAGGTCGCCAGCCGCATCGGCGCGGTGCGCGGCGACCTGCTCGCCATCGACATCCTCGAACGCGGCGGCGGCCAGGTCATCGACGAGCTCGTGGTGTCGCTGCCGAACGAGACGCCGCAAGAGCTCCTCGTCATGGAGATCGGTGCGGTCGACGGCGTCGCTGTCGAGCACATCAGGGCCGCGCCGACCGGATCGCCCCGATCCGGTGATGGCGCTGTTCGAGCTCGGGGCGCGGGTTGCCGAGGCCCCGCCGGGAGACTCCGTGACGACGTTCGGGAGTGGCCTCGCGGCGGCGCTCGACGCCGAATGGGTCGTCATCACGGACGCGTCGGGGACGCCGGCGTTCAGCGTTGGCGACCCGCCTGATCCGGCCTGGCTGCGGGCGTTTCTGGACGGCAGCCTGCACCTCCGGTGACGAGCACGCCGGCCCGGCCGACGTGATGTGGGCGCGCCTCCCGAAGGCGGGACTGTCGGTGACGCTCGGTCGGGCGGCCCGAGCCGCGCACGAGCGCGAGCGAACCCGACTCGGCCTGCTCGCCAGGACGGTCGACCAGCTTCTCGCGTCTTCGCTCGGTCTCGCCGACCCGGCCTGATGGGCGATGGCTCGCGCGCTGGCAGGCCGATGCAGCCGGTCTGGGTCTAACGTGGCCGCGATGGATGAACCGGCGCCGCAAGATGCCGGTCTCAGTCGAGGGGAGCGATCGGTTCGCGCGCGTACAACGACAAGTACGCGACCGACGCTGCGCGACCACGTCGACGAGCCGGGCGAGCGCGGGCTGCAGGCGGCCGACGAACTCGGGCGGGCTGGCGCGCGAGAGCGATCTGTCGATGCTCCAGCTCGTCGGCATGCACCTCGAGGTGCGCCGGGCGATCGTCGTCGAGCAGGGGATCGACCGGCTCGTCGACATGGACGCGTTCCTCTCGGCGACGCTCGCGGCGTTCGACAGCGGCGGCCGTGACGACGAGTCGCGGGCGACTGCGGACCGCGACCGGCTCGACTGGCTGCGCGGGCTCTCCGACGCGTACATCGCCATCGCATCCGGGCGCGACGTTGGCGGAACGGGTGGCCGAGGTGTGTGTGCAGGCCCGCCGGTTCCTCGGCGCCGCCGACGCGAGGCTCGAGTTCGGCCGCACCGCTGAGAGCGAGTCAGTGCCGATCGACGGGGGACGAGATCTCCGCTCACCTGCTCGGAAGCGCCGGTCTGCTCACCGTGACCGCGCCGGCCGGCACGGCTCTGGGTCGATGCCGAGCGCAGCCGCCCTGCAGCAGCTGGCGGCGCTGATCAGCGCCCCGATCAACGACGCCCGCCGCCTCGAGCTCGCCCAGCGGACGGGGCGAGTTCGGAGCGACCCTGCGGCGGCGTGGTCGACCCGGAGGACGTGCTCGAGCGGTTCCACACGAGGCGGTCGAGCGACATCGGCGCCGACCGCGCGGTCATCCGGCTGTTCGACGGCGAGCGCGATGCCGACCAGGCGCCGCGAGCTCGACGGCGGCGATCGACGAGGTCGCACGAACCGGCGAGGCGGCCTACCTCGACCGACAACGGTCGGACGATCGGACGAGACCTGGGCGGTGCTCCCGCTCGGCTCGGGCGGCACTCGCATCGGGGTGCTCGCCCTGGGATTCGACGAGCCGCAGCCGTTCGACGAGGTTCAGCGGTCGTTTCTCGCCGATGTCGCCCAACGACTCGCCGCGGCGATCGAGCGCAGCCGCGCCTACGACCAGCGAGCGGACCGCCCGGGAGGAAGCCGAGCTGGCGTCGGCTCGGCTGCAGTGACCTCCAGAGCCTCGCGACGGACTTGGCCAGGGCCGCCACCCGCCGCCGTGTCGCACAGGTGCTGCTCCGCAGAGCCGTCGTCTCGTCGGGCGCCGCGGCCGGCTTCGTGGCGCTGTTCACGACCCATCCCGACGCGGACGTACTGGCGGCGAACGGGACGTTCCGCGCCGACGCGTGGGACGACATCGCCATGCTCGATCTCGAGCTCCGTCGTGCCAGAACCCGGGCGGCGGCGCCGGACCAGGTCCCGGTGGTCGACGTCGAGGCGCTTCCCGCCGCGGTCGGCCCGACGGCTGGAAGCCGACGGCATCGCCGAGTTGGCGTGGCACCCGATCGTCTCGGGGGAGCGGGAGATCGGGGTCATGTTCATCGCCTGGTCCGACCGTGTCAGCGACCGTCTCGTCGATCGCCCGCTGCTCGAGGCGCAGGTGGCGATGGCGGGTTCCACGCTGCGCCGGGCCGCCCGCTACGACGTCGAGCACGCCATCGCCGACACCCTTCAGCGGAGCCTGCTGGCGCTGCCGACCGTGTCTCGGGAGGGGGTTCGCTGGTCGGTGCTCTATCGCGGCGGAAGTGTCGGCCTGGCCGGCGGCGACTGGTACGACCTCATCGAGATCGACGACGACCGCGTCTCGGTCGTCGTCGGCGACATCGTCGGACGTGGCGTCGAGGCGGCCGCGTCGATGGGGCAGTTGCGCAGCGCCACCCGGGCCCTCGCGACCGCAGTCGACTCGCCCGCCGAGCTGCTGACCGAGCTCGATCGATTCACCGTCAGCACCGGACAGGGCCGCTACTCGTCCATCGCCTACGTCGTGATCGACACCAGACGCGGCGAGCTGGCCCAGTCGATCGCCGGCCACCCGCCGCCGATCGTCCAGTTCCCCGACGGCACGGCGCGCGCCGTCGGCACCGGTCGCGGGCCGTTGCTCGGGATGCCGTGTCAGAGAACCGGGGCGGTCTCCAAGCTGGAATCCGGGCACGCCGCTCGGTGATGTACAGCGATGGCCTCGTCGAGCGCCGCGGCGAGAGCATCGACGTCGGCATCGCCCGGCTCGTGGCGGCGGTGGCGGATCTTCCCGCCACGCTCCATCCCGATGATGCGTGCCGCGAGCTCGTCGACCGGCTGCTGGCGGACCGGTCCCGGGTCCGAGGAGGCCCGGGATGACGTTGCCCTCGTGGTGGTCGAACTCTCCGTTTCGCCGGCGGCCGCCACGTGATTCGAAGAGTGGGGCTCCGACCAGAACCGAGAGGAGATCGCGGAACGCCCCCCTCGGGCACCCCCACCGCTGCGCACTCGCTTATCGCCTCGGGACCAGTAAGTCCTCGATGCCGGTGATCTCGATGAGTCGCGCTGACGATGCTCGACGCCGCCACGATGTCGAGGTCACCACCCGCCTCGCGAACGTCTTCCCGCGCGACGAGGACGGCCCGCAGCCCGGTCGAGTCCATGTAGTCGACACCCGTCAAGTCGAGATGCACGCGGGCAGTGGTCACGCACTCCGCCGAGTGCCGAGCTGCAGCGCGGCGCTCGTCTCGAGATCGATCTCCCCGGTCACCGTCACGGTCGCGGTGCCGGCGGCGCAGGTCGACCGCGATCTCCAGCTGGTTCGGACTTGCTTTCCGTCATCGTCACCTCACGGGGATTCGCCGAGCTGTTCGACCTTCGTGCGTAGCACGGTGGAGACGCTTGAACGCAACAATCGTGACACATGGACCTGCGAGATCCCGACGCGCTCGGCGATCTCGGACTGGCTCAACTGGCCGAAGTACCGAAGGTACAGGATCGTTCGTTCCCGCTGGTCGAGCTCGTTCATCAGCTCGCGGACCAGCACGGAATCGACCGCGTGGTCGACGTCGGCCACCGCGTCGTCCGCCGGGGGATCGAGGGTGGCACCCTCGGCGTCAAGCGGTGCGCTGAGCGACGTCGGCCGGTACGCCGAGCGCAGCTCGAGGGCTTCGAGCACGACGTCGACCGTGCAGCCGACCTCCTCGGCGAGCTCGGGAGCTGTCGGGTTGCGTCCGAGTCGCCCCGCGAGCGCAGCCGACGCCTTGCCCAGTCCGGAGTGGAGGTCCTTGAGGCTTCGCGGCACATGGACCGACCAGGTCGTGTCGCGGAAGTGTCTGCGCAGCTCGCCGGCCACCGTCGGCCGGGCGAACGCGGTGAACGGCACGCCCATGTCGGGGTCGAACCGCTCGACCGCCTTGAGGATGCCCAGCCTGGCGACTTGGATGAGGTCGTCCACCGGTTCGCCGCGCCCGCTGAACCGCATGGCCTCGCGGCGCGCGAGGTCAAGGTGGGCCTCGACCAGGCGGTTGCGGATCGCTCGGTCACCGGTTCGCCGGAACTCGCGGAAGTCCTCGAGGTCCGCCGCGTCGTCATGTTCCATGAGTGAACGTCAGTGAGAACGCGATCCCGGTCTCGTCCACGGTCAGCTCGTGCTCCGCGCACGCGACGTCCAGGATCTGACGCACCAGCCGGAGCTGTTCGTCATCGGGGCTGCCTGACCGGTGGTCAGGATCGGTCGGCTGAACGGCGTTGCCGCTCTCGTGCCGTCGACCGTCGCCGCGGACGATCAACGTGCCGTCGCGGAGCGAAAACTGCATGTCGATCGAGGCGGCGCCGAACTGAACGGCCAGCGCGCACGCCTCGCCGATCGCGAGCCGGACGTCATCGAGAGCGTCAAGGTCGACGTCGAGGTCGTTGGCCAGACCGGCGCCCACGAGACGGGCGAGGCGGATGTACCGCGCCTGGGCAGGCACCTGCAGGCGTGATGACCTCTCGAGTCGAGCATCGAGGTTTCCTTCGTCTTGATGGTCAGGGGCCGAACCGGCGACTGAGTTTGACGGTGGTCCCGTCGGTGGTCTCGAACGTGAGGCTGTCGGTGAGCGCGGTCATGATCGGGATTCCAAGCCCTCGTCGCGGCGGCTTCGGGTGTACTGCGTTCGCTGATACCCGCCATCCGCCCGAGTCCCTCACCGTGAGATCGAGCGTGTCGTCGGTCCACGACAAGCTCAGCGAGATCGGTGTCCGCCCGTGCTCGAGCGCGTTGGCGACCGCTTCACCGCTCGCCAGGAGGATCTCGTCCACGTTCTCGCCCGGGATCGAACCTCGCAGCCACGACCGCACTGCGGCACGCGCCGCCGCCAGATCGCGAGCGGCGGAGACCGTGATCTCGAGTGGATCTCGGCGCACCGCCCCCTGATCGTTCCGGTCCATCTCCGTCCACACTCTCCGTGGCAACACTACTACCGGCGGCACTGCTCGATGGGAAAGCGTTCGCTCCTCGCTCAACTACCGCCGCCCGACTGCCGCTTCGAGCTCGCGCTTGCTCATCTTCGAACGTCCCTCGATGCCCTGGTCGCTGGCCTCCTGGTAGAGCTGGTCCTTCGTCCGGCCGCCCCGGCCGCGATGCGATCGCAGACCGCCACGTCGCGACGACGAGATGTCCTCGGTCGACGTTCTGCTCCGCTGCCTCGCCTCGCCAGAGCGGGCGCGCTCCTTGTTGACCGTGCGAGCTGCGATCTCTTCGGCGACGTCCTTGCGCTCACCGCGCTCGAGCAGGCCATCCTTGATGTGGTCGTACTGGCGTTCGCGCTTCTTGCTCCATGCTCGCTGCGGCATCGTCTGCTCCTCTCGCGCTCGGATGGGCGGTGTCTTCGTGGCCGAGCCTGGCGACCCTGCCCGTTGCGTACCCGATTCGACGCGTTGCTATGCGATTCGCGAGCGCGGCTGAACGAGGAGTCAGACGACGTGCCCGAAACGATCGACGTCGATCAGGCGCAGCTTGGTCTTGCGAAGAATGTTGCGTGCGGCGGCGGCCTCGTCGGGATCGTCGGTGTGCACCGAAACGAGGGTCAGGTTCGTGACGTCATCGTCGACGAACGTCTGCCGGTAGGCGTCGCTCCCGCCGAGACCGGCGAACGTCACCCAGATGATCCCGAACACGGCGACCAACATGGCGCCGGCGAGGGCAGCGCCGGCGAGTTGCCACCCACGGGCGCCGAGCAGGAAGGCGCCGACCCCGACGATCACGGCTCCGGCGGCTGCTCCCGCAACTCCGCCGGTGAGCACGCGGGAACCAACCTCGTGGATGACCCCTTCCGGGTCGGCGCTGGGACGATCGCGTTCGGCGTCCGGCGAGACCGACCCCATCACGACGGTGCCGAGCCGCTCGTCGTCGTGCTCGATGGATTCGAGGGCGAGCACCGCCTGGCGCGCGAGCTCGGCGCTCTCGGCGACCGCGATCAGATTGTGGGTACGCAACTGCGGCGTCGGTTGCGAGGCCGAGATGATCCGCAACTGCGGCGCCAGTTGGCGGGCGACGTCGGTCAGCGAGTGGGCAACGGTGCGTGGGGTTGCCATGGCTTTCCTGAACATCCCTCGTGAACTTCAGCTGTTCGGCGGAGCAGCGCTGATGTCGCCGAGCAGCGACGAGCGGTCCCGGTCGAGGGCGAGGTCGCCGAGGGCGACGATGCCGACCGGCTTGCCGCCGTCGACTACGGGCACTCGGCGTACGGCCTTGTCGCTCATCAGCCGGATCACGTCGTCGATCGACGTGTCGATCGGCACGGTCGCCACGTCGTGCGTGCAGATCTCACCGACGGTCACGTCCTGGGGGTTGCGGCCGGCGGCGACGGCGCGAGTCACGATGTCGCGGTCGGTCACGATGCCCAAAGAACCGTTGTCCTGCACCAGGACGTCTCCGATCCCCTGATCGCGCATCATCCCAGCGGCCTGCACCGCGCTGGTGTCCGGCGAGCACACGGTCGGGTTGGGGGTCATCACTTCACGCAGTTCCACGATCGTTCCTCCTGCGGTTCGGACGTCAGAGTTGCGAAGCACCGGTACCCCGTACGGCATCTCGTTCAAACCGGTGCCGCGCGTGGCGTCTCCCGGGACGAGCGGATCAGCGCCGCGGCAGCGGCGCCGGCGACTTCCAGGGCTTCGAGGCTACGGGACGCCCGGCACAGGATGAACGCCCCCTCGAGGAGCGCAAGCCACTGGACCGCGACAGGTCGTGCCTTGTCAGCCGGCACTCCGCCCTCGATCATGATCGCGGTGAGCCCCTGGATCCACGCCTCGAACACCCGGTCGCACGCGAGTCGCATCGGTTCGCTCGAGCTGGAGATCTCCAACGCGATCGTGGCGATCGGGCAGGCGTCGTCGAAGCCGGTATCGGTCATGAGCGACGCAGCACTGGCAAAGCTCGCTTCGGTGGCGTCGGCGACATCGACACCCGCGGCGAAGCCCGCGCTCACGTGCGCCGCGTAGAGCGCCCCGGCGCGTGCGATGGCTTCCGCGCCGAGTTCCTCCTTGCCGCCGGGAAAGAAGTGGTAGAGCGACGCGAACGGCGCCCGAGCGGCGTCGACGATCTGCTTGACCCCCGTGCCGTGGTATCCCTGCCGACCGAACAACTCGGCGCCCGCCGCGACCAGGCGTTCCCGGCTCGTCTCCCGCGTCGTCCCCATGACTTGCGATCGTACCGCGACTCGTGATTAGAGTGATCTATCTAGGCGAGGGACGAGCGGAGGGGTGATGGCTGACCGAGCGACCATCGTGTTGCGGGTGATCCTCGCTGGAACGATCGCCATCTCGATCGTTCACTATGCCGACAACACGATCCGCTACGACGTGTACACGGGTGACGAGTGGTCATTCGTCGCCCGCTGGATGATCCCGGTCGGCTGGGCGCTGTTCACGGCGGCTGGGATCGCCGGGTACCTGGCGTTCCGCCAGGGTCGCTTCTCGAGGTCGGCGTGGCTGCTCAGCGTGTGCTCGGTCGGCGGGCTGGTCGACCCGTTCCACTTCGCGACGGTGTCGTCGTCTGACTTCGACGGGTACCAGTTGGCGTTCATCTGGCTCGACTTCGCCATCGGCGGTCTGAGTCTCCTCGCGTTCGCAATCTGGACGGCGCTGGTCAAGGCGCCCACGGAGATGGCGAGGTCACCCTGAGTCCCACCACCAGAGCGCGAAATGACCGCTGAGCACCCTCAGTCGGCGCGCTTGTCGGTGAGGCGATCGGCCGGAGACTGACCGGAGTCGGTCTCGTCGTAGGTCCAGTCCGGCTGCTTGTCGACGAACGTCTCGTCGTAGATCGGATTGCCGCTGGCGTCGATGTCGACGAGCTCCGCGATCAGGAACGGTGCGACCGACGGCGGCCGCTCGCCGGCGAGCGCGAGGAGACTCGCGACCACGGTCTGGTGCTGTCCAGCGAGCGCGCACCGCGCCTCATCGGTCACCGTCGCCAGCAGGCCGCCGACATCGGCGCCCTCTTGCAGGCCTGACGCAATCGCCAGTCCGTCCAGCTTGCACGGGGTGCACTGGCCACACGACTCGACGGCGAGGAACCGCGCCACGCCAGCGGCAACGGCGACGAGGTCGACGTCGTCGGTCAGCACGATCATCCCGGCTGAGCCGAGCCCGCTGCCCGCGGTCTTCAGCGCTTCGTAAGACATCGGCGTGTCGAGCTGCGTGCCGCCCAGCGCGGCGTTGGCGACGCCGAACAGGATCGCGGCGATCCGCCGTCCGTCGGGGACGCCGCCGCCGAGCGCGGTGACCACCTCGCGGATGCGGGTACCCATCGCGACCTCCCCGACGCCCGCCCGTGACGTCGACCCGCTGACCGTGCACACGATGGTCCCCGGCGACTCCCCGGTACCGACAGCGCGGAACCACTCGGCACCGTTGGCGATGATCGAGGGGACGTTGGCGACGGTCTCGACGTTGTTCACGAGAGTCGGCGGGGCTTCGGTGGTGCCCACCAGCTCCACCGGGGCGGCCAGCCCGCTCTCGCTCGCCGCATCTTCGGCCGTGGCGACGACCTCCGTGACACCACGCCGCCACGGCGGGGCGATTCGCGGGAACGGCGGGCGGCCGGCGATCGCCTCGAGCAGCGCGGTCTCCTCGCCGTAGAGGTACTCGCGAGGTCCGGCGAACACGGTGATCACTCCGCGGTCGACGAGTCCCGCCTGCTCCAGCTCGACGATCGCGTCGCTGAGCCGGTCCCGTTCGCGGGTGAACGTCTCCTTCAACGCAACGACGACCGATGGGGCACCGACGGCGCGGGCTGCGATCAGCGCGCCTTCGAGCACGGCATACGGGTTGTAGCGGAGGATCATCCGGTCCTTGAACGTTCCCGGCTCACCTTCGGCGCCGTTCACGACGACGGTCGTCGGAAGGGTCGGCGACGCCAGGTCGGCGACTGTGCGCCATTTCACCCCGGTGGGGAAGCCGCCGCCACCACGGCCGCGCAGACCCGCCGCCGTCACGATCTCCACGATGTCGGGGCCATTGAGTTCGAGCGCCCTGCCGAGTCCGGCGGCGCCGCCGCCGGCTGCGAGATACGCCTCGAGCTTCTCGTACGGGGTCGCTGGGAGCACTCGATGATGGAGCGCGACGGTGGTGCCATCCCGGGTCATTGGACAACCTCCAGCGTCGTGGTCGGCCCGTCACCGGCTGTCGCGGAACCCAGCCGGGAGAGCGTCACGTGTCGGGCGAGTCGCTCGATCTCTGGTCGCTTGCCCGTCGCGAGACCGCGGCGGGTGACGTTGAGCGCGCCGGCCGCGGCGCCGACGCGCAGGCCCTCGATCAGGTCGCCACCGCGCGCCAGCGTGGCGGCGACACCGGCCGTCAGCGAGTCGCCGGCGCCTCGGTGATCCGCGGCTTCCAGACGGGGCGGCTCGATGACGAGGATCACGCCGTCGACGAGCGCCAGCGCGGGCTGCTCGGCCCGCGTGACGATGACATCGCGCGCGCCGTCGGTCGCGAGCGCCCGCATCCCGTCGACCACCGCGTCGACGTCGTTGCGATCGATGTGACCCTCCTGGCAGAGCTCCTCGTCACTGATCTTGAGCACGTCCACGCCGCCCTCGAGCGCGCACCGCAACGGCTCGCCGGAGAGGTCGGCGACCACGGTGCCGCCGTTCGACGCGCACGTCGCTCGCCAAGCGGCGGTATGTGGACGGCGGTACGACCGGTGCGCCCGTCGGGCCGCCGAGCACGATGACCGCCGACTCGAACGCCTCGACCAGCACGATCCCATAGAGCTCGTCGAGCTCGTGGCGGGTCAGCGCGTCAGCAGCCATCGACGCGGTCTCGACTCGCTCACCGGACCGCCGGTCGTGGACGTAGGTGCCGTTGCTCCCCGACGATTCGATGCCGCGGAGGTCGACGCCTTCCTCGCGGATCAGACCGCGGACGACCCGGCCGGTCTCGCCGCCGAACGACCCGCACAGCACGGCGTCGACACCGAGCTCGACCACCAGCCTGGCGATCCAGAATCCCTGGCCTCCGGCGTGCAGATGGACCTCGTCGGACTGGCGCTCGTCCGGCGTCCGCTCGATCGTCACCGTGAGCAGGGGGGCCGGGGCGAAGACGCAGACGCGCTGGCGATCGGCCATCGCCCGGAGGTACCCGGTCTGCTACCTCGCCCAACCCCGCGACCGCTCGACCGCGCGGAGCCACTGGGCGTAGGACGGCGTCGAGCGCAGCCCGATCGCCGTCCGGCTCGAAGGTCGCGTCGAGGGCCCAGCGCCCGGCGATGCCGGCGAGATCGAACGCACCCTCGGCCAGCCCGGCGAGGTAGGCGGCACCGGCGGCGGTGGTCTCCTGGTCGGTGGGACGCCTGACGGTACGCCGAGCTGGTCGGCCTGGAGCTGCAGCATCGCGTCCATCGCGCTCGCTCCGCCATCGACGCGCAGCTCGGTCAGCGGCGTGCCGCTCGCCGCCACCATCGCCTCGATGACGTCGCGCGTCTGGTAGGTCATCGCCTCGACGACCGCCCTTGCGAGGTGCGCCTTCGACGTGCCCCTCGTGATCCCGACGATCGTGCCCCGCGCGTAGGGATCCCACCACGGCGAGCCGAGCCCGGCGAACGCCGGGACGAGGTAGACCCCGCCGTTGTCGGCGACGGTCGCAGCGAGCGGGCCGACCTCGTCCGCCCTGGCGATCAGCCCGAGACCGTCACGCAGCCACTGCACCGCGGCACCGGTCGCGAAGATCGCCCCCTCGAGCACGTACGCCGTGGCGCCGCCGGCGAGCGACCACGCCACCGTCGTGAGCATGCCCTCGGCGGGCGGCGGGCACACCGGGCCGACGTTCAGCAGGGCGAAGCTGCCGGTGCCGTACGTGTTCTTCGCCATTCCCGGCTCGGTGCACGTCTGCCCGAACAAGGCGGCCTGCTGGTCACCTGCGATGCCGCTGATCGGGATGCCGTCGGGAACGCCGCACCGGTATGAAGTCAGCCCGACCCGGCCAGACGAATCGACGACGCGTCGGAAGTGCGGCACGGGGGACTCCGAGGAGGTCGCACAGCTCGTCGTCCCACGCGAGCGTGCGGATGTCGAGGAGCATCGTCCGGCTGGCGTTCGTGACGTCCGTGACGTGGACCTCGCCGCCGGTGAGGTTCCAGATGATCCAACAGTCGATGGTGCCAAGGGCCAGCGCGTCCGACGACGGCACGCCGCCGTCGGTGAGCAGCCACTCGATCTTGGTCCCGCTGAAGTACGGGTCGAGCACGAGCCCGGTGCGTTCCCGCACGAGCCCGAGGTGACCGTGCTCGGTCAGTTCTCGGCAGCGGTCCGCGGTGCGACGGTCCTGCCAGACGATGGCGCGTCCGTACGGCGCTCCCGTGGCGCGGTCCCACGCCACGATCGTCTCGCGCTGGTTGGTGATCCCGATCGCCGCGACGTTCGGCGCGCCGACCTGCTCGAGCACGTCGGTCAGCGTGCCCCGCACCGCATCCCAGATCTCGGCCGCGTCGTGCTCGACCCAGCCGGGCTGTGGGAAGTACTGCGTGAACTCGCGGTACGACGACACGGTCGCATCCCGCGACTCCTGATCCACTGGAAACGCCCGGGAACGAATCCCGGTCGTGCCGGCGTCGATGGCGACGATCCACCCAGAGTCGGCATGCGTCGTGTCGGCCATCTCAGCGCCGCTTCCGTGGCGGTCGACCGTTCTTGGGTCGGGTGCTTCCGGTTGCGGTCCGGCGGGTCGGGGCCGGCCGGTTACGCCCGGTGGTGGTTGCCGTCGACCCATTCCCGGGACCACCAGATTCGTCCGAACCCGCGGCCCTCGGCGTGCGCAGCTCGGCGAGCGTCTTGCGCTGGTAGCCGAACTTCGCCAGCACGTAGCTCAGTCCGATGTAGAGCGGCAGCGAGATCGCCAACCCGAAGACCAGGCCGATCGTGCTCGTGGAATCCCTCAGCACGAGCACGAAGATCACCGCCATGATCGCCGCGTACATCAGCCACTCCTTGAGCAACCGTCTGTACGGAACCGGTCTCGACGCATCCCATGCCACGCCATGATTGATAGCAGGGGTGATGTAGGCGGGCATACCATCGGGCCATGCGCGTCGGCATCCTGACCGGAGGCGGTGACTGCCCCGGATTGAACGCCGTCATCCGCGCCGTCGTGCGCAAGGGCGAGCGCTTCCACGGCGACGAGATCGTCGGCTTCCTCGACGCGTGGGATGGAGTCGTCGAGCGGCGCACGATGCCGTTGTCGATCGACGTGATGCGGGGATCGCTGCCGCGTGGCGGCACGGTCCTGGGCACGAAGCGGGGCAGCCCGTGGGACCGCCCCGGCGGCATCGACGAGGTCCACCGAACGTTCGCCGACCTCGGCCTCGAGGCGCTCATCGTGGTCGGCGGCAACGGATCGCTCTCGGTTGCCCACCGGCTCGCCACCGAGGAGGGGCTGCCGATCGTGGGGGTGCCCAAGACGATCGACAACGACATCGTCGGCACCGACGTCACATTCGGGTTCCACACCGCAGTGCAGATCGCCACCGAGGCGATCGATCGGTTGCACACCACGGCTGAGAGTCACGACCGGGTCATGGTGGTGGAAGTGATGGGCCGCCACAGCGGTTGGATCGCCGCCTACGCAGGGATCGCCGGCGGGGCGACCGTAGTGCTGATCCCGGAGATCCCGTTCGACATCGACAAGGTGTGCGCCCATCTGAACCGGCGGCACGACAAGGGTCGCTACGCGTCGATCGTGGTCGTCGCCGAGGGTGCGGAGCCGATCCCGGGGACCCTTCCTGGCGTCGACCGGGTGCTCGACCAGTTCGGCCACGTCCGTCTCGGCGGGATCGCCGACTTGATCGCGCGGGAGCTCGGCGATCGCACCGGGTTCGAGACCAGGGTCGTGATGCTCGGCCACGTGCAACGAGGCGGCACCCCAACCGCGTTCGACCGCGTGTTGTCGACGCGGTTCGGCGTCGCCGCGATCGACCTCGTGCACGAAGCGGGATGGGGACAGATGGTGGTCGCTCGGGGCAACGAGATCGTGCCCGCGCCGCTCGAGCTCGCCGTCGGGAAGACCAAGCCGCTCGACATGTCGCTGTACCACGACGTGGCGGAGATCTTCTTCGCGTGAGTTTCGACCGGCAACCGAAGGTTGCCGGTCGAGTGGCTCGCCGGCGCCCTGCGGGCTCCGGCTCGGGGCGTCACGGGATGGTGGTGGCGCCGGTGATCGTGGTCGTCGGAACAGCCGTGGTCGTGGCCACGTTGTTCGTCGGCGTGCGCGGGGTCACCGGGTACGCCGGTTGCGACGACTCGGCGAAGCCCACGAAGTCGTAGACCGTCAGCGGGTCGGACTGCAGGTCGCCTTCGCCATCCGGCCACGATCGCGTCTCGCCGTCGACTCTGATGACGACACCATCGGCACCGGGCAGCTCGCTGGCAGTGAACACGACCTGGGCGACGGCGAGCCGGAGGCTGTCGTCGGACAGGTCGAGAATGTCGTCGCTCACGTCGACGTTGACCGAGCCACCGTCGAAACGAACGCTGTTGACCTCGAGCGAGGCGGGCAGCTCGGAGGTGAGCCCGTCGGCGAGCTCCTCCTGGTTCGGGCCGAGCACCAGCGTCTCGATGAGCTGGTGCTCGCCCTTGGGGGCGCGGAGCACGGTGCGCAGCGATTGCGCGGTGCCCTCGGGTGCGATGAGGAAGATTCGTCCTTCGCCGGTCGCTTCGCCGCCCTCCACGGCGGGGGCGACGGCCACCCTGGCCGGATGGTCCTCGGGGATGTCGCGCGGCCCGCTGTCGGCCTGGATGGCGCAACCGGCGACGACCAGCACCGCTGCCGCGAGCAGCGCTGCGCCGGCGGATGCGGTGCGCGTCACGCCAGTTCCTCGTTCGACTCGGCGGCCGTCGGGACGAAGTCGATCGGCTCGCGTGCGGGGAGCTCGATCACGAACCGCGCCCCCGGTTCGCCGTCGCTGCGGTCCTCGACCCAGACCCGGCCGTCGTGCAGCCGGATGTGCTCGTCGACGAGGGCCAAGCCGAGCCCGGCGCCCTCGCTGCCGCTGCGACGTCCGGCTGAGATTCCCCTGGCGAAGCGCTCGAAGATCAGCGCCCGCTCCTCGACGGGCACGCCGGGACCGTGGTCCTCGATGGCGATCTTGATGTGGCTCATCGCCTCGCCGGGCGCGTTGGCGTCCTCGATGCTGACCTCCGGCTCGCCGGCTCCGTAGGCCAGAGCATTGTCGATCAGGTTGGCGACGACCCGAGCGAGGCGCCGCCGGTCGCCGGCGATGATCGCCCGCTCAGCCCGTGGCGTGCTCGTGACCGTGATGCCGGGTGCCGACGACACCGCGACCGCGTTGCGCACGAACTGGCTGACCTGGAGGTCCTCGAGGTGGAGGCGGATCGCGCCGGCGTCGAACCGACTGATCTCGAGCAGGTCCTCGACGAGGCCGCGGAACCGAGCGACGTCGCTCACGAGCAGGTCGAGCGCCGCCTGGGCGCGTTCGGGCATCTCGTCGCGGCGGGCCTCCATCACGTCGACCGACGCCGACAACGTCATCAACGGCGATCGCAGCTCGTGGCTCACGTCCGATGCGAATCGGGCGTCGCGCTCGACGCGAAGCTGCAACGCCGCCGCCATGTCGTTGAACGACGTCGCCAGCACGCCGAGGTCGGGGTCCTCGGTGGGGGCGAGGCGGGTATCGAGGCGCCCGCCGGCGATCGCCTTGGCGGCGTCGGACGCGTCGGTGACGGGGCGGACGGCGCGCCTAGCCGCCAGGACGCCCACGAGTACACCGAGCCCCGTGGTGATCGTGGCGGCGAGGAGCAGCGACAGGGCGACGTTGGAGAGCGTCTGGTTGTCCTCGTCGAGGGTGAAGAACTCGAAGTAAGCGCCTTGGACCGGTTCGAGACTGATGCCGACGACGACCACCGTCTCGCCGTTCACGTCGGCGACCATCCGGGCGTCGGTGCGCTCGTCGATCACCCGCTCGACCAACTCGGCGGGGATCGACCGCTCGTCGTAGCGGCCCCGCGTCGGCGACCAGCGACCGCGATAGCGGAGGACGTAGTCCTGGATGCCGGTGTTCTCCAGCGCGCTGATCGCCGGGTCCATGTCGGAGCTCTCCGAGCCGCGGAGCGAGCGGGCCACCTGATCGGCGTTGCGATAGGCCTGGTTCAGGCTCGCTGAGTCGCGCTGGGACGTGAGGTTGGAGCGGACGAGCCCGTACGTCGTGAACGACAGGAACGTCGCGAGGCCGAGGGCGCCGAGCGTGAAGATCAGCAGGATCCGCCGGCGCAAACCGAGCGGGCCGGGGCGACGCTTGAACATCCACAGCCAGCGCGGCTGCGCCGGGACGGCGATCGCCTCGTCGGATGGCCGGGTCGCCGGCGCGGTGTCGATCCCCGCGTCCACGGCCGAACTGCTCACGACGCCTCAACCACTCCGATGTGCGACGACTCAGGCCTGCAGTCGATACCCGAGTCCGCGGACGGTGACGACGTGGCGCGGGTTGGCCGGATCGGCCTCGACCTTCGTGCGGAGGCGGCGGATGTGCACGTCGACGAGACGACCGTCGCCGAAGTAGTCGTACTCCCAGACGCGGTCGAGCAGCTCCTCCCTGCTGAACACCTTGCCGCGGTTGAGGGCCAGTTCGCAGAGCAGGCGGAACTCGGTCTTCGTGAGGTGAACCTCCGCGCCGCCCTGGAGCACCTTGCCCTCCTCGGGGATGAGCTCGAGGTCGCCGAACACGAGGCGTTCGTGGCCGAGCTGAGCCGGGCGGATGCGCCGCAGCAAGGCCCGGATGCGCGCCGACAGCTCCTTGGACTGGAACGGCTTCGTGAGGTAGTCGTCGGCGCCGGCCTCGAGACCGGCGACGATGTCGTGGGTGTCGTTGCGGGCGGTCACCATCACGATCGGGACGTCGCTGTTGCGCCGGATCGTGCGGCACAGCTCGAAACCGTCGATGCCGGGCAACATGATGTCGATCAACACGACGTCGGCGGGATGCCGTTCGAACGCCTCCACCGCTGCCTCGCCCGACGCCGCGCCCTCGACCGTCCAGCCCTCGTCCTCCAACGCCAGCGTGACGGCCTCACGGATGCGCTCGTCGTCCTCGACAGCCAGGATGCGTGTTCCCATAGTGCGCCCATTGTGTCAGGCGAGCACCCCAACGCGGCCGAACCCTCGCTCCGCCGAAATACCTCAATGTCCGCATTCTCCGCCGAAGTGACGTGGTTTTGCGGACCTTGAGGATTCTCGTTCCGGTTTCGGAGTTCGTGACACCCAGGCTTGGTATGAGCAGTGCCGCAACGACCGCGATCTTCGACCTCGCAGCAGCGCAACACGGCGCGATCGAAACCTCCCAGGTCGACGATCTGGGCGTGACGAGACGATGGCTCGACAACCTGGTCAGGCGGTGCGTGATGCGTCGCGCCGCTGCCGGCGTCTACGTCGTTGCCGGATCCGTCACAAGCTGGGAGCAGCAACTCACGATCGGCCTGCTCGCGCTCGGCAAGGAGTCGTGGGTGAGCCACGAGGCCGCCGCCCAGCTTCTCGGCCTCGACCGTTCGAAGACCGAGCGAGTGGAGTTCATGGTTCTGAGGGGAGCGAAGGGACGGCGGCTGCCGTTCATCGTTCACTCGACCCATGCGCTGCCGCTGATCGACCGGGTCACGGTCAACGGTCTCCGATGCACGTCAGCCACGCGCACGATCATCGATCTGGCTCGGGCACGAATCTCTCAGCTCCGGCTGGAAGCCGCGATCGACAGTGCGGTTCGCCTGGGTTGGTCGGCGCCGAGTGCGATCGCTGCTCGGCTCGATGCGATGCGAGGTCGAGGGCGCTGGGGGGCGCCACTGCTCGATCGGCTCCTCGTCGACTCTGGCGGGCACACGATGCTCGAGCGCGAATTCTTGAAGCTCGTCCGCAACGCGGGACTTCCTCGACCGCGAACTCAAGTGATCCACCGCGGCGGAGGGCGAACCATCGCCAGGGTCGACTTCTTGTTCGATCCGTACGACGTGGTCGTGGAGGTCACGGGCCAGCTTGGTCACAGTGCGCCGGCAGACCGAGACCGCGACGCACAGCGCCGAGACGAGCTCCAGGACCTCGGCCGAAAGGTGTACGAATACACCTGGAATCACGTCAAGAAGCAACCCGGCTACGTCGAGCGGACGCTCACGCAGCGACTTCACCGGGCGGGCTGGCGTCGCTGATCCTCAAGGTCCGCAAAACCACGTCACTCTGGCGGAAGGCGCGGACCTAGACGGCCAGGAGGGCGGCGAGGGCGGCGAACACCCCCGGCGTGGCGGCGATCAGTTCCTCGGGTCGCGCCGGGCCTCCGTGGAAGTCGCCGGTGCGGCAGCCCGCTTCCCTGGCGATGAGCTCGCCGGCGACCACGTCCCACGCGTTGAGATCCTCCTCGAAGTAGGCGTCGACGAGCCCGGCGGCGGTGAAGCAGAGGTCGATCGCCGCCGAGCCGGTGCGGCGGATGTCGCGGATCAACGGGGCGATGGCGCCGAGTCGCGAAGCCTGGGCCCTCCGGCGTTCCGCGCGGTAGCCGAACCCGGTGGCGACCAGGGCCAGCGACAACTCGACCTCGCCGCTCGCCATGATCGGCACTCCGTTACGGGTCGCTCCCTGGCCGCTCGCCGCGGCGAACAGGTCGTTCGTCGCCGGGAGGTACACCGCCCCGACCGTCGCGCCGCCCGCGTCGGTGGCGCCGATCGACGTCGACCACAATGGCAGGCCGTAGAGGAAGTTCGTGGTGCCGTCGATCGGGTCGATGAACCACGAGACGCCGGAGCTACCAGCATGGTGGGCGCCTTCCTCGCCGACGATCGCGTCGTCGGGGCGCGCGTGGAGCAGCCCGTCGACGATCAGTGCCTCGGCGGCCCGGTCGTGTCGCGTGACCACGTCGGTGCGGCTCGACTTCGTGGCCGTGGTCATCGCGGCCCTCGTGTCCCCCGATTCGACGTCTCGGCGGCGACCGTCGGCGGCGAGTGTGCCGGCCTCGACCGCCAATCGGCAGGCGAGCGCGAGCAACTCCTGCTGGACGTCGCCGGTCACCGCGAGGCTTGCCGATCCCTGATGTCCCGCCACTCGCCGACCGCTCTGAGCACGAGGACCGCGACGACGCTCATCCCGCCGGCGGCCGCGACCGCGCCGAAGAAGATCCCGAGGCCGAGCGGCAGCGCGCAATCGCCGTCGCACTGCAACTCGACCAGGCTGTAGCCGATGAGCGCGCCGGCCAGGCCGGCGAGGCAGATCGCGGCGAAGGCGCCGGCCCTGGCGGCCGGGGACGGCAGCGCGGACAGCGGTTCCGGCGGCGCGGCTGGCTCGGGCACGTCACCCGATGCTACGTCGCAATCCGCACGGCAAGCCGGGGCGGATCCGGCGCGTGTGCCGGAGGCGTGGCGGCGACGTTCTAGTGTCGGTCGTCGTGCTGACGGTAGCGGTCGTTCCGACGTTCAACGAGGTGGACAACCTCGAGCGGCTCGTCCGCGCGATCGTCGACGTCGATGCTTCGCTCGGGGTGCTGGTCGTCGACGACGGCAGCACCGACGGCACGTCGGAGCTCGCCCATCGCCTCGCCGCCGAGCTCGACAACGTCGACGTGATCGACCGTCCCGGCGAAGTCGGGCTCGGCTCGGCCTATCGGGCCGGATTCGCCAAGGCGATCGCCGGCGGCGCCGAGGTGTGCATCCAGATCGACGCCGACCTGTCCCACGACCCCGCTGACGTCCCGGCCCTGCTGGCGAACATCGCCCACGGCGCCGATCTGGCGATCGGCAGTCGCTACGTGCCGGGCGGCAAGACCGAGAACTGGCCGTGGGGCCGTCGCTGGCTGTCCCGCTGGGGCAACCGCTACGCCGCCGGCGTGCTGGGACTCGCTGTCAACGACGCCACGGCCGGGTTCCGCGCCTACCGCACCGATGCTCTCAAGTGGATGGACTACGAGACCGTCACGGCCGAGGGCTACGGGTTCCAGATCGAGATGACCCACCGGATGGTCCGAGCGGGGGGCAAGATCGTGGAGTTCCCGATCGAGTTCCGTGACCGACATTCGGGCAGCTCGAAGATGACCCGCAGCATCGTTGGCGAGGCGTTCGGCCTGGTCGGACGGCTCTGGCTCCACGACCGCCGCGATCGCCGCCGCCGCAGACGGTTGAGCGGGTAGCTCGTCGGTCGCGCTGCCGCACCGCTCCTGCCATGCTGGAGACGTGGGCAAGCGCGTGATCTTGCACGTCGACATGGACGCGTTCTTCGTGTCCGTCGAGCTGCTCCGGCGCCCCGAGCTCGTCGGCCGCCCGGTGGTGGTGGGGGGCACCGGTCGCCGGGGTGTGGTTGCCGCGGCGTCGTACGAGGCCCGCCGTTACGGCGTGTTCTCGGCGATGTCGTCTGTGCGGGCACGGCAGCTGTGCCCGTCGGCGGTGTTCCTTGCCGGCGACTACGACGCCTACGCGGCGACGAGTTCCCGGGTGATCGAGATCTTCGAGTCGTACACGCCCCGCGTCGAGCCGATCTCGCTCGACGAGGCATTTCTCGACGTGACGCGGATCGGTCGCCCTGTTCGGCGACGGTGTGGCGATCGGCCACCGCATTCGTGCCGACATCGGCGACCGGCTGTCGCTCACGTGCTCGGTCGGGGTCGCGCCGAACAAGTTCCTGGCGAAGATGGCCTCGGTCGAGGCCAAGCCACGAGCCCGGCCCGAACGGCGTCGAGCCCGGTCCGGGCGTGTTCGAGGTGGAGCCCGGGCGAGGAGGTCGCCTACCTGCACCCGCTGCCGGTGCGGCGCCTGTGGGGGGTCGGGCCGTCCACGCACGAGCGGCTCAGCCGGCTCGGGGTCAGCACGATCGGAGACCTCGCCGCCGTGTCGCCGGTCGCGCTCCATGGCAGCCTCGGGCGGGCGAACGCGGCCCGCCTGCTCGAGCTCGCCGCCGGGATCGACGACCGGCCGGTGGAGAGTCGAGCGGCCGGTCAAGTCGGTGAGTCACGAGGAGACGTTTGCCTTCGACCTGCACGACCGGGCCGACATCCGCACCCAACTCGTCCGGATGGCCGACGGGGTGGCATCCCGATTGCGAGCCAGCGGGCTCGGGGCCCGCACGATCTCGCTGAAGGTCCGCGACGCCACGTTCGCCACCATCACCCGATCGCGGACGCTGCCCCGTGCGGTCGACACCGCGGCGGCGATCGTCGACGTGGTCGGGCCGCTGATGGACACGCTCGAGCCGGCCGGGGGAGTCCGTCTGCTGGGCGTGGTCGGCGGCGAAGTTCGCCGAGCCGAGCGAGCAGCTGCAGCTCGACGGGCTCGACGACGACCCGGCATCGAGCAGTGGAGCGACGCGAGCGCGGCGATCGACCTGGTCAGGGGCCGGTTCGGGAGCGCGGCGATCGGCCCGGCGAGCGCACTCTCCGGCGACGGCCTCAGAGTTGTCCGTCGCGGGCAGCAACAGTGGGGCACGAACGCGGAGGCCGACGCGGGAACCCCGTCCGCCGGATTGAGGTAGCGCTCCGAACGTGTGAGAATGAAGGTCAGCCACGAAGGCGACAGCAAGGCGAGCGACGATGCCACTCTCCGAGAACGAACAGCGGATCCTCCGCCAGATCGAGCAGCAGCTCGAACGGGACCCCACGTTCTCGACCCGCGGGTACCGGATCCCTCGGCGCCGGGTCCTGATGCTCTCGCTGGCCCTGGCCGGCGCCCTCGCGATCACCGTGCTGATGCTCGGCGTCACCGTGTGGTTGTCGCTCGCCGGCGTTCGTCGGCTCGCTGGCCATCGCGATCCTGCTCGAGCGGGAGGTCCGGGTCGTCGCCAGGGAGCGGATCTCGTCCCTGCCGCTCAGCGCGTGGCTCGGCGCCAACAACCGCCGCCGCCAGAGCGAGGCGGGCCACAGCGAATCCGAAGAGGTCGAGTACAGCTCAAGGGCGGGA
Source organism: Ilumatobacteraceae bacterium (assembly GCA_963764455.1). Classification (GTDB taxonomy): domain Bacteria; phylum Actinomycetota; class Acidimicrobiia; order Acidimicrobiales; family Ilumatobacteraceae; genus Desertimonas. The sequence goes on from CAVXSN010000002.1 coordinate 44,647, forward strand.
ACTGCCCCCCGGAACCCCCCATCGTGGTCTGCGGTCGTCCGGCGGAGCCGGCCGCTCCGCGCGAAATCCGCGCACGACCGTGAAGTAGCGTCACGGTGTACCGGATGTCGCCCTCCCCACTGCCAACGCCGGGCCTCGTGATCCTAGTGCCAGCACCGTGAAGTAGCGGCTGAGTCGGTCGCGGAGGCCGAGGGACTCCTCGGCGATGCTCTCGATCGTCTCGCACCAGTCGTGCGGGTCCGTTGTGGTCGGTGGCCGCGCCGGTCTGACGTCGGCGATGGTCGGCGACGTCTCGCGCGGGGGCGAACGACGCCGCGGTGGCGACGACCGCGAGCTCGTGCAGCGGCGCCGGCGACGACCGGGAACGCCGCGGCCGCCCGGTCCGACACCTCGATCGGGGTCTGCGCGGGGTCGCCCCGGAACCCCATGGCGGCCAGCGCCCTGAGCGCCCTGTCCCACAGCTCGAGCAGCGCATGGACCGGGTCGGTGATCGGGCCGTGCCGTCTCCGGCGCCAGCGCCGCACCGCTTCGGGGAGCGCGAGCGAGCACGGCCGACGAACAGCGTGCCGGCGATGACGTAAGCCACGGGAATCCAGCGGCAAAGGAGTGCTCGAGGTCGAGCGGGGTCGTGGTCGGCTGGCGGCGGCGGCGTGCGTCGTCGTGCTGGCCGGGCGGCGGCGTCTGAGCCGGCGACCGTTGTCGTGGTCGGGGGCAGCGTCGTCGTCGTGGGCGCGGTCGTCGTCGCCGGTCTCGGGCTGCGGCTGCGATGCCGGTGTACGCCTCGGCGCCGGGGAGTCCGCGGCCCGGTGTCGGTTCGAACGGCACCCAGCCCGAGCCGTCGAACCACACCTCTGGCCAGGCATGGGCGTTGCGTCCGAGCACTCGATACACGCCGTCGTCGAACTGGCCCTGGCGTGAACCCGACGGCCACCCTGGCCGGGATCCCGAGCGTGCGGGCCATCGCCGCGAACGTCCCCGAGAACTGCTCGCAGTAGCCGACCCGGTCCTCCAGGAAGGCCACGATCGCCGGCGATGCCGTGGCCGTCCGGGACCTCGGTGTAGTAGCGGAACTCGCTGCGGAACCAGTCCTGCAGCGATGACCATGCGGTCGAAGTTCGTGCTCGCGCCGGCCGTCACCTCGGCCGCGGTCTGGGCGATCTCCGGCGGGAGGTCGTCGGGAAGCTCGAGGAACATCGCGTCGGGCGGGTCGTCCGACGTGGCGGCCCGCATCGCATCGGCCGTCGGGCCTGGGCATCGCCGAGCGGATCGCGAACTCGTCACCCTCGTCGAGGTCGTTGTCGGTCTTGATCAGCACCGAGGAGTCAGCGAAGTAGGACAGGCCGCCATCGTCGGACCGGATCGACGCCGCGACCGGCTCCGGGGCGGCAGGCACGATCGAGCCGTCGAGTGCCGCGATCGTCACGAGCTGGTCGTTCGGCTACCAGCACCGGCCGCCGCCGCGTTGAGCGAGTCGCCGTCGCCCTCGAGCTCGGAATCGGCGACGTCCCAGAGGTCGCCGTCGAACCTGGGCAGCGCCGAGATCCGCCAGTACGACGGCGCGCTGGCGGCAACCGTGAACATCTCGGTCTCGGCCTGGTTCGACGATGCGCGACCGGATGTCGACGAGCGGGCTGACGATCTCGGTGACCCCGCCGCGCCGTTGTGGGTGTCGAACAGCGGATCGGCGTCGGCGCCCGGCAGATGGGGTGCGATCGCCCACGCGCCGGCCATCACGAGCGCCGCGGCGCACACGACACCGGGCGTGATCGTGAGCAGCGGGTGGCGGGCGCGGCCGAGGACGGTGCGCGGTCGCCGTTCGAGACGCAACCGCAACAGGGCGAGCGGCCACGAATCCGGCGCCGATCACCGCGAGGCTGCATGCGACGCGGTGCTCGTCGACTCCGAGCGCGGCGATGAACACGAACAGGACGGCGCCGGGCACGAGCGCCTCGCCCCGCGCCTGGGCGCGGAACGCGAACGTGTCGGACAGCCAGACCGTGGCGGCCGTCGTGGCACCGGCGAGGAAGGCCCAGCCGGCGTCGTAGACGACCGGCGGGGTGGTCGACTGGAACTCGTCCTGAACCACCCGGTAGTCGGCCCTGACCGCGTTCCAGGTGTCGGACAGCGGAAAGACCGACGAAAACGTGTCCCGGTAGTAGATCCAGGCGACCAGCCACGTCAGGCCCAGCAGCAGCAGCGGGATGGCCACGAACGACGGTGCCCGCAGCCGGCGCAGCACGTAGGACGCCCCGTGGCCGGCGACTGCGATGAGCACGAGGTCGCGCAGGAAGTCCCATTCGAAGAACACCCGGCTGAAGCCGACCGCGACGGTGACCGAGTACGCCGTCAGCCCGAGCGTGGCGACCAGGTCGAGCCCGAGTCGTTGGTCGGCGGCGTCCGGCAACGGGTCGTCGCGACCGCTGGCGGTGATCGGCGCCGGACTGAGCGCCCGGGACTGCCGGTCGAGGGCCGGCGTGGTGGTGATCATGCGGAGAGCCCGGTCATCGCACTCGTCGGGTCGTCGTCCGGCGCCTGCTTGCCCGACAGCGGGTTGACCTTCAGATAGCTCGGACGCTTGCCCCGGCCGACGAGCCCTGACCAGCTGTCGAGCAGGGCAGACTCCGAGGTTGCGTCGACGAACAGCTTGTGGTGGGATCCCGCCGCGACGCCCGGCTGCTCGGTGAACACACCGAGCAGGGTCAGCGACGGGTCGCGCATCGCGCCGAGCGTCAAGAATGCATCGGACGACGGGCTCGTCGTGATGACGAACACGAGTCCGAGACCTTCGCCGGGATCACGCTCGATCGGTTGCGGGCTGCGCTGGTCAGGCATCACCCGTGCGAGGTGGTGCATCGTGTGGACCGACGACCGCGGGTCCGCGCAGGTCGACGCCGCCGGTCGTGGCGAAGCGGGTCTCCAGCGTGGCCTGGTCGGAGCTGTGCACGAGGCTCGCCGCGGCGACGACGGCGCGCTCGAACGCCTCGTCGTGCCGATCCCCGGCTGGCGACCTGCTGGTCGAGCACGACCGTGCAGCGACGCAGACCTTCGGCGGAGTGCTGGCGGACCTTCAGGTCGTCGGACGCGCCGATGCGCGCCAGTGGATCGTGCGCGGCTCGTCGCCGGGAACGTACTCGCGCAGGCTGTGGAACTCGCCTGGCCCGAGTCGCACCGACTGGGCCAGCAGGTGGCGGCCGAGGATTCCGTCGCCGAGCTCGGGCATGTTCAGCTCGAACGCCCGCGGCGCGACGAGGATCTCGTCGACCCCGGCGACGCCAGCTGATCGAGCGGGCCAGCCCGAGGACGTCGTGAGCGCACCGCGAGCAGCGGCCCGATCGTCAGCACGCCGCGTCGCTCCGTCGGCACGCGGTAGCCGGCGCTCTTCTCGGTGCCGCCGCGCATCGCGGTGACCGACATCCGAGCCGTGCGATCGGTCCCCACGGACTCGATGAGCTCGAAGCTCGGCCGCCAACCGATGCCATGGGCGCGGACGACGACGTCGACCCGCCCGACGTCCCCGGCGGTGAGGACCTCGGGTCGGACCCAGCGGCGCACGGCCACCCGCGGTCGACGGAGAGGCGACGGCGAGCAGCCCGGCGAGCGCGGCAAGCGCCAGGGCGGCGGAGAGGAAGTACAGCTCGATCACTCCGAAGACGCGGCCCATCACGCCGGTCGCGACGGCGCAGAGCGAGCGACGATCAAACCCTGGCGGGTCGGTGCGGTTCGGAGCATCGCTGGGAGTCCGGCGAGGTCACCGAGCGCCGGGGCACCGCGACGTCGGCGAGGATCTCGCCGACGGCGTCGTCGGGATCGAGGCGGGCGCCGTGGTCGGCGCGCAGCATCAGCCGGTGGCTGAGCACGGCGACGGCCACCGACTTGACGTCGTCGGGCGTGGCAAAGCTGCGTCCACGCGCGGCCGCATGGGCCCGGGCGGCGGCCGCGAGCTGCAGCGTCGCCCTGGGTGACAGGCCGAGCTCGACGGCGGGATGGCGGCGGCTGGCGATCGCCAGATCGACGAGGTAGGCCCGCAGCGGGTCGGCGACGTAGACCGACCGAACGGCGTCGATCATCGTGCTCACCTCGTCGGCCGACACCACCGCCGACAGCTTCGGGCAGCGAGTCGACCGAACCCCGGCCGCCGAGGATCGAGATCTCGGCGTCGCGGCTCGGGTAGCCGAGCGAGATCCGCAGCATGAAGCGGTCGAGCTGGCTCTCGGGCAGGCGGTACGTGCCCTCCTGGTCGACCGGGTTCTGGGTCGCGATCACCATGAACGGCGGGGCGAGCGGGTGCGTGATGCCGTCGACGGTGATCTGGCGCTCCTCCATCGCCTCGAGCAGCGCGGACTGGGTCTTCGGCGACGCCCGGTTGATCTCGTCGGCCAGCACGATGTTGGCGAACAGCGGGCCGGGCTGGAACTTGAACTCCTCGGTGGAGCGCTGGTAGATGCTGACGCCGACGAGGTCGGCCGGCAGCAGGTCGGGCGTGAACTGGACGCGCTTCCACGTGCAGTCGATCGAGGCGGCCAGCGCCTTGGCGAGGATCGTCTTGCCAACGCCCGGCACGTCCTCGATGAGCAGGTGACCCTCGGCGAGCAGGCACATCACGGCGAGCTCGATGCTCTGCTGCTTGCCCTGGAGCACCTGGGCGACGTTCGAGGTGATCGCGTCGAACAGCGCCGCGAAGCGAGTGTTCCCGGCTCCGTTGGGACTCGACGGGCGTCCGGGAGCTTGCGAAGGCGCTGATGTCACTGGCCAAAGGGTAGACGTATTCATTGCGGTGCCCTACGGCACTCTTCGTTGCGCACCGCTGGCGAGATGGGGAGCCGAGGCGTATCCGGAGCTGTGCTCACTGGGTGACAGAGCGGCACGGTACGTTCGTCCGCGATGTCCAGCGATCCGCTCGTCCGCAGTGCGACCGGATCGGTCTACCTGGCGATCGACATCGGTCACGATCGGCTCGCCGCGGGCGTCGTCAACGACTTCGGCGAGGTGCTCGTGCGGGACCGGGTTGCCACGCCGACCCGCGACGTTGGCCGGCGCTGCAACGGCTGGTTCGGCGGGTGGTCGCGGCGCGGCCGGAGGATTCCGGCATGCTGCGGGCGTGCGGGGTCACGTGCGAAGGCCCGATCGACAAGGAGACTCGGAACGGTGTCGCCGCTGCACATCCCGATCTTGCGCGGACTTCGCGATGAGGGACCGGATCCACGAGCTGACCCGGTTGCCGACCGTGCTGGCGTCTTCGTCCAGGCGCGGGTGATCGCCGAGCGCTGGATCGGCGCGGCGCGAGGCGTGTCTGACGTGATGGTGCTCTTGCTGTCCGACGCCGTCGAGGCCGGCATCGTCAGCGGCGGCCGGCTGCTCGGCGGGCGGAGGGGAAACGCCGGCCAGATCGGTCATCTGAACGTCGAGGTGAACGGCGCCCCGTGCATCTGCGGGTCGAAGGGCTGCCTCTGGGCGTATGCCTCGGCGATGGCCCTCCAGACCGAGATGAACCGTCCGTTGCGGCGGGCGCCGGGACCGGTGGTCGAGCGCACCGGCGTGATGATCGGCAGGGCGATCGCGTCGGCCGCGGCCGTCTTCGACTTCCGGCTGGTGCTCCTGGCCGGCACCGTACCGACGACGTTCGGCGGTCCGCTGCTCGAGGCGGCGAGCCGCGAGCTCGACCAGCGCAGCCGCATCGCCTTCCTGCGCAGCATGCCCGACCGATCGCGGCCGCTCGTCCAGCTCGGCGTGTCGACGCTCGGACGCGAGGCGGCGCTCGTCGGCGCCGCCGGGCTCGGTCGGCTGGCCCTGCGCCAGGCGCCCCGGGGGCTGCCCGCGAAGCAGTCACGCACCGGAGCAAAGCCGTGAGCCTGCTGTTGGCCACGCTGCGGGCGGTGCTGCCGCGGCCCGGGCTGTGGCGGACTGCGCTCATCGTGGCGAAGCGCACGGCCACGCGGGGTTGGTGGCGGAGGCCTCCGTTCCTGCCGTTGCCCAGATGCCGACTACGTCCGCTTCCGGATGCTGACGAACTACGGCGACGCCGGTGCGATCCCCACCCGCGACGACATCGTGGACTACCTCTCGTGGTGCCGCGAGTGGCCGAACCCGACCCCGTGAGCACGACCCCGTTCCGGCACGACGTCGTTCGTCGAGCCGGCGAGTCGCTTCCACGCCCGTGATCTGCTCAGCGAGCCCACCACCCCTCGTGTGGTCGAGTGCCACACGACCGAGACGACGCTCGTGCTCGGATCGGTGCAGCGGAACCACGTCGTCGACGACGAAGCGGTCCGCCGCGTCACGGCGTCGAGGTGACGCGGCGACGCAGTGGCGGGGGAGCGGTCCTCGTCGTTCCCGACGAGATGGTGTGGTTCGACGTGGTCGTCCCGGCCGACCATCCTCGCTTCGCTGACGTGGCGGCCGACGTCACGATGTCCATGCGGTGGCTCGGCGGGCACGTGTTGGCGGCGCTGCGTGCGCTCGGCGTGCCCGGCGTCGACCGGCACGACGGCCCGATGGAGTGCTCCGGGTGGTGCCGTCTGGTGTGCTTCGCCGGCACGGCACCCGGCGAGATCACGCTCGCCGGGCGCAAGCTCGTCGGAATCAGTCAGCGCCGGACGCGGGCCGGCTCCCGGTTCCAGTGCGCCGTGCACACGACATGGTCGCCCGATCTGCTCGTCGAGCTGCTGGCTGCTCCGAAGCCGGCGTCTGCTGAGCTCCCCGAGGTCGCCACACTGGAACCGGCGATCGCCCGCGCGCTTCCTGCTGCGCTCGCACGCGTCCTCAGTGTGAGCTGACGCGCGCCGTTGCGGCAATCGTGCCGACGGGCGCGGCCCGGTGCGGCGAACTGGGCGGCCGGCGCACCGGCGGATTCAGGTGGTGGCCGCGACAAGCTCGTTGAATCGTTCGGCTGGAGTATCCCACGCGAGGGTCTTGCGGGGGCGGCCGTTGAGGAGGGCGGCGATGTCGTCGAGGTCGTCTTGGCTGTGGACGGTGAGGTCGCTGCCCTTGGGGAGGAACTGGCGGACGAGGCCGTTGAAGTTCTCGTTGGTGCCGCGTTGCCACGGCGAGTGCGGGTCACAGAAGTAGACGTCGACGCCGGTGGCGACGCTGAACGCGGCGTGGGCGGCGAGCTCGGTGCCTTGGTCCCAGGTGAGCGAGCGGGCCAGTGCGGCGGGCAGCCGGGTGACGTGTTGCGCCGAGGCGCTCGGCGACGTGGTCGGCGGTCTTGTCGTCGAGCTTGATCAGCATCCCCATCCGGGTGGTCCGTTCGGCCAGGGTGGCCACCGCGCTGGCGCCGTTGGCGCCGATGATCAGATCGCCTTCCCAGTGCCCAGGCACGGCGCGGTCCTCGACCTCGGCGGGTCGTTCGGAGATGTTGACCATCCCTACGATCTTCGACCCTGCCGTCGTCACCCGGCCTCGTGGTCGTCGTCGGGCACGCCCTGTACGCAGGCACTTCGCCAGCTCCCTGCGCAGCTCACCTTTGGCCTGCACGAAGATCGCGTGATAGATCGCCTCGTGCGACACCCACCACTGTGGCTCGTCGGGATGCTCCCGACGCAGCCGTCGGGCGATCTGTTCGGGTGACCACTTCTTCGTGCGCAGCAGCTCGATCACCTGCCGCCCACAGCCACGGCCGCGTCTGGGTCCAGCCCGGCTTCGGCCGCTCGGCGGCGATGTCGGCCCGCTCCTGGGCGAGGTAGGCGCGATAGCGCTGGCGGCCGCCGCCAGCTTTGATCTCCCGGCCGATCGTGCCCCGATGACGACTCAACCGGCGTCCGATCTCGGTGTCGGTCTCACCGCGGTCGATCCCGACGCGGATCTCCTCGCGTTCGTCGAGGGTCAACGCATCTGGTCGAGGTTTGCGGTCACGCAGCACGACCACAGACTCTTCCACCAGCCGCCGCCGCAACGTGTTTATCGAGATCCCTGCCGACGCCGCAGCCTCAGCGTGCGTCACCCCCCGCGCCACCGCCGTCAACGCCGGCGCCACCACCGACCTCGGAATCCTCGCAGCACCCATCCGACACCTCCCTAATCAGGAGCTGTGCGCTCACCCCTTGAGGACACCCGGTTTCCGGGTCGCTGGCCACCCAGAATGGCAAATGAGGCGGTGGCCGCCCAGTTTGCGCAGTTCACGCAACGGGGTGTGGACGACGTCGATCATAGTCCCGAGCACTCGTCAGGGTTCTCAGGGATCGTCGAGGGACATCCCCGATTTGCCTCGCTCGGCGTCGGTCTTACCGTCGTCGGTACCACAACCGTCTTTTGAGGAGGGACGGTCATGAGGAGTTCACGAGTCGTCGCAATATTCGCGGCGGCGTGCGCAGCGTTGTCCACCGGCGGTGCTACGTTGGGGACGGTCGGTGCGGCGAGGGCGACGGCGCCGCCAACGAGCGAGCCGTGGCGGAGAGGCTGCGTTGGAGTTCGCCCAGTGCATGCGGGACAACGGCATCGAGGAATTCGCCGACCCGCAGATCAGCGCTGATGGCCGCATCTCGCTGCGGCCCCCCGACGGGGTCGGGTTTGAGGAGTTGGCGGCGGGCGAAGCGGTGTGCGGGCACATTCTGGACGAGGCCGGCTGGCCGAGGGACCCGTCGGGGTCGTTGGCGACGGCCATCGACGCGCCGAGTGGACCGGTTACCGCTGCCGGCTCGGAGTGGGAGAAGGTCGTGCCGGGAGGCGACTGTATGTGTGCCGATGGCAGCGAGTTCGCCTTCTGGGAGCGCCGCGCCGACCCGACCAAGGTCGTGTTCTTCCTCGACGGCGGCGGCACCTGCTACGACGCGACGAAGCTGCGCCTTCACCGGCCTCTCCGCTGGCGGCGAGCGCGAACTATGACTGGAGCATCTACGGCGAGGACCCGGCAACCGAGGGCGGGATCTTCAACTTCGCCCGCACCGACAATCCCTTCGCCGAGCACAGCTTCCTCTACGTGCCGTCCTGCACCGGTGACGTGCATCTCGGCGACGTCACCCGGGAGTACTCGCCGGAGTTGACCGTCGAGCACAACGGCTTCGTCAACGGCACGGCGGCGCTCAGCTACCTCGCCGAGCACTATCCCGACGCCGCCCAGGTCGTCATCGTCGGCAAGAGCGGCGGGTCGATCGCCGCCCCGATCTACGGCGGCCTCGCCGCCGATCTGCTCCCCGACGCCCACGTCACCGTGTTCGGCGCCAACTCCGGCGCGTTGCCCGACGACCCCGACCTCAACGCCGAGTTCGGCGAGCTGTGGGGCGCCTACGACCACCATGCCCGACTGGGAGGTCAACCAAGGGCTCACCGCCCGCGACTGGGGTCCCCGCCGGTTCTGGATCCAAGCCGGCCTCCACAATCCCGACCTCGTGCTCGCCCGCTTCGACTTCGCCTACGACCAGAAGCGGCGGAGGAAGCGGAGTCGCTCGGTCTCGACCCGTCGAACTCCTCGCCACGATCGACGCCAACGAGGCGGCGATCGAGGCCGCCGGGGTGGTCCAGCACAGCTACACCGCACCCGGCAACGGACACACGATCCTCGAGAACGAAACGTTCTACCAGGTGGAGGTCGACGGCGTCAGGTTGGTCGACTGGGTCGCCGCCCTGATCGCCGGTCAACCACTCGACGACGTCCACTGCGAACCATGCGAACCGGGGTGACGAACAGCACAGTCCAACGGCTTGCCATCGTAGGAGATAACCGTTAGTGTCGACGCTAACCGTTATCTGAAGGGGTCATCGATGAGGACTTCATGGTTCATTGCGTCGTTCGCCGTGGCCGCCACCGCGTTGGCGACGGTCGGTGCGGCGAGCGCGACCGCGCCGCCCACGAGCGAGCCAGATCGGTCAGCGCCATCACGACGGACGCCACCGCATCGAGTGGATCGATGAGCGGTGGCGCGTCGGAGTGGGAGAAGGTCGTGCCGGGCGGTGACTGCATGTGTGCCGATGGCAGCGAGTTCGCCTTCTGGGAGCGTCGCGCCGACCCGACCAAGGTCGTGTTGTTCCTCGACGGCGGCGGCGCCTGTTTCGACGCGGAAACCTGCGCGTTCACCGGCGGTCCCGCCGGCGGCGAGGAGAACTATGACTGGAGCATCTACGGCGACGATCCGGCCACCGAGGGCGGGATCTTCGACTTCGCCCGGGCCGACAATCCCTTCGCCGACTACAGCTTCCTCTACGTGCCGTCGTGCACCGGTGACGCCCATCTGGGCGACGTCACCCGGGAGTACTCGCCGGAGTTGACCGTCGAGCACAACGGCTTCGTCAACGGCACGGCGGCGCTCAGCTACCTCGCCGAGAACTATCCCGACGCCGCCCAGGTCGTCGTCGTCGGCAAGTCCGTCGGGTCGGTCGCCGCCCCGGTCTATGGCGGCCTCGCCGCCGACCTGCTGCCTGACGCCCAGGTCACCGTGTTCGGCGGCCAGTCCGGCCACACTCCCGACGACCCCGCCATCGCCGAGATCCTCGGGCAGTGGGGCGTGTACGACAACATGCCGGACTGGGAGGTCAACGAAGGGCTCACCGCCGGCGAGTGGGATCCCCGACGGTTCTGGATCCAGGCCGGCCTGCACGCCCGGACATCGTCTTGGCCCGCTTCGACTTCGCCTACGACACCGCAGCGGCAGAGGGGGCCGAGTCGATGGGTCAGGACCCATCGACCCTCCTCGCCACGATCGACGCCAACGAGGCGGCGATCGAGGCCGCCGGCGTGGTCGTGCACAGCTACACCGCGCCCGGCGGCGACCACGGGATCTTCGAGTGGGACAAGTTCTACGAGATCGAGGTCAACGGCGTCGCGCTGGTCGACTGGGTCGACGCGCTGATCTCCGGTCAACCACTCGACGACGTCCACTGCGACCAATGCGAAACAGCGTGACCATCGAGAGCCTGCGTTCTGATGGCGAATCTGGTGCGGATCGGCACCCGGATCGCCATGAGAATTGGCATGTGAAGGATTGGAGCGGGGAGTAATGCAGCAAGAGGTGGTGTTGGCGTTGCTGGCCAAGGAGCCGTCGTACGGCTATCAGCTGCGGGGGCGGCTGCGTGTGGCGTTGGGTCCGCTCGGCGAGGCGTTGAACGACGGGCATATCTACGTCACGCTGGGCCGGCTGGAGAAGGCGGGGCTGGTGGTGTCGGAGTTGGCGGCCGCGGCGGCGGAGCGCCCGGACCGCAAGGTGTACGCGTTGACGGCCGTCGGCCAGGAGCGGGTCGCTGAGTGGTTGACCGACGTGAGTTGGCCCAAGCCGGACCTGGCCGAGTTCCACCTCAAGTTGATTGCCGCTGCGGCGTCGGGGTTGGCCGATCCGCTGACCATCGTCGACACCCAGCGCCGCGAGTTGCTGCGCCGGCTGCGTGACGCTCAGCGGGCGGCGATGGCCGAGCCCGACGGCTCGGACGCCGGACTGTTGTTGGAGGGGATCGTGCTGCGGCTGCAGGCGGACCTGCGCTGGCTGGAGACATGCGAGCAGACCTGGACCGAGCGAAGGAGCCGATCGTGAGTGACACCGACAACACCCCTGTGCTGGTCGCCCGCGGGCTGCACAAGCACTACGGCCGCGGTGAAGGGCTGGTGCGCGCCGTGGACGGAGCTGACCTCGATGTCGCCCCGGGCGAGACGGTGGCGGTGATGGGGCCGAGCGGCTGCGGGAAGTCGACGCTGCTGCACCTGCTGGGCGGGCTGGACCGGCCCTCGACCGGAGAGGTGTGGCTGGCCGGGCGCCGCATCGATCAGTTGGGGGAGCGGGCGCTGGCTCGGATGCGGCGGTCGGCGGTCGGCTTCGTGTTCCAGGCGTTCCACCTGATGGATGAGCTCACCGCCGTGGAGAACGTCGAGCTGTCGGCGCTGCTAGCTGGCCGCCCGCCACGCGCGGCACGACGACGGGCGGTCGAGCTGCTGGAGCGGGTGGGGCTCGCCGATCGGGCGAACTTCCTGCCTGCGGCGCTGTCGGGCGGCCAGCGCCAGCGGGTCGCGATCGCCAGGGCGCTGAGCAACGAGCCGCTCGTCGTGCTCGCCGACGAACCCACCGGCAACCTCGACAGCGCCGCCACCGTCGAGGTGCTGCGTCTGTTCGATCTGCTGCACGAGGCCGGACAGACGCTGGTCGTCGTCACCCACGACGAACGGATCGCCGCCACCGCCGACCGCCTGATCTCCATGCGCGACGGCGCGTTCATCGACGAAACACGGTTGACCGGGGGCACGAGCGGAAAGCTCGGCGCGCTGGTCGGGCTGGAGGGCTGACGCCGTGGGACGCGTTCTGCTGGTGGCTCGCCTCGCCGCCCGCAACGTGCGGCGGCGCCCGGCCGAAGCCGCGCTCCTGGTGCTGGCGATCATGGCGGCCACGACGATGCTGACACTCGGGCTCGCCCTTCGCGGCGTGACCGACGACCCATACGAGCGCACCCGCGAGGCGACGGCCGGACCCGACATCGTCGCCAGCGTCAGTCCTGACCTGGTACCGACATCCGACAGGGTCGTGGTCGACGACCGGGGCACGAGGCGGCCGGCCGACGCCGCCCTCGTTCCCGCCGACCTCGCCAGCTTGGAGGCATTGACCGAGGCGAACGGCGTCATCGGCCACAGCGGACCGTATCCGGCGATCGTCGCCGACCTCGAGGCGGACGGCGTCACGACGGAGGTGTGGGCGGAAGGGCGCGACCCCGAGCGGGACCTCGGTCGACAGTCCCACGCTGACCCAAGGCAGCTGGGTGGAAGACGGCGGTGTGGTTGTCGAGGCCGCGTTCGCCGATGCGCTCGACGTCGACGCCGGGGACCAGGTCACCTTGAATGGCCGATCGTTCCAGGTCGTCGGTGTGGCGGTCACCGCCGCCGCTTCGTACACAGACGTGTGTTTCGGCCCGGCGTGCGGGTTCTTCATCCCACAGGATCGCCTGGACGAGCTGCCCGTTGATCCACCACCTGACGCGCCGGCCGCCAGGCCGATCGACGCGGAAGCTTTCCGGTTCCCGCCGGACGACGCCGGCTTGGTCTGGCTCACCGAGGAGGACACCCGCGGCGTCGCCGGGGAACAGGACTTCCTGTCCTATGTCGTGAACCTAAAGCTGGCCGACCCGGCCGACGCGCCGGCGTTCGTCGAAGCGCACTCGCCGACCAGCTGGGTGTCACCCTTCCTGGCGTCGTGGCTGGACATCCGCGACACCTACGACGAGTTCGTGCGGGGCGCACAACAGGCCCTGGTGACATTCAGCTCACTGCTCACCCTGCTCGCCATGGCCAGCGTCGCAGTCCTCGTCGGCGGCCGGATGGCCGACCAGACCCGACGCGTCGGACTGCTCAAAGCAGCCGGCGGCACCCCCGGCCTCGTCGCCGTCGTGCTGCTCGCCGAGTACATAGCCCTGGCCCTGGTCGCCGCGGCCGCCGGACTCGCCGTGGGATGGCTGGCCGCGCCGTTGCTCAGCGACACCGGAGCCGGCCTGCTCGGCAGCGCCGGTGCACCGTCGCTGACCATGCCCACAGTCGGCGTGGTCACGGCCGTGGCCCTGGGGGTCGCCGTGCTCGCGACCTTCGTTTCCGCCGTCCGCGCCGCCCGCACCAGCACCGTACACGCCCTGGCCGACTCCGCCCGCCGACCCCGCCGTACACACTGGCTGATCGTCCTCTCGACGCGGCTACCCGTCCCCCTGCTCCTCGGCCTGCGGGTGATCGCCCGAAGGCCGCGCCGCGTCCTGCTCGGCGTTGCCAGCATCGCCGTCACGGTCAGCGGGATCGTCGCCGTGCTGGCGGGCCGCGCCGCGATGGCCGCCGACTGGGAAGGGCCCTCCAGTCTCGACCCGCAAGCCGACCGGGCGAACCAGGTGCTGCTGGTGATCACGGTCACGCTCGTCGCGCTGGCGGCCATCAACGCGATCGTCATCACGTGGGCGGCCGCGCTCGACGCCAGGCACGCTTCAGCGCTGGCCCGTGCCCTCGGCGCGACCCCCGGAGAGGTCAGCGCGGGTCTCTCGGCGGCGCAGGTGCTTCCCGCGTTCGCCGGCGCCGGCCTCGGCGTCGCCGCAGGGCTCGCCCTCTGGGCCGCGATCGGCGATGACGAGACGAACCCGACGTACTGGCAACTGCTCGCCGTCGTGGCGGGCACCGTGCTCGATCGTGGCGGCGCTCACCAGCGTCCCCGCCCGCCTCGCCGCCCGCCGCCCCACCGCCGAGATCCTCCAATCCGAACTCGCCTGATGCCCGGCGACAGACGCAGAACGATCGATCTGAGCAGCTGACGCCCCCGCGCTGAGAGCACCGACACGCACCCGATCGACGGTGGTGTGCGCAGGATCGGGGCACTGGTGGGCGCCACGCTGGGAAGGGTGTCATCGATCCGGTGTGCCGGGATGCGCTGGGGGAGATTCCGCCATGTGGTCGTGATCGGACCAGCGTTACGGGATCCGCCGCTCGCGCACCTCGTAGTGCTGTGACCGCTCGTCAAATCGTGCGAGCAACTCGCGGGCCGCGGGTGGCACGACCGCGGCTTCGTGGTCATCGCCGGCGAACGCTCGGACGGCGTCCAACGAGTCGAACCACATGACCGTGATGAACTCCACTTCGTTGCCGAGGTCGCGTCGGAACACCTGGATCTCCCGCAACCCGTCGATCGAACGATCCTCGATGCCGGTGATGATCTCGTCGCCCAGCAGCGCCTCGTAGGCGTCGGCGCTGCGCGGCCGGGTGTAGCCATGCCAGATGCGGCTGATCATGAGGTCTCACGACTCGTAGGCCGACGTGGTCGTCGAAGCGGCGGAACCTCCCGTTCTCACGGGATCGACGACAGGCCAGGTCGATCCTCTTGTCTCTCTCGGACTCACAGTCTATCATGGACCTTAGACCGTGACATCTATGAGGATTAGACCGTGACAGAGGAGGAGGAGGCATGCCGATCTACGCGATCTGGGAGTCCCGGTTCCCCGCCCCGCGGGCCGAGGAGGGGGTGCGCGGTGACCGAAGCGATCTGGCGGGAGATGCCCTGCTTCGAGGGCTACTTGAGCCACGACCTGCTGGTCGACATCGACGATCCGGGGCACCTGCTGGTGGTCAGCCAATGGGCGAGCCGGGAGCATGCCGACGAGTCGCTTCGGCTCTACGTCGAGCATCCGAATGCCCGCGCCACGAACAGCCTGGTCGCCGAGCCTCGACGTCGCACCCTCGCCGCACGTGCGGGTGGCTGAACTGACGGCCAACCCAGCGTTGTTGCTCCTGCTGGCCAATCTGGGTCGGCCACGGCGGCCGACCGGGGCCGCGTTCGCCCGCGCCGAGCCGATCCTGCCTGACGCCACCGTCGCGTCGGCGCAATTGGCGGACGTGATCGACCAACCTGTCGCCGTGGCGGACCTGGCCGACCTACGCCGGCTTCAACGGGAGGCGGTCCACGCCGTCGATGCGATCCTCGCCGGCGAGGCGCCGGACTGTGCCGAGGTCAATGCGCTCGCCGCCGGCAGCTGCGGGCGCATCGAGCTCCGGGTGTTTGACGGGGTACTGCGACGACAACTGATCTGGACCGACACGTCGCTGGCCGCGGCGCTGGCCCGACGCCTCATCGAGGAGCTCAACGCGCTCGAAACCGACCGGCTGCGGCGTTGCGGTCGGCCGGAGTGCGACCTGCTCTTCTACGACACCACGCGGTCCCGCACGCGCCGATGGCACGCTGAAGATCCCTGCGGCTGGCGTGAGCGTCAGCGCGTCCACCGGCTGAGAACGTCAAGCTGAGTTCGACCACGGGTGGTTCGCTGCGGCGACGAGGTTGCGGGTCAGCGGTGGGGGGTGGGGTCGATGACGTCGGTGATTGCCTTGGCGCGCAGCTCGGGCGTGATGGCATCGGGATCGATGAGGTGCTGGAGGAACAGCCCGGCATCGAGGGCGAGCACCAGTGCGGCCGCTTCACTCGGCGACCTCGACTCGGTGGTACCGCGTTCGGCGTCGCGCTCGGTGATCATGACGGCTATACGGTCGCGCATCCGTCGGTAGCGCTCGGCGAGCGCCACGCTGGCCTCGGGGTCTCGGGCGGCGTAGAGCCAGAACTCCAGCATCAAGAGTCCGAACGAAGCACCTGCGGTCATCTGCTGCGACGAGGCGGTGCGCAGCTTGGTGCGCAGTTCGGCGTCCGACATGGTCGTGGCGAGCTGCTCGACCTGTGCCAGCTGATCATCGAGGTGGCGGTCCAGTAGGGCGAGGAACAAGCTGTCCTTACTGGTGAAGTTCGAGTACACCGCGCCTTTGGTGTGGCCCGCCGCAGTGGCGATGTCGTCGAGGGTCGCGGCGTGGAAGCCCAGCCGTGCGAACACGACAGCGGCGGCGTCGAGCAGTCGCTGTGTCGTCTGGGCGCGCCGTTCCGCTTGTCTCATTTCGACCCCTTGCGAGATGGATACTCGTCAGTATATTATACTGACAAGTCTACAACTTGGATGGAAGGGAGTCGGGCATGCCGACCACTGATCACGATCGACACGCCCGCCACGACAGGTCACGCGTCGGCGGAACGTTCGCCGGGAGCGTGTCGGCGCCGCCGTTTCGAAGCCGGCGATGGCGCGCCGGCAACGCGCTCGTCAGCGTGTCGGCGCATGCCGGGATCGGACCGATCGCGCTGCTGACCACCACTGGCCGCGTCACCGGGCGCAACCACACGGTGCCGGTCGTGCCAGTCGATCACGCCGGAGCGCGATGGCTCGTGGCCCCCTACGGGCCCGTTGCGTGGGTTCACAATGTTCGCGCCGCCGGCACCGTCACACTCCGCCGGGGCCGACAGCGGCACGTCTACGCCGTGCGCGAAGCGGCGCCGGCCGAGGCTGGGCCGGTCCTCCGGCGTTTCGCCATGATCGCCTCTCGGACACGCGACTGCTTCACGGCTTCGGTCGACGCGCCCGCCGAGGCCTTCATCGCTGAAGCGGCAGACCACCCGGTCTTTGAGCTGCGATCGCGATCCGAGCCCGTCGACCACACCAGTGAGCGTCACTGGCTGCCGCGGACCACGTCGCTGTGAAACGTCTGAGATTCTCCCGGCGGCCGTCGCGGTCGAAGTTCTTGACCAGGCGCGTCGCCCGTAGACAACGGTTCGTCGGCAAGCGGCGTGGTGTCGCGGTCATCGCCGCCGTGGCGGTTGCCGTCGCGCTCGCCGTCGGCTCCGTGCCGATGAATCGTCCTGCCGTGGCAGGGGTGATGCCCGCCGATGGCCCGTTGGTGGTCTCGTCGGAGAATCCTCGCTTCTTCGCCGCCGGGTCGGGCGGCGAGGCGGTCTACCTCGTCGGGGTGAACTTCTGGAACAACTTGCAGGACGGTGTCGGAGCCGGGACGTGCGACGATCCGGCGCCGTTGTTCGACTTCCCGGCATACCTGCAGTTCCTGCAGGACCATGGTCACAACTTCATCCGCCTGTGGCGGTGGGAGCACTTCCGGTTCCGCCTGCCGCCGGACCTCGACACTGGCGGCCCGTACTGCGTCACGCCGCAGCCGTGGGCCCGCACCGGTGCCGGAACCGCCTACGACGGCGGGGCGACGTTCGATCTGTCGACGTTCGACCAGGCGTTACTTCGACCGGCTGCGCCAGCGGGTGGTCGAGGCAGGCGAGCGCGGCATGTACGTGTCGGTGATGTTGTTCGAGGGCTTCTGCCTGCATCTGTGCGACGAGGACACGATCATCGCCGGCCACCCGTTTGATGGTCAGAACAACGTGAACGGGATCGACATCGACTCGATCGGCGACTATCAGGGGCCCTCGATCTCGGCGACGGTGGTGGCACGGCAGCGGGCCTACGTTCGCAAGGTGATCGACACGTTGCACGACCTCGACAACGTCCTCTACGAGGTCGCCAACGAGTCCTACACGGGCTCGGTCGAATGGCAGTACGACGTGATCGACTACGTCAAGCAGTACGAGGACGATCGTGGCTACGCGCGGCACCCGGTGGGCATGTCGGCGATTTGGCCCGACGGCGACGACGAGTGGCTGTTCGATTCGCCGGCTGACTGGGTGATGCCCGGCACGTACCCGCCGCCGCCCGACTACCGCGACGATCCGCCGGCGGCGAACGGCACGAAGGTCGTCGTCTCCGACGACGACCACTACGCCCCGTGCGACGTCGATGCCGTGTGGGCCTGGAGGTCGCTCACTCGTGGCCTGAGCTCCAGTCAGCTCGATTGCGGGATCGGCGACCCGGCCAACCCGAACCCGGACTTCGACCTCCTGGAACCCGTCCGCCTCGCCCAAGGTGACGCCCGCCGGCAGGCGGACACGATGGACCTGTTGGCGATGGTGCCCCGGGCCGACCTCACCTCGACGGGGTACGCGTTGGCCAACGTCGGCGCCGAGTACCTCGTCCTCCAGCCGGCCGACAGCTCAGCATCGTTCACGGTGACCCTCGCAGCTGGCACCTATCGGCCCGAGTGGTTCAGCATCGAGACCCGCACGTGGACACCGGCCTCCACGATCACCGTCGTCGGCACGCAGGCGGTGCGCTTCACGCCCCCCTTCGCCTCACCCAGCCCATCGGTGCTCTACCTGCGCGAGGCCGCACATCACCAGGAGGCTCCATGGCGTCCGTGACCATCCCCGCCGGGACCCTGCACTATCGGACGCGATTCTGACCTGACGCGCCACTGGATCACGCCAGCCACGACCGACCGGGGCATCCGGCACGACATCGCCCGCTTCGCACGGGGCCTCGACCGCAGCTCCCTCATCGCCGCCGCCCCTCACCTGCACGATTTCACCGGGCCAGCGCGAGTCGTCTGGGGAACGGCCGACCGCTGTTTCACGCTGGCGAGCGCCCGCCGCCTCGCCGCGGCCTTCGCCAACGGCGAACTGTTCGAAGTCCCCGGCGCATCGACGTTCATACCCGTCGACGCGCCCGCCGCCGTCGCCGACGCCATCACCGCCATCTCCTCGACGATCACCCCAGCTAGATCACGTGAACCCGGAGCAGGCGTCGGGTCAGATGTCGACGAGGTGAGGCTGCACGGACGATCCCGCCCGTGACGCCTCACGAACCG
Organism: Ilumatobacteraceae bacterium; assembly: GCA_963764455.1. Taxonomy (GTDB): domain Bacteria; phylum Actinomycetota; class Acidimicrobiia; order Acidimicrobiales; family Ilumatobacteraceae; genus Desertimonas. Next base: position 63,590 of record CAVXSN010000002.1, read on the forward strand.
TGGCGTCAGACTTCATGCTCGATGGCGCCTGGTAGCGCATCGGATCTGCGGAGGATTCCTGAGTCGATTGCTGCCGTCGGGTCGTGCCAGATCGCCATCGCCGTGTTCATCGGGAGGAACCCGAGCTTCGCGTAGAAACCCTCGGCGCCCGGGTTGGCGTAGAGGATGATCTTCTTGTGGCCCTTGGTCGCCGTGACGAGCCGTTCGATGATGGCTCGGCCGAGACCACGACCCTGGTGATCGGGGTGGACGGCGATGTCGGCGATGTACGCACAGTCGACACCGTCGGCGAGCGCACGGCCGGCGCCGACCACGTCGTCTGCGCTGTAGACGAAGCGTACGAACATGCTGTTGCCGAACACTGTCGCGAGCGCCGCCGGAAGCTTCACGCCGAGCGGGGCGACCCGATACAGCTCCGACAATTCGTCCCAGTCGACGTCAGCGGCGTTGTCGACCCACCGATAACCGGTCACTCGTCGTAGCTCCGGATCTCGACGACGTTGTCGTCCGGGTCGTAGACGTACACTGACCAGCCGTCGCCCTGCGCCCCGAAGCGCACGCCGCGTTCCCCGCTCATGCGGAACGTCTCGGCGTCCACGGCGATGGCGTCGACAGTCGCACGGTCGGCGACGAGACAGAAGTGGTCGACGTTGCGTTTCGTGACGATCCCAGCGCCGGGAACGAGGTCGATGATCGTCCCGGCGCTGACGCGCACTGACGGAAACGGCACGGTGCCGCGTCGCCACTCATCGACACGGACCGGCGCCAGCCCGAGTGCGTCGACGTAGAACGCCAACGTCTTCTCGACGTCGGCGCAGCGCAGCACGAGGTGGTCGAAGCCGGTGATGCGTAGCGAGCTCACTCTCTCTGCCTATCGCGCCACACCTCGTTCTCGCCACTACCCTCGTCCAGTGGCGACGAGCGCCTCGCTGAGGTCCTGCATGGTGGCTCGTCGGGGTGTTCGGCTGCCACGGCCCTGGCGACCGAGCCGAGCCGGGGCGATCGATGAGCCTCCGACGTCACGCGAGCATCGCGTCGACCATCTCCGGGGCGAGGGCGTGCTCGATCGCGAGGACTCCGGCGCCGGCGACACCCGCGAGCTCACCCGAGGTCGAGGCGGTGACCAGGAGGTCGGCGGTGGCGAGGGGCAGCGACCGCTGGTACACCACCTCGCGCACGCCGGCGGCTAACGCCCCGCAGCACCCCCTTCCAGAGCAACGCGCGCGTGGACGGGGCGCGCCAGGCGACCCGACGCGCCCGAGCGAGCGCGTGCCACGTGCTCCTTGGGCGCAAGTGGGGGTTCGGGGGGGTTCTGTGGCGCGAAGTGGGGCTAAATGGTTGACATAGGGGGGTTGAGGGGGCAGAGTGGGGGCCGGTGGGAACCGGTCCCGGGTTCCCGCGCTGAGGCAGCCGACGGGACACGGAAGGAAAGGGCAGGTCGAGGCGCGATGTTTTTCGGGCTTCACGAGCGTCAGCTCGACGACAAAGGCCGAGTCGCCCTTCCCGCCGCCTTCCGCACCGACCTGGGGGATCGCTGCTACCTCGTGGTCGGCGACTCCCGTTGCATCGACGTGTACTCATCCGACGAGTTCGAGACCCGCGCCCGCGAGATGATCGAGGCGGTCAAGCGGGGCGACGAGACGATCGACCGCCAGCGCGCGCTCGCCCACTCGGCGACCGTGGCCACCGATCGACAAACAGGGTCGAGTCACGGTCGAGGAGAAGCTGCGTGACTTCGCCCGCATCCCGCTGTCGTCCAAGGTCGTCGTCGCCGGCAACCTCGACCGCGTCGAACTCTGGAGCGAGGCGGTCTACACCGAGGTCGCCGACCGGGGCAACGCCGAGATGGCGCGGGGCGACCTGTGAACGCCGATGACTCCACCGCTGCACCTTCGGTCCACGAGCCGGTGATGGTCGACGAGATCGTGGCCGTGTTCGCCACCGTCCCGCCGGGAACCGTGCTCGACGCGACACTCGGCGGCGGAGGGCACTCCGCCGCGCTGCTCGACGAGTATCCCGACGTTGTCGATGCTGGGCATCGACCGCGACGAGCAGGCGCTGGCGGCCGCGGGCAAACGCCTCGAGCGCTTCGGCGATCGCGTGTCCACCGCGCACAGCCGCTTCGACGGGATCCGCGAGGTGATGCGCGATCACGACGTCGAGGAACTGTCCGGCGCCCTCTTCGACCTCGGCGTGTCGTCGCCCCAGCTCGACATGGCGAGCAGAGGCTTCAGCTACCGCAACGAGGGCCCGATCGACATGCGGATGGACCGCACCCAGCCGTGGTCGGCCGCCGACGTCGTGAACGGTTACGAGGAAGGCGAGCTCGCCCGGATCATCCGCCGCTACGGCGACGAGCGCTTCGCGTCCGCATCGCCAAGGCGATCGTGGCGGCCCGCCCGATCGAGACCACGGCCGAGCTCGTCCGGGATCGTCGCCGCCGCGATCCCGGCCGCCGCTCGGCGAACCGGCGGCCACCCCGCCAAGCGCACCTTCCAGGCGATCCGGATCGAGGTCAACAGCGAGCTCGACGTCCTGCCCGACGCGCTCGACCAGGCGATCGATGCCACGGTGCCGACCGGCCGCATCGCCGTCCTGACGTACCACTCCGGCGAGGACCGCATCGTCAAGGATCGGTTCCGGGTCGCCGAGCGGTCGGTGCGACTGCCCTCCCGGTCTGCCGTGCGTGTGCGGCGCGGTGCAAACGGTGCGCCGAATCCGGGTACCCCGCACGCCGACGGCCGACCAGGCCGACGCCAACCCGCGTGCCCGGTCGGCTCGGCTTCGCGTCGTCGAGAAGGTCGCCTCCAGCGACGTGGCCACGACATGAGCGCGATGCCGATGCGCCGGATCGACGCGCCGCGCCGGCGGTCGACCCGAGGCGGCGCGCCGATTCGATCGCTCGCACCGACGCCCGCTGCTCGCGTCGCGACGGCCACCGCGACATGGCCGAGGCCGTCGCCGAGCTCGAGCAGCGGCCGTCGCTGCACGTCGTGCCCCGCCGTCGCGTCGCCGCCAACGCCGCGGCATTGGTCGTCGTCGTGATCGGCATGTTGATGCTGTCGGCGGTGGTGCTGCACACCCGGCTCGCCGAGCGCCAACTCCAGATCGACCGCCTCGAACGGCAGGTGTCGAACTCACGCCAGCTCTTCGACGTGCTCCGCCAGCAGCGGGCCGAACTGCGGTCACCGACCCGCCTGGCTGCCGAGAGCCAGCGCCTCGGCATGTATCGCGGCGCCTCATACGGACTTCATCTCGGCCGACCCGTGGACGCTCGCCCAGATCCTGGCGTCGGCGGGCACCGTGAGCTCGTTCGACGGGCTGCTCGATCGAGACCGACCCCCTCGACCAGGTGCGCCGGGTCCTGGCCGACGAGCGCAGAAGGACAACGATGGACCGTCGCGCCGCCAACATGGCCAGGGGCCGCGGACGCCGCGGCCCAAGCGGGCGTCGACCGGATCGCCGACCGGCGCGATCGTGCGCCCTGGGTCACGCAGCCGACGAGAACGAGACGGCTGAGTCGCCGCCCGCCGGGAGGCGACACACGGCCCGCCGCGGCGGACCGGTACGGAGGCAACGGCGTCGCGTCACTCGGCGAGGCTCGGGCCCACCAGCGGCTGCGCCAGCACACCCGGGTCCACCGCGACCGAGAGCGGTCCGCAACAGGCCGCCAAGCCGAAGCCGGCGCAGCAGCGCGACCGCCGCAACATCAAGACCACCAAGCCGCTGCTCGCCACCCGCTTCGGCGCCGGCCGGCCACGCCTCCGCCTGATCGCGACGCTTGGGCTCGCTGCTGCTCGTCATCGGCGTCGTGCTGGCCAAGGTCGGGCTGCTGCAGGGTGGCCAGGGCGCTGCGCTGCGGGCGTCGGCTGTCGGAGCTGTGGACCCGCACCCGTATCCTTGCCGGCGCACGCGGGGTTCGATCTTCGACCGCAACGGCGACGAGCTGGCGCTGTCGGTCCCGGCCGCGACGGTGGCCGTCAACCCGCGGCAGATCGAGGACGTCGCCGGCACGGTCGACGATCCTCGCCCGCGCTGCTGCGACATGACGCCCGAGCAGGCGGCCGGGCTGCAGGCGGCGATCGAGGCGAGCGACAGCGGGTTCCTGTACGTCGCCCGCCAGATCGACCCGGCGATCGCCGAGCAGATCGACGAGCTCGGCTGCTCGGGGTCACGACCTACCCCGAGGACCGGCGCATGATGCCCGGCGGCGACACCGGCCAGAGCGTCATCGGGCGCACCGACATCGACGGCAACGGCATCGCCGGCCTCGAGTTGCAGTACGGCTCGAACGACCGGACTTCGACGACATCCTCCAGGGCGTCGCCCGGCGAGATGACGCTCGAGGTCGCGCCGGGTGGCCGCACGATCGCCGGCACCGAGCAGATCAGCCACGCCGGCCATCGCGGGCGTCGAGCTGATCACGACGCTCGACCGCTCGGTCCAGTACTCCGTCGAGCAGGCGCTGCTCCGGCAGGTCCAGCTCACCGGCGCCAAGGGTGGCCAGGTGATCGTGATGGACACCGACACCGGCGACGTCATCGCCATGGCGACCGTGGTGCGCCGTGACGGCGTGCCGGTCGTCTCGAGCGGCAACTGGTCGGCGGTCGGCGCCTACGAACCGGGATCGGTCGGCAAGATCATCACGATGGCCGGCGCGCTCGAGGACGGTGCGGTCGACGCCCGACCGACCACGTTCACCGTCCCATGGACCACGACTGCACGAACAACCCGAACGACGGCATCCTGCACGACTCGCACCCGCACGACCCGGAGCCGCTGTCGGTGCGCGACATCCTCGTCGAGTCGTCGAACGTCGGCACGATCTACGTCGGGCCAGGCGATCGGCTACGAGCGGCAGTACCACTACCTCACGGCCTTCGGCCTCGGGCGAGCGCACCGCGCTCGGATTCCCCGGCGAGTCGGCCGGGCATCCTCAAGCCGTGGCAGGAGTGGGAGGGTACCGAGCGCTGCACGATCGCCTACGGCCAGGGCCTGGCGTCGACGCCCGATCCAGCTCGCCGCCGCGGTGAACGTGATCGCCAATGACGGGACCTACGTGGCGCCGCGCCTGGTGATCGGTACGGTCGGCGCCGATGGAGAGATCACCGATGCCGAACCGTCGGCGACCCACCGCGTCGTCAGCCCGGAGACCGCGGCGGAGATGCAGTCGATGATGCGCGACGTCGTGTGCGACGGACACCGCCGACGCAGGCCCAGGTCGCAGGGACTCTCGGTCGCCGGCAAGACCGGCACCGCGTACAAGGCGCTCGACAACGGCACCTACACCGACGAGGACGGCAAGCACATGCTACTACTCGAGCTTCGTCGGGTTCTTCCCGGCCGAGGATCCGCAGGTGACCGTGCTGGTGTCGATCGACGAGCCGCCGGAGGGCTACAACTCCGGTGCGCCAGTCCGCCGCCCCGCTGTTCCGCGAGATCGTCCCGACGATCATCCACGAGCTCGGCATCGAGCCGCCGCCCGGCTCGACGGACTGCAACGGGGGGTGAGGCGTTGAACATCACTGCGTTCCCCGGCCACGCAGGCCGCATGATGCCCCTCGCTCGCTGGCGCTCGCTCGCTCGCAACTGCGAGAGGGTCAACGAATGAGCGTCTGCTCCGACGCTCGACGAGCTGAAGGACCGGCTCCCGGCCGCGCTCGTCGCCGGAGGTGACGGGCGACGGAACCACGACCGTGGCGTCGGTGACCCACGACTCGCGCGCGGTCGTCGCGCGGCAGGCATGTACGCCTGCCTGCGCGGCGAACACCACGACGGGCACGCGTTCGCGCCCGACGCCGTCGCGCGCGGGGGCGTCGTCGCTGCTCGTCGACCATCCGCTCCTCGCGGCCAGCAGGTCGGCGTCGCGTGAGCCAACTCGTCGTCGACGACACCCGGCGCGCGCTCGGTCCGGTCGCGGCGGCCGTCCACGGCGACCCGTCGGCGGCGCTCCGCGTCGTCGGCATCACCGGGACGAGCGGCAAGACGACGACCAGCGCGCTGATCGCGTCGATCCTGCGCGCCGCCGGCGACCCGACGGGCGTGATCGGCACGCTGTCGGGCGCGTTCACGACGCCAGAGGCCCCTGAGCTGCAGGCCCGGCTCGCCACGATGCTCGCGACGGCGACCGCTCGGTGGTGATGGAGGTGTCGTCGCACTCGCTGGCGATGCACCGGGTCGACGGCACGACGTTCGACGCCGCGGTGTTCACGAACCTCGGCCGCGACCACCTCGACCTCCACGGCACGATGGAGGAGTACTTCCGCGCCAAGGCGCTCGCTGTTCCAGCCCGGTCGTGCGGTCGTGGGGGTCGTCAACGTCGACGACACCCACGGCCGCCTGCTCTTCGACGCCGCCCCGATCGAGATGGTGCCGTACTCGCGCGTCCGACGCCGCCGACGTCGCGGTCGGCGCCGGCTCGCACGCGCTACACCTGGCGCGGGCAGCGCGTCGACGTGCCGCTCGGCGGCGCGTTCAACGTGATGAACTCGCTCGCCGCGGCCACGACGACGGCCGCGCTCGGCATCGGCATCGAAGCGATCGCTGCCGGGACTCGCCGCGGTCGAGGCCGGTGCGTGGCCGGTTCGAGCACGTGACGGTCGCCACCGGTAACCGATCGAGGCCGACGGCCGATCGACGTCGTCGTCGACTACTCGCACAAGCCGGATGCGCTCGAGGAGGTGATCGCGACCGCCGGTGCCATCGTCGGCGAGCGTGGCCGGGTCATCGTCGTGTTCGGTGCCGGCGGCGACCGCGACCGCCTGAAGCGGCCGCTGATGGGCGCCGCCGCGGCTCGCGCATGGCCGACCTGGCGATCGTCACGTCCGACAACCCGCGGTCCGAGGACCCGATGGCGATCATCGACGAGATCCTCGTCGGCGTCACCGACGGCGACCGTGACCGGGTCGAGGTCGAGCCGGACCGCGCCGCGGCGATCCGCCTCGGGATCTCGCTCGCCGAGCCGGGCGACATGGTGATCATCGCCGGCAAGGGCCACGAGACGCACGCAGACGCATCGGCGACGAGGTGCTGCCGTTCGACGACCGCGAGGTCGCCCGCGATCGTCTGCTGGCCGAGCGGGCGAGCGGGCGCCCGGCAGTGATCGCCGTCATGATCGCCGGCATCGTCGCCGGGCTCGTCTCCCTGTTCGCGACGCGGGCGCTGATCACGCTGTTCCGCACCCGCGGCCTCGGCCAGCCGATCCTCGGCAAGGAGGACCGCGGCCCGGAGCACCACATGGCCAAGCAGGGCACGCCGACGATGGGCGGCATCGCGATCATCGGCGCCGGCCCTCGCCGGCTGGCTCGCGGCCCACGTCCGCGAGGGCCTGCCGTTCAGCACCCAGGCGCTGATCATGTGGGTCGGCATCCTGGCCATGGCGTTGATGGGGTTCCTCGACGACTTCATCAAGGTCCGCAAGCGGCACAACCGAGGCATCTTCTGGAAGCAGAAGAACTACGTCACCCTGCTGCATGAGCTTCGGCATCGCGTGGTGGCTCGTCGCCGCGACCGGGCATCGCCGAGACGATCTCGCTGACCCGCGCCGAGTACCCGGGCTGGGACGTGCCGACGTGGGTGTTCGTCATCTTCGCCGGCCTGATCATCTGGGCGACCACCAACGCGGTCAACGTCACCGACGGGCTCGACGGACTCGGCCGGGGGGTCGGCGCTGATGGGATTCGGCGCGTTCATGATCATCGGGTACACCGCGTTGCGCTTCCCCGACGTCTACGGCGCCGTCGTCAACCCGCTCGACCTCACCGCCCTCGCCGCCGCGTTCGCCGGCGCGTGCATGGGCTTCCTCTGGTTCAACGCCGCGCCGGCCCGGATCATCATGGGTGACGTCGGCGCGCTCGGGATCGGCTCGGCGCTGGCGATGCTCGCCCTGACGACGAACACCCAGCTGCTGCTGCTCCTGATCTGTGGCATCAACGTGATGGAAGCGGGATCGGTCGCCGTCCAGATGGCCGTGTTCAAGGCCAGCGGCCGCACGAAGCGGCTGTTCCGCATGTCGCCGATCCACCACCACTTCGAGCTCATCGGCTGGCCCGAGACGACGGTGATCATCAGCTTCTGGCTGATCGCGGCGGTCTGCGTCGCCACGGCGCTGGCGATCTTCATCGGCGACTACACCCGCATCTCCTGGGACGCTCACGCCGTGACCCGCGCGCTGGTCTACGGGCTCGCGGTCGCCGGCGCGGCAACGGTGCGGGCGATGACGCGCGCGCGGCATCGACGTCGTCACCGCCGACGACACCGAGACGCCGGCGCGCCGCCAGCTCGCCGACCGAGCTCGGCGTCGACCTGCACATCGCGCCCGACGACGACGCGCTCGCCACGCTCATCGCCGCCAGCGACGTGGTCGTCCCGGCGCCCGGTGTGCCGGAGGACCACCGCGTGATGGGCGCGGCCCGGGCCCGCGGTCGGCGGCTGCGCCAGCGAGATCGAGCTCGCCTACCAGTGGGAGCAGGAACGTCCGGGTGGTCCGCGCCCGATGCTCGCGGTCACCGGCACCGACGGCAAGACCACCACGACGCTGCTGGGCGGTGGAGATGCTGGCTGCCGCCGGGTGCCGCTTCGGTCGCCGCCGGCAACACCGAGATCCCCCTCGTGACCGCGCTCGACATGGACGCTCGACGCGTTCGTGGTCGAGTGCACCAGCTTCCGCTTGGCGCTCACCGAGCGGTTCCGTGGCGAGGCCGCGGCGTGGCTCAACCTCGCCCCCGACCATCTCAACTGGCACCGGTCGATGGACACCTACGCCGCTGCCAAGAACAGCATCTTCGCCAACCAGCGTCCCGACGACGTGGCGATCGGGTTCGCCCGCGATGCCGAGGTGATGCGCCGGCTCGCCGACGCCCCGGCCCGGCACGTCACGTTCGGCGCGTACTGAGTCCGACTACCGCGTCGACGGGCGACGCGCTCGATCGGCCCGGCCGGAGAGCTCGCGCCCGTCGCGACCGCTGCGCCGGCGCCTGCCCCACGACCTCACCAACGGCCTGGCCGCCGCCGCCCTCGTGCTCGAGAGCGGGCTCGCCGGACCGGACGCCGGTCGCCGCCGGGCTCGCCACCTTCGCCGGTCCGCCGCACCGCATCGAGCTCGTCGGCGAGGTCGACGGCGTCGCCTGGTACAACGACTCGAAGGCCACCACGCCGCACGCGGCATCGGTCGCGATCGCCGGCTTCGACACGTCGTGCTCATCGCCGGCGGCCGCAACAAGGGCCTCGACCTGTCGCCGATGGCGGCTCACCGCCGAACAGGGTGCGCGCCGTCGTCGCGATCGGCGAGGCGGCCGACGTGGTCGCCGCCGCGTTCGCCGGCCGCACCCATCCTCCGGGCATCCTCGATGCCCGACGCTGTCGACGTCGCCGGGGCAGCTGCCCGCCCCGGCGACGTCGTCCTTCTGTCCCCTGGCTGCGCCAGCTTCGACTGGTATCCGGGCGGCGGCTACGAGGAGCGCGGCGACCACTTCCGTGAGCTCGTGCGCTCGAGCAATGACTCAGGGAGCAGACCATGACGTGATCGTACGAGCCGGGGTTCGAGGATCGGCTCGACCGGGCGCGGAACGGCAGCGACGACTGGAGTGTCCCGACGTTCCGCCGCGCGGTCGAGGACCGTTCGCGCCGCGTCGCCTGCCGGGGTCCCGCGCCCGTGGAGCCTGCCAGAGCGCGACCCGGCGGACGTCTCCGACGACACCCCAGAGCGTGATCCCGAGCGACCGTTGCTGGCCATGCACGACCGCCGGAGGCTGGCGCTCGAACGGCTGAAGGTCGCCGAGAAGCCGCGGCGGCGGGCCACTCGTCAACCTGTTCGGGAGCAAGCGGGTTCCGTTCTGGGACGTGCAACGCGGCCCGGCCCCCGTCGGGTACTACGTCCTCGCCGTCGTCATCACGCTGTTCGTGATGCTCGGTCTCGTGATGGTGCTGTCGGCGTCGGCCCAGACCGAGGCGCAGCGAGGCCGCAGCCCGTACCACATCTTCAACCGCCAGCTGATGTGGGCCGGGCTCGGCGCGATCGGGCTGATCATCGCCATGCGGGTGAGCCTCACGTGGCTCCGCCGGCTCGTCCGTACCGCTGCTCGTCGTCGCCGGAGCGCGGGATGCTGGCCCCGTTCATGCCGGGCCTCGGCGTCACGCTGAACGACGCCCGGGCGTGGATCGCCGTCGGCAACTTCACGATGCAGCCATCGGAGTTCCTCAAGCTCGCACTGGTCATCTTCGCCGCCGACCTGCTCGTGCGCCGCAAGGACGACCTGTCCGACGTCCGCCGGAGCCTGAAGCCGCTGGTCATGCTCGCAGGGTTCGCCGCGGATCGCCTGCCTCGGCCAGGGTGACCTCGGCTCGGCGATCGTCATGACCGCGATCGTGCTCGCCGTGGCGTTCGTCGGAGGCGTCCCGCTGATCCCGCTGCTCGCCGCCGGAGCGACTGGCGGCGACGGCCGCGACCTTGTTCGTGTTCTCGAGCCCGCGGCGGCTACGACCGGTTCACCGCGTTCCTCGACATCGCCGGGCACAAGGACCGCCTCTCGTACCAGACGTACCAGGGCCTCATGGCGATGGCCGACGGCGGGCTCACCGGGTCCGGCGTCGGCGCCGGCAACGGCAAGATGGGCTACCTGCCGCTCGCCCACAGCGACTTCATCTTCGCCGTGGTCGGCCGACGAGCTCGGGTTCGTCGGCGTCGGTCGCCGTGCTCGGCGGGTTCGCCCTGCTCGTGTGGTTCGGGATCCAGGCCGCGCTGTCGTCGCCCGACCGCTTCGGCATGCTGCTCGCCGGCGGCATCGCGGCGTGGTTCGGGGTGCAGGCGATCGTCAACACCGGCGGCGTCACCGGACTGATGCCGGTGACCGGGCTCACGCTGCCGTTCTTCTCGGCCGGCGGATCGTCGCTGTTCATCTCGATGACGGCCGCCGGCCTGCTGCTCAACGTCGCCCGCCGCGGCCAGCTGGCCAAGACCCGAGACCGGGCGTGAGGTCTCGTGACCCGACGACCTCGGCGAGCGAGACGCGCTGACGCGAGTGAGTTCTTCGCGGTCGATCACGGGCGGGGGCACCGCCGGGCACGTGCTGCCGGCGCTTGGCGATCGCCGAGGCGCTCGAGGATGCCGGCCATCCGGCCGAGTCGCTCTACTACATCGGCGCCGAGCGGGGCATCGAGACCGGCTCGTGCCGCGGTCGCCGTACCCGTACACGTTCCTCGATGTCGTCGGCTTCCAGCGGTCGCTTCACGCGACGCAACCTCGGCATTCGTGCCCAAGCTGGTGAGCGGCGACCAGCGCAGGCGCTGAAGCTGCTGCGCCGGTTGCGGCCGCAGGTGGTCGTGTCGGTCGGTGGCTACGCCAGCATGCCGGCCGTGCTCGCGGCCAAGCGGCTCGCGCATCCCGGTCGTCGTGGTGTCGTTCGACCGCCGCCCGGGCAGGGCGAGCGCGCTCACGGCCCGCTTCGCCGCGGCATCGCGCCGTCGCGTTCGAGGGGTCGCCGCTGCCCCGAGCCGAGGTGACCGGCGCGCCGGTCCGCCGGGCGATCCGCCACGTCGACCGCGTCCGGCGGCCGGGACGCAGCGCGGCGGCGCGCTCGGGCGTGCCCGCCGACCGCTTCCTGGTCGCGGTGATCGGCGGGTCGCTCGGCTCCGGCGTGCTCAACGAGGCCGTCGTGCGGTACGTGGACGAGCACGCCGACGACGACGGGCTGGCGGTCTACCACGTCGTGGGCGAGCGCTTCCGGCGACGGGATCACCGGCCGCGACGGCACGCGACGGGCGTGGCACCAGGTCGTCGGCGTTCGAGGACCGCATGGATCTGCTGTGGGCGGCCGACCGATCTGCTCGTCGGGCGCGGCGGGGCCAGCACCGTGGCCGAGGTCGCCGCCACCGGAACGCCGGCGATCCTCGTGCCGTGGGCCGCGTCGGCCGAGGACCACCAGACGCATGAACGTCCGCTGGCTGTCCGACGTGGCGGCCGCCGTGCTGCTGCCCGAGATCGAGCTGCGACCGGCTCGGCGCCGGAGATCGACGAACTGCGGGCCGCACCCGGTGCGCCTGCAACGCGATGGGCGGCCGGCGCCTGGCAGCCTGGGCGAGCGTCAACCGGGGCGGACGCATTGCCGGCGTTGATCGAGCGGGTTGCCCTAGCCTCGAACGCATCGTGAGCCTCCACGTCACCGTCAGTCCCTCCCCGCCGCGCCGCTGGATCTGTCCGGCCCGAAGCGCCTGCACGTCGATCGGCGTCGGCGGTCCGGGCATGTCGGCCATCGCCATCGCCCTGGCCGAGATGGGCCACCGCGTCTCCGGCAGCGACCTCCGCGAGCAGCCGGTGCTCGACCGCGTGCGGGCGGCCGGCGTCGACGGTGCACGTCGGGCACGACCGGTCCCACGTCGAGGGCTGCGACGCCGTCACCGCGTCCACGGCGATCCCGGCGAGCAACATCGAGCTCGCGCCACGCCGCCTCGATCGGGATCCCCACCCTGCGCCGGGCCGGGATGCTGGCATCGATCTGCGCGCTGGCCCGCTCGGTGGCCGTCGCCGGCACGCACGGCAAGACCACCACGACGTCGATGCTGATGCTCGTCGCTCGCCGAGGCCGGGCTGCGGCCGAGCTTCGTGGTCGGCGGTGACGTCACCGACGCGGGCACCGGCGCACAGTGGACGGGCAGCGACCTGCTCGTCGTCGAGGCCGACGAGAGCGACGGCACGCACCTCGAGCTGCCGCTGTTCGGCACGATCCTCACGAACATCGAGGTCGATCACCTCGACCACTACGGCTCGTTCGAGGCGATCGTCGACAGCTTCGACCGCTACCTCGCGCAGATCGCCGGTCCGAAGGTGCTCTGCTCCGACGACCCGCGCTGCGCCGACCTGGCCGGCACGCCACGGCGCCGTCACGTACGGGCTGGGCGAGCGGCGCCGACTTCGCGCGCCGTCGACGTCGCCCCGGCCGGCGGCTCGTTCCGTTTCGACGTCGAGCACCACGGCAGCGTCGCTCGGGCACGATCGACCTGCCGCTGCGCGGCATCCACAACGTCGTCAACGCCGATCGGCGTCGTCGCGATGGCGACCGAGCTGGGGGTGCCGTTCCCGGCGATCGCCGCGGCGCTCGGCCCGCTTCGGCGGCGTGGCCCGGCGCTTCGACATCCGCGGCGTCGACGGCGGCGCCACGTTCGTCGACGACTACGCCCACCTCCCGAGCGAGATCGCCGCCGTGCTCGCCGCGGCGCGGGGGAGCGGCGACCAGTGGCGGCGCGTCGATCGCCGTCTTCCAGCCCAACCGCTTCAACCGCATGTCCGAGATCTCCCGCGACTATGCCGACGCGTTCGTCGACGCCGACGTGGTCGTGCTCACCGAGATCTACGCGTCGGGCACGACGCCGATCCCCGGCGTCACCGGCCAGCTCGTGGTCGACGCCGTGCTCGAAGCGCACCCCGACGCACGGGTCGTCTGGCTGCCCCGGCGCGAGGACATGATCTCGTTCCTCGCCGGCGAGGTCGGGCCCGGCGACGTGTGCATCTCGATGGGCTGCGGCGACATCGCCACGCTTCCCGAGGAGGTGATGGCCCGCCGCGAGCGCAGCGCCGCGCCGAGCGTGCTCCGGCGACGTCGACGACGGGACCTGTTCGCCGACCGATGATGGTGCGCCTGCCGAACTCGGCGGCGAGCGGTCGCGTCGGCGCAGAGTCCTCGGCGAGCTCGCCACCGTCGACGCGCCACTCGGGCCGCTGACGACGTACCGGGTCGGCGGTCCGGCCGCGCTGCTCGTGCGGGCCGGCGACGGTCGCCGACCTGCGTGCTCGTCGCCGAGGCGCGCGACGCGTCCGGCCTGCCGGTGCTCGTCGTCGGCCGGGGCTCGAACATGCTCGTGGCCGACGCCGGCTTCCCGGGCATCGCCGTGTGGGTCGCCGTCGATGGGCGGCGACCTCGAGGTCGGCGACTCCGGGGATCGGTCGAGGTGCGCCGGCGGCGGGATGGCGCTGCCCGTCGTCGCCCGACGCCTCGCCGCGGCCGGGCTTGCGGGGTTTCGAGTGGGCGGTCGGCGTGCCCGGGCTCGATCGGCGGGGCGGTTCGGATGAACGCCGGCGGGCACGGGTCCGACATGGCGGCGTGCCTCGTCGCGGCCGACGTCTTCGACCTCCGGCGCGGCGACCGCGTCGACCCGGCCCGTCGAGTCGCTCGGGCTGCGGTTCCGAGCGTCCGACCTCACCGACGACGACATCGTCGTCGACCGGCACGATCCGCGTCGTGCCCGGCGACCGGGACGCGGCCGAGGCGGAGCTGGCCGAGATCGTGCGCTGGCGGCGCGAGAACCAGCCCGGCGGCCAGAACGCCGGCTCGGTGTTCGTCAACCCGGTGCCCGGCGAGGTCAGCGCCGGCATGCTGATCGACGGGCTCGGCCTGCGCGGCTTCACCATCGGCACCGCCGTGGGTGTCCGAGAAGCACGCCAACTTCATCCAGGGATCCGACGGCGGCGTCGGCCGACGACGTGCGCGCCGTGATGGAGTACGTGCGCGAGCGGGTCGCCGCCGAGAACGGGCTTCCTGCTGCGCAGCGAGGTGCGCCTCGTCGGGTTCGAGTCCGAGGCGTCGTGCGGTGAGGCGCGCCGATCCAGCCGGAAGTCGAAGCGTCTCCGGCGCCGACGGGGACGCTCCGGCCAATCCGGTGTCGGCGACCGCGGCACCGTCCGCCGACGGTCCGTACCGGCGGCGCGGCGACGAGCCGCCGCCGGTCGTCATCACGAACTGCTCGCGGCGTTCTCCGCCGACGGGGCTGCGCCACCGGCGGCCGAACCACCTGCCCCCGCCGACCGAAGCGCCGCGAGCCGCGGCGGCGCCGTCGACGGTGGCGATGTCGCCAGCCCGTGCCTGACGGAGATGGGATCGTCGCCCCCATCGACAGCGCTCCCGCCGTCGAGCCCGAAACGGCGGAGCCGGCGTCTGAACCGGAGCTGGTCGCCGAGCGACCAGGCGTTCGACGCGCCGCTCGCGCCGAGGAGGCGAAGCGGGAGGCGAAGCGGCGAGAAGAAGCGCCTCGCCGAGCACGAGAAGGCCCAGAAGAAGGCCAGCGAAGCAGACGAGCAAGGCCGCGCCGGAAGGCTCGACGTCAAGGTGAGGTCGAGGGTGGTGCGCCGTTCGCCGGCGCTGCCGGCCGAATCCGAGCGTCCGGATCATCACCGCCGACGATCCGTCGGTGCCGACCCGTGCCTGCCGGTCGCACGGCAGCCGACCGGGCCGACGACTCGCGGCCGACGGTCCCGATCGCCGGCGACGACCTGCCGGACGCGGTCTACGTCGAGGGTGACCTCGGCGGCGGCGGCAGCGCCGACGTCGGACGCCGGTCGACCGTGTTCATCGACGAGGACCGCAGCGCACGCCGACGTCGTGTCGATCGGACGTCGCCACGTCGGCGGCCCGAATGGAGCCGCGGATCCGGGAGCGGCGCATCGCGGTCAAGCGGGCGGTCGGGCGCACGCCGGCTGAAGTGGGTCGCCGGTGCAGTCGCAGTCGTGCATGGTCGGCGTCGCCGGGCTTCGCGGTGCTCGGCTCGGGTCTGTTCAAGATCACGCACCGTCCGGGTCGACGGCCGCGGTCTACAGCGGCGGGCCGGCGTTCGACGCCGTGATCGACGAGCTCGAAGGCGCGAACGTCCTGCGTGTCGACACGGACGCGGCCGAGCGCGAGCTCGAGAGCGATCCCGTGGGTCGCCGACGCCCGGGTCACGACCGACTTTCCCGAACGGCGCGACGATCGAGGTCCGCGAGCGTCGAGCCGTCGATCGCCTACCAGGGCGCCGACGGCCAGCTACCGGGTGCTCGACAGCGAGGGGCGAGTGCTCGACGTGATCGCCGGGCAGCCGGTCGCGTACCTCGAGCTGTTCGTGACCGGTCCGATGCCGCCGACCTCGAACCGGCGAGATGGCGCCGCGCCGGATACCGGGCTGCCGCGACGCTGGTCCAGGCGCTCACGCCGCAGATGCGGGCGCGAGGTCGTCGTCGATCTCCGCCGACGCCGAAGCCGACCGACCTGCGCGATGCTCGACGCCTCGGAGGCGAGGGCGGCATCGAGGTCCGCTTCGGCGCAGCCGAGGACTTGGTCGATAAACTCGTCCGCCTTCAAACAGCACTGACCGATCCCGACCCCGAGGAGGTCCCGACCGAGATGATCGACGTCTCCGGGACCCGACCTCATCACGTCCGGTGAGGATGCGCAGTTCGTACGCTCCGACGTGCGAGGATTACGCCTGGCTGATCCGCCGGGCCGCACAGGTGCCAGCACACGACGAACGAATGAACAGCTTCACCTCGAACTCACGAATCCGCCCACAGGCCATACCCCAGAGAGTGAGGTCCCGCTGATGGTCGGCGCGCCCCAGAACTATCTCGCCGTCATCAAGGTCATCGGCGTCGGCGGCGGCGGCGTCAATGCCGTCAACCGGATGATCGACGCCGGGCTCAAGGGGGTCGAGTTCACGGCGGTCAACACCGACGCCCAGGCGCTGCTGATGAGCGACGCCGACCTCAAGCTCGACATCGGCCGCGACCTCACGCGCGGACTCGGCGCGGGCAGCGACCCCGAGGTCGGCCGCAATGCGGCCGAGGCGCACCACGAAGAGATCGAGGAGATGGTGAAGGGCGCCGACATGGTGTTCATCACCGCCGGCGAGGGCGGCGGCACCGGCACCGGTGCGGCGCCCGTGATCGCCGAGATCGCCCGCGGCCTCGGCGCACTCACGATCGGTGTCGTCACCCGTCCGTTCGCGTTCGAGGGCCGCCGCCGCGCCGTGCAGGCCGACACCGGCGTGCAGCGGCTCAAGGAGAAGGTCGACACGCTCATCGTCATTCCCAACGACCGACTGCTCACCGTCGCCAACGAGAAGACGAGCGTGCTCAACGCGTTCAAGATGGCCGACGAGGTGCTGCTGCAGGGCGTGTCGGGCATCACCAACCTGATCACGACGCCCGGGTCTGATCAACACCGACTTCGCCGACGTGAAGATGGTGCTGTCGAACGCCGGGTCGGCGCTGATGGGCATCGGCCAGGCGTCTGGTGACGAGCGGGCCGTCTCGGCGGCCAAGGCGGCGATCTCGAGCCCGCTGCTCGAGGCCGCGATCGACGGCGCCCGTGGCGTGCTGCTCAACATCACCGGTCCGTCCAGCATGGGCCTGTTCGAGATGAACGCCGCCGCCGAGATCATCCACGGCGTTGCCCACGCCGACGCCAACATCATCTTCGGCACCGTCGTCGACGACGAGATCGGCGACGAGATCCGGGTCACGGTGATCGCCGCCGGGTTCGACCGCCTCGACGGGCCGACCACCGGCGGCCAGCCGCGCACTCCGAAGGCCGCGTCGTCGACGTCGATCAGCGATCTGTTCGCCGACGACGCCCGATCCGCTGGCGCCGGACGACGACGACGACTTCGACGTCCCGTCGTTCCTGCGCTGAGACGTCGCCGAGCCGGACCTCGCCGCGCATCCGGTCGCGGATCGCGGGCCCGACGTCGAGCTGGTTGCGGTCACCAAGGGCTTCGGGCCTGACGCCGTGCGCGGCGCGGTCGCCGCGGGGTGCACGATGGTCGGCGAGAACTACGCCCAGGAGCTGCTGAGCAAGCGACTTCGCGACGTCGCGGCGTCGCGTGCACTTCATCGGTCGGCTGCAGTCGAACAAGGTCCGACTGCTCGCCCCGTCGTGGAGGTCTGGGAGTCGGTCGATCGGGCGTCACTGCTCGACGAGATCGCCAGTCGTCAGCCCGGCGCGTCGGTTCTCATCCAGGTCAACGCCACCGGGGAAGCGGGCAAGGGCGGCTGCGCCCCGGCCGACGTCGGCCGACCTCGTCGCCCACGGCCTCAACCTCAACCTCAATGTCAACGGATGATGACGGTTGGACCAACCAGCGGCGACCCGGCAGCGACTCGCGCGGCGTTCCAGGTCGTCCGGGCCGCTCGCCGACGAGCTCGCGCTGCCGACGTGCTCGATGGGAATGACCCACGACCTCGACATCGCGATCGACTGCGGAACCACCCGGGTGCGGGTCGGAACGGCGCCTGTTCGGCGAACGCACACGGTGACGGCTCGCTGTCCACGGAGCGTCCCGCACGATCGGTTAGCCTCTCATGCAGGAGGAACGAGATGTCATTCTGGAAAAAGTCCATGGAATACCTTGGTCTTGGTCCCGACGACGCCTACGACGACTACGACGAGGGTGTGGAACCGGAACCACAGGGCCGGAGTCCGCGTCCCTCACGCGACGATGGTGCACGGCAGACTCGTTCCTCGAGCGGGCGGGCATGGCCGGCAGATCCCGACTCGGGGACGGTAGGAGCCGTACCGGCGCGCCCGAGTTTCCCCTCCCGCGACTTCGAGTCCGGCCGCCGAGGGTCGTCGCTCGGCGATGATCACGCTCGGCGCAGTCGCGGTCCTCGCGACCGGCGCCTCGTCCGGCGCCGGCGCCTCCGCCGAACGCCGAGCCGGCCACGGTGCGGCCGCGCACGTTCAACCAGGCCCAGGAGCTCGCCGACCGGTTCAAGGAGGGGAATTCAGTCATTCTGAACCTCGAGTCGGCCGACCGGGACACGACGCGACGGCTCGTCGACTTCGCCAGCGGCGTGTGCTATGCACTCGACGGAACGATGGAGAAAGTGGCCTCGGGGGTGTACTTGCTGAAGCCGGCACCAGCGCGCGTCCATCGCTTCGACGACTACGAAAGCTGAGCAACCATGGCCATCAGTCCGGCGGATATCCGCGCCCTGCAGTTCAGCACCGTCAAGCGCGGCGGATACGACCAGCGCGAGGTCGAGTCGTTCCGAACGGCGGCGGCCGATTCGCTGGAGTCCGGCGCTGCAGGAATCGACAGCGATGGAGGCACGGGCGAGGGCTGCGGTCGCCAGGCTGCAGGAGCTGAGCCAGCAGCAGGCAGCGGCGCCGGCCGCCGACGAGAGCGAGGTGACCGCGACCGAGGAGGCAGTCGAGTCGGTCGCCGCCCCCGCCAAGCGGGTCATCGCGGTCGACGAGGCGGAGACGATCAGCCGCACGCTGCTGCTCGCCCAGCGCACCGCCGACCAGACGCTCGCCGAGGCCGAGGCGGCCGCCGAGGACCGCATCGCCGACGCCGAGGCCGAGGCGACCAAGATCATCGAGGACGCCAAGGCCGAGTCCCGGCGCGCCGGTGAGGCCGAGCGGGTGAGGGTCGAAGGCGAGGTGCAGGCGTTGTTGGCCCGCCGCGACTTCCTCGAGTCCGACGTCGACCAGCTCGACCAGCACCTGCAGGCCCAGCGCGAACGGATCACGGAAGTGGTCGCCGAGCTCAGCAGCATCACGAATCGCGTGCCCAATGGCCTCGCCCCGATGCGCCGGCCCCAGCTCAGCGCGAGCGATCACTCCGGCGAACAGGACCGCCCGGTCGCCGAGGAGCGACGCCGACGAGCCGACGACGAAGACGACATCGACGTCGTCGTCCCTGATCGATCAGGCGCGGGAGGCCGGCGACACGACCAGCCCCGCAGACGAGCTCGACGAGCCCCACGGCCTGTTCAGCAACGAGGAAAACTGAGCCAACCAGCAGCGTGGCCTGGAGCGCGCCAGCCTTCGATGGAACGTCGGCGCCTCGTCGGGGGCGGCACTGCCGCCGTCCTCGGTGCTCTCGCTGCTGGCCGGTGTACCGCGTCGGCCTCTCAGTCGTCACGTCGGTCGCGCCGCCCCACCGTCGTGGAGGGATGTTCGTTCACGTATCAGGACCCGTCCGAGTGAACCTGGCCGTTCCGTCGTGGAGCCGCCAACGGTGGTTGCTGACGATTCTCCTCGCCGCACCGCTGCTCGGCCTCGTTGGCGTCGTCGGCTCCGAGATCGTCCCTGACGGGCGGATCGTGTACCACCTCGTCGCGGCGCTCAACCGGGGGGAGATCGATGCGCGCGACCGGACCATCTCGATGCTCGGCACGACCGCCGATCACTACGCCGAGTGCACGGCGGTCACGGTCGGTCTCGGTGACCCTCCCGGAAGTCTGCTGCGGCAGGCCCTGTTCAGCCCGGCGTCGTTCGGCTGCGTCCCGGCGGTGGACGAGCTCTCGGAGTTCGCGGCGACAGGCGTGCTCATCCCGCAGCCCGACTACATGCGCTACTGGCACGGCTACGTCGTGTTCACCCGGCCGGCGCTGGCGGTCTTCGGGTTGAGCGGCACCCGCTGGCTGGCCATCGCGATCCTCGGGATCGCGGTCGGAGGCTTTGCTCGCGCCGTGGGCAGGCGGTTCGGCGTGATCGCGGCCGCGCTGACCGTCGTGCCCGCGCTCCTGACCACCGACATGATCGCCGGGGGATGGTCGATCTCGCAGGCGCTCGGCATGGCGACCGCGTGGGCTGCCGGGTGGCTCGTGCTCGAGCAGACGATTCGTGAGCCGACCTGGCGGATCGCCGCGTCGGCTGCCGCGCTCGGCGGAGCGATCAACGCCTACTTCGACCTGATGGTCGCGATCCCGGCATCGCTGATCCTGTGCACGGTCGCGGCCGGCGCTGGCGATGTCCGTGCGGCGGGCGGCCGTGCCGTTCCGATCGACCGTGACGGTGATCGGCGCGACCGTCGCCGGATGGGCCGTCGGGCTGGGCTGGATGTGGGCGGCGAAGTGGGCGCTGGCGTGGCTGTTCGTGGACCGCGACCGGATCGTCGACAGCGTCCGCAACCAGGTCGAGTTCCGGACCGGGGGCGACACGAGGGTGTCACCGGCACCCGGCTCACCGGGTTCACGAAGAATGTCGAGTACTGGTGGAACCAACCGCTGGCTCCCCTTGTCCTGCTCGGGGTCGTGGCGACGCTCGGGTACGCCCTGTGGCGGTGGTTCGAAGGCGGCCACGAGCGCGAACCCGAGCTGCTCGGCCGTATCGCCGCGTGCTCGCGCGATCATCGCCGTTCCGTTGGCCGCGTGGTACGTCATCTTGAACAACCACAACCAGATCCACGTTTGGCAGACGTACCGCTCGGTGGCCGTCGCCATCGGAGCGGTCGCCGCGTTCGCGTGCGTCGGCGTCAGCCGCAATTCGCCGCGGTCTCCGAACCGATCGGTCGCTACGCTCATCGGCATCGGCGATGACGAGGCGATCACCTCTGAGCCTTCGGAAGAACAGGATCCGACGCCCCCAAGTTCCTAGAAGTGGCGTAGCTCCCCAGTAGAACCGAACGGGTCCGGCCCGTGATCGCCGGCGTAAGCGAGTGGCCACCCACCGGGGTGGGTGGCAAGCAGGGTGGGATCGCGGTCTGCGGCAACGGCGCCGTGTGGTCGTCCTTGCAGCGTCGGCGACGGCCGGCCGACAAGCATGAGCACGACCACAGGAGCCGGGACGATGAGCTATCCGAACGTGGAATCGCAACCCAACTTCCCCCGCCTCGAGCAGCGAGTGCTCGAACGGTGGGAGCGCGACCGGACATTTCTCGAGTCGATCATCCGGCGCGAGGAGGAGGGCGCGGACGAGTTCGTGTTCTACGACGGCCCGCCGTTCGCCAACGGGCTGCCGCACTACGGCCATCTGCTCACCGGGTTCGTGAAGGACGCCGTGCCCCGCTACCAGACGATGCGCGGCAAGCTCGTCCACCGCCGCTTCGGGTGGGACTGCCACGGTCTGCCGGCGGAGGTCGAGGCGGAGAAGGAGCTCGGCATCGCTGGCCACCCCGAGATCACCAGGTTCGGCATCGGAAACTTCAACGACGCGTGCCGCACCAGCGTGCTGCGTTACACCGCCGAGTGGGAGCGCTACGTCACCAGGCAGGCACGCTGGGTCGACTTCGAGAACGACTACAAGACGCTCGACATCGACTACATGGAGAGCGTCATGTGGGCGTTCAAGACGCTCTGGGACAAGGGCCTCGTGTATGAGGGGTTCAAGGTGCTGGCGTACTGCTGGCGGTGCGAGACCCCGCTGAGCAACACCGAGACGCGGATGGATGACGTCTATGCCGATCGGCAGGACCCAGCGCTGACGGTCGGGTTCGAGCTCGTCGACGAGACCGGTGAGCGCACTGGCGAGCTCCTCCTTGCCTGGACGACCACGCCGTGGACGCTGCCGGCCAACCTCGCCCTGGCCGTCGGTCCGGACGTCGACTACGCAGTCGTCGAGAAGGACGGGAGGAGGTTGATCTTGGCCGAAGCACGGCTCGAGCACTACGCGGCCGAGCTCGCGGGGGCGCCACGAGTCGGCACGGTTCAGGGCAGCGGGCTCGTCGGGCGCGGTTACCGGCCGTTGTTCGACTACTTCGCCGACGCGGAGCGAGCACGGCACGGCCAGCGCGTTCCAGTGCTCGCAGGCGAGTTTGTCGCCACCGACGAAGGCACAGGGATCGTCCACCTGGCGCCGGGCTTCGGTGAGGACGACCAGGTGGTCGCAAACGCCGCCGGGATCCCGACGATCGTGCCGATGGACGAACACGGCCGCTACACGGCCGACGTGCCCGACTGGGTCGGCGAGCAGGTCTTCGACGCCAATCCGCACGTCATCCGCCACCTCAAGGAGCACCGCTACGTGCTCCGCCACGAGACGTACAACCACTCGTACCCGCACTGCTGGCGGTGCTCGAAACCACTCGTCTACCGGGCCATCTCGTCGTGGTTCGTCGCGGTCACGAAGTTCCGCGATCACATGGTCGAGCTCAACGAGCAGATCAACTGGGTGCCCGGCCATGTGAAGCACGGCAGCTTCGGCAAGTGGCTGGAGAACGCACGCGACTGGTCGATCAGCCGCAACCGGTTCTGGGGGTCGCCGATCCCGGTGTGGCGCAGCGACGACCCGCGGTATCAGCGCACCGACGTCTACGGCTCGATCGAGCAGCTCGAGTCCGACTTCGGCGTCAAGGTCGACGACCTTCATCGCCCGGCGATCGACGAGCTGACCCGTCCCAATCCCGACGACCCGACCGGCCGGTCGACGATGCGTCGCGTGCCCGAGGTGCTCGACTGCTGGTTCGAGTCCGGCTCGATGCCGTTTGCCCAGGTGCACTACCCGTTCGAGAACGCCGAGTGGTTCGAATCGCACTACCCGGGCGACTTCATCGTGGAGTACATCGGCCAGTCGCGGGGCTGGTTCTACACGCTGCACGTCCTCGCCACCGCGCTGTTCGACCGGCCGGCGTTCCTCACGTGCGTGAGCCACGGGATCGTGCTCGGCGACGACGGACTGAAGATGTCGAAGAGCCTGCGCAACTACCCGGACCCGATGGAGGTGTTCGACCGCCACGGGGCCGATGCGATGCGCTGGTACCTGTTGTCGTCGCCGATCCTGCGCGGCAACGACTTCTCCGTCACAGCCGCCGGCTTGCGGGACACCGCCCGCGTCGTGCTCCTGCCGCTGTGGAACGCGTGGTACTTCCTGACCTTGTACGCCAACGCGGCCGGGGTGCAGGGCCAGCGTGCGCGACGGTGTCGAGCAGCCATTCTCGCGGAATGTGCTCGACCGCTACATCGTCGCCAAGACCCGTGACCTCGTCGAGGACGTCACGAGGGCGATGGACGCCTACGACCTGTTCGGCGCGTGCAACACGGTCCGCTCCTTCGTCGAGACGCTGACGAACTGGTACATCCGCCGGAGCCGGCAGCGGTTCTGGGACGGCGAGGTCGACGCCATCGACACGCTGCACACCGTGATGGATGTGCTCGTGCGGGTGGCGGCACCGCTCCTTCCGTACGTGACCGACGAGGTGCACGCCGGGCTCCACGGCGACGGCAATCACCCGAATCGGGAAGAGCGTCCACCTCGCCGACTGGCCGCGCGTCGAGGATCTGCCTGGCGACGAGGGACTGGTGCGCACGATGGACGAGGTGCGCGACGTGTGCTCGGCCACGCTGTCCGTGCGCAAGACCCACGGGCGCCGGGTGCGCCAGCCGCTCGCGCACCTCACCGTCGCTTCGCCGGACGCCCGCTCGCTCGAGCCGTTCGTCGACATCATCGCCGACGAGGTCAACGTGCGCGAGGTGGAGCTCACGGACGACGTCGATGCGGTGGCCCGCAAGCAGCTACAGGTCGTGCCGTCGGCGATCGGCCCGCGCCTCGGGGCCGACACCCAGCACGTCATCAGGGCGGTACGGGCAGGGGAGTGGACCACCGACGGTGACGCGGTCGTGGCCGGCGGGCACCGGCTGGAGCCGGGCGAGTTCGTCCTGACGCTGCAGGCCGACGACGGCCGGATCCGGGCGGGCGAGCACCGCGCTCGGCAGCGGGGTCGGCGTCGTCGTGCTGAACGTCGACGTCACCCCCGAGCTGGAGATCGAGGGCCAGGCGCGCGACCTGATCCGGATGGTGCAGCAGGCCCGTCGGGACAAGGACCTCGCGGTCACCGACCGGATCAGCCTGCGCATCAGAGCCGACGAGCGGTGGGCGGTTGTCGTCCGCACCCACGAGGAACTGATCGCTGGCGAGACGCTTGCCGTGTCTCTCGACGTCGACGACTCCGGCACCGACGCGCCCGAGATCTCGATCGAAGCGGTCGACATCTGACCCGTCTTTGTGCAGACGCCCCGTGGTCAGCCGTCGAGGCCGAGCACCGCGGCCGTCGTGGCGAGCAGCTCGTTCTCGTTCCAGGTGCCTCCACTGGCCGAGCGCAGTCCGTCGAGGGCTTCCACGAGTTCCGGCATCCACGAGAAGCCGAGCTGGAGTTGGGTGGCCAGGGACGGCGTCGGCCGCGGCCGAGCCGACCTCGTCGCGGAGGTAGAGAATCGTGAGCGCACGGACGATCGACTCGTCGATCACGATCTCGACCGTCGGGTAGTGCTGCTGCGCCATCACCGGCGCGGCCGCGTCGAGCAACGGTGACGACTCGGCGAACTCGGCCAAGTGCGCTCTGACGAGCGGGTTGACGTAGGAGTGCGCGAGCTCGTGAACCAGGAGCTCCTCGGTGGCCAGGCCGAGTCGCGGGCGGCCGTCGTCGTCCGGGCCCTCGAGCCAAACGACCGCATAGATCGCGTCGTGCCCGGCGTGCACGCCGAAGTTCATCAGCCCCGTGAGCAGACCGGGAACGACGTGGTAGTCGGCGTTGTCCCTGCTGCCAACGTGCACGTCGAACCAGGTGACGGGTGAACGATCGGCGACGAACGCGCTGAAGTCCGCCTCGACGCCCGCGATGTAGTCCGCCTCGCTCGCGAGGAAGTCGTCGAACCTGCTCGCAGACGCGAATGTGCGAACTTCCTCGAGCAGCGCGTCGAGATCGACACCGAGCCACCGCGGGTCGAGACCCTGAGGCAGCGGGTCGAGGGGACCAAGAGGCTGCAACTCGTCGTCCACTTGCACGGCGAGCGTGATCGCGGCGTCGAAGCCGATCCCGTGTTCTGACACAAGCCGCTGAAACTGGTGACGGCCGGATCTGCCGCGTGGGGAGCGAACCACTCGTCGGCGGCACCGCGTATGGTGTGGCCGCCACGTTGTACTCCGGACGGCCGGCGAGTCGCTCGAGGATCGAGAACAACTCGACTCGGGCGTCGACAGCGACCTCGATTCGAGGCTCGGCGATCGCGCCGACGGCGTGAGTCGCGCCGCTGGGCAACGCGCTCGTGACGGCCAACGCGGCAATCGCCAGCGTCGTGTGAACGACTCCCACGCCGACAACGTACCGAGCTCGTCTGGGTTGGATCCGCCCGGCCGCCCGCTCCCGGAGCCGCTGACCGGGCGGTCCTACCCGGCCACGGCATCGAGCGATGTCACCTTGATGATCGTGACCGCGAGCAGCCAGAGGCCTGACCAGGCGAGCATCGCCGACTTCCACCGGCGGATCCGGATCGAGGCAACGAGCAGCAGCCCGAGCGCGAGGTCGTTGACGCAGATCGCCCAGGCCAGCCAGCGGCCGGGTGCGACCGGGAAGCGATCGGCGAGGACGCTGCTTCGCACCAAGTCGACGAAGTCGTTGGGCTGCAGATAGGCGACGAGCGCGTTGACGATGAACACCCCGGCGAGCCCGGCCAGCAGCGCTAGCTCGAAGGTTCGGGCGTCGCCCCGCACGCCCGTTGCGGCGTGCTCGTCGCTGATGATGGTGCTGCTCACGGCTCCTCCTGATCGGATCGATGTGAGTCTCTAGAGTGTCGCCAGCCGGTCGACTTTCAAGTTTTTAAATGGCGCACCCGCCATCGACCGGTCGGTACTCTCCGCCGATGCAGCCGCGGCGAGTCCACGTCGGCCTGATCGCCGCAGGGGTCGCCATCGTCGGGGCTCTCGTGGTCGTGGCCGTGATCGTGGTCACTCGTGACGATCACGGCCGGCGGCCTGACGACGTCGTCGAGGCGTCGGGCGCGAGCTGGGGATCGATCGAATGGTCGCCGGATGGGTCCCGCCTCTACGTCGTCGACGCGGGTGGAATCGACATCCTGAGCGGTGAGCCGCTGGCGATCACCGATCGGATCGAATGGGCGCGCCGGGCCGCCACGTGGAGCCCGGACCGGTCGATGGTCGCCCTGTCGTCGTCCGAGCCCGGGGTCGAGCTCATCGACATCGCGTCCGGCGAGAAGATCGCCTCACTCGACGCGAACGGCGTGACCGCCGCGGTTCCGGCGTGGTCCCCTGATGGCGCGACGATCGCCCTGGCGGGCGAGCCGGGGGAGATCGTGACGTTCGACCCGCGCACCGGTTCCGAGCTCGATCATCTCATCGTCTCCGACCTGCCGAGCCAAGTCCTCGGCCTCGCGTGGCCGCGCCCCGACCGGCTCGTCGCCGCGTTGGGCAACTCAGTGGTCGCCGTCGATCCGTCGACCGGCGACGTCGTGTGGTCACGCTCGGCTTTCCCGCGAAATCTGGTGGTCGCATCGGACTCCGCCGAAGCGGTCGTGGACGGCGAGGGCCGGGTTTACGCGCTCGACGATGGTGCGGACGTCGGCGAGATCGAGGTCGTGAGCGACAACGTGGTAGCGATCGACTGGTCACCAGACGGCGAGTGGGCAATCGTGTCGGGCGACGACGACCAACCCCAGCTGTGGGAGACCGACGAGGCCGCCACGCGCCGCGGGTACACGGAGTTGGGGCCCTACGACGCCGGAGCGTCGTGGTCTCCTGACTCGCACCGAGCGTTGATTCCCGACCGGTACGACCGGCGTCTCGTGGTCATCGACGTCGAGGCGGACGACGACGGGAACGAGTTGTCGATCGCCGAGGACGTGACGATCGCCGATGCGGCATGGTCGCCGGCAGGAGACCGGGTGGCAGCCGTGGGCGGTGGCAACCTGGTTTTCGTCTGGGCCATGGAGTCCGAGGACTAGGTCGAGTCCCCGCTCTGCCCGGATGTCGCGGGAGCTGCCCAGGCGGTCTCAACCGAAGGGCAGATGCGTACCCGAAGGGGTACGCAACCGCACACCAGTGGTTGTCAAGCCTGGTTGTCCCGCCAACGTTCGCGGTCGAAGTCGGCGAGTCGAGCGTGCCACCGACGGCCGTCGGCCTCGACCACGATGCGCTGGTCGGGCAGCAAGACGTCGACTCGTCCCGGCTGCGTCGCTCGTGACGGCGTGCGACTCTGACAATCTGCAGGCCGTGACCCGCTCGTTCACGGCCATCGTCAACCCTGCCGCGGGAGGTGACGGTCATGCCTCCTTGCTCCCGGTTGCCGCGGTGCTCATCGACGCCGGTGCCTCCGTCACCACCGAGTACAGCAGGAGCATGGAGCATGCCAGGGACCTCGCCGCGGCGGCTGCTGCGCGGGGTGACATCGTCGTCGCGGTCGGCGGCGATGGGATGGTGGGCGGCATCGCCGACGCCGTCGTCGGTGCGCGAGGGGCTCTGGGCATCGTCGCCGCCGGCCGTGGCAACGACTTCGCCAGGCAACTCGGCATGCCCAAGGATCCCGGTGATCTGGCGCGCCTGCTGCTCGACGCCGAACCGTCGGCGGTCGACGTCATCGACGCCGGGGGACGGATCGTCCTCGGCAGCGTGTACGCCGGGTTCGATTCGGTCGCCAATCGCATCGCCAACCGGTCTCGCTTCGTCCCCCGTCGAGCGGTGTATCAGGCCGCGGCATTACGCACCATCCTGACCTGGCGTCCCGTTTCGTTCTGCGTCGAGCTCGATGGCGAACGGCACGACTTCCGCGGCTACAGCGTCGTCGCCGCCAACTCCGGCTACTACGGCAACGGTCTGCACGTCGCCCCGGACGCCCGCCTCGACGACGGCGTGCTCGACGTCGTGGAGATCGGGCACATGCCGAAGCGCCGCTTCGCCACGGTGATGAAGGAGGTCGTGGACGGTACGCACGTGGAGCGCGCTCGAGATCACCGTGCTGCGGGGCCGCAAGGTGCGGATCACCGCCGACCGGGACGTGCCCGCCTACGGCGATGGGGAGCCGCTCGCCGATCTGCCGATCTCGGTATCGCTGCGGCCGGGAGCGCTCCGTGTGCTGCGGCCACAAAGCAGCTCACCCACCTGATTCCTCGGCACACGCCCCGCCGGCATCGCGAAGACCTCGACGCCCTGTAGCGCAACACCGTCCAGTGAGGGTGCATGGCGAGTTTGGTCGGGTCTGGCCGTGTCGCGGTCACGGTTGCCCGCTCTGGAAGACGTCGGTGGGCGAGCGTCGCGCCATGTCCGAATCGGCGCGTCGCGTTCTGGGCGGTCTGCGCCTCATTCAGCTTTCTGGGCGGCCCACGGCCCGGATTCCGGGTCGCACGCCGCCCAGAAGCGCCAATGGTGCGACCGTTTGACAGCCCGGGTTTCAACCCCGGCTACCGTGCGTTCTCGTCCGCGACCAGCGGCGGATCGGGTGAGCGCTGCGTCGTGACGCCGACGCAGGCGGTTCTGGCGGCTGAGGCCGATCGTTATCGGGCGATGGTCGAAGCCGACGTCGACGCGCTCAGGTCGATGTGCGATCCGGCTTTGCGCTACGTGCTCTACACCGGCGAGGTGCTGACCCGTGACGCCTGGCTGGACAACATCGCTGCCGGGGCGTTCCGGTACCACCGGATCGAGCACCCGGTGGATCGGGTCGACATCAGGGGCGACGTCGCCGTCGTCTGCGGGAGGGTTGACGCCTACGCCGAGCGGGACAGTCAGATGACCAGTCTCGCGATCCGCTCCCTGAGCGTGCTGCTGCGCCACGAGGCGAGCTGGCAGCTGCTGGTCTTCCAGGCGACCGCGATGGCCTAGGGGTCTGGCCGCGCGTTGCGCTTCGTTCGACGCGAGCCGGCCGCCGCCCCCGGGCAGAGGGGCGCGGCGGCCGGTTCCTGCTGGTCGATGCGGTCAGCGCTGGTCATCGCCGCCGATCGTGTCCTGCACCTTGTCCTTGACGTCGTCGACCATGTCCTTGACCTTGCCGGCGACCTTGTCGACCTTGCCTTCTCGCTGGAGGTCGTCGTCGTCGGTGAGGTCACCGATGGCTTCCTTCACGCGTCCTTTGGCCTCGTCAGCCGAACCACTCATGGTTGCTGTCCTTTCGTGTCGCCCACACACGTTGCCGCACGGGCGCACTGGACCGGTACCCGGTGGGTGCCGCCCGCATACGTGATTGCTCGAGGCGACCGGGTCGCCGACGGGGCGCGCGGAATCGTGGTCAGCCGGTTGACCCGAGCCTCGCGGTCATACCGGCGCCTTGCCGCGCCGACCCGAATTTCGATCAACCGGCGGCGTGAACGCATACGGTTGCCGCCGATGCGAAGGAGTTCGGCCACGGTCGTCGGCGCGATCGTCCTCGGGGTGTGCGCGTCGTCGTCGAACCCACCTGAGGGTTGGCTCGACGCCGACCAGCGGCGGCGAGCGGACCAGCTAATCAGCACGTTCGAGAACAGCACCACCGAGATCGACTACGCCTACGCCGAGAACCTCGACGACGGTCGGGGCGTGACCGCGGGCCGCGCCGGGTTCACCACGGCGACGTGTGATGCACTCGCGGTCATCGAGGTCTACGACGAGCGCGTGGGCGAGAACGGGTTGTCGGCGTTCGTTCCCGAACTGGAACGCTTGTGCGAGCAGGAGAGTGACGACACGTCCGGTCTTCCCGAGGCCGCCTACATGGCGGCGTGGCGCGCGGCGGCGAGCGATCCGGAGTTCGTCGCGTCGCAGAACGAGATCGTCGACCGCGAGTACTACATCCCGGCGATGGAGGCGGGCGACGAGCTCGGCTTGAACACCGCGCTGGCGCGGGCACAGCTCTACGACACGGCGCTGCAGCACGGCCCTGGTGACGACCCCGACGGGCTCTACGCGGTGATCCAGCGCACGAACGATCTGATCGGACTCCCCGCGGCGGCAGGCGAGGAGGCGTGGCTCGACGCGTACTTCGACGTCCGCATCGAGACGCTCACCAATCCAGCCAATGCGGAGACCGCTGAGGAGTGGCGGGAGTCGACCGACCGCGTCGAGTGCATGCGACGCATCGCCGCCACCGGCAACTACGACCTGCACGGTCCGATCGAGTTCACTACGTACGGCGACGAATTCACGATCGACTGATGCTCCGAGCGGAGCGGTGGTCGGGTCGCCCGCAACCGGTCGTGGCCGGATCCGCGCAAGTCCTGACGGTGCGAACTCACACAGCCGAAACACGCCGGGAATCGGCGCGAAACGCGACGCTCGTAGGTTCCCGACATGGAACTCAATCCCCGCCGCCCCGCTCACCTCCATGCCGGCAGCGTGCGGCCGGTCCGGCCGAAGCCGTACTCCCGCGTGACGTGGCGGCGGCACCTCCATCACGAACCGCCAGGACTGCTGCGCCGGCTCCACGGCCTGCCGCGGAACTTCGACGCCCCGCCCGACGATCCCACCGCTGGGGAATGAACGCCGTTCCGCGAACGTCATCGTGGCGTTACCTCGCGTATCCGAATGACGCCCGTGTAATTCACGTCGAACCCCGATAGTCGGGGATGTGAGCACGTCGATGCTGGCACGACGCCGGCGGTTCCGCTTCGGCGGCGACACCGGCCGCGGCGGTCACGACGAGAGCGCCCTGCGCATCGCCATCGTCGCCGAGACGTTCCTTCCGGCGGTGAACGGGGTCACGAACTCGGTCGTCCACGTCGCTTAGATGGGTGGTTACGCACCACAACCAACCTCGTTGCGCCCGTGGTCAGGCTCTTGGCATCTCTGCTTGAGAGTTGCGCCTATCGGCAGTTCCGGCGAGGTTCGGAGCCGACATGCTGCGACAGCGTACGGCTGTGAACAGGTGCCGAACGCCGAATCTGAGCGCGCCATCACCCGAGTTCTGAAGTGTCACCCGAGTTCGGCAGGACCCCCTGTGGTGCACGTCGGCACTCCGGTGGACCATTCGGCACTCGCATCTTCAGCTACCGCCAACACGCTGCGTGCAGCCCTCGGCGCGCCCGGCAGGGTCCTCGTCGGCTACGTCGGCCGGCTGGCGAAGGAGAAGCAGATCGATCGGCTCGAGCCGCTGCTCGACGATCCGTCCGGGCAGCTCGTGATCGTCGGCGACGGCCCCGCCCGCGGCGATCTGGAGCGAGCTGCAAGGCGCCGCGTTCGTCGGGTTCAAGGGCGGCGACGAGCTCGGGCGTTGCCGCTGGCGTTCGTTGGTCGTCTCTCGCCGGAGAAGCGGCCTGCCGTCGCGATCGAAGCAATACGTGAGCTGGTGCGGCGCGAGATCGACGTGAAGCTGCGGGTCGTCGGCGACGGTCCGATGCGGGGGCCACGATCATGGCCGGGGCGAGGGCGTTGGTCGCTCCGTGCGGAACCGAGACGTTCGGCCTCGCCGTGCTCGAGGCGATGGCGTGCGGAACGCCGGTGATCGTGCCCCCAGACGGCGGAGCGCGGGAGCTCGTCACGGCGATGACAGGCCTCGTCGTCGCACCCGACGCGATCGAGATCGCCGATGCGGTCGAGCGGATTGCCGGCGGCGACGCCGTTGCGCAGTCGCGGGCGTGCCGAGCGCACGCCGAGCAGTTCTCGTGGGACGCCACCGCCGCGTCGATGATCGAGCTGCTCGAGTGGGCCGTCCGGGCGAACCGGACGGCCAGAACGCCGGTCGCGTAGCGCCGGTGTCAGCCGACAGGGCCGCGCTCCGTCTTCAGCTGACCCAGGCCGCGGGTGGCCGCACGATATTCGGTCTCCGCGGCAAACTTCCCGCCTACGGTCTCGGCGCACGAGTCGACGTGGTGCCGGGGAGGGCCCAGATGACGAGCAGTGAGACCACCGGGCTTGCGGTGGCCGGGTTCGGCGGGGCCCTTCTACACCCCGGTGATCCCGGCTACGACGACGCGGGCGCGTCTTCAACGCGGTGATCGATCGGCACCCTTCGGTGATCGCTCGTTGCCAGTCGGCTGATGACGTGGTCGCCGTCGTGACGACGGCTCGGGGCGAGGGGCTCGACTTCACGGTCAGGGCGGGCGGGCACGGGGTGCTCGGCACGGCGGTCGCCGATGACGCGTTGTGCATCGACCTCCGCGGCATGAAGCGCATCGACGTCGATCCGGACGCTCGCACGGCGCGGGTCGAGGCCGGCGTGCTGTGGGGCGAGCTCGATGCGGCAACCCAGGCGCACGGGCTGGCCGTCACCGGCGGGCGAGTTTCGACGACCGGCGTCGCCGGGCTGACGCTGGGAATCGGCAGCGGGTGGATCGAGCGGTCGTTCGGCTTCACCTGCGACAGCCTGCTCTCGGCCGAGGTCGTCACGGCGGACGGACGCCAGGTGATCGCCTCTGAGCGCGAGAACCCCGGCTTGTTCTGGGGCCTGCGCGGGGGCGGGGGCAACTTCGGCATCGTGACTGCGTTTCACTTCCGGCTGCATCCGGTCGGCCCGACCGTTTCCGGAGGGATGCTCATCTACCCGGCCGCGAAGGCTGGCGAGGTCGTACGGTTCTACCGCGAGTTCATGGCCACGGCACCAGACGGGCTGGGCGGCGGGTTGGCCTTCGTCACCGCACCGGCTGCGGAGTTCGTTCCGCCGAGCCTCAGGGGCCGTCCGGTCGTCGGCATCGTGTGCTGCTACGTCGGTCCGATCGACGAGGCCGACGAGGTCCTCGCGCCACTCAGAGGGTTCGGCCCACCCGCTGCCGACCTGGTCGAGCCGATGCCATACGTGGCCGTGCAGCAGCTCTTCGACGATGCGAACGAGCGCGGATTCCACAGCTACTGGAGCGCCGACTTCCTCGCCGAGCTGCCCGACGAGGCAATCGACACCCTGGTCAGGTACGCCGCCGACCCCGTTTCGCCACTGTCGCAGATCATCCTCGTGCCCTGGGGCGGTGCCGTCGCCAGGGTCGCGGACACCGCCACCGCGCTCGGCGACCGGGGTGCGCCGTGGAACATCCACTACCTGTCGATGTGGGCCGACCCCGTCGACAGCGAACGCAACGTCAGGTACACGCGTGCAGTCTCGGCGGCGATGAAGCCGTGGGCAACCGGTCGTGTCTACCTCAACTACATCGGTGACGAAGGCCACGGACGGATCGCCGCTGCCTATGGGACCGAGAAGTACGCGAGGCTCGCCGCGCTGAAGAAGACGTGGGACCCCACCAATGTGTTCCGCCACAACCAGAACATCCCCCCGGCGGACAAGTAACCCGATTTCCACAAGCGATGTGTCGCGGAAATGAATCACATTGCTTGGGGAAATCGTGTTCGCGCCTGGGCGGGCATCGTGGTCGCGCCGGCCGTGCCGTCAGGCACGAATCGGCGGGCTTCGGCTCAATGCCAGCTATATTGCCCCGTCAATCTCGGCGACGGGGAGGTCCAGAGACGCATGGCTACGGCGAAGAAGCCCACGAAGGCGGCACCGGCTGTGAGGAAGTTGCCCCCGGCGGCACAGACCGCGAAGACCTCGGCACGGAAGTCGGCCGCGAAGCCCGCAGCCAAGCCGGCGGCCAACGGTGACGACCACGCGGACGTACCCACGCCGAGAGGCACCACCAAGGACGGCATCGCGTACACCAAGGACTTCGATGTCAAGTTCCTGAAGGCGCAGAAGGACCTGCTGATC
This sequence comes from Ilumatobacteraceae bacterium, assembly GCA_963764455.1. Taxonomy (GTDB): domain Bacteria; phylum Actinomycetota; class Acidimicrobiia; order Acidimicrobiales; family Ilumatobacteraceae; genus Desertimonas. The sequence continues at coordinate 97,439 of CAVXSN010000002.1, forward strand.
GCCGAGCGTCAGTCGCTCGTCGGCCAGGCCGATCGCCTCGAGGACGAAGCGAACTCGCTCATCGAGGACGGCGAGATGGGTGACGTCCAGTTCGACGACGAGAGTGGCGAGGGCGACACGATGGTCGTCGAGCGCGAGCGCGATCTGGCGTTGTCCGCTCAGGCCCGCCAGACCGTGGCCGACATCGACGCCGCGCTCGACCGCCTCGCCACTGGCACCTACGGGTACTCGACGGTGTCCGGCAAGCCGATACCGCGGGAGCGCCTGGAGGCGATCCCGTGGGCGGCCGAGCTCGTCGAGGAGAAGGTCGGCGGGATCGGCAGGAGATGAACGCGCGGATCCCTCGGCGTTCGTGAACACGTCCGCCGAGGAAAGCGCCAGCGACGAGGCGCAGCGCCGAGGAAGCGAATCTGACGAGACGCCCGGTGTCGGGAGGGGCCGAGCGATTCGCGGGCCGCTGCTGATCGCCGCGATCGTCGTCCTCATCGATCAGCTCACCAAGCACTGGGCGCGTCAACGCGCTCGACGACGATCACGTCATCGACATCGTGTGGACGCTGCGCCTGAACCTCGCCTACAACAAGGGGATGGCGTTCTCCAGCGGCGACGGGCTCGGGCCCGCGGTTCCGATCCTGGCCATCGCCGTGGCGGTGTTCCTACTCGTCTCCGTCGGGCGGTCGCGAAGGGACCGCTGGTTCGCGGCCGGCGTCGGGTTGGTCATCGGTGGAGCGCTGGGCAACGTCGTCGACCGCCTGCTCCGCAACGACGGTTGGCTCGACGGGGCGGTCGTCGACTTCATCGACCTGCAGTGGTGGCCGATCTTCAACGTGGCCGACATCGCCATCGTGGTCGGCGGTGGCGTGCTGGTGTGGCTCACGTTGCGAGCGCCGTGACGCTCATTCCGTTCCCCGGCCAAGCAGGCCGCTGGTGGCCGTTCGCTCGCTGGCGCTCGCTCGCTCGCATCGGAGCGCGGGCGTGATGATTCGCGAGGACCTGCCGACGGCGTTGGACGGGGAACGGCTCGACCGCATCGTCGCCCTGCTCGCCGACGTGAGCCGGTCGGTCGCAGTGTCGGTCATCGACGCCGGTGCGGTGACCGTCAACGGCGCCGTCGCAATGTCCGGAAAGCTGCGGATGTCGGCCGGCACCATCGTCGAGATCGACACCGCGGCGATCACCGGCCCGGAGCCGCCGGTAGGCGACGACGAGGTCGACTTCGGAGTCGTTCACGAGGACGACACGGTCATCGTGGTCGACAAGCCCGCCGGGCTGGTGGTACATCCTGGAGCGGGAAACCGAGCGGGGACGCTCGTGAACGGCCTGCTCGCCCGGTTCCCCGACATCGCCGGCGTCGGGGACTCCGACCGCCCGGGCATCGTTCACCGGCTGGATGCCGGAAGCTCTGGGCTGCTCGTCGTGGCCCGCACCCGCGTGGCCGCCGACTCGCTGATCGCTCAGTTCGCGGAGCACCGCGCCGGGCGGCAGTACTCCGCCCTGGTGTGGGGACATCCCGGCGCGCCGCACGGGATCATCGACGCCCCGATCGGCCGCGACCCGGGCGACCCGCTGAAGCGGGCGCTCGTCGTCGACGGTAAGCCAGCGCGCACCGAGTACCAGGTCGTCGAGCGGCTCTACACCCCGGCCGAGGTCGCGCTCCTGTCGTGCCGGCTGCAGACGGGTCGAACTCATCAGATCCGCGTGCACCTCACCGGCATCGGCCATCCACTCGTCGGAGACAGCACGTACGGCGACCGGCGCACGACGCTCGGGCTCAGCCGCCCGTTTCTGCACGCCGCCGAGCTTTCGTTCGACCACCCGACCACAGGCGAGCGAGTCACGTTCAAGAGCGCGCTGCCCGACGACCTGGCGTCACTGCTCGCAGCGATGCGATGAGCGATCCGCGCCATGCGCGCGCACTCCCCATCGCATCAGGAGAGTGAGACCGCGGCCTTGAGGTCGGCGTCTGGCCAGGGCGCCTGGCCGCGGGCCATCCGGGCGATTCCGGCGAGGGTGTAGCTGTCGAGGTGCTTGCGCATGTACTCGCCGGCTTCGTTCCACACGGCGGTGAGCACGCATTGGCCCTCGTGCTCGCAAGCCCCGTTCTGATGCGGCTCACCGAAGTCACCGAGCGAGATCGGACCCTCCACCGCCGACACGATCTCCGACAGCCGGATGTCTTCCGCGTCGCGCGACAGCACGTACCCGCCGCCGACGCCGCGCTTGGAGCGCACGAGGCCGGCGCCCTTGAGGGCGAGCAGGATCTGCTCGAGATAGGGCTGGGGGAGCCCGGTGCGCTCGGCGATGTCACGGACCGACGTCGGCCCGCTGTCGTCGGTGTGCAGGGCGAGCGAGAGCAGGGCTCGGCAGGCATAGTCACCGCGGGTCGAGACTCGCACCCCTTCAATCTAGGGGGAGCAGGGGGCAATCTAGGGGTACGAGCCGCGTCCGGGCGCCAGTGGCTAGCGTGCGGCTCATGAGCGGCGACGCGAAACGAATGCCGTGACCGCGGAGCCGCCGACTCTTCCTGACTATCTCGGCGCGAACGTCCGCGGGATCGTGCCCACGTTGCTCGGTCCGGCCGACTGGTCCACGGGGTTGCCAGCGTGGTTCCCTGAGCCGGTGCGACACGCCAACCAGGTGGTGCTGCTGATCCTCGACGGGCTCGGATGGGACCAGTTCCAGAGCCACCGTCCGCACCTCGCGGTGCTGTCGACGTTCGCGGGGCGCTCGATCACCACCGTTGCCCCGACGACGACGGCGACAGCACTCAGTTCGATCGCAACCGGACTGACGCCGGGAGAGCACGGATTGATCGGCTACCGCATGCTGGTGAAGGGTGAGGTGATCAACGTGTTGCGCTGGATCGGCGCCGCCGGCGACCGCCGCCGCTCGTTGCCACCGGGCGACATCCAGCCGTTCGCGCCGTTCATGGGGGTCGAGGTGCCGGTGATCTCGCCGAGCGAGCTGGAGGGCACGGCGTTCACCGAGGCCCATCTGCGCGGGTCGCGTCCAGTCGGATACCGAGCGACGTCGGCCATCGCGGTGGAGGTCCGCAGGCAACTCGCGGCCGGGGAGCGCTTCGTCTACGCCTACTACGGGAGCATCGACAAGACAGCCCACGAGCGCGGCTTCGGCGAGTTCTACGAGGCCGAGCTGCACGCCGCCGATCGGCTGGTCGGTGACATCCTGGATGTGCTGCCACCCGGCGCCGTCCTGCTCGTGACGGCCGACCATGGCCAGGTCGAGGTCGGCGACAACATCATCGAACCGACGCCCGAGCTGCTCGGGATGCTGACGGTGCAGTCCGGGGAGGGGCGCTTCCGGTGGTGGCATACGGGGCGGATTCCACCCGACGAGGTTGCCAAGGCGGCGATCGACGCCTACGGCGACGTGGCCTGGGTGGTCACCAAGGAACAGACCCTCGACGAGGGCTGGTTCGGCCCGACGGTCGCGCCACCGGTAGCGGCCAGGCTCGGTGACGTCGCGCTCGTCGCCGCGAGCCGGTCAGCTTCTTCGATCCGCTCGACGCCGGGGCGTTCCCGCTGATCTGCCGGCACGGCTCGCTCACGAGCGCCGAGATCAACGTGCCGCTCCTCGCCTCCAACCCGCGGTAGACCTCCGACCAGCGGTAGACCTGACGTATGGGAGAAGCAATGTCTGACAGCAAGAGCACCCCGGACAACGTCGAGCACGGCGAGATCGTGACCGCCGGCGACGTGCGGCCGGACTCGGCGGAGCATGGCGACGCGGTGACATCGCCGGCGAAGGTGATGCGCATCGGCTCGATGGTCAAGGCGCTGCTCGAGGAGGTGCGCGCCGCTCCGCTCGACGAACCGAGCCGTGAACGGCTCGCCGAGATCTACGAGCGGTCGGTCGTCGAGCTCTCCGAGGCGCTGTCGCCGGATCTCCAGGAGGAGTTGCGCACGCTGACCCTGCCGTTCAACGAAGGCACGGTGCCGAGCGAGGGCGAGATCCGGATTGCCAAGGCGCAGCTCGTCGGGTGGCTCGAAGGGCTGTTCCACGGAATCCAAGCGACGCTGTTCGCCCAGCAGCTTGCGGCCCGCCAGCAGTTGGAGCAGATGCGCCAGCTCCCCGGCGGGCCGATGCTGCAGGGCGGTCCGGGTCAGCCCGCGATGCCGCAGCAGCCTCGTCCCGACGACGGTGCCGGCACCTATCTGTGATCGCTGTCCACGATTTCCCCAACCGATCTGTTTCATTTTCGCGTCACATCGGTTGGGGAAATCTCGAGCGCGAGTCGACCGTGACGGGAGGCGCTAAGGTCGAGGGCTACCGAATCACAAGCATGTGATTCAGCGGTTCGGCAGCAGGTTGGTCAGGAAGGGCAGCAGTGGGGGACTCGTTCACCCATCTTCACGTACACACCGAGTTCTCGATGCTCGACGGCGCGGCCCGCCTCGACGAGCTGGTCGCCAAGGTGGTTGCCGACGGGCAGCCGGCGGTCGGGATCACCGATCACGGCAACATGTACGGGGTCCTCGACTTCTACCGGGAGTGCCAGAAGCACGGGGTCAAGCCGGTCATCGGCACGGAGGCCTACATGGCCCACGACTCCCGCGCCGAGCGCCCGACCCGCCGTGGCCGGGCCGACGATTCCGGCGGCGATACCGACGGCGGCAACAAGCTCTACTACCACCTGACCCTGCTCGCCGAGAACAATGGCGGCTACCGGAACCTGATCCAGCTCGCCTCGAAGGCGTTCCTCGAGGGCTACTACTACAAGCCGCGGCTCGACTGGGAGCTGCTCGAGGCGAATGCCGAAGGAGTCATCGCCACCACCGGCTGCCTGGGTGGGCACGTGCTGCAGTCATTGCTCCGCGGCGACGTCGACGGGGCAACCCAGAAGGCCGCCCGGCTCCAGGACATCTTCGGCAAGGACAACCTCTTCGTCGAGCTGCAGGATCACGGCATTCCCGAGCAGCGGACCACCAATCCGCAGCTCATCGAGATCGCCAGACGGATCGGCGCCCCGCTGCTGGCGACGAACGATTCGCACTACACGCACCGCGAGGACCACGAGGCCCACAACGCCCTGCTGTGCGTGCAGACCGGCTCGGTGTTGTCCGATCCGAAACGGTTCAAGTTCGAAGGTCAGGAGCACTACCTCAAGACCGCCGACGAGATGCGCTACCTGTTCCGGGACTACCCGGAGGCGTGCGACAACACGCTGTGGATCGCCGAGCGGGCCGAGGTGTCGATCGACTTCGGCAAGGTCGAGCTGCCCGACTTCCCGCTCCCCGAGGCCTTCGCGTCTGCCGACGAGTACCTCGCCGACCTCACGTGGGAGCGGCGCCAGGGCGCGCTGGGGCGCCGACTTCGGCGGCGGCGACCACGCGGTGGAGGTCGAGAAGCGGATCAGGTTCGAGCTCGACACGATCTCGTCGATGGGGTTCTCGGCGTACTTCCTCATCGTCTGGGACCTGATCGCTCACGCACGCGGCGAGGGCATCAGGGTGGGACCAGGCCGAGGCTCGGCAGCCGGCTGTGCGGTGGCGTACTGCCTTCGGATCACCGATCTCGACCCGATCCGCTACGACCTGCTCTTCGAGCGCTTCCTGAACCCGAGCCGCAGCTCGATGCCCGACATCGACATGGACTTCGACTCGCGCTACAGGGACGAGATGATCCGCTACGCGTCGGAGCGGTACGGGCGCGAACACGTCGCCCAGATCATCACGTTCGGCACGATCAAGGCCCGCAACGGCGTGCGCGACGCCGCCAGGGTGCTCGGCATGCCGTACGCCGTCGGTGACCGGATCGCCAAGGCGATGCCGCCGCTGGTGATGGGTCGAGACACCCCACTCAAGTACTGCTTCGAGCGCAGCGACCGGTACGCGGACGGCTACAAGGCGGCCGCCGATCTGCGGGCGATGTACGACTCTGACCCCGAGGTGAAGAAGGTCGTCGACGTCGCCAAGGGGCTGGAGGGGCTCAAGCGGTCAGACGGCATCCATGCTGCGGCGGTGGTCATCACGAAGGAGCCGCTGACGACGTACCTTCCGGTGCAGCGCAAGCCGGAGAGCGGCCAGAATCCCGAGGAAGCGCCGGTCGTCACGCAGTACGAAATGCACGGGGTCGAGGACCTCGGGCTGCTGAAGATGGACTTCCTCGGCCTGCGCAACCTCGACGTCATCACCGACGCCGTGCAGATGGTCAGGGCCAAGGGCGACCCCACCTTCGACATCGACGCCGTGCCGCTCGACGATGCCAAGACGTTCGAGCTGCTGCAACGGGGGAGCGGCATCGGCGTGTTCCAACTGGAGGGTGGGCCGATGCGTTCGCTGATGCGCACGCTGCGGCCCACCACGTTCGACGACGTGGCTGCGCTCCTGGCGCTGTACCGCCCGGGGCCGATGGCGGCGAACATGCACGTCGACTACGCCGACCGCAAGAACGGCCGCAAGCCGATCGCGTATCAGCACCCCGACCTCGAAGAGGTGCTCGGGACCACGTACGGGTTGATGGTCTACCAGGAGTCGATGATGCGAGTGGCCCAGCGCATCGCCGGCTACTCGCTCGCCGACGCCGACAACCTGCGCAAGGCGTGCCTGCCGGCCGGGTCGCGGATGCTGTCATGGGAGCGCGGCCCGGTGCTGATCGAACACGTCATGGCGCTGCCCGACCGGCGGGTGGAGACGATCGACGAGGCGACAGGCAGGACGGCGTTCGAGGCGGTGGACGACGTGTGGCCGGTGGGGGTCAAGCCGGTGCTCCGCCTCACCACGGCATCGGGGTACTCGATCGAGGCGACGGCCGAGCACCCGTTCCTCACCCCCGGTGGGTGGCGCGAGCTCGGCACGCTGCCGCGCGGGAGCGCGCGTCGGAGTGGCCGCCCGGGCGGTCGACCCCACCCCGATGGGGATGGGGAGCCCGCGGCGCCGGGCCCGCCGAGCGCGAGTCGACATCTTCGTCGGTGAGCTGCCCGACAGCGAGCGCAGGAACCACCGATCGGCATCCTCCGCGCAACAAGCGGCCGAACCCGGCCCGGAAGCCGCACCCCGCACCGGCGACCTGCTGTGGGACACCGTCGTGTCGATCACCTACACCCGTGACGCCGAGTGCTTCGACTTCCGGATGTCGAGCGCCGACCGGCCGTACGCGGTCGTCGACGACGTGCTCGTGCACAACTGCGGCAAGAAGGTTCGCGAGTTGATCGCCAAGGAACGCGTGAAGTTCATCGACGGGGTCGATCGCCAGGGATACGGGCGCGGTCTGGGCACGACGCTGTTCGACATCATCGAGCCGTTTGCCGACTACGCGTTCGGCAAGAGCCATGCCTACGGCTATGCGCTGGTCGCCTTCCAGACCGCCTACCTCAAGGCCCACTACCCGGTCGAATACCTCGCCTGCCTGCTGTCCAGCGTGAAGAGCTCGCTGGAGAAGGCCGCGGTGTACATCGCCGAGTGCCGTTCGCTCGGCATCCGCGTGCTCACGCCGGACGTCAACCGGTCGGTCATGAACTTCGCCGCCCTCGGGCCTGGCGACGTGCCTCGGGATGTCACGCTGCCGGTCGGATCGCCGGGGGCGATCACGTTCGGGCTCTCGGCCGTGCGCAACGTCGGCGAGGGGATCGTCGAGCAGCTACTGGCCGAGCGCGACGCCAACGGCCCGTACCTGTCGTTCCACGAGTTCACCGACCGCGTGCCCGAACCGGTGCTCAACAAGCGGGCGGTCGAGTCCCTGATCAAGGCGGGTGCGTTCGACTCGCTCGGCCATCCCCGGCGTGGCCTCCTCGGTGTGTTCGAGCAGATCACGAACACGACGCTGAGCCGCCGCCGCGAGCGCGAAATGGGCGTGATGAGCCTGTTCGGCCCGGAGAACGACACACCTGAGGAATCCGCGGTCAGCGACGCCTACGACGAGCGGTTGGCGGTCCCGGACACCGAGTTCGAAAAGGCCGAGTTGTTGCGGGCCGAGAAGGAGATGCTCGGGCTGTACGTCTCCGACCATCCGCTGTTCGGCAAGGAGGCTGCGCTGCGGCGCAAGGTCGAGCACTCGATCGCCGAGCTCGACGATCTGGCCGATGGCGCGATGGTGCACATCGGGGGCGTGATCACCGGGCTCAACCGGCGGTTCACGAAGCGCGGCGACCAGATGGCCACGTTCATCCTCGAAGACCTCGAGGCCGAGGTCGAGGTCACGTTGTTCCCCCGATCGCTGCTCGAGCACGGACACAAGCTGGCCGAGGACCTCATCGTCGCCGTCAAGGGACGCCTCGACAAGCGAGACGAGTCGCGCCCTGGGGTCATCATGCAGGGCGTCGAGGTGCTCGCCGGCCTGGCCGAGGGTTCGGCGTCGGTGCTGACCGTGAAGATCCCCGCGGTGCGGCTCGGCCCGACCGAAATCGAGACGCTGAAGCGGATCCTGTCGAGTCAGCCGGGGCCATCTCCCGTGGTCCTCGACCTCGGCACGGAGCGGGTGCGCCTCACCGACGACTTCCGCGTCGATCTCGACCGCGTCGTGCCCGAGATTCGCATGGCCTTCGGCCACGGGGCGATCGATCTCTGAGCGGTCGCACGCGCAGCCTTCGGTTCGATCTCGGGTGTCGCTCGCCTGACGGCTCGCGCCCTCGACCTGTAGAATCGATGGTTCCAAGACTGTTGGCTGCCGGAACACGGGGGCCGGCCGACCGGGAGAGGGACATGCCAGTCCAGGTGACAACGAACGATTCTTCAGCGCTGACCGATAGCGATCTGGACGAACTCGCCTCGATGGGGGGCTCGTTCGGGATCGGCGAACTGTCGAAGGCCAAGGAAGATTGGGTGCTGATCACGACCGCACGCATCGACGGCAAGCTGCACGGGTTCACATTCTCGACGCTCGAACGCATCGGTGGGACCCCCTGTGTGCTGCTCGGACTGATGAGTGTGAAGCGCACCACGAAACGCGACCAGATCCTCCGGGGGCTGATGAAGGAGGCGTACCACCGGGCGCTCATGGCGTTCCCCGACGAGGACGTGGTGGTCGGCTCGCGTTTCGTGTCGGCCGACGCGCTCGACGCGTTCAAGGACCTCGACGACCGCACGCCGCGCCCTGGGGTCCGGGCCGTCGGCGAGGAGCGGGCGTGGGGCCGCCGTCTGGCGAAGCGCTTCGACTGCGACGGCAGCTACGACGAGAAGACGTTCATCGCCAAGTCGAACGACCAGGGCTTCATCGACTTCGAGAGCACGAAACCCGAGACGCTCGACCCCGAGCAGGTCGCCCTGTTCAAGGGCATGCCGAAGTCCGGTGGGGCGCTCGTGGTCTACGGCTGGACGATGGCCGAGGACCTCGTCAAGCTCGGCAAGCGCTTCTGAGCGACGTCACGAACGTTGTCCGCCGCCGGCGGATGACCAGAGCGTTCCGCCCCGATCGGGTCCCGCGTGCCCTCCTGACGGCGCTCGTCGACCTCGCGTCGCGAGCACCGAGTGCCGGCAAGACTCAGGGCTGGCACCTCGTCGTGCTCGAGGGCGAGCAAACCGAGCGATTCTGGGGGGACACCCTGCCGCCAGACGAGCGTGCCTCGTTCCCGTGGCCGCAACTCTTGGATGCCCCGGTGATCGCCCTCCCGCTCGCCGATCCGCAGGCCTATCTCGACCGCTACGCCGCCCCTGACAAGGCGGCGAGCGGTTTCGGGCGCCGCACCGACTCGTGGCCCGTCCCGTACTGGACGATCGACGCCGCGATGGCGATCAACACGCTCCTGCTCGCGGCCGAGGATGCCGGGCTCGGGGCGCTGTTCTTCGGCGTGTTCACCGGCGAGCGCGAGCTGCGGGCCGATCTGCGGATCCCTGACCACGTCGTGCTCCTCGGGGCGATCGCCCTCGGCTACCGGGCCGACCCGACTGGCGCTTCCGACCGCACCTCGCCAACCCCGAGCCGTCCCCGCCGGCGAACCCCGGACGAGATCATCCACGACGGCGGCTGGTAGGGGCCGCTGCGGCGGGTCGAGGCGCGCCGACGGCGTTTATGTCGAGCGAAACAGCCCGGATCGGCGTTTCTGGTCGACATAAAGCACCTCTGCCGACCGAACTGACGGAATCGGCCATTCCGCGGCCACCGGCACCTTGGACCCGACAGGCCGCCCGCCACGATCCGTTTCCAGAGCAGCAACCGGTGCAATGTCGCCCATCGAGAACCCGTCGCGACCCGCAGACGCAGGTGCCGGCAGGCTCAGGCCGGGCGAGGGAGGCCGGTCGCCATGAGGGCATCGAGGGCAGCCGACGGAGCGACATCGAGCTCGTGATGGAGGCTGTGGCGCAGCGCCGCATATTGCCGGCGGGCCTCGACGAGGTTGCCCTCCGCGAGATGCGCCTCGATCAGGATGCGATGGGCGCTCTCACGGAGCGGTTCGATCGCGATCGCCCGCAGGGCGAGATCGATGCACGCGTCGAAGGCGCCGTTCGCAAGCGCCGATCTGGCGTGCTGTTCCAGCGCATGCAGTCGGACCTGCCGCAGGCGCTCCCGCTCGACCGTGAGCCAATCGTCGTACCAGTCCGGGAGCAGCTCGCAAACGCCGGTCGACGCGACATCCATCGTGGCAGTGTGGGTGTCGACCACGACCGACTCGTCGAGGCGCAGCGATCGTGCCGAAGTCCGCACCACTGGCTCTGGCAGTTCGCGCAGGCGCCACAGCGCCGATCGCAGGTTGGCGATCGCCCGATCCTCCGGCTTGTCCGGCCAAAGGCGGAACGCGACGTAGGCGCGCTCCAGGGCCCGATTGCAGATCGCGAGGAACGCCACCAGCCGCTGTGAGCCCGGCTGGAGCACGTAGGGCCGCCCGTCGCAGGAAACCTCGAAACCATCGAGCAGGCGGAGCCGGATGGATCGACGAACGGCGGGAAGGGGCAGGTCGATGACGGCGGTCATCTGCGCAGCATCGCAGGTGCCCCGTTGCACCGCTGTTGCTCGCGCGTCGACGGCGCGTCGCGTCGTCGTCGCGGGCGCATGGCCGGCGCGCCGCGATGGCGTTCATCGACCAGTGTGGCGATCTCCCCGTCACCGGCCGGTCACCAGCCGGTCACGGCCGGGTCACGACGTGATCAGCTGACGGCCACCATCTCGGCCAGTTGGCGGCTGGGTTCGACCCCGATCTCGGTGCGCAGCAGGTTCGAGTACGAGCGGAAGCGGGCGATCGCCGAGACCCGGTTTCCGAGGGCAAGGTCGGCTTCGATCAGCAAGCGCTGAGACGATTCGCGCAGCGGCTCGATCTGGGTCGCGGCGAGCGATGCGATCGCCGCGGCCGGCGCGTCACCGTCGGACAGGCGCTGCCGGGCCAGCGTCTCCAGTACGTGCAGGCGGGCCTGGCGCAGGCGCTCGCGCTCGACGACCAGCCATGGCTCGTCCCAGTCGGGCAGCAGTTCACCGCGCAACACGTCGACCGCGCTGTCTGGAAGCGGATGATGGTCGCGGGCGCTGACCGCCAGCGAGTCGACCACGGCCACGTCGACTCGCCACAACGGGCTCAGCTTCACGCGTGTGGCCGACCCGTGGACCTCGGTGCGAACCGGTTCGGGAAGACGCCACAGAATCGAGCGCAGGTTGGCGCTCGCCCGCGCGTCGGTCTTGTCGGGCCACAACGTGCCGGCCAGCGCCAACCGGCGCTCGCCGCGGGGGCGCAGAGCGAGGCAGCCGACCAGACGCTGGCCGGAGTGGGTGAGCTCGACCGGCTCGCCGTCGACCATCAGGTCGAACCCGCCGAGCAGGATCAGCTGGATGCTTGCTTCACTTCCCGCCTCGGACTGTGGTGTCATCGGATTACCCCATCTTCGGTCGACCTTGGATGGTAGGCGTCGCACACGAGCGGCGTCGGAGATTTCGCGCGCCGTGTTCTGCGCCGCGGCGGATGCGGCGACGGTTCGGTGACGGTCGAGCGACGCGGCCTTTGGTGCAGTGCCGCGGTGGCCGCGTTCACGTCCATCGCCGCGGTCGGTCTGAGCATCGAGGCGATGCTCGACCGTCGCTTGAAGGCGGCCTTCGACGCGGACAACACCACGTTTCGCCGGCGACCGTCTGCGCAGCTCGTCACGACCGACCAGTTCAACCGCAGCCAGCCGGGCCCGGCGGGCGCGGTCGAGGACGGCACGGTGTCGATCTACTGCTACCGCGTCGACATCAACCGTACGATGCGCCCGCCGTGGGCCGCGGTCTCGCACGTCGACGGCCGGGTCCACCTTCCGCTCGACCTGCACTTCCTCATGACCGCCTGGGAGAGCGACGCCGAGGCGGAACTGCGCCTGATCGGTTTCACCCTGCTGGCGCTGGAGACCACGCCGATTCTGTCCGGCGCCCTGTTGCACCCGGTCGGCCGCTGGGCGGCGGGCGAGACCGTGCAACTGGTGAGTCGAGGAGCTCGTCAACGAGGACGTCCTGCGCACGTTCGAGACGCTGCCCACCGACTTCCGGTTGTCGGTCTCGTACGTGGCGCGCGTCGTGCGCGTCGAGGCCGACGTCGAACCGACCCATCCGGACGTGCTCACCGTCATCAGCGGCCTGACCCCCACCTCGATGCGCCCATGACGAATGCGGTGCTGGCCTCCGTCTACGACGAGCACATCGTGCGGCTGGCGCTCGGGGTCGAGCTCGTCGACGCCATGCGGGGCACGAGGATCCACCGTCCGATGCGAGTCACTCTCGCCGAGTGCCCGCGGCCACTTCACGAGTGGCGGGTGTGGCCACGCGGGACGTCGCTGGACGACGTGCTGCCGCGCATGCCGCGCCACGACACCGGTCGTTACGCCCGCCTCCACGACGCGGCCACGCCTGGCGTGGTGCACGTGCGGGTCTCCGACCCTCGCCGTGAGTTCGTGTCGCGGCGCTTTGCGATCACGATTCCGAGCGCGGCCGCGGTCGCGGCCGCCGACATTCCGATCACGCGGCGGGCGGTGACGATCGCGATGCATCCCGGTGCTTCCGGCGGTGTCGGCACGACGGCGATCCGCGCCACGGTGGCGGGCGCGAGCGGCGACCCGCTGCGGTGGTTGCGCGTGCAGGCTGCCCACGTCTCCAGCCGGGGAGATCCTCGGCTCGGGTCATGGCGACGATCGCGGCGAGGTGGTCGTGCCGCTCGCCCGCGCCTCCAACGCGGTCGGACTGCTCGACGATCCGGTGCGCGTGCGCCTGATCGTCGGCGTCCCGCCCACCGCATCGCCACCACCGACCGATCCGCTCGTGCCGATCGTCGACGCGCTGTGGGACCTGCCCGAAGAGATCGTCACCCTGCCGACCGCTCCACCGGGCTCGCCGCTGCACGGGCGGGACATCCCCGCCTCCTACGCGACGAGCGTGATTCTGGCCCCGATCACCGTCGCCCACGGCCGCATCGTCGCGGTCCCCGTCACCGTCTGAAGGTCCATTCGTCCATCCGCCCATCCCATCATCCGCCGTCCCGCCCGCCATCCCGCACTTGAACGGAGTGAACCCATGCCCGAGTACCTCAGCCCCGGCGTCTACGTCGAAGAGACGAGCTTTCGCGCCAAGTCGATCGAGGGGGTTCCGACGAGCACGACCGGCTTTGCCGGCATCACTCGTTTCGGTCCCGGTCGCCTTCTCGGGCGGCCCGACGTCGACCGAGCCGCGGCTGATCACCAGCTTCACCGAGTTCGAGCGGGTGTACGGAGGCCTCGAGCCGCTGGCGATCGACCGCGGCGACGGCGCGCCCAGCGAGTGCTACCTCGCGCACGCGGCGCGGGCGTTCTTCCTCAACGGCGGCAAGCGCCTGTACGTGTCGCGGGTGTTCGCCAAGACGACGCCCGGCGGTGTCGACGACTGGGGCCAGGCCAGCTCGATCGTCAACTTCCCCGGTGACGCGGCAACGTGGAGGGCTCGCTGGCCAGGCTCCTTCGGCAACGTGTTGCTGAAGGTCATCCCGGTCCGCAAGCGCAACGTCGGCGTCGCGGCCAAGGGTCTGCGCGACCGGCGCGGTGGTCGAGATCAGCGATGGAGCGCCGCCGCCCGGTCGAGGCGACCGACCTGAACTCGGCGCTGCTCGCCGTGGTCGCGGTCGATGCCGCAGGAGCGGTGACGTTCCATCGAGCTGGCGGGGTCGTCGTCACCCCGAGCGCCGCTGCGGTCGTGAAGGAGGTCGTCCTGCGGGTGGAGGTGTACGCCGATGCCGGGCGTCTCGACGTCCACGAAGAGCTGGCGACGCATCCCGCCCAACGGCGCTGGATCGGCAAGATCCTCCAGCTCAGCGATCCCGAGGACGAGAACGCCGATCTTGTACCTCGACACCCTGGCACCGAACGACCCGAACAACATCGCCGATCTCGAGCGGGCGATCGGGCTGATGGTCGCCTTGGAGACGCCCAAGGGCGCAGCGACGGTCGCGCCCGGAATCCGTCTGACGGGTGGCAACGATGGCGGGCTCCCCGGACCGACCGGCGCCGAGGGCCTGGAGGGCCGGGAGGCGGATCCGGACATTGCCGCGAACAAGGCGACCGGCCTGGCCGCGCTGGGTGAGATCGACGACATCGCGATCGTCGCGCTTCCCGACGGCGGCGCGTACCAGAACCTGACGTTCGCCAGGTCGGCGGCAGACGTCGTGATCGGTCATGCCGAACGGCTGCGCTACCGAATCGCCATCGTCGATGCGCAGGTCGGCAGCTCGATGACGGAGGTGCGCGACTTTCGCGGCACGCTTCGACACGAAGTACGCGGCGATGTACCACCCGTGGATCGAGATCCTCGATCCACTGGAGCGTCCGGCGCAGGGCGCCCCGCCGCGGCGCATCCTGCTGCCGCCGAGCGGCTTCGTGGCCGGCATCTACGCCCGCAACGACATCGAGCGCGGGGTGTTCAAGGCGCCGGCCAACGAGGTCGTGCGTGGCCTGACCAAGTTCGAGGCGAACATCAACACCGGGCGCCAGGACGTGTTGAACCCAGAAGGCATCAACGCCCTGCGCTTCTTCGAGGGTCGCGGGAACCGCGTGTGGGGAGCGCGGACGATGTCGTCCGATCCGGAATGGCGCTACGTGAACGTGCGGCGGTTCTTCATCTTCCTCGAGCACTCGATCGACAAGGCGATGCAGTGGGCCGTGTTCGAGCCGAACAACGAGCGGCTGTGGACGAACATCAAGCGCACGGTCGAGGACTTCTTGTTCGTCCAGTGGAAGACGGGGGCGCTGCTCGGCAGCAAGCCGGACGAGGCCTACTTCGTCGCCTGCGACCGCACGACGATGACCCAGCTCGATCTGGACAGCGGGCGGCTGATCTGCCTCATCGGGGTGGCTCCGACCAAGCCGGCCGAGTTCGTCATCTTCCGGATCGGTCAGTGGACGGCCGACTCGCCGCGCAACTGATCGAGACGCCCAAACCGACACGCCAAGACGATCCAGACGAAGTGACAGGAGGCCGCAGTGCCAGTTTTCCGTGACAATCCCTATCCCGCGTTCAACTACGTCGTGTCGCTCGGCGACGCGCAGGGCTCCGGTGAGCTCGGTGCGATCATCGGCGGGTTCTCCGACGTCAGCGGTACTCGGCATGGAGGTGAAGTACAGCGAGTACCGCAACGGCAACGAGAAGGTCAGCACGGTCCGCAAGATCCCCAACACCCACACGGTCGACGACGTGACGTTGAAGCGTGGTGTCGTCGGTTCGACCGATGTGTTCGACTGGCTGCGCACCGTTCGCGACGGGGTCGCTGATGCCCGCACCGTCACGATCACCCTGCTCGACGAGTCGCGCCAGGACACGGTGTGCACGTGGACCCTGCGGCGAGCCCAGCCGAAGAAGTGGACGGGGCCGACGATGGCAGCCAAGGGCGGTGGAGACGTCGCGATGGAGGAGATCGTGCTCGTCCACGAGGGCATCGAGTACTCGTGACCGCATCGGCCGGCACGGTGATGAGCGGCATGGCGCGCACGCTCGGCGCCCCCGGGGTGTTCGTCGAGGCGCTGCCGCCGCGCGACACGCTGACCGGTGTCCGTCGCGACATCGCCGCCTTCGCCGGCGTTGCTCCGCGCGGCCCGAGCCGGGTCGCCGCTCGGGCGCTTGCTCCCGACGACGACGTCGACGCCTATCTGACGACGGTGTCCCGCCTGCGCAGCATCGCCGTACCGGTCGAGTCGTGGAGCGAGTACCAGCGGCTCTACGGCGCCTACGAAGGCGCCGGACGCCTGCCCTACGCCGTTGCCGCATTCTTCGCCAACGGCGGCCGGCGGGCCTACATCGTGCGAATCGTCGCGCCGAGCGCCGATGACGCGGCGGGATGCGCGGCCGGAGTGCTCTGCACTGGGCGGTGTCGATCCCGCCGGTGTGACGCGGTACATGCCGGTGCCATCGAGCAGCGCACCGGAGATCGTGTTCCGATCGCGCAACGAAGGTGTGTGGGGCGACCGCTTGCGGGTCGTGCTGCGGTGCTCGGTCCGGCCGCTGCCCGCGATCGCGACGTCACCGGCACCGATGCCGACGTCGTGTGTCGTTGCGGCCGGCGAGTGGGTTCCGGTCGGTTCACTGCTGCGCCTGCGCGGCGCGTCGGGCGGCGCGCGTGCTGCGCTTCGTCGACGACAGCGCGCTCGAGGTCTTCCGGGATCGGGTCGGGCACCAGCGCGTCGTGACCTTCGACGCGCCCGCACCGGAGCCCCCCGTGGAGATCGAGGTGGTGACCGGGCTGCTCACGATCGTCGACGGCGACCCGTTGTTCGCCCGGGCGGAGCAGATCACCGGCATCGGCTGGCGGAGCGACCATCCGCGCTGGCTGGCGCGTGCAGTCATCGACGAGAGCGATCTCCTGTGGCCGGCGAACGATTGGGCGCTCGGCTCGGTCCACCTCGACCCGAGCCTGCCCGACCTCGTCGTCGCGGTGCCGGCGGCGGACGAGCACACGCCTGCCATCGATCATCTCGCGGGCGCCTCCGACCTCAGCGCGGCCATCACGCCCGACGACTTCTTCGATCCGCGGTGGGTTCCGGGCGACGAGGCGAGTCGCGACGGGCCGTCCGGGGAGGGCATCCACTGTTGTGCCGCGATCGACGAGATCGGGCTGCTGCTCGCGCCCGATCTCTACGATCCGACGCCGCTGCCACCGGTCGCGGAGCGGCCGCCCGTGACGTTGGCCGGCGACGAGTTCGCTCCGTGCGTCGTCGAGGTGGGATCGCCGGCGCCGGCGCCCGAACCGCAGCCGCTCGCCGGCTTGCGCCTCGACCCGACCGTGCCCGGCGATCTCGCGCGGATCGCCGAGTTGCAGGGCCGGCTCGTCACGTTCGCCGGCCAGCGCGGCGACCTGACCGCCTTGATCGATGTGCCGCCGGGACTGCCGCGCAGCCGGATCCTCGTGTGGCGGGCTGGGTTCGACAGCGCCAGAGCCGCGTGCTACCACCCATGGCTCGACGTCGCTTCGCCTGAGGACTCCCGCGACTGGCTGGTGCGGGTCAACCCGTCGGCGTTCGCGGCCGGCATCATCGCGGCGCGCGAGTGGCGCAGCGGGGTCGCGGCGGGCCCGGCGAACGCCGTCGCGGCCGGCGTCGTGCGCACTGCGGTGCCCGTCCCGATGATCGAGCACGACGAGCTGCACCCGAACGGCATCAACGTGTTCGTCACCGAGCGCGACGGCGTCCGGCTGATGGGAGCCCGCACGCTGAGCGGTCTGCACTCACAGCGCCAGCTCAGCGTCGTCCGACTGACCACGGTGATCGCCCTGACGCTGCAGAGGGAGATGGTGTGGGCTGCATTCGAGCCCAACAACGAGCAACTGTGGGGGCGGGTTCGTCGCCTGGTCAACGACTATCTCGACGGTCTGCACCGCCAGGGGGCGTTCGCGGGTGCCACACCGCGCGACTCGTTCTTCGTGCGCTGCGATCGCCAGTCGATGACCCAGGCCGACATCGACGCCGGTCGGTGCGTCGTCGAGGTCGGGTTCGCGCCGACCGAGCCGACGGAGTTCATCGTGGTGCGCTTCGTCGTCAACGACGACCGCGGCCCGCGGTCCGAGATCGGGGTCAGCCGTGGCTGAGCCAGACCTGCTGCTCACATTCAACTTCCGGGTGACCCTCGAGCTCACCGGCGGCGCCGCGCTCGGCGACGGCGGCTTCCAGGAGGTCTCCGGACTCGACGTCGAGATGGACGTCAAGGAGTACCTCGAGGGTGGACGCAACGACGGCGTGATCCAGCGTTTCGGACGGGCCAAGTTCCCGCAGAAGATCTCGCTCAAGCGCGGCATGTTCAACCAGGACGGCGAGACCAGCCTGGCGCTCTGGCAGTGGTTCCAGGACTGTGTCGCCGGAGTGCGACCGCTGCGGCGCTGTGACGGCGCCGTCGAGCTGCTGAGCGGTGCGGGCGACGTGCGAGCCACGTGGCGCTTCCGTCGCGGGCTCCCGGCGCGAATCGCCGGACCGTCGCTGAACGCCCGCACGGGCGAGGTTGCGATCGAGGAGCTGCAGATCGCCCACGAGGGCCTCTTCCTGGAGGGCACCACATGAGCCAGCTGGAGAAGGCTCAGATCGGCGAGGTCAATCGCCAGGGCAGGGTCAGCGCCGAGGTGGCGGTGCAGTTCAACCCGACGACGCTGCGCCTGCAGATGACGAACTCGATCGACGTCGGCAAGTCGCGCGGCCGCCAGGCCCAGCAGTACAACGGGACCAGCTCGACGACGCTGACGGTCGAGCTGGAGTTCGACTCGTCCGACGAGGACGAGGGCGGTCAGCCCGTCGACGTACGCACCAAGACCGAGGCGGTGCGCAAGTTCGTGCTGCCCGGCGGTCGCAACTCGAAGCAGGCGCCGCCACGGGTGCAGTTCCGGTGGGGGCGATTCGTGCTCCAGGGGGTGATGGCCAGCCTCAACGAGGACCTCGACCTGTTCTCGCCGGACGGTGTCCCGCTGCGCAGCAAACTGAGCATCTCGATCAAGGAACAGGACCCGAAGTTCGAAGCGCTGGAACGGGGGAGCGGCGCCAACCTGCCGGCCGCGCCGCCTCGCCGGCGGGGGCGTTCCCGGAGCACCAGGGACCGCCGGCGCCCCGCTCGGAGACGCCAGTCGCGTCGCCGAGGCACTCGACGGCGAGAGCGCGTCGGACTTCCTCGCCCGCAACGGCCTCGTCCCGGAGGCGTGGCGGGCGATCGCGGACGGGGTCGGTGACGCGCTGAGCCTCCTGCCCGGTGAGCCGATCGAGTTCAACCTCGATCTCCCGCTCGGAGGGCTCTCGATCGGTGGTGGGTTCGAGCTCGGCATCGGTGTCGGTCTCGAAGCGCAGCTCGGGCTCAGCGGCTCCCCGACGACCGCCGCCGGAACCGGCGCCGATCCGGGCGGCCTGGCGCTGGCGTCCGCGGGCGGGCTCACCGCGGCGGTCCAGACCAAGGCGGCGACCACGGCGTCCGGTGCGGTGGCCGCCAGCCGCGGCGCCTTCGGTGCCCCGCAGCGAGTCGCGGCCCCTGCGCCGCCGGTGCGCGATCGGCTACGCGACGCCGCCGGTGCCCGCACCCTGCCCGCAGCGAGCGCGACCGCAGCCCGACCCGCTCCGCAGGTCGACGCCAGGGCGATCTCCTACGGCTCCGGGGTGCCGCTGCGCGACCGTGTCGGCGGCGACGTCGCCACGGCCTGGACCGTTCTGGCCACTCGGGCGCCCGCGCCCGACCGGGCTGCGGCGATCGGCGCCGACAAGCGGGGCTCGTGCGGGTGCGCGCGCTGCAATCCGATCACTCACGCGAGCGCCGGCCGATGACCGTGCACATCGACACCGTCGACACCGAGCTCTCGGTGCTGCCCGGCGGCGAAGGTGGCGCGGCGGAGTCCGACGGCGATCCAGCGGCCTCGCCGTGGGCGTCCGACCTACGTCGCTTCCTCGCGGCCCGCCGGTACGCCGATCTCGTGGACCGCACCGCTGCCGGGGGTTTCGATGACTAGCTCGCACCCGTACGCGAGCGCCGCACCGGTGCTGAAGGTCGACGGCAGTCACGTCGCCGAGCTGTCGCGCGACCTGTTGCGGCTGGACATCGAGGAGGACACCGCCGGGTTGCGCACGTTCGTCGCCCACTTCCACGGCCTCGGCCCCGGGTCGGACGGTTCCAGCGCGACGATGCAGTACGTCGACGGGCGAGTGCTCGACTTCGGCTCGAAGCTCACCGTCGAGCTCGGTGTGCCCGGCGAGGAGCGCTTGGTGTTCGACGGCAAGGTGTCGGCGATCGAGGTCACGCTGCTCGACGGCAGCTTCCCGACCGTGTCGGTGTACGCCGAGGACGCACTGATGGGCCTGCGCATGACCCGCCGGTCGCGCACCTACGAGAACACGGACGACGCTGGGATCGCGTCGCGGATCGCGTCCGATCACGGGTTGACCGCCGATGTCAACGCACCCGGGCCGACCTATCCCGTCGTGCAGCAGTGGAACCAGAGCGACCTCGCCTTCCTGCGCGACCGCGCCCACCTCGTGAGGGCCGAGGTCTGGGTGACGGGTACGACGCTGCACTTCTGCACCCGCTCCAACCGCCGGGCGCCCGAGGTCACGCTGGTGCACGGCAACCAGCTGCTCGACGCGCAGATCCGCGCCGACCTGGCCCACCAGCGCAGCTCCGTCGTCGTCACCGGCTTCGACCTCACCGGGAAGGAGGCGATCGAGGAGTCGGCGAACGTGGACGCCGTGCAGAGCGAAGTCGCCGGCGGAGGATCGCCAGGGCCCCGGATCGTCGAGGACGCATTCGGCGCCAAGCAGAGCGCCCGGGTGCGCGAGGTCGCCACCGCCGCGGGCGAGGCCCGAGCGTGGGCCGCGGCGGAGATGCTGCGCCGCTCGCGCCGGTTCGTGATGCTCGACGGGGTCACGAGCGGCACGTCCGATCTCACCGTCGGATCTCACGTCCGCGTCGAGCGAGTCGTCGCCACGTTTCGAAGGCGAGCCGTACTACGCGACGTGGGTGCACCACTCCTTCGACGTCACCGAAGGCTTCCGCACCCACTTCCGGGCCGAACGAGCGACGTTGGGGGCGCGATGAGACCGGCGTTCGGACACGAGTCTGCGGTCAACGACGGCGCCCGCAGCCGCCTCTTCGGCGTGTACCCGGCCCTCGTCAGCGACATCGTCGATCCCGACGCCAGGGGCCGGGTCAAGGTGCGCTTTCCCTGGCTCCCCGACGACGGTGGCTCCGTCGGGTCGTGGGCCGTGCTGCTCAGCCCGTACGCCGACGACGATCAGGGACTGCAGACGATTCCCGAGGTCGGCTCGTTGGTGGTCGTCGCGTTCGAGGCCGGTGACATCAACCGGCCGTACATCCTCGGCGCGGCATGGAACGGCCAGGCAGTGCTCCCCGTGGCGGTGGAGGCAGCCAACAACAAGCGCCTGGTGAAGAGCCGTGCCGGCAGCAGGTTGGAGTTCGACGACACGGCGGGCTCGCCAAAGGTCGCGATCACGGTGGCCGGTGACTCGTCGGGGGCGGTGCACAAGATCATCCTCGACGATGCCGGCGACTCCGTGCTGATCAAGTCGCGCAATGGAGCGCTCGTCGAGATCGCCGCTGGCGGCGGGATCAACATCACCGCCAACACCAAGGTAACGATCACCGCGCCGATGGTGCAGGTCGACGCGCCGATGGCACAGTTCTCGGGCGTCGTCAAGTGCGAGACCCTCATCGCGACGACGGTTGTCGGCACGAGTTACACGCCCGGAGCAGGGAACATCTGGTGAGCGTCGCGGCCCCGCACCGCTGGCGTCTGGTCGCCCCGTGGTATCGATGGGATCGGCGCGCCGTGCCCGATCCGATCCGCGCCGCGGCGGCGCAGCGCCCGGCGATCCAGAAGTTCACCACCGACTCGTTCATGGACCGGTACCAGTCCACCCCGCAGGCGAGCGCGGTGTTCACCGACGACGA
This sequence comes from Ilumatobacteraceae bacterium, assembly GCA_963764455.1. Classification (GTDB taxonomy): domain Bacteria; phylum Actinomycetota; class Acidimicrobiia; order Acidimicrobiales; family Ilumatobacteraceae; genus Desertimonas. Next base: position 119,228 of record CAVXSN010000002.1, read on the forward strand.
TCACGTCCACCGCATCGACAGCCTGCCGATCCTGCCCGTCTTCACCACCGGTCCGAACGCGAACAAGACCCGCCAGTTCGTGAAGAAGACGGCGGTGAAGACGGAGACCCGCAAGCTGTTCCTGCCTGCCCACCAGCGCTACTACCTGGTCACACTCGAGTTGCACTGCGACGCAGCCGGCTTCCCGTCGGTGGCGCCAGACCAGATCGATCAGTGCGGCTTCGTGCTTCGCCGTCGTGTCACCGACATCCCGAGCGGCCAGGAGCGCGAGGTGGCGACCATGCTGGCCGACCTGACCCTCGCCAGAGCGCGGGCTGAGCAGCAATGCCCAGGTCGACGCGGCGCGGCTTCGATCGCGTTCGCTGGTGCCGGTGTTCAGCAGGGCGCGCCAGCGAGTCGTCAACCCTCGTGTTGCCACGCTCACGGCGCAGCGCGAGGTGATCGAGGCCAAGCGCCGACTGGCGGTGTGGTCGATCGACAACGACGTGGTCACCACGACCCAGGGCTGGGTGCCGGTCGAGGGCAACGTCGGCGGATGGGCACCGGTTGCGGATCGCCCCGACGTGATCGTGGAGACGGCCTATCCGCTGTTCAAACTGGCTCCTGACCCGACCAAACCGGACCACGACGCCCGCTTCGGCACGATCCTGTTCGGCCTGGTCCCGACGACGCTCGCCGATGTCGACTCGGCCGGGCGACCTCGCCTCGACGACGTCAACGTCTTCGAGATCCGCTGCTTCGTTCGCCGTCGCAGCGACGACCACTGCCCTGGCGAACTGGTGTGGAGCGAGCCAACCGAGGCGTTCCGGGTCGCGTCGCCGTTCGATCCCGTCGGGTGCGGATACCGGGCGGTCAACGTCCGCCTGCCCGACCTGAACGATCTGGAAGCCACGCTCGCCAGGCCGAACGTGAGGATGTCGAGCCCGCCGAACTCGCATCTCATGTTCGCCACCGATCCGGTTCCGCCGGAGGACGGCACGGTCGGCGCGGCCGAGGAGATCTGCTTCTTCGCGATCCCCTTGATCACCATCGTCGCATTCTTCCTGCTCAATCTGTTCCTGCCGATCGTGCTCTTCGTGTTCCAGCTGTGGTTCTTGCTCAAGCTCAAGTTCTGCATCCCACCGTCGATCGAGCTGGGTGCCGGAGCAACCGCGGAGCTGTCCGTGATTCCCGGTGGGTTCCAGGCGATGGCGGGCATCGACATCGACATCCACACCGGAATCGACCAGACGATCGTGCGCGACGGCTTGCAGAGCGGCCTCAACGCCAAGCAAGCGGGTCTCGGCGACACGATGACGGCGGCGCTCACGAACAACGCGATCATCCAGGCCCTGATCGCCCAGGGCGCGGGAACGGACGGCGAGCCGGACCGGCCGGTCACGGCGATCGAAGGGCTGGTGCGGCGCGACGAGGTGGTGCACCCGTGAGCATGACGAGCAGCTCCCTCGGCGTGCCGGCGATCGGATCGAACGCCGCGTCGCGGACATCGGACCGTCTCGGGCGGGGCTGGCCGTTCCCCGTCGACGTGACCTCCGACCTGCGTCACCTGCGCTACGAACTGGGGCCGGAGAAGGTGCGCACCGCAATCCGCCTGATCCTCGAGACCGAACCGGGTGAGCGAGTCATGCGACCCACCTTCGGGTGTGGACTGCGCCAGTTCCTGATGCAACCCAACTCGGTCGCGACGCGGGCGCTGATCCAACGCGAGGTCGCCCGCGCCCTCGACCAGTGGGAGCCGAGGATCGACGTCAAGGAGGTGACGGTCGAGCCTGGCGACGACGCCGCGCTCGGTGCTGATCACGATGCGCTACGAGTACCGCAAGGACGGCCGCCCTGATCTGCTGGTCTTCCCGTACTCCCTGGAAGCGAGGTCGTGATGGCGCTCCGCACGCCGATCCTCGACGACCGGTCCTACGCCCAGCTGCGCGACGAGCTCGTCGCCCGCATCCCCGTCTACGTGCCGGAATGGACCGACCACCATCCGAGCGATCCAGGCGTCACCCTCCTGGAACTCTTCGCGTTCCTGGGCGAGAACCTGCTCTTCCGGTTCAACCAGATCCCCGACGCGACGCGGCTCGCGTTCTCGACCTGCTCGACATCCCGCTCCTGCCGGCGGAACCGGCGACCGGCATCGTCGAGGCGACGACCCGCCTCTTCACCGGGCCGCTGCTTCCCGTCGGCGCGCAGCTGCTCGCAGGCAAGACCCCGTTCTCCACGCTCGATGAGGTGAGCGTCTGGCCCGTGCAAGCACTGGCGGCGATGCGCGAACGGGCCACGATGCCGACGGACGAGGAGACCCTCGAGCATCTCGGCCGGGCGAGCGCGGCGATCGGCGAATCGATCGAGGACGTCGTCACCTACCGGACGGTCTTCGCGGCAGCCGACCCGAGCAAGCCGGGCGGCGATGTGCTCGATGTTTCGACGATGTCGCTCGACGGCATCGTGTGGATCGCGATCGCGGCCGAAGAGGAAGCCGGCGTTGCGGCCGCTCGCGACGCGCTCGCCGGGGGGCGGCTGTCGATCGGCGTCGTGCCGGCCGAAGATGTCGCCGACACCGCAATCCCGAACGCTGCCGCGACTCCCTGCCCGGGGGGCGCGACTGCTCCACCGACCCCGTCGGTCGAGTGGCAGCTGTCCACCGTGCTCGCCGAGACGGCTGGTGATCCCGAGCTGCCCGACCCGGTGTGGTTGCGGCTCACGGTCGAGGCCGACACGTCAGCCGGGCTGACCCGAACGGGTGTCGTCGCGGTGCGCTTCCCCGCCGACGTGAGCGACGTCGGCGTGTTCGTCCCCGACGATCTCGACGCGCTCGGCGCCGGCGACCAGCCGCCGCTCGTGGAGGACGACGACCTCGCCACGCGGATCGTCGCTGTGGATCCGGGCATTTCGCCCGACGGCACCGCGATCGGTGCCCTGGAGTGGGTCGGCGCCAACGCCACGAGAGTCGAGCAGTCGGTGCGCGGTGGTCCCGAGTTCCTCGGCACCGGACGGGGCATCCCGATCAGGAGTATCGACTGGTGCACCCCTCGGTGCTCGGCGACGATCTCGTGCTCGAAGTGGAGGAGTCGGGGCACTGCGGCGATGGGTGCGGTGGATGATCGTCGACGACTTCCGCGGAGCGCGATCGACGACCGGCACGCGATGCTCGATCGAGCCGCCGGCGTGGTCCGCTTCGGAGATGGGCTGCGCGGCCGAGTGCCGCAGGCTGGTGAACGAATCCGCGTGGTCAGCTACCGCTACGGCGGCGGGGCGGCCGGGAACGTCGCGCCGATGGCGATCTCCAAGGCCGAGCGTCGACGGCGTCAAGGTCGCCAATCGGCTGCCCGTCGCGCGGCGGGGCGGACTCCGAGACCACCGCCGCCGCCGTCGAGCGGATCCCCGGCGAGCTGCGCCGACACGACCGGGCGGTCACCAGGACCGACTTCCACGAACTGGCGAAGTCGACGCCCGGTGCCGGCATCGCGCCGAGCCGAGACGCTGCCGCTGTTCCATCCGCGCCAACCCGGACCTCAGGTTCGCCGGCGTCGATCACCGTGGTCGTGTGGCCGGCCGAGGACGCTCGCCACCCCGACGCCCCGTCGCCGGACCCGCGCCAGCTGCGCGCGGTGTGCCGCTACCTGGACGACCGCCGCCTCGTCACCACCGAGCTCCACGTCGTGCCGCCGACGTACCGGCGGATCGCGGTCGGCGTGGGCATCGTCGTGAAGCCCGGCTACGGCACCGAGGGCGTGCGCCGCTGGGTCGAGCAGCTCCTGCGCCAGTATCTCGCGCCGCTTCCGCCCTTCGGACCCGAAGGCGGAGGCTGGCCGCTCGGACGGCGGGTGCACGGCCCCGAGCTGGAGGCGGCCGCGCTGCAGGTGGAAGGCGTCGAGTACCTCGAGGGCCTGCGTGTCTCGGTCGCGGATGGCGACGACTGGCAGGAGCTGGAGCCACCGACGCTGGACCTCGAGACCTACGAGGTGGTGCAGCTGGCCGAGGTGAGCGTGGTCGCGGGGACCCCGCCAGTGCCGGGCGGGGGCATCGCCGCCCCCGCGCCGGCCGGCCCAGCCGTGCCGGTGCGCGCCCCTCGGGAGGTCTGTTGATGAGGCGGTCGCGCCGATGTTCGCCGGACGGCCGTCGCTGCTCGTCTCCGGTCGGGCGCAATGGGATGCGGCGCGCCACGATGGCACGGTCGTCGCCGCCAATGGAGGGGTCGGCTTGGCCTGGGAGCTGCTGCCGCTGCAGCGACGTGAGCACGGCGACGATCACGATTGCTCGGTCGGCGGCATGGCCGTCGACCGACATTGCCGGGTGTACGTCGTGACCACCTCGCCCGCCGGCGGCAACGTCGAGCGGGTCCTGCTCGGCGACGCTCGGTGGGGCGTGGACTACGCGGACGTCCCGGATGGCCTGATGTTGTTCGATCCGCCGCATCGAGCCGGCGCCGGTTCGGACAGCGACAGCGGGTTTCGACCATCGGGCCCAGGGCTGACCGACCCGGCCCTCGTCGACCCGATCGGCGTGGCCGTCGATCCCGACGATCGGCTGTTCGTCGCCGAGCGGGACGGCGCCGCATCGACGTCATCGATCTGTGGAGTCGACGGGGTCCTACGCATCGTGCCGACGGCGGACGACGCGTGCCCCTTGCGCGTGCCGTCCGGCCTCGCCGCTGAAGGCCGGACGGTCTGGGTCGTGGTCCAGCAACCCAGTGGACTGCTGCGGCTGACGGCTCGAACCGGACCGATCGAGGTCGACCTGCCGCCGACCCTCGCCGGCCGAGTTCCCGAGCGCGTCGCCGTCGTCGATGGGCTGCCGGTGCTGCTCGCTCGTGACCCAGCCGGCGTCGCCTGGCTCATCGCCTCCGATCGCCCGGCGGTCGAGCTCGGCGATGCGATCGACCTGACGAGCGCCAACGGCGAGATCATCGTCTCGTCGTGCGGCAGGCTGCAATCGGTCCTGCGCCGGTTCCGCGTCGAAGCCGAGCGCCTGGCCGAGATCGAGCCGCTCGACGCGGCGGGCTACGACGGGCGGGGCCTCGCCGCGACTTCCGATCACGACGTCGAGGGCAGCGAGAGTGGGCCAGGCCGCAGGGTCCGCGTCGCCTACACAACCGCCAAGGGCATCCGCCTCGCCACCTCGACGCGGGTTCGTTACCGCAGTAGCGGCGCGGTGACGACGAGCCGACTCGACAGCGGCACTCCCGGGCGCGATGGGGGCGTCTGTTCGTCGATGCCTGTCTCCCCATCGGATCGAGCATCACCTTCGTTGCCCACACCACCGACGACGATGCCCTGGCGGCGATCGTCGAGACCGAGCTGACCAGCGGCGTCGTGGCCGGCGACCAGTTGCTCGCCAGGGCCGATCATCCAGAGCCGTGGGTGCGGCACAGCGCGGCAACCGGCGTCATCACGCTGGAGGGCTACCTCGACGTTCCGCCGGGCCGCTACCTCTGGCTCACGCTGCGACTCACCGGTGATGCGGCGCTCGACCCCGACGGTACGCAGCATCCGGATCGAAGCCGAGACTCACGGGTTGACCCGCCGCCTCCCGCGTGTGTTCGATCTCGGCGCCGAGCCCGGCGGGGCGCCGTCGTTCCTGCATCGCTACCTCGCCCTCGCCGATGGGATGCTGCACGATCTCGATCGGCGCAGCCGCGCCCGCGAGTTGCTGGTCGATCCCGCGTCGGCGCCCGAGGAAGCACTGCCGTGGCTCGCGTCGTTCGTCGGCCTCATCCTCGACGACCGGTGGGCAGTGCCGGCGCGCCGGCAGCTGATCGCGGACGCGATCCGCCTCTACCACCGCCGGGGAACGATCTGGGCGCTGAGCCGCTACCTGGAGATCTACCTCGGCGTGAGCCCGATCATCGTCGAACACCACCGGCTGCGGGGCGTCGGTGGTCCGTTGGTGGGGCCCGGCAACGGCTCGCGATCCGTGCTCGGCCTCGGTTTCCGCGTCGGAGGCGCCGTCGGCCGAGCGGCGGAACCAGGCACCGGGCCGGAGACCGGTGCTGCCACAGTCCGCGAGACCGCGCTGGCGACGTCGTTCGCGCTGCACGCGCACCGCTTCTCGGTGATGGTCCCGCGGCCGCTCGACGCCGAGCAGGAAGCAGTCGTGCGCCACGTCCTCGACACCGAACGCCCCGCGCACACCGCCTACGAGCTGTGCACGGTCGATGCGGGGATGCGGGTAGGGCGCAACCTGCACCTCGCCCTGTCTTCGGTCGTCGGCGCGACAGGCGGGTTCGTACCGCTGCTGCTCGATCGGAGCGTGCTCGGGCGAGGGACGACGCTCGGCGTTCCCACGGCGGGCGCGGTGGTGGAGGCATCCCGTGCCGAGCTGGCGAGGGTCGGCTGATGGGCACCCTGATGATCTCCCGGCTGCACCATCGCATGACGGCACCTGCAGACGTCGGCGCGTCGCAGCTCCATCCTGTCGCCAGCCGCCTGCCGACGATGCTCGACGAAGCCGTCGACGCGTGGTGCCCGCCACCCGGGCACGTGTGCGTGCGGAGTGTTCGGTGCTCGATCACCGTGCCGCGATCCGCCCTCGACAACCCGAGCGCCGTCGCCCGCCGCGTGGCCGGCGAGGTCGTGCACTCGCTGGACGTCGCGCTTGCCGGGCAGCGCGGCCAGCACGGTTCCGCCGGCCGCGACCCGATGGGCAAGGGCGGCGCCGCGACCGACAGCGACGTCGAGGTGGTCTGGTACCGCGACGTCCTCGAAGCGGTCGGCGACGTGGTGCTCCGAGCGGCATCGGGCGACCTGGGTCGGCGGTGGGCATGGCAGCAGGTCGGCGTCGTCCGCCCCGGCGACCCGACCTCGGCGCCGGAGCTGCTGGCCGACATGCTCACTCGCCACCCTCGGGTCGCCCCAGCCGCCCTGCGCTGGCTGGCCGCACGCCGTCCCGGCGTGATCGTGGCGTGGACGTGGTCGGAGTGGTGGCGCATCGCGGACGCCTGGTTCAACGAGACGGGGTCGGCGACTCCGCGTCGCACCGACGCCGAGACGGAAGGGCAGCGACCTCCGAGCCGCTCCTGGCCGGAGCCAGGAGAACGTCTCGCGAGGGCGGCTGCCGCGATGCTCCGTGGCGCCGACCCGACCCGGCGACCGCTTCTCGCCGACCACGTCGCGGCGCTGATCGCCGCGGCCGTGCACCGGGGCGAGCGCCCGATCGCCGAGCACGTCGCCGCGGCCCGCTCGGTCATCGCGTCGTACCTCGAGCCGTGCGCCGAACTGGGCGCGGCACACCGCGGCACCGAAAGCCGGTTAGGAGCTGACACCGAGCCGGTTCCCGTGGATCCCGTTCCGGACGCGGTGGTCTCCGTCGTCGACCCCGTCGCCGCGCCCACGTCGTTCGGCGGACTGCCGTTCGTCCTCAACGTGCTCAAGCCGGAGGTGCTCGACGGCGTCCAACCGCAGGCGCTGCATCGCCTGGCGATGCGCCTGACGGGCGCGGCGCCCGACGATCCCGCCGTGCTCGCGTTCTGCGGGCTGCTCCCCGACGAGGACCCGCCCGAACCAGCCGGCGGACCGGTCATCGACGAGCAGCAGGTCTGGCTCGACGCGATGGCCGCGGAGGTCTCGTCGTCGATTCGTGCCCGCCTCGGCGATCGCCGTCCCGCCACCCTCGATGACCAAGCCCTGTTCGCCTGGCTGACGTTCCGCAATGCCACCGTGCAGGGATGTCCAGGCTGGATCGAGGTGAACTTCGCCCTCGACGACGCCGACATCGATGTCCGCGCGTCCGGGCTCGACCTCGATCCCGGATGGGTGCCCTGGCTGGGCTGCGCCGTGAGGTTCAGCTATGCATGAGCGGCTCGCGATCGCCGCCGGGCAGCTGGCCGAACAGCTCGCGACCGGTCTCGAGGGCGGCCTGGCCGCGCCGGCGCGCAGCGGGCACTCCGAGATTGCATCGCTGGCGCGGCGGGCCGCGGCCGATCTGGTCGCCGAAGCCGGTCATGTCGAGTCACGCCGTCAGGTTGCCGCCGCGGCCAGGTGGTCGCGAGTGCGCCGCCTGTTCGCGCTGTCACCGTTCGAGACCGACCTGATCGCGGTCGCCAGCCTTCCCGACGAGCACGAGCTGCTGGCCACGGTCGTCGCCGCCCTGCACCCACGGTCGGAACCGGTCGCCACACCAGCGCTCGCCGCGGCGCTGCTCGTGCGCCAGGGGGGCGAGCGCGTCCATCTCCGGGATGCGCTGCTCGGCGGCACCCTCGCCGAGCGAGGGCTCGTGCGCCTCGGCGGCGGTCCGTTCTTCCATTGTGGGCTCACCCTCGCCCCCGGTCTGTGGGCGGCGCTGCACGGCTATGACACGAGCCTGTCGAGCGACACCGGTGCTCGTGGCTGCGTGGAGGCTGTCGCGCCGGCACTCGGATTGGCGGGATGGCTGGAACGAGACGAGGTACGACTCGCCGCGCGGATGTTGGCCCCGACGACCGGGAGCCGATCGACCGGCGCGGTCGTCGTCATCCGGGGTGACGATGGCGCTGACGATGGAGCCGCTCGTGATGCGCTCGAGGCCCACGGGGCGGCGATCGTCCGGGCTGCGGGAGCGCGACCGGTTCGGATCACGGGCGATCTGGCGCAACGTGATCCGAGGGCGGCCGGCATCGTGATCAGCGTCCGCGACGAGGTCCCGATCGTCGCCGCCGGCGACGTCACCCGCGAGCTGCTCGACTCGGTCAGCGGACCGCTGATCGCCGTCGGCTCCCCGGCCAGCCACGTCGAAACGGGCGATCGGCCGCTGCTCATCGTCTCGGTCGGGCCAACCCCGATCGGCGAGCGTGTGCGGCTCTGGCAAGCGCTCTTGCCGGGCCGACCCGACCTGGTCGACGAGCTGGCATCGATTCATCGCGTCGACGCGGTGCGCGCCGGGCGGGCCGTCGCCGACGCGGTCGTCAGAATCGAGCTCGACGGTGAAGACGAGCTTGGACGAGACGTGCTCGCGGCGACCATCCGTCAACGAGCGGCCGGGCGCCTGCCCGCAGGAGCACGACTCGTCACGCCGCGGGCCGGTTGGGCCGATCTCGTCGTCGACCACGATGCTCAGCGGATCCTGAGCGCGGCCACCGACCGCGCCCGCCATCAGGTGCGCGTGCTGCACGAGTGGGGATTCGGCTCCGGCCGGGCGGGAGAGACGGGAGTGCGACTGCTGTTCTCCGGTCCACCGGGCACGGGCAAGACCCTCGCCGCCGAGGTGATGGCGTCGGTGTTGGAGCTCGACCTGCTCGTCGTCGACCTGGCCGCCCTGGTCAGCAAGTGGCTGGGTGAGACGGAGAAGAACCTGGCCGAGGTCTTCGACGTTGCCGAGCGCACGCAGGCGCTGCTGTTCTTCGACGAGGCCGACTCGCTCTTCGCGCGGCGGACCGACGTCAACGACGCGCACAGCCGCTGGGCCAACCTGGAGACGGCCTATCTCCTCGGCCGGCTCGAGCGCTTCGACGGCATCGCAGTGCTCGCCACCAATCTCCGCGCCAACATCGACACCGCCTTCGTACGGCGTCTCGAGTTCGTGTGTGAGTTCCACGAACCCGAGCGCGGCGAGCGCGAGTTGCTCTGGGAGCGGCATCTCTCGCGCGCCGCGCCACGACGGCGACGTCGATGTCTCCGAACTGGCCCAGCTGTACCCGATCACCGGTGGCCTGATCAGGAACGCCGCGATGGCCGCCGGCTTCCTGGCCGCAGCCGACGGCGGGGTCATCGGGCAGCACCACCTCGTCACGGCCATTCGCCGTGAGTACGACAAGGCCGGCCGATCCTTCCCCGGCAATCCGAGCCGGTTGCTCGTGTCGTGAACCCGAACCGACCCCGACGAAGGGAGCTCGAATGACCACCAACCTCGAGACGCAAGCCGAGAACCAGCTGGCCGCGTTCGAAGCGGCGGTGACCGCGGCGAACACGGAGCTGGCCGATGCCCAGGACGCGCTCCGCTGGCGCCATCCCGACCCCGACACGGTCGCGGTCGGCGACTGGCGCGACCAGTTCGGCGCGGAGCAGTATCTCGAGCGGGCTGTCGAGCGCGAGCGCAGTCTGCGCGGAGACGAGCAGCGGATCCGCAGCGAGCTCGCCCTGATCCCGACGCCTGCCGATCACGATCCGCTCGTACTGGCGCTCGGGAGCAACCTCGCCGAGCAAGCCGAGGCGCGGGTCGTGCTGCGCGACGCTCGCGAGATCGTCGCCCGCGCCGAGGACGTCGTCGCTGCGGCCGCGGCCGCCCTTGCCCGGGCGTCGGCGTCGCTCGAGCGGGCGGACGGCTGGGTCGCCTCGGCGACGGCGCGGCAGCGCCAGATCGAACAGCTCGCTACCGAGCTCGCCGCCGGCGACCTGGCGACGGTGGTCGCTGACGCCACGATCGCTCGCGGCGCTGCCGTTGAACCAGGCCCGTACGCGGCTGGCCGCGCGCGGCTGCCGGCAGCGTTGCTGACCCGCTCGGGTGAGCGCTACGCCGAGGCCGCCGCGGTCGTCGAGGCCGCCGCGGCGATCGTGTCCGCCGCGCAGCTCGAACGCGACGAGCTGGCGAAGCTCGCCCGGCCGATGGTTGCCGCGGTCGATGTCGCCGATCGCACCCTCGACTCGGCGACGACCCGCCTCCACGACTACGTCACGGGAGCGGTCGCCGCCCTGGCCCGAGCGCAGGCCCAGCTGACGTCGGTCGCCAACCTCGGCCCCTTGACTCCGGCGGAGATCGCAGCCCTCGATGCTGCGGATCCGGCGCGGGCGGCGGCCGTCGCGGCGGTGGCGTTGGAGACGACCTTCAGCGCCAAGCTGGCCGCGTACGCGGAGAAGGACCGCGACGTGACGATCGCGGTGCTCGCCGCCCTTGCCGACGATGCCGATCGCGATCCGAACACCGTCGCCGAGGTGACGACCGCGATCGCGGCGCGGGACGACCCCGCGATCAAGGGCGAGCTCGATACCGCCCGGACTGCGTACGACGGCACGGCCGAGAGCGAGCTGAGCGTGTGGGAGCAGGCGGCGCCCGTCTGGCTCTGGGAGGCTGCGCTCGCGTTCCACGATGCCTCGGCGACGCTCGCGCGCCTGTCCAGTGCGGCTGAGCGAACGGCGTTGGTCGATGCAGTCGGCGATGCCACCGACGACGTCGCCAAGGCGCGGGACGACCAGGCCGAGCTCGAGCGGGCCACGAATCGCATCACCGCCGAGCTCGAAGCCGCGGCAGGCCAGACGGAAAGCGGTGACGCTCACCGCCAGCGAGCGCGTCGACTCGTTCGTCCGTGGCGACGCACGGGGAGGTCGCCATGTCGGCGAACAGTGAGGCCCTCAGCGTGGCGGTGAACCCGTTCGTCTCCAACCGGTACCACTTCGGGATGCTGCTCGGGGTCGACGACCTGGAGACCGAGCAGGGATACCACCGCGGCAAGACGTGGCTGCACAACTCGTGGTTGCACGGTGAGGGCGTCGTCTGGGGCCTCGGCGTCAGCTTCCGCCCGGAACGCCGCGAGGTGGTCGTGGCGTCGGGCCTCGCGATCACCGCGGCCGGGCGCGAGGTCTACCTCGACCGTGAACATTGCGTCGACATCGCGAGCTGGTTCGAGCGTCGCCGTCCGGAAGGACTCGACGTCACGGCCGCCGCCGACGGCGGCGATCTGTTCGACATCGACATCGTGATCGGTCCGCGCGTGTGTCTCGATCGCCCCGTTCCCGCGATCAGCGAACCCTGCTCGGGGGCGGAGGTCGACGTCGCTCACTCGCGAGCGGTGGAGGCGGCCACGATCGACATCGTCATCCCAGACGACGGCGCGGGTGCCACCGCCCGGTATCCGCGGCTGCGCCAGTTCGCAGGCGTGGCCGCGGTCGACGATGCGGACGTGATCACGGCGCTTGCCGAACTGGACTCGGCTGCACCAGAGGACCGGGGCGCAACGTGGCTCATGTGGTTCCGCCGCCTCGCGGCCGACGACGTCACCGACCTGGAACCTCCCGCGGGGCTGATCGTGCCCGCTCCGTCCGGTGACACCGTGTTGCTGGCCCGCCTGCGTGTCCACCTGTCCGGCGCCGACGCCGAACGCACCCTCGTCGTCGACGGTGACGAGCCGAGCACGTGCGACAACCGCGTCCGTCCGGCTCACGTCGCCACCACGACGGCCCAGGAGCTGGCGGTCCGGGAAACCGCGGCTCCGGCCGCCGGACCGGCCATCGACCCCGACTCGCTGGCCGTCAGCGCGACCGAGGTCACGCTCGTAGCCGACTCTGCGCTCCACGGGGGCACCGTTTCGGACGCCACCGTCAGCCTCGGCGTGCTCGACGGGACCGGCTGGCAGCCGATCACCCCGAGCGGAGTGACGCTCGACGCCGACGGAGTCACGATCCGCATCGCCCTCGCCGCGGCAGTCGCCGAGCGCCCGTTGCGGATCGTCGTGCGTGGCACGGGTGTCGATCCGGTCGCATCGCCGGACGGAGATGCCCTCGCCGGCGGCGACGCAGTGATCACGGTGCGGGCATGACATGAACCGCTCCTCAGGGTCTCAGCGGATCGGTCGCCCGCTCCCTGCGGCATGCGATGAGCATCGCTCATGCGCGACCCGTCGCGGGCCGCCATCGCCATTCGAGCCAGCGAGAGTTCGCCCATCGCCATGCTCGGCCCGATCCGCGCAACTCCTCATACCCACCTTCTCTCGACAGCTCCCCGAACGGAGGCCGATCATGCCAACCCTGTATGACGGACCGGAGGCTTCTTCGCTCGTGCTCATCGGCGACCAGCAGCGGTCTGGAATGTCGATCATTCCGACGTCGACGCCGCTCACCCGTCTCAACTACTTCGACGGCAAGTTCCTGCGCGCCGACGACATGCGCCTCGACCAGAACTACGGACGGCACCTGGTCGCGCTCTCCGTGCGCGGTGGTGGCTTCGGTGTCGTCTACGGATTCGAGCTCGAACCAGACGATGCGATCTCCGATCGAGTGCAGTTGCGCGGTGGGCTGGCGGTCGCGCCGTCAGGGCGGGTGATCCACCTGCCGTCGACCGCCCTCGTGAGCTTGACCGAGCTGATCGAGCGCTCGGAGCAGCCCTTCGACCCGTCTCGACCGTCGCCGGCCGATGGCGGTGACGCCTTCGCGCCGTGCGAGCCGGCACCGCCCCCGGCACCTGACGTCACGGTCACCGAGACGCCGATCTACGTGATCACGATCGCACCCGAGGAGGCGTTGTGCGGCGAGGAGGAGCGCTTCGGCCAGCTCTGCGCCGACGCCTGCTTGACCGAGACCGATCGCCCGCGACGCGTCGAGGGGATCCGGCTGCGAGCCCGGCCGCTGTCGCTCACAGGGTTGCCTGTCTCGACGGCAGTTGCCTTCACGTCGCTGCACTTCCGCAGCCGCGTCGCGACTGCGTACTTCGCCGCCGAGCAGCGCCAGCTCGAGTCGCTCATCAGCGGCCAGGGTCTGCAGAGCCGGTTGTGGTGTCTCGGCGCAGGGGCGGTCGAGGGCAACGAGGTGCCCATCGCCATCGTCGCTCGCGCCGGTGGCGTGACGACGCTGCTCGACGGGTGGACCGCGAGGCGAGAGCTGATGGAGCAGTCGGCCCGTCGCTGGTGGACGTTCCGCTTCTCGATGCGCCCGTGGGACATCTTCCTCGCGGCAGGTGCTGCAGTTCCAGTGCCAGCTTCGCGAGCTCCCGACAGCGGGCCCGATCGACCCGGCGCCGCCGCAGTGCATCGACGAGCGCCGCGCGGCTCCGCGACCCTCAGCGACGTCGTTGCCGCGCTCGATCTGCAAGCCCCCGCCGGGCTCGACCCAGCCGTCGCCGGCAAGCTCAAGGCCGTCCACGACAAGGCCGTCGAGGTGCTGACCGGAGCGGGGAGCGGGACTCCTCCGTCGCACGGAGGATTCATCGCACGCGGCTTCGTCACCGTGCCCAGCGCGGGGTACCTCCCGGTCAGCCTCACCGCCGAGCTCGACGTGCCGACGCAGGTCACGGCGATGTTCGGACCGGGGGTCGATCTGCGCTTCTGCGCGGCCCGATCCGACGTCATCCCGCATCTCCTCGAGCAGGCTCAGCACATGGAGCGGATCTCGTTGTTCGTCGGGCTCGACGACCCGGCGCGCAAGGAAGCGGTCGACGTCATCGTTCCCGACGCCGGATTCTCGGACGCGACGACCGCGCGGTATCCGACCTACTTCGGCTCGCTGCGCCTGTTCCCGGGGAGCAAGCGGGACGGACCGGACGAGGAGGGCGACATCGACGGCGGCGACGTCGACGGCGGCGACATCGAGGGGCGCCCGCGGGCTGCGGTGGTCACCGGTGCGGCCCTCGCGCTCCGTTCGGTCGCCCGCAACCGCTCGACCGGCCAGGGATGGACGTGGGCGATGGCGGCGTACGGTGAGGCACCGCAAGGCGTCGCCGTGGAGCGGCTGTTCCTCGTCCTGTTGGGCATCGCCGGCATCACCGGCAGCGAGACGACTGAACCCGACGTGCCCGCCGCACCGGCGGCGGCCCCGTTCGAGGTCCCGCTCACGGAGGACAGGGTCCTCGACGAGCACCATCGGCGCGGCGCGGTTCATCCTCGCCGCCAACCGCGAGCGGGCGGAGGCCGCCGAGCGCCGTGCCCGCCTGATCGCGTCCGCGGGGGTGCTGTCGGAATGGGGTGGCGTGAGCACCGTGGCCGATCGACCGTTGCGGCGGGACGAAGCGCGACCGGTCGCGCTGTGGTTCGACGTCGACGCCTCGCAGAGTCTGATCAGCGCCGCGGCGAACGACCCGATCGGCTGCACGATGCGGGTCACCGCGTACTCCGTGCGCGGCGACGAACCCTGTGCTCGTCGACCTGCGCATCAACGGAACGCTGCGCGTCCTCGAGCGCAGCGTCGCCCAGCAGCCCAGCGGCCAGCCGTTCACGATCGTGCGCACGTCGTTCCTCGGGTTTCTCGACCCGCTGCTCGTGGCGGCGGGGGAGAACAACCCGCCGCCGCGAGCGATGTCGACCACCATGGTGTGGCGCTTCGGTCACTCCTCCACCGGCGATCCGATCCTGCTCGGCGTCGTCGACAGCAGTTCCGGCATCATCCCCGCCTTCGAAGCGACCCTCGCGGCCGTCGGTACCGCCGGCGAGACGCTGCGGGCCGGCGTCGGCGTCACCACGCCGAAGCTCTCGATGGTCTCGCGCGCTGCGCCCTCACTCGGGTCGTGGACGCCTGCGGCGGGCACGAGTTTCGGTACGACCCTCGCGCTTGCGACGATGCAGCGCGACGACGCGGCGCTCGACGCGGGCTCGATCGGGCGCGACCTGGCCGAGGTCGTGGTCGAATCGATCGGCGCCGAGTTGACGCTCCCGTCGCGCGATCCGCAGTTCGCGTCCGCGGGCTCGCGCCCTGCTGTACGGCGAGACCGAGGCGGTGCGTCGCATCGTCGCCAGCCGCGATTGGGTCATGTTCCACCGGCGCCGGACGATCGACTGCGGCGGTCCTGCGCTGCCGACGCCGGTCGGGGTACGCAGGTATCGAGCCTTCCACGCCGTCATCGACGATCCGGGTGAGCTCGCCGTCTTCGAGAGGCTGCTGGCCGGCGGCGGTGACGTCCTCGACGACCTGCCGTTCGTGTTGATCACCACGGTGCAGTTCACCGAAGGGTCAGACGCGATCGCCTCGACGCTCGACGAGCTGCGCGGCGCCTGGCAATCGGGGGAACGGGGCGACACCCTGCTGTGGCACGCCGTCGGCGACGTGGGCATCGGTGACGGCGAGGACATCGCACGCCGCCGCCTGGCGAACTATCGAGGCGCGCTGTCGTCGCTGATCGACACCTCGACCGTGGCGCCGGCACAGGTGCTGCTCGACGTGCCCCCCGAGTTCACCGGACCGGGCACCGACGGCGTTTTGTTCACGGTCGGCCTCGTCCGCGAGCCGGAACCGCCGGACGTGGTGCGCAGCTGCCAGATGCTCTTCCGCCTGAACCGCGACGAGGCCGCGCAGCTGCAGTCGGCCGTCGACTTCCAGAGCCCCGAGCTGATCACCCTGGAGGTGCTGTTGCGGGCGATGGAGGACATCGGCGTCGCGATCGATCGATTCGAGGCCGACTTCAGCGACGGGAGTCTGGAAGCGAGGGACGTGGTCGAGGGCTGGTGGCTGGCGAACTTTGGGGCCAGGGCGCCGATCGGCGCATTCCTGCTGATCTCGGCCGATGCCGACGCCGCCGGCCTGCGCCCACGCGAGGAGGCCGAGACGCAGCAGGTGCTGCGTGTCCTCCGCGCGAACTTCGATCCGGAGGCGGGCGTCGTCGGCGACACCGGCCCTTGCGCCAGCATCGTGCTGCTCATCGGCGGCTGATCGCGGCGCACGCAAAAGGAATCGAGTCGCGTGGCGAAGTGGATGCGTCCCGACGGCGAGCACCTCGCCGACGACCGGCCGATCCGCCGGCGTTCCTCGCGACGCGCCGGTACCGGGGCCGGCGACGTCGATCACGAACGCCAAGCGGACGAGATCGCGGCGTCGCTTCGAGCATCCGGTCAGCACCGTGCGGACGACCTGGACGACGGTGCGATCCCCGCCGCGGTGCGCGGACCGATCGAGGAGTGGGCGGGCGTCGATCTCAGCGCGGTCACGCTGCGCGACGCGCCGCTGCGCCCCGATTCGCTGGCGTGGACGGACGGCACCGAGGTCGCGGTGCCGGCGTGGCTGCGCGCGAGCGATCTCGGCGAGCACGTGCTGCGTCACGAGCTCGTCCACGCCGCCCAGCAGCGCGCCGGTCCGGGGCCGGCGCTGCCCGCCAAGCGCGGGGTCGCGTCAGTTCTTCGACTGCGGGAGCAAGAAGGCGCCGCCCGTCCTGCCCCCGATCGTGCCGAAGACGTCGGTGCAGAAGCTGCGCGACGGCGATCCGATCGACGAAGCCGACGCCATCGACATCCTCACCAAGTACCAGGCGCTCGGGCCGGCCGATCGCGACACGATCGTCGCCGACTTCCATTCCCTCGGGGTCGCCAAGTCCGGTGTGCAGCGCCTGCTCGCGGCGCTGTCGCCGGCCGAGCGGGAGAAGTGGGCGCCCGAGATCAAGGACCTGCTCGACCGGTTGCAGATGCAGGCGACGTTGGCGGCCGCCGGGTTGACGATCGATCAACTGGGCGCCCTGCAGGGCTCGTTCATGCAAGGCCGGGCGGAGGCCGAGGCGATGCGCCTGGCGACCGAGGAGGCCAAGAAGAAGGGTCGGCCGGCGCCGAAGTCGGTCACACCGACCCAGGTCGCAGCGGCCCACGAGAAGCTGATCGCGGCCGGGTCGGTGTCCAAGCCGACGAAGTTCCGCTGGAGCAAGCTGACGGCACCCCAGCGCACGTCGTGGGAGGCGCGCGCCGAAGAAGGCGATCGCCAGCGTCGTCTCGCTCGCCGCCGGGAAGGCCGCGCATCTCGGTCTCAAGGAGGCCGACATCACCTTCGACCAGGCGAGGCTCGACCGGGTCTCGGACAACGTGTTCGCGCTGTCCGGCCGTCCGTACACGATGGGCATGAGCTGGGTCGAGGCGGCCGAGGCGGACCCGGAGTACGTCCTCGGGGCGACGCTCCACGAGATCTTCGGGCATCCCGCCTACGCCATCAGTGGCTCGACCGAGCGGCAGGTGTACCAGGCGGGAACGGCGCACTTCCCCGAGTACCGCGCGCCGCGCAGCGATCGCGACGAGCTGCGCCTGTACGACTACCTCGGCACGGAGATCTACGCCGAGATGCGCGAGTTCGAGTTCTACAAGGAGGTCTCGCCCGCGGACCGGAAGAAGGGGGTCAAGTCGAGCGACGATCCGAAACAGGACATCGAGGCCAGGGTGAAGAAGCTCAAGCAGTTCTTCGAGCCGAAGGTCGCCGAGGCGCTCATCCGCGGCATGTGGGAACGCTTCCGGGTCGACCCGCGCATCGTGCCCGGCGCCTTGGCGCTGTTCAAGGCGGCCGCGGACACGCACTTCCCCGGGGTGATCCCGTGAGCGACGAACGGATCGACGACCGGATCGCCGAGCTCGGCAGCGAACACTACGAGGAGGTCGATGCGGCCATGGCCGCGCTGGCCGAGGAAGCAGATCGGTACGAGGTCGTTCGGCGCTTGCTCGCGGTCTTCGAGGAGCATCCCAACCAGCCTGCCGTCGCACAGCTGCTCGGCGACATCGGTGGACAAGATCGCGCCGTGGCCGCGGCGTTGCTGGCGGCGATCGAACGAGGTGGCGAGTCGCTGCGCGAGGCCGCCGGCGACGCGCTGGCGCAGATCGCTCACCGCGACGAGGCAGGCGATGACTGACACGGCGCACGCGCCCGCGGCTCCGGCGAAGCGCGGATCGACGGCACCGTCTCGGGCGACGCACCGCGCCCCGGCCGATGTCCTCGGCCCGAGCACACCGCTGCCGAGCGCGTTCCGGCTCGGCGCCGAAGCCGCCTACGGCGCGGGCCTCGGCCACGTCGAGCTGCACACCGGAGCCGAGGCGACGGCGTTCGCCCGCGCCCAACGGGCGCGGGCGGTGACGGTCGGCCAGCACGTCGCGGTCGCCGATGGTTGGTACCGGCCGGGCACGCTCGCCGGCGATGCGCTGCTCGCCCACGAGGTCGCCCACGTCGTGCAGCAGGGTGGAACCTGGGATCCCGCCCAACCGCTACCGCCGGCGGGACCGTCAGGGGGCGAGGCGGACGCGGATCGAGCCGCGGCTGGACTGCTGATACGGAGCCGCCGCACCGACCTCGCACTTGCCGCCCAGCCCCGACGCGGCTTCGGACTGCGGATGCAGCGTTGTTCCGATGAACCGCAGTACGTGACGGTCCAACCCGGGGCGGCCCCGACGCGACTGTCAGACGTCCACACCGGATCCCACGCCGAGGAGTTCCTGGGTGACACCGGCCTGTTCAGCTACGTCAACGGTGCCCATCAGGCGGTCATCGACGGCGACGGAGACCAGTCGGCCGAGCTCGAGTTGCGGATGAAGGGCACGCACCCCGACGACACCGTCTTCCAGCACCCGACGCGGCTCGAGGTCGCGGCTCGCCGCTCGGCAACACGCCCGAGCTCGCCGGCCCGGGCACCGAGCAGCACACGGTGACGTTCGACGTGTCCGGGATGTCGGCCGAACGCCAGGTGTCCCGAGACTCGAACAGCGCACCGACGGCCACTCGCCGACCAGGCTCGTCGCGTCAGGAGGGACGTTCGTCCCGTTCGCCAAGATGGACATCGCGCCGCCGTCGCCGTACGGCGACCAGGCGACGTACAGCATGGCCGTGACGCGCCGGCCGACGTACGCCGATCAGACCGTCACCGAAACGCAGTCAGTCACGTTCAACCGCGATCCCGACGACATCTTTCCCGTGTTCGTCGCGGGTGAAGCTCGGCAGGCGGGGACGATCTGGGCGGTGGACGCCAACGTCGGGCGCTACGGCGACCCGTTCCGATTCACGTTCCGCAAGCCCGACCAGCAGGGCTCGGTGGTGTCGATGGGCATCTCCCCGATGTCCGCCATCGCGCCGAGCGGCGCTGTCGCGATCGGAGCCAGCCACATCGAGCTGCCGATCAGCGGCCCGCTCAACGTGCGCGTCGTGCGCGCTCGCGGGCCGGTGATCGAGTTCGACCTGAATGGCGACGGCCGCACCGACGTCAGTCTCTATGAGCGCGTCGATCCGGAGCGGCCGCGAACGGATACGGGGGCAAGGACGCGTCGCGGTGGCGGACGCTCACGTTCACCGCCGTCGACGCCAACGGCAAGGAGCACTACGTCGGCCGCCACGAGGTCCACGACGGGATGTTCGTCGACACGGTCGAGATCGGACGCGACTTCGCCACGATCTCGGCCGCCTCGACGTTCGAGGGGATGGAGCAGTCGGCGAAGGTCAAGGACATCGACGCCGACCAGGCCGGCGTCATGCAGCGTCTGACGCAGCTGCGCGAGAAGGCGGTCGGCGAGGCGCGGCTGTCGGGCAACGCTGTCCAACCTCTTCGCCGACATGGTCAGACTCGACGCTGGCCGCAATGCAGGCACCCCCGGCGCAGCGGGGGGACGCCTACGTCAGGGCGTCCCAGGCGGCGCGCCACTTCGACGGGGTGTGGGCCACCGAGACGGCGTCGGGGATCGTCGAGCTGACCAGGGTGCCGAGCACCATCGAACCCGACCACGCGGGGAAGGCGTACGTGGTGACCGGTCACGAGAACCCGTACACCGGCGGGCGCGGTTCCGGTCCACGAGGGCCGCTCACCAACACCGTCGCCAGCCGCCTCTCCTTCGCCTTGGCAGCCGGTTCTCACTCGCAGGCGCTGACCCTGCTGACCGACCTCTCCGGGAAGATGCTCAGCTGGATCGCCAGCCGGTACGCGGCGTCGACCGAACGACGCCGACCGGAAGATCGCCGACGAGGCGCGCAGCCTCGGTGCGCTGCTGCCCAAGCTCGACCGGCTGGTCGGCAAGGAAGGGCTCACCAAGGTGACCGCGGTGTTCCACTCCGCGCCCGAGTACATCGCCCGCACAGGTCCCCCCGAACCTGCCGCTGCGGATGTACTTCTGGAAAGAGGACGGGAAGTGGTGCCTGCAGGACCTCACCCACCCGGAGAACGAGAAGTCGCTGGGCATCCTGCGCGAGGACATCAGGGAAGGCGAGTCCGCACCGTCGCACGACCTGTTCGAGCGGTTCAACGACAAGGAGCGCTTCCCCAAGGGGTTCATCCAGTACCAGATCCCGAACGGCGGCCGTGCCGGCACCGTGCAGACCACGGCGCCGTGGGAGTGGCACGACGTGGTCGGGTGGGTATCGATCGGGCTCGCCGCCGCCGCCCTGCTCGCCGGGCTCGTGCTCAGTGGCGGGACGGCGGCGCCGGTGATCGTGCCCGCGCTCTGGGGCCTGTCGGCCGTGGCTGGCGCGGCGGGCGCGGTCGCGCACATGATCCACGAGCAGCGCCAGGGTCGCCTGACCGGCGGCGCGATCGCCCTCGACGTGGCCCAGATCATCGGCAGCCTGGCCGGTGCGACCGTGCTCGGAGCGCGCTCCGTGGCGGCGTTCCGTCTCGGCGCCCGCGGCCTGGCGGCCGCGACTGCGGTCGAGGCGGCCGGGCTCGGCGTCGGGTCGCTGAAGATCCTGCTCGTCACCCAGGTTGCCACCGACACCGCGCAGGTGCTGCTGATGGGCGGCGAGCTGATGAGCGAGCTCGCCAGGATCGAGGCGAGCGGGATGTCCGACGCCGACAAGCGGCGGGCCAAGATCATGGCGATCGGGCGGTTCGGATTCGCCGCCGGGCTCACGTACGTCTCGGTGCGCGCCAACGTGCAGGACCTCAACCGCGCCCTGGCCAGAGGGTCGGCCCGCCTCATCGACGCCCACGGGGAGACGATCGCACCGGGCATGCACACGCGCGAGGACTACGCGCGGGAGCTCGATCGCCACCTCGGCACGCCGGCGACGTCTGGCTCGCACCCCGACGCGCCGGGCGAGGCGTCTGCCGACCGGGTCAGGATCGTGCCGGTGGAGGAGGCCGGCTCGAGCATCGGCCTGGCGCGGATCGACATCGTCAACGGCAAGCCCCAGCTCGTCGTCGTCGACGGCGCCCCGCTGCACGTGATCGCCGAGGAAGCGGCGCACTTCCAACAGTTCGCGCTCACGAAGCGCTCACTCGGCGAGCTCACCGATGCGGAACGGCGAGTTCGCTCTGCGGTCGAGACGATGATCGACGCGTCGCGGAACTGGCAGACGATGTCCCCGGCGCAGCGGGTCAAGGCCCACCGGGCCCGGTTGCTGCTCGAAGAAGATGCGCAGCAGCGGCTGCTCGCCAGGTTCGAAGCCGACCTCGACGCCGGCCGGCCGGTCAACTCGACTCGACGTCGACAACGCCTGGCAGAACCTGGAGAACATCCGCCGCCGGCAAGCCGACCTCGTCGGCACCGAGCGGCAGGTCGCCAGCGGCGGCCAGATCGCCGACGTCGATCCCGACATCAACCAGGCGCCGGCGCTGTTCACCAAGAAGACCCAGGCGAACACGAGCGTCGACGCAGCCTGGCAGAACCTCAACCAGACCGACTTCGTCGCGCGCCTACCGGTCGCGCTACCCGGACACGACGCTCACCTGGGCCGAGCTGCGCCAGCGCCACCGCATGGGCCAGCGGCTCAACCCGGTCACCGGTCGCCTGATCGATCCGACGTCGACCGACATCCCCGACGTCACCGGCGCGCTACCGGGCGGGTGACCCCGAGTCGATGGCGATGCAGGGCAACAACCGGACCAACCTGTCGAGATCCGAGCAGGCTCGCATCGACGCCCTGCTCCACGAGCGCGATCTCGCCCGCAAGCGACGGGACCGGGCCAACACCAGCGACGATGCCCGGCACGCGGCGCAGTGGGACATGAACGAGGCGTCACGGCAGCTCGGCGAGGAATCGGCCGCGATCTGGGTCCGCCAGCGCTACCCCGGAACGGGCCAGCACGCGCCGACGATGGTGTACGGCGGCAACGTGTCGAGGTCCGGTGACTTCGATCAGGTCTGGAAGTGCAGCGTGCTCGAGGGCGGCAAGCGCAAGGTGGTCTGGGTGGTCGTCGAGGCCAAGGGTGGGTCGTCCCCGCTCGGCAACCGCAAGACGAGCACCGGCACGCGCGCCCAGCAGGGCACCAGCGAGTACTACGAGGACATCCTGCGCGAGATGTTCAAGCGCGGCGGCGAGTCCGCGCAAGGCGGTCGAAGGGCTACGCGCGCGGCAGCGAAGAATGGCGAGCAGGTCCGCTACGTCCATGTCGAGACGCCGATCAGCTACACCGCGACGACCGGCGGCGGAGAGAAGTCGTCGCTCAGCGACGTGAGCATCCGCGACTTCGACCTCAGCCCGGTGCCGGCGCAGTAGTCGGGGCAAGGGGGAGGGCCAAAGCTGTTAGCCGTCACTGGGATCTGCCGACGGGCGGCCACCTGTGATCAACCGGCGACTCGCCGGTGTCATCGCGCGGTGAGCGTCTGCGAGTTTGTCACGTTGGCGAAGAGCAGCTCGAGGCTGAACAGGGTGGCGCCGTGGTTCGATCGGGACAGGGTGGCGCCGATTGGTTCGGCGTACAGTCCTCCAGCACCAGGCAGTGGCAATCGCATCCATCGCCGTCCACCTCGCCATCCAGGACCGAACGGCCGCCACACGACAGCGCTCCTCGTCGACCGCAGCGTCCGCGAGCCGGCGTTCCCGGATAGGGCGGGGTCGCTTATCCCCGCGGATATCGGACGGCGTCGCGCTCCGAGCATTCGGTGCGTCGCACCGGTCGCAGTCGTCGCTCCAGAGCGGGCAATATGCGCTCCCCGGATCTGGATCGGAAAGGACGAGTCCTCGGAATTGATTGCGCCCGAGCAGTCGATCGGCGTCGGCAACGATGACCGCGTCGCACCGACGCCGCGGTCGGCAAACATCTCGACGGCGACTGTCCGACACTGATGTAGGATTCGATCCTTGGGAAGGCGACCTGCCGGCGGTGTCGAGCGTGACGATCACCACAATCGACGCGACCCAGAAGGGTTCGTCACGGCCTACGTGACTTATCTCGCCGGCCGCTGGACGGAATGGATCAGCACCAACTACGGCTTTGAGGCATTGTTTTCTTCGACGTTGTTAACAGTGGTGAAGTGTTTGAAGACGAGAACTGTTACATCCTTGATGAGAACGGTGAGAAGACCGTCCTCAGGGGTGGACGCGGACTTCCCGATGCAGCTCTTACTGCCCGCCGTATCAGGAAATGTTCGACGGGAGCATGCAGCACGGCCTCCTGCTGATTCCTGCCAACAGCTTTGCCAGGCTCTGGGAGGGCGACATCTACGGCGAAAAGGCCGAAGTGTACGGGGACTTCACGGCCGGCGTGGTCATCGCGCACGAATTTGGGCACCACGTCATCGACGAGCTCGCCCAGCATTGCTGCTTACAACCCCAACATCGTCCGTCCCGGCGACAAGAACAACGAGCTGATCGCCGACTGCATGGCCGGCATCTCGACCTACTTCATGTACCAGGATGGTTACCTGGAGGAGGGCCGTACCTCGAGGCGCTCGAGGCCATGTTCACGCTGGGTAGCTACGAGTTCAGTAATCCTGGCTTCCATGGCACGCCGTTTGAGCGCATGCGGGCTTTCAACGTCGGCTACGGTGGTCTTAACACGACGCCGGCTGGCGATCCGATAACACCTCTGCCGGGCCACTTCGACAACTGTGTCCAGGAATTCTGGAAGGTCGATCCAGTGGTCGTGTCGCCGTCCTGACTTAATTGGGCCTATTGGCTCGGAAACAATGCGGCGCGCCTCGGATGCTTCCTGCTTGGGACTTGTCCGGCTGCCGCTGCTCAAGCTTCCTATTTATGCGCCGCTGGGCACTGCACGCCTCGGCCGCCTGGGTCCGCTGGTCATTCCGTACTGCTTCAGGATCGATGACCCGGTCTCATCGAGTCGCTCCAACATGAGGTCGATGGCGTGCCGCCGATACCGACCGTGGTAGAGCAGGTCGGGACCGGAGGGGACAGTGACTCGTAAAGCCCCAGCCACTCAAACGTCCGCGTTGGCGAGTGATGTGCCGCTACTGGTCCACTGCACAGCGCTCCGACGATCAGTGCTGCCGCGGGCGCCTGTCCGTTCTGGAGTTGCGCGAGTTTCTCGATCGCGTCGTCGAGTTTCGATGGCGAGTCCATGCGTCGCCCGTTCCGCGAACTCGGTACCTCGATTCGTCGTAGCGGCGGGTGACGTTGATGTCGCTACGCCGACGGACAAGGCTCGTCGGCGTCTAAAGCCAAGAACTGGGAAACCGAACCGTGTGTGATCATGAGGCTCGAGAGTGCGCGTCGCGCTCGAGCGGATGGAGAAGAACCGGTCTGCTCGTGACGTCACGCCTCGGACCGTCAAGTAGTTGGCCGTGCCGCCGATCACCAAGCCGATCCCGAAGAGAAGCGCCGTGCCGAGGTGATCGCCCCGCGTTGGTGCCGTACTTCGTGACAATCGTTCGACCACGGCTCCGGTTCACCTTCCGCAAGAAGGACATCGGTATCGCGGCTGTCGCCTTCTTGCCAACACCCTTGCCAATCTCCGATGCCAGGCGGTTGCCGACCTCCGTCGCTGTGTTCCCGCCAGCGAGTACCGCGAGGGACCCAAAGCCGCCACTCCTCGACGTTCGCTTCCTCGTGGCCGTGCAAGACGCAACGGTGAGGATCAGGTCGGCGAGCAGGAGCCGGCATCGAGAGCACGCGGCCGGTTGGGATTATCCCCGTGATATTCGGACACGTGCACAGGGCGCGTTCTGTGCGCCGACGTCCATGACGGCTCTCCGCCGCAAGGCCGATGACTGTGCTGGCGGCGAACGCCAGCGTGAGCGCCGAGCCGTCGATAGGAGCGGCTCGCCCATGGTGCACGGCGTCTGCTGGGCGCTCCCTCGGACGTCAGCCCGGCAGCTGATCACCGCGTTCTCGTACTCGCGTTATGAGCTTTCTATGACGTGCTTGACGTAAGACGTCCCCGCCTCGCGAGTGTTGGTCGGTTCTCAGTCGAACCCGTGAGCGTCGCGTGAGCGACCCGTGAGGGCCCCGCCGCACAGTTCGGGTCGAGACCTACCGTCGACCGACGAGGAGAAGAGTCATGTCCAACGAGGCCACCGACAGCGCAATGCGGTCGTCGCCGACACCGACCCGCCGCGCGGGCACCGCCGTGATTGTCGCCGCCGCTTTCGCGGCCAGCATGGGAATGCCCGCCGGCGCCACGAACGATCTCCAGGGCGCGGCAACCCATGAGTCAGGTCGCGGGTCGAGCGCCACTGAGGAGCTGGCGGCTGAGCTCGTTCGGGCCCGAGCCGCAACCGCCGAGTACGCGACCGATCTCGACGCCGCCATCGCGGATGGCTACCAGATCATCACGCCGAACATGCCCCGGATGGGCTACCACTTCCTCAACCCGACGATCACGGAGTTCGACGTTGCGAACCCACCGATCCTCGTGTATGTCGATGTGGACGGCTCGCGACAGCTCGCCGCTTTCGAATGGGTTTGGCCCGAGGAGCCGGCAGAACCACCCCTCGAAGGGGCGACGTACGGCTCGTTCGCCGCCGCCTGCCACTATGCCGACGGCTCGTTCATCGCCGCCGATTCCGAAGCCGGCTGCGCAGACGTCAACCCGGACAACGGTTCACCGTTCGGGTTCTGGCACCCCGACCTCGTGACCATGCATGTCTGGCTGTGGTATCCGAACCCCGACGGTCTGTTCACCGGTGAAAATCCCCTCGTCGAGCCGATCACCGGCGATGGAACCTCGCACAGTGACGATGTCGCTTCCGAGCCTGACCCACGGGAATGCCCAGACTCCAGTCGTCTTCGACACCACCCACGCTGCCGCTGAGGGCGGGAGCCACACGCTGAGTGGCTGCGACTTGCTAACGCGATTCCGCTTGGGTGGCCGGCCGGAGGGCGAGCCTGGCCAACCCGGTGCGGGCGCTCAACCGATCGAACTCGGCCCCGGCCAGGTCCGAGGCGTCGGCGCCGCCGATCGATGCCAGGGTCAGGGCGTGTTCGTACGGGCACCCGAGTTCGGCCCAGCGCTGGGCGGCGAGTTCCGGGTGGCCGGCCAGCCACAAACCGTAGGGGTTCGACAGGGCGGGCAGCTCGTCGTCGATACCGGCGAGCGAGCGCCAGAAGGCTAGTTCGCCGACCAGCCATGCCGACCGTCGATCCAGGGCCAGTCGTAACGCATCATCGGTCGCGGCGGCGACGCCATCGGGGTCGCCTTCGAGCCAGGCGGCCTCGGCTCGTGCCGCCGCCACTGGGGCAATCCACTGCAACACGTCGGTGGGGGCGGCCAACTCCTGCGCGTCGTCGAGCAGCGGTCTGTAGCCGGATTCGCCTCGCCTGGCCATCACCGTGGCGAGCACGACGAGGCCGAGCGTGCGCGGCAACGTCGAAGGATGCCGTTCGGCCAGGACCCTCTCGGCGGCGACGACGGTGTCGTCCCATCGGCCACGGTCGAGGTCGGATCTGGCGCCGTAGACGTCCACGTACGCCCGGTGTAGGTCGAGACCATGTTCGCCGCAGTAGTCGATGGCGATCCGCCGGAAGTAGTCGAACGTGTCGTGAGCCCGATGCCGAATTGCCGCCCAGCACAGATGGATGAGCGCCCGCCCGGCGTGCTCCTCGAGTCCAGCATCCTTGGCCTGCCAGAAACTCTGCTCCAGCTGCGCTCGCCCCGATGGGCCATCGCTGAGAAATGCAGCGAGTCCGAGGCTGTTGAGGGCGTGCACGACGACCTCCGTGTCGTCGAGGCGTCGACCCAAGTCGAGCGCCCGTGTTCCCCAGGGGATGGCCCCGCCGATGTCCTCGGAGTTGACGAGCTCGGACGATACGTGGCTGTACGCCATCGCCAGCTCGCGTCCGTCCGAGCATCCCTCCAGCACCGCAACGGCCTGCCCGAGGAGATCCTTGCATTCGGCGATCCGGCCGCGGCACCAGCGCAGACGCGACAGCCAGAGCAGCGATTCTCCCTCCTTCACGCGGTTGCCGTGCCGTCGGTAACACTCGAGTGCCCGTTCGCGTGCCTCGATCGACTCGTCGGACTGGTCGGTCAAGAAGCACTCGCGGGATCGACAGTCGAACAGATTGGCACGCACCTCGAGCGGCTCGCCGTCGGCGACGCGCAACGCAGCGGCGTACAACGCCGCAGCCTCGCGGTGGGCGCCGAGCGACGCGGCCTGCTCGGCTGCGGCCGGCGCGAATTGCAGCACTGCCGCCGGGTCCTCCGCAGCCTGAGCGTGATGGGCGAGGCGGGCGAGGTCCGGTGGACCCGAGGGCGGAGCCACGAGCGCGCGCAGGATCCGCCGGTGAAGGGCCAGCCGCCGGGGCGGAGCGATCTCGTCCTTGATCGCCAAGCGCGCCAATTCGTGGCGGAACGCGACGCCGTCGCGTTCGCTGATGAGCATGCCCGAGGCGAAGCATTCGTCGAGATGGTCGACGAGTTTGCCGGCGAGGGCGTCGAGCAGCCACGGCTCGGTGACGCCCGATGCGATGGCGGTCGCATCGAGCAACGACGCGCGCCGGCGGGTTGAGCCGGGCGGCGTGGGCGAGGACGGCGTCGCGCACGGTGTCGGGGATGTCCCCCACGCCCGCCAGCACCTCGGTGACGAAGAAGGGGTTCCCCCTCGTCTTACGGTAGAGCTCGGTGGCGTCGACGTGGTGGGGCGCGGCGAGTTCGGCGACGCCGGCGGGGGACAGCGGTGCAAGCGTGAGACGATCGACGCCCACTTGGCGGACCAACTCGCCGAGCACGATGCGCACCGGGTCGTTCCGGTCGAACCCGTCGTTGCGGTAGCTGGCCAACACGAGGGCCGGGATCGTTCCGGCGCGCCGCGCGAGCAACCGCAACACGTCAAGCGTTGCCTCGTCGGCCCAATGGATGTCCTCGAAGACCACCACGCTGGGACCGCCAAGTTGCAGTTCGGCGACCAATGCCACCATGACGTCGTATGGCTTGGCGCCCGTGGTCAGCAGTTCGCCGAAATCGCCGCCGATGCACGGGGCGATGTCGAGCAGCGGCCCGAGCGGTCGCGGCGTGAACAATGCGTCGCACGACCCCCATAGCACTCTCGTCTCGTCGTCCAGGGTGCTGCAGAATTGGCGAAGCAGTGCCGTCTTGCCGACCCCCGCCTCGCCGCCGACCAGGATCACCCGCCCCGACGACGCAGACCTCACCTTGGCCAGTCCCTCGCCGAGTACCGCGAGCGCATCCGAGCGCTCGTGAAGGTCCGCCCGCCAGCCGAGTGGCACGGCAAGTCCTCTGGCCGGCACCTCCACCCAGTCGAGCCCTGGCCGCTGTTCGAGAACCGCCTGATGCAGGTCGCGCAACGCCGCACTCGGTTCGACCCCGAGCTCCGTACCGAGGAGCCGACGCACGGCATCGAATGCCCGCAACGCCTCGGCCTGCCGGCCACAGCGGTACAACGCCAGGATGCGAAGACTACAGAGTCGTTCACGGAACGGATGGAGGGCGAGCAAACCATCGAGCTCGGCGACGGCCGCGGCATGACGACCGCATGCCAGATCGGCGTCGATCCGCGCCTCGATCGCCCCGATGCGGGCATCGCGCAGCCGGGCCGCTTCGGCCTCCAATCTGAGGCTCATCTCGACATCGGAGAGGGGCTCGCCACGCCACAAATCGAGCGCATCGCGCAATGTCGCCGCCGCCGCGGCTGGGCGGCCGCTCGACATCTCGAATGCGGCCCGTTCCACCAGCGCGGCGAACCGATTGGAGTCGATTTGTTCCGCCGCCACCGACAGTCGATAACCACCGCCTTCGAATACAAGCACGTCCGAAACCCGTACGCCTGAAGGAGTTTGCGCACCGCGGCCACGCGCACCTGAAGCGTTCGTCGCGCCCGGCTGGGTTCGGTGTCGGGCCACAGCTCGTCGATCAACTGATCGGCGGGGACCACCCGGTTGGCGCTGAGCAGGAGCAGCGCCAGCAGGGCGCGCTCCTTCGCTGCCGACGGGGCCACCTCAACGTCGTCGACGACGACCGTCAGGGGCCCGAGAATGCCGAACTCAGCCCCCACTGTCACCGCACGGTACCCGGGTGGGATCGCACGGACGGCCGATTTAGCCGTGATCCGTGGGCGAGCACCCTCACGCGGTGCTGTGTGAGTTGTCACCGACTTCCAGCCCGGATCATTGGGGCCTCGGCCGCGTGCCGGTGCGCAGCTCCTCGTCCTGTTCGCGTGCAGTAGCCGCCGACGTCGGCGATCCTGGCGGCGCGGACCTCGCGGAGCCAGAGGCGTCTGGCCGACGAGTCCTGCCCATCCACGTTCTCGTGCTCGTCGTGCTCGGTGACGAAGCCGGAGACCGTCGGGATGGTGCACAGGACGTCGACGCGTAAGTCACCACCAACCTCGACGGGTTCCTGAGCTGCGCCCGACAGCGACTCGCCCTGGAGCTGGAACCGCCACACGGCCATGCTCAGGTCGAAGAAGGCGTCGTCGGCAAAGGCATCCTCCCCCGGCGAGTCTCCGAGGGCGTCGAAGAACCCGCGGCTCAGGCGCTCGACCGGCGCCTGGTCGATGTCGACGTCATCGCCGGGGTGTGGGCGGGGTGCGTTCCATCAGCTGAATGAGCACCACGCGAGCAAACTGCGATCGACAGTCACGCGGCGACGATGGGTCCGCCGGCGGATGACCCAATCGGCGTCGCGTCAATCATCGGCAGAATCATTGATTCGCCGGTGGTGGTCGATCCGTAACGTCGTCGTAGCCGATCCGCTGGGGTTTCCAACGAACAACGCATGCACCGCGTTGCCGGCGATTACCACAACGACGGCCGCCGGTGCCGATGTGTTGATTGTGCGTGAGCGCCGCGTGAGCAGCCCGTGAGCGCTCTGCCGCACACTCGACCAATCCAACCAACCCACAAGCAGGTCGGCGCTGACAGCCGGGCCGAAGGCCACGCCGAGATGACTCATGTGGGCGACCACGCGGTTGTGTTGGGCGCCAGCGTGGCGGGACTGGCGGCTGCGGCGGCCCTGGCCGAGCGTTTCGACCGAGTGACGATCGTCGAGCGTGACACCCTGCCCCAGCCGGGAGAGTGCCGCAGGGGCGTCCCCCAAGGACGGCATGTCCACATCTTGCTGCCCGCAGGACTGGTGGGCTTGTCCGATCTGCTCCCTGGGGTCGTTGAGGATCTACGGGCGAGAGGCGCCCGCGTGATGGACACGACGGAGGTCCGCTTCCACATCGCCGGCGGGAGCTTGCTGCTGGATGACGCCGACCTCGAGTTTGTTGGCGCGACCCGGCCGCTCCTCGAGTCGGTGGTTTGCGATCGGGTGCGGGCACTGTCGGGGGTCCGGTTCCTTGAACATCAGGACGCCCACGGCCTGTTGACCACGCCAGACCGATCCACGGTGACTGGCGTACGACTCGGGTCGCCGGACTCGAACACCGAGGAAGCGTTGGCTGGCGATTTGGTCGTGGACGCGACGGGGCGCAGTTCACGTTCCCCGCGCTGGGTAGCTGACCTCGGCTACCCATCTCCCGAGGAGGAGCGGCTTCAGGTCGGGATCCACTACTCCACCCGCCTGTTCCGTCGGGAGCCAGGCGATCTCGGGGGCTGCCAGAACCTCGTGGTGACGATTCCGCAAGATGGCCGCCGCGGTGGAGTGGTGCTCGCCGTGGAGCGCGTCGGTGGATCGTGACCCTCATCGGTCTGATGGGAGAGCGCCCACCAGCCGACCTCGATGGGTTCGTCAAGTACGCACGCACCCTTTGGGTGGATGATCTTCACGGGCTCGTTGCCGCGGCGGAACCTCTCGGCGGGGCGTCAACCGGCGGATTCCCCAGTTACCTCCGCCGCCGGTATGACCGGTTGCGGCGCTTTCCCAGTCGGTATGTCGTGACCGGCGACGCGGTGTGCTCGTTGAACCCCGTCTATGCACAGGGGATGAGTGTCGCGATCGGCGAGGCCAGAGCCCTCGGCCAGATCCTCGACGAGCACGGGCGGACCGGGTGGGTCTGCGTTTCTTCCAGCGCACGAAACGAACGCTTGACGAGGCGTGGACAATGGCCACCGGCGCCGACCTCGGCTACCCGGGAGTCGAGGGGCGACGCCCAGCCCGGTGGCGGCTGATCAACGCCTACGTCAATCGCCTCCTGCGGGTGGCCCACCGCGATCCCGTGGTGGCTGCGGCATTCATGGAGGTGAACGGGATGGTGGCATCTCCCCAGCATCTGATGCGTCCGCGCATCGTCTCGCGCGTGTTCGCGGGGGGACGGCGCCCAGCGGCCAGACAGGCGTCGCCCGCGGCGATCACATCCCAGGGAGCGAGACGATGATCGCCGAGTCCGAGCTCGGACCCCGGGGCCGTCTGTCGTCGATCGGCATCGGCAGCTCGACGCCGTCGATCGGCGTCGTAGCCACCTAGACGGTCCTGGGACGAGGAGGGCGAGAATGCTGGAAACGACGATCACGTCGGTGGATGGAACCAAGTTGGCGGCACGCCACTCGGGCCACGGTTCTCCGATGGTGCTCGTGCACGGAGCAATCGGAAGTCTCGAGACCTTTGCTCTCATCGAGGGCCTGCTCGCCGAGCGACACTTGGTGTGGGTCTACTCCCGCCGGGGCCGAGGTGGCAGTGGCGATGGCCCCCACTACGGTCTCGATCGCGAGGTCGAAGACGTGTTGGCCGTCCTCGCCGCCGCGGGCGACCAGGCCCATCTCCTCGGACATTCCGGCGGAGCGATCTACAGCCTCTTGGCCGCCACCCAGCGGCCGTCGTTGCGATCGCTCGTGCTGTACGAACCGCCCTTCCACGGCGACCGATTCGACCCGAATCTCGTCGACGCGGTGCAGGCCACGCTGGATGCCGGCGACCCAGACCTGGCCCTGGAGACCTTGTTTCCCGCGGGCGTTGCCGTCGAGGAGGAGGTGCAGATCATCCGTTCGCTGCCAGAGGTGTGGGCGAGGGCCCGCGAAGGTGTCCGCCTCGTCCCCGCGAACTGCGGACCGCCCCCGAAGCCATCGACCGACTGACGGCGTCAGTCCCCCCGGACATCCCGACGCTCTACCTCTATGGAGAGCAGACCGATGCGTCGATCTTCGCGACCCCTGACGAAGTCGCCGAGCTGCTACCGAAGGCTCAACTCCAGGGCCTTCGCGGGCAGCGGCATCTCCCGTGCGCCTTCGATCCGACGTCGTTCGCCCAAGCGGTCTTGGAGTTCACCACTGCGAACGACCGTTGAGCGCGGATGAGGACGACACACCGCCCCGAACGCTGACCGCAGTCCACCGCTCATCCACGAGCAAGGAGATGAGCCGTCGAACACGAGGGCTGCGTGTGCCCGACCGTCACGGATGAGGCGCTCCTTGAACCCACGGTTGCCGATCTCTCTGCGTTCCGGTGGGTCGGGGTAGCAGTGGAACTTCGTGCACGAGCAGCCGGTGAACAGACCGGACTGGCGCTCCACGAGGGCGGCGAACGCTGGCCAGGTCTCCGCTGACAGTCGCTCGATCCGGTTCCCTCAACCTCGATCATGGGCGCACCGTAGACCCTCATCGGGACGTGCTGCGTCCGGATGACGAGTCCGGTGTCGGCTCGTCCCAGCGGGAGGACACCTGGCAGTCGGCAGTCGGGTGATGCTGTTGAGCGGGACCCGACCGCTTGCCGTCCAACACCCGCAGCGTCAAGCCGTGTCACCCGGAAGTGCCGATCTGGGACACGCAGATCTGCCAGTGAGAATGGGTTTGCTGGTTGGCATCCCGTTTGTTGGTGTCGGTAGCTGACAGGCTGGGTTCACTTCGGGGTTCGACACGCCCCGTTCCGGAGGGCGACTCGAGTTGCTGCGTGAACAGCTGCTCGGTCACTGGTCTCCTTCACGGGACGTGCGTGCCTGCCCCTCAACTATGAAAGGGGTGGCTGTGACGATCGTAGATTCAGCGCGCCATGTAGTGGGTGGGGTGGACACGCATCGTGACGTGAACGTCGCTGCGGTGGTGACATGAACGGCGGTCTGTTGGGGGTCGAGTCGTTCCCCACGACGTCGGACGGGCATCGCTGTCTGTCGTCGTGGATGTCGGGCTTCGGGATGATCGAACGGATCGGGATCGAGGGCAGCGGGGCGTATGGAGCCGGCTCGGCGCGCCACTTCGCTGCTGCCGGTGTGGTCGTGATCGAGGTCGATCGACCGGACCGCCAGAAGCGTCGGCGGCACGGCAAGAGTGACCAGCTCGACGCGGTCGAGGCAGCGCGTGGCGCGTTGTCGGGTCGTTGTCAGGGTCGCGGGAAGTCGGGTGATGCGCACGCCGAGGCGTTGCGGGCGTTGCTGGTCGCCAAGCGATCGGCGGTTCGACACGGATCCGCACGATCGTCCAGCTCCGCCATCTGATGTTCACCGCACCCGACGAGCTGCGCGCACGGCTGGGTGGACTGACCGCAACACAGCTGGTCAACGAGGCCGCCAAGCTCCGCCCACGCCCCGGGGGTGATGTCGCGTTGCAGGGAACGAAGACCGAGGCGGTGATCCTGG
>CAVXSN010000003.1:0-89405 GCA_963764455.1 Ilumatobacteraceae bacterium
CCGTGGTCTCGCCGTCGAACAGGTGGATGCGATCGAAGGCGATGTCGAGATCGACGGACTGGCCCCACGTCCAGTCCCCGAGCATCTGCACCACGTCGGCCTCCGTGCCCGCGGGCAGCGCGGTCTGCAGGGTCTGGATGTAGGTGTCGTAGTCGAAGGTCTCGAACTCGATCGTGGCTTCCGAGTTCGTCTCCATGTACTCGTCGGCGAGCGCCTCGAGGCTGTCGTTGAACGACACGTTCTGGTGCGTCCAGATGCGTCGAAACCGCCGGCCCCAGCCACCCACGCTGCCCACCGTCGCCTGGATCAACGAACCAACACCCGAAGCACTCATCAAATCCGCATGAGAAGTTGTCTCACCGGGCTTGACAGGTTCCGGGCCGCAATCATCGTCCGGCGCAGTCGCGTTGCCGGCGATCAGGGACTCTCTCGCCCCAGTCGCTGTTCGCGGGCTTCATGCCGCCTTCCGGTACTTGGCCTCGGCGATGCAGAAGACGCCGTAGGCAAACAGTCCGATCGCGATGATCCACAGCAGCACCTTGCCCGACGTCGTGTCGGCCAGTTCGATCAACGCGCCGGAAGGCCCCTTTGCTGTCGTCGACTTGAACGCGATCGCGGCCTGGATGAAGAAGTAGCCGACCACCGCATACACCAGGGACTGTGCGGTATACCCGACCAGCCCGAGTCGTACGACCCACGATCCTTCGCCGGCGTCGAGGCGTTCAGCGAACTTCTTCCTGACGACCTGCTTATGGAAGTTGTAGCCGGCGTAGCCGATCACGGCGACACCGAGGATGCCGACAAGCCAGCGTCCTGCAGGCCACTCGAACAAGGTCGAGGTCGCCTGCTGAGAACCCTCGTCGCCGGACTCCTCGCTCCCCGCTGTGTCGCCCGATCCGGTCCAGTTGGCGATCGTGACGCCGAGCGTGGTGATCGCGAGCAAGAGGTAGACGACGCCGAGCACGGCGTACTTCAGTCGATCCTTCGGTTCGCTGCCCTCGACCGGATCGCCCATCACTGCGCACAGGAAGCGCCAGAGCGCGAGGGCGAACAGCGCGACTGTCAAGGCGACGAGCAGGAACTTTCCGAGCGGTTGGTGGGCGAGCCACGCGACCGCACCCTCGCTCGTGGCCGCTTCATCCTTCTCCCCAATCGCGATGCGAATGGCGAGTAGGCCGATGATCGTCGCCACGACTCCTTGGCCCACGAGCCCGAGGCGTCCGATCGGGTCCTTCCAATCGCGCGCCTTGGACCCGACGGTCTCGCCGCGGGCATCTGGTGCATCGACCATGGACTTGCCCCCTCCACGCGATTCCCGACCGAGCCTATGCGACTGACCATTCTCAAGATGCTCGGAACTGGCTCAAAGGCGCCGTCGGCCTTGCAACGCCGGGCGGCAAGCGCAAACCCAACGGACCCCGAGTCACCACTGAAGCCGCGGGTTTGCTGATTGCTCTGGGGCCGTCCCGGTTTGCGCGCCGCATGCTTGATCGCGGGCGAGGGTAGCAACGTGACGAAGCTCCGGAACGAGTCGGCGTTGGAGCGAGCCCAGGGCGTTGTGAGACGCGTCGCCTCCGACACCGAACGACGCTGGTCAAGGGTGGATCGGCCTCCGCAGCGAAACTGATCTGGCGACCGGCGCGTTGCGCACGCCGTCAAGACGCCGCGCTGATTCGGCATCGCTCGGCGTGATCTGCCATCTCGACCTGAGCAACTCGCTCGTGCGTTCGTCGGCAGCGCTCAGGGCCGGCAGCGTCCTGCAGCGCGCGTTCCGAACAGCGTCCGGTGACACTCGGAGCGTCGTCGAGCCGACACCTGCGGCGACGACCTCGCCGAAGGTGAGTAGCCATCGCAGCAGCTGCCCGTAGCCGGCCGGGGTCGCCGGCAACACCTCGGTGCCCAGCACCCGACCGACCTCATCGAGCGCGGCAGCAACGTGCGCTTCCTTGTGCGTCTCGGTACGGCGCACCTTTGGATCGGACGCGCTCGACCGGCTCAGCCGGCGACGGGTGCATCAACCATGGCAGCCGTGGCGGCGCCCCTCCCGGCGGTGCACCCTCGCTCCTCGCCGGCAGCATGAGCGCCGCGTGCCGTTTCACGGAGGCATTCGAACGGGCGCGACTTCGCGACAGCGGCGTCGACCCCGACGTCGTGCGACAGGTCGCCCGCGAGGCTGCCTGACCCTCTCGCCCATCAGACTCCCGAAGCGGCCGCCGCACTCGCGGTCGACAGCTGTGTGTGCCGTACGCTCGCGGATGGTCAAGCGTCGCCGCAGCGCCAAGTGGACGGACGGCTCGTGTCGCTGCTCGTTCTGCGGCAAGGGCGAGCACGAGATTCGCAAACTCGTCGCCGGTCCGAGCGTCTACATCTGCGACGAATGCGTCACCCTGTGCCAAGAGATCATCGAACGGGAACAGGCGCCTCACACGTAGACCTGTGCAAGCCGAAAGCAACGGAGGCGTCGAGTCGAGCTGCTCAACCCAGCCCGATCGACGCAAGGCGAACGGGTTCCCCAACCGGCCTGACGCGCGTTCCGTCGGACCGAATCGAACCGGCATGTCTGGTGCACTGGTCGAGTGTCCGGATTGACGTAACCAATGAGCACCCGGCAGAGCGAGTCGACATGCCGCCGATGGCGCGACCTCGACGTGGAGGAACGCCGGGCGGTGAGGCCGAGGAACTGCGGGTAGTTGATCTGGCCACCGGCGCCGAACTTGTGCCGGCGGGCCGCTATATCCGGGTCGAGGGAGGAACTGCTCGGCTCGCGACGATGTCGGGCCCGAAGGTAGCGGGTTGTGGCTGTGGTCAGCCGAGCTCGGCGACGTCCACCAGCCGTTCGTCGTCCGGACGATAGAACACCGACTGCGGGCCGACGCTCGACACGACCTCAAACGTCATGGGCAGTTCGACGGACTCGCCGTTGGCGAGTTCAGCCTCCTCGGTGATCTCCTCGTCGCCCTCCGCCTGTGCCGCAGTGGGGACGGCAGCGGCGGTGGTCACGAACCCGTTGTTGTCCTGCAGGATGAAGTCATCGATGTTGATGCCGAAGGTCCCTTCGGTGATCAGGCTCTCGACCAGCACGGTCACACGGATATACTCGCGCCCGGCCTCGGGGTCGTTGCCTTCCTCGTAGTCGGACCAGGCCGGCTCAACGCCGACCAACGTGACGGAGGCGACGGCGTTGCCCGAGTCGTCGTAGATGACGGCCGGCTCGGCGGCGATGTCGGCCTCTGCTAGCGTGGTTTCGCTTGCTGTCGTGTCCTCGGTCGTCGCTGCGGGTGCGGTGTCGGGCGGTGGTGTGGTCATCGGCGCCGAGTCGTCGGGGCCGGTCGGGGCTGTCGCCGTCGATTCGGGTTCAGTCGAATCCGGCGGTGTTGTTGTTGCGTGTGCCACTCCCGCTGGGGCGAGGGCGGCGAGTAGTACTCCAGTGGTGACAATTCGGCGCACGGGATCATCCTTCCGTTGGTGACGCCGGTCGGGCGGCCGGTCGAGCGGGTCGCGTCGAGCGCGGCCCACTCCTAGGTTGCCACATACACGGACGGTCAAACGCCCCGCGCGTCAGGGGACGAGGGCGGCACGGAAGAACGCGAGGAATGTCGGTCGCGGCGCTGCTTCAAGGCTCGCCGGGTGCGCGTCGGTGCCTGATCTGGTTCTGCCCGGACGTGGCTTCGACGGGTGCCGTTCCAGTGAGACGGGCGAGTGCCGCTTCGCTGCGGCAACGCCCGTGATGTGACCACGCGATGTAGAACTGAGCGGCGGTGACGTAGCCGACCCCGCGTTCAGCGAAGAGTTGCAGTGCAGCTTGGTCGAGCAGATGTCGCAGCACGCGATCGTGGCGTCGACTTCTGCATCGAGGCACTGGATGCGGCGAGCGACGGCGCGGATGGCAGAATTGTGCTTCGACGCAACGTCACCAACCGCAACGACGCCGGGGGCGGACGTTGGACTCGCGGAGCTGACCGAGGTCGTCGCCAGCGATGCTGGATCGCAGGGAGGAGCCCAACCGTATGCAGCCAGACGAGCGCTCTGGGGAGGGACACTCTCGATGTCGTGACCGACCCCGTGAACCCGAAGGATTCGCCGACTAGCGATTTGGATCAACTGCCGCCGGACGATCGAACACGTTGACGAGGGGGGAGTGCGTATGCTCTTTCGTCATGACGGAATTGAAGCGATGCCGATGGTGCCGCAGAGCGCTGGCAGAGCAGAGCGGTCGCGGCCGGCGGCGCGAGTTCTGCTCGCAGCGGTGCCGGCAGTGGGACTGGGTGTCTCGGCAGCGAGCGCGCGAACTGGAGCTCAGCGAGGGCGAGCTGGTGATCGCGAAGTCGTCGCTCGACGAGTTGCACGACGACCTGTACGTCCTGGCGTGCGCGGTGGTCGACACCGAAGCCGATCTCGCGGCACTCGGCGAGAAGCCGTCCTCGGCCGATCTGCTGCGCATCGTCAACTGGCTCCTCGACGCCGCCCGGCCGCTACGCGACCGCGAAGTCCCGGCACCTGCGACACCACGGGATATTCCGTCATGACGTAATTGCGGGGGAGCGCTCGGGTCGCGGGACAGGTGTGCTCCGCGGGCGTCTGGCCGGTCGCGTGCCACGGTTGCATTGCTCTTGGCAGGCCGGTCGGCGCCGGCGTTCGGCCGAGTGCGCCGGAGTCAACGGCGTGCTCAGCTCGCGGACACCGGGCACGCATGCGACCTGGCGGTCGCATGAGGCGCGATTATCGGCGGCAGCGGGACAAGCCGGGAGCGCAGCGACCCGGCTTCAACACCTAACGCCGATAATCGACGTTATGTCAGAACCTCTCCGTCGCTTCTGACGGCGCGAAGTTGTCGCTCGCCGGCGTCGTCCCTGGTCACGGCGCTGGCGCGGGACCCGGGCACTGGGGACGTGATCTCGGGGCGGTCGCCTCACTGGTCGAAAGGAGACGTGTCCGTTCGATTGGAGAGGCACCATTGAAATGACAACTGGTTCATCTCGTTCGCTGTGGTGCGCCATCGGGTTCCGACACCGGTTCGCGCTGTCGATGCTCGTCGCCGGCTCGGTCGTCGTTGCCTCGGCCCCGATCACCGAGGCGGGCGCATTGCCGGCTGACGCGACGGCCGAGACCGGCACGGTCACCGTGATCGGCCTGCGCGAGGGCGCGGCGGGCGCGGGCGTGCTCGCCGTGCAGCAGAAGCTGATCAGCTTCGGCTACTACCTGGCCGGCGGGGCCGATGGGCACTTCGGCCCAGGCACCACGGCCGCGCTGCGCAAGTTCCAGGAGCAGAACGGCTTGAACCCGACCGGAGTCGTCACCGAGAACACCGCGAAGTATCTCGGGCTGACCGGAACGATCGCCGCCGCGGCTGCGCCAGCCGCATCCTCGGCACCGGCGTCCGCCGCCCCACCGCGACTCCGACGTCGGTCGTCGGACTCCGCCGTGGCGCGTCCGGCGCGGCCGTCACGCAGCTTCAGCAGCGCATCCTCGCCACCGGTCTCGTCCTCAGTGGCGGCGCAGACGGCACATTTGGACCCTCCACCGAACGGGCGGTGAAGCTGGTCCAGCGTGTCAACGGCCTGCCGGAGACGGGTGTGGTCGACGCCCGGACCGCCCAGGTCCTCGGCCTCACGGGGAGCGCCTCATCCCCGAGCAGACCCGCTCCGGCAGGTACCGTCGTGCAGTACGGCGCGCAGGGTTCCGCCGTCAAGCGGGTTCAGCAGCTGCTGATCGCGGCGGGCATCCCGGTCGCCGGAGGCGCCGACGGGATCTTCGGCATTCGCACCCGCCAGGCGGTCAGGACCTTCCAGCAAGCCAGGGGCCTGCCTGTGACGGGGGCGGTCGATGCCGCCACCGACGCCGCGCTCGTCGCCGCCGGTGGTGGTGGCACGCCCGTTACGCCGCCGCAGACGTCCGGCTACATCGGGCTGCGCAGGGGATCGGTGGGGCCGGCGGTGAAGGCTGTGCAGCAGGCGATCATCGCGACCGGCATGTACCTCCGCGGCGGTGCCGATGGGGTCTTCGGGCAGGGTACCCACAACGCCCTCGTGATCTACCAGCGCACCAACGGGCTGAATGCCACCGGCGTCGTCGACGAAGCGACGGCTCGGCTGATGGGTCTCGTCGCCGGCGGCGCCACCGGCGGGGGCAACACCGCCACTGGGTACGCGACGTTCGACGAGGAGGGCGCCCGCGTGGTCGCGCTCCAGCGGGCCCTGATCAAGGCGGGCATCCCGGTCCCCGGTGGAGCCGATGGGCGATTCGGATCCGGGACCGCCGGCGCCGTCATGAAGTTCCAGCGGGCAAAGGGGTTGCGCGTCACGGGCAAGGTCGACCAGGCCACGGCGCAGGCGCTCGGGCTTTCCCCGATGCCAGCGCCGACGCCCGCCCCGCCCGTGACCATCCGGCTGCAGGCCAAGCCGGTCGGCGGCCGCTGCTACTACGGCGACACGTGGCACGCTGCGCGCGGCGGCGGCCGGGTTCATCTGGGCGTCGACATCGGTGCCGCGGAGGGCACTCCCCTGCGCGCCGTCGTCACCGGCCGCGTGATCCAGATCTACCGTGACCGGCTTGGCTCGCTGTCCGGGAACGGAATCAAGATCGCGTTGCCCGACGGCACGTACTTCTTCTACGCCCATCTGGCGTCGTTCGCCCCTGGCATGGCGGTCGGCGTTCCGGTGACCGCCGGGCAGGTCATCGGGTACATGGGGCATACCGGCAACGCGGGCATCACCCACCTGCACTTCGAGGTGCATCCTCGGGGCGGCGCGGCGGTGAACCCATTCCCGATCGTCAAGACCGTCGGAGCCTGCTGATCGCCGGGTTACCCGGCTCGCCCGACCCCTGGTGCGCTATCCTGACGGTGCCGCAGATCCCGCCCGGGAGAGCTGGTCACGACCCTGCCAACGACGACAGGGTGTCGTCAGCGCCGAAGGAGCAACCACCCCGGAATCTCTCAGGCATCCGGACCGGGCGGGTGAGGCAACGCTGGAAAGCAGCACGTCCGGTCACTGGCGACAGCGGTCGGTGGGCTCGCCGAAGGGGAAATGCTGGCTCGCCGGTGCGGGTCGGCGGAAGCTCTCAGGTGCCGATGACAGCGGGGGTGTTCCGTCACCCACGCGCATCGGAGAACGAGATGGCCACCTCCCCCGCCGGCACCCAGTTTCCTGGCGACGAATTCGCCCGGCGTCACATCGGACCCACCGACGCCGACCTGCGGCACATGCTCGGAGTCCTCGGCGTCGATTCGCTGGAGGATCTGCTCGACGAGACCGTCCCGGCAGCGATCCGCGCCGACCAACCACTGGCGCTGCCCGCGGCACGGTCGGAGCCCGACGTCCTCGCGGCGCTCGGGCGCTTCGCCGACGCCAACCGTCCGCGCGACGAGCCTGATCGGGATGGGCTACTCCCCCGCGTTCACCCCGGGTGTCATCCAGCGCAACGTGCTCGAGAACCCGGCCTGGTACACCGCCTACACCCCGTACCAGCCGGAGATCAGCCAGGGCCGCCTGGAAGCGCTGCTCAACTTCCAGACCGCCGTCACCGAGCTCACTGGCCTCGAGGTGGCGAACGCGTCGTTGCTCGACGAGGGGACCGCCGCGGCCGAGGCGATGACGATGGCTCGCCGGTTGTCGAAGACGTCGTCGAGCCGCTTCGTCGTGCACCACGACACCCACCCGCAGACGATCGCCGTGCTGGCGACGAGGGCCGAGCCGGTGGGGATCGAACTCGTCGTGGGCGAGGTCGCCGACCTCGACGCCGGGTGCTTCGGCGCCCTGTTCAGCCTGCCGACGTCGACCGGCGCGATCATCGACTGGCGCCGACGCGATCGCCAAGGTTCACGACCTCGGCGGGCTGGTCGTCGTAGCCACGGACCTGCTCGCTTGCGCGCTGGTCACCCCCCCGGGCGAACTGGGCGCGGACATCGCGATCGGCTCGTCGCAGCGTCTCGGCGTGCCGCTCGGTTTCGGCGGACCCCACGCCGCATTCATCGCCGCCCACGTCACCGCCGCCCGCGCCATGCCCGGTCGCCTGGTCGGTGTCAGCACCGACACCGGCGGCCCGGCCGGCGCTTCGTCTCGCGCTGCAGACCCGTGAGCAACACATCCGCCGCGAGAAGGCCACATCGAACATCTGTACGGCCCAGGTGCTGCTCGCCGATCATGGCCGGCCTCTACGCGTGCTGGCACGGCCCTGAGGGGCTGAAGGGCATCGCCACCACGGTGCGGTCACGCACGGCCGTGCTGGCCGATGCGCTGCGCGCGGCCGGGCTCAGGCTCAGGCACGAGACGTTCTTCGACACCGTCACCGTCGATGGCGTGGACGCCGACGTCGTTCTCGCAGCCGCCGCTGAGCGCGGGTTCGATCTCCGTCGCGTCGCCGACGATGCCGTCGGGGTCAGCCTCGACGAGACGTCGAGTCTCGAGGTCGTGTCGAGCGTGATCTCGGCGTTTGGCATCGACTTCAGGCCCAGCGAGCCCGCATCGGTCGCACCGCTTGCCGACGGTCTGCGCCGGACGAGCGAGTTCATGACCCAGTCGATCTTCGGCCGGCTGCACACCGAGCACGAGATGCTCCGCTACCTGCGCCGCCTCGCCGATCGCGATCTCGCGCTCGACCGCACGATGATCCCGCTCGGCTCGTGCACGATGAAGCTCAACGCGACCACCGAGATGGCGTCGATCACGTGGCCCGAGTTCGCCAATCTGCATCCGTTCGCTCCCGAGGACGAGTCGGTGGGGACCCGCCAGATGATCGCCGAGCTCGAGGGGTGGCTCGCCGAGATCACCGGCTACGACGCCGTCACGGTTCAGCCCAACGCCGGGAGCCAGGGCGAGCTCGCCGGGCTGCTCGCGATCCGCGCCTACCACCGTTCGCGTGGCGAGGAGCAGCGTACGGTGTGCCTCATCCCGGCGAGCGCCCACGGCACGAACGCTGCCAGTGCGGTGATGGCGGGTATGGACGTGGTGGTCGTCGCCACCGACGTCGACGGCAACGTCGACCTCGACGACCTCGCCGCTCGCCTTGCCGAGCTCGGCGACCGGGTCGGGACGATCATGACGACGTACCCGTCGACCCACGGCGTGTTCGAGGAGCGGATCAGCGAGATGTGCGCGATGGTGCACGACGCCGGGGGCCAGGTCTACGTGGACGGGGCCAACCTGAACGCCCTCGTCGGCCTGGCCAAGCCGGGCACCTTCGGCGCCGACGTCAGCCACCTCAACCTGCACAAGACGTTCTGCATCCCGCACGGCGGCGGTGGTCCCGGCGTGGGTCCGATCGGCGTCCGGGCGCACCTCGCCCCGTTCCTCCCCGGCGATCCGCTGGCCGGCGCGCGGCCAGGTTGTCGGCCCGGTGTCGGCGGCCAAGTTCGGCTCGGCCGGAATCCTGAACATCCCGTGGGCATACATCGCGCTGATGGGGCCGGACGGGCTGCGCCACGCCACGGCCGTGGCGATCTGCTCGGCGAACTACGTCGCAGCCAGGCTCGCCGAGCACTACCCCGTGCTCTACACAGGAGTGAAGGGCCGGGTCGGCCACGAGTGCATCGTCGACATCCGTGGACTCACGAAGGCGACCGGGGTCACCGTCGACGACGTCGCCAAGCGCCTCATCGACTACGGGTTCCACGCCCCGACGATGAGCTTCCCGGTCGCCGGCACGTTCATGATCGAGCCGACCGAGAGCGAGCCGCTCGCCGAGCTCGACCGGTTCTGCAACGCGATGATCGCGATCCGGGGCGAGATCGAGGACGTCGCCAACGGAACCTGGCCCGTCGGCCGAGAGCCCGCTGCGCATGGCCCCGCACACCGCCGAGGAGCTCATCGGCGAGTGGGAGCCGGCCGTACGCCCGGGAGCTCGGCGCCTATCCCGTGGCGAGCCTGCGAGCGGCGAAGTACTTCCCGCCGGTCTCCCGCATCGACGGCGCCGGCGGCGACCGCAACCTCGTGTGCTCCTGCGAACCTCTCGAGGCCTACGCCGCGACGCTTGCGTAGAACCGGCGCGGGTGGGCCCAGACGGGTCGCTCCATGTCGACCAGAAACGCCGGTGACGGGTCGTGACGTTCAGTTTGGGTGCATGGCTTGTTTGGTCGGGTCTGGCCGTGTCGCGATCACGGTTGCCCGCTCTGGAAGACGTCGGTGGGCGGGCGTCGCGCCGTGTCTGAATCGGCGCGTCGCGTTCTGGGCGGTCTGCGCCTCATTCAGCATTCTGGGCGGCCCACGGCCCGGATTCCGGGTCGCACGCCGCCCAGAAGCGCCAATGGTGCGATGGCCGCCCAGTTTGCCGGACCCGTCGTCGCATTCACCACAACGCCCACTCTCTAGAGCCAACAACGTCGCAACGAACGCGATCAAACCCGTCGCGACGTGTAACTGAACGGTATTGCAGTGAGGAGTCGCGAACCGCGGTCCGCCGACCGAAGCGCCCGCGTCGACGACGCAGGCCGCCGGACGAATCGAAACTCCCGCCGTCGACTCGACTCTTCCGGTTTCCGCCCGGCTGCATCTCGACGCAGGCGCCTCAGTGTGGTACATTTGTACCAGTTATGAGTCGGGCCGTCAAGCGCGTTCCGGCAGAACACATGCAACAGCGCGGCCGTGAGCGCCGGGAGGCGTTGCTGCGGGCGGCGCTCGAGGTTCTGGCCGAGGGAGGGATGAAGGCCGTCACGCATCGGGCCGTCGCCGCCCGGGCGGGGGTCCCGTTGGCGTCGACCACGTACTACTTCGAATCCATCGAGCAGCTCGCCGAGGAAGCGCTGCTCCTCGGGGTCGAGGAGCGCGTCGCCCGGCTGCGGCCGTTCGCGTCGGCCACCCGAGCGCCGGAGCAGAGCGTGCCGGACCTGGCGGGGGCGTTCGTCTCCATCGTGCTCGCCCGGCCGGCGGCGGAGATCGTCGCCCAGCTGGAGGTGTATCTCGAGGCCGCAAGGAATCCGGCATTGCGGGACGCGGCCGCCAGCGCCATCGGCATGTTCGAGCAGGTGGCGGCGAGCGCTCTCGCCGTCGTCGGCGACGGCGACTCCGATGTGCCGGCGATTGCACTGAGTGCCCTCGTCGACGGCTTCGCGCTCCACCGCATCGCCCGCCCGCTCGACCCGG
Organism: Ilumatobacteraceae bacterium; assembly: GCA_963764455.1. Lineage (GTDB taxonomy): Bacteria > Actinomycetota > Acidimicrobiia > Acidimicrobiales > Ilumatobacteraceae > Desertimonas. The sequence goes on from CAVXSN010000003.1 coordinate 11,076, forward strand.
CGCGGGAGTTCGACGCCTTGTTCAGGGCATTGCGGGCGCTGTTCATCACCCACGTCGCGACGGAGGACGAGCTCGCGATCTGGACCGAGCGCCTCCGGGCCCGGGTGCCGGTGTCGGGTTCCGCTGCCGGCGGCGATCCGCCGAGTAGCGTCGCTCCCCATGGCTGACAGTGGTGGTCGCACGGACCCGTTCTCCGACTTCATCTCGCTGGTCGCCGGCCCGATCGCGGCAGTCATCCGTTCCTTCGACCAGCTCAGGCGGGGCGCCGACGAGCTGATGAAGGGGTTCGAGAACTTCAACCGCACGATGACCAACCTGAACGACACGGCCGAGCGGGTGAACGTCCTGCTCGGGGAGATCGAGGAACCGGTCAGGGCCGTGCTCCCCCAGGTCGTGCGCACGGTGAAGTTCGCCGACGACCTCGCGTCGAGGATGTCGGGTCCCATCGAGCAGGTCCTGCCAGGACTGGTCAGGTTGTCGGAAACGCTCAACTCCCCCGTCATCGCATCACTGCCGACCGACCTCGGCACCTTCGTCGAATCGCTCAACGAGCTCGTCAAGCGACTGTCACCGCTCGGTCAGATCGCCGAGTCGGCAGGCGGGCTCTTCGGCCTCCGGTTCCCGGGCGTCTCGCGCCCACCTCAGACCCCACCTCCGACGGCGGCGCCGCCGGCCGCCGTGGAACCCGAGCCGACGCCGGCCTCGAGGACGATGACAGTGAGGACGACTGCAGTGAGCAAGACGGGGAGGAAGACGACCGCGCGGAAGACGGCAACGCGGAAGAAGCCGACGAGCTAGCGAAGCTTCCCCCAGAGGTCGTGACAATGTGACAGGTTCTTGGGCGGGCAGTGGGGACGCGAGCCTCCGGTATGCCGTGACCCACACTGACGGGAGTGAGGGATTTCGGTGCGCAGGATGGGCAGGCTTTGCTGCCCGTCCGGAGCGCCACGACGGTGGGGGTCCGAGGGGGAGGGGCTGTGGCCCTCCCCCTCGCTAATGTCACGACGCCTTGACGAACGGCGTCTCGACGAGCCGGCCAGGCACCAGCGTGCCGCGAACGTCGATGCCGACCGCGGTGCCGATCGCAAGTCCCGGCGGCACGAAGCCGAGGGCGATGCCGTGGCCGAGCACCGGGGAGAAGTTGCCGGACGTGACCTCACCGACCGTCGTCGCCGTCGACGAGGACCGGACACTCGGCTCGCGGTGGGCGCCGACCCTCGGTAGCGATCCCGACGAGTTGCCTCGCGACGCCGCGATCCCGCTCGGCGGCGAGGGCGTCGCGGCCGCGGAAGTGCCCCTTGTTCCACGCCACCACCCAGCCGAGCCCGGCTTGCAGCGGCGTGATGCCCGGGCCGAGTTCGTGGCCGTGCAGCGGGAGCGCAGCCTCGAGGCGCAGCGTGTCCCGGGCGCCGAGGCCGGCGGGCTTGATGCCGGCCGCGACGATCGCAGCCCACAGCTCGGCGGCGACGTCGGCCGGCACCGAGATCTCGAGGCCCGCGCTCGCCGGTGTAGCCGGTCCCGGCGACGGTGCACTGGACGCCGTTCCAGTCGGCGTACGCGACGCCGGAACCGCCCGATGCCAGCGGCTGCGGGGAACACGGCGGCGAGCCGCTCGGCGGCCCGCGGGCCCTGCACGGCGAGGACGGCGCGGCCGGTGGGTTGTCTCCACTCCCCCGACGGCCGCGACCACCCGGTCGGTGTTCGATGCGTTGGGCATCACGTCGAACGTTGCGCCGGCGCCGTCCCGCTCGGGGTGCCACCAGACGATGAGGTCGTCGAGCACGGAGGCGTCGGCCTCGTCGAGCAGGTGCGTGTACTGCGCCCGGCCGGGGGCGATCTTGTTGAGGTCGTTCGTCAGCGACGTGCTGGAGCCGATCGAAGCCGCCGTCGCCGTCCACCCGCACGGTGCCGAGGTGGGACACGTCGAAGACGACGGCATCGGTCCGGCACGCCGTGTGCTCGGCGATCGTGCCCGTCGCCGTACTCGAGGGGCATGTCCCAACCCCCGAACGGCACCATGCTTGGCGCCGAGGGCACGATGGACCGAGTCGAGTGGTGAGTGTTCCAGGGTGTCGGCTGAGGTCAGACCGCGCTACGGGCGGCGGCCGGAGCGGGGCCGCGCGGCGCCCGCCGGTGCGGGCCGGCGCCTCCGGAGGGTGGAGCTGGGCGTCGATGTCGTCCTTCACGCCGGCGAGCGGGCAGGACGTTCAACACGCCCTGCCCGCTGCGTCAAGAGGTCGATCAGCTCGTCGTTCTCGCACAGCACCGACGGACGTGCCGCTGATGACGATGTTCGCCGAGCTGATGTCGGTCGTCGACGTGCTGGCGCAGGTAGCTGAACACGTCGCGGACCGATTCGAGACGGATGCCGGCGTCGAGCAGGGTCTTGATCATGCGCAGCTCGAGCAGGTCACGGTAGGAGTACCGGCGGCGGCTGCCACTCCCCTTGGCTTCCTCGAGCGACGGCTTGATCAGGTCGGTGCTGGCCCAGTAGTCGAGCTGCCGGTACGTGATGCCGACGATCTTGGCGGTCTGGGTGCCGCTGAAACCGAGTGTCGCTCTTCGGGAATCCATCTGCGACCGTCTCCTTCGCGTCGAACTGTTCGCCGAGCCCAACATCGGCGTAGTTACGACGTTGTGAGCGCTTCACGATAGGGCGAGGCGGCCTTGGCGTCAAGGGCGGGGCGTCAGGGCTGCGAAGGCGTCGAGCCGCGCGTCAGGCGAAGTCTTCGGGCTTGCACGTGGTCGATGAAGTCGCGGAACTCGTCGATGATCTCCTCGGCCTCCTCCTCGGGCTCCGGAGCCGGGTCCTGGCCGACGAGGTCGAGGAGCTCCTCGTTCGCCATCATCGGGGCGTCGCAGCGCACGGCGAGCGCGATCGCATCGGACGTGCGGCTCGACATCACCGTGAGCCCGCTGTCGGCGCGGCGCAGGTGCAGCTCGGCGTAGTAGGTGTGGTCGCGCATCTCGGTGACCACGATCTGCTCGAACTTGACCCCGAGCTCGTTGAGCGTCTGCACGAAGAGGTCGTGGGTCAGCGGCCGCGGCGACCACGACGCCTTCGAGCGCGTAGTGGATCGCCGTAGCCTCCGGCGTGCCGATGTAGATCGGCATCAGGCGGTGCCGACCGGTGGCCTCGCGCAGCAGGAGCATCGGGGTGTTCGCCGGGACCTCGACCCGCACTCCGACCAACTCCAAGGGAACCACGGCGCCAGCTTCGACGATGTCGACGGTGGCGTACCGCGCCAGGCTCCTCGAGGCCCCCGACGAGCCGACGTCGCCTCAGAGGCTCGAGGTGCTGGCGGACCGACGAGCGCATCAGTGCGCCGCGGCAAGCGCGCGCCCCGAGACCGTTCAGCTCCTCGAGCTGCTCCATCGCCTGGGCGCGGGCCTGGGGATGCCGCTGGCGGAGCAGCGGCACGATGAACTGCTCGTACAGCCCGACCTCGCGCTCGACCGACGTGCGCCATGCCCGGAGGTGCCGGGCGTCGACGCCGGCGCGGAGGAATCCGCCAGCGGCCGAGGCGATCTCGACCGAATCGTCTCCGTAGAGCTCGCCCGAGCCCTTGCGGCGCTGGACCACCGCCGTACTCCTCGAGCGACTCGAGCTGGGCCAGCGTGATCGACGCCATGGCGCACAGCTCCTCACGGTTGACAACACGCCGGGGAGCAGGCGTGGCGACGGCGCGGTGGTGCTCGGCGGTCGGCGACGGCCGGGGATCGACGCCGGCGTCGGCGCAAGCTGCTCGGCGGCTCGTCGGCCGGCGAGCCGGCCTGCTCGCCGAGGCCGGACACCGCTCGGCGCGAGCGGCTCGCCGCCCGGCGGCTGGATGCTTCGGCGACCGTGGCCGGCGGCGGCTCCTCGTCGCACGTGTCGGCCGGATGCGGCGTCGCGTGCCTCGCGGCGGCGTGGCGCGTCGGCTCGATCTCGCCGGAGTTGATGCCGGTCCTTGATGACCCGCAGCGGCAGGAAGTGCTCGCGCTGCTCGCGCAGGATGAGCCGCAGCAGCTCGACGTCGGCCTCGTAGAACTTGCGGTACCCCGACGGCGTGCGCTCCGGCTCGATGAGGCCCTGGCTCTCGAGGAACCGGATCTTCGAGATCGTGACGTCCGGGAACTCCTCGAGCAGCAGCCCGAGCACCTCGCCGATCGACAGGTGGGCCGACCGTCGGCTCAGCCATCGCCGCGCTCGAACAGGACGAGCCGGAACTTGCCGATCTGCAGCTCGTCGCCGTGGTGGAGCAAGGCCCGCTCGACCCGTTCCTGGTTGATGTACGTGCCGTTCAGCGAGCCTTCGTCGCTGACGACGTAGCCCTCCGCGCGTGCGCTCGATGGCGACGTGGCGTCGGGACACCGTGATGTCGTCGAGCATGATCTCGGAGTCAGGGTGGCGGCCGAGGTGGGTGACGCCGTCGTCGAGCACGAACCGCTCCCCCGCCTGCGGACCCGACCGGACGATCAGGACCGCGGCGTCGCGCGGGCAGCGAACCCATCGGCACCACGACATCGTCGTGGCGCGCCGGCGGCGTCGAGCAACGGGTCGACGGCGGTGAGCGTGACCGTGCGGTCGTCGAGGTTGTCGAGCGGCGATCCGCAGCTCGAACAGAAACTGCTCTCGGGCGGGTTCCGGTGCCCGCAGGAGTTGCAGAAGACGTACGTCACGCGGTCCATCGTTCCGTCCTAGCCCTCGACCAGTTCCACGTACGCCGAGGCGTCGAGCAGCTCGCCGAACTGCGACTCGTCGCCGACCTCGATCTCGCAGATCCATCCCTCGCCGTAGGGGTCGTCGTTGAGCAGCTGCGGTGCGTCGGCCAGCGCGTCGTTGACCGCGACGACGGTGCCGGACACCGGCGCGTAGATGTCGGACACCGACTTCGTGCTCTCGACCTCGCCGAACGTGTCGCCGGCGGTCGACGGTGTCGCCGACGGTGGGCAGCTGCACGAAGACCACGTCGCCGAGCGCGTCCTGGGCGTAGTCGGTGATGCCGATGCGCGCCCTCGAGCCGTCCCGGCTGAGCCACTCGTGGTCCGATGAGTAGCGAAGCTGCTCGGGAACGTTCATGGGCCCCAACCGTATCGAACCAGGGCGGTTCTACTGATTGATCTGGTCCGGTTTGCTGGCGGGTGATCGCCGCGAGCACCTTCGGCACGTACGCGACCGCCGTCAGCCACGACAGTACAAGACCGGGGATGCCGAGGATCCACGACGCGACCTGGAAGGCGGCGTGGCCCGGGGAAGTCGCTCGAGCCGATCATGAAGCCGGGCACCGCGAACATCAGCAGGAACGTGGCCAGCTTGCCCCACCAGCTCACGTCGAAACGCGGCATGCTTGAACACGAGCGTGGCGATCACCATCATCGTCCCGACGAAGACCTCACGGATCACGACGAGCCAGCAGAACCACAGCGGCGCGGCGCCATCGATGATGATGCCGGCGGTGGCGACGATGAACAGCAGGCGGTCGACGGTCGGATCGAAGACCTTGCCGAACTCACTGACCTGACCGAGCCGTCGCGGCGAGGTAGCCGTCGACCCAGTCGGTGGCGCCGAGCGCGCCGAGCAGCCACGCCGCCCCGGCCGGATTGTCCCGCCCGAACAGCAGGTAGAGGAAGATCGGCAGGCAGGCCAGGCGGGCGAGCGTGAACAGGTTCGGGACCGTCAGGATGCGCGAGCTGGCCGGGACGGGGCCGACGGCGATCCGACACGCTGTCCAGGGTAGGGCCTTGCCTCGTAAGGTGCCGGGCATGACGACGATCTTCAGCCGGATCATCCGCGGCGAGCTGCCGGGGACGTTCGTGTGGCGCGACGACACGGTGGTCGCGTTCATGTCGATCAACCCGATCGCCCGAGGGCACGTCCTCGTGGTCCCGGTTGCCGAGGTGGACCACTGGATCGACGCCGATGCCGACCTGGCGGCGAAGCTGTTCGAGGTGGCGCGAGCGATCGGCGTCGCCCAGGAGGCGGCATTCGGCTGCGAACGGGTAGGTCTGGTGATCGCCGGCTACGAGATGCCGCACGCCCACGTCCACGTGGTCCCCACGAACTCGATGCGCGAGCTGTCCTTCGCGAACGCGGCGACGACCTTCGACCCGGCCGACCTCGAGGCGGCCGCCGAGGCGATCCGCAGAGAGCTACGGGCCGCCGGTCACTCCAACGTGCCGCTGAGCACCGGGCGCGGCGGCATCGGGATCGATCGGATCGGTCAGTTCGCGGCCCTTGTTGCGCACGTTGTTCACGTCGGTGCTCACGGGGTGCATCGTGAGCACGTCGTCCGGCGGCGGGGAGCAGGAGCTGCGACAGTCGGTCGGTGTCGTGCATGTTGGGGTCGAGCCATTCGGCCCACAGCGACTGCGGCAGGAGCACGGGCATGCGGTCGTGAACCGGGCTCATCGTGCCGTTCGCCGACGTCGTCACCACGGTCGCCGAGTGCTGCCACTTGTCGTCGCCCTCGGCCGCCGGGTCCTTCCAGGCCGACCACAGTCCCGGCGACCGCCAGCGGCTCTCCGTCCTGGCCTGGATGTACATCGGCTGCTTGGCCGGCTTGCCTTTGGCGGTCACCGGGCCGTCGACGGTGCCCGGCCTTCCACTCGTAGAAACCGTCCATCGGGATGATGCACCGGTGCTTGCGGAACACGCTCTTGTACGCCGGCTTCTCGGCCAGCGTTTCGGCCCTGGCGTTGATCATCTTGGCCCCGATCTTGCGTTCCTTCGCCCACGACGGGATCAGCCCCCAGTGGAAGACCTCGAGCCGGAGCGAGCCGTCCGGGTCGGCGACGACGCCGTAGATGTCGTTCGTCGGGGCCACGTTGTAGTTCTCGCCGAGCGATTCTCCGTTGAACGCGGCGCCGAAATACTCGGCGATCGTGTCGGCGGAGCTGGCGGAGACGAAACGACCACACATCTCCCCATCCTCGCGGATCACGTGCAAACACGGGTACGGTTCGCGGATGGGCCGAGCGACTCGCACCGTGACTGCCGCCACCGCGGCGTCATTGGCCCTGCTCGTGGGTGGTCTGGTAGCGATCGGCAGCATCGTGCGTCCGGGAACCGGTGCGGCGCCGACGACGACGGCACAGCCCGCCGAGACCGCCGCTTCTGTGGCGATCGCGGCCGCTCCGGAGTCTTCGGTGGAGACCACGACGACGGATTCGGGCTTCGCCGACGGCGCGGCTGCCAGCCTCGCGGCCGAGGAGCTACTGCCTGGCTACATCGAGTCGCAGCACGGCGTCGAAGTCACCGATCCGGCCTGCTCCGAACCGCCGACCGGAGCCGTCGGTGAGACGTTCGCCTGCTACGCCCTCAAACCGGGCGACCTCGTGATCGCGCTGCGGGCCACCATCGGCGAGGAGCGTCTGGTGACGCTGGAGCTGATCACGAACCAGAACCCGACGACGACCACGACCGAGCCGGCGGCCGACACGACCGAACCCTGACGCGGCGGGCTGCGACCGAAGGGTGAAACGACACAGCGGTTGACTCCGCGGCGGCGCGACGCCGTGCCCGACCGTCGTCGCGATCCGCGATCGAACAGCCACTGACCAGACAGGGCCGATCACAGGAACGCGACAGACCTTTGGCCCTAGCGCATCTCACCCGCGAGTCGCACCCTGTGGGCGTGGGTGAGACGACTTCGCCGACCATCTCGATGATGGCTACTGCTGACGCGATCGGCCTGCTCCAGGGTCACGATGTCGGCCGCTTGAGTCTCGATGTCGGCGGCTACCCCATCGCCCTGCCGGTGAACTACAGCGTCGACGACCGATCACACGAACGCCGGATCGTCATCCGGACCTCGCCGCGCAGCACGATCGGGACCTACGCAGGACCTGCCTCGCTGGAGGTCGACAGCTTCGATCTCCCCGACGGCCGCGCCTGGAGCGTGCTCGTGCGCGGCGAGCTCAGCCGCCTCGACGGACCGAGGCCGGATCCGGGCCCGAGCCGTTCGTGTCGGAAGGTCGCACGCGATGGATGAAACTCGAGATCCACGACGTTGACGGTCGACGTTTCACGGGCGACTGGACCGGTCGGAGACGTGCCGACAAGCCGGAGAGCGACCTCGACGAGACGGACCCGTGGCTCGACCGGGCCGTCGCCACGGCGGCGCACACGATGCGTGAACGCGTTGCTCGGCTTCGCTCTGTGGTCGCTCCCACTGATGCCACCGAGTAACCCGCGGCCATTGACCAGGAAAGGAACATCGACATGCATGCCAAGCCGGGAGACCGGATCATCATCAAGGGTCATCACTTCGGCGAGCCCGACCGCGACGGCGAAGTGCTCGAAGCTCGCGGCCAGGAAGGTGGTCCGCCGTTCCTGGTTCGCTGGGGCGAGAGCGGACATGTCGGCTTGCTGTACCCGGGATCCGACGCCGTCGTTCAGAAACTCGGACCGAGGCAGGCACCCGCGAACCACGCGGCGAAAGGAGCCTCGTCATGAAGACGATCGAGTCCGTGCATCGCTCAGGCATCGCCGTCACGCCCGACACGACGATCAAGGCCGCGGCCGGGCTCATGGAACATGCCGGAGTCGGCGCGCTCGCCGTCGTCGAGGACGATCACCTCGTGGGCATCGTCACCGATCGCGACCTCGTTCGGCGGGCGGTCGCCCGGGGCGCACCACTCGACGGTCGCATCGACAGTGTCATGACCACACCGGTGGTCACCGTCGATGCCGACGCCGACGTCCACAGCGTCTTTGCGATCTTCCGAGGCAACGCCGTTCGGCGCATCCCGGTCGTTCGCGACACCCGGTTCGTCGGCATGATCACGGCCGACGACCTGATCATCGAACTGGCGGGCGACCTCGCCGATCTTGCCCGGCCGATCACCGCGGAGGCCCTGTTCGCGCATCGCGACGCGGCGGTGCCCTCGACCCGATGACGCCGGACGGGCGACCGTCGCGCAGTTGCTGCACCGCAGCATCGCCGACCGGTACGACGACACGGAACACGATGATGGCGGTGTCGCGGGGTCGAGAGTGCCTCGGGTCAAGGACCAAAGCCCCTGGGCAGAGCGTCCGATGCGGCGCACTGTGAGGTGTGGAGCCGACCGCGGGAGCTGGACGATGGCGATGGTTGGGACACCGACGGTGGAACGGGGACCGGTGCGGCGCCGTCACCGGTCGCTGTGCCACGCCGCTCTCGTCGCCGTCAGCGCGCTCGGGTACGCCCGGCTGCTCTGGCTCGGACGCACGTACGGCGCGACCCCGGGCGAGCGCGCCCGGGTGCTCCCCGGCGACGACATCGTGGTCGATCCCGACGTCGTGACCGACCACGCGATCACCATCGACGCGCCGTGTGAGGCCGTGTGGCCATGGCTCGTCCAGATGGGGTGGCATCGGGCCGGCTGGTACACGGCCAGATGGGTCGATCGGCTGCTGTTCCCCGACAACCTGCCGAGCGCATCACGGATCATCCCGGAGCTGCAGAACACCGCGGTCGGAGACTTCATCCCCGACGGACGTCCGGCGACCGGCCCCGGATTCGTCGTCGAACGACTCGAGCCCGGCCACGCGGTCGTGTTGCACTCCACCAGCCACCTCCCTCGCTCGTGGCGGACGAAGCCCGGCGTCGCGCTCGACTGGTCGTGGGCGTTCGTGCTGCGACCGGTCGACGCAGGACTCCGCACCCGATTCCAGTTCCGATCACGGTGGACCACGGCTCCGCGGTGGCTGACCGCCGTAGGTCGGCTCGCGGTCGTTCCGGCCGACCTCGTGATGTCCCGCTCGATGCTCTGCGGCGTCAAGGAACGGGCCGAGGAGCTCGCACCTACGCGGTGCGGCGCTACCGGGCCGCTCGATCGTGCGCCAAGGAGAACAGCATGAACACACTCTCGCCAGAACGGACAGCCGTCCCGACACGCTCGTCTGACGGAGCGACGGATCGATCAGCGTGGCGTGGCCGGACGTTCGACGAGGACCGGTCGACGCGAGCACGCCGATTCGCCCTGCTCACGCTGGGCGCGGGACTGATGGTCGTGGTCGGTCGTGACGGCTCGCCGGTCTGGCAGCTCGTGCGGATGGCGGTCGTCCCGCGATCATCCTGCTTGCCTATCGGGGATCGCTGACCGGAGATTGCCGCTGGCGGGCCTGGATCGCCTTCGGCGTCGGCCTCGCCGGCACGGCCGTCGGCACGGGGATCGGTCTCCCGCACCTCGTCAAGAACGGGCTCCATCTGCTCACCATCACCGGGCTCCTCATTCTCGGCGCCGGGCTCGTGCTGCTCGCGTCGGGCGGGTTCTCCCTGGTGCGCAGCGCTCGACCATGGCGGCGGGTGCTCGTCGTGCCGGCGCTGCTTGGCGCCGTGTTCGTGGTCATGTGGTCGCTCGGTCAAGCGGTCGCGGTCACCAACGTGCCCCGAACCTCAGTTGGCGACAGCACACCAGCCGACGTCGGGCTCACCTACCGCGACGTCGAGTTCGGGACCGTCGACGGGCGTCACGCTGTCGGGCTGGTACATCCCGTCGAGCAACGGCGCGGCCGTGGTCTTGCTGCACGGATCCGGATCGACGCGTCGCCAGCGTCCTCGATCACGCCCTCGTGCTTGCCGACCACGGCTATGGCGTGTTGATGTTCGACGCTCGTGGCCACGGCCGCAGCAGCGGTCGGGCGATGGCCCTCGGCTGGCACGGCGACCAGGACATCTCGGCGGCGGTGACGTTCCTGCAAGCACAGCCAGTCGTCGACGACGCACGCATCGCCGCCGTCGGGATGTCGATGGGCGGCGAGCAGGCGATCGGTGCAGCCGCGGCCGACGACCGGATCCAGGCCGTCGTCGCCGAGGGTGCGACGAACCGGGTCAGCGGCGACAAGGCGTGGCTGTCCGACGCGTACGGCTGGCGCGGCACGCTCCAGGAGGGCGTCGAGTGGCTCACGTACGGCGTCGTTGACCTGCTCACCGAGGCCGATCCGCCGATCGCGCTGCGCGACGCCGTCGCGGAGATGGCACCCCGACCGGTGCTGCTCATCGCCGCCGGCGACGTCGAGAGCGAGGGCCACGCCGGGCGTGACATCGCCGGCGCATCTCCCGACACGGTCGAGCTGTGGATCGTTCCCGGCGTCGGCCACACCGCCGGACTCGACACGCATCGCGGCGAATGGACGCAGCGGGTCATCGCGTTCCTGGATGACGCGCTCGCGGTCACGGGGTGAGCCGACTCCGGGTGGGTGCCCGCACCGCCAGGATCGCGTTGCGCTGCTGCTCGGAGAGCGGCTTGATCGCTTCGCGAATCGTGACCGCTGCCGCGCGGGACGCCCGCGGCACCAGCCATGCGAAGACGAGGTCAGGGCGCTTCCTGGCGGTGTCACGCAGCACCCAGCCGATGGCCTTGCGGATGAAGAACTCCTCGTCCTCGAGCATCGCATCGGCGTAGCGGGAGAACCGGTCGAAGTCCCCCTCGCCGCGGCGCAACGGTCCGAGCAGGACCAGCAACGCCGACCGGCGGATCCAGAAGTCGCCGTCAGCTGCCCAGCGGTCGAGCACCGCGCCCAGGTCGTCGTACCGCTCGACGAGCGGACCGATGACGGACGCAGCGAGACCGTCGACGAGCGCCCAGGTTCGCGACTCGCGGAGCAGGCGCTCGAGCAACCCGATGTCACCCGGTTCCAGCCGGTCGGCGAACTGGTCGAGCAGCTCGACCGCGATCATACGGCGCTCGTGGACCGGCTCTGTCCAGAGTACGACGACGAGGTCGAGCAGCTCGTCGTGACCGAGGCCAGGATGCTCAGCCGCGACCCGCTTGGCGACTGATCGGATGCTTGGGACGCTCACGCCGTAGTGCACGAGCTGGCTCTTCAGGTAGGACTGCTCGTGCTCGGCCCGCTCTGGCGATCCGGCGTCGCGAAGGTCGGCGTCGATCAGGTCCGCGACATGGTTGCGCACGCCCCGAGATCGTACGGTCAGCGGGCGCGAAGGAGGGACGTCCGGCCCTGGTGCGCCGATCGACGTTGCGCGCATCACAAGGTCATGACCGATCACCGAGCGCTCCCCGTCATCGCAGTCGCGTTGGCGGCGTTGCTCCCTGCCCACGCCCGTGCCGCGGAGACTCCGCGTGACGGCGCCGTAACCGCGACCGCTGCCGAGCCGGTAACCGAGCAGCTGAGGATCCCGGCACCGTCCCTAGACGGCAACCTGCTCGGCGATCCGAGCGAGGTCGCCGTTGAGGTCCAGACTCCCGCCTCGTACGCAACCGAACCAGAGCGTCGCTATCCGGTGGTGTACTTCCTCGCCGGCTACGACGAGGGGCCGTCGGTTTGCTCGATCGGACGCGAGCTCGACCAGCTCGTCACCGCCGGGGACGCCAACGAGATGATTCTGGTCGGTGTCTCGGGCAACAACTCCCTCGGCGGCAGCTTCTACGTCGACTCGCCGGTCACGGGCGGGTGGGCGACCGCCGTCGTCGACCACGTGGTCGGGGCGATCGACGAGCGCTACCGCACGCTGGCGACACCGGGATCACGCGGCATCGCCGGCTTCTCGATGGGCGGCTACGGCGCACTGGCTCTCGCGATGGCGCACCCCGACGTGTTCGGTGCGGTCTACGCGCTCAGCCCGGGACTCTTCGCACCCGGCGGCCTCGCCGAATCCCAGATGTTCGCCAACCCGACGGTCGTCGCCGACTTCGTCGCCGGCCAGCAGGAGCTCGCGACGATGCCGCCGGCCGACGCCGCCAACGAGCTGCCGCGAGTGATGGGCCGCAGCGGCGACGTACGATTCAGCGTTGCCTATGGTGCCGCGTTCGCCCCTGATCCGGACGGACCGCCGCCTTGGATCCGCTATCCGTTCAGCGATCCTGCTGACGACGTCGACCCCGAGGTTTGGGCGCAGTGGGAAGATGGCTTCGGCGGTCTCGCCGCCCACGTTGACAGCTCGCGCGACAACCTCCTCGCGTTGCGGGGCATCGTCATCGACTACGGCGCGGGCGACTCGTACGCGTGGATCCCACCGGGATGCGAATATCTCCACGAGCAACTCGATCATGCCGGCGTGCCGAACCGCTTGGTGCGCTTCGAGGGTGGGCATGGCCCGGTCGGGCCGCGAGCCGCTGCGGTGATGCTGCCGTTCTTCAACGACGTCCTCGACACGGCCTGACCACGGCGGCACCGAAGGAGGACTCGGCAAGGACCTTCGGCCGCGTTCACGGTGCGGGGCCGTCGCCGTCGCCGTGAACGTCGGCGCTGCCGTCATCGGTGGCGTGCTCGCCGCCATCCGGCCGAGTTGGCGAGTGGCTCACCTCGACGTCCTGTGGGGGCCATCGCAAGTCAGTAGGACCAGCGTTCACACGTCGGGACCTTCGCTCCTGGCCGGAGTGGTCGTGACGCGCGCGCATGCTCGAGCCACGGAGCGAACCGCTCTGCGAGTGTGATGCAAGGAGGACAACCATGCACAAGGCTCTGACGTGGACGGTGGAGATCGTGTTCAGCGAGGACGACGACAAGACCCGCGCCGACGCCGTTCTGACCGGTGGTCCCGACGGTGTTCAGGGCTGGGGTCGGGCCAAGCGCAATCCGGTCGATCCCGACGTTCCCGCGGTCGGCGAGGAGATCGCCGCAGCGAGGGCACTCAGCGACCTCGCCCATCATCTGCTCGATCAGGCTGCCCACCGCATCGAGTCCTGGGAAGGCAGGCAGGTCCACCTGTCCTCATGACGATGTCCGGCGGGTGAATCGCGTTGGCGCGCCGCGCGAACGCGATGCCGTTGCGCCCGGTCGGAAGGACTCGACGCGACGTTTGGTCGCGGCGATCGGTGCACCCGCGACCCGTCACCGTCCCGTTCTGTTGTGCGCCCTGGTCAGCTTCGAGCGAAGGTCTCGGCGGCCTTGCTGTCGAATTCGTAGCCGACGAAAGGCCTCCGAGCCGACCACCCATGCATCGTGACCAGGCTCGATCACGTACGCGTCGCCCGGGCCGATCTCGATCTCCGTCCCGTCCTCATGTTGCACATGCATCTGCCCCGCGGCGCACGTTCCCTCATGATGGAGCTGACAGCTCTCGCCGCCCGCGACCGGCTTGATGCACTCCGACCACCGCCACCCCGGCTGCAACGTCATCCGCGCCGCCTTGACCGAACCAAGGTCGACGACCTCGACCTCCGTCTTGTCCGGAGTCCGCCGCTCATCGGGCGAACCAAAGCTCTTCTTCACCGCTCCCGCCATCGTGATCCTCCTCGTCGAATCGGCGACCAGCGCCATCCTGCCAGCAAGTGACGTTGGGGAGCTCCACGATGACCCGGTGGGGGTCACTGAGTCAACCGCCCGGTCGCGAACCGTCCACGCCGAATTCCTAGAGCTGGGGCGATGAACGCGCCGAAGGTCCCTGCCGGCACCGGCCATCGACTCTGTCCGCTGATGACGTCGCGGTGTTTGCTGAAAGTGCGACAGGAAGTGCCCTGCCCCTTCACCGAAAGGAGCGAAGATGCGTCCCGGGAGAGCACCGGGGTTTTGGCGCGGACGGAGGCAGGCTGGAGGGTTGGCCCGCCGCCGTTGGCGACTCGCGCCGGCCGGCGCCGCAGTCGCCGCGCTGTCGCTGACCGGGGCCTGCGCCTTCACCGTGTCGGCCGCGCCGCCATCCACCGAACCGCCGACGAGCGAAACCTCGACGACGACCACGACCACCACCGCGGCTCCGGCCACGACCTCGACGACCCCCGCGACGCCCACGACGCCGACGACAACGTCCCCATCGACTACGATGACCACGTCGACCACGTCGACGTCGGTCCCGGCGCGGGGCCGCCATTCGTCGAGTTGGCGGCACGCGCTGACTGCTACTTCGGCTTTCCGGTCGTGAGGATCGACGCCACGGCGCTGCAAGAGACGTTCGGCGGGGGCGTGAACCTGTATCGGGACGACTCGCTCCAACGGCAGGCCGACGTGCCGGCGCTCGCCGATGGCGAGTCATGGAACCGGATCCTCCCGGCTCCGCGGTCCGGGACCGTGATGCTCGAGGTGTACTTCTACGGTGGTCCTGGTGGCCCGATCGACGACCGGTGGGTAGGGATCGAGATGGCGGCGTGCCCGCCGCCACCCACCGCGCCGACCTTCACGACCACCGTAGAGGGCTGTGCAGGTGACGACGAGGGCGCAACGATCGAGGTCACCGTCACGAACACTCCGGGCGGTCCGGAGTACGGCTTCCAGATCAACTACAGCATCCCCGGCAGCATGCAAGGCGACGACTACTGGGCGGCGCTGGTCGACGTGAACCCCGCTGACGGCCAGCAGGCGGTCGCGGTCCTCGAGTTCGACGAGATCGAGGTTGACGGTGTCATCCGGCAACAGGATCCCGGCGGCTACCCGGTATGGCTCTCGTGGCAGGTCGACATTCCCGGCGACCCGTTCCCGCAGCGCCTCGAGACCGAACACGCCGAGGTCACGGTTCCGGCGTGCGAGCCGTACCTGTCCGCACCTGTGCGGGTGGCGACGTTCAATGCGTCGTTGAACCGAACCGCGGAGCGTGAGCTCGTCGCCGATCTGTCGACGTCGTCGATGATGCGCAGGCCGCAGCGGTGGCCGAGATCATCCAACGCACCCGACCGGATGTGGTGTTGTTGAACGAATTCGACTTCGACACCTCCGGCGAAGCAGTCGAGCTGTTCCGCACCAACCATCTCGCGGTGTCGCAGCACGGGGCCGACCCGATCGACTACCCGTACTGGTTCACCGCATCGGTGAACACCGGCATGCCATCAGGGTTCGACTTGGACAATGACGGCACGGTCGGCGGGCCGAACGACGCGTTCGGGTTCGGCGAGTTCCCCGGCCAGTACGGCATGGTCGTGCTCTCGCGCTACCCGATCGTCACCGACGAAGTGCGCACGTTCCAGAACCTGTTGTGGTCATCGATGCCGGACGCCCGCGTGCCCGACGATCCGACGACCCCGGAACCCGCCGATTGGTACAGCGCAGCGGAGCTGGCGATGTTGCCGCTGTCGTCGAAGTCGCACTGGGACGTGCCAATCGACGTCGAGGGACAGATCGTGCACGTGCTGGCGTCGCATCCCACACCGCCGACCTTCGACGGTGACGAGGACCGCAACGGATTGCGCAACGCCGACGAAATCCGCTTCTGGGCCGACTACGTAGCCGGCGACGACACCGACTGGATCGTCGACGACGCGGGTGGTGCCGGCGGACTCGACGGCGACGCCGAGTTCGTCATCATGGGCGACCTGAACAGCGACCCCCTCGACGGCGACTCGCTGCCCGGGGCGATGCAGCAGCTGCTCGACCTCGACCGTCTGCATGACCCGGAACCGTCCAGCGAGGGCGCCCCGGAGGCCGCCGGGCTACAGGGCACGCCAACGCCGCCCACCAGGGTGACCCAGCCACCGACACCGCTGACTTCGCCGACGACCCTTCGCCAGGCAACCTGCGGGTGGACTACGTGCTGCCGTCCGACGGTCTCGACATCCTCGATGCCGGGGTGTTCTGGCCACCGACCAGCGATCCGCTCGCAGCGCTCGTCGTCACCGACCCGCTCACGAGCTCCGACCATCGCCTCGTCTGGGTCGACATCAACTGATCGCTGCGCGGGACCCGCGAGGAGGGACTCAGCTCTCGGAATGCGTCGACGACTGATGGAATCGATACCACACGCCACGGCGTGACCCAGGCTCGCCAGGCGCGACGGCCGCGACGTCGATGTCCGAGATGCCGTCGGCGAACGATCTCGTCGGTGCCGCCGGACGGGAAGCCGTCGTGCCCCTCTTCGGGCTGCAGCAGGTATGAACCCTTCCTTGTACACCGTGTCGAAGATCGTCCCGACGATGTGGAACGACGAGTTCTCGTTGGCACCGGCGTCGAGCATCCTTACCCGGGTTCGCGCGCCGGACTCGACACGGATCAGGTGGTGGAAATACTGGTTGACACATCCGTTGAAGACCACCGTGTCATGCGACTCAAACGGGCGTGGCTACGGGTGCGCACGTCGGGATACAGTGCTGCCGTGGTGGGCTGGCGAAGGAACCGCCGCCGTGTCGGCCCACCACGATGCCCCTGATACGACGATCACATGGTCCCCCCGGGGGATCGCGAACGTCTGTTCGTGTTCGGCAGATCAGTCCATGGTGCGCCCGAGATCGCCGCCGCGCAGTTGGGGTGCATGGCTTGTTTGGTCGGGTCTGGCCGTGTCGCGATCACGGTTGCCCGCTCTGGAAGACGCCGGTGGGCGGGCGTCGCGTCATGTCTGAATCGGCACGTCGCGTTCTGGGCGGTCTGCGCCTCATTCGGCATTCTGGGCGGCCCACGGCCCGGATTCCGGGTCGCACGCCGCCCAGAAGCGCCAATGGTGCGATGGCCGCCCAGTTTGCGGGATCCGTCGTCGCATTCACCGCAACGCCCACTTTCTAGAGCCCACTCCGTCGCAACGAACGCGATCAAACCCGTCGCGACACGTCGCTGTACGGCATTTCCCCTAGTCCCAGTCACGAGGAGCTCAAATCCAATGACCCGCCACCGAGGCAGCGAGGTGATGTCGCAAGTCAGTTCCGACCGAACTGTGTCCGGGCGGTACCCGGGTCGGTGGTCGCATCGCGGCGGGGCTGGTCGGTGACCGCCAACTCCGTCCCGTCACGGCACACAAGACGCCTCAGTCATCGATGACGAGCGAGACGACGATCGGTTCAGCCTGTCGCACTACTGCGTCAAAGTCGTCCGCCCCGGGCGTCGGAAAGATCAGCGCCACCAGATCCGGACCTTCGAGCGGAACGATGTACACGCGTGCGCTCACTCCGGCGGGCAGAAACATGTCGCCACTGGGATAGTGGAACAGCTCGACGTCGGCGGTTGGTGCGGTCAGGTCGACGTAGTGGCTGTCGATGCAGTCCACCTGAACCTCGACGGGTTCGGCAGCGTCCAGCTGCGAGTGGTCGCCGAACCACTCGAGGAGCGAGTCGGGTGCCTCGACAGGCGCACCACTTTCCGGGTCGATCACCTGAACGGGACGGGTGATATTCAGGTCTGCGCCGGGTCCCCCGAGCGAGATCTCATCGTCCTCGTCGGGGAAGAACTGGTGCCAGCCGTCAGGCAGCGTGAGCACCAGGTTCGGGTCGAACGAGTTGGTCGTGTACTGACCGGGCGGAAGGTCCCCCATGCGCAACGCCGCCGGACCGCTCGACGCAGGCGTCGATGCTGGGCCGGAATCTTCCGTCGCGGTGAGGCACACACCTTCCGTCGCCGCCTCGTCAGCACCGCTGATCACAGCGGTCGACTCGACCGCGTCCGAGTCAGGCTCGGTCGTGCTCGTGCCGACACCCTCACCGCTGCGGGTCCACGGCCCCGAGGCGAAGGCGGACAATGCCCACGCGTAGGCGTCCTTGCATGTTTCCTCGCACCCCTCCGGCAGCGCCACGTCGAAGGTGACGATGTCGCCGTCGATCTGGTAGTCGACGACCAGCTCGCCGTCGTAGCCGAACTCGCTGGCGTGCGACGGGAAGGCCAGGGTGCCTTCGTCGACCATCGCGTAGTCGCCGTGGTCGACCTCTTCGCCGTGCTCGTCATGTGAACCGAACGCGCCGACCTGGGTGAAGAAGTGCGAGTGTTCCAGCGGCCCTTGTGCCCCCTCGCAGACATCGCCCTCGGTCGGTCCAGGTTCGCCACCGAAGAAGTTGCCTTGCAGCCAGCCCAGATGAGATTCGGCGAGGCCCGCTGCCTCGAACACGACGAGCATCTCCTCACACGACTGGGCACGATGCCACGAACCGACAATCCCTGCCGCGTCGGTCGTGACCGCCCCCGGCGAGTCTGCCGAGGGATGGGTGGCGATGTCCGAACCCGTCGCAACGCCGACGGCGACGACGAGTACGGCGACTGAATGACTGATGGCCAGCATGTGTGCCCCCGGCCAGCCCGCTGCGCCCGATGGTGGATCCGCCGAGTTCCCCCGCTGGCTGGGCGGCAAGCTAACACGACCCCACGCCGACACGCCGTGATTACAGACATGGCGAACCTTCGGCGGAACTGGTGCGGCGTCACCGCACCTTCGGAGTGCCGGACGCCGACCCGCTTAATCAGCGAGTAGCCATCGGCCACCGACCACAGCGATCCGGCACGACCCCCCTCTTGCGTAGCCAGCGACCGATCGCTACGACGCAGCGATCACTGAGCGGCACCGGGCGCGGTTTCACCTTGCTCACCCGGAAGCGCCGATCTGGTGTCAACGCGCAGCAGGTTCGCCGACACGGCGCGCCTGCCGACGCGCAACGGCCCCGCCTCGCTCGACTGGCGCCGAGGGGCAGGGCCGTTGCAACGCCTCGGGCGGTATCGAGGCGTCCGGCGAAGAACGTCATGCTCACTGATATCGCACGGTGACCGCATCATCCTTTCGGCGGTACCCTCTCGTCCTTTCGGGCGATCCTTGTTGCTGGCAGCGCCGAGCCGAGAAAATGGTCAGCGCCCTCGAGTCACAGCGGACCGCCGACTATCTCGCCGCCAAGTACGCCCGCCGCGGCCTCGTGACGACGAGCAAGAACGGAGCGGAGGCTCATCGCCGTCGCAACGTCGGCCGCATCGTGTCGATGCGCTGAACTCGCCTACAGGATGATCAGTCCGAGGATGACCGCAAGCACCATGAGACCGAGACCGATGAGAAACAGTCGCACCTTGTGGCGTTCCGGGGGGTGCTGCATACCCGGTCGGTCGGGGTCGAAGGGCAGCCGCAACCACCCCGTGTTGATCTCCTTGCCGACGATTGCCTGGAAGACAAAGACGAGTCCGAGGCCGAACACGGCGAAGACCGCCAAGAATCGGATGAAGTCCATCGCCACCCCCTGCGTGAGACCGGGATCATACGTGTCTGCAACGGACTCGGGTTCGCGCAGCACTGCGGCTCGAGACGTGCCGGCAGCTCACCAGGGAGCGCCGGGAGATCGCCGCCGTGCTCGCCGATCTGCCGGACCCGGTCACGGCGCTACGGCGGGCGCTGAACCGCTTGCACCGACTCGTTCGCTAGAACGCGGCCGCGCCCGCCCCGACCATTGCCTCACGGTGCCGCCCTGGTCTACATTTCGAACGCGCCTTCAACAAGCTAGGGCCGTTCGATCCGCCTGAACTGCTGGTTGGAGGTGACATGCCCACCCGGTCATCAGAAGTGTCGATCCGAATCGTGCATCACGGGTCGCGAACATCGATCGCGGTCGAAGGCGAACTCGACCTCTCCAACCGCTCGGTGCTGCGCTCGCACCTCGACTACGTGATCACGGACGCCAACGGCGACATCGAGCTCGACCTCGGCGACGTCACCTACATCGACTCCCCTTGCCTTGCCGAAATCCGCGGCGCATACGCGGAGTTGCTCGAGCAGGGCCGACAGCTCCGCGTCATCAACGCGAACCCGCAAGTCGTTCGACGGTTCGAGCTCAACGTGATCACCCATCTCCTCGCCGACCCAACAGAACCGCCAGTGCGGTTGGCCACCGTCGCATCCGCCTTCCCCCGAGGCGATGCTGCAGCCCGCCCGGTGCCCAACCCGTCGCCGGGGCGGGCTGCACCCAACCCACTCGTCCGGTAGCCCCGGCTGAAAGCGAGCGCCCCCTTCCGCCGTGGCGCAAGCTGCAGCCTCGCCCATCGACGCCGACGGCGGGCGAGGCTGCATCACCTCGACACGCGCAAACGCCCGCCCCGGCCGTAGCCGAGACGGGCGCGGCGATCACTGGCGTCGGCAGGACGGCTGCGACGGATCCGTCTGGTCCGATGATGCGCAGTTTGACCTGCAGCGTGTCCACTACATCATCAACGTCGTCTGACGTGCAATCGGCCGCTCCGCGAGTTGGGCCCGTACGCTTCATCCTAATGATTGGATGGACAGTCACCGACCGCGGGGGGCGTTTCACCTGCGACCCTTGCTACCTCTGGGGATCGAAGTGACGTCAGGTGGTCGGGCAGGTTCGCGGTAGGGGCGGTCACCGAAGGCGTGGCGCCATTCGTTGCCGGTGAGGTTGCGTCGTGCTACGCCGCACGGCGAACTCGATCCAGTGTTCGATGCTGGTGTCCCACGAGTACACGGTGCCGTCGGTACGGGCGAGCATCACGGTGTGCCCGTCGTCGAGGAACTCCACCGTGGTAGTGCTCTCGGAGTCTGGCGGCGCGAGCATGGCGAGTGGCGTGGCCGTGATCGCGTTCCAGAGCACGACCCCGCCGTCCCATGCCGACGAAACGAACGTCGATCCGTCCGGACTGTAGGCGATGCGGTAGACGAGAGCGGCGTGCGAGACCGCCGGCGGTCGCACCCACTGGCCGGTTCTGAGGTCGACGACCCCGATCTCGCCGTCCGTCGCGCCAACGGCGAGGCGCTTGCCGTCGGGTGACGCGTCGGCGTATGACGGCCTGAGGGCGAGATCGACCTTCGTCGATTCGCCGTCGACGAAGTTGACCACGCGTAGGTCCAACCGACGAGCTGGTCGGGTGTCGAGCCGCTTGCCGGCAGGGCGACGGCCATTCGTTCGTCGCCGGCGCTGGTGATCCAGCCGAGACTCTCACCGATGTCGACGGGCGGTGACAGCGCCTCAAGTGTGTCGGCGTCAAGTTCCACGACGACGCCGGACCGTTCGCCGACGACAATGCGGGTACCGTCGTCGCTGTAGGCCAGTCCGGCTTGGGCGATCTCACCGTCGGTCACTCGACGCTCGGCGACCACCTCGCCGCGCCGCCAATCCCACACGCTGACGACGCCGCCGGGGTTGGCGACGGCGACCTGTTCGGCGAGCGGTGGTCGCCACGCCGGGCTCCACGCTCCGTAGCTGAGGTCGATCGGTTCGTCGACGTGCCGGGCGGCGGCGACGTCGTAGAACGACATCGTCGTGCCACCGTCGTTGCTCGCCCGGGCGTTGGTCAGGTGGACGATCGCCTCGCCGTCGGGAGACGGAAGCGCCGCGGTGGTTAGCGTGCCGGGCGCGAACGGGGTGGCGCGCCGCGCGAAGCGCCGTTCACCGTCGAGGTCCCACACGAGGAGTCCCGGCTCCCCCACGGTGTACAGGGTCGCCCCGTCGGGACTGAACGCCACACGGTTGACGCCGCCGGCGTGGCCGCGCAGCACGTCGCACGGTGAACCGTCGGCGAGGTCCCAGACGATTGCGGTGCGGTCCTCCACGCCCGACGCCAGCAGCGCCCATCGGGCGAGAACTGCAGCGAGCGGACGGGGCCGCTGTGGCCCCGCAACCGGGCCCGTTCGGTGAGCGATTCGGCGTCGCGCAGGACGATCTCGTCGGTCTCGACGACGGCGAGTGTTGCCCCGTCGGGACTGACCTCGAGACCGTCGGCGGCGTTGTCGGTGATGCCGGAACCGAGCAGGATGCCGCCGAGACCGACGGAGGCTGCGACACGGCCCGAGGAGACGTCGTCGACGCGGAGCCGCGGGCCAAAGAGACGGACATACACCCGGTCGCCGCCCGGACTGAGTGCAACCGCGTCCACCCCTCCGGCAACTTCGATCGTGCGGATCGGCTGCTGCGGGGCCGCCACTTCCCAGATGAAGACGGTCGACTGGAGGTCACCGTCCCCGTCGAACTCCCAGCCGTCGTAGAGGTCGAGCGACGCCGCCACGAAGCGGCCGTCGCCGCTGTAGGCGAGATCCCAGGCCGCGACCTCGCCGTGCGGCATCCCTCCGGGTTGAACTGCTTCGAGATCGGACGTCGTGGCGTCGACAAGCCGCACCGATTGAGCCTGGAAGAAGTCCCTGTTCGCCACCGCCAGTTGTTGGCCGTCTGGTCGGTACTCGAGATCCCCTGCCGCAACCGCGAGGCTGCCGGTCTGTTCGAGGGTGCTGGGGTCGTGAAACGTGATGCCCGCGTCCCAGTGCACGACGGCGACCGCCTCGCCCGACGGGCTGGCTGCCACCTCGTAGACCTCGTCGCCAGAGCGCACCGAGCCGACCAGCGCCGGGCTTCGCCACAGCGTGGCCAGGAGGCTGGCGCGGGTGTCCGGCGAGTCGTCGAGGCGGACCGCCTCGGCGGCGAGCAGGAGCGCCTCGTCGATGTTCTCCGTATCCAGCGCCAGCGCTGCCGCCCGCCGGGCGTCGGCGGCGACCGCCGCGGTGTCTGCCGCCGCGTCCTGCCGGACCGCGACGATCGCACCACCGACCGCGGCGAGGACAAGGACCGCAGCGCGATGACGGCGAGACGTCGACGGGTGTTGGCACGGCGGGCCGCGACGAGTCTCCCGTTCGGCGTGGCGGCGGCCGGCGTCGAGGAACTCGCGTTCGGTGGGGGTGAGGTCGATGGTTGTGCCGCTGCGCCAGTCCAGCGCCCGGCCGAGGCGCGCACCGCGGTACAGCTCGCTGTCGGGGCGGCCGATCGCGTCCCAGGCGTCGGCGGTATCGACGAGGTGGCGGAGGATGCGCTGGCCGTCGACGTCGTCGTCGAGCCAGCCCTGCAGCCGCGGCCAGGCCCGGGCCAGCGCTTCGTGGGCCAGCTCGATCGCGTCGTCGTCGCTGGTCACCAGCCGGGCGTCGATCAGCCGTTCGATCAGTTCGCGCGTGGTCGGCGTCGATGCACCAGCGCGCCGCGGCACCCGGGTGCGCACCGGCTCCCCGTCGGGTCGGCGAGCCACGAGCCGCAGCAGCAGCGTCGCGCAGCAACGGCCGCGCTGCTTCGGGCGAGTCGCTCTCGTAGAGTCGCTTCGGCGGACTGGGCGACGGCGCCGCGGATGCCGCCGGTCTGCCGATAGCCGGCGACGGTGAGGGTGCGGCCCTCGCGCCGCTCCCACGTCTGGCGCAAGGCGTGGGACGAGCAGCGGCAGGGCGCCGGGCTCGCCTTCGACCTCGCGCACGAGGAGGTCGACCAGGCCTGGCTCGAACAGCAGGCCGGCGTGCGGGCCGGGCCCTCGATCGCCGCCCGCAGCTCCTCCTCGCCCATCGCTCCGAGCAGGTACAGGCCGCGCTCGACGAGTCGGGCGAAGCCGGGGATAGCGGAGAGATCGCCGAGCCGGTCGGCGCGCATCGCCACGACAGCGGGGCGAGCGCGGCGCGCTCGGCGACGGCAGCGAAGAACCGCGCCCGCTCGGTCGGGTCGGCGCACGACGAGACCGCTTCCTCGCACTGGTCGACGACCAGCACGGCGTCATCGTCGGCCGGCAGCGAGGTCAAGGCGTCGAGCGGGTGGCGCCCGGAGTGATCACGATCACCACACGTCGGCCCGTCGCGCTGCAACGCGGCGGCGACGCCCGCGCGC
Organism: Ilumatobacteraceae bacterium; assembly: GCA_963764455.1. GTDB lineage: Bacteria > Actinomycetota > Acidimicrobiia > Acidimicrobiales > Ilumatobacteraceae > Desertimonas. Next base: position 35,235 of record CAVXSN010000003.1, read on the forward strand.
ACCAGCGACGACTTGCCGCACCCCGAGGCGCCGGCGACGGCGAGCGACGCCGGTCGCCAGCCAGCCGCGCGGACACACTCGTCGACCTCGCGGTCGCGGCCGAAGAAGACCTCGGCGTCGCCGACGTCGTAGGGGACCAGGCCCGAGATACGGGCACGCCGCGCTCGGCTCCGGGACCGGCGCCGCGGCCGACCAGCGCCGGTCCTGACGCAGGATCGCCTGCTCCAACTCGACCAACTCCGGCCCCGGGGTCGATGCCCAACTCGGTCGCCAGCACGCGTCGCGGGCCTGCCGCAGCGTGCGCAGCGCCTCACCCTGGCGACCCGCCTGGTACTGCGCCAGTCGCCAACAGCGCCCAACGACGCTCGCGCAGCGGCTGCCTCGGCCACCATCGCCTGCGCCTCGGCGAGCACCTCGCGGTGCCGGCCGCGACCCAGGCAGGCGTCGACGCGTAGCTCCTCGGCGTCGAGTCGCAGCCTCTCGAGTCGGATCGTCTCGACCCGGCCCGGCTCCCATCCCTCGGCGTCGACCAGCGGCCGGCCGCGCCACAACGCCAGACGCCTCGCCGAGCACGAACGCCGCCCGCTCCGCCTCGCCCAACGCCAACAGCTCCCGAGCCCCGCCCCACCGAGCGCTCGAAACGAGCGGCGTCGATGTCCTCGGCCGTCACCGCAAGCCGATAGCCCTGCGGCGTCGTCTCGATCGAAGCGGCGCCAAGCGCCCGGCGCAACCGCATCACGCAGCCAGCGACCACCTTGTTCCACGACGCCGGCGGCCGCTCCCCCCACAACGCGTCGGCCAGCTGCTCGGCGCTGACCGCCTCACCGCGACCGTCGCCAGCGCCGCCAACACCACCCGATCGCGCGGCCCCAACGCGATCGTCACCGCCGTCAACCGCCAGCGGACCCAGCAACGCGATCGCGCCGCGCCCATCGGCGAAGTGTGCGCCAACCGCGTCTCGGCCGTCAACCTCGCTGATATCGGACTGATATCCGCTCAGCAGCGAATTGACATCGGCGGACGCCACAACAAGCGCATGAACACCACCCAACTTCCCGTAATCGCCGCAGCAGCACTCCTCGCGATCAGCGGCACCACGGACACGACCGCGCCGCGGAGGTCCACCCACAAGCGACAGTCCGACATCGACCGACAGCACATCAGCCGTCCCCAGCACGTCGACCCCTGAGGTCGACATGTCGCTGACGGGCACACTCGAACCAGGAACGCACACCTTCGAGCTGCGCAACGCCGGCGACGTATGGATGTCGGTGACGGTGACCGTGCCGAACGACGAGTGGGCCGGTCGTCTCGGCTGGATCCTCGGCACAGACGGGTTCGTCGACAGCCGCACGGGATCGAGTATCCAGTTCTGGGACGCTCCCGCTGTCGTCTATGGGCACCCGTGCCAGTGGGCGGGGACCGAGATCGACGTCGAGCCAACGGTCGAGTCCGTGGCCGGCGCGCTCGCCGCCCAACCACTCGCGACGCGTCAGCGCCACGTGACATCACCTTCGGCGACCACCGCGGGGTGGAACTCGAACTGACCGTGCCCGACGACATCGACTTCGCAACCTGCGACACGGACCACGGCGACCCTTACTTCCTGAGCTGGGCCTACGGACCAGCCGACGGCCGCTACCAACAGGGCCCAGGACAACGCGACCTGATCCGGATCATCGACGTCGACGGCGTACTCCTCCTCATCGACGCCACCTACTGGCCTGAGCTCCCCGCCGACACCTACGCCGAGATGCTCGACGTCCTCGACTCAATGACGTTCGAGGCGACACCCACCCCTGGCCAGTCCAGCTGACCCTCCGGAAAGGTACGAGCCAGGACCGGGGCACACAGACACGTCACGCACGACCCGTCAGGAAACAGACGCGAGGAGAACACCCCGCGAGTCACCGGGCCATGCTGCAACGCTCAGCACCCGGACTCGGTGTACATGTGTGCAAACGGCCCCCGAGCCGATGCGCACCGAATGCCGAGCGAAGCAGACCCGAACCGCACCTCGCCGCGCGTCAGATTCCGCGATCGGTCGCCGCCGGGGTGGGTCGGGCCGCTGATGTGCCCGTCGAATCGAACGAACGCCGAACTGCCGACGGGCCAACCTACACGCACTGTGATGTCAAGGGCCCGATTACGGGCGCAACGAGCTGGTTGCGGCGCAACCACCCATCTAAGCGACAGGAACAACGCTCTGGCGGGCGACACCGTTTCAGCGAACGCTTGATGCGGTGAGGCGAGCGCGATACAGGGCAGTATGTGCACCTGGCGGGAGTTTGGCTAGCGGGTCACCGATACGCCCAACAAGGCCAGACGACGCCACGGTCATCGCAGGCGAACGAGAGGACGAGACTATGCCGCTCTATCTGTCGAGATTCAGCTACACGCCGGAGACGTGGGCCAGGCTGATCGGCAACCCGGAGGACCGCCGCCAGGCTGCTCAGTCGTACATCGAGTCGGTCGGGGGAAAGCTTCACGGTTTCTGGTACGCCTTCGGCACACACGACGGCTACAGCCTCTGGGAAGCCCCTGACAACGTATCCATGGCGGCGGTTGCGTTGGCGATTGGTGGCGGCGGCGCACTCCGCTCGTTAGAGACGACAGTCCTCTTGTCCGTTGAGGAAACGATGGATGCGTTGCGTAAGGCTGAGCAAATTCAATACCGAGCGCCGGGCGAGTAGCTGCTCCCGCCAGAACTGCTGATCGGCGGCATTCACCGAACGAGCTTGTTGAGCGCCTGGCGTAGTGCAGCCACCGAGTCGGGCGTACCGTTGATCGCGCCGCAGGTCGGTGAGCTTCGGACCCGGCACCACGAACGCGTACAAGCCGTCTTGGTTGAGCACCGGACACACCGATGGACACGAGGACCACCGTCGGCGCGCACGGTGGCAAGGAAGCCAAGGCCGATCTCTCCGAATTCGTACAACAGCGACGCCTCCGCGCTAGCGAGATCTGGCCGGGCCGCTGAGAACTGTTTCCAGGTGAGCATCGGGCGATGTTGCCCCGACTGAATTCACCGCGCAAGGATCACACGCGGATGACAAAGAATGCCCGATCAGGAGCGGCCTGACCGAACGCCGATCGGCAGTTCGGTGCGTCCGTGCTCTGTCGTATCGGTTCGGCCCAGTCTGGGGCTCGGATAGCGTCTCGGCGTATGGGCAGGTGGGATCACCGGTGTGATGGTGGCCGTGGTTGTGATCGCGGCGTCCGGTGGCTCCGAAACCTCGGTCGGATCGATCGCCATCCAGTCCACCGGGACGGTGATGCTGAGATCTTTGTGCTCGATCCGGACGGTGGGGCGCCGCTCCAGCTCACCGACAACGACGTCTTCGACGGGAATCCGGATTGGTCGCCTGATGGCTCACGGCTGGTGTTCAGCTCGGACCGCGACGGGGTCGCGAGAACGACGACGGTCGTCTCGAGATCTACGTGATGAACGCCGACGGTTCCGGCATGTCCAACCGCCGACGATGACGTCGACAACGGAGCGGCGGATTGGTCCCCTGATGGCACACGGACGTGTCCGACGGCTTCGATGCCGAGGGAGTGCTGCAGGTGAACACGATGGCAGTCGACGCACCCTGAAGAACGGCCACGCAGCTCACGACGGGAGCAGCGAACGGCAAGGCGGTGTGGTCACCTGATGGCGAGCGGATCGCGTTTCTCTCACTGCGCGACGGCCAACGGGAGATTTATGTCATGGCCGCCAACGGCAGCGAACAGGTCAACTCTCACCAACGATCCGAGCGGTGACACGTTGGCGGCATGGTCAGCAGACGGAACGCAGCCTCGCGTTCGTTTCGGATCGGTCGGGCGACCCCGAGATCTACACGATGGCCGCGGATGGGTCGGACGTCGCCCGACTTACCCACGATCCGGGCGTGGACAGCAATCCGAGTTGGGCGCATGACGACGAAGACCTCCGTTCACCTCGGATCGTGGCGGCGATGTTGAGGTGTACGCGATGGCCCGAGACGGCTCCGATGTTCGCAACCTGACGCAGGACGCGGCGCGGGATTACGTGCCGGACTGGACGTCAGCGACGATGAGTGACATAGCCGACAGGCCGCAATGCCCGATCTGGTGCGCTTTAGGACACCGGAGGCTCTGTTCGTAAGCGGCGACTCGCGCCACGTCGACGAACACGACCGGCCGCATGCGCCCGACGACCGGCTCCTGACCGTCGGTTATGCCCGCCTCAGCGCCTGCTCAGCGATCTGGTGCTCGTACTGGGCGACCCGTTCGGCCGTGACGAAGACCACGGGTTGATGGCGAGCAATCGCCCCGTCGATCGAAACCGGCGACGCCGTCGTCGCCTCCCACCGATTGTGCAACGCGATCGAATACCCGTCGGCGTCGTCGTAACGGCCGGCGGCCAATTCAGCCCATACCCACTCGTACCAGGCGGCCTCGTCGCTGCGCCCCCGCTCGGGCGCCTCCCACGGCGGCGGCCACCACACCTGCCAATGGAACGCCGTCACCGTCGACAACGTCTCGACGCCAGGAGGGTCCCGCAAGGCCGGCCAGACAATCGACTGGTACAGCACCTCGAGGCCGGCGAGACGACTGGCGCGGTTGGCGGCGAGGTAGGGTACGACGACGCGCCAGCATGTTTGCAGCGCCTCGTACAGGGCGCGTGATGTCCGGTCGACGGCGACCGTCGCCGCGGCGACACGAGCGTTGGACCTCTCCACGTCGTGATCGGCGGCGATGACGCCGCTCCACAAGGCGACGTCGTCGGGGACGCGCCCGGCGAGCAGGTCGTGCACGACGAGGTCGTGATGACGGCGACGGGCCTCGGTCGGGCGGCGATGGGCTTGGTGGCCTTCGGCCTGTAGTCGCTGATGGAAGGCGGAGCAGGCGTCATAGGCGGGAATGGCAGCAAGCAGGTCACCGGCCTTGCACGCCTTCACCGGCTCGCGGATCGCGTCGAGCGAGGCTCGATCGACCACGCCACCTGCACGGGCAACAGAACTGACCATCGTGTGACCCGGTTTCAAGGTTCGAGGTTCCTGAGTCGTCCTCGACACTAGTTGCATCTGCACCTATCAGCTGACCCCGTCAAACCCGTCGCCTACGCTTCGGCCATGACAGACCGCGACCCACCGGTCATGCCGAACCCCGCCGAGAAGGCGCCGGTTGACGACGACGACACCGACGACGACGACACCGACGACGACGACACTGAGGAACCGGCTCGCCTGGGACCACGTGCTCGCCACCGACCGAGGCCGGCTCGTCCACCGCCAGGCGCTCGTGTCGACGTCCCCGCAGAGCGGCAACACGACGTGGGGTCAGACGCTGGCCGGCTGGTGGCTCGACCGAGCACGCCGACCATGCCGGCCCGCAAACCGTGCTGTGGCTGTCCCACGACCTGCGCCTGTCGGAGCGATCGTTCAGCTTCCTCGCCCAGCTTCTCGACGCCGATGAGGCGGGGCGGCTGAAACCGGAGGCGATCAACGACGGGATCATCCCGTCGATGCGTGCCCGGCCGTCACCGCTGCTGGTGATGACCTCGACGGCCGGGGATGACGATTCGGTGCTGCTGCGCGACTGGCGCGAACGTCGCCTCGACGCCATCGATTCAGGCACAGCCAGTTCGCTGTGCTTCCTCGAATGGTCGATGCCCGCCCGGTCACATTGCAGCAGCGGCGCGGCCCCGGCGTAGCTGCTGGCGACGCTCCCGCTCGAGCGGTTCCACCACCGACCCGGGCAGACTCGGATGTCTCCCGGCGGGCATGTGTCCTCGTGCTGCGCCGACTTGAGCCAGGCGGTCACGGACGCCTTCACCACTAGCCGATCGCCGTCGTCCCCACGGGTCCGAACCGACGCCAGCACGCCGCGCTCGCACAGGCGGTGGATGATTTTCCGATTCGCCCGGCTGTCCATGAACAGTTCGGCCGCCAGATCACCGACCCGAACCAGCACGCCTCGCATCGACACGCAAACGTACGCGACCGCCGCCGATCAAGGGGTGTTCATGCCGATCCGAGCCCGCTCAGTGACGGATGCCGCGCACGGCTCGGGGCGATCGAAGCTGGCGCGCTGTCTCGTGTGGGCGGTGGCGATGGCCTCACGGCCCGCGACGTCGAAACGCCCGGCGATGGCGGTTGCCGCGGTAGTCAATCCGTCGACTTTCTCGCTCTGAACCTGATCCCCGCTTCCGTATCGAGCTGAGCCTGTCGCCGAGCCAGTGCCTCGAACACAAACCGTGCACAGCCCGGCGTGGCCAGGAGCCTGTCCATCAGATCGGAGAGTGTGACGAACGTGAGGTCGGTCTCCGTGCCGGTGCCACGTTTGGTGCGGACCCACAGCTCGATACGCGGTTCCGTGTTCGGCGGAGTAGAGGGGCCAGTCCGGGGTCAACGGATAGAATCCTTGGACTTTCCATTCGATGTCCACTGGTCGGCGCTCGATTCTGTGACCAATCCGTGACCACGGAGGCTGATGACCTTTCCCGCGGCGCCACGAAAGTCCTGCTAGAACCCGTCGGGCTGGGGAGATTTGAACTCCCGGCCTCTTGACCCCCAGTCAAGCGCGCTAACCAAGCTGCGCCACAGCCCGTATGTCGACCGTGATCCTACCGGTCGAGGTCGGTCAGCAGTCGGTGGCGACGGCGATGAAGCTGCCGACCGGACGGGCCGAATCGAGCGCGATGTGACTGCAGTTCGTCGATGACCCGGCAATCGTGACCGGCCGAGAGCAGTTGACCGACCAGGTGGCGGCCGATGAATCCCGCGCCACCGGTGACCACGACGTTCACGAGTGCGCGCCCGACGTCGTCTCGGCGCCTGGGTCATCGAAGATCACGGATGCCGCTCATTCCGCTGACTCAAGTGAAGATCTTGATGCCGATTTCCACGAAGCGCCATCCGAGGTAGCCGACGAGGGCGGCGATCATCAGCTTGAAATGCCACGGCGTCTTCTCGTCGGCCACCTTCTCATGGGCGTGAGCGGCGGCGACCGCGGGTTCGTCGAGGCTGGCGCCGCAACGTGGGCAGCTGCCGTCGTCCTTCATCGACGACGGGGCCCAGTACTTCGCACAGCGGTCACACCACGGCATCAGGGCCCCCGGACATCGTCAGCTCGTCCGGTTGCGCACCCGCAGCTTCAGCGGGGTGGAGCCGAACCCGAACGCCTCACGGATCGAGCGTTCGAGGTAGCGAAGGTACGTCTGCGGGATCTCGCGGTTCACGAACAGCGTGAACGTGGGCGGGTCGCTCGCGCCCTGCACGGCGTAGAGCACCTTCGCTCCCCCGCCGGCCGGCTGGCGCTGCTGGGCGTCGGCGATCACGCGGTTCACGTCCTTCGTCGGCACCCGCCGGTGATACTGCGCGATCGCGTCCTGCAGGACCGGGCGCAGCTTGTGCACTCCCTTGCCGGTGAGCGCCGAGATCTTGAGCACGGGCGCGTTCCCGATGAACGCCAGCTTCCGCGAGAGGTCGGCGAGCTTGTCGAGCCGATCGTCGGGGTCGTCGACGAGCTCCCATTTGTTGAGGACGACCAGGATCGGGCACCCGGCGGCGTCGATTCGCTCGGCCAGCCGTTGGTCCTGGCCGGTGACGCCCTCGGTGGCGTCGATCACCAGGAGCGCGATGTCGGCGTCGTCGATCGCCCGCAAGGCACGGACCAGCGAGTAGTACTCGGCCGAGTCGTCGATGCGTGAGCGGCGGCGCATGCCCGCCGTGTCGACGAACACGATCGGTCCGTCCTCGGTCTCGACGAGAGTGTCGATGGCGTCGCGGGTCGTGCCGGCGACGTCGTGCACAACCGAGCGATCCTCGCCGACCAGGCGGTTGAAAAGTGTCGACTTGCCGACATTGGGACGCCCGACGATCGCCACCCTGGGTGCCTCGGGGTCCGCCGGATTCCACTCGCCATCGGACTCGACCGCGCTCTCGTCGGGCTCAACGGCCACGGCATCGGGCTGCGGGAAGCGATCGATGACCACGTCGAGCAGGTCGCCGGCGCGGCGGCCGTGCAGTGCGCTCACCGGGTAGGGCTCCCCGAGACCGAGGCCCATGAACTCCCAGCGCTCGTCCTCGCGCCGGTCGTTGTCGGCCTTGTTCGCAACGAGCACCACATCGCGGTGGGCGCGGCGCAGCCAGTCGGCCACGGCCTCGTCGTCGTCGGTGATGCCGACGCTGGCGTCGACGATGAACAGCACGACGTGGGCGTCCCGCACGGCCGACTCGACCTGGCGAGAGACCTTGGCTTCGAGGTCGTTGCCGCCGGGCATCCAACCTCCCGTATCGACCACCTGGAACGGCACGCCGAGCCACTCGGCGTCGAGCACCTTGCGGTCGCGTGTGACGCCGGGGCGGTCCTCGACGATCGCCGCCTGCTCACCGATGATCCGGTTGAACAGCGTCGACTTGCCGACGTTCGCCCGCCCGACGATGGCGACGAGCGGGACGGAGCGCTCAGCCACGGCCGATGCCGACCAGTTGTTCGGCACGAACGCCGAGCGCGTCCCGCAGCGCCCGACCGTCGGTCGCGATGACGTCGACCGGACGCGGCAAGTCGGCCAGGGTGGTGCCGTCGAGGAAGCGGCCATCGTCCGACAGGCACACATCAGGCAGCAGGTAGCGATGTCCCGCCGGTTCGTCATGCAGGACCCGAGCGATGTCCTCGCCGACCATCAATCCGGACACCGCGGTGTTCCCCCCGAAGAACTCATTGGCGACCGGGATGATCCGGACGTCGTCGCGCCCGAGCGAGTCGACGAGCGGGGCGAGCACCCGCGCGCCCATCGCCGCGGACAGGATGCCGATCGGACGCATTGCGCCGCGGCGCGAGCCGGATCGCCGTGGTCGCCGCGGTCGAACCTCCGCCAGGCGAGCACAGCGTCTTGTAGTCGGTGGGGTTCCGCGGCGCGTCGGCGGCGGCGAAGAATCCGCGCCGCGTGCCGGTGATCGTGATCTCGCCGTCCTCGCCGGTGTCGGCGACTCCGGAAAACTCCCGCTCGAACGTGCGGGCCATCCCGACTCCATCCTCGTGCATCGGGAACCCTTCGTAGCGATCCGCTTCGGGGAACGGCCGCCGCGCCATGAGGTAGTACTCGTCGGCGGCGTGCACGAGCCGCCTCCCGAGCGCGACCCGGTAGACCCCCTGCCAGTCTTCGATCGCGTCGACGACGGCTCGCGCCTCGGCCAGCGTGTGCTCGCGCAGCCCGGCTTCCGGATTGAACTTCGAGATGCCGAGCGGCACGACGGCGATCGACGACAGCTCCGGGTACTCGTCGAGGATCCCCGCAAACGTCTCGTCCAGCCGAGCGCCGTCGTTCACGCCGGGACACACGACGACCTGACCGCGAACGTCGATGCCGTGGTCGAGCAGTGCCCGCAGCCAGCGGAGACTCGTTGCACCCCGGGGATTGCGCAGCATCTGCGCCCGCAGCCCAGGGTCGGTCGAGTGGATGCTCACGTGCAGCGGCGACAGACCCTCCGTGACCACGCGCTCGAGGTCGGCCTCGGTGAACCGGGTGAGCGTGGTGAAGTTGCCGTACAAGAAGCTCAGCCGGTAGTCGTCGTCCTTCAGGTACAGACTCCGGCGCATTCCCTTCGGCAGCTGGTAGATGAAACAGAACTCGCAGTGGTTGTCACAAGTGCGGACCCGGTCGAACAGCGCGCTCGACACCTCTGCGCCGAGCGGCAGCGCAGCGGGCTTCGTGACGTCGACGTCGAACTCGACGCCGTGCCGGGACACGAGCAGCGACACCTCGGCCTCGTCCGACCACAGCCGCCACTCGATCACGTCCCGCGGCACCCGTCCGTTCAGGCGCAGCACCGTGTCACCGGGCACGAGCCCGGCCGATTCCGCTGGAGAACCAGGCGCGACAGACACAACGACGGGAGCACTCATGGGCCGCTCCAGGCTATCGGTGGGTCGTGCCGCACGGGGCGGCTACGTGCGGTGGCAGCAACTGCGGATGCGTGGTCGAGACCGGCAGAACGTGACGCAGACCTCAGGACATGCCGTCGTGCCGCTCGAAGCGCGTGCCACCTCACGCGACTAGCGAAACGGCGACGGCGCTCGTCGGTAGCCTCGAAATCGAGATGACTACGAACGGGGTCGAGCGTGTGCTGCTGGCCGAACCCGCGGCTTCTGCGCCGGGGTCGAGATGGCGATCAAGGCGCTGGCCTGGATGGTGCGCACGTTCGAGCCGCCCGTCTACTGCTACCACGAGATCGTCCACAACCAACTGATCGTCGAGCGCTTCGAGCGCCAGGGCGTGATCTTCGTCGACGACATCGACGAGGTGCCGGCCGGGCACCCGATCATGCTGTCGGCCCACGGGTCCGCCCCGGCGGTGGTCGAGGCCGCCCGCGTCCGGGGCAGCTACGTGGTCGACTCGGTCTGCCCGCTCGTCACCAAGGTCCACCACGAGGTGCGCGTGCGCTCCGGGAAGGGCTTCCGCATCGTATACGTCGGTCACGACGGCCACGAGGAGGCGGTCGGCACGATGGCCGTTGCCCCGCAATCGATCAACCGGGTCGAATCGGTCGCCGAAGTCGAGGCCCTCGACGACTTCACCGAGCCGGTCGCGCTGCTCGCCCAGACAACGCTCTCGCACCGCGACTGGAACGACGTCGCCGTCGCGGTGAAGCAGCGCTACCCGGACGCATGGACGCCCGGCCGCAGCGACCTGTGCTTCGCGACCACCAACCGGCAGTCAGCGCTCATGGAGCTGGCGGCGCGATGCGACGCGATCGTCGTGATCGGGTCGGCGAACTCGTCGAACACGCGGGCACTCGAGAAGCTCGCCCACGAGGCGGGATGCTCGATGGTCGCACGGATCAACACGGCCGACGAGATTCCGCCAGCCTTCTCGAATCCGAGCCTCGTGGTCGGCGTCACCGCAGGTGCGTCGGCGCCGAACGAGATCGTCGACGACGTGATCGCCGCGCTGGCGCCGCGCGAAGGCGTGGAACTCGTGAGGGTCACCGACGAGGACGAGTACTTCCCGCCGCCGCGCAACCTGCGCGAGCTGCAGGGCGCGGTCGAGATCGCCGCCACGGCGATGCTCGGCGGCGCCGTCGACGGCGGCACCCCGATGGACGACCGTTCGCTCAGCGCCAGCGACGTGCTCGCGGCGCTCGCCGGGTCGTAGCGCACTGGCCCGCCCACCGAAACCCGATTCAGTTGCGCGGAACCTGGGTCCACGGGACGTCGCGGTCGACGCGGACGTCCCCGGGAAGGCCGAGCACGCGCTCGCCGAGGATGTTGTACATCACCTCGGTGGTGCCCCCCTCGATCGAGTTGGCGCGGCTGCGCAGGAACGCGTGGTGCAGCCCCTCCGAGTCGGCGGAGTACCGCGGGCGTTTCATCGTGTAGTCGCCGTACAGCATCCCCTCGGCGCCGAGGAATGTCACGGCGGTCGACAACACATCCTTGTTGAGGTTGGCCGCCGCAGCCTTGGCGATCGACCCCTCGGGTCCGGGGTTGCCGAGCTTGCGGGCGGCGCTCGCCCTGATGTTCGTGAGCCGCAGCACTTCGGCCCTGCTCCACAGCTTCATCACCTCGTCGCGGGTGGCCGCGTTGCGTCGTTCCGCGGGGAGCCGATCCCAGACCGCCATCAACTCGGCGATCACGCCGGAGCCGCGCAGCGGGATCACCCCGCCGATCGAGACCCGCTCGTTCATCAATGTGGTGAGCGACACCCGCCAGCCGTCACCGGGACGGCCGAGCATCTCGCTCTCCGGGATCCGGACGTCGGTGAAGAAGACCTCGTTGAACTCGGCGTCACCGGTGATCTGGCGCAGCGGCTTGATCTCGACGCCCGGCGCCTGCATGTCGACGACGAACGCGGTCAGCCCGGCGTGCTTGACCGCCTCGGGATCGGTACGCACGACGAGCAGTCCCCAGCGCGACACGTGCGCGAGTGACGTCCACACCTTCTGGCCGTTGACGACCCACTCGTCACCGTCCTTCACTCCTCTGGCGGCGAGTCCGGCGAAGTCGGAGCCCGCCCCCGGCTCCGAGAACAGTTGGCACCACACCTCCTCGCCCGTGAACAGCGGGCGCAGATAGCGCTGCTTCTGAGCGTCGGTCCCCCACTCGACCACAGTCGGCGCGCACATCCCGTAGCCGATCGGGTTGCGCCACATCCCTGCCGGGCCGCCGGCCGTGTCGATCCGCTCGTTGACCGTCTTCTGATGTTTCGGCAGGACCCCGAGGCCGCCCTGCCCCTCAGGGAAGTGCACCCACGCGAGACCGTGATCGAACTGGGCACCGAGGAACGTCACCGCGTCCGTGGACGCCGGCGGGAACGATTCCAGCAGGTCGTCGATCAGCGACTCGACGAGCGCTTCGTCGGTTGCGGCCGGTCTCTCGGTGCCCAAATCGATCGCGGTCATGCCGCGACGGTATCGGAGCCCTTCGCCCCCGGATCAGTTGAAGATCCCGCTGAGGCGCCTCGCCTCGGCGGCCCGATGGGCGTGGTTCGGCAGGCGCGCCATCATCGACACCACCAGCGCCAGCTCAGCGGTGTCGTGCTGCTGGCGGAACGTGATCTCGAGATTGCGCAGGATCCGTTCGACGATCGCGGTCGTCCGCACCGGGCTCAGGTAACCGTCGTCCCACGCGAATTGGCCGCCCGACAACTGATCGAAGCGCTCCCGGGCGGCGGTCTTGTCCCAGACGTCGCCCGTGACGGGGTCCACGAAGACTCCGCGGCGGCGCCCATCGCCGATCAGGAACTGGAACGGCATCCCGATTCCGGTCACGGGGATGCCGGTGCGGAGCCCGATCGCGATGATCACGGTGGCGACGAGGACGGGCAAGCCGCGACGGGTGTCGAGCACGCGATCGATCATCGAGTTCTCGACGACGCCGGCGCCGGTTGGGTCGGCACGGAACCCGAGGTGTTCGAAGACGTGGTCCCTGAGGCCATCGAACGTCCGCGCCGGAGAAGCCTCGGCCAGGTCATCGAGGGTGACGCGGACGGCCTCGACGTCGACGTCCGTGCGGAGCACCGCACTGATGAGCGCCGCCGATGACGCCAGACGGAACGGGTCGTCGGCCCGGCGGGTACCCCGGACGACAGCCTCGAACCGGTCGAGGCGATCGAAGGTGTCCGGCCCGGCCGTCATGCACGCAGTCTCGTCGCCGGCAAGGCGACGTCACGACGTGCGCAGAGCGCGAACCGATCTGAGCCGCCGGACGAATAGATCCCGTGGACCAACCTCGCGCCTTCGTGGTCGCGGCCGGCGCGGTGTCGCTGGCCGTGTCCCTGTTCGCTATCGGAGCAGCGTTCTCGTCGGACGACGACGCCGGCGACTCGGCGTCCGGCTCGACGGCGGCACCGGCGACTGCGGTCGTCACGCCAGCACCTGCCGCAGAGGCGTCCGACTCGACCGCGGCGCCGGCTGGCTCGGATGCGCCGGCCGCGACCGCGCAGTTCGCGGTCGAGATCGCGGGGTTCGAGTTCGGCCCGGCCGAGGCCACCGTCGCCGTGGGCACCGAGGTCGTGTGGACGAACAACGACGGCATGGCCCACAGCATCGAGTTCGACGGCGGCGAGTTCGAAACGTCGCCGGATCTCGCCCAGGGCGACACGTTCAGCGTGACGTTCACCGAGCCCGGCACCTACTCGTACAAGTGCGGCATCCACCCGCGGATGAGCGGCACGATCGTGGTCGAGGGCTGAGGGGCGGCGATGAGCATCGAAACCAACACGACCGTCCGCTGGGCAGCGGCAGCACTGGTTCTGGCCGGCGGCATCGTGCACTTCAAGCTGTGGAACGACGGCTACAAGGACTACCCCAACGACAACCTTGGGCGGATGTTCATGCTCAACGTCGTGTCGTCGGTCATCGCGGCGATCGCCCTGGCGGTGTGGGACCATTGGTTGCCGGTCGTCGGAGCGCTGGGTGTCGTCAACGGCACGCTGTTCGCGTTCGGGCTCAGTCGCACGGACGCCGGAGTCCCGTTCACGAGCATCGCAGGAACCAACTTCGCGGAGAAGGGCTTCGAGCCCTCTCCCGAGGCGCTGCTCGCGCTCGTGTTCGAGATCGGCGCGGCGGCGGCCTTGGTGTACGTGCTCTACGGGCTGAGCACGACCATGCGCAGCTCGGTCATCTCGCGGATCGAGTAAGCCGGACCCTCGCGGGTGTTGCCGCTGTCGCGAACCCCGCCGTAGGGCTGCTGGTCGGCGCGCCACGTCGGGACCTCGTTCACGAGCACGCCGCCGAAGTCGAGTGCCTGGAACGCCTTCATCGCGTCGGCGACCCGGTTCGTGAAGATCGCCGCCTGCAAGCCGTAGCGCGTGTCGTTGGCCAGCGCGATCGCCTCGTCGAGCGTGTCGTACCCGGCGACCGCGACGACCGGACCGAACACCTCCAGCCGGCACACATCCATGCCCGGCGTGACGTTGGTGAGCACGGTGGGTACGAGCACTCCGTTGGCGTCGATGTCGCCGCCGCAGGCCAGCGTCGCGCCCTCGGCAATCGCGTCGTCGACCCACGCCTTCACACGGTCGCGCTCGGCCGCCGAGATCAGCGCGGAAACCTCGGTGGCCTCGTCCAGCGGGTCGCCGACGACCAGCGTCGAGACCTCGGCAACCAGGGTGTCGGTGAACTCGTCGAGGATCGAGCGGTGGACGAGCGCCCGCTGGGTCGAGATGCAGCTCTGGCCGGCGTGCGAGAATCCGGCGACCCGGATCTTCTTCGCCGCCGCCGACCAGTCGCTGTCGGGCTCGATGATCACCGGGGCGTTGTTGCCGAGCTCCAGCCCGATCCGCTTTCGCGGGGCCTTCGCCCTGATCGCCCAGCCGACCTCGGGCGACCCCGTGAACGTGATCATCGCGATGTCGGGGTGGTCGACGATCGCGTTGCCGACGATGGACCCGCCACCGGTGACGACGTGCAGCCACTCCGGCGGAAGCCCGCAGTCTCCGATCAGCATGTCGGCGAGCCTGATCGAGCTGAACGGGGTCTGTGTGGCCGGCTTCAACACCATCGGGCACCCGGCGGCGATCGCCGGCGCGACCTTGTGGGCGACGAGGTTGAGCGGGAAGTTGAACGGGGCGATCGCCCCGACCACGCCGATCGGCCGGCGCATCGCGAAACCGATCTTGCCCTCGCCCGCCGGGATCGCGTCGAGGGGCACGAGGTTGCCGTCGAACGTCCGCGCCTCGGCGGCGGCGAACTGGAACGTGCCAACGGCGCGCTGGGCCTCGATCCGGGCGGTACGGATCGGCTTGGCCGCCTCTTCGGCGATGATCTTGGCGAAGTCCTCCACGCGCTCGGTCAGCAGCCGGGCCGCGGTGTCGAGGATCTCGGCTCGCTTCCACCTCGGTAGCGGTCCCGCTTCCAGGGCGTGCTTCGCTGCGGCGACGGCGCGGTCGACATCGTCGCCAGTGCCCGCCGTGACCCTGCCGATCTCGTGCCCGTCGTACGGCGACGTGACGACCGCCTTCTTCTCCATCGCGGGAAGTGTATGGGTCTGCTTCAGGCAGGCGCTCCTTGCGAACCCGCTTGGTCCGCGACGTTGCCCGACTCTGACGGAAGACGCGGACCGGGAGCATCCTGGAGTCTCGTTCCACCGACCATACTGCCGTCGGTGACAAGTGCTCTCGGGCCGGCGCGACATCCCTACCTGGACTGGCCCGGTCCGATCCCGTTCGCCCATCGTGGCGGTGCGAGCGACGCACCCGAGAACACGATGCCGGCGTTCGAGCACGCGGTCCGCCTCGGATACCGGTACCTCGAGACCGACGTGCACGTGACCGTGGACGGTGTCGTCGTGGCGTTTCACGACGACGACCTGTCGAGGACGTGCGGCCGACCCGGCTCGATCTCCACGCTGCCATGGGCAGAGGTCTCGACGGCACGAGTCGACGGGATCGAGCCGATCCCCCGGCTGCGCGATCTGATCGAGGCGTTCCCGGACACCAGGCTGAACATCGACTGCAAGAGCGACTCGGCGGTCGAACCGCTGGCTGCCGAGGTCACCAAGCTCGGCGTCCTCGACCGGGTCTGCCTCGCGTCGTTCAGCGATACCCGCATCAGGGCGCTGCGCAGGCGCGTTGGCGCCGGCGTGTGTACGAGCATGGCCACGCAGAGAGCTGGCCGTGCTGTGGGCATCCGGCGTCAATCCGGGCGCCGCCATGGCGGCCCAGGTGCCGGTGTGCCACGGACGCGTCGTCCTCGTGACCGAGCGGTTCGTGCGCCGGGCACACCGCCGTGGCGTGGCGGTGCACGTCTGGACGATCGACGACCCGGCCGAGATGCACCGGCTGCTCGACCTCGGGGTCGACGGGCTCATGACCGACCGGCCGGCGGTGCTACGCGACGTCTTCGTCGAGCGCGGCATCTGGGTCGAGTAGCGCTTCGATCCCCACAGCGGCGCAACGGTCTCCGGCCACGCACCATTACTGTCGCTCTCAGTGACCGCAGAGCCGTACCGTTCACGTCGACGCGCGCGGCACGCGATCGCGGTGACGGCCGACCAGCAAGCGACCCAGGCGGCGATGTGGGTGTTCGCCCATGGCGGCAACGCAGTCGACGCGGCGGTCGCCGCCAATGCCGCGATCGCGGTGACCGGGCCGCACCTGTGCGGGATGGGCGGTGACCTCTTCGCGCTGGTTTCGTCGCCGGATGGCGAAGTGCACGCGCTCGAACTCCAGCGGGCGGGCCGGATCGGGTGCCGACGCCGCGGCGATGCGCGCCGAGGGACTGAGCGAGATGCCGTTCCGCCACGACGTGCGCACCGTCACGATCCCCGGATGCGTCGACGGGTGGGTCGCGCTGCATCGAACGCTTCGGTCGCCTTTCGCTCGACATCGTGTTGAAGCCGGCGATCCGCCTCGCCGCGAGCGGGTTCCCGGCGAGCCCGCTGCTCGTGGCGTCGCTCGGCGTGCTCGACGACGAGGCGCGCGACGCAGCTCGCCGAGCTCTCGGATCAGGCGACCCAGCCGGGAGCATCGGTTCGCCGGCCGGGAGTGGCGCTGGCGTTGCAGGCGATCGCATTCGGCGGCCGCAACTCGTTCTACGGCGGCGCGTTCGGAGAGGGGCTGGTGACGCTCGGCGACGGGCTGTTCACCGACGCCGACCTCGTCGCCAGCCAGGCGACGTGGGTCGATCCGTTGCGGGCCGCCGCGTTCGGCGTCGAACTGTTCACAATGCCGCCGAACTCGCAGGGCTACCTGCTGCTGGGCTCTCCGCGCTCGCCGACGCCGTCGGGCTTCCCGACGATCCCGACGACGACGCGTGGGCGCACATCATGATCGAGGCGGCTACGGCCGCCTCCTTCGACCGGCCCGGCGTGCTGCACGACGACGCCGACGGCGACGCTGCTCGTCGTGGCCGTCGCTCGGGCGCGGCGACCTGATCGAGCGCCGAGCTCGGCGTCGCGCCGCCCGGTGCCGGTCAGCGACGGCGACACGACGTACCTCTGCACGGCGGAGCGGTCGGGGCTCGCGGTCAGCCTGATCCAGTCCAACGCGTCTGGATTCGGGTCGTGGCTGGTCGAGCCGACGACCGGGATCAACCTGCACAACCGCGGACTCGGCTTCTCGCTGGAGCCGGGCCACCCGGCCGAGTTCGCGCCCGGACGACGGCCGCCGCACACGCTGCTGCCGGCCCTCGCCCGCCGGGACGGGCGGCTCGTCGCGGTGTTCGGAACGATGGGCGGCGACGCCCAACCGCAGATCGTCGCCGCAGTTGGCGGCGCGACTGTTCCGGCACGGCGAACCCGCGGCCGAGGCCGTCGCCGCGCCGCGATGGGCCCTTCGCGGTCCGGCGACCGGCTTCGACACGTGGACCGCGCCGACGCCGCCGACCGTCGTCGTCGAGGACGACGCGCCCACCTCGTGGGCCGAGCGGCCTCGCGGCGCGCGGCCACAGGTCGCTCGGGCGCCAGCGTTCGACAGCTCGTTCGGCCACGCCCACGTCATCGTGGTCGAGGACGACGGCACGTTCAGCGCCGCCGCCGACCCCCGGGCGCGGATCGGCTCGGCAGCCGGTCTGTAACCTTGCGCCGCGAACGGGCGGCTTGCCCGTACTTCGACGGATGCGTCTTAGGTGCGTCGTGGTGTGAACCGCACGCCCAGCAGGAGCACGATCGTACCCACGGTCACGATGAGCGGCTCGGGTTCGATCGGCCGGATTCGAGCGCGAGCACCGTTGCCAGCGACGACCAGCGCGCGCGGTGACGGCCGTGCCGGCGGTGTCCGGACTGGAAACCCGCCTGTACAAGGCCAGCGCGAGAAAGGCGATCGCCGCGGCGAGGAACACCCGTGCGTCGGTGCGATACCCGGGCGACCGACGCCGCCCACGGGATGCCGAGGCTCAGCACACAGAGGGCAGCGACGTGACGATGGCGAATCGGAGCCGTCACGCGCGGCGGGTCGCTCACGAGGCGGCCGCCCCCTTGTCGCGGCGGAGCCAGACCGCACCGACCCCGGCAGCGACGCCGAGCGTGGCGAGAAACGCAGTCGTCAGACCGATGACGGGGAGGATGAACAGGACCCACCAGAAGACAGTGTGCCGGCGGCCACCGACGTGATCGTTCGGCGAGCTGACTCGAAAGGTTGATCGCACTCCCGATCGCCGGGAGGATCATCAGCGCGGCCGCGACGAGCGCGAGCCACGCCCAGGTCCAGCCCATCGTGTCCCAGAGCTGGACCTTGCCCTCGGCGTCGGCTCGCCCGGTGTTCTCCTTGTCGACAACTTTGAGGATCAGCCCGAGCAGCACACCCACGAACGACAACACCCCGAGGAGGATCTGCCCGACGATCTCCGGATTCAGACTGATGGTCGGCCCGCTACGTTGCACGGCCTGCGGCACGCCACCGCTGGGGTCTGGGCCGGGGCCGGCCTGGTAGGCCTGGGCGTCCTGCTGCGGCGGAGGACGGCGGCGGCGTCGCGGCTCGGCGGGCGGCGGGGTCCACGACGGAGCGGATGCGGTGCCCTGAGCGTTCGGGTCGTCAGACATCTCGGTTGTCTCCTCTCAGTCCGCCAGGAGGTTCACCGGTCCCCCGGTGGCATCTCGGCAAGTTAGCCGCGATCAGCCGAGCAGCGGGACGACCTCCTCGACGAAGCGGGCCATCTGCTCGTCGGCCTTCGCGTAGGGGTCGCCGAGGAGGTGCGGGAAGATCGTGAGGTGCTCGACGCCGAGCAGGTCGCGGTAGAACTGCACGCCCTCGGCGACCTCGCTCGGGCGATCCGAGCAGGATCGTCTTGTTCTCGATCGACTCGTCGAGCGTCGGGATCAGCCCCGGCTTGGCCGGCTTGCCGTCCTCGCCCATGTAGCCCCGGCTCCAGCCGTAGGGGCCGAGGAACTTCCAGAACTCGTCGTGGCCGGGCGTCGCCGTCTCGACCGCCTTCTCGTAGGTGTCCTCGACGCGGACGGCGACGAC
Organism: Ilumatobacteraceae bacterium; assembly: GCA_963764455.1. Classification (GTDB taxonomy): domain Bacteria; phylum Actinomycetota; class Acidimicrobiia; order Acidimicrobiales; family Ilumatobacteraceae; genus Desertimonas. The sequence goes on from CAVXSN010000003.1 coordinate 54,610, forward strand.
GAGCATCCGCTTCTCGTGCGGCGGCGAGCTCGTGCGCCGTCGTGGGCGGCGGCGTAGCGCTCGCCGTAGTTGTCCCAGAAGCGCTTGATGAACGAGTAGTGCTGGTTCCAGAACACCGCGCCGTGGCCGACGACCGGCACGTACTCGAGCGTCGGCGGGCTGGTCACGGCCTGCCAGATCTCGTACGGGTAGAGCGGCCGGGGCACGAGCGTCAGGTGCTGCACGGTCGAGCCGCGGTCGGGGATGCCGGGCACCGGGAGGTCGGAAGTGCTTGCCGTGGTAGCGAGAACGTCTCGTCGGCGAGGGCCAGGCGGACGATCTCCATCGACTCCTCGAACACCTCGCGGTTGTGGTCGTCGTCGGCCTGCTGGTCGGGGTTGTCGTGGGAGCCGATCGACACGCCCTTGTCGTTGAGGTGCAGCACCTCGCGGGGCACCGTGCCGCGCCCGACGCCGAGGATGCCGCGGCCGCCGGACAGGTTGTGCAGCGTCGAGAAGTCCTCGGCCAGGCGCAGCGGGTTCCACTGCGGCACGACGTTGAACATCGTGCCGAGGCGGATCCGCTCGGTGCGGGCGGCGATCCACGTCGACAGCTGGATCCCGTTGGGGATGACCTCGTAGCCCTCGTGCTGGAAGTGGTGCTCGGTCGTCCAGAACGAGTCGTAGCCGAGCCGATCGGCCTCGATCGCCGAGTCGACGTAGTCGAGCGTCGCCTCCCACGCCTGCTCGTTGGTGTAGCGGCGGTCCATCGGGTTGGGCGGTCCGGCACCGGCGTCGTCCATCTCGACGCCGCCGAAGAAGAACGCTCCGAGCTTCAGTTCGGGCATCGCTCGACCTCCTCTCCGCCGTCGACGGTGCACCCGTTCGCCGACAGTACCACGCCGTTAGGTCGCGCACATGGGCGACGACGGTGCTTGCGGGCGCGAAGCTGGTCGACGGCGCGCGGCCGACGTCCGCCTCGACGGCGCCGTCATCGACGCGGTCGGCCCGGCGTCGACGTCCGCCGCGGCCGCGCCGACGACCGTCGACCTCACCGGCTACGTGCTGCTGCCGGCGGCGGTCGAGCCGCACGCCCACCTCGACAAGGCGTTCCTCGCCGACTCGTGGCGAACGAGACCGGTGACCTGCTCGGCGCGATCGAGGCGATGAGGGCCGCGCGCGACCGTGCTCAACGTCGCCGAGACCATCGAGCGCGCCGAGCGGGCGGCCCGGCTGATGGCCGCCAACGGCTTCACGCGCCGTGCGCACCCACGCCGACACCACACTGGACAACGGCCTGACGAGCATCGAGGCGCTGGTCGAGGTCCGCGCGACCGCGTCGCCGACGTGATCGACGTCGAGATCGTCGCGCTGTCGGGTGGCCGGTCGACCGGGCCGGACGGGCGCCGCGCAGCGGGCCCTGCTCGCCGACGCGCTCGACGCCGGGGCCGACCTCGTCGGCGGCTGCCCGCACCTCGAGCCGGCGACCGGCACGCGTCGGGCGCCACCGAGGTGCTGCTCGAGATCGCCGCCGAGCACGGCGTCGGCGTCGACCTGCACACCGACGAGACGCTCGACGCCGAACGCCGACGGGCTCGCCGACCTGGCCGAGCTCGTCGCCGAGCACGGGTTCGCCCACGCCGTCACCGCCAGCCACTGCGTCAGCCTCGGGCAGCAGCCGCTCGGGTGCCAGCGGCGAGTCGCCGAGGCGGTGGCCGCGGCCGGCATCAGCGTCGTGGCGCTCCCCGCCACCAACCTCTTCCTCCAGGGCCGCGACCGCCAGGCGGCGATGCCGCGCGGCCGTGACCGCGGTGCAGGCGCTGCGCGACGCCGGCGTCAACGTCGCCGCCGGCGCCGACAACCTGCAGGACCCGTTCAACCCGGTCGGGCCGGGCGTGCCCGTTCGAGACCGCCGGCCTGATGGTGATGACGACCCACCTCCTGCCGGCCGACGCCTGGGCGATGGTCACCGACCACGCCGCATCGCCCTCGGCCGGCCGCCGGCGACGGTCGCCGCCGGCAGCCCGCCGACCTCTCGCCGTCCGGGCCGCTCGCTGCGCCAGGCGATCGCCTTCGGCCCCGGCGACGCGGTCTGGCGCGCCGGTCGCCCGGTCCGCCAGCCGTTCGTGCCTTCGATCGGCCGATCGCCGACGCGCAGGCTCGTCAGTGCGGACGGCGCTCGGCCGAGCTCCAGGAGCGTGTGCAGCAGGACGTCGGCGCCGGCGGTGACGTCGGCCGGGTGGGTGTGCTCGGCGATGTTGTGCGACAGGCCGTCCACGCTGGGGGTGAAGATCATCGCCGCCGGGCAGATCCGGGCCAGCATCTGGGCGTCGTGGCCGGCGCCGCTCGGCATCCGCCGGGTCGAGTGGCCGAGCCGCTGGGCGGTCGCCTCGACGAGGTCGATGGTGGCCGGGTCGAACTCGACCGGTTCGAAGCGGGCCAGCGAGCGGGTCGTCGACCGTCACGTCCTCGGCCGCGGCCAGCCGCGTCGACCTCGGCCGCCAGCGCGGCGCTCGGCCTCGCTGCAGGACGGCTCGTCGGTGTTGCGCAGGTCGACGGTGATCGCGGCCCGCGTCGGCACGACGTTGACGAGGTCGGGGCGCGACCTCGAACCGCCCGACCGTGGCGACCTGGGCCCGCCGTACCGCCGGCGTCAGCTCCCGCACGAATGTCGTGAGCGCCGCGGCAACGTACGCCGGGTCGCGGCGCAGGCGCATCGGCGTCGTTCCGGCGTGCGCCGATCGCCCGGTGATCGTCAGCTCGGTCCACGAGATCCCCTGGACGCCCTCGACCACTCCGATCGTCAGGCCCTCGTCCTCCAGGATCGGACCCTGCTCGATGTGCAGCTCGACATAGGCGGCCGGGGCGGAGGCGGTCGGGCACGGCAGTGGTCCGGCGTACCCGATGCGGATCAGCTCGTCGCCGAGCCGGGCGCCGTCGTCGATCGCCGTGATGTCGAGCGCGCCCTCCAACGCCATGCCGCCGACGTAGACGAGGCTGCCGAGCATGTCCGGCGCGAAGCGGGCGCCCTCCTCGTCGGTGAAGAAGGCGACGGTGACCGGCAGGCGGGTCTGCACGCCGTGCTGCTCGAGGGTCTCGATGACCTCGAGCCCGGCCAGCACGCCCAAGTTGCCGTCGAAGCGGCCCCCGGTGGCGACGGTGTCGATGTGCGAGCCGGTCATCACGGGTGCGGCGGTGGAGTCGGTGCCCTTGCGGGTGGCGACGACGTTGCCGATCGCGTCGATCGCGACGTCGAGCCCGAGATCCCGCATCCAGCCGACGACGAGGTCGCGCCCGTCGCGGTCGGCATCGGTGAGCGCGAGGCGGGCAGAGCCGTGCTCGCCGTTGGGTCCCTCGATCGCCCCGACCTCGCCGAGCGCCACGATGCGCGCCCACAGGCGGTCACGGTCGACGCGCAGGCTCGATCGCAGTCGGCCCGCCGGCCGGCCGAGCTCGTGCCCGGAACGCGAACGCGGCTGATCTCACCCAGCGCGTCGCAGAACGCGTCGACCGCGCCGGCGAACAGCTCGGCACCCCGCTCGGCGTCGCACCCGTCGGGTCGCCGATCACGCCGTCGTCGTTGAAGTCGTTCGACAGCCAGCCGAACGACACGGCGCCGCCGAACCGCACGTACCGGTTGGTGGCAAGGTGCTCTGGTACCCGCGGATCGCAACCGACAGGTCGACCAGCTCGGGGGCGAGGTGCAGCACGAGCGAGGTCTCGTCGGCGCCGGCGTGGATCCCGAAGCCGAGCTCGGCGGCCGTCGACGCCCCGCCCTGGTCAGGCGGCAGCGAGGGATGAGCGAGGAACGTCATCACGCCGTACTTCCGGTGCAGCTCGCGGTTGGCGACGGCCAGGAGCGCCGAGTTCCCGCCGTGGCCGTTGAACGACACAAGGCGCCGAGCAGGCGTCATCGAGACGCAACGGCCGATGTCGTCGAGCACCGCGAGCATCGTCGACGTCGACAACCAGATCGTGCCCGGTGACCACGCGTGCTCGTCGGACTTCGTGTAGGCGAGCGGCGGTAGCAGCCACACGTCGAATTCGTGACCGACCTGGCGACGGCCGCGACGGCCACCGACTCGGCGATCAGCAGATCGGTGTGCAGCGGCAGGTGTGGTCCGTGCTGCTCGATCGCGCCGAGCGGCTGCACCACGATGCTGCGTTCGCTCAGCTGCGTGACGACGTCGGGCGCTCGCAGGTGGGCGAGCTGCCTTGATACCGGTTTGGTCGACGTCACGGTCGGAAGTCTGGCCCACGAGCCGGTTCGCCGACAATGCACGCTCGTAGAGCGCCGCTCGGCGCACGCCGTACTGTGCGAGCAGTGCAGAACCGGCTGACCGACCTTCTCGGCATCGACGTGCCGATCGTGCAGGCCCCGATGGCCGGCTCGACCGACAGCGCGATCGCCATCGCCGTGTCCGAGGCCGGGGGTCTCGGATCGTTGCCCTGCGCGACGCTCAGTCCTCAGCAGATCCAGACCGAAGTCGAGGCGATCAGGGCGGGCACGGACCGTCCGTTCAATGTGAACTTCTTCTGCCATGACGAGCCGGGGGACGCGGAGGTGGCCGTCGCCGGCTGGCTCGAGCGTCTCGCCGTGCTCTACAGCGAGCTCGGTGTCGCACCGCCGCTGCCCGGAACGGCACCGGGAGCGCGGATGTCATTCGGCGAGGAGCTCTGTGCCGTCGTCGAAGCGTTGCGGCCGCCGGTGGTCAGCTTCCACTTCGGGCTTCCTGCGCTCGGATTGCTCGATCGGGTCAGAGCCACCGGTGCGGTGGTTCTGTCGTCGGCTACATCCGTGGCCGAGGCCCGGTGGCTGGCCGAGCGCGGCTGCGACGCGGTGATTGCCCAGGGGGTCGAAGCGGGTGGGCACCGGGGCATGTTCCTGACCGGCGACCCGAGCACCCAGGTCGGAACCTTCGCCCTCGTCCCGCTGGTCGCCGACGCGGTCGACGTTCCCGTGATCGCCGCCGGCGGGATCGGCGATGGGCGCGGGATCGCCGCCGCGCTTGGTGCTCGGCGCCGATGGAGTTCAGCTTGGTACCGCGTTCCTCCGGTGCCCGGAGGCGGTCACCAGCCCATTGCATCGCGCCGCGCTTGCGGCAGCTACCGACGCTTCGACCGTGGTGACGAACGTGATCACCGGCCGACCGGCGCGCAGCATCGCCAACCGTCTGATCCGCGAGGTTGGTCCGATCGCTGGCGATGTGCCCCCGTTCCCACTTGCGGCCGTCGGGACGGCTCCGTTGCGCGCCGTCGCCGAAGCGGGTGGCTCGTCGGAGTTCTCTGCCCTGTGGTCCGGGCAGGCCGTCCCGCTCGGAACCGACCGACCAGCCGGCGACCTCGTGCGCGCGCTCGCCGCAGCCGCATCGGACGTCCTCGGCGACGTCGCGAGTCGCGTCGTCGCCGGCCGATGACGATCGCGACCGCGCCTGACTTCGACGCGATCATCGTCGGCGGCGGGCACAATGGCCTGATCACGGCCGGATACCTGGCGAAGGCCAGGATGTCGGTGGTCGTGCTCGAAGCCCGCGCCGCGGTGGGCGGCACTGCGACGAGCGAGGAGTTCGCCGGCGCGACCGTGAACGTGTGCAGCTGCGACCACATCACGCTGCGCACGACGCCGGTGATCGGCGAGCTGGAGCTGGAGCGTTTCGGGCTGTCGTACCTCGACCTCGAACCGACCGGCGCGGCCATGGCGTGGTCGGGCGGGCCGGCGTGGACCCATTGGCACGACGTCGACCGCACGGTCGAAGGCTTGGCCCGAACCCATCCGAGCGACGTCGATGGCTACCGGCGCTACGTGAAACGAGCGGTCCCGGCGGTCGCCGCGGTGCTGGCTGCCGCGTCCGAGCCGCCGACCGTGCGCAGCCTGAGCCGCCAGGCGCTTCGGCGGCGGTTTGCCGGGCTGCCCACCGTGTTCCGCTGGAGCCGGCGCAGCGCAGCCGACGTGATGCGGTCGTACTTCCGCAGCGAGGCACTGCTCGGCGCTGGACTCGTGGGCGGGCCGATGGTGTGGGGCGTCAGCCCGGAGCTTCCGGGCACCGGCCTCGGCGCACTGGGCTACGCGATGCGCCACGTCGCCACCGTCGGGCGACCGGTGGGTGGCAGCGGCGCCCTGCCCGACGCCCTGCGGCGGAGCATCGAGCACCACGACGGCGTGGTGCGAACGAGCACGACGGTCGCGGCAATCCTCTGCAACGCCGAGCGGGTCCGGGGGGTCAGGCTCGCCGACGGCACCGAGATCACCGCGCCGGTCGTGGTGTCCGCCGCCGATCCCCGCCGCACGTTCGTGGAATGGTTGGAGCACGCGCCGAACGGCGCCTCGGCGCTGATCGAGCGCTGGCGAGCGAAGGTTCCTGAGGACGGCTACGAGTCGAAGATCGACGCGATCGTGTCCGACCCGCCGGTGCTCAGGGACCGCGACCACCCGCTCTCGTCGACGTTGACGGTGACCCCGTCGATCGCCGAGATGCACGCGGCATACCGCCAACTGGGTGCCGGGACGGTGATCGAACGGCCGGGCCTGCTCGTCAACGTACCGTCGCTGATCGACCCGAGCGTCACGCCCGAGGGGCGCCACGTGCTGTCGGTCGAGGTGCTCCTGACCCCGTACGGTCACCCCGGCGGCTGGCCGGCATCCCGCGAACCACAGCGGTGGCTGGAACTCCTCGACGGGCTGTGCGAGAACGACGTGATCGGCTCGATCGAAACGTTCCGGGTGATGACCCCCGACGTGTACGAACGCGAGTTCCACCTGCCCCGCGGCCACGCGACGAGCTTCGGCGGCGGGCCGCTGGCGGCGCTGCGTAGCAACGATCCTGAGCTGACTCGCTACGAGACCGCGGTCTCCGGGTTGTACCTCACGGGTGCCGCGACGTTCCCCGGTGCGGGCATCTGGGGCGCGAGCGGTCGCAACTGCGCGATGGTCGTCCTCGCCCAAGTTTGACGGGCGGCTGCCCGAGCGGGCCGGTCGGTACACTGACCCGCAGATCAACATGCTGAAGGGCTCACTCCGAGTCGGCCGCATCGCCGGCACGACGGTTCGGATCCACTGGACCGCGGTTGTGGTCGCCGCGCTGCTCGGGGGCGTTCTCGTCGCTGACCTCGGAGTCGTGGTCGGTGCCGTCGGTGTGATCAGCTTCTTTGTCGCCATCCTGCTGCACGAGCTGGCCCACGCGTCCGTCGCTCGGCGGTTCGACATCGGCACGTCGACGATCGATCTGTGGGGGCTCGGCGGGATGGCGAGGCTCGATCGTGAGCCACAGACCCCGCGGGCGGAGGGCTGGATCGCGGCGGCCGGGCCGCTGTGCAATGCCGCCCTCGGAGCGGCCGGCGTCGGATTCGCCTACGCATTCGATCGGGTCTTCGGCGGTGGCGACGTGGTCGTGTCGATCGCCTGGTTCGCCGCCGTCAACGTCGCCCTCGCGGCGTTCAACGTGCTCCCCGGCGCACCGCTCGACGGTGGTCGGATCCTTCGAGCACTGCGGTGGTCGCGTCACGGCGAGCGGTACCGCGCGATGCGCGAGGCGGCATACGCGGGGAGCATCCTCGGGTGGGGGCTCGCCGCGTTCGGCGTGTCGCTGATGCTCAGCGGACGCTCTGGCATCTGGATGTTCGTCAGCGGCCTGTTCATCGCCATCAGCGCCCGCGTCGAAGTGTTGACCGCCACGATCGGTGAGCGAATCGGATCGGCCAAGGTCAACCAGTTCACGTGGTTCGGCGTCGCCGAGGTCGGACCCGACATGGACGTCGACTCGATGCTGTGGCAGCGCAGCCGGCTCGGCGGCGCCGGCGCCGTGGCCATCCGCGGCGAGCGGGGCACGCTCGACGGGATCGTGCTCGAGGACCAGATGTGGAACGTCCCCGCCGACAGCCGGCCGTGGACAATGCTGACGTCGCTGATGGCGCCGCTCGACCGGCTGCCGCGGGCCGACGTCGACGACGACCTCGCCGGGGTCCTGCCGATGGTGCACCCACTGAGGCCGATCATCACGGTGTGGCGCAACGGGCGGCTGCTCGGCGTGATCCCACCGAAGGTCGTGCGCGAGCGGATCCAGAGCCTCGTCGCTCCCGCCACCCCGTAGCCGGTCGCAGGCGAGCCGGTTAGAGGTCCTTGGCCGCGCCGGCGCGCTTGGCGACCGGGTCCTTGTCGCTCCAGGGGAAGAGGATCCACCGGTCCGTACGCTTCCAGACGTAGTCGCACTGCACGAGCGAGTGTGACTTCTCGTAGAGCACCGCGGTACGGACCTCGGCGACCTTGCCCTCGCAGAACTGCTCCACGCTGCGCAGGGTGTGACCGGTGTCGGCGACGTCGTCGGCGATCAGGATCTTGGCGTGGCCGAGATCGACGAAGTCGGGTGCCGGCGGCAGGATCCGCGGCACCTCGAGGCGCTCGTTGACGCCGGTGTAGAACTCGACGTTCATCGTGTACACGTTCTTCACGGCGAGCGCGTAGCCGAGGGCGCCGCCGATGAGCAGGCCACCACGCGCGATCGCCAGGATCATGTCGGGCTCATAGCCGTCGTCGACGACCATCTGTGCGATGTCCCTGCTGGCGACCCCGAAGTCGTCCCAGCTCATGTGCTCGCGCTCGACCGCGACGTTGTTCTCAGCGCGTGGGCTCGCCATCAGGAGGCAAGCTAACGGATCCCCCGCCGAGACGGACCGGAAGTGGGACCGTTCGTAGCAGGCAACCGCTGCTTCCGGTCGCGCGGCATCTCTCACACTCGAGGGGAAGAACCGAGTGTTGAAGCGCGCCCGAGTGTGGGGCGTCCGGCCGGGGGGTCCGCCAGCACTCGGATGCGGAGGGCGCGGCGATCAGGGGGTGCCGGTGATGTCCTGGGGGCGGACGGGGACCCTGGTGATGCGGTTGGCGCGCTCGGAGCTGCCGTCGGCGCGTCGCAGGGCGTCGCGGATCGCGGCCGCGATCGCCGGGGTGACCGAGATGCAGGGTGGTTCGCCGGCGCCCTTGGCGCCGAGCGGCGCCTGCGGGTCGGGCTCCTCGATCAGCGTGGCCACGACCGGGGGCATGTCGAGCATCGTCGGCAGCAGGTAGTCGGTGAAACTGGCGTTGCGGATCCGGCCGTCGATCTGGACGATCTCCTCCATCACGGCGAGACCGAGCCCCTGCGAGATGCCGCCCTCGATCTGGCCGAGCACGGACAGCGGGTTGAGCGCCCGACCGACGTCCTGCGCGGTCGCCACCTGCACCACCTTGACCAGCCCGAGATCGGTGTCGACGTCGACGACGGCTCGGTGGGCGACGAACGCGAACGCGGTGTGACAGTTGCCGTGGCCGTTCTCGTCCAGCTCCTCGGTCGGCCGGTGGTGATACTCGACCGTGCGGTCGAACACCGCGGTGCCGATCGCCGCGCCGACGTCCTCGCGGTACTCCCCCATCGAGTCCACGATGTCGGTGCCGTCGATGACGAGCCGCAGCGGGTCGACGCCGATCCGCTCGCCGACCGCGTTGAAGACCTCCTCGCGAACCGCCCGGCACGCCGCATCGACCGCCCCGCCGCTCATCCAGGTCTGCCGCGATGCCGAGGTCGATCCCGAGGAGCCGATGGCGGTGTCGATGCGGTCGAACGCGACCTCGTCGACGCCGAGGATCGTGCGGGCGATCTGAGCGGCGATCGTCACGAACCCCTGACCGACCTCGGACGTGGCGAACTTGAGCAAGACCCTCGGCGAGCCGTCGACGGCCTCGAGGCGGCAGCGGGCGGTCGAGTAGTCGTCGAACCCTTCGGAGTACATCAGGTTCTTCATCGCCACGCCGTAGCCGACGCCGCGGACGACGTGTACGGCATCGGCCGTCAGACCGGCGCCACCCGGCCGGGACATCGCCTCGTCGGGGTCCGGCGCGTCAGGCATCGGCAGTGCCGCCATCTCGGTGATGCACCGCGCAACGGGTGCCACGCTCTCCAAGACCTGGCCGGTGATCAGCGTGTCGCCGGTCCGGCTGGCGTTGCGCAGCCGCAGGTCGAGCGGATCGAGCCCGCACGCCTCCGCGAGTCGGTCCATCTGCGACTCGTGGGCGAAGCACGCCTGGACCACTCCGAACCCGCGCATCGCCCCGCACGGGAGGTGGTTGGTGCGAGCGACGAAGCCCTCGACGACCGCGTTCGGGCACCGGTAGGGGCCCTGGGTGTGGGTGATCGCGTTGAGCAGCACCGCCGACGAGGTCGAGGCGTACGCCCCGCCGTCGAGCAGGAAACGGGCCTCGATCTTCACGAGCTCACCGTCACGGGTGGCGTGATGGCGCATCCAGATCCTCGCCGGGTGCCGGTGGACGTGGCCGAGGAAGCTCTCCGCCCTGCTGTACTGCATCCGCACCGGACGGCCGACGCGGAGCGCGAGCAGGCAGCAGTGGACCTGGAGGCTGATGTCTTCGCGGGCGCCGAACGCTCCCCCCACGCCGCCGAGCACCAGCCGCACCCGCTCCTCGGGCATCGCGAGGCAGGCGGCGATCTGCTTGCGATCCTCGTGCAGCCACTGGGTGGCGATGTGCAGCTCGACCCCGCTGCCGTCGTGGTCCGGAATCGCCAGCGCCGCCTCCAGCCCGAGGAACGCCTGGTCCTGCATCCCGATCTCGTAGGTGCCCTCGACGACGACGTCGCCCGTGGCGTCGGGGTCGCCGCGGCGGATCGGCTGGTGGCGCAGCACGTTGCCGTTCGGGTGGATCGGTTCCCGATCCCCGGAGATCGCCTGCTCGGCGTCGAGGAGCGGGGTCAGCACGTCGTACTGCACGTCGATGGCGGCGAGCGCCCGGCGGCACGTCTCCGGGTGGTCGGCCGCGACGGCGGCGACGGGCTCGCCGACGTAGCGCACGAACCCGTCGGCGAACACCGGCTGGTCCTGGGCGATCAGCCCGTAGGTGAGGCGTCCCGGCACGTCGGCGACGGTCAGCACGGCGTGCACGCCGGGGATCGCCAACGCCGGCGTGACGTCGATCGACGCGATCCGTGCGTACGGGTGCGGGGAGCGGAGGGTGGCGCCCCACGCCGCGCCGTCCACCGGAAGATCGGAGGCGAACTGGAACGAACCGTCGACTTTCGTCACGGCGTCGGGGCGGGTCGGTGAATCGCCGATCCGGCCGCGGTGGACGCGTGGCGGTGCCTCGGTAAGTGTCATCGAACCCTCACCTCGGATGCGAGTGAGCGAGCGCCAGCGAGCGAGCGGCCAGCAGCGGCCTTCGTGGCCGGGGAACGCAGCATCAGCGTCATGGCATGGCCCTCCGCGCGACGGCGACCCGCTGGACCGCATCGACGATCCGGCCGTAGCCGGTGCAGCGGCAGATGTTGCCCGAGAGCTCCTCGGCGATCTCGATCGGCGTCGGATCGGGGATCCGGGCGAGCAGATCGTGGGCCGCCATGATCAGGCCGGGAGTGCAGAAGCCGCACTGCACCGCGCCGGCGTCGACGAACGCCCGCTGGATGTCGGTCGGCGCGCCCCCGTCGCCGATCCCCTCGATCGTCGTGATCGGCTGACCGACCGCGCTGGCGGCGAGCACGAGGCACGAGCAGACCAGCTCGCCGTCCACGAGCACGCTGCACGATCCGCACTCCCCCTGTTCGCACGCGCCCTTCGACCCGTAGAGCCCGAGCCGCTCGCGCAGGACGTAGAGCAGGTTCTCGCCGAGCCAGGCGTCCTGGACCTCATGGTCGGCGCCGTTCACGCGCAGCCGGTACTGCTCGCTCATGCGCCCACCTCGAACGCCCTCGCCAGCAGGCGCCGCGCCAGGACGTCGATCGAGTGACGGCGGTATCCGCGGTCGAGCGGTGGTCGGTGATCGGGCGGCTGGCAGCGGCTGCGAGGCGACCGAACTCGGCCACGTCTTCGGCGCGGATCGTGCCGCTCCCCAATCGAGCCGTTGCGCCGCGAACGACTCGGCCGTCGGTCGCCCGGACGATCGTCGGGGCGACCGACCCGAGGGCGATCCGCACCGAACGGCTCGGCCGATCGACGGCCAAGCACACCCCCGAGATCGCGATGACCATCGCGTTGCGCACGCCGACCTTGGCGTAACCCTGCCAGCCGTCGAGCAGCGGCACGGTCACGGCGACGATCAGCTCTCCGGGCGCGAGCGCCGTCTGCTTGACCCCGACCATGAACTCGACGATCGGCATCGTCGCGCGTGCCCGAGGCAGAGGCGATTTCGACGATGGCATCGAGCGCGACGAGCACGGGCAAGCCGTCGCCGGCCGGCGAGCACGTCGCCAGGTTCCCGCCGATGGTCGCGGCGTTGCGGATCTGCGGGGACCCGACCGTGCGCGCCGCCTGGGCCAGCGCCGGCAGCAGTCCGGCGAGCGGTTCGTCAGCCAACTCGGTGTAGGTGACGCCCGCGCCGATGCGCAGCGTCCGTGCGGCCCGGTCCAGCGTCCAGGCCCGTAGTTCGGGTACCCGGTTGACCGACACCACCGTGAGATCGTCGCCGATCGGGCGGCGGGACTCGTTGATCTCGACCAGCAGGTCGGTGCCGCCGGCGAGCACGAGCGCGTCCGGATGGTCGCGCAAGGCACCGACGGCGTCGGCAACGGATCGAGGGACGAGCACCGCCATGCACGCTGACGCTACCGACCGCCGACGAGCTGCGACGTCGGATCCTTTGCGGCGTTGTGGGGGGCGGCCATCGCACCATTGGCGCTTCTGGGCGGCGTGCGACCCGGAATCCGGGCCGTGGGCCGCCCAGAATGCTGAATTGGGCCCGCCACCCGGATCACCTCGGTACTGGTTGCCGTCGCACGCGTCGCCGTGGTGTTACCAGGCGTCGTACAGTGCGTCGGGTCGGTCGGGAAACCGGTGACGGGCGCCGGACGTACCCATGACTGGTCGGGCAGAATCAATCCACATCGTTGTTGGGGGAATTTCAGTGCACGTTCGGATCTCACGGAAGTTCGTGATCCTTGGTGTCGCCGCCACGCTCACCACCGCGGCAGCGGCGGGCACCGTTGCGGCGTCGTCGTCGCCGGACCACGCCGGGCTGCGGTCACTGCCCAACGGCGCGACCCCGGTCATGGGCGGGCATCTCAACGTGTCCGGCGAAGCCGAGGTCGGCAGCCCGTGGACTCCCGCGGCGATGCGCTGCGACCAGTACTGCTACCTGCGGGCGCGGACGTTCTTCGACGGGATCGCCGTGTTCGGCGCCGACGGCCAGGTGCACCCGATGCTCGCCGAGTCGATCGAGCCGAACGAGGACTACACCGAGTGGACGATCACGATCCGTGACGGCATCACGTTCACCGACGGCACGCCGGTCGACGGTGCTGCGGTGATCTACAACTTGCAGGCCGCCGGCACCGGCGTCCTCGTCGACGCGGCGACGAAGGACATCGCCAAGGTCCCTGACCCCGAGGACCCAGAGCGGATGATCCTCAAGATCGAGCCGATCGACGAGATGTCGTTCACGATCTTCACCGGCGAGGACGGCGACCCCGACAAGCCGATCTCGTGGCGCAACTTCCCTCACCTGTTCGTCGGCCAGTGGGGGCTCATCGCATCGCCGACGTGGCTCGAGGCCGTCGCCGAGAACCCGGAGCTGGCGACCCAACCGGTCGGGTCAGGGCCGTTCATCGTCGACAGCTACGAACCGCGGGGGTTCCTGGAGGTGAGCCGCAACCCCGACTACTGGATGACCGACGCCGCCGGCAACCAGCTTCCCTATCTCGACTCGATCACGTTCCGAGTCATCGACGACGGCACCATCGCGGCCGAGGCGCTGCAGGCCGGGGACATCGACATGGTCTCGACGACGAACGGGCAAGGGGTCACGACGATCCAGAACCTCGGCGACGAGTTCACGGTCAACCTCCAGGAGGACTTCGCCGATACCTACTACCTCCTGTTCGACCTCGACAAGCCCGGGCCGATCCAGGATCAGCGGGTGCGCTGTGCGATGTCGATGGCCATCGATCGCGACGAACTGAACGAGTCGACCGGCGCCGGCTTCAACGAGATTGCCAACGGGGTCTTCTCGCCCGGCCAGCAGGGCCATCTGGAGGACAACGGCGCGGTCATGGAGCAGGACCTCGAAGCGGCGGCCGCGATGATCGCCGAGTACGAGGAGGAGACCGGCGAGGACGTGACGATCTCGATCGGCCACACCCCGTCCAACGCAGTCGTCCAAGGCGCCGAGCTGATCATGGGATGGTGGTCGGAGATCGGGATCGACGTGTCCGATCAGACGATCCCGCAGAACGACTTCATCAACCTGGCTGCGTTCGGCACTCCCGAGTTCCAAGTGTTCATCTGGCGCCAGCACGGCGGCGTGTTCGTCGACGAGCAGTACGTCTGGTGGCATTCGGACAACGCCGCTCCCGACGGAGCGCTGTCGCTGAACTTCGCCAGGCTACGCGACCCCGGCATCGACGCCGCGCTCGACACCGCACGCCAGTCGACGACCGACGAGGAGGCGATCGCCGCGGCCGAGGAGATCAACCGGATCATGGCCGAGCAGTGCTACAACATCCCGCTCAGCTGGCTGCCGTGGGCGGTCATGAGCTCCCCTGATGTCGCAGGGCTACGGCACGTTCGTCCTGCCCGACGGCGAGCCGGGGGTCGACGGCGGCGGCGGCCTCGGCACGTTCTGGACCCAGACGCTCTACTTTGCCGAATCGTGAGGGGCTGAGCCTGACTCGATGCGCTACGTCGTCCAACGCCTGACGCGCTTCCTGATCGTTTTCTTCATCGTGACCTTCTCGGTGATGGTGCTGCTGCGGCTGGGACTGAACCAGCCCGGCGATCCGGCGCGCACGATGCTCGGCGGGTTCGCCGAGCAGGCACTGATCGACGAGACCAACGAGCGCTACCACCTGCACGACAACTACCTGGTCCAGTACTACCACTGGTTGCGGCTGATGATCTTCGAGCAGGACTTCGGGTTCTCGGTCTCCAACAACACGCCGGTTGCGACGCTGATCTCGAGACGCATCATGGCGACGCTGCTCCTCGGCCTGTACGGGATCACGCTGGGCGTCGCCATCGCGGTGCCGCTGGCGGTTCGTCAGGCGTACCGGCGGGACGGCGCGTTCGACAAGTCAGCCAGCGTGGTGTCGTTCCTGTTCGTGTCGGTCCCGGCCATCGTCATCGCGGTCTTCCTCAAGCTGCTGTTCGTCGAGCAGTGGGAGATCTTCCCGCGGATCTCCGACCGGATCTACCCGTGGGAGGACCTCGGCGAGCACATCGTGAACTTCGCCCTCCCCGCGCTCACGCTCGCGCTCCCGGCGGCCGCCGTGCTGACCCGGTTCGTCAGGGCCGAGATGGTGCTCGTGCTGCAGAGTGACTTCGTCAGCCTCGCCAAGGCGAAGGGTCTCTCGCCGAAGCGCATCCTGTGGCGACACGCCCTGCGGAACTCGTTGTTCTCGCTGCTCACGTCGATCGGCGTGCTGGCCGGGGCGATCGTCGGCGGAGCTGTCGTCGCCGAGGTGTTCTTCGACCTCGACGGGATGGGGCTGCTGCTGGTCACCGCGGTGCTCAGCAGCGACCTGTTCACGGTGCAG
Source organism: Ilumatobacteraceae bacterium (assembly GCA_963764455.1). GTDB lineage: Bacteria > Actinomycetota > Acidimicrobiia > Acidimicrobiales > Ilumatobacteraceae > Desertimonas. The sequence continues at coordinate 70,088 of CAVXSN010000003.1, forward strand.
GGAATCGTCGTCCTGCTCGTGGTCGCGGTCGTCGTGACCAACGTGATCGTCGACCTGCTGTACAGCGCGATCGACCCGCGCGTGAAGCTCGCGAGCGCTCTGCAATGAGCGAGGTGCTGGTAGCGGTCGAGGGGGCCGCCGAGTCGGTCGTCCCGGTCGAGGGGGCAACGGTACGCCGCTGGAAGCTGCCCCCGTTCGGGGCACTTTTCGGAATCGTGTTCCTCGGCCTGCTCACCGTGGTCGCGGCCCTCGGCGAACGTTTGTGGTTCGTCCTTCCGCCCGACGAGAAGGTCATGGTCGACGGCGAACTCGCCAACCGCTACGCCCTCGGCCCGGGGCGCATCGCCCTGTTCGGCACCGATTCGCTCGGCCAGGATGTGTTCTCGAAGTGCGTGTACGGCGCCCGGATCACGTTGGTCGTGGGGGTGATCGCCACGACCATCGGTCTGCTGGTCGGCGGGCTCATCGGCATCGTCGCCGGCTACCGTCGCGGCCTCACCGACCGCATCGTCGGGATCGGCACCGACTCGCTGCTGTCGATGCCGGCCATCGTCCTGGCGATCGTGATGATCACCAAGCTCGACGTCATCAAGCAGGACCAACGGTGGCTCGACTGGCTCGACCGGCGCTGGCAGATCACGTTCACCCTCGGCCTCCTGGCGATCGCTCCACTCGCCCGGATCGTCAGGGCGCAGACACTGACACTCCGGGAGCGGGAGTACGTGCTGGCTGCGCGCAGCATCGGCGCCTCGAACTCGCGGGTCCTCCTGCGGGAGATCCTCCCCAACCTGGTGCCGACGATGCTCACGGCCGTGTTCACCGGGCTCGGCATCCTCATCGCCGCCGAGGGCGCGCTCGCGTTCCTCGGCCTGAGCGTCGAGGCGCCGACCCCGACGTGGGGAAAGCTGATCGACCAGAACCGCTCCTCGATGAACATCGGCTGGTGGGCCACCGTGTTCCCCTGCCTGATGTTGTTCCTGACCGTCCTGTCGTTCAACCTGATCGGTGACTGGCTCTCGCACCGCTTCGACATCAGGCAGGCCGCGATCTGATGTTTCGCCCTCACTCGTTCGCTCGCTGCGCTCGCTCTCTCCGTTCGGCCGAGTTGGTTGGGCTCCGGTCGACCGGCGGAGCCGGTCGACCGGAGCGCCGAAGAACTCTTGACGGTCGGTTCGGGTCTCGCTGTACCGGACCCTCACCTTCCCCACTGCCCTCGAAGACCTCGCCGGTCGTGCTGCCGGTCGAATCACGGGGTCGGCTGATGCTGGAGGTCCGTGATCTGGTCACGCACTTCAGGACGCCGCGCGGGGTGGTGCGGGCGGTCGACGGGGTGTCGTTGTCGCTGCAACGCGGCGAGGCGGTCGGCATCGTCGGCGAGTCGGGATCTGGCAAGACCGTGCTCACCCGTTCGATCATGGGGCTCATCGCCGGCGGCGGGATCGAGCGCTCGGGATCGATCCGCTTCGAGGGCGTGGAGCTGATCGACCGCACCGACAAGCAGCTGCGCGAGATCTGGGGGCGATCGATGTCCACGGTGTTCCAGGACCCGATGGGCTCGCTCAACCCGCTGATGCGCATCGGCGAGCAGATCGCCGAACCGCTCCGGGTCCACCTCGGCATGGACCGGAGCTCGGCGCGGGAGATGGCGGAACGGCTGCTCGTCGACGTCCGGATCCCGGAGCCGGCCCGGCGGCTCCGGCAATACCCGCACGAGCTCTCGGGCGGGATGCGCCAGCGCGTGATGATCGCCATCGCCTTGGCCTGCGGCCCGAAGGTCCTGTTCGCCGACGAGCCGACCACCGCGCTCGACGTGACCGTGCAGGCGCAGATCCTCAGCCTGATCGGCGAACAACGACGGGACCGCAACATGTCGCTGATCCTGGTCACCCACGACCTCGGGGTCGTGGCCGGGCACACCGACCAGATCTACGTGATGTACGCCGGCAAGGTCGTCGAGCGGGCCCCGACCACGACGCTGTTCTCCGACATGAAGATGCCGTACACCGAGGCGCTCCTGGAGAGCATCCCGGTGCTCGACGCTCCGCCGCACACCCGACTGCGCACGATCCCCGGTCGTCCTCCCGATCTGGTCAACCCGCCCGCCGGCTGCCGGTTCGCGCCGCGCTGCGCATACGCGCGCGATCGGTGCCGCATCGAGGAGCCGCCGCTGGCCGACGCCGGCACCCCTGGCCACCAGTTCGCGTGCTGGTACCCGGTCGGCTCGCCCGAATACCACGAGCGCAAGGACGAGATCGCACAGCGGAGCGGTCGCGTGATGGCGGGAACCGGTGCCGGCCGCGCTGCGCGAGGTCGACGACGACACCGTGCTGCGGATCGAGGACCTCGTCGTGGAGTTCCCGATCGGCCGGACCGGGCTGATCGTGAGCGCGGTCGCCGGCATCAGCCTCGATGTCCGGCGCGGAGAGACGCTCGGAATCGTCGGCGAGTCGGGATGCGGCAAGACCACGACCGGTCGGGCCGTGATGCAGCTGCCCCGACCCACCTCGGGAACCGTGCGCTTCGAGGGCACCGAGCTCACCACGCTCGGCACGAAGGAGATGCGAGCGGCGCGGACCAAGATGCAGATGATCTTCCAGGACCCGATCTCGTCGCTCAACCCCCGCCGCAACGTCAGGGACATCGTCCGCGAACCGCTCGACATCTGGGATCGCGGGACCAAGGACGAACGGGACGGCGTCATCGATCGCGTGCTGGAGGAGGTCGGGATCGACCCGCAGCGGGCCTCCGAGAGCCGTCCGCACCAGTTCTCGGGCGGGCAGTGCCAGCGCATCTCGATCGCCCGCTCCCTCGTGCTCGACCCGACGCTGATCATCTGCGACGAGCCGGTGTCGGCGCTCGACGTCAGCGTGCAGGCGCAGGTGCTGAACCTGCTCGAGGACCTCAAGGCGCGGCACCGCCTGACCCTCGTGTTCATCGCCCACGACCTCGCGGTGGTGAAGAACATCAGCGACCGAGTGGCCGTGATGTATCTCGGCAAGATCTGTGAGGTCGCGCCGAGCGAAGCGCTCTACGCCTCGCCGGCCCACCCGTACACCAGGGTGCTGCTCGACTCGATCCCGGTGCCCGACCCGTTCGTCGCTCCGGCCGACCTGCCGATCAGCGACGAACCGCCATCGCCGGTGCTCCCGCCGTCAGGCTGCCGTTTCCATCCGCGCTGCCCGTCGGCCACCGACATCTGCCGGTCGACTGAGCCGTTGCTCGAGCCGGCCGGCGCCGACTCCCAGCACGTCGTGGCGTGCCATCACCCGCTCACGAGGCCGACGGCCCTCGCGCCGTCACACCCTTCAACTACGGTCGCCTCCGATGACGACGACGGTCACCACCAAGCGAGCGGCCACCATCCCGACTCTTGACGGCTCGCCGCTCGCGGGGCTCCGCACCAACCTCGGGTGGTACCGCCACGGCGGTGGTGATCCCACCACCAAGCTGCGGGCCACGTCGATGCTCCGGGCGATGCTCACCCCGGACGGCCCGGCCACGGTCCTGCTCGACTGGAGTCTCGGCCGGCTCGACGTCGAAACCTGGGGACCTGGTGGCGAGTGGGCGGCGGCGTCAGCCATCTCGATGACGGCAGCGGGCAAGGAGCTCGACCACCCGCCGGGTGACCATCCGCTCGTGCGTGACGCCGCCAGGCGTCACGCCACGCTTGCCGCCGGCGCGAGCGGCGACCTGTACCACGCGCTGCTCCCCACGATCATCGAGCAGCGGATCACCGCGGGCGAGGCGGTACGGCAGTGGCAGCGCCTCGTGTACCGACTCGGCGAGGCGGCCCCGGGCCCGTTCGACGCGTTGCTCCTCCCGCCGCGACCGGAGCGGCTGGCCGCGCTGCCGTGGTGGTGGTTCCACCCGCTCGGCATCGAGGGCAAGCGGGCGAGGACGCTCATCGCGGTCGCCAGGGTCGCGGCCAACTCACGGCGGCTTTGGGATTGGGCGGTGCTGCCGCTTCCCGAGGTCGCACAGAAGCTCGCACTGATCAACGGCGTCGGTCCGTGGACGATCGGCATCGTGATGGGCCCGGTCTGCGGTGACGACGACGCCGTCGCGATCGGCGACTGCCACTACCCGCACGTGGTGTCGTGGAATCTCGCCGGTGAGCCGCGAGGTGACGATTCGCGTATGGTTGAGCTGCTCGAACCGTACCGCCCGCAACGAGGCAGGGTCATCCGGCTGCTCGGGCTCGCCGGTCGCCGGCCCCCGGCGTTCGGTCCCCGCCGAAGAATCCTTCCGATGTACCGATGGTAGAAACGCTGACCCATCCTGTCCCTGAGGACCCGATTCCGGAGCCGGATCCGCAGGAACGCAGCGTCGATCACGGTCGGCGGCGCAGACAACGAGCGCAGGGCGTGGTACCGGGCAGTCGCGGTCGGACTCGGCACCTTCGTCGTGTCACGGCTCATCGTGATCGCCGGCGTCTACGGGCTGTCGATCCTCGACGCGATGCAGCGCCAGCAACGCGGGCTGCCGATCGCGAGGAGCACGCGGCGGCTCATCGAGCGCCACTTCATGCAGTGGGACGGACGCTGGTACAAGCTCATCGCCGACCGGGGGTATCAGGCCGACCTCCCAGAGAGGATCTCGTACATCCCCGACAACGGCGGTGCGACCGTCGCGTTCTTTCCGCTCTACCCGTATCTCGCACGATGGTTCGACTACGTGTTCCCTGGGGGCATCGACCAGGCGATGCTCGGCCTGAACGTGGTGCTGTCAGCGGTCGCCGTGGTGCTCGTCGGCCTGCTCGCACGCGAGGTCTTCGACATCGAGACCGCCGAGCGGGCGATGATCCTGTTCTGCCTGTTCCCCGGCGCCGTCGTGATGTCGTGGGCGTACTCGGAACCGACCTTGGTCGTGTGCAGCGCGGCGTGCCTGCTGTTCCTGATGAAGGAGCGGTGGCTGCTCGCCGGCATCGCTGCCGCGCTGGGCACGGCCACCCGCCCGAACGGGGTCGCGCTCGTCGTGGCCTGCGCGGTGGCGGCAGGAATCGCGATCTACACGAAGCGGCAGTGGCGGTCACTCATCGCCGTGGCGCTCTCGCCGCTCGGCGGCGTGGCGTTCTTCGTGTACCTACGGGTGCACACCGGGGAGTCGAACGCATGGGACCGGGCCCAGAAGGACGCGTGGGGCGAGTCGTGGAGCTGGGGCGCTACCGCGGTCCGCTACGTGTGGCGGTTCTTCGAGAACCCGCTCGGGACCGGGTTCGGGGCGTTGTACATGCACACGACATTGGCGCATCGCGGTGTTCGGGTTCGGGCTGTTCTGCGCGATCCGGAAGCGACTTCCCTGGCCGTGGCTCGCGTACGTGGTCGCGATCGGGATCATGATGGTCGGCCCGAAGATCGTGTCGGCGCGGCCACGTTTCGTCTGGACTGCATTCCCGCTCGCCATCGCCGTCGCCGCATGGTGGCCGCGCAAGTCGCGCGCTGCGTGGGATCTGCTGGTGATCGCGTCTGCCGGGTCGCTCGTCGCGTTCTCGGTGCTCTACGCCGAATGGGCGATCATCCCGTGAGCGCTCGTCGCTGCCCCCACTGCCCCTTCAGAGCCGGGTGGCAGGGCGGATGATGCAGCGGAAGCCGATGTGGCTCATCCCGGTGTCGATCATCTGCGGCCGCCGGGCCGCGGGCCGGTAGCGCAGGCAGTAGCTGGCCGAGCACAGGTGCGAACCGCCCTTGATGACCTTGCGCGGCACGGGGAACCGAGGCTGACGTCGATCGAGGCTGCCGGCCTCCGTGCCGCCGCGCGGGTTGACCGGCGTACAGCACGCCTTGGCGGGGTCGGCTGTGTCCTGGTCGGCGTACCAGTCCGCGGTCCATTCCCAGACGTTGCCCGCCATGTCGTACAACCCGAAGTCGTTGGCGGGGAATGAGCCGACGGGCGAGGTGCGGTCGAAGCCGGACTCGCCGGTGCTGCGCCACGGGAAGTCGGGACCGTCCCAGTAGTTGGCCATGATGCGGCCATCGAGTCGTTCGTCGTCGCCCCAGGTGAACGCGGCCCCTTCGAGGCCGCCGCGAGCGGCTCGTTCCCACTCTGCCTCGGTCGGAAGGGCCCGTCCGGCCCACGCCGCGTAGGCCTCGGCGTCCTCGTAGGCGACTTGGACCACGGGGTGGTCCCAGCGCCGTTTGAGGTTGCTGCCTGGGCCCTCCGGCCGGCGCCAATAGGCGCCCGGCTGCCACCGCCACCACTGGCTGAGGTCGCGTAGGTCGACCGGTCCGCGGGTTGGGGTGAACACCATCGACCCTGGCTGGAGGTTGGCGACCGGGGCGCCGGGGAAGTCGGCGTCGAGCGGGACGTTGCGCCACCGTGACGTAGTCGGTGGCATCGACGAACATGCGGAACTGTTCGTTCGTCACCTGGTGACGCTGCATCCAGAAGCCGTCGACCGCGACACGGTGCGTCGGAGCTTCCTCGGGTTCGTGGCGGTCGGATCCCATCGAGAACGTCCCGCCCGGCACCCACACGACGTCGGTCGCCGGCGGAGCATCGACGTCGGCACGAGCCATCACGGCGGATCGTAGACCGCCACGTACGGAGGTCGCAGGACGCCGATCGGCGCGAGCGGCTCCGAGGGTAAGGGGGCATTGGCCCTCCCCCTCGCTAGTGTCGACGCCCATGCACGCGCCTCGCGATCGGGGCAACCAGCCCGGCTCGATGGCGCCGGGGACGCTCGAACGGGGTGCTCGGTTCCTGCTGGCGAACCAGGGTCGGGACGGTCTGTGGCGCGACTTCGATACACCGGCCGGGGAGGCGTCGCTGTGGCCCACCGGCTACATCGCGACCTGCACTGCACACGGCCGCGATCGGGCGGGACCCGCTCGAGCGCGCCGCCCAGGCGCTGACGGCGGCCCAGAACGCCGACGGCGGCTGGGGCTACAACGAGGACGTCCCCAGCGACGCCGACTCGACGGCCTGGGCGCTGCTGTTCCTCTCGCGGACGGGTCGCCATGAAGGCGTCTGTCGCCGCGCGGTTTCCTGCCTCGTTCGTCATCAGCGAGCCGAGAACGGGGGCATCGCAACGTATTGCAAGCCAGGGCCGATCCGGCGCTTCATGGGCGTTGGCTGGTGGATGCCGTTCTGGGGGTGGTGTCGTCCCCACACCGAGGTCACCGCGGTCGCTGGCCGAGCGCTCACTGCGGCCCGGGTGCCCGGACGTCGCGAGTCTGCGACCGACTCGGCCTGGCGGTTTGTCCGGTCACGGCAGAACACGACCGGCGACTGGAGCTCGTACTGGTGGACCTCACCGCACTACACCACCGCTCAGGCGGTCGAGTTCGCCACGGTCCGGGGCGAGCTCGACGTCGTCGATCGGGCGGCCGCGTGGGCGATTCGGAAGCAAGCCGAGTTCGCGAGCTCCGCCTTCGCCACCGCAATGTCGTTGTCGATCCTGCTGCGCGCCGACGCCGATGCCGGAGCCATCGACCGTGCGGTCAAGGACTTGGTCGCCCTGCAGCAGGCGGACGGCGGTTGGCCCAGCCAGCCGATCATGCGCATCCCCGTGCCGCCCGACAGGGATCCCAACCGTGAGGACCGCTGGCGCGTTGTCAGATTCGGTGGCGGCATCGAGGTGGGCGACCAGCACCGCCTGTTCACCTCCGCGGCGTGCGTTGCCGCCCTCGCGAGCTGAGACACCGTGGATGATTCCCGACGGCATCTGCGCTGCGATCGAACAGGCCGTCACCGATCACCTCGCCGCCGAGTTGGGCGCCAGGGGCCTGCTCCTCACCGCCGATCGCTTCGCGGAGGCCGAAGCGCAGGCGGCGAGTGACGGCCAACGATTGCTGACGGCGGTGATCCACCGGTGCTATCCGCTGAGCGAGTACGACACTCAAGTCCTGACCCTCGAGTTCGACAGCGAGCGCGCCGCGTCCCGCGTTCGGTCGGCACTCGCGTTCGGCGCCGCAACGGCAGAGCTGCTGAGGTCGCCACGCCAACTCGAAGGACGCGCCGGCTCGATCGGGCTCCTCGAGCGCGATCTTCAACCTGGGGATCGGGCTGCTCGACGGCGTGTGCGACGAGGATGCCGACACCGGTCTGCGACTGCTGAAACTGATCGAGCTCGGCAACGTGGCCGAGGCCGCCCGGCAGCCGCGTCCCCGCGGCTGGCTGCGTGTGCAGCTACCCGCCGAGATGGAGACCGATCCCAGCGTGTCATTCGCGGCCGACATCGTCGAGACCTTCTTCGCGACGCTTCATGCGACGTATCCCGGCGAGCCCTGGTCCGATCTCCGCGCTCGAGTCGGTGACCAGCTGGCCGCCGCGCTGGAGGCCGAACGTTCGTCGCTGGTGCTCCTCGCTCGCCGACGCCTCGCTCGGGCAGCTGACCCAGTACTCGTACGCCACCTCCGTGCTGCCGTTCGAGATCGTGGGCACGATCACCCAGAGCGACTTCACACCGCGAGCCGCCCGGTGCCTCGGCGAGGCGATGTGGCGGATCGATGACCTGGTCGACCTGTGCGATGACGCGCGAACCGGTGCGCTGAACGCCGTCCTGCTCGCCGCCACCGGCCCCGACCGGGGAGCGCTGGAACGGCTGCTCGCATGTCGGATCACATCGCCCATGCCGCCGCTCAGGCCGCCGACAGCTTGTTGCGTGGCGTGGAACGTGCCGACGGCCACGTCGGCACCGGCGCTCGGAACGTGTTCCTGCAGTTCATCGCGCGCTACGCGGGGATCGTCCCGCGGGAATCGTCATGACTCCGCGGGTGCGTCAACGCCCATCGTCTCCATCACGTCCATCAACTCGGTGTCCTCGACGGGACGCTCGGCGAGCGCCGGGATGTAGAGCGTGCCGACTCCGGGCGCTCCCGACAACTGTGACGCCAGGTCGCCCAGCCGCAGCCGCTGCACAACCGAGCGCGTCAGTGGAAACGTCTTGCTGGTCACCAGCGACACCTCGTGGTCCGATGGGTAGAAGCCGAGGAGGTAGTTCTGCAACGGCATGAACTGCTGCGCCTCGTACCAGTCCGCGGGGCACGTCGGGTCGCCGGCCACAGTCGGCTGCCAGATCACGCAGTTGACGTCGTTTTGAATCGGACGGCGTCGCAACAGCAGGTCGGTGGCCTCGTACATCTGGATCCCGTTGTCGGCGATGTCCATGCCGAGATCGACGATCAACGTGTCGAACGCGGACACTCCGGGGAACACCTCGACGTGCAGCCCCAGATGCGGTGCCGCACGGGTGATCAGCGTCGTCGGATAGCAGTACACCCACGGATGCCCGTAGGTGGCGAGGCACACCGGAGGATCGGCGACCGCCGCGGCGATGACCTCGGCAGCCATCTTGTGGTAGGTGGGAAGGCGGTTCTTGCCGGGTTCATAGAGATGGCCGAGCTCGGTCACGTCCGGGCACAGCGTCCGCAGGTACTCGGCCACGCCGTACCCGTCGGCGATCACGAACGTCCGCCGGCACCGGCGGATCACCTCCTCGGCTTCTCGAGTCAGCTGATGGGTTCCGACGATGCCGGTGCCGACGATCCCGATGTCGAACGGCCACACGGCCTTGGCGGCCGGGCCGGCGTGTTCATCCAATGCGTTCGATCAGTTTGAGCGCAGCCTGCGTGCGCTCCTCGTCAGAACTCGCCGCTCTGATCGCCGCGACCTCGTGAACGACGCGCTGTTGGCTCGGCTGCTTCTTCGGCGTGCGGTTCACCCAGTCGTGCCGTCCGGAGATCTTGACCGTGATCGACGGGATGTTGCGCGGACGCAAATCCTCGTTGAGCACCCGGGCGAGTTGGTCCGGGTCGGTCAGCGACGACCGCTCCTCCGGACTCAGGTCGTATCCGGCGAGCGCCGAGTCCGGGTCGGTCTGGCAGCCGATGTAGAACTCGTAGTCGCTCTGGATCCGAGCAAGCGCCGCTTTGAAACTGTCCAACATGGCACGCACCTCGTCCCTGGGTTACCGCTGACGTTATTCTCGGCAACTCTCCTGGTCAATGGCCTCGCGACGGGCGCACACGGTTGACCAGGTCGCGGATCGCCCACCGCGTCACGAGCAGCATCGACTCGACGACGATGCGGCTGGACATCTTCGACGCGCCGTAGCGACGGTCGGCGAACACGATCGGTGTTTCCATCACCCGTGTGTCGCACCGCACGAGGCGGCGCACGAGCTCGGTGAGGAATGCGTAGCCCTCGGCCGTCGTCGACCCGGGATCGATCGCAGCCAGCGCTTCCCTCCGATACGCGATACCCCGACGTGCAGTCCCTGACCTGCAGCCCGAGCACGAGCGACGTGTAGCGGTTGCCCCAGCGCGACAGCACCCGGCGGTGCAACGGCCAGTCGACGGTGGCCCCGCCCGGCACGTAGCGCGACCCGATGACCGCGTCGGCGCCGGCGTCGATGAGCCTGAGCAGCTCGGGAAGGACGGCCGGGTCGTGGGAGAAGTCGGCATCCATCGACACGATCACGTCGTACGGACGCTCGAGAGCGAGATCGAAACCCCGCCGGTACGCACTGCCGAGGCCCTGCTTGCCTGGCCGCTGGACGAGATCGATGCGCCCGAGCGACTCGCCCGTCTCGTTCACGATCTTCGCCGTCCCGTCTGGGCTGTTGTCGTCGACGACCAGGATGTCGGCGTCGGGCACCGAGTCACGCACCGCGGTCAGGACCGCCGAGACGTTCTCGCGCTCGTTGTAGGTCGGCATCACGACCAGGACCCGCATCGGCCGGCGAGCCTAACTGAACCCGCACTCGCCGCCGCCGCCTCGATCGGCGGTGATCGGTCAGCGACGGTGGGCGAGGACCTCGCGATGCAGCACTCGAAGGACCCCGGCCGCCGATGCCTCCCACGTCAACGTCCGGGCCCGTTCGAGTCCAGCGCGACCGAGCCGCTCCCGCAGGACGGCGTCGGTCAGGACCCGCGTGAGCGCCGCGCCGAGCCGCTCGGGCGGGGCGAGCAGCCCGGTACTGCCGTCCACGACTGAGCACCGATGCCCGCGAATGTCGGTGGCCACCGCCGGGGTGCCGCACGCCGCCGCCTCGGTGAGCGTCAGACCCCAGCCCTCCGCCAGCGACGCGCTGAGCACCACCCAGGCACGGCGGTACTCGTTGATCAGGTCGTGACGGTCGATTCGTCCCGCGACGTCCACCCATCCACCGGCATCGTGCTCGACCACCCAGGCTTCGAGCTCGCCGCGTTGCGGACCGTCGCCGATGAGGCGTACACGGAGATCCGGCACGGAACGTCGGGCCTCTGCCGCGGCTTGCAGCGCCAGCGGGAACCGCTTGACGGCGGCGAAGCGACCCACGACGATCACGTACGGCACCGACGACTTCTCGTCACCAGGGGTGAAGAACTCGTCGACCCCGTTCGGCACCGCGGTGACGCGATCCGGCGGGAAGCCGAGTTCGACGAGCTCCTCCCTGGTCGACTCGGATGGCGTCACCATCGCCCCGCGACGATAGAACGGGCGGCGCGGCGCGCGCCTCGAGCAGCCGGCCGGCCGGGCCGAGTGGTCCGGGCATGATCTGGTCCCACATCGGCCCGTGGACGTGGTGCAGGATCGTGATCCGGGGCCGGCGGCGATACCACACCGGCGAGAACCACGGCACTCCGTTCCAGATCTCTACCAGCGCGTCGGAGCGCCCCATCCGCCCGGACAGCTCGGACACCGCCGCACGCGGGAACACGCTGTACCGGCTTCCTCGCCTGATGACGTGGTACCCGTTCCGATCGTCCTCGGCGGGGAGGCCTCGCGCCGCCGACGTACGGTGCGTGATGACCAGTCCGGCGGCAGCCCAGCGTTGCATGAACTGGTCGGCGTGAACCTCAGAGCCGCCGGCGTCCTCGTCGTCGAGATCGCGCCACGCGAGGACGTGTACCCGTCGAACGTCCGCTGCGAGCAGGTCGTCGACCATCTCGGCGATGCCGGACTGCTCGGCGCTCGCGGACACCACGCGCACGGTACCGGTTGTGGGCGGCGTTCGAGGAGTGGCGCTCTGCGATTCCCCCTCGGCCGTCTAACCTGCGTGCTGCGATGGCTGGCTTTCACCCGACGTGCCTGATCGCCGCGTTCAGCGACCAGGTTCTCGTCAACGACCTCCCAGCCCTGCCCGCGGAACGTCGGGCTGACGTGGTCGCCTTCGCCAGCCGACGCATCGCCGGACTGCCGTCGCCGATGAAGCTCGGCGTCGGTGCCGTCGCCCTGTTCGTCGGGGCCGCCGGACGCTTGGTCGGGTTGCCCCGCCTCGTCCGACTGCTGGCCGCCCACCCGCTCCCGCTGGTCGGCGACTATGTCCGTCTCGTGCGCTCACTCGGGTACGCGTACGTCTGGGAAACGTGGCCGGCGACCGCACCCGACGGGAGCGCCATTGGATGACGTCCCAGCGCATGCCGATGTGCTGGTGGTCGGATCGGGAGCCGGTGGGGCGCCGACCGCCGCGCTGCTCGCCGAAGCAGGAGTCGACGTGCTCGTCGTCGAGGAAGGCAACATGGTGCGCCAGGGCGACGTCGTGCCGTTCTCGCTGGAGCAGATGGACCGCCAGTACCGGGCCGGTGGCCTGACGGCGGCGATCGGGCGTCCGTCGATCGCCTACATCGAGGGCTGCTGTGTCGGGGGTGGGACCGAGATCAACTCGGGTCTGTACCGACGCCCGCCGGAGGACGTGCTGGAGCGGTGGCGCCACGACCACCGGATCGCCGACTTCGATCCCGGCGAGCTGTACACGATCTGCGACGAGGTCGAGCACGAGCTGAGCGTCCAGACGCTCCCCGGCGCGGCGATTCCGGCCAGCGAGGCGCTGCGCCGCGGCGCCGCGCGGCTCGGCTGGGCGCACGACGAGATCCCGCGCTGGATGACGTACCGCTCGACCGATGTCGCCTCGGGCCGCCGGCGGAGCATGACCGAGACCTACCTGCCCAGGGCGTCCGCGGCCGGCGCCTTGTTGCTGACGGGCACCAGGGTTGATCGATTCGCTCTCGACCGGGGTCGGGCGACGTCGGCACTGCTCTCCGATCGGGCCGGCCGGAAGTCAACGGTCCGCTTCCGGGACGTCGTGGTCTGCGGCGGCACGATCCAGACCCCGGCGCTGTTGCAGCGGTCCGGGTTGCGCAACCGAATCGGCGGAACGCTTGCCGTTCACCCCACGGTCAAGCTGGCTGCCCGGTTCGACGACGAGCTCAACGTGCCCGACGACGTGGCCGTGCACCAGGTCAAGGAGTTCGCTCCCGATCTGTCGTTCGGAGGATCGGCGTCGGGACCGGGATTGGTCGCGCTCGCGCTGAGCGACCACTGGCCGCTGTTCGGACCGGCGATCGAGGAGTGGCGCAACCTGGCCGTGTATTACGCCGCGATCACGAGCGAGGGCCGCGGCCGGGTGCTCGCGGTGCCGGGCCTGCGCGATCCGCTGGTGACGTACCGCCTGACCCGGCGCGACCGCGCCGTGCTCGGACGGGGCCTGGCCAGGCTCGCGCTGGTGATGCTCGAAGCCGGGGCCACGGCCGTCTACCCGTCGTACCGCGGCGCCCCCGTCGTCAGCGGGCGTCGGGATCTGGGGGCGATGCAGGGCACGTTCGCCGCGGCCAAGGCGAGCGTGATGACCGTTCATCTGTGCTCGACCGTGCCGATGGGTGGTCGCCGTGGCGACTCGGCCACCGACAGCCACGGCCTCGTCAACGGCACGAAGAACGTCTACGTCAACGATGCGTCCCTGCTCCCCGATGCCCCCGGCGTCAACCCGCAGGCGTCGGTCATGGCGGTGGCGATCCGCAACGCCCGCCGGTTCCTCGAACGGCGCGCCGCGTGAAGGACCCACCGGACGTCACCATCGTGACCGGGGCGGCCGGCTGGTTCGGCCGGGCCTTCCTTGCCGCGCTGACCGATCCGTCGAATCAGTTCGCCCGCGACGGGGAGATCCGTGCACTCGTGCGCAGCCGGGAAGAGGCCGGCGACCTCGCGGCGCTGCCGAAGGTCGTGCCGGTCGTCGGCGATGTCGCGCGTGCGGAGCGGGCTGGTGGACGTCTTCGCCGGGCTCGCCGGGGCGGTCGACGTGGTCCACGCCGCCGGGGTGATCCACCCGGCCATCGTCTCCGACTTCGTCGAGGTCAACACCAGGGGAACCCAGAACGTGGCGGCGGCCCGCGCGCCGCCGGGGTGCGCAGGATGGTCCACGTCTCTTCGAACAGCCCGTTCGGGGTCAACCCGCACCCGGGCGACCGGTTCCGCAACGACGAGCCGTATCACCCGTACATGGGCTACGGACGCTCGAAGATGCTGGCCGAGCTGCGCCTGCTCGACGAGGTGTCACGGGGCCTGGACGCGGTGATCGTGCGCCCCCCGTGGTTCTACGGCCCGCACCAGCCCGCCCGCCAGACGACGTTCTTCACGCTCGTGCGTACCGGTCGGTTCCCGATCGTCGGTGACGGGACTCAGCGCCGGTCGATGGTGTACGTCGACAACCTCGTGCGCGGCGCCGTGCTCGCCGAATTGAGTGATCGGCCGGCCGGCTCGGGGTGGTGGATCGCCGACGAGCGCCCGTACGAGATGAACGAGATCGTGACGACGGTCAAGGGCGCGCTCCGCGACGCCGGCTTCGACGTCGCCGACCGGCAGACCCGCCTACCCGCGATCGTCGGGCGGTTCGCCGAGCGCGCCGATGCCCTCGTCCAGCGGACAGGCCGCTACATCACCCAGCTCCACGTCCTCGGGGAGCTGGGCAAGACGATCGCCTGCGCCCACGCGGTGCGGATGTAGTCCTGGCCCAGCGCGTCGAGCATCACCGAGCGGGCGAGCTGGGTCAGCCGACCGAGGGTGCCCATGCCGAGCGTGATCATCGGCATGACGAGCGAGGCCCAGCCGGACCGACCGGCCACCGGCAGGAGGTTCAGCTGGACGGACAGCACGATGATCAGGATGAGGCCCACCCAGTAGGCGGGCAGCGCCTGGCCGAGGAGGGCCACGCCCTGGGCGAGCGCGTCCCACGGCGAGCCGGGACGGGTCGCCGCCAGGATCCCGAGCGGGATGCCGACCAGGATGGCAAAGCCCATCGCGGCGACGGCGAGCTCCAGCGTGGCGGGCAAGCGCTCCATGATGAGGGACCAGGCGGATGTCCGGTACTGGAGGGACTTGCCAAAGTCGCCCACGGCCGCGCGGCGCACGAAGTCCCCGAACTGGATGGCGAGCGGCCGGTCGAATCCCATGGCTTTCCGGAACTGCGCGACGTCCTCCTTGCTCGCGTCCTGCGGCAGCATCACGACCGACGGGTCGCCGGTCAGCCGCACCATGAAGAAGACGAGGGCGAGGACGCAGACCGTCGCCAGCACGGATTGCGCGGCACGCGTGAGAAGGTAGGTCGTCATCGCGCTACCGGTCGGC
Source organism: Ilumatobacteraceae bacterium (assembly GCA_963764455.1). Classification (GTDB taxonomy): domain Bacteria; phylum Actinomycetota; class Acidimicrobiia; order Acidimicrobiales; family Ilumatobacteraceae; genus Desertimonas. Next base: position 85,412 of record CAVXSN010000003.1, read on the forward strand.
TGGTCGGCAGTGGCGGAAGGGCCGGTCCGCCGCGGCGTGACCGGATCACGGGCTTCGTCAAGGACCGATGGCGCCGCGCTGCCCGGGTCGAGGAGGACGGCGGGCCGGCCGGTGAGACCGGCCCGCGGGTTCCGCGGAGGCTACTCGACTCCCACGTCGAAGGCGACGTGACCCATGTCCTGGTCGACCGCGTCGTGTAGTTCTGGACGCGCTTGCGCACGCCCTCGAAGTTCTTCACCTGCCACAGGAAAGGAACGGCGGGTCCGCCTGCATCTCGCGCGCGAGCTTGGCGTAGAGCTGCTTCCGCTGCGCCTGGTCGACCGTGCTGCCGGCCTGGTCGATCAGCTCCGTGAACTCGCTCTTCTCGAACGCCGTCCAGTCGAGGCTTGGGTGGGCGACCCCCCGCAACTGGGTCGCCGGATCCGCGTTCCGGTCCCCCACGCCGTCGAAGAAGAGTGGCGGGAGCTGCTGCTTGGCCTGCAGGTCCCAGGAGCGGGACTCCATGATCTGGAGATCGATCTCGATGCCGATCTTGGCGAGCGATCCGCCGATCGCCTGGCAGGCCTCCTTGTCGTTGGTATAGGCCCCGCTCGGGCACGCCAGCCCGACCTTGAAGCCGCTTGGCACGCCGGCCTCGGCCAGGAGCTGCTTGGCCTTGGCCACGTCGTACGCCATCGGCGCCAGCGTCGGATCGTAGCCGAACTGGACATTGCCGACCAGGCTGTTCACGCGCTGGGCGTGACCGTTGAAGACGCTCTTGATGATCGCCTCGAGATCGGTCCCGTGGTTCATCGCCCGCCGGACGCGCGCGTCCATGATCGGCGTGCCCTTGCCCGTCGTCATGTTGTTGAAGGCGATGTAGTAGGTCCGGGTCGATAGCGCGGACGAGACGCGGAGGTTGATCCCGCTCGAGCGCCGGCACCTGGTTGGGGGGGATCCTGAGCGCGATGTCGATCTGGCCCGTCTGGAGCGCCGCGACCCGAGCCGCCGCCTCGGGGATCGCGCGCCACACGAGCGTCTCCACCTTCGGCGGGTCCGGCAGGTAGTAGTTGGGGTTCGCCTTGAAGGTGATGTGCTCGCCCTTCACCCAGGACGAGAGGATGAACGGGCCGGTGCCGATCGGCTTGAGCGAGGCCGCCTCGTCGCCACCCTCCGCCGTCGCCTTAGGCGGGAAGATCGCCGCGTCCGCGCTGGCCATCTTCTTCAGGAAGATCGGGTCGGGCTTCTCGGTGACGATCCGGATGGCGTGGTCGTCGAGATGGTCGACCCGGGAAACGGTCGCCCACTTGGTCTTGTTGGCCCGATGCTTCTCCTGGCTCCGCTTCCAGGTGTACTCGACGGCCTTTCCGGTGAACGGCTCCCGTTGTCGAACTGACGTTCTTCCGGAGACGTAAGACGTACGTCGTGTTGTCGACGACCTCCCACGATTCGGCCAGTTGCGGCTTGATGTTCCCCTGGGCATCGAGCCGGAGGAGCGCCTCCATCGTCGAGTAGGCGACGTTCAGGCTGTTCACCTCAGGACCCATGTAGGGATCGAGGGTGTTGATGTCCGTCGGGATGCCGATGGTCAGCGTGCCCTTCGGGGCTGCCGTTCCCCGTCCGCGATCCCGAGGCCGAGCGCGAGCAGCGCGGCCAGTCCGAGCAAGAACCGCTTCATGGCTCTCCTCCTTGGGCGCCCGTGGTCGCCGGCCGCAGCGCGGCGACATGCGGGGTGGTGGTACAGCCGCCGCCGATGAGTGTGGCCCCCGCCAGGCGCCACCGCCGGCATCGTCCTACGGTGCGCCGAGACGGCGCGGGTCGTCAAGGCCAACGCCGGACAGGCCTCGGAGCCGGACTTGACGCACCGTCCGAAACTGTGCGACGGAGAAGCGATGACACCAGTTGCCGTCTCCGCTCCGGCCCACCCCACCGAGCTCGAGCCGAACCCGCGCTGGGTCCGGGTCCGTGCCGTGTGGTCCGAGGTCCTCGTCCCCGCCGTCCACCCGGCGTCGGGGCCGGTCCGGAGCTGGACGGTCCGGACGGGGGACCGGGCGGAGATGGAGGCTCCGGCGTAACGAGTGGGTTCGTGGCGCGATTGACCACGGTCGAGCTGGAGACGCCCCCCGGCGAGAGTCTCCTGAACATCAGCAACCGGGTCAAGGCCGCCGTGAAGGAAAGCGGCGTGACCGACGGCATCTGCGTCGTGTTCGTGCCGCACACGACGGCGGGGCTCGTCGTCAACTCGGGCAGCGACCCTGCCACCGCCGCCGACATTGGATCCCAATTGCGGCGTCTCGTGCCGACGCACGTGGACTTCCAGCACACCTATGACACGCCGGCCGACGCCGCCGGGCACATCAAGGTCGCGCTGACCGGGACGAGCGTGTCCCTCATCGTGTCGGCGGTGAGCTGGCGCTGGGCCGCTCGCAGTGCCTTATGCTCGCCGAGTTTGACGGGCCGCGCCAGCGCAAGGTGCTCGTGCGGGTGATGGCCGATCCCGCGTGAGGGTGCCCTGACGCCGACCGCGATGAACTCCATGGTCGCCCAGGTCCTGAGCCTGCCTGCGCTCATCCGCGAGCTGGTCCCCGTCCTCGACGACACCGTGCGGAGGACGCTCGACCACAAGCTCTGCCTGTCCGTCAAGCGCTTGTACGTCACCGGCTGCGGCGACTCGCATCATGCCGCGCTCGCCTCGGAGCTCGGGTTCGAAGCGCTGGCCGGCCGGCCGACCGAGCCCATGAGCGCGCTTCAGTTCGCCCGTTACGCGGCCGGTTACCTCCCGCCGACCGGGCCGGGCACGACCTGGTGATCGGAGTCTCGGTCTGGGGGAGGTCGCGCGCACGACCGAGGCGCTCCGGCTGGCCAGGCAGGCTGGCGCCGGACGCTGGCCCTCACCGCCACGCCCGGCAGCCGCGTGGCCGAGGCCGCCGAGCTGGTCGTCCTGGCGACCACGCCTCCGTTTCCCGATCCGCCGGGCGTGTCCACTCCGCGGTCCGATCCTACCTTGCGAATCAGCTGGGCCTGCTGCTGACGCGGTCCGCATCGGCGAGGTCCGGGGTCACCTCGACTGGGGCGCCGCCACCGCCGTGCGGCGCGAGATCCTGGCGCTGGCGGACGCTGCCCAGAGGCCGGTCGACGCCTGTGACCAGGAGGCGTTCGCCCTGGCGGAGGAGTGGCGGGACGCGGCCGAGTTCGTCTTCGTGGGCGGCGGGCCGAACTACGGGACGGCGCTGTCTGTGCCGCCAAGGTGCTCGAAGCCTCGGGCGACGGAGCCGTGGGGCAGGACACGGAGGAGTGGGCACATCTGCAGTTCTTCGCCCGGACCACGGCCACGCCGCGTTCTTTATCACCGCGGGCGGGCGGGATCTGTCGCGGGCGACCGAGTCGGCGCTCGCGGCCAAGGCCATCGGGCGGCGTGTGGTGGCCGTCGCGCCCGCGTCCGCCTGGGCTCTCCGCGAGGTCGTCCCCCGCCTGCTCCCCCTCGCGGAGGGGGTGCCGGAGGTGTTCTCGCCCTCCTCGCGGCCATTCCCGGCGCGCTGTTCGCCGCCTACCGCGCGGAAGTCCTGGGGAACCGTTCTTCCGCCCCGCCGGCGGGGTGCGCGCGTCGGGGATCAACCGGGTCCGCACCAGCGAGATGTGGGACGCGATCGAGCCGTGACGGCGCCGACCGGTGCCTCGGCGGCGAATTCGACCGAGCGTCCACTGTTCCTGTCGATCGGTTCGGTCGTCATCGACGACATCGTCCTGCCGGATGGCCGAACTCGCATGGGGATGCTCGGGGGCGGGGCGACGCACGCGGCGATGGGGATGCGCGTGTGGAGCGGGCGGGTCGCGCTCCTGGCGACTCCCGGCCGCGACGTCCCCGAAGCGGATCGCCGGAAGCTGGCGCGCGCGTTCGACCTGCGCGGGCTGTCGACCCGTAGTCGCCGTCGCCTCGGGCCTGGCAGCTGTACGAGCATGACGGTCGGCGCACCCACGTGGACCGCACCGACCCCGGACCTGTTCATGGCCATGT
>CAVXSN010000004.1:0-287923 GCA_963764455.1 Ilumatobacteraceae bacterium
TCTCGCGCTTCGGCATGGAGGTGTTCCGGGCTCGCCGCGCCAGGCCGACATCATGATCGTCGCCGGCCGGGTCAGCCAGAAGATGGCACCCGTGCTACGCCAGGTCTACGACCAGATGATGGAGCCCAAGTGGGTCATCTCGATGGGCGTGTGCGCATCGACGGGCGGGATGTTCAACAACTACGCGATCGTGCAGGGCGTCGACCAGATCGTCCCGGTCGACGTCTACGCGCCGGGCTGCCCGCCGACGCCCGAGACGCTGATCCACGCGATCGAGACGCTGCACGAACTGATCGAGGACGGCGAGCTCCTGCGCCGCCGCAGCGAGCGGGGCGGCGCCGACGTCCATGTCGAGGAGATCGCCGGCGCCAGCCGCGGGCCGGTGCTGCTCGGGACACGTGAGCCGACGCGGACCCGACGTCGGCGCGTCGTGCCGCGACCGCGCCGAGCCGACGCTCGTACGGCTGCCCGCGCCGACGAGCTGCGGCCAGGCCGTGGTGCACCCGACCCGCGAGCAGCTACGTCGACGTCGTGCAAGGCGCTCGCCGACGACGGCTACACGATGTGCGTCGACCTCACGGCGGTCGACTACCTCGGCCCATCGGGCGAGCGCTCCCGGACGGCGTCGCCGCCGAGCGCTTCGAGGTCGTCGTCAACCTGCTCGACTCGACGCCGGCGCGCGGGTCCGCATCCGTGTGCAGGTGCCGGCCGACGACGCCGACGCTGCCGACGCTGTTCGACCTGCATCCCGGCACCGAGGCGATGGAGCGCGAGGTGTTCGACATGTTCGGCATCGTCTTCACCGACCACCCCGACCTGACCCGCATCCTGATGCCCGAGGACTGGGAGGGTCACCCGCTGCGCAAGGACTACGAGGTCGGCGAGATCCCGGTCCAGTTCAGGGCAGCCGGCGAACGAGTGACCGATCTGATCGCGTCAGACCGTCCGAGGCCGGCCAGGAGATGAGGCCGCGCAGCGAGGTCGCCCGCCTCGCGAACTGCTGCGCGAGGTCGGCGCGGTGCTGCGGATGAGCGAGGCCGAGGCCGCCAGCACTCGCCGATCAGCTGCCCGTCGACCCCATCCGAGGACCAGACGATGATCATCAACATGGGCCCGCAGCACCCGAGACCCACGGTGTGCTGCGGCTGATGCTCGAGCTGCAGGGCGAGACCGTGCTGCGCTGCAAGCCGATCATCGGCTACCTGCACACCGGCATGGAGAAGACCGGCGAGCAGCTCACGTACATGCAGGGCGGCACCAACGTCACCCGCATGGACTACCTCAGCCCGTTCTTCAACGAGCTGGTGTTCTCGATGGCCACCGAGAAGCTGCTCGGCATCGACGGCGACATCCCCGAGCGGGCGGTGTGGATCCGCATGCTGATGTGCGAGCTCAACCGGATGGCGAGCCACCTGCTGTTCCTCGCCACCAACGGCATGGACCTCGGCGCGGTGTCGATGATGATCTACGGCTGGCGCGAGCGCGAGGAGGTGCTGCGCTTCTTCCAGAAGGTCACCGGCCTGCGGATGAACCACAACTACGTCCGCCCCGGCGGCGTCGCCGCCGACCTGCCGCCCGGCTGGCGCGACGACGTGCTGCGCCTGCTCGACCTGATCCCGCCGCGGCTCGAGGAGTACGACACGCTGATGACCGGCCAGCCGATCTGGCGCGAGCGGCTGCAAGGGGTCGGGGTGATCACCGCCGAGGAGGCCGTTCGCGCTCGGCGCCACCGGCCCGATCGCTGCGCTCCACCGGCGTCGAGTGGGACCTCCGCCGCGACATGCCGTACCTCCACTACGACGAGATCGAGTTCGACGTCATCGTCGGCACCTACGGCGACTGCGTTCGACCGCTACGCGATCCGCCTCAACGAGGTGCGCGAATCGATGCGCATCGTGCGCCAGATCCTCGACCGCATGCCCGGCGGCGACTACCGGATCCAGGACAAGAAGGTCACGCCGCCGCCGCGGGCCCGCATCGACGAGTCGATGGAAGCGCTGATCCACCACTTCAAGATCTTCACCGAGGGGTTCAAGGTGCCCGAGGGCGAGGTGTACGTCGCCATCGAGAGCCCGCGTGGCGAGATCGGCTGCTACATCGCCAGCGACGGCTCGGCCAAGCCGTACCGCATGCACATGCGGGCGCCGCGCTTCGTCAACACCAGCCTGCCGCACATGATGCGCGGCGGCCTCGTCGCCGACGCGGTCGCCGTCATCTCCTCCGTCGACCCGGTGCTCGGGGACGTCGACCGATGAGCACGGCTCGAACGACGCCAACGTCTGCAGCGCTCGCCCGGGAGATCATCGGCCGCTACCCGCGGCGCAAGTCGGCGCTGATCCCGCTGCTGCACCTGGCCCAGGAGCAGGACGGGTACGTCACCAACGAGGCGATGCGGCACATCGCCGAGCTCGTCGGGCGTCACGCCGGCCGAGGTGTACGGCACGGCGACGTTCTACGAGATGTTCAAGTTCGAGCCCGTCGGCAGGTACCTGATCAACATCTGCGGCACGATGTCGTGCGCGCTGCTGGGCGCCGAGGAGCTGATGCACCACGCCGAGCAGCGCCTCGGCATCAAGGCCGGGGGCACCACCGCCGACGGCCTGTTCACGCTGCAGCACGCCGAGTGCCAGGCCGCGTGCACCGAGGCACCGTGCCTGCAGGTCAACTACCGCTACCGTTACCGCGTCGACGACCGAGAGCTCGATCGGCTCGTCGACGACCTGCGCGGCTGGGCGGCTCGATGGCGAGATCCCGCCGCACGGCACGCTCGCCGCGATCCGCCAGCAGATCCCGGCCGACCGGGCCGTCGGCGTCTTCGACCCCGACGACGTCAACTCGGCGCCCGGCGTGGATGCCGCCGCCCGCAGCCACCGAGGCCCGCCCATGACGCGATCGACCGGCGACACCTACCCGTGGGCGCCGGGTTACATCGACGAGCGCCGGACGGCTCCGACGAGCCGGCCGATGATCGTCACGTCGCGGTTCCGTACGAGGACTCGCTACACGCTCGACCGCTACCTCGCCACCGACGGCTACCAGGGGCTCGCGAAGGCGCTGCAGCGAGCCGCCGCCGACGTCCACGCCGAGGTCAGGAACGCGACCGTGCTCGGCCGCGGCGGCGCCGGCTTCCCGGCCGGCGTCAAGTGGGGCCTCACCCCGCAGGCCGTCTGGCCGCGCTACCTCGTCGTCAACGGCGACGAGAGCGAGCCGGGCACCTACAAGGACCGCCTGCTGATGGAGCGCGATCCGCACCAGCTCATCGAGGGCTGCCTGATCGCCTGCTACGCCGCCGGACTGTCGCAGTGCTTCCTGTACGTCCGCGGCGAGATGGCGCTCGCCCAGGAGCGCGTCGCCACGGCGCTCAACGAGGCCTACGCCGCCGGATACATCGGCAAGAACATCCTCGGCACCGACTTCTCCGTCGACATCGTCCTCACTTGGGGCGCCGGCGCCTACGTCGTCGGCGAGGAGACGGCGCTCGATCGAGAGCCTCGAGGGCAACCGCGGCATGCCGCGGCTCAAGCCGCCGTACTTCCCGGCGGCGATCGGCCTGTACGGCCAGCCGACGATCGTCAACAACGTCGAGACGCTCGCCAACCTGCCGTGGCTGCATGCGCCAACGGCGCCGCCGCGTACACCGAAGATCGGCACCGAGACGTCGCCGGGCACGCGGATGGTCGCGGTGTCCGGCCACGTCGAGCGGCCCGGTGTGTTCGAGATCGTCAACGGCACCACGACGTTCCGCGATCTGCTCTACGGCGACGAGTTCTGCCGGCGGGATCCGCGACGGCAACGAGCTCAAGGCGTTCGTGCCCGGCGGTGGATCGGCGCCGTGGTTCCTGCCCGACCAGCTCGACCTCCCGTTCGAGGGCAAGCTCGTCGGCGCAGCCGGCTCGATGCTCGGCTCCGGGCGCGGTCATGGTGATGGACGAGACCACCGACATCCCGGTCGCCGCCGCTGACGCTCGTGCCGCTTCTACGCCCACGAGTCGTGCGGCAAGTGCGTGCCGTGCCGCGAAGGTGGCACGTGGCTCGAGCGGATCATGGAGCGCATCGTCGACGGCCAGGGCACCGACGCCGACCTCGACCAGCTGATTCAGGTCGGCGAGTCGATCTGCCCCGGCGCGTTCCCGCACGCGGCGAGCGAGCGGCTCGGCCTCGAGGCGGTGCCGTTCCCGTACAAGATGACGACGATCTGCTTCGTCGGCCCGTCGGCGTACGCCCCGGTCGCACTCGGCGCTGACGCTGTTCCGCGAGGAGTTCGAGCCAAGCTGACGAAGCGCGTGATCGCACCCGATCCGGCGACCGTGCCTGTGATCCCGGGTCACGCCGCATCGCACCGATCGATGGGCGGCCCACGCCGGCAGTCGCCGTCGGCGCGCAGATGCACGACTGCACCGGCGACCGACGCCGACGACGGCGGACGCCGAGCCGGCCAGCCCGACCCGAACGCGGTCGGCGATCACGATCAACGGGCGACCGGTCACGGCCCGCAAGGGCGAGCTGGTCATCGCCGCCGCCCAGCGCCACGACGTCTACATCCCGCGCTTCTGCTACCACGAGCGGATGAGCCCTGTGGGCATGTGCCGCATGTGCCTCGTCGAGATCGACACCGGGCGCGGACCGATGCTGCAGCCGTCGTGCATGGTCTCCGTCGCTCCCGACATGAAGGTCGAGACCGAGTCGCCGGCCTCCAAGCGGGCGCAGGAGGGGATCATCGAGCTGCTGCTCGCCAACCATCCGCTCGACTGCCCGGTCTGCGACAAGGGCGGCGAGTGTCCGCTGCAGGACCAGGCGTTCAGCCACGGCCCCGGCGAGAGCCGCTACGTCGAGGAGAAGCGGCACTTCGAGAAGCCGATCCCGATCAGCGACCTCGTGCTCCTCGATCGCGAGCGCTGCATCCTGTGCGACCGCTGCACCCGCTTCGCCGACGAGGTCGCCGGCGACCCGCTGATCCACTTCACCGAGCGGGGCAACGAGACCCAGGTGATGACGTTCCCCGACGAGCCGTTCTCGCTCGTACTTCTCCGGCAACACCGTGCAGATCTGCCCGGTCGGCGCGCTCACCGCGTCGCCGTACCGGTTCAAGGCCCGCCCCTGGGACCTCGCCGAGTCGGAGAGCACGTGCACCGACGTGCTCGGTCGGCTGCCGGATCACCGTCCAGTCGAGCCGCGACGAGCTCGTCCGTTACCTCGGCGTCGACAGCGACTCCGGTGCAACTGGGGATGGCTGTGCGACCGCGGCCGCTTCGGCTTCGAGGCCACGAATTCGCCGGACCGCCTCGACCGCCCCGCTCGTGAAGCGCGACGACGGGTTCGCCGAGACGTCGTGGGGCGCGGCGATCGCCGCCGTCGCCAACGTGCTGCGGAGACCCTCGACGCGCGGCGGCGCGAGCGGGTCGCCATCCTCGGCGGCGCCAGCGGCACCAACGAGGACGCCTTCGCGTGGGCGCGCGCTCGCCGACGTGCTCGGCATCGTCAACCGCGACGCGCAGCTCGGCGACGGGCTGCCCGCCGAGGTGCTCGGCCTCCCGCGAGCGACGATCGACGAGACCGCCGCGGCGCCGACGATCATCCTGCTCGGGCCCGACCCCAAGGAGGAGCTGCGGTGTCCTGTACCTGCGCCTCCGCCACGCCGTCGAGCGGCGCACGTCGAAACTCGTCGAGCTGACCCCGACGGCGACCGGGCTGAGCCGCAAGGCTTGGCGCAGCGTCCGCGTCGAGGCCGGCGGCGCGGCGGCGGCCGCCGCGGCGCTCGACGATCCGGCTCGTCGCGACCAGCTCGCGGTCCGGACCGGTCGTCATCGTCGCCGGCCGCGCGAACCTGGCCGAGTCCGCGGCGGCGGCGGCCGCGACGTTGCGCGCCGTGCTCGACGCGGTCGTCGCGTGCAGCCCGACGTCAAGGTGCTGCCCGCGCTGCGGCGCGGCAACGTCGTCGGTGCGCTCGCAGCTCGGTCTGCGCCCGCAGCCCGACGGTCTCGATGCCGCCGGGATCCTCAATGCGGCTGCCGCCGGAAGCATCGACGTGCTCGTGCTGCTCGGCGCCGACCCGATCTCCGACTTCCCCGACGCCCTGCTCGCCCGCAAGGCGATCGAGGGCGCTCGCGTCGTCGTGGCCCTCGACGCGTTCCTCACCGAGTCGTCGTCGCTGGCCGACGTCGTCCTGCCGGCCGCGGTGTTCGGCGAGAAGGCCGGGACCACGACCAACCTCGAGGGCCGGGTGACGACGGTCACCCAGCGGGTCACGCCGGCCGGAACGGCCCGGGCCGACTGGATGGTCGCCGCCGAACTGGCCGACGCTCTGGGCCAGGACGAGCTCGCCGACGACGCTCCTGAGCGTCGAGCTCGATCACCGACGCCATCGCGGCACGGTGCCGGCGTACGCCGGCGCGACCCGGACGGCGCTCGACGGCAACCGCGACGGCGTCGCTCGCCGTGAACGCCCCGGCTGGGATCGACGCCGCTCGACGCGCTCACCGTCACCGAGCGCAACAGCTACGACTACCGGCTGGTGGTGTCGCCGCACGATGTACGACAAGGCGGCGTCGACGGCCAAGTCGCCCTCGCTCGCACCGCTCGCCGGCGAGTCGGCGGCATTCGTCAACCCGGCCGACGCCGACCGCATCGGCGCCGGCGAGGGCGGCGATGTCCGCATCACCGGCGTGCGTGGATCGATCAAGCTGCCGCTGCACATCGACGCCGACGTGCCCCGCGGCACGCTGTTCGTGCCGTTCAATCCGAGGGCCCGACATCCGCAAACTGATCGACGCCACGCCGCGGCACGGACGTCCGATCGAGGTCGGCCCGTGAGCGTTCGCTCACCGGTCCGCTGCAGCGCTCGAGTCCCGGCCGTCGCCGGTTCGACGACTCGCCGTCGGAGAGGCGATCGAGCGAGCGCTCGTGAGTTCGACATGATCGCGCTCGACCCGTTGCTCGACGGGGAGCTGAAGTGGACGCCGCTCGTCATCGTCGCTGCTCAAGGTCGTCGTGATCTTCGTCGTCGGCCTCGTCGGCACGATGTTCATGGTGTGGTTCGAGCGCAAGGTCATCGCCGGCATGCAGAACCGCATCGGCCCGAACAAGGCCGGCCCGTGGGGCATGCTGCAGACCCTGGCCGACGGCATCAAGCTGTTCTTCAAGGAGGACTCTGCTGCCGAACCGAGCGGACCGGTTCGTGTTCCGGCTCGCCCCGTTCCTGGCGTTCGTGCCCGCGTTCCTCGTGTGGTCGGTGATCCCGCTCGGCGGCGACTTCCGCGACGGCAACGACGGCATCGTCACGTGGTTCGGACACGAGACCAGGGTGCAGCTGGCCGACCCGCCGATCGGCATCCTGCTCGTGCTCGCCCTGTCGTCGATCGCGGTCTACGGGATCATGCTCGCCGGGTGGGCGAGCGGGTCGAAGTACCCGCTGCTCGGCTCGGTGCGGGCTTCGGCGCAGATGGTCAGCTACGAGGCTGCCCTCGGGCTCAGCCTCGCCGCCGTGCTGCTCATCGCCGGCACGCTGTCGACCAGCGGCATCGTCGACGTCCAGGAACGCTTCGGCGACTGGAATCTCGTGGCCACCGGGTTCCTGCCGTTCGTCATCTTCGTCATCGCCGCCACGGCCGAGATGAACCGCCCGCCGTTCGACCTCGTCGAGGCCGAGCAGGAGCTCGTCGGCGGGTTCAACACCGAGTACTCGAGCATCCGCTTCGCGCTCGTTCTTCCTCGCCGAGTTCATGAACACGATCACGATGAGCGCCGTCATCGTCACGCTGTTCCTCGGCGGTCCGCAGCCGGTCGGCGGCATCGACATCCCGCTCATCGGCAACGGGTCTCGAAGGCACGATCTGGTTCGTCCTCAAGATGCTGGTGTTCCTCTACGTCTACGTGTGGTTCCGGGCCACGCTGCCCCGGCTGCGCTACGACCAGCTGATGGACCTCGGCTGGAAGCTGCTGATCCCGGTGTCGCTGGGCTGGTTCCTGCTGCTCGCGGCGCTGCAGGTCGGACGCGATCCGGACAACGACTGGGACCCGTGGCTCGTCGCGGTCGTCGTGCGCGTCGCCGTGCTGCTCGCCGGCTACGTGCTGCTGACGCTGGCCCTCGCGGTCAGCCGCCGCAACCGCGAGCGGGAAGGGGCGATGTACTGATGGGCTACCTCGAAGGATTTCTCGTCACGTTGCGCCAGCACCGCCTGTTCGGCGGCAGCGGGTGACCACGTCGTACTCCGGCGGGCGGGTCGCGAAACGGCAGCAGGGCGACGACCGACACCGCTCGATCCGCCGGTCGACGATCGACGACGACAAGGCGCCGAAGCCCGAGCGGCTGCACGGGCGTCACGTCCTCAACCGCTACGAGGACGGCATGGAGAAGTGCATCGGCTGCGAGCTGTGCGCCGGCGTCTGCCCGGCCAAGTGCATCTACGTGCGCGGCGCCGACAACGACCCGGACAACCCGACGTCACCCGGAGAGCGGTTCGGGTTCGTCTACGAGATCAACTACCTGCGCTGCATCCACTGCGACCTGTGTGTCGAGGCGTGCCCGACCGAGGCGATCACGGAGTCGAAGTTGTTCGAGTTCTCGTTCACCAGCCGCCAGGACGCGATCTACACCAAGGACGAGCTGCTCGTCGGCGACGACGGCAAGCCGAAGCAGATGCCGTGGGAGGACTGGCGCGAGGGCGAGGATCGCGTACACGAGTGGCTGGGTGCGCGCCACGCCGCCGAGCGGCGACGCCGACTTCGTCGGCGAGATCGGCTGGAGCGGCGAGCTCGGCTACGGCGTGCGCCCACCGGAGGGGCCGCAGGCATGAGGCGTGAGGGTGCAGGAGCCGGTGCGAGCGAGCGAGCGCTAGCGAGCGAGCGGCCAGACACGGCCTGCGTGGCCGGGGAACGCTGACTGATGGAGCTCGTGGTCTTCGTTCTCGCTCGGCGATGGTGATCGGCGGCGCCCTCGGCGTCGTGCGTGCGCAGCCATCCGGTGCACGCCGCGCTCAGCCTCGTGCTCACGCTGTTCGGCGTCGCCGTGCACTTCGTCGCCCAGGAGGCGCACTTCCTCGCCGCCGTGCAGGTGATCGTCTACGCCGGGGCGATCGTCGTGCTGTTCCTGTTCGTGATCATGCTGCTCGGCGTCGACACGCGTCGACGACCTGCGGATCGAGCCGATCAGGATCCAGCGCCCACTGGCCGCCATCGTCGGTGCGGCGATCGTCGCGCTGATGATCACGGCCATCGTCACGACGCGTGACGTCGGCCCGCTGCCCGGCGAACGCGTCGCCGCAGAACGCCGACAAGCGAAGCCGATGCCGCGACGCCAACATCCAGGACTCGGCCGCAGAACCTGTTCAGCACCTACGTGTTCGCCTTCGAGTTCACGTCGGTTCTGCTCGTCGTCGCCGTCGTCGGCACGGTCCTCCTGACCGCGACGTGATCGCCGCAAGCGAGCGACGTCGATGAGTCGGGATCGGCGTGGACCGCACCCGCACCGACGCCGACGTGGTACCTCATCCTCGGCGCGGTGCTGTTCGGCGATCGGCGCCGTGGGGGTGCTCGTCCGGCGCAACCCGCTCGTGCTGTTGATGTGCGTCGAACTGATGCTCAACGCCGTCAACCTCTCCTTCGTCGCGCTGTCGACGAGGGTCGGACACGATCGACGGCCAGACCGCGGTGTTCTTCGTGCTCGTGGTCGCCGCCGCCGAGGTCGTCATCGGCCTCGGCATCATCGTGTCGATCCTCCGCCGCCGCCCCGGCTCCACCGCCGACGACCTGTCGGAGCTCCGGGATGAGGAGCCAGCAGCTCTCATCCGAGTGCGGGAGGACCCCCGTCGGCGCACCGCACTCGGGCGCGCTTCAGCACTCGGATGATCGACCGTGTTCGACGCGATCTGGCTGATCCCCGCCTTGCCGCTCGCCGGGTTCCTGGTGCTCGTCGCGTTCGGGCGCCGGCTCGGCGAGCCCGGCGCCGGCTACTTCGCCACGGCGATGCTCGGCGGCTCGTTCGTCGTGACCGTCGATCGCGTTCTTCGACATGCTGGCCGTCGACGCCGAGAACCGGTCACACGCCGTGACGATCTTCGAGTGGCTGCCGTTCCGTCGGGACGGTCGCCTCAACGTCAGCATGGCGTTCCTCGCCGACCCGCTGAGCATCACGATGTGCCTGTTCGTCACCGGCATCGGCACGCTGATCCACCTCTACGCCGTCGGCTACATGCACGGCGACCCGAAGTTCTCGAAGTTCTTCATCTACATGAATCTGTTCGCGTTCTCGATGCTGATGCTCGTGCTCGGGCGAGAACCTGCTCGTCACGTTCCTCGGCTGGGAGGGCGTGGGCACGTGCTCGTACCTGCTGATCTCGTTCTGGCACACGAGGGAGTCGGCGGCGACGGCGGGAAAGAAGGCGTTCGTCACCAACCGGGTCGGGGACTGGGGCTTCATGGTGGCGATGTTCCTCGCCTTCTGGGCGACCGGCTCGCTGAGCTACGACGTTGCTCAACGGCGCCGCGGCGGCGGGCGAGATCGGGCAGACGACGGCGACCGCGATCGCCGCGATGCTGTTCCTCGGCGCGGTCGGCAAGAGCGCCCAGCTGCCGCTGTACTTCTGGCTGCCGGACGCGATGGAGGGTCCGACGCCCGTATCGGCGCTGATCCATGCCGCGACCATGGTGACCGCCGGCGTGTTCCTGATGGTGCGCATGAACCCGATGCTCGCCGCCGCCGAGGACTGGTTGCCGACGCTCATCGCCGTGGATCGGCGTCGGCACCGCGCTGTTCGCCGCGACGGTGGCCGTGGCCCAGAACGACATCAAGAAGGTGCTCGCGTACTCGACCGTCAGCCAGCTCGGCTACATGTTCCTCGCCGTCGGATCCGGCGCCTACGTGGCGGCGATCTTCCACATGGTGACCCACGCCTTCTTCAAGGCGCTGCTGTTCCTCGGGTCCGGCTCGGTGATCCACGGCATGCACGACGAGCAGGACATGCGCAGGATGGGCCTGCTCCGCATGCTGATGCCGATCACGGCGGGCACCTTCATCGTCGGCTGGCTCGCCATCGCCGGCGTCCCGCCGTTCGCCGGGTTCTGGTCGAAGGACGAGATCCTGCTGTTCTCGCTCGCCAAGAGCCCGGCGCTGTACGCCGTCGGGCTCGTCACCGCGCTGCTCACCGCCTACTACATGACCCGCCAGGTGATCATGGTCTTCTTCGGCGAGGCCCGTTGGAAGGACCGGGCCGAGGTGCACGGCGCACACGGCGACTTCAAGCCGCACGAGTCGCCCGCCTGTGATGCTCCTGCCGCTCGTCGTGCTGGCCGGACTGTCGGTCATCGGCGGCATCATCCAGCTGCCGGGCGTGGGGTGGCTGCCCGACTCGATGGAGCTCAGGCTCGCAACTCTGGCTCGAGCCGGTCGTGCATGGGAGCGAGCGGATCATCGTCGGCTCGTGGGCCGACGACCACAAGACGCTGTTGATGGTCGTCGCCACCGCGGTCGCGACCGCCGGCATCGTCGCCGCCTACTTCGTGTACGAGAAGAAGCGGATCGATGCGGTCGAGCCGGCGATCCTCGAGGACGCCTGGCACTACGACAGGGCGGTCAGCGGTTTCATGGGCGGTCCCGGCCGGGAGGCCTTCGAGGCCACGGCGTGGTTCGACGCCAACGTCGTCGACGGCGCGGTCAACGGGTCCGGCAAGTCGGTGCAGGCGGCCGCCGGCGTGTTCCGCAAGGCGCAGAGCGGCTTCGTGCGCATGTACGCCGGGATCATCGGCGTCGGCGTCGCCGCCCTCCTGGCCTGGTTCGTGCTGTGGCGAGGTGTCCGGTGAACGCGACCCGGGCCCGACTCGAAGATTTCCACAGGCCAGATTCACCATTTTCGACAACTTTCGCCTGTGGAAATCTTTGGGCGGTCGTGGGATGAACGAGAGCGCGTCGGCGTTCCCGATCCTGACGATGCTGATCCTGCTGCCGGTGGCTGGGTCGCTGGTGATCGCGGTCTCCAGCAAGCGGCGACCCGACCTCGTCAAGCTGATCGCCGTCGTCTCGCACGATGTCGACGGCGGCGATGAGCGTCTGGCTGCTCGCTTCGTTCGAGACCGGGGAGGCCGGGTTCCAGTTCGTGTCGCAGCATCCGTGGATCGAGCAGTGGGGGATCTCCTGGCACCTCGGCGTCGACGGCATCTCGCTGCTCCTCGTCGTGCTCACCGGGATCCTGTTCCCGTTGGCGATCTTCGCGACCGACCCGCATCACGACGAGAAGCCCTACCTGGCGTGGCTGCTGCTCTCGCAGGCGGGCGTGCATGGGGTCGTTCCTCAGCCTCGACCTGTTCGTGTTCTTCATCTTCTTCGAGATCGTGCTCGTGCCGATGTACTTCCTCATCGGCGGCTGGGGATACGGCGACCGCGTGTACGCGGCCACCAAGTTCTTCCTGTTCACGATGTTCGGCTCGGCGTTCATGCTGGTCGGGATCATCGCCACCGCCGTGCTGGCGAGCGAGCACGGCGTCGGCACGATCACGTTCGATCTCCAGACGATCGCCGAGAACGCGTCGTTCCCGGTGAACACCGGCCGCTGGCTGTTCTTCGCGTTCGCCATCGCGTTCCTCGTGAAGGTGCCGGCGTTCCCGCTCCACACCTGGCTGCCCGACGCCCACACCCAGGCCCCCACCGCCGGCTCGGTGATCCTGGCCGGCGTCATGCTGAAGCTCGGCACGTACGGCCTGCTGCGCTTCGGGCTCTACCTGTTCCCCGAGGCAGCCAACTGGGCGAAGCCGGTGCTGCTCACGCTCGCCGTGATCGGCATGACCTACGGGGCGATCGTCGCCACGATGCAGAAGGACCTCAAACGCCTCGTCGCCTACTCGTCGATCGCCCACCTCGGGTTCATCGTGCTCGGCACGTTCGCGCTCACGTCGGAGGCGATCACCGGTGGCGTGCTCCAGATGATCAACCACGGCGTGTCCACCGGCGCACTCTTCATCCTGGTCGGCTGGATCTACGAGCGGCGCCACACCCGCGAGATCAGTGAGTTGAAGGGACTGCAGACGATCGCGCCGATCTTCGCGGCCGGGTTCACGGTGGTGATGTTGTCGTCGATCGGCGTGCCAGGGCTCAACGGGTTCGTCGGCGAGTTCCTCGTCCTCGTCGGCTCGTTCCGGCACGCCCGGTGGTGGGCGGTCGTCGCCGCCGCCGGCGTGATCCTCGCCGCGCTCTACCTCCTGTGGGCCTACCAGCGGGTCTTCCACGGCGAGCCAGACGACGAGAACAGGTCGTTCAAGGAGCTGACCCTGCGTGAGGGACTCGTGCTGTCGGCGTTCGTCGGGATCATCGTGTTCACCGGTGTGTACCCGAAGCCGATGATCGACCGGGTTCAGCCCAGCGTCGACGCGCTTGATCGCGCACGTCGACGACCGTTCCGACTTCGACGTCGAGGAACGCACCGTCGCCGAGGTGGCGGAACCGGAAGCCGGACAGGAAGCGGAGCACGGCGGGTGAGTGGTCTGATCGCCCAGGCGTCGTTCCAAGGTCCCGACGTCGGCTGGTTCGCGCTCTCGCCGCTCATCGTGCTCGTCGGCGCGGCGATGGTGCTGCTCATCGTCGGTGCGCTCACCCCAACGTGGCCGCGCGGTCTCTATGGGTGGGTCACCGTCGCCGCCGCCGTCGCCACCGGCGGCCTGGCGATGATGAACTGGGACGACATCACCGACCGACGGCACCGAAGACGCTCGTCGACGGGGCGCTGGCGTTCGACACGTTTGCGATGTTCGTCACGATCGCGATCTGCGCCGCGCTGGTCGGCCTCGCGCTGATCACGTCCGATCATCTTCGCCGTGCCGGCCTCGACGGCCCCGAGCACTACGCGCTGTTCCTGATCGCCGCCGCCGGAGGCGTCGTGATGGGCGCCGCCAACGATCTCATCGTGCTGTTCCTCGGGTTGGAGACCCTGTCGCTCGCGTTCTACGTGCTCGCCGCCAGCAACCGGCGCAGGGCGAAGAGCCAGGAGAGCGGCATGAAGTACTTCATCCTCGGTGGCTTCTCGTCGGCCTTCTTCCTCTACGGCATCGCCCTGATCTACGGGGCCACCGGCACGACGAACATCTCGACGATGGTGGCCGCGTTCGACAACGCCATCCCGGTCGACCGCAATGAGGCGTTCCTGCTCGCCGGCATCGGGTTGCTGATCGCCGGCTTGGGATTCAAGGTCGCCGCGGCGCCGTTCCACGTGTGGACGCCCGACGTCTACGAGGGCGCGCCGACGCCGATCACCGCGCTGATGGCGTCGGTCGGCAAGGTCGCCGCCTTCGCCGCGCTGCTCAGGGTTCTCGTCGTCGGCCTCGGGTACTACCGCGACGACTGGCGCCCGGTCATCTGGGTGCTGGCCACCGTGTCGCTGGTGGTCGGCTCGGTGCTGGCGGTCGTGCAGACGAACGTGAAGCGGATGCTCGCCTACTCGTCGATCAGCCACGCCGGTTTCATGCTCGTCGGGCTCGAGGCGGCCGGGCACCATGCCGGCGAAGCGAACAGCGGCGACGGCGTCCCGGCCGTGATGGTCTACCTCCTCGCCTACGCCGTTCTCGTCGTCGGCACGTTCGGCGTCGTGTCGCTCGTCGCCCGAACCGGTGATCCGGTGATGGGTGAGGGCGCCACCGATCTCGACGCGTTCCGCGGCCTCGGCGGTCGTCACCCCGCGCTGGCGCTGGCGCTCACCGTGTTGCTCGTCGCCCAGGCCGGCGTGCCGTTCACCAGCGGGTTCATCGCCAAGTTCGGCGTGATCAGCGCCGCCGTCGACGAGGAGAGCTACGTGCTGGCGGTCATCGCCATGCTGGCCTCGGTGATCGCGGCATTCCTCTACCTGCGCATCATGGTCAGCACATGGATCCTCGACGCACCAGCCGACGACGGACGGGAACAGGTGGCGATCCCGTTCAGCTCGGGCGTCGCCATCGCCACCGCCGTGGCGTTCACGCTGCTCGTCGGGATCGTCCCCGGCTGGCTCCTCGACGCCGCCGACGTCACCGTCACCTTCGCCCGGTGACGCGTTCATAGACACCCAGAGAGCCCGTCTCTGGGAGATCTCAGCGCAGGCACTGCGCAGCGAGTGAGGACGAACTGGGCGGCCGGCGCACCGGTTTCCGGGTCGTGGGCCGCCCAGAATGCTGAATGAGGCGCAGGCCGCCCAGTTCGCACTACGCCAGGGTGGCGGCGAGGCGGGATCGGACGATCGCCGCTTCTCGGGCCACGGCGGATCTGACGTCCGATGCGATGTCCGCCGGTACCGCCCCGTCGTCCAGCTGCTCGACGTACGTGGCGAAGCGATCGCTCTCGACCAGGAAGTGCACGAAGTTCTCGGTCGGGTGGGTCGCCCAGAACCGATCCATGACGCCGCGCAGGTGCTCACCGAGCGCCGCACAGGTCTCCGGCAGGTTGATCACGACTGGCGTCAACCGGTTCGATCGGTAAACCGCACAGTTGGCTGCCATCTTGCTGTGCTTCGCGATCGCCAGCAGCCGCGTCCGTTCCGTCGTACTGAGGTCGTACTCGTCGAGGAACTGGACGTCGCCGTCCCGAACCGCTTGGCACCGGTCCGGGGCGGCGACGAGATCGGCGAGCGCCTGCTGGAAGTGAGCGAGCATCACGCAGCCTGGGCGGTCGGAACGCCACCGACGACCTCGTGCATCCGTTCGAGCTCGTCCACGATGCTCGCCACGCCGATGCGCTCGACGCTCGACTCGTGGAACTCCACGATCACGCTCTGCAGCGATGTCATCTGAGGCAGGTACTCGGCCGCCAGCTCCCAGACCCGTTGCGGCGTGAGCCCGGCGTGCGAATCGGTGTACACGCCGAACAGCTCGGTGCCGCCGGCAATGTGCACCTCGACGACGTTTGTCAGGTCGAGCTGTTCGAGGTACTCGTCGCAGTCCTCGTGGTTGTTGCGTTCGTTTGCGTAGAGGTTGTGCAGGTCGAGCAGAACGCCACATCCGCTGCGGCGGACGAGCTCGTTGAGGAACGCCGGCTCGCGGTAGTCACAGCCGGGGATCGGCGTGAACACGGCCGGGTTCTCCAGCAACAGCCGGAGGCCGAGTCGTTGCTGGACACGTTCGACCTTGGCGGTGAGCATCGTCAGCACAGCCTCGTCGTACGGGACGGGCAGGCCGAGTCCGGCCTGGGCGTTGGGTACCGCGCCGCGCATCGTGGCGAAGCTGCTGAGGTGCTCGCTGTACCACGCAAAGTCCAGCGTGCCGGCCAGGTCGCCGACGGCGTCGAGCAGCTCCTCGTCGAGCGGCATGTCGCTCGGCAGGGACAGACCGATGCCGTGGCCGCTGGTGTGCCGGCCGGCGGCGTGATGGCGCAGCCCCGCGAGGGCGCCGTCGACCCGGTGGAAGCGCGCCGCCGAGCCCGGACCGAGGTCGTAGAAGAGTCGCTCCGGGATGACGTCGAGGGTCTCGACGAGCGAGCCCGCGGCTTCGATGACGACCGGGGCCGCCGAGCTGTAGAGCAGTCCGACCAGCGGCCTGGTCGGCACCGACAACATCCCGATCGTCATCGTGACCTCATCACCCGCGGAACTGGACCTGGGCGATTTCGTTGAAGCGGCCACGGACGATGACGTCGTGCGTTCCGGAGAAGCACGGATGGCCGGTCAGCTCCTCGATCTTGTCCACGATGCTCGTGAACAGGACGCCGACCTCCTTGGCCGTCATGTCGCGTGGGACCACGACGTCGAAGGTGTCCTTGGTGAGTCCGACACTGGCGGCTCGCACGCTTCTCAGCTTGCTCATCGGCATGTCCTTCCTTGCCCGGGGGCTGTCGGGAGTGGGGGTGCTGCCTGGCGGTGCCCCGCCAGTGGAGAGCGACGGCTCCGCTCCGTGATACACGTCGGGCTGACGAACTTTCCCGGCCGGTAGGGTCGCCGGGATGTCCCCGCACCGAACAGAAGGGGCCGCAATCGGCCTCGCCAGCGGGGAGGGTGACGAACAACGCCGCCGCGGCCTCCGGCGCATGAAGCTGGTCGCGACGGGGTTCTTCGCCGCCGCCGCCGTGGTCTTCGTGCTCGCCAAGGCGTTCGAGGACGAGGGTGGTGACTGGATCGGCTACGTCAGCGCCGGAGCGGAAGCGGCGATGGTCGGCGCGCTCGCCGACTGGTTCGCCGTGACCGCACTGTTTCGCTACCCACTCGGGATCCCGATTCCGCACACCGCGATCATCCCGAAGCGCAAGAACGACATCGGGCGCAGCCTCGGCGACTTCGTGCAGGGCAACTTCCTGACCCGCGAGGTGATCACCGAGCGGCTGGCGAGCGTGCGGGTCGGTGAGCGGCTCGGGCGCTGGCTCGATCGAGCCGCACAACGCCGAACGGGCGGCCGAAGCCGCAGCCGACGCGATGGGCGGTGTGCTCGAGGTCCTCGACGACCGAGACGTCCAGGACGCGCTGGGCTCCGCGGTCGAGCGCCGGTTGGAGCAGACCGAGGTCGCCCCGCTGCTCGGCAAGGCGATCGACGTCGCTGTCGAGGGCGATCACCATCAGCGCATGCTCGACGGGCTGATGAAGGGCATCGCCGGGTTCCTCGACGAGAACCGGGCGATGCTGCGCGACCGCCTCGACGAGGAGTCGCCGTGGTGGGTCCCGGAGGCGATCGACGACCGGGTGTTCGAGAAGATCTTCGGGGCGGTGCAGCGGTTCCTGGCCGACGTTTCGGTGAGCCCGCAGCACGAGGTGCGGTCGTCGATCGACGAGCGCATCCGGGCTCTCGCCGTGAAGCTGCGGGACGATCCGGCGCTGATCGCCAAGTGCGAGTCGATGAAGCTGGAGTTGCTCAGGCACCCCGACGTCCAGGCGTGGCTGCAATCGCTGTGGGGCGAGCTGAAGCAGTCGATGCTCACGGCGTCGAAGGACCCGGCCAGCGAGTTGCGCCGACGCATGGTCACCGGGTTCGCAGCGCCGGCGTGCGGCTGACCACCGACGCAGAGATGCAGGCCAAGATCGACGACTGGGTCGAGCGGCTGGTCGCTCATGTGGTCGAGAACTACAAGCACGAGGTCGCCGGGCTGATCTCCTCGACGGTCGAGCGGTGGGACTCCGCCGACACATCACGCCGGATCGAGCTGCAGGTCGGTCGCGATCTCCAGTTCATCAGGATCAACGGCACGGTCGTCGGCGGACTCGCCGGCGTCGCCATCCACGCCGTGTCCGAGCTGTTCTTCTGAGGTTTCGAGCGGCAACCGAGGTTGCCGGTCCAGTCTCGCCGACGATCCTTCGGATCGTCGGCTCGGGTCGAGCGGCCTGGCAGCGCCCACGAGCCTGGACGCGACTACCATTTGACGATGCCGCTCGGCTCGGATGCCGAGGTGGCCCGGCTGGCGATCTCGCTGCTCGACCTCACGGACCTGGGCGACGACACCACGGCCGGCGCCGCCGCGTCGCTGTGCGACCGGGCGCGAGATTCCCAGGTCGCGGCGGTGTGCGTGTGGCCGCGGTTCGTGGCGTTCTGCGCCGACACGCTCTCCGGCTCGGGCGTACTGGTCGCGACGGTCGTGAACTTCCCGACCGGCGAGGAGCCACTCGGCGACATCCTCGACGATGACCTCGCGGGCGCTGGTCGAGGGCGCCGACGAGATCGATGTCGTGCTGCCGTACCGCGCCTGGCTCGCCGGTGACTTCCACGACGCCGGCGACGTGCTCGATGGTGTGCGTGATCTCGCGTCGAGTGGCAATCCGCCGGCGGCGGTGAAGGTGATCATCGAGACCGGCGAGCTGCCCCATCGGGCGGCGATCGACCGGGCCACGCACTTCGCGATCGCCCACGGCGCCGAACTTCGTCAAGACCTCGACGGGCAAGACCCCGGTCTCGGCGACACTCGAGGCGGCCGAGACGATCCTCGAAGCGATCGACGTGTCAGGCAACCCGGTCGGGCTCAAGGCGTCCGGTGGAATCCGCACGCTCCCCGACGCACGCGCCTATCTCGAGCTGGCGGAGACGCTGATGGGCGAGTCTGGATCTCGCCGTCGACGTTCCGGTTCGGCGCGAGCAGCCTCCTCGACGAGTTGAGCGCCGCTGCGTCGGCTCCGTCGACGCGGGCGGCCAACGGTCCGGCCGCGCGGCGTGTCGATCCCGTACTCTCGCGTTCGATGACAGTCGTCGACTGGAGCGCCCTCGATGCCGTGTTGTTCGACCTCGACGGGGTGTTGACGCCGACGGCCGAGATCCACGAGCGGGCCTGGGCGGACATGTTCGACTCATTCCTCGCCGATCGCGCCGCTGGTCGGCCGTGGGACCCGTTCAGCGCCGTCTGACTACCTGCTCTACGTCGACGGCAAGCCGCGGTTCGACGGAGTCCGCTCGTTCGTCGAGTCCGCGCGACATCGACCTGCCGGAGGGGACCCACGACGACGCACCGGGGTTCCGACACGATCGGCGCGCTCGGCAACATGAAGAACTCGATGTTCCAGACGATCCTGCGCCGCGACGGGATCGAGCCGTTCCCCGGCTCGGTCGCGGTGCTCGATGCGCTCGCCGAGCGGGGCGCCGGCATCGCCGTCGTGTCGTCGTCGAAGAACGCGCCGGAGGTGCTCGACGCCGCCGGGCTCGCGCCACGCTTCGAGGTGGTCGTCGACGGCTCGGTCGCGGCCCGGCTCGGTCTGAAGGGCAAGCCGGAGCCGGACACGTTCCTCGAGGCGGCCAGGGAGCTCGGCGTGCCCGCCGCCAGGGCTGCCGTCGCGGAGGACGCCATCTCAGGGGTCGCGGCCGGCCGCGCCGGCGGGTTCGGGCTCGTCGTCGGCGTCGATCGGGGCGCCGGGCACGACGCGCTGCGCGCCGCCGGTGCCGACATCGTGGTCGACGACCTCGCCGAACTTCTTGATTCACTAGGGCGTTCGTGAAACAGCGCATCGTCCCCGAACAGCTGCCGCAACACGTGTTCCCGGTGCACCCGTGGCGGTTCGTCGAGGCCGAGTTCGACCGCGACCTCCTGCCGCTCACCGAGACCCTGTTCAGCAGCGGCAACGGGTATCTCGGGCTGCGCGGCGACCACGACGAGGGTCGCGATGCCCACGATCCGGGAACGTTCGTCAACGGGTTCCACGAGACGTGGAGCATCCACCACGCCGAGGAGGCGTTCGGGTTCGCCACGACCGGCCAGACGATCGTCAACGTCCCCGACGCCAAGATCGTCTCGCTGTCGGTCGACGACGAGCCGTTCGACCTCGCCGATCGCCGACCTCGACGACTACGAGCGGGTGCTCGACATGCGCCGGGGCACGGTTCACCGTGAGCTGGTCTGGCGGACGGCCGGCGGGGAAGGCGGTCAGGGTCCGGTCGGAGCGCCTGGTGTCGCTCGTCCATCGCCACATCGCGGCGATCACGTTCGAGGTGACGATGCTCCGCGGATCGGCGCCCGTGGTCGTTGGCATCGCGGGTGGTCAACCGCCAGGACGCGGAGTTCGACGCTCGGGGCGGCGAGTTCACCGAGTCGGTGGGTACGGAAACGCCCGAGCGCGACCCGCGGCGGCACCGAACGTTCAACCACCGCGTGCTGCAGCCGCAGGTTGCACACGGCGGACGACCGTCAGATCACGCTCGGCTACCAGTGCACGAACAGCAAGATGTCACTGGCGTGCGCGGTGCGGCACCAGGTCGTGTCGCCCGCGATGTTCGACGTCGACGTCGAGGTCAGCGCGAACGAGGGGGCGACGATCGTCGCCAGCCAGCTCGAGGTCGGCCAGTCGCTGCGCGTCACGAAGTTCATCTCGTACCACACGTCGCGGTACTCGCCGCGGCTCGGCCCGGAGGTCGTCGACGACGCCTTCGAACTGGCCACCCGCTGCTCGCGCAGCGCTCGACCGGGTCGAGCACGAGGGCTTCGATGCGCTGGTCGCGGCGCAGGAGGCATGGCTCGACGAGTTCTGGGCGAACAGCGACGTCGAGATCAAGGGCTGGTCGGATCGGCCCGTCGGAACGGCGCCGGCGGATCAGCAGGCGATGCGCTGGAGCCTCTACCAGCTCGCCCAGGCGTCGGCGCAGACCGGCGAGCAGGGGATCGCCGCCAAGGGTGTCAGCGGCGGCGGCTACGAGGGGCACTACTTCTGGGACACGGAGATGTACATCGCGCCGTTCCTCTCCTACACCCGGCCGGAGGCGGCTCGTCAGGTGCTGCGGTTCCGCTGGCAGATGCTGCCGATCGCCCGGCAGCGGGCGCAGGCGCTCAACCAGATCGGGGCGCTGTACCCGTGGCGCACGATCAACGGCGAGGAGGCGTCGGCGTACTACGCGGCGGGCACCGCGCAGTACCACATCAACGCCGACATCGCACTGGCCCTCAAGCGATACGTCGACGCCAGCGGCGACATCGCGTTCATCGCCGGCGACGGCGCCGAGATCCTCATGGAGACGGCGCGGCTGTGGGCCGACCTCGGGTTCTTCTCGACTCGCAACGGGAATGGGCGGCAACGGCAAGCACGGCAACGGGCAACAGCGGCGAGCCGATGTTCCACATCCACGGCGTCACCGGCCCGGACGAGTACACCGCCATCGTCAACGACAACCTGTACACGAACGTGATGGCGCGGTTCAACATGCGCTACGCGGCCAGGGTGCTCGAGCTGCTCCGGCGACTACGCCCCCGAGGCGTACGACGCGGTCGCTCGACGCGTCGACCTGCGCGAGGGCGAGGCCGAGGCATGGATCAAGGCCGCCGAGCGCGATGTACCTGCCGTACGACTCCGAGCTCGGCATCCACCCGCAGGACGCCGACTTCCTCGACCGCGAGCCGTGGGACTTCGAGAACACGCCAGCCGACAAGTACCCGCTGCTGCTCCACTTCCACCCGCTCGTGATCTACCGGCACCAGGTGCTGAAGCAGGCCGACGTCGTGCTGGCGATGTCGTTGCGGAACGACCAGTTCTCGGTCGACGTTCGCCGCCGCAACTTCGAGTACTACGACCCGATCACCACCGGCGACTCGTCGCTGTCGGCGTGCGTCCAGGCGATGGCCGCGGCGCAGATCGGATTCGACGAGCTCGCCGTTCGGTACTTCCGCGAAGCGCTGTTCGTCGACCTCGCCGACCTCCACGGGAACACCCGCGACGGCGTGCACGTCGCGTCGGCAGGAGGCGTGTGGGGGACGGTCGTGTTCGGGTTCGCCGGCCTGTTCGAGACCGGCACGGCGATCAGCTTCGATCCCCGGCCTGCCGAAGGCGTGGTCGGCGATGACGTTCCGGGTGCAGCGCCACGGCTCGCGCATGCTCGTCGAGCTCGACGACGACGGGATGCACCGTCACCGTCGTCTCCGGGCACGGCGGTACCGATCCACACCCAGCCGGGCGTCACCGGCCAGTCGCCGGAACCAGAGGGCGAAGACGACCGCCGAAGTGGCAGCGCCGCCGGCCCGCCCGGAGGGCGTGGTCGACCCCACCGACCCCACCGATCACACCGACCGGGTCGTTCTCGCTCACCCCCGGCCAGAGCCTCCGCATCGAGTCCAGCCCGACCCCGTAGCCCTAGGTGGCATTCGTGACACAGGGGTTGCTTGGATCACTGATCCACAGACTTCGCTCGGAACGAAGAGGTGGCGTGGGAGTAGCGTTCGCACCCGTGGTTCGAGCGCGGAGCGAGCGCACGGGACGAGGTGCTCGCGGACCGGCTGATCGCCGGCGACCGCGACGCGCTCGCCGAGGCCTACGACCAGTACGGCGGGCTCGTCTACGGACTGGCGCGGCGGGTCGCCGGCGACCCGTCGGCGGCCCAGGACGTCACCCAGGCGGTGTTCACCGCGCTCTGGGAACAGCCGAACCGGTTCGATCCCGATCGCGGAACACTGCGTGCGTACCTCGGTGTGATGACCCACCGCCGAGCAGTCGATTGGCTGCGGAGTGAGGTGGCCGCTCGGCGCCGGCACGAGCGGAACGCATCGGTCGCCGTGCCGGCCGTGCCCGACGTCGCCGAGGCGGCGACCGCGGTGCTCGTCGCCGAGCGCGTCAGGAGCGCCGTCTCGGAGCTTCCGGCCGAGCAGCGAGAGGCGATCGAGCTGGCGTACTTCGGCGGGATGACCTACCGGCGGGTCGCCACGACCCTCAACATCCCGGAGGGCACGGCGAAGTCCCGGTTGCGAATCGCACTCGCTCGATTGGCCGAGGTCCTCCAGGCGGAAGGGGTCAGCGCGTGACCGAGCAAACCGATCCCGTCGACCTCGATCTCCTCGCGTCGCTCGCCCTCGACGCCCTCGACGTTGCCGACGAGGTCGCCCTCCTCGACGAGCTCGCCGGCCATCCCGAGCTGGTCGACGAGCTCGCGACGCTCCGCAACGCAGCGTCGTGGCTCGGTGCGGTCGCCGCCGCCCCGGCGCCGGGCGAGCTTCGTGAGGCGTTGATCGCGGGCATCCCCGACCGGCCGCATCTCGCCATCGTCGATGCGGACATTCCCGGTCCCGTCGAGGCCCTCGCCGGTCAGGTCGACGACTTCCGCAACGTGCTCGACAGCCTCGGCGATGCCGACTGGGCCGTGCCGACCAGGGCCGGCCTCACGGTGCACGAGCTCGTCGCCCACCTCGTCGCGGTCGAGGCCTATACGGGAGGCCTCGTCGGGCTCGATCCGGTCGACCTCGCCCCGGGCGCGGAGTTCGACCACATGGCGATGAGCCGGCCGACGATCGAGCGCCTCGGTGCGCTACCGCCGTCGGTCGCGACGGGTGAGTGGGATCGCAGCACCGCCGTGCTCGTTGCCCGGCTCGCCGTCGTCGACCCGGCAACCAGGGTCAGCTTCCACGGCCTCGACGTGTCGGTTCGGTCACTGTGCACGATGCGAACGTTCGAGCTCTGGGTCCACGGCGACGACATCCTCGACGCGCTGGACCGTCCCAGCGCATCGACCGACGCCGGTCGGCTGTTCGTGATGGGCGAGCTCGCCGTGCGATCCGTGCCGCTCGGGATGGCGCTCAGCAGCGGGGCTCAATCGGACGCCACGGTGAAGATCGTCCTGACCGGGGCCAGCGGCGGCGTCTGGATGCAACCGCTCGGATCGGCGCCGGTCGCCGACCCGCACGCGGTGATCGTCGCCGACATCGAACAGTTCTGCCGGCTCGTCGGCCAACGCCTGATGCCCGACCAGGTCGGTGCCGACATCACCGGCGACCAGGACCTGGCCGACCGTGTGCTCCACGCCGCCCGGATCTTTGCCGCCTGACCTCGCTGACCCGCCGCCGGCGTCGTGGGGCGCCCGGGAGTCAGACGGCGGCGAGCTCCGCGGCCGGCGCGTCGGCATCGATCGCACCGGCGGCCTCGCGGCGCTCGGTGAGGCGGCGGGCGACGCGCTCGCTCTTGGTGAGCCTGGCCATCACCCGCTCGCGGGCCTGCTCGGCCGCCGGGTCGAGGCCGTCGAGCTTGTCGATCTGCCAGTGGCGCAACAGCATCGGCACGAGGATCTGTTCGTGGTGGATGGCGAGGTCGTACACCCCTGCCTTGGCGATCGCCGAGGCGTGTGCCGCGAACCCCGGGATCCCGAGCCCGGGCATCGAGAACCCGACGACCTCGCGCTCGATCGAGTGCATCATCGTGCTCGGCGCGATCTCGATCGCCTTCGCCGCAAGGTCGCGGTAGAAGAGGTGGTGCATGTTCTCGTCGGCGGCGACCCGCATCATCACGTTGTACCCGACGGGGTCGCCGACGATCTTGCCCGTGTTGCGGTGGGCGATGCGCGTGGCGA
Organism: Ilumatobacteraceae bacterium; assembly: GCA_963764455.1. GTDB lineage: Bacteria > Actinomycetota > Acidimicrobiia > Acidimicrobiales > Ilumatobacteraceae > Desertimonas. Next base: position 24,661 of record CAVXSN010000004.1, read on the forward strand.
GCTCCTGCAAGGTGAGGTAGATGAATCCGTCGGTGGCGAGGTCGGGGTCGGGGGTCTTGCCGCCGGATACCTGGGCCATGCGCCCTCGTTCGAGGTCGACGGGGTCGACTGCCCGCGTGGTCATCAGGTAGCCGTAGATCGCCATCGAGTGGCGTCCCTCCTCGGCGGTCCAGCGCCGGGCCCAGGTGCCCCACGCGCCGTCGGCGCCGAACATCCGCTCGATGGAGCGGAAGTAGTACGGCAGGTTGTCCTCGGTGAGCAGGTTGACGATGAGCGACGACCTGACCGCGTCGTTGATCGTGACCCCGCCGAGGTCGGCGTCGACCTCAGACCACGCTTCACCTGGGACGAAGTCCCGTCCCCGGCTGTAGGGGATGACGTCGTGCGGGAACCACTCCTTGGTCGTGGTGAGGTGGCGTTCGAGCAGCGTCTCGACGGTTGGTTCGAGCTCGCGCAGCAACGTGGCGTCGTCCATCGCATCACAGCCTACCGACCAGTAGGTAGATATGAAAGCGTTGTGATCAGGGATCCTCGAGGGTCATCCCTCGACCGTGATCGCGAACCCCGCGGACCGCGCCGCCTCGACCACGGTGCGCGGCATGATCCGGCCCGCGTACCTCGAACGTGGCGTGCACGCCGGTCTGGCGCACGCTGAGGTCGACGCCCTCGCGCTGGTGCTGGACTTCGATCAGATTGGCACCGTTGTCGGCGAACACGGTGAGGAACCGCACGAGGCCGCCGGGCCGATCGTCGATCTTGGCGAAGATGACGAGACGTCGGCCGGCCGTCGTCTCGTGCCGGCGGATCAGGCCGGGCACGACCCCGAGGTCGACGTTGCCGCCCGACAGCACGACGCACGTGTGCCCACCCTCGACCGGTTGCACGGCGCCGGACTGCAGCGCGGCCACGCCGACGGCGCCGGCGCCCTCGACATACAGCTTCGCCCGGTCCATCAGCATCACCATCGCGTCGGCGATCGCATCCTCGGTGACGGTGACGATCTCGTCGATCCAGCGCTCGACGAGCGGTCGCGTCACCTCACCGGGGTGCTTCACCGCGATGCCGTCGGCAAGCGTCATCACGGGACCGCCCGCCGCGGCCAGCCCGAGGTACGGGCGCGCACACCGCGGCCTGCACACCGACGACGCGCACGTGTGACATCAGCGACTTCACCGCGATCGCGATGCCGCTCGCGAGGCCCCCACCGCCGAGCGGTACGACGACGCAGCTCAGGTCGTCGAGATCCTCGACCAGCTCGAGGCCGAGCGTGCCCTGGCCGGCCACGACCGCAGGATCGTCGAAGGGGTGGCAGAACGCCTTGCCATGCTCGTCGGCGTGCGCCCGGGCGGCGGCAATCGCCTCGGCGAGCGAGTCGCCGCCCTCCATCACGGTGGCTCCGTGGCCGCGGCACGCCTCGATCTTCGTGATCGGCGCCCCGGCGGGCACGAAGATGTCGCACGGCACGCCGAAGTACTTGGCCACGAACGCCACTGCCTGGGCGTGGTTGCCGGCGCTCCCGGCGGTCACCCCGGCCTTCGCCAGCGAGCCGAGCGAGGCCAGCTTGTTCATCGCCCCGCGGATCTTGAACGCCCCCGTGCGCTGCAGGTTCTCGGCCTTGAGCACGACGGGCCGACCGAACTGGTTCGACAGCACGACCGACGACACGACGGGCGTGTGCTTGGCGACCGCGCCGGCGACGCCGCGTGCCGCCCGGATGTCGGCGAGCGTGACCGATGCGACGGGCTCGTGCGTGTCGGTCACCATGCCACGCGCGACGCTAGTGCGCTGAACTTGGCGAACTCTGACCTGGCAGCAGTCAACCGCTGTTTCCGGTCAGACTTCCAACGCGTGCTCCCAGCATTTAGCTGCGGATTCCGGAACCTTGGTAACTTCGTGCGCGCATGTCGGGATATCTCCGTGACTTCCTCACCGTCGTGTGGTTCGGTGGTGTCGCGCTGGTGCTCGGGGCGCTGCTGCTCGGAATCGCGGCGCTGATCCGCCCGAACAAGCCGTCGCCGGGCAAGCTGATCGCCTACGAGAGCGGTGTCGATCCGGTCGGGATGGGCTGGTCACAGAGCCAGATCCGCTACTACGTGTTCGCCCTCCTGTTCGTCATCTTCGACGTCGAGGCGGTGTTCATCTTTCCGTGGGCGGCGTCGATCGAGCGCTACGGGGCGTTCGGGCTGATCGTGATGCTGGCGTTCATCGTGCTCCTCCTCGACGGCCTGCTGTACGCCTGGAAACGGGGACTGCTGCGGTGGGTCTAGTCGACCGCGGGCGGTTGCCCGGCGCGATCAACAAGCTGCTCAACATCGGGCGCTCGTACTCGGTGTGGGTGTACCAGTGGGGACTCGCGTGCTGCGCGATCGAGATGGGTGCGGCGTTCGCCTCACCGCGGTACGACGTGATGCGCCTCGGTGTCATCCCACTCCCGGCCAGCCCGCGGCAGGCCGATCTCGTGGTCATCTCCGGAACGGTCACCGACAAGATGGCCCCGTCAATCCTGCGCCTGTACGAGCAGATGCCAGAGCCGAAGTACGTGATCTCGATGGGCAGCTGCGCGAACTGTGGTGGGCCGTACTGGGACAGCTACTCCGTGACCAAGGGCGTCGACCAGATCATCCCGGTCGACATCTATGTTCCCGGCTGCCCGCCCCGTCCGGAAGCGCTGCTCGAGGGCATCGTCCTGCTGCAGCAGCGGATCAAGAACGAGGACATGGCCGCCAAGTGGCGCAACGAGGGCAGCGAGGTCGTCCCGAGACGCGAGCCGATCGTCGTCGGCGGTGGTCCGATTGAGTGAAACCGCGGCGCCCGAGACGCCTGCGCTTCCCGGCGATGGGCTCCGCGAGTCGATCGTCGATGAGCTGCGCCGCCACATCGGCGACGGACTCGTCGAACACCTGCTCAAGCCGCAGGACGATCTGTGGATCCGGGTGTCGGCCGACAAGTGGGCCGACACCGGCCGCGCCCTGCGGGTGATCGGCTTCGAGTACTTCAGCTTCCTCTCGGCGATCGACTGGAAGCCGTCGCCGTTCGGCCGCGGCGAGGACGATCCCACCGAGCCGCCGCCCGAGCGAACCACCGAGATCAAGCAGGGCTACGCCGGGGGAGCGACCCGCTTCCAGGTGTTCGCGCGAGTCACCGACATCAGGCGCCACGTGGGGGTGACGGTGAAGGCCGACGTCCCTGCCGAGGAGGAGGGGGCGGGCGCGCCGGCGATCGGCTCGTGGCACGCGATCTACGCCGGCGCCAACTGGCACGAGCGCGAGACCCACGAGATGTACGGCATCGCGTTCAACGGGCATCCCGACCTGCGCAACATGTACCTGCCCACCGAGTTCGAGGGCTACCCGCTGCGCAAGGACTTCCCGCTGCTCGCCCGGATCGTCAAACCCTGGCCCGGCATCGTCGACGTCGAGCCGATGCCGATCGAGGAGGCCGACGAGGAGCGCAGAGTGCGGCGCCCCGGCGCCTGCCGCGATCGTGGCGCCGGCCGAGGGCACGCCGGAGGCGGCGCCCGAGACCGCTGCCGACCCAGCGACGGTGACCGACGAAACGGTCGAGCGCGCCGGCCCCGAGACGCCCGCCGAGGAGGTCGCCGCCGAGGCCGCGGCAGCGGCGCCGGACACGGTGGTCGCCGAGGAGACGGCCGCCGGTGTCGCCCCGGTCGCCGAGGAAGCCGCGGCCGACGTACCGGCGGAGCCCGAGGGCGAGGTCGAGTCGGTCGTCGGCACGGCCGAGGAGGTCGAGGCGGTCGCCGACGCCGCGGCCGACGGTCGCGAGGTCGACGAGCGGCTGCGGACGATCCGCCGAGACGCTCGAGTCACCGAAAGTCACGGATGCGTCCACTTCTGGTGACGCAAGCGAAGGTCAGGCCGATACGGGGCCGGCGTAGGGGTCATGACCGATCTGCTCTCCGAGCGCCAGCAGCTCGCCTACATCGCCGGGCAGGCGGCCGATGCGCGCCTGAACGTCGAGCTCGAAACCGAGGGGATGACGCTCAACATCGGTCCGCAGCACCCGGCCACCCACGGCACGCTGCGGATCATCGTGCGTCTCGACGGCGAGCAGGTGGTCTGGGCCGAGCCGTCCGCCGGCTACATGCACCGCGGCTACGAGAAGCTCACCGAGGTCCGCACGTACCCGCAGATCACGACGCTCGTCAACCGCATCGACTGGCTCGGCAGCTTCGCCAACGAGGTGCCGTTCATCCTCGCTGCCGAGAAGTTGATGGAGATCGAGGCGCCGCCGCGCGCCCAGTACATCCGCACGATCCTGTTCGAGCTGTCGCGGATCGCCAACATCACGCTGTTCCTCGGCGACCTCGGCGTCCAGCTCGGCGCCGTCACGCCGGTGTTCCTCGCGTTCCGCGACCGCGAGCACGTGCTCAACCTGATCGAGTCGGTCACCGGTGGCCGCTTCCACCCGAACTTCGACCGCATCGGCGGGCTGAAGGACGACCTGCCCAAGGGCTTCATCGAGGACTGCCGGGCCGTCATGCGCAAGATCCGCACGTTCTGCGACGAGAACGACGATCTCCTCATCGGCAACGAGATCTTCCAAAAGCGGACGCGCGGCGTCGGCATCATCCCGCGTGACATCGCACTGCAGTACGGGCTCTCCGGGCCGAACCTTCGTGCCAGCGGGGTCGACTGGGACCTGCGCAGGGACCAGGAGCATCGCGATGGCGTGGGACAAGTGCGACTGGAAGGTCTGGACGCACCCCGACGGCGACAGCTTCGCCCGCTGCTGGATCCGGCTCCAGGAGACGCGTGAGGCCACCAAGATCGTCGACCAGCTGCTCGACGGCCTGCCGTCAGGGTCGATCATGGCCAAGGTACCCCGCATCATCAAGGTGCCGCAGGGCGAAGCCTGGGTGTCGACCGAGAACCCGCTCGGCGAGATGGGCTACTACATCGTGTCGAAGGGCGAACTCGGTCCGTTCCGGGTGAAGATCCGCTCGGCCAGCTTCAACAACATCTCCGTGGCGTCGTGGGTGCTCCGGGGCGTGTACGTCCCGGACATCATCACGATCCTGGCCAGCCTGTACTTCATCCTCGGAGATATAGACAGATGAGGTTTCGATCTCACTCCGCTGCGCTCCGTTCGATCGAGTTGATCGAGCGGCCTTCGGCGCGCTCGTTCTGGGCGGCGGCCAGCAAGCTGGCCTGAGCCGCCGGGCGAGGGGGCTACCGCCCCCTCCCGCACCCCCGACGGAGCGGTACCGCACCACGCCGCCCGATCGGACCCCCGACGGGGCGGTGCCGCACCGCGCCTCGGACCGGGTTCATGGTGATGTGCTGATGAGCACGTTGGCGATCGAGATTCCCTATTGGGGGACGTCGCTGCTCCGCGTGCTCGGCGGGCTCGTCGCCGTGCTCCTGCCGGCCGGCACGATCGTCTACGTCTTCCTGTTCAAGATGATGTCGTTCATGCAGAGCCGGCTCGGCCCGATGGAAGCCGGACCGTACGGTTCGCTGCAGCTCTTCGCCGAGGTCGGCAAGTGGCTGCAGAAGGAGGACACCGCGCCGGCGGCGGCCGACCATCGGATCTTCAAGATGGCGCCGCTCATCGTGCTGATCTCGACGTTCCTGCTCGTCGCCGCGGTGCCGTTCGGCCCGGACGCCTGGATCACCAACTTTCAGACGGGCGTCTTCTACGCCCTCGCCGTGTCGTCGATCAGCGTGCTCGGCATCCTCGTCGCCGGCTGGTCGAGCGCCAACAAGTACTCGCTGCTCGGGGGCTTGCGGGCCGCCGGCCAGTTGATCGCCTACGAGCTGCCGCTGGTGCTCGGCGCGATCGGCGTGGTGATCCAGGCCGGCAGCATGAACATGCAGGAGATCGTCGTCAGCCAGAACACCGACGAGATCTTCGGGGTCGACACGTTCGGCAACCCCTACATCTTCACCCAGTTCATCGGGTTCCTCGTGTTCATGATCGCCGTGCAGGCCGAGCTCACGCAGCCGCCGTTCGACATGCCGATCGCCGAATCCGAGCTGGTGTCCGGGTACATGACCGAGTACTCGGGGTTCCGGTTCCTCATCTTCTTCATCGCCGAGTTCGCCACCGTGGGCGTGTTCGCGCTGATCGCCTCGATCCTGTTCCTCGGCGGGTGGGGCGTCCCGTTCCGCTGGTTCGGCTGGGAGAGCCTGGACGACGTCGACGACTGGATGAACATCGGCGGCCCGCTGATCCTGTTCACCAAGATGATCGTCCTCAGCTTCATCATCATGTGGGTCCGCTTCAGCTTCCCCCGGTTCCGCGAGGATCAGCTGCAGCGGTTCGCCTGGAAGGTGCTGATCCCGTTGTCCATCGCCAACATCGTCGCCACGGCCATCCTGAAGGTCGCGTTCTGATGTTTCGACCTCACTCCGCTGCGCTCCGTTCCGGCGAGTTCGATGTGCGGCCTCCGGCCGCGCTCAGCTGTGAGCGGCGGGCCAGCAAGCTGGCCTTTCGCCGCAGGCGAGGGGGCTACCGCCCCCTCCCGCACCCCCGGCGGAGCGGTACCGAATCATGCGTCGCGACCGGATCCGACTTCTCCGAGGCGGTGCACTGATGCCGATCGCGAAGCCGAAGGTTCCGGGGCTGTTCAAGGGGCTCGGGGTCACGCTGAAGACGCTCGGGCACACGATCCGCCACGGCGCCGACACCGTGCAGTACCCGCGGGAGAAGGAGGCGCCGCCGACTCGCTCCCGCGGCGTCATCGCCCTGCGCGAGGACAACTGCACGGTGTGCATGCTCTGCGCCCGCTCGTGCCCGGACTGGTGCATCTACATCGAGGGTCACAAGCAGCTTGCCCCGCCGCGACGCGCCGGCGGCAAGCCGCGCACGGTCAGCCACCTCGATCGCTTCGACATCGACTACGCGCTCTGCATGTACTGCGGCATCTGCGTCGAGGTCTGCCCGTTCGACGCGCTGTTCTGGAGCCCGGAGTACGAGTACTCGGAGCCGCGCATCGCCGACTTGCTGCACGACAAGGACAAGCTCGGCGAATGGATGGAGACCGTGCCCGAGGCGCCTGAGCTCGAGGCCGGCGCGGAGAAGAAGAAGTGAAGGTCTCGCCTCTCGGCGTTCTGGGCGGCCGCCGCCTCATTTCGCGTTCTGGGCGGTCAACGACCCGGAAACCGGTGCGCACGCCGCCCAGATCGTAGTGGCGGAGAAGTGAGCACAGTCGCGCTGATCGCCCAGACGGTCTCGGACGACGTCAACGTCGCCCAGAACGTCGGGTTCTACATCATTGCGGCGGGCATGCTCGTCGGGGCGTTCCGCGTCGTCACGTCGAACAACGTCGTGCACGCCGCGCTGTGGCTGGTGGTCGTGCTCGCGGGGGTCGCCGCCCAGTACATCCTCGCCGCGGCCGAGTTCGTGGCCGTGTCGCAGGTGCTCGTGTACATCGGTGCGGTGATGGTGCTGTTCCTGTTCGGCATCATGCTCACCCGGGCTCAGATCGGACACGAGTCGAACCTCAACAACAAGAACTGGGCGCTCGGGATTCCGGTCGCGCTGCTGCTCCTCGGTCTCCTGGCGTGGGCGACCATCGACGCGTTCGAGGACACCAAGCTCCCGGATCCGGGTGGTCCGACCCCGACCCAGGAGATCGCCGACAGCGTGCTGTCGACATACATCGTGCCGTTCCTGGCGCTGTCCTTCATCCTCCTCGCCGCGGCCATCGGCGCCATCGTGCTGGCCAGGAAGGACTGACCGGTGTTCGCCGCGAACTTCCTGCTCCTCGGCGCGGTGCTGTTCTGCACGGGCGTGTTCGGAGTGATCGCCCGCAAGAACGCGGTGATGGTGCTGATGTCGGTCGAGCTGATCCTCAACGCGGTCAACCTCAACCTCGTCGCGTTCGCGCTGATGCACGGCAACATCGACGGTCAGACGTTCGCGCTCTACATCATCGGCGTCGCTGCTGCCGAAGTCGGCGTCGGCCTGGCGATGGTGCTCCTCGTGTACCGCAACCGTCGCAGCATTGCGCTCGACGAGCTCAGCGAGATGAAGGGTTGACCCCGATGTCGCGGCCCCCTCACGATTTCCACAAGCGATTTTGTTTCACAACTGCATCACATCTGCCTGTGGAAATCTTGGGTTTGCGGGGGATCACCGATGATCGCCGTCGGGTGGTTCCTGAACAACGCGTGGTTGATCCCGCTGATCCCCGGGATCGCGTTCGCCGTCATCATCCTGTTCGGCAAGAAGCTGCCGATGCAGGGCTCCGAGGTCGGAGTCGCGTCGATGGCCGCCTCGACGGTGATCGCGATCGGCGCCGGCATCCAGTGGATCCAGCGAGTGAACGACGCCGGCGCCGGCGAAGAGCACGCCAAGCCGTTCGTCGCGCCTGTCGTGCGCTCGTGGACCTGGTGGGAGAGCGGCGGGGTCGAGTTCGGGATCGGCGAGCACATCGACGGACTCGCCGTGATGATGCTGTTCCTCGTCAGCTTCATCTCACTGCTCGTGCAGATCTATTCGCTCGAGTACGTGCGCGGCGACCGCCGCTACACGCACTTCTTCGCCTCGATCACCCTGTTCTCCGCCGGCATGCTCGTGATGGTCCTCGCCGAGAACATGGTCCAGCTGATCCTCGGCTGGGAGATCATGGGGCTCTGCTCGTTCCTGCTCATCGGCCACTGGTGGGAGGACGAAGCGAATGCCCGCGCCGCGCTCGAAAGCGTTCTTCACGGTCAGGGTCGGCGATGTCGGCCTGCTGTGCGGGACCGCGATCCTGTACTTCGCGTCGAACTCGTGGACCCAGGAGAACCTCGGCGTGTCCGGGTTCAGCATCAGCGGCATCTCGGCGTGGGCGCTGTCCGGCGACCCCAGCCACACGGTGCTGCTGTGGGCCGCGATCGCCATGTTCGCCGCGTGCATCGGCAAGAGCGGCCAGTTCCCGCTCCACACCTGGTTGCCGGACGCGATGGCCGGCCCGACGCCGGTGTCGTCGCTGCTGCACTCCTCGACGATGGTCGTCGCGGGCGTGTTCCTGGTCGCCCGCCTGTACCCGGTGTTCTGGGAGGGGTTCGAGATCCCGGGGTCGAGCGTCAACCTGATCGTCGTGATCGCTGCGATCACGATCATCATCTCCGGCCTGCTGGCGTTCGTGCAGGACGACATCAAGAAGGTGCTCGCGTACTCGACCGTCGGCCAGCTCGGCTACATGATGCTCGGTCTCGGCGCAGGGGCATGGCTGCCGGCGGTGTTCCACATCTTCACCCACGCCTTCTTCAAGTGCAGCTTGTTCCTCTGCGCCGGCTCGGTGAGCCACTCAGGGTCGCACCACAGCTTCGACATGAAGCGGGACATGGGCGGCCTGGCGAAGAAGATGCCGATCACCGCGGGGGCCTGGATCGTGTCGTCGCTGGCGCTGGTCGGCATGTTCCCGTTCGCCGGGTTCTTCTCCAAGGACGAGATCATCGACAACGTCGGCCACACCGGCTACGAGGTGTTCATGGTGATCGCGCTCATCGGCGCGTTCATCACCGCCGCATACACCGTGCGGGCGACGTACCTCACGTTCTTCGGCGAGCCCCGCGGCGCGGCGGCCGGCGAGTACCACGACGTTCACGCCGAGCACACCGGCGACGCCCACGATGTCGACAGCGAGGGCTTCCTCGAACACGAAGACGACGCGCACGCGCCCACCGGCCCGCACGAGTCGGGCAAGCTGATCCTCGTCCCGGTGTGCATCCTGGCCGGCCTCGCCGCGGTATCCGGCTTCGCCAACCCGGCGTTCATGAGCGAGGACTGGCACAACTTCGCCCAGTACGTCGAGCCGGCATCGGTCGCCGTGATCGCCGATGAGTCGGCCGTCGAAGCCGCCGAGGAAACGGCTGCGGCCACGGCGAGGAAGCCGCCGCCGGCGAAGAGCACGCGGTCGCCGCCGGCTGCGGGTACGAGGCGCCGGCCGAGGGGATCTGCCACTTCCCGGTCCCCGACCACGCCGAGTTCCGCTGGTTCCCCGAGTCGGATGGACCGCGCTCGGGGCCGTGACGTCGCTGGCGATCGTCGCCGCCGCGCTCGTCATCGCCTGGGTCACCTGCGTCGCCCTCTATACCCGCAAGGACCGCCGCCTCGTCGGACTCACCGACCGCGTGGCCCCGGCTCGCTGGGGCTACCAGTTCCTGTCGAACAAGTACTACCTCGACGCGCTCTACGAGAACGTCATCGTCCGGGCCATCGCCCACCCGATCGCCAACGCGGCGTACTGGGTCAACCAGAACGTCATCGACGCGATCGTCAACGCTGCCGGGGCCGTCGGCAAACGCGTCGGCCAGTGGACGTACCGCGCCATCGACCAAGGTCTCGTCGACGGCGCTGTGAACGGCTCCGGATACCTCGCCGAGGAGACCGGTGAGGGTCTGCGCCCCATGCAGTCAGGCAAGGTCAACCAGTACGGCGCGCTGCTCTTCGGCGCCGCCGCAGTCGGAGCCATCGTGCTCGTGATCATCAACGTGTGAGGACGTAGCTCATGCCCGTAGACATCCAGACCCTCGGCGACGCCAGCTGGCTGCTCCCGGTCGCCACGTTCCTGCCCATCGTCGGCGTGCTGCTCCTCGTCTTCCTGCCCAAGGACGACGAGGACACGATCAAGCTGGTCGGCATTCTCACTGCCGCCGCGACGTTCGCCTTCAGCGTCGCCGTCGTCGCCAAGTTCGACTTCGACCAGGCCGAGAAGCTGCAGTTCTTCGCCGACCATCAGTGGATCGAGTTCATCAGGTCGAACTACACCGTCGGTCTCGACGGCATCAGCCTGCCGCTGTTCGTCCTCTCGAGCTTCATCACCCTGGTGGTGATGATCTACACGTACGAGAACATGCCGGACGCCGGGAACCCCAAGGCGTTCATCATCCTGATGCTCGTGCTCCAGGTCGGAATGGCCGGCACGTTCATGGCCCAGGACCTGATCCTGTTCTTCGTGTTCTTCGAGATGGTGCTGCTGCCGATGTACTTCATGATCGGCGTGTGGGGCGGCGAGGACCGCTCGTACGCATCGCTGAAGTTCTTCCTCTACACGATGTTCGGATCGGCGCTCATGCTGGTGGCGTTCCTGGCGCTGTTCTTCCAGACCGACGCCGAGAGCTTCTCGTTCCTCTATCTGCAGGAGGCGGGTGGACTGCTCAGCCGCGACGTGCAGGTCTGGATCTTCGCCGGCATGTTCGTCGGGTTCGCGGTGAAGGTGCCGATGTTCCCGTTCCACACGTGGCTGCCCGACGCGCACACCGAGGCGCCCACGCAGGGCTCGGTGATCCTGGCCGCGATCCTGCTGAAACTCGGCACGTACGGGTTCGTGCGGATCGCGATCCCGTTCCTGCCCGACGGTGCGAAGGCGTGGGCACCGGCGATCGGCGTCCTGGCCGTGATCGGCATCATCTACGGCGCGTTGTGCTGCCTCGCCCAGACCGACATGAAGCGGCTGATCGCGTTCTCGTCCGTCGCCCACATGGGCTTCGTGATGCTCGGCATCTCGACGCTCACCACGTTCGGCATCAACGCCGCGATGTTCGGCATGGTCGCCCACGGCCTCATCACCGGCATGCTCTTCTTCATCGCCGGGTCGGTCAAGCACCGCTACCACACGCTGCAGATCAAGGACCTCAAGGGGATGCTGATCTCGATGCCGCGGCTCGGCTGGATCCTCGGCTTCTGCGCGATGGCGAGTCTCGGCCTGCCCGGACTGGCCGGGTTCTGGGGTGAGTTCCCGGCGATCCTGTCGACCTACAGCCCGGGGTTCGACCTGTCGGAGCCGCTGTTCCGCACGCTGATGGTCATCGCCGCGTTCGGCACCGTGTTCGCAGCGGCGTATCTGTTGTGGCTCTACCAGCGCACGTCGTTCGGTACGCCAGAGGGGTACGACGCAGGCGACCACGGGCACGGCAGTCACGACGTCTCCGTCACGCCAGCCGGCGCGGTCGGTGCAGCCGTCAACCCGCACAACCATGACCATGACGACGGGCACGGGCACGACGGCCACGGGGACGACCTGCACGACGTGACCGTCATCGAGTGGATCTCGTGGCTGCCGCTGCTCGTGCTCATCGTCGTGCTCGGCGTGTACCCGCAGTTCCTGTTCGAGGTCCTCGACCCGGCCGTCTCCGGTCTGGTCGACCACCTCGGGGAGTTCATTCCGTAGTGCTGGCCGCACTCCTCGCTCAGGCGGGCGACTTCGTCCGGCCGGCGGTCGACTGGCACGCGCTCGCCCCCGAACTGGTGCTGGTCGTCGGCATCAACATCGTGCTGGCGACCGACCTGACGCTGGACCAGAGCCGCAAGTGGATGACCGCGTCGCTCACCGGCTTCGTCCTGCTCGGTGCGGTGATCCCGCTGGTGACGCTGGCCGTCATCGGCGACGACACGAGGTCGCTGTTCGACGATCGCTACGTCGTCGACGACTTCGCGCTCATCATGAAGGCGCTGTTCCTGCTCGCCGCGTACGTCATCGTGTTGCTCAGCCAGACCTATCTCGAGGAGGGCGGCTATTACCAGGGCGAGTACTACGTGCTCCTGCTGTGCAGCGTGCTCGGCATGGTGATGATGAGCTCGAGCCGCGACCTCGTGAGCGTGTTCATCGCCCTCGAGCTCCTGTCGATCCCGGCCTACATGCTCGCGGCGTGGCGCAAAACTGACGGGCGGAGCAACGAGGCCGGCGTGAAGTACTACCTGCTCGGCGTGTTCGCCAGCGGCGTGCTGCTGTACGGGATGAGCCTGCTCTACGGGGCAACCGGCACGACCCGGTTGGTCGACATCGGCGCCTCCCTGGCGTCGGGCGATCTCATCGGCCTGCAGGTCATCGCAATCGCGTTCGTGATCGCCGGGTTCGCGTTCAAGGTGTCGGCGGTGCCGTTCCACACGTGGGCGCCCGATACGTACGAGGGCGCGCCGACGCCCGTGACCGCGTTCCTGTCCGTGTCGTCGAAGGCGGCCGGGTTCGTGGCGCTGACGCTCGTGATCTTCCTCGCCTTCCCGACGGCCGACGGCGTGTACGGTCCGCTCGTCTGGGTGCTCTCGGCCTTGACCATGACCGTCGGCAACGTCCTGGCGCTACGCCAGACGAACATCGTCCGCATGCTCGCGTACTCCAGCGTGAGCCAGGGCGGCTTCATCCTCATGCCGCTGGCCTTCGTCGGCACCGGCGACGCCGCCGAATCGGCGATGAAGGCGGTCGTCGTGTACCTCCTGGTGTACGCGTTCATGAACCTCGGCGCGTTCGCGGTGGTCATCGCCGTTGCCCGCAAGACCCGCAGCGGCAGGATCACGTCGTTCGGCGGGCTGTTCTCGTACGCGCCGGGACTGACGGTGTTGATGACGATCTTCCTGGCGTCGCTCGCCGGCGTCCCTCCGCTCGGCGGCTGGATCGCCAAGTTCAACGTGTTCCGGGCGGTCCTCGACGCCGAGACCAATTCGGCGTACGTGCTGGCGGTGATCGGCGCGGTCAACACCGCGATCGCGGCGGCCTACTACATGCGCGTGATGCGCGTGATGTGGATGGAGCAACCGCCCGACGGTGACGTCACCCCGGTGGTCACGCCGCAACCGGTGATGGCCGCGCTGGCGATCACGAGCATCGGTACCGTCGTGCTCGGCATCCTGCCAGGCCTGGTGATGGGCTTCGCCGACATCGACGACCTCACCGGGGCCTTCGGCGGCTGAGGCGGGGGCTCCGGCAGAGCCTCTGCCCCCGCACCCCCGCCCAAGGCGACGCGCATCGTGATCGACCACTCAGCGTGGCTCGGGCGGGAGCTCCGACGGCCCCACGTTGGCGTCGAGCCAGTCGTTGATCGGCTGTGATGCGTGGAGAAAGTCGACGACGCGGGTCTTGGCCTTGGCCGTGCCGAGCCACGCTCCGGCGGGCCACTGCCGCCACGTGATCAGACCCTTCTGTCGAAGCAGGTCGATGCGGGGATGATCCTTGGGATATCCCTTCGGGGCGGTCTTCAGGGAGTCGTGCGCGGACACGTCCATGCCGGCAACGCGAGCGGCGTCGACCAAGCCAGCCAGCGGCACTCCGGTGGCGTCGTCGACGACGCTCGCACGGAAGCGGGCGAGCTGGTCCGACGCCATCTGATACATGCCCGACCCGGCACCGAGACCGGTGGCCGAGAGCTGCACGTAGCCACCGCCGGCCAGGGTGGCGCCGATCGCGGTCTTGTACGGCGTCTTGTCCTTGCTGAATCGCACGTCCCGATAGGGCCGGAAGATCTTGCCTTCGCCGAACTCGGGTTCGAGCTCGGCGAGCAGCGCCTCCATCGGCGCGAGCACGCACTGCTCGTACACCGTCTTGTTCGCCTGCCAGTACGTCTTCGAGTTGTCAGCCTCGAGTCCTTCGTAGAACTCGAGCGCATCCGCCGGCCACCCCCGGAACGCCATGGGCGGAATCTAGTTCCGACCTGTCCCGCGCTGCTCGAGTCGATCGACCTGGTTCACCGGGCGCAACTGTGGTGTAATCGTGCCGTGCAACGGTCGACTCGAGTCATCATTGTCGTCGCGGCTCTGTTGTCGAGCGGCGTTCAACTGTCGAGCCGGGTGGCAGGAGCGAGCCCGCCCGTGGGCTCGCCCACCGATCCGGCGCCTGTCGGTACCCCGTTCACCTACAGCGCCTCGTACAGCGAGACCGAGTGGACGGGGACCGTGCTCGGTCTCGTCGAGATGGCACGGAGCGACTTCGGCGAGGGCGGCCCAGGTCGTTGTCTCGGCATCGTTGGGACGCTGACGCCGACGGTGGTCGAGGGGTTGACGTCGGACGGTTTCTCGACTCCCGAGATGACCGTGATCGCCGGGGGTCGCGTCGCAGACAGGTCGGAAGGATTGTTCGAATGCGAGTACCAGAGCGTCGAGGAGGCGGGTTTCGGATTGGCGCACGATGCCGCAGTGACCGTTGGAACCGCTTACCCGTTCGTGGTGCCCGTCTTCCTGTCGGGAGAGCCGGCTCCAGAACCCGAACTCATTGCCGTCGGTGACACCGGCTCGAACGAGGCCATGTACTACCAACCGACCGTGTTGACAGCCCTGCCGCCGGTTCCTGCCGGCCCGGACACCGTGCTGCAGCCCGACTCATCGGCGGCCCCATCGGACACACCGCTGACCGGAGCCGGAACATCGGCCGACCCCGCGCCGGTTGGCACACCGTTCGAGTTCACCGAGAGTTTCAGCGAGAGTTCATGGACCGGAACCGTCCTCGGCATCGTCGAGTTGGAGCGGAGCGAGTTCGGGGGTGGAAGTCCGGGCCGATGCGTGGGCGTCATCGGGACCCTGACTCCAACGGCGATGGAGGGTCTGACGTCGGAGAGTTTCACCGCTCCGAACATTGCTGTCATCGCCGGCGGTGGCGTGGTGGACAGTCTGGACAGCTTGTTCGAGTGCGACTATCAAGCGGTCGTCGACGTCGGGTTCGGGTTGACGCAGGATGCCGCGGTCACGGTCGACACGGTCTATCCGTTCGTCGTTCCCGTGTTCTTGCCTGGTGAGACCCCCACGGTTCCGGAGCTGGTCGCGGTTGGCAACCCGAGCTCGGCTGACGCGATGTACTACCAGCCAACGCCGCTCCCCGCCCTTCCACCGCTTCCGCAGTGACGCTGGGAATGCGCGCCTGCGTGTAGAGAGCGCCGATCCGGGAGATCCCAGTGGACACAACCGAAATGTCGGATGTTCTCGGGGCTGGCATGCTGTCGGCATCGCCGATGAACTGCCACTGATTGCCGGTGTCGAACTCGGCGGGACCAAGTCGCTGGCGGTCGTCGCCCGAGGTACCGAGGTGCTCGAACGATTCCGGGTGCCGACGACCGATCCGATGACCACGCTCGGCCTGCTGTCCGATCAGCTCCAGTCCTGGCGTGCGCAGAGCTATGGGCTCGCCGCGATCGGCATCGGGAGCTTCGGCCCGGTCGGTGTCGATCCGCGCCGTGCGGACTTCGGGAGCGTGACGAGAACCCCGAAGCCAGGCTGGTCCAACGTGGACGTGCTGGGTCACTTCGCCGTGCGATTCAACCTGCCGATCGCGTTCGACAACGACGTGAACGGTGTCGCGCTCGCTGAACACCGGTGGGGCGCGGCACAGGGCTGCTCGGTCCTCGTCTACCTCACGGTGGGGACGGGAATCGGTGGCGGCGTCGTCGTGGACGGCCGGCCGGTACACGGGCTCGTGCACCCGGAGCACGGGCACATCCGTGTTCGACGGCGGCCGGATGACCCGTTCGCAGGTATCTGCCCGTTTCACGGCGACTGCATCGAGGGACTGGCGTCTGGTCCGGCGATCGCCGCCCGCGCCGGTGCGCCCGCCGACGAGCTCGGCAATGACCATCCGGTGTGGGTCGACGTCGCCCGGGAGCTCGGGGAGCTGATCGCGGTGCTGGTCCTGTCGCTGTCGCCCGAGCGGATCGTGATCGGCGGTGGCGTCGGTTCCGGCCAGCGGTGGCTGCTGCCGCAGATCCGGCGCGAACTGTGTGATGCGCTCGCCGGCTACGTGGCTGCGGTCGACCCGGGCACCGCCGAGCGACTGATCGTGCCGCCAGGTCTCGGTGACGACGCCGGTCCGCTGGGTTCGGTCGCCCTCGGGCTCGGCGTGCTCGGCCTCGCGTGACGTCGCCATCCGAGTGCCGGAGCGCACCCGAGTGTCGGAGGCCCGAACGGGGGTCCTGCCGCACTCGGATGCCGAACGTCCTGAACCGGTACCGTTCGGGCGGTGGGTCTGGTCCGGCACGGTTTCCTCCGGTCGGCGATCGAGGAGGCCGGCGGAGCGATCCCGTTCGCCGAGTTCCAGCGCCTCGCGCTGTACGGACCGGATGGGTTCTACACCCGGCGGGACGGCGGGCGGGCCGGTCGGCGCGGCGGCGACTTCATCACGTCTCCCGAGGTCGGGCCGCTGTTCGGCGCCGTCCTCGGCCGCTACCTCGACAGCGTCTGGAGCGCCCTCGGCGCGCCGTCGCCGTTCGTCGTCGTCGACGCGGGGGCGGGGCGCGGCACGCTCGCCAGGGCGATCCACGCCGCCAGACCAGTGTGCATCACCGCGACGCACTACATCGCAGTCGAGGTCTCGGACGCGCAGCGTGAGCAACACCCCTCCGGCGTCGAGTCGCGGGCCGACCTGCCCGAGGGCCCGTTCGACGGGGTGATCATCGCCAACGAGTTGCTCGACAACCTCCCGTTCCGGTTGTGCGTGTTCGACGCCGGGTGGCGTGAGGCGCTCGTCGTGGTCCAGCCCGACGGCTCGTTCGGCGAAGTGCTCTCGGCGCCCCTCGACCCGCCGCCGGTCCTCATCGCGGCTCCGCCGCACGGAGCCAGGGCGCCGCTGTTCGACGCCGCGGTCGAATGGGTCGCCGACGCCAGGTCGCGTCTCGGTCGAGGCCGGGTGCTGGCGATCGACTACGCGAGTCCGTCGACGGCAGCATTGGCAATCCGTCCGTGGCGGGGCTGGTTGCGCACGTACCGCGGGCACGAGCGGGGCGACCACTACCTCGTCGATCCCGGTGGCCAGGACATCACCGCCGAGATCGCGCTCGACCAGTTCCCGGAGCCGGAAGCCTCGAGGACGCAGGAGCAGTTCCTCAAGCGGTGGGGGATCGACGAGCTCGTGGCCGAAGGCGACCGCTACTGGGCGGCCCACGCCGCGGCGCCAGACGTCGCCGCGATCGCGATGCGCAGCCGCGCCGTCGAGGCCAGGGCGCTCCTCGACCCGGCCGGGCTCGGCGCGTTCGCGGTTCTCGAGTGGGGTCCGGTGCGGGCATGACCGCGCCAGGTCACGGCCGCGGGCGGGTCACGCTCGGCCGTTCGGATACCGTCGTCGCGTGGTGAGGAGGGGAGCGGGAGCTGCGATCGTTGTCGGCGTGTCCAGCGCCGTGAGTGCGGCCGTGTTCTGGTCGATTCCGGCGGGGGCCGGCCAGACTGCGGCTGCTCCGACCACCGTGGCGGCTGCTCCAACCACCGTGGCGCCGTCATCCAGCGCGGCGTCTCCGACAACGGCGGCGGCGGTCACGACCGTCGCCGTGCCGACCGGTCCCACGACCGCCGCGGCGACCACTCCACCGCTCCCGGAGCCGGAGAGCGAGGCGGCCGACCCGGTGCGCAACGTCGTCCCCCGCATCACCGCCGTCCCGGCGGTCTTGAACACCGAGGAGGACCGTCGCCAAGCCATCGCGTTGGCCCTCGCCGACACCAGCACCGCGATCGCGATCGAGGACGGTCCGGGCACGATCTGCGCGGTCGTGCCGGTCGCGGCACCGCTGATGGCCGAAGGCCGCTGGGAGCGCAATGGCGAGCCGATCGCGTCCAGCGGCGAGCAGCGGCGCGACCCTCCCGGATACGGCGACTGCATCCCGAACGACGACGGGGAACCGTTCCGCGACGGCGTGTACCAATACGTTGCGGTCGGCCCGACAGGAGCCACGTCGGCGGCCGCGACGGTCGTCGTGGGCACCTCGTCGGTCGTCGTCTGGTTCCTCAACAGCGGCGACGAACCGATCTGCCTGGTTCACGTGTCACCGGAGGCGGCCGACTTCTACGAAGCCCTCGTCACCGACGGGCCGATTCAGCCCGGTGAGGCGATCGCCGTCGAAGTCGCCGACATCGACCAGGACGTCAGGCTGTTCGGCTGCCCGCCCGACAGCGTCCTGCGGACGTTCCGGATCTCGCCGGAGCCCCAGACGTACGTCGACATGTTCGATCGTCCTGACACCCGTGGACGACGTCCACGCCGGGCAACGGTCGCTCCCACCACGGCTGCAGCGAGTCCTGCGGCCCCGACGACGACGACACCCTGAGACACGACACCCTACGAGGAGAGAGGAAGTTCCGATGTCCGACGACGCGGCAAGCCAGGAGACCATCGACGCCCTGCTGGCGGAGAACCGCACGTTTCCGCCACCCGAGCACATCAAGCGCGACGCGCTCGAGACCGGCACCGACCTGTACGACCTGGCCGCAGCCGACGACGAGGGGTTCTGGGCCCGCCAGGCCGCCGACCTCGTGGAGTGGAGCCGTGAGTGGGACACGATCTGCGAGTGGAACCTGCCGTACGCCAAGTGGTTCGTCGGCGGCCAGCTCAACGTGTCGGCGAATTGCCTCGACCGCCACGTCGCGGCCGGGACTCGGCGACCGCGTCGCGATCCACTGGGAGGGCGAGCCCGGGGACGCCCGCACGATCACCTACGCCGGGCTGCTCGACGAGGTCAAGAGGTTCGCCAACGCGTTGAAGGGCCTCGGCGTTCGGAAGGGTGATCGCGTCAACATCTACCTGCCGATGATCCCCGAGGCGGCGGTGGCGATGCTGGCGTGCGCCCGGATCGGTGCAGCGCACAGCGTCGTGTTCGGCGGATTCTCCGCCCAGGCGCTCGCCGACCGCATCAGCGACGCCGAGGCCAAGGTGTTGATCACGGCCGATGGCGGGTACCGGCGCGGCGACGTGTTCCCGCTCAAGCCGGCGGCCGACGAGGCGGTCGCGGCGACGACCACGATCGAGCACGTCGTCGTGGTGCAGCGGGGCAAGAACGACGTCCCGATGGTCGACGGCCGCGACCATTGGTACCACGACCTGATCGCCGCCGCCGAGGCCGACTGCCCGGCCGAGCCGATGGATTCCGAGGACCTGCTGTTCCTGCTCTACACCTCAGGGACCACCGGCAAGCCGAAGGGGATCATGCACACCACCGGCGGCTACCTCACCCACGTTGCGTTCACCCACAAGTACGTGTTCGACCTCCACCCGGAGCGGGACGTGTACTGGTGCACCGCCGACGTCGGGTGGGTGACCGGCCACAGCTACATCGTGTACGGGCCGCTCTCGAACGCCGCGACGGTCGTGATGTACGAGGGCGTGCCGAACTACCCGGCCAACGACCGGTTCTGGGCGATCGTCGAGAAGTACGAGGTCACGATCCTCTACACCGCGCCCACCGCGATCCGCACGTTCATGAAGTGGGGCGTCGAGGAGCCGGGCAAGCACGACCTGTCGAGCCTGCGGGTGATCGGGTCGGTCGGCGAGCCGATCAACCCCGAGGCCTGGATGTGGTACCGGGACGTGATCGGCGGGGGGCGCTGCCCGGTCGTCGACACGTGGTGGCAGACCGAGACC
Source organism: Ilumatobacteraceae bacterium (assembly GCA_963764455.1). Classification (GTDB taxonomy): domain Bacteria; phylum Actinomycetota; class Acidimicrobiia; order Acidimicrobiales; family Ilumatobacteraceae; genus Desertimonas. Next base: position 44,714 of record CAVXSN010000004.1, read on the forward strand.
GGCGGGATCATGATCAGCCCGTTGCCTGGCGCGACGACGACCAAGCCGGGATCGGCGACGTTCCCGCTGCCTGGCATCTCCGCCGAGGTGATCGACGAGTCGGGCAACAGGGTCGAGCGAGGCGGCGGCTACCTCACGCTTGACGCGGCCGTGGCCCGGCATGCTGCGGGGGATCTGGGGAGACCCCGAGCGCTTCCAGGAGACGTACTGGAGCCGCTACCCGGGCCGCTACTTCGCCGGCGACGGCGCCAAGATCGACGACGACGGCTACTTCTGGCTGCTCGGCCGGGTCGACGACGTGATGAACGTGTCAGGTCACCGCATCTCGACGACCGAGGTGGAATCTGCGCTGGTCTCCCATCCGGCGGTGGCTGAGGCCGCGGTGGTCGGTGCGCCCGACCCGACGACCGGCCAGGCGATCATCGCCTACGTGACGCTGCGCGGCGGAGCGGACGTCGGGATCGAGGACCTGCGGTCGCACGTGGCGTCCGAGATCGGAGCGATCGCCAAGCCGAAGACGATGTACCTCACGCCTGATCTGCCCAAGACGCGCAGCGGCAAGATCATGCGCCGCCTGCTCCGCGACATCGCCGAGGGCCACAACCTCGGCGACACCACCACGCTCGCCGACGCCAGCGTCGTCGATGAGATCCAGCGCCGCGCCAAGGAGTCCCCTCCCGAGGACTGAGTCCCGCGGATGTCACGATTTCCACAGGCGTTTTGTTTCACTTTTGCATCACAACGCTTGTGGAAATCCTCTAGGCGGTGGTGGTCGTCGTGGCGGTCGTGGTCGGGGCGACCCCGCCCGCTGGCCAGATGCCGAGGAGGCTGGCGGTTACCGGCCCGACGATGCCGTCATCGAGCACGCCGTTGGCTCGCTGGAACTGCCGGACGGCGATGTCGGTGTCCTCGTCGAACAGGTCGTCGACGTCGAACGCCGCCGGCCCGACGATCACCTGCGCCAGCCGCACCTCGAGGCACGCGACCGACGCGTTCTGGTGCTGGATGGCGACGCCGATCTCCATCTCGCAGAGCGCCGGCAAGGTCAGGTCGTACTCGGGTGGCTCGGGCAGGGTCGTCTCGGGCACGGATTCGGCGGTCGTCGAACCCGGCGCCTCGGTGGTCTCGCCGGGCACCGACGCGGCGACCGCGTCGGTGGCGGCGACCGGTTCGCTCGTCTCGACGACCGTGGTCTCGGCCGCCTCCGTGGTCTCGGTCGCCTCCGTGGTCTCGGCCGCCTCGGTGGTCTCGGCGGCCTCGGTGGTCTCGGCGGGCTCGGTGGTCTCGGCGGGTTCGGTGGTCTCGACGTCGGTGGTCTCGACGACGGTGGTCTCCGGTGCCTCGGTGGTCTCGACAGCCTCCGTCGTCTCGACGGCCTCGGTGGTCTCGACGACGGTGGTCTCCGGTGCCTCGGTGGTCTCGACCGCCTCCGTCGTCTCGACGACCGCTGCCGCTGTGGTTGGCGGCCTGGTCGTCGGCGCGACGACCGGCACCGTCGTCGGCGGGAGCGTGGTCGCCGCAAGAGTGGTCGTCGCGCTGGGCGCGGAGCTCGATGTCGACGTCTCGGCCGGGTTCGGCACCGAAACCTGCGCGTCGTCGTCGTCATCGTCGCCGCCGGAGAGCGAGATCAGCAGCGCAACCACGCCGCCGACCACCGCCAGGGCACCCACGCCGACCAATCCACGCCGGATCACGTAGCGCCGGTGCGACACCCGGCGACGATGGGCGGCGGTGGCGGATTCGACAGCCTCGGTCGGCTCGGACGGCGCCGCGGCCATCGCCGCGCCGATCTCCTCGGTGATCGCGCCGTTCGACCGGGGGTTGGTCCGACTCCTCCAGTTCGCCGTCGCCGTCGCCCAGGGCCTCGCCCGGGATCTCGGGTACGGCGTCGTCGGGCGACCAGCTCGGCTCACCGATCGGCTCCTCGCCCTGCTCATCGATGGGCTCGTCGATCGGGCTCGTCGGCGCCGGCGTCCGGCTCATCCGGCTCCGGCGGCAGTGGTGGATCAGTGGGACTCACGTTTACATCTCCAACAGTTCGAACGAAGTCGCCAGGCGACCGCTGAATCGTGATGCAGTTTGCTCGGCAAATCTGCGCAGGAACGCAGCAGGATCAGACATCGGTCCCTCCCCAAGGCCTTCAAGGTAGACGCGGTGAGCGGCGAGCGAGGCAATCCCTCGATCGAGCGTGCCCGTCACGTCGACGGCGTGAGTCGCGTACGGCGACCCGGAGACCGCAACCCACCGGACACCGCGCCACGGCTCGAGTCCGTCGTCGAGCAGATCCGTGAACACCCACCGATTCCCGGCATCGACGACGGCGTCGATCACGGCTTCCCCGACGACCCGGTGATCGGCCATGTTCAGCCATCCGCCGGGGAACCGCTCGCGATGGTTCAAGGTCACGATGAGCTCGGGCCGGTGACGACGAATTGCCAGGGCCAGGTCCCGTCGGAGCGGGAGCCCGTACTCGATCACGCCGTCGGGATGGTCGAGGAACTCGAGCGACTCGACTCCCACCGCGTCACATGCTGCTCGCTGCTCCGCATCTCGCAGCCGACCCGCCTCAGCCGGAGCGATCCCGTCGATCCCCGCCTCGCCGCGGGTGACAAGGAGGTAGGCGACGGACTTGCCGGCGTCGGTCCACGCCGCGACGGCCGACGACGCTCCGTACTCCATGTCATCGGGATGGGCGACGATCGCGAGGCAGCGCTCCCACTGATCAGGCATCGGGGCCAGCTCGGCCGCCCCGTCCGTCGATTCCGGCATCGTGGAAGTCTGTCACGGCCAGCCGAAGCGGCGTCCGACCCCTCCACCGGCCTTCGCTAAGGTCGGCGTTGCTCGACCAACACAGAAGGGGGATCTCAGAATGGATCGTCGTGAGTTCCTGACCAAGTCCGGCGTGGCCGCCGGCCTCGGCATCGCCGGCGGCACCGGGATCAGCAGGGCCGTCGGTGCGGGTGGCCGCGTCCAATTCAGCGACCTGCCCGACATCGAGTGGGAGATGCCGACGAGCTGGCCGCTCAACCTCGACACGATCTTCGGCGGCGCGGAGGTGTTCGCCGAGGAGGTCGGGCGGCTCACCGGCGGCAAGTTCGTCATCTCCGCGAAGCCGGGTGGCGAGCTGGTGCCGGGGACCGAAATCCTCCAGACGGTGCAGTCGGGTGCCTACCCGATCGGCCACACCGCGTCGTACTACTACGTCGGGCTCGCGGCCTGGACCGCGTTCGGCACGGCGGCGCCGTTCGGACTGAACGCCCGCCAGCAGAATGCGTGGCTCTACGAAGGCGGCGGGCTCGAGCTCTTGCAAGGCCTGTACGACGGTTACTTCGGCGTCATCCAGTTCCCGGCCGGCAACACGGGCTGCCAGATGGGCGGCTGGTTCCGCGAGGAGATCAGCTCCATCGACGCGCTGGAGGGACTGAAGATGCGCATCCCGGGCCTGGGCGGCCAGGTCATGGAGCGCCTCGGAGTCGTGGTGCAGACGCTGCCCGGCGGCGAGATCTTCCAGGCGCTGCAGACCGGTGCGATCGACGCGGCCGAGTGGGTCGGCCCGTACGACGACCTCAACCTCGACTTCCCGTCGATCGCCAAGTTCTACTACTACCCAGGGTGGTGGGAAGCCGGTCCGTCCCTCGAGGTGCAGGTCAACAAGGGCGAATACGACGGGCTTCCGGAGCACTACCAGAACGCGATCCAGGCGGCGGCGTTCAAGGCCAACGTGATCATGCAGGCGCGCTACGACGTCAAGAACGTCACCGCGCTGGCTGACATCGAGGCGCTCGGTGACATCACGATCCTGCCCTATCCGGATGACATCATGACCGCCGCCAAAGCCGCGTCGGAGGAGCTGTACGAGGAACTGCGCGGCGACGAGGACTTCAACACCGTCTTCGAGTCGTGGGACGCGTTCCGCCAGAGCTCCGGACGCTGGTTCGGCCTCGCCGAGGCGGCGATGACCAACTTCGGCGCCGCCGCCGGCGCCTCTGACTGGTGCGGCGCCGCTCGACACCGGTGGCCGCCGTCACGGCCGGCTAGTTGGCCAGCCAGGTGACCGTCCAGGGCATCACCATCACGAGGACCAGGGCGACGAGTTGCAGCCCGCAGAACGGCAGCGCGCCCTTGTGGATGTCGATGGTCTTGACCTCCGCCGGCTTGACGCTCTGGAGGTAGAACAGCGAGAACCCGACGGGCGGTGAGATGAACGCGATGTTGAGGTTCACGGCCATCATCACGAGGAACCACACGAGGTCGATGCCGAGCGCTTCGGCGATCGGGGTGAAGATCGGCATCACGATGAAGCTGATCTCGAGGAACTCGAGGTTCACGCCGAGGAGGAACACCGCGACGTTGGCGATGATGATGAAGCCCCACTTGCCGCCGGGCAGCCCGGTCAGCCAGTCCGACACCAGCTCCTGCCCGCCGAGCACGTTGAACACGTGGGCGAAGAAGTTCGACGCCAGCAGCATCATCATGACGAGGCCGACGACGTTCGCTGTCGAGCGGGCTGCGTCACCGATGACGGTCCACGACAGCTTGCCGTTCATCAGTGCGAGGACTGCCGCGGCGACGGCCCCGACCGACCCGACCTCACTCGGCGTGGCGATTCCCTGGAAGATCGCACCGAGCACACAGACGATGAGCAGGATCGGCGGCACGATCGCGATCAGCGACTCCTTGATCAGTGCCGCACCGCGAAATGCGTGGCGCTCGTCGACCGGCAACGCCGGTGCCTTGGCCGGGTAACGGATCGCCACGTAGCCGACGTAGAGGGCATAGAGCGCCGACAGCATCAGACCCGGAACGACCGCACCGCGGAACAGTTCCCCGACCGACACGGTCCTCGTCGTGCTGGCGAGCACGATCAGCACGAGGCTGGGTGGGATCAGCTGGGCGAGCGTGCCGGATGCGGCGATGACGCCGGTGGCGAGCCTGTGGTCGTAGCCGACCCGCACCATCGCCGGCAGGGCGAGCAGGCCCATCATGATCACCGTTGCGGCCACCACGCCGGTTGCGGCGGCGAGCATCGTGCCCACGAGGACCACCGTGATGCCCATGCCACCGCGCATCGGGCCCATCAGCCGGGCGGTCGCGGTGAGCAGCCGCTCGGCCTGCCCGGACTTCTCGAAGATCGCGCCCATGTAGACGAAGAACGGGATCGCCAGGAGGTTCTGGTCGGAGATGTAGCCGAACCATCGGTTGGGGAGGGCCTTCAGTTCCCGGGTCTCGAAGACGTCGAAGGCGATGCCGATGGCGGTGAACGCGACGGCGGTGAGGGCGAACGAGAACGCGACGGGATAGCCGATGAGGATCAAGCCCATCAGCAGCACGAACATGAAGATGGCGAGCCATTCGCCTAGCACAGCGTGATTCCCCTCATGGCGTTCCCCGGCCACGCAGGCCGCATGGCTTCCCGGCACGCCTCGACCTCGCTGGCGCTCGGTGGCTCGCTGGTTGACGACATGCTCGACGGTCCTGTTCATTCGACGCGGAGCGGCGCCTCCGGGAGCTCCTCGGGCGCGGCGAGCTCGTCCTTCTCGCGCAGCACGAAGCCGAGCTTGATCAGCTCGGCGAACGTCTGCAGCAACAGGACGAAGAACCCCACGAGCAGCAGCACCTTGATCGGCGCCGGCGAGAGCCCCTTGGCGTTTGCGGATTGCTCCCAGACCTCCCACACCTTGCCCGTGCACCAACGCGAGTCGCCTCGGGTGTACGGCCGGCAGCGTTGGAACAGCGAGTCCACGCGTAGTCCCACACGACCCACAGGGCGATGAGGCAGTAGGGAACCAGCCCGACGACGTGGCCCACGAAGTCGATGAGCGCCTTGCGCTTCTTGGAGAAGTTCTGGAACCAGAAGTCGACGCGCACGTTGACCCCGTGCTTGAGCACGTAAGGGAAGGCGAACAAGAAGATCGCTCCGAACAGCATCCACTGTGTGTCGACCCAGCGGTTGGACGTGAGCTGCTTGTGCTGCCAGCGCCCGATGTACCGAAGCGCGACATTGATGAACCCGACCGAGACGCATACCGGCACGAGCCACTTGGCGATCCAGCCGAACCCCTCGCTCACCGCATCCATCGCTCGCTGGTATCCGAGCAGGACGCGGGAGACCACACCGACGCGTTCGGTCTCGCCTCCCGGCGCGCGCCTCAGGCATTCCGGTCAACGTCAGTCGAGGGGCAAGTCGCCGCCGTCGTCAGTGTGGTTCACGATGGACCGAGCCGGACGGTTCCCCGCGCCTTCGACGGCGAGGGCCTGCGGCGCTCCGTCGTTCAGTCCTCGATCGGCGACTCGGAGATGTCGGCCGCGACGCCGGCGATCTCCGGCGCCGCGGCCTCGAGCTTGTCCTCGTCGCCGAGGTAGGCGGCGATGACCGCAGGGTCGCGCTGGACCTCGGCGGGTGCGCCCTCGGAGATCTTGACGCCGAAGTCGAGCACCAGGACGCGGTCGGCGATGTCCATCACGAGACCCATGTCGTGCTCGACCAACAACATCGCGATCCCGAGCTCCTGGCGGATGTCGAGGATGAAGCGCGCCATGTCCTCGGTCTCCTCGAGGTTCATCCCGGCGACCGGCTCGTCGAGCAGCAGCAGCTCCGGCTCCATCGCCAGGGCCCGGCCCAGCTCGACGCGCTTCTGGAAGCCGTACGGGAGCAGGGCGACCGGGTGCTTGCGCCACTGTTCGATCTCCAGGAAGTCGACGATGTCCTCGACCTTGCGCCGGTTCTCCAGCTCCTCGCGGCGGGCCGGTCCGAACCACACCGCGCCGGCGAGCCACGAGCGCTTCATGCGGACGTGGCGACCGAGGAGCAGGTTGTCGATCACGGTCATCTGCGGGAACAGCTCGATGTTCTGGAACGTCCTGGCGATCCCGAGCTCGGCGACCTTGTCGGGCCGGAGCCCTTTGATGCTCTGTCCCTTCCAGCGGATGTCGCCGATCTGGGGGATGTAGACCTGGCTGATCGAGTTGAAGATCGAGGTCTTGCCGGCACCGTTCGGCCCGATGATCGCGAACAGCTCGCCGCGCCCGACGCTGAACGAAACGTTGTTGATCGCGATGACGCCGCCGAACCGGAGCTCGATCCCGTCGACTTCGAGCAAGGGGGAGTCGCTCACTGCCGGCCCTCGCAGAACATTTCCCCAACCGAATCGTTGCAGTTCTGCATCACATCGGTTGGGGAAATCGTGTTGTTCATGACAGCCACCGCTTGCGGCGTTTGTAGTGCTTGACATCGGCGAACGACTTGCGATGGGACTCCCCGCTGGCCTCGCCGTCGCCGTGGAGGCCGAGGTAGAACTCCTTCACGTCCTCGTCCTTGAGCAGCCTCGCGGCGGGGCCGTCCATCACGACCTTGCCGGTCTCCATGATGTAGCCCGTCGTGGCGATCGACAGCGCCATCGCCGCGTTCTGCTCGATCAACAGGACGCTGGTGCCCTGCGTGTTGATGTCGACGATGATGTCGCGGATCTGCTGCACGAGCAGCGGTGCCAACCCGAGCGACGGCTCGTCGAGCACGAGCAGCTTGGGGTTCGTCATCAGTCCTCGGCCGATCGCGAGCATCTGCTGCTCGCCCCCCGACAGGTAGCCGGACACCTGCTTGTGCCGCTCGGCGAGTCGCGGGAACAGCGTCATCACCCGGTCGTACGCCGTCGCGACGGCGGCGCGGTCGCGGTTGGTGTACCCGCCGGCCGTCAGGTTCTCGTCGACGGTCATCTCGGCGAACACCCGTCGACCCTCCATGACCTGCTTGATGCCGCGGCGGACGATCGCCGGCGAGTTCAGGCCGTCGATCCGCTCACCGTCGAACGTCACCGAGCCCTTGGTGATCTTGCCGTCGTGGATATCGAGAAGCCCGGAGATCGCCCGGAGCGTCGTCGTCTTGCCCGCCCCGTTGCTGCCGAGCAGGGCGACGATTTCGCCATCGGGCACCCTCAGCGACAGCCCGCGCAGAACGAGGATCACGTCGTTGTAGACGACCTCCAGGTTGGCGATGTCGAGCATGCGGTGTCTCCTGCATCGTCGAATGGGGCTGCGAGCCCGGGCGCCGCGAACGGCGCCCCGGGCGACGTGGGTTACCGACCTAAGCGGTCGGCTCGTAGCACGGGCCGTCGTAGGTGTAGTTGGCGGCGGTCTCGCTGACGTACGGACCCTCGAGCAGCACCCAGCCGGTCGAGCCGACGCCCTCGCCGAGCGGGATCGGGTTGTTCGCCTCGAGCGAGACGTCGTAGATGTACGACTCGCGGACGAGGAACTCGTTCGGCGTCGCCGCGCCCACGTCTGCGTCGGCGCGAGACCGTCGAAGTCGACGGTGACCTCGTTGGCCGCGGCGACGATGCCGTCGCGGGTCATGTCGCCGTTCATCGCCGCCTGGGTCAGGATCGCCTCGGTGATCATCGCCTCGGTCCAGCCGATGATGTACACGTCGGACACCACGAGGTCGGGCTGCGGCGGCGGTCATCTCCTCGACGACCTCGGCCATGCCGGGCACGTCGGCACCCCACGTCGACGATGTACGTCGACGCGATGTAGTACTGGTCGTACAGCGGGGCGGCGTCGGTGCCGAGCTCCTTGAAGCTGTAGGACGGTGAGTTGCCGGACCAGAGGCCGTCGTAGCCCTGGCCGACCGCGCCGGACATGATCGGCTGAGAGCGTCGTCTGGTTGATCGTCGTCCACACGAGGTCTGCGTCGGAGTCGACGATCTGCTGGATGACGCCGCTCCAGTCGGGGTTCGGGTTGTCAGGCGACGGCGGCGTCACTTCGCCGGCGCCGTCGTACACGATCTCCAGGCCGAGCGCCTCGGCGGCCATGCGGGCTCCCGCATCGCCGTCACCGCCGTACTCGCCCGGGAACGAGATCGAGCGCGACGGTCTGCACGTCCCGGTTGTTGTGCAGCCACTCGATGCCGTTCATCGACTCGACGCAGTACGTCGTGTAGGCCTCGAACACGTTCTGGCCGAACTCGGGGTCCGGCCAGCCGGAGTACCACGACAGCGGGATCGCCACGAGGTCGTCCTCGACCAGCTGTCTGGGCGATCGCCGCGGTGTGCGGCGACCCGGTCGACTGGCTGATGATCGCGACCTGGTCGCGGAGGATCTCGTACTTCTCGAGGTGCGTCGGGACGTCGTAGGCGTTGTCCTCGATGAGCAGCTCGACCTGGCGGCCGGCGATGCCGCCGTCACGGTTGACCGCGTCCCAGTACACCTGCTGGGCCGCGACGATCTCGTTGACGAGCGGCGAGAAGATGCCCGACTGGTCGGCGAGCATGCCGATCGTGATCGTGTCCTCGGTGACCCCGATGTCGGTGGCGATCTCCGCGGGGAAGCTCGCTGCCGGTGCCTCGGTGCCTGCGGCCTCGGTGCCTGCGGCCTCGGTGCCTGCGGCCTCGGTGCCTGCCGGCTCCGTCCCGGGCGGTTCGGTGGTGGCGCCGGCCGCCGAGTATCCGGCCAGCGCGATGGCAAGGCTCGCCGCGGTCGCGGTCGAGAGCCACTTTCTGTTCATGTGTGTCCCCCCAAATGGTATTGGTTGTGGTTGGTGATTGAGAAGCGAGGTCACGCGGCGAGCGAAACCATCAGTACGTGAACGGCCACCCCTTCCAGTAGTTGCGGATCTTGATCCAGATGCCGAACAGGCCCCGCGGTTCGAACAGCAGGAAGATGATGATCAGCGCTCCGTACAACACCGCCGGGAGCGCCGCCGAGGGAAGCGGGAATCCGGGGGCCAGCGCGCCCTCGGACACGAACCCGAAGTCGTCGGGGCCGTCGCTCACGAAGATCCCCCAGAGTCCGCCCCAGAGCCCACCCTTGGCGGACTGCTCGCTCATCCAGTGCACGAACCCCTCGAGGTGCAGCGGCAGCAGGCTGACGAAGAACGCGCCGAGCAACGTGCCGGCGATCGTGCCGGCGCCGCCGATGAGGATGATCGCGATGAACGCGACCGACAGGATCAGGCTCCAGTACTCGGGTGGGAGCCGGCCGACGAACGAAGCGAACAGCGCCCCGGCAAACCCGGCGTAGAACGACGAGATCGCGAACGAGATGAGCTTGTACCTGAACTCGGGGACGCCCATGATCTCGGCCGCGACGTCCCGGTCGCGGATCGCCTGCAGGGCGCGGCCGGTCCGGCTCCTGACGAGGTTCTTGGCCACGAGCCCGGCCACGACGAGAAGAGCGAGTGCGAGCAGGTAGCTCTTGGCGCCACCGCTGATGTCGAACCACAGCCAGTGCCCGTCGTCGTCGAAGTCGATGAACGGCTCCTCCTCCTTCCACCATCTGAACTCCAGGGGTGGGAAGTTGCGCCCGACCTCGGACTGCCCGGAGATCTCCGGGAACACCTGCGACAGGTGCCGGCCGATGAAGACGAGACCGACGGTGACGATGCCGAGGTACAGGCCGCGCACCCGCACCGCAGCCGGGGCCACGATGATCCCGACGAGCGCAGCACAGATGCCGGCGCCCGGCAGCCAGATCCACATCGGCAACCCGTGACCCCAAGCCCGGCCGCTGGCCTCGCCCCCGAGGTACACCGCGGCGTACGCGCCGGTGCCCATGAAGAAGGCGTGACCGAGCGACACCTGCCCGGTGACACCGGTGAGCAGATTGAGTCCGAGTGCCGCGATCGCGAAGATCACCGCTTGCGTCGTGACGCGGATCCAGTCGGGGTCGCCGAGGTAACGGACGAACCAGAGATCGCTCACGATCGGCAGCTCGAACGGCAGGAGCAGCGCGAGGACGATGAGCAGGGTCATGAGGGTGCGTTGCGTCCACGTCGGGAAGATCGACGTCTCGGCCCGGTAGCTCGTGTACAGCGCAGGTCGCTTGAACACGTCAGACCCTGCGGATCTCTGGGGTGCCGAAGAAGCCGTAGGGCCGGACCAGCAGGACGAGCAGCATCACGGCGTAGGGGACGACGAGCGCGTACCCCGTGCCGAGGGTGTCCGTGTATTCGGAGAGGTAGCTCCCGGCGAAGACCTCGGCGAGGCCGATCACGAGGCCGCCGGCCAAAGCGCCCTGCACCGAGTCGAGTCCCCCGAGGATCACCGCGGGGAGCGCCCTGAGCGCGAGGCCGGCGATCCCGGTCGTGACCACGCCGGTGCCGCTGGGCGGCGACATCGAGTAGCAGAGCGCGGCGACCAGCGCGAGCGCGGCGCCGGCGCCCCACGCGATCGCGAACACGCGGCCGACCGAGATGCCCTGCGCCAGTGCCGCCTCCTGGTCGAACGCCACGGCGCGCATCGCAATGCCGGTGCGGGTGCGGAAGAACAGGAAGATGCCGACGAACGCGACGCGCCGCGGCGATCATCGTGAAGATCCACGACCAGTAGATCGTGGCACCGCCGAGCTCGAACGAGTCGCGCCCCACGGAACGCCGAGCTGGCGGTTGTTGATCAGGGCGTCGGTGCCGATGGTGCGGAGCACCGCCTCGAGCCCGAGGGTGATCACGGCGATCGAGAACAGCGGCTCGCCGATCATCGGGCGGATGATCAGTCGCTCGATCACGAGGCCGAGCACGATCGGCGAGCGCGAGGCCGACAAGGAGCGCCGAGAACCAGACGACGTAGTCGTTGTCGCCCATCCAGCGACCCGGGATTCTCCAATCGATCAGCACCATCGAGAAGAACCAGGCGGTCACCAGCGCCATCGCCCCTTGCGCGAAGTTCACGGTCTGCGTGGCCTTGAACACGAGCACGAAACCGAGCGCGACGAGGGCGTAGATCGCTCCCTGGGTGACGCCGAGAGCGACGGTGTAGATGAACCGCTCGAGGCCGGAGCCCCCGACCTCGGAGGCCGCTTGGCCGATCAGGACCGCGAGAGTCATGCGTACATCGAGTCGATGAGCTCGCCGAACACCTTGCCGATGGCCTCGCGCTTGATCTTCTGCGTCGCGGTCAGCTCACCGTCCTCGTGGTCGAGCTCCTTCGTCATCAGCGTGAACTTCTTGATCTGCTCGACCGACGCCAGCTTCTCGTTGGTGGCGGTGACGACCCCCTGGATCAGCTCGACCACCTCGGGCTTCTCGGACAGGTCGCGGTACGTCGTGTACGGGATGTTCCTGCGCAATGCCCAGTCGCCGACGGTGTCGAGCTCGATGCCGATCAGGGCGGTGAGGAACTTGCGCCCGTCGCCGATGACCATCGCCTCTTTGACGTACGGCGACGTCTTGAGGGCGTTCTCGATCTCGGACGGCGAGATGTTCTTGCCGCCCGATGTGATGATGATGTGCTTGATGCGATCGACGATGCGCAGGTGCGTGCCGTCGACCCACTGGCCGACGTCGCCGGTCATGAGGAAGCCGTCGGCGGTGTACGTGTCGGCCGTCCGGTCCGGCTTTCCCCAGTATCCCTTGAAGTTCCCTGCGTGCCTGGTCTGGATCTCGGACGTCTCGGGATCGAGACGCAGCTCGATGCCCGGGTACGGCTCGCCGACCGTGCCGAGCTTCATCCGTCCCGGGAAGTTGGCGGTGCCGATCGCCGAGTTCTCGGTCATCCCGTAGAGCTCGAAAACCGGTACCCCGATGCCGATGAAGAACTCGAGCACCTCGGGCGCGATCGGTGCCGCGCCCGACGATGCGTACCGACAGCGTCGCAATCCGATGCGCTCCTTGAGCGCCCGGAGCACGAGCGGATACCAGAACAGGTACCGCAGCCGGCTCGACCCGGTGTGGTTGCCGCCGTTGACCACCTTGGCCTTGCCGATCTTGGCCGCCGCCTCGAGCCCGGCGCGGAGCATCGCCCGCTTCAGCCGGCTGGCATCGTTGGCCTTGATCAGCACGCCGGCGTGCAGCTTCTCCCAGATCCTCGGCACGGCGAAGAACAGGGTCGGCTGGACCTCACGCAGGTTGCTGGTGACCGTCTCGATCGATTCGGCGAAGTTGAGAACGACGCCGCCGTTGACCATGTGCCAGGTCGAGAAGACCCGCTCGGCGATGTGGCAGAGCGGCAGGTAGGTGACGATGGAGTCATGGGAGTTGGGTGGCCGACCGCCGGGCAGGCGCGCCGGGGAGTTGACGATGACGCTGGATGAGAACGCGAAGTTGGCGTTCGTGAGCATCGCCCCTTTGGGGGGCCCGGTCGTGCCGGATGTGTAGACGAGCGTGATGACGTCCTCTGCTGTCGCCTCGGCCATCCTCCGCTCGACCGCACCCGCGTTCGCAGCCCGGTGCTGGCGGCCGACTTCGAGCAGTTCAGCCCACGACATCAGGCGGGGATCGGTGTGCTCGGCGAGGCCCCGCGGCTCGGCGTAGATGATCCTGGTGAGACCGGTGGCGGTCCGCGGAATGGAGAACAGCTTGTCGACTTGTTCCTGGTCCTCTGCGAAGTGGACCGTGGCGCCGCAGTCTCCGAGGAGGTAGTCGACCTCGGCGGCCGGGTTCGTCGGGTAGAAGCCGACGGTGATGCCCCGCACCGCAACGGTGGCGAGATCGAGGATCACCCACTCCGGCCGGTCCTCGGACTGGATCGAGACGCGGTCGCCGGGCTCGAGCCCGAGCGCGAGGAGCGCGTGGGCGGCATCGACGACGTCGTTCCACACGCGGTCCCACGTGTACTCCTGCCAGATGCCGAGGTCCTTCTCGCGCATCGCCACCTGGTCGGGGGCGCGGGCAGCCCAGTCCCGGGCGAGCGTCGCCACGGTGACCGTCCCGGCCCCGGCGAGCGACGAAGGGCGTGTCTCCGCGGTGGTAGTCATGCGTTCCGCTCTCCCCCAAGAGTCGTGTTGAACCGCCGGGCCTACGTTAGATCAGCATCGTGAGCCTCGGTGACAACGAGGTGACATGCCGGTTCGTCTCGAGGGCGTGGAGCATCGCCCATCTGGCGCGAGCCGACTACTGCACGACGAGTGCGGTGACCATGCCGAACATGCCCGTGTTCGACTCGACGTGGTTCAGGATGTGGCAGTGCCAGACCCAGGTGCCCGGGTCGGTGGCGTTGACCAGCACCGTGTAACGCTCGCCCGGGGCGACGAGGATGGTGTCGGCGGCGTACGGGGAGTCGAGCGGCTCGCCGTCCTTGGCGACGACGATCTGCTCGAATCCGTGGAGGTGCATCGGGTGCACCTGGAGGCCCTCGTTGAAGTAGGTGAGCTCGATCCAGTCCCCGGCGTTGACGACGATCGGAGCGGTCGCCGGGAAGCTCTTGCCGTCGAGGCTGAGCCCGATCACGCCGGCGTCGTTGAGCACCATCGGCAGGTCCTGGGCGATCTCGAGGTCGGCGGGGATCTCGATGCCCGACACCGTCTGCCCGGCCGGCAACGGGACGTCGCCGATGAACATCGTGCCGAACAGTCCGTTGGGGACGCTCTCGTGGGCGTGGGCGTGGGCGTGGTACATGCCGATCGCCGTTTCGGTGACGGTGAACCGGTACGTGTAGCTCTCGCCGGTGCTGATCAGCTCCTGGGTGATCGGTGAGACGCCGTCCTGATCGTTGGGGACGTCGATGCCGTGCCAGTGGATGTCGGTGCCGATCGGCAGCTCGTTGGTGATCTCGACCTCGACCTGGTCGCCGACCTCGAGGTCGATCCGGGGACCGGGGACCATCCCGTTGTACGCCCACGCCTGGACGATCTCACCCGGGCGGACCTCCCAGTCGATGACCGAGGCCGTGAGCTCGAACCGCAGCGTGCCGTCGGGTAGCACTTCGGGCTCCAGCGGCTGGTTGCCGAGCCCTTCGGTCTCGGCCGGGAAGGCCATGATCGACTCGATCATCGCCTGGTCCTGCGCCGCTCCCTCGGCGGCGGTCGGGGTGTGATCGCCGTGCGTCACCCGAGGACGCGGCGGCTGCGGACTCGCCGTCTCCACCGATCGTGAACTGCGCGCTCATGCCGGACTCGGTGTGCCCGGGAATCGTGCAGTACAGCTCGTACGTGCCGGGCTCGAGCTCGCTGAGGTCCAGTTGCGTGGTCTCCCCGGCGGCGATGTCCGGCGAGACGAGGTCGGTCCCGCGGATCGCCAGGTTGTGCACCATCGTCCCGTTGTTGCGCACCGTGAGCACGCCGCCGGTGTCGACGGCCGAGACCGAGAGGTCGATGGCGAACTCGGACAGGTCGGCCTCGACCGGTTCGCCGGCGGGGCCGTCGTCGTCAGCGGCGCGCAGGGCGAACCCGATGCCGACGATCGCGGCGATCACGGCGAGCATCGCGAACCCGAGGACGAACAGGGTCCAACCGTCGCGGCTCAGGCGGTAGCGCTGGAACTCACGCTCGAGGTCGTCGAGGCGCGATGGATCGTCGATCGTTTCCGTCATGGTGTTCGATTCTCCGGAGTTGTTGGGACCGTGTCATGGGCCGTCGGTAGCGGGTGCGCGGGACCAAAGTCCCGATGAGCGCCACCGAACCGAGTCGCGTGCACGGCGCGCGAAAGCGGGCCGGGCAACTGCCCGGCCCGCTTCCTGATCCCCCCGGCGGGGTGCGGTGTCAGTTCAGCGCTGGCGTCCGGCGCCGGTGGATGATCCCGAGGACGACGAGCACCACCATCGCCGCGGCGGCGATGAAGGCAACCGTTGCGGCGATGCCGGCGATGCGTCCGATCGTCGACCATGCGAACGTCGAGAGCAGCAGGCCGCGGAGCGTCTCGCCCTTGAACACCGTGTCGCGTGTGCGGGTGAGCTCGTCGACGTTGGTCTGCAACTCGGCGATCGTGGTCTCGTCCTCGCCCGCTTCTTGGGCCGCCGTGAGCTCAGCCCTGGCCTCGCTCAGCGGTCCGCCGAGCTCGGCGTACGTGAGGCCGTCGGCGGTCTCCTCGAGGTGCCCGTTGATGAAGCTGGCGTAGGCCTCGGCCTCGGCGCCGGTGGTCACCTGCTCGTCGGCGTACTTCACGAGGTCGTCGCGGCCCTCCTCCTCCAGCGACGCCTGGTCGGGGAAGAAGATGTTCTGCGAGGTCAGCTCGTCGCCGACGTAGTCCTCGGCGAAGTTGTTGCCCCACGTGAGCAGGACGCCGGCAGCGACCAGCACGAGGGCGACGACGGCGCCGGCGGCGATGAGCACGGTGTCGATGGTGCGTCGGCGAATCGGTCCGATCTCGTCGCCATGACCTGTCGTGGTCGTCACCGGGGCCGGCGACGGCTCGGTGACGGGGGCTGCGCCGACGTCTGCGTCGGTTGCCATGAGGAACTGCCGAGTCATGAGTCTGTCCTTTCAAAACGAAACCTGCGCTCGGCGAGATACCGAACTCACTTCTCACGGTAAGGAAGTGCCAGGGGTCGTGACTTGGGCCGAAGGTCCCGGAACAGGTCGCCAAAGGGTCGTCGGGCAGACTCTG
Organism: Ilumatobacteraceae bacterium; assembly: GCA_963764455.1. Lineage (GTDB taxonomy): Bacteria > Actinomycetota > Acidimicrobiia > Acidimicrobiales > Ilumatobacteraceae > Desertimonas. The sequence goes on from CAVXSN010000004.1 coordinate 60,964, forward strand.
CGGGGTCACAGGTAGCCCCAATACCGTTCAGTTACGTGTCGCGGCGAGTTTGATCGCGTTCGTTGCGACGTTGTTGGCTCTGGAAAGTGGGCGTTGCGGTGAATGCGACGACGGGTCCGGCAAACTGGGCGGCCATCGCACCATTGGCGCTTCTGGGCGGCGTGCGACCGGAAACCGGGCCGTGGGCCGCCCAGAATGCTGAATGAGGCGCAGACCGCCCAGAACGCGACGCGCCGATTCAGACATGGCGCGACGCCCGCCCACCGACGTCTTCCAGAGCGGACAACCGTGATCGCGACACGGCCAGACCCGACCAAACAAGACATGCACGTCAACTGAACGGGGTCACAGGCAGCCCTGGTCGCCCTGCGGTGAGGGCGTGACCGCCGCAGCGATGCAGGTCGATTCGGTGAGTTGGAACAACTCGGACGGTTGGCCGGTGTCGGTCATCGCGTCGATTCGGGAGCGGCGCGATGCGGCTCGGGACGGTCGCCGCCCCACCGCTCGTGGCCGACGACGGTGAACCTGCGGCCCGTGATCTCCAGCGGCTCGATGCGAACGAAGCGGTGCTTGGGCCCGGCGTGCCACGGGAACAGCGGCAGGTCGAGGGCGTCGAACATCTCGTACATCCTCTCGATTTCGACGGCGTAGCCCTTGATGACCACGCTCCACGCCTCTCCGGCGTCGGGGTCATAGCCGTCGACCTCGAAGGCCACGGCGAGGCCGAGCAGGCTGGCCGCAAGCTTGGTTCCCTCAGCGGTGCGGAACACCACCGTGCCCCGATCGACGACGTAGTTGATCGGGAAGATGTCGGGATGATTCTTGATCGACACCGCCAAGCGGCCGACCTCACTGGTGCGCAGGAGGTCGAGGCAGGTGTGGGTGTCGAGGATCGTCATGCCGTCGGCGTTCATGGGGTCCACGATGCAACGAGGACGGATGCGGTGGCCAGGGTCGAACGTCCCTGTTGTGCTCGTCGCTCACGACCCCGGGGACTGGACGCCCACCGCGACCGGAGCGACGGCGTCGACCGCCGATCGACCGGCGACATGATCGGTCGAGATGGCGACGAATCGTGCCGGTTGGTGCGGCGACCACGAGGGCAACTGCAGCTCGGCGAGACGGTCGAGCGTCGACGGGTCGGTGACGTGACGGGCGATCCCGTTGACGTGCACGCTCCATCCGACCTCGCAGTCGGCGGCGGCGCCGTCGGTCTCGAACGCGACCACGGTGTCACGGGTTGCGGTGTTCAGCGTGGTGCCGTCATGCGTTGCGATCACGATGCGGTCGCCATCCATCGCGAAGCGAACCGGGAGGATGACGGGAAGCGCGCGGGCCGAGATCGCGATCCGGCCGATCTCAACGGTTGCGAGCAACGCGAGGCATTCCTCGCGGGTGAGCACCCGCAACCCCGCACGGTCGATGTGCATGCGTCGATCGTGGACCAGCGGCGGTCGTCCGGGGAAGGGCCGAAGGTCCCGTCGGCGCGGACGCTCAGCCGGGTTCGTCGGGTCGCAGATGCCTAGCGGCGTACACCGCCGCTTCCGTGCGACGAGCCATCCCGAGCTTCGAGAGCACCGACGTCACGTAGTTCTTGATCGTCTTCTCGGCCAGGTACAGACGATCGGCGATCTGCCGGTTGGTGAGGCCCTCGGCGAGCAGCTCGAGGACCTGGAGCTCCTGCCGGCTGAGCCGGGCGATCCGTTCGTCCTGGCGCGGCCCGGTGCGGATTCGCTCCAGGACCCTGGCGGTCACGGCCGGGTCGAGCAGGCTCTGGCCGGCGGCGACCCTGCGCACCGCGTCGACCAGCTCGGACGAGCGGATCTGCTTGAGCACGTACCCCGCGGCGCCGGCCATGATCGCGTGGAACAGCGCTTCGTCGTCGGCGAACGACGTGAGGATGAGGCACGCGGTGCGCGGATGGAGCGAGCGGATCTCCCGGCAGGCCTCGATGCCGTTGCCGTCTTCGAGGCGCACGTCGAGGATCGCGACGTCGGGGTCGAGGGCGTGGACCCGGCCTACGGCCTGCTCCTGGGTGGCGGCCTCGCCGATCACCCGGATGTCGTCCTCGGCTTCGAGCAGGTCGGCGACGCCGCGGCGAACGATCTCGTGGTCGTCGAGGAGAAACACGGTGATCTGCTCGCTCACGTCGCCATTCTCACAGCTCGGCGGCCGAATCCTCCGCTCACAGGTAGCCGACCTCGGCCGCCTCGGCCCGCAGCCGGTCGCGATGGGCCGGGTGCGCGATGGCGATCAGTGCCGCCGCTCGCTGGTGCAGCGAGCGGCCCCGCAGCTCGGCGACGCCCCATTCGGTGACGACCTTGTCGACCGTGTTCTTCAACGTCGTCACGACGTCTCCGGGGGCGAGCTCGAGCCACGATCTTGGAGATCGTGTCGTGCTTGGCGGTGGACGCGAGCACGACGAAACCTTGCCCGCCCTTGGAGTACATCGCGCCGCGGGCGAAGTCGGCCTGACCGCCGCTCGACGAGTAGTAGGCGCCGCCGACGGTCTCGCTCGCGCACTGGCCGAGCAGGTCGACGGCGATCGTCGAGTTGATCGACACGAACCCGTCCTCCTGGGCGATGACACGAGGGTCGTTGACATAGCGCACGGGCCACAGCTCGAATGCCGCGTTCTCGTCGAGGAAGTCGTACAGGCGCTCGGGTGCCGAGGGCGAACGTGCCGACCGCCTTGGTGCGGTTGAGCTGCTTGGCCACGCCGGTGACGACGCCGGCGTCGACGAGGTCCATCAGGCCGTCCGAGAGCAGCTCCGTGTGCACCCCGAGGTCACGATGCCCCGACAGGGCGGAGAGGATCGCGTTGGGGATCGATCCGATGCCCGTCTGGATCGTCGCCCCGCTCGGGATCCGCTCGGCGACGAACGCGGCGATCCGCTCGTCGATGGCGGTGCGCGGCGGCGGCGCGACCTCGACGAGCGGCCGGTCGACCTCGACCCACCCGACGACCTGGCTGATGTGGATCTGGTTGCGTCCGAACGTGCGCGGCATCTGGGCGTTGGCCTCGAGGAAGAAGCGTGCCCTGCCGATGAACGACGACACGTAGTCGGCGCTCACGCCGAGGCTGAAGTAACCATGCCGGTCGGGCGGCGCCGCGGCGGCGAGCACGAGCGGGTCGTCGGTTCGATCGGCGAGGATCGCGCGCATCTCGCTGAAGTTGTTCGGGACGAGGTCGATCGTGCCGGCTCGGAAGCACGGGCGGGTCACGTGGGACAGGAAGTAGGAGACGTGACGCAGCCGTGTGCCGAACGCTCCGTGCAAGTAGCGGCGGTCGTGGACCGCGTGCATCTGGTGCACTCTGACCCCTTCCAGTTGCTCGGCGTTGGCTTCGACGGCGTCGAGCAGGCTCACGGGTTCGCCGTTGGCCAGCGGGACGATGAGGTCGGCGCCCGGCCCGACGTGCTGGAGGACGTCGGCAGGTTCGGACGGGGTCGTGATGTCCGGCACGGTGGACAGCTTGGCCTGGTCGGCGGCGGCGTGTCGTCGCCAGGTGATCGATCACGCTTTCGTCGACCGGAATTCACGGCGGATCCAGCTCATTTCGCTGACCAAGGTGCTCCGGTCGGGACGCGTTGTGCGACCATCGTCCGGTGAACACCGAGAGCTCGTGGCCGGAGCGAATCGTCGTCGGCGTGGACGACTCTCCCGAGGCGTTGACCGCGCTCGATCGAGCGCTCGAACTGGCGGCGAGGGCAGGGAGCACGGTCGTGACGGTTCATGCCGTTGGGCTCCTGGAGGGGGGCGGCTACCGCCCGACGGTGGATCTCGACGGCATCGTGGCGCGGGCGAGTGCCCGGACCGGCTGCCCGCCTGAGCTGATCGCCGCGCCGGTCACCGAGACCGGTCCACCGGCGGACGTGCTGGTCCGGATCGCCACCCAGGTCGGGGGCGACCTGATCGTGGTCGGCAGAAGGGGTCAGGGCCTGGCATGGCCGCTCGGTTCGACGAGCGAGGGCGTGCTCACCAACGCGACCGCGCCGGTGCTCGTCGTGACGGCTCACCCAACGCCCGCGACCCAGCAGACAGTGTGACGGGGGTTCAGGGAGGCAGTGGGGACGTGACCCGCCGGTATGGCGTGGCCCACACGACGGCGGTGAGGGATTCGGTGCGGAGGACGGGCAGGCTTTGCTGCCCGTCCGGAGCGCCACGACGGTGGGGGTCCGAGGGGAGGGCTTTGGCCCTCCCCCTCGCTAGGTTGCGGGGATGGCCGCGATCAGCGAGCTCGACGCAGACGAGTGCAGGTCACTGCTGGACGAGCACCACTTCGGACGGGTCGGTTTCGTGAGCGACGGGGTCCCGGTGATCATGCCGGTGAACTACGTCGTCGACGGCAACGCGATCGTCTTCCGCACCGATCCCGGTCTCAAGTTGGCCGAGATCCCGATGCGCCACGTGGCGTTCGAGATCGACGGAACGACCGACGCCGACGCGTGGAGCGTGCTGGTCCAAGGCTTCGCCCGCGAGATCACGAACGCCGTGGGGGCGCGGTTCGAGGCGCTCCGCGACGTTCCGATCCCCGTCCAGGCACCTGGCGACAAGGCGCACTGGATCGCCGTCGAGATCGACCGGCTCAGCGGCCGCCGGGTTCGCTGACGACGTCCGACGTGCCGACGAGGCTTCCGGGCTGGCCGGTCGATTGCAGCACGCACTGCCACAGGTCCTGGTCGGGCCGGAGCTGGCGGCGCTCCGCGGTGGCGACTGCGATGGGCACGTGCGTGAAGTGATGTTGGTGGTAGCCGACGACCACGTCGGTCTTTCCGGCCATCGCGGCATGCGCCGCAACCTGCCCGAGCGACAGACAGAATGCGGCGTCATAGGCGTTTGCCGGCAGGGCCCGGATCTCGTAGCTCGGGTCGAGGTACTTGACCTCCGGCCTGATGCCCCGGGCGTCGAGCCCGGCGACGAGACGGTCGCGCAGGAACCAGCCGATGTCGGCGAGGCGCGCGTTGCCAGATGCGTCGGCGCTCTCGGCGGCAGGGAGCAGCTCCTGGCCGGCGCCTTCGGCCACCACAACGACGGCGTGGCGGCGACGGGTGAGCCGACCGGCGAGCACATCGAGAACCCCGCCTTCCCCCTCCAGCGTGAACGGCACCTCGGGAACGAGGCACAGGTTCACGTCCGGTCGCGCGAGGACGGCATTCGCGGCGATGAAGCCGGCGTGACGACCCATCAGCTTGACCAGACCGATGCCGTTCAGCGCACCGCGCGCTTCGGCGTGTGCCGCGCGGATCGTTCTCGCGGCCGCCTCGACGGCGGTGGCGAAACCGAAGCTGCGTTCGACCCAGTCCAGGTCGTTGTCGATCGTCTTGGGGATGCCGACCACGGCGAGACGGTAGGCGCCGGCGGAGCGCCTCGGTGGCGATGGCGTGGGCGCCGCGCAGCGTTCCGTCGCCGCCGATGCAGAACAGCACCGACACGCCGTCCCGCACGAGGGTGTCGACCATGGTCGCGGGATCTTGCGGTCCCCGCGACGAGGCGAGGATGGTCCCGCCGTGGGCATGGGCATCCGAGACGACGTCCGCGGTCAGCTCGAGTGGTGGATACTCCTCGGGATCGGCCAGCCCGGCGAAGCCGTAGCGGTAGCCGAGCACTCGGCGAACGCCGTAACCGTGACGCAACGTGAGGGTCAACGAGCGGATGACGTCGTTGAGTCCGGGGCACAGACCGCCGCACGTGACGATGGCCACCGCGACCTCGGCGGGGTCGAACGCGAGCAGTCGCCGCGGCCCTGCTTCCTCGAACGCCGGCGGAACGCAGCCCGGCTGGAGGAAGGGGACCAGGTTGCGGGTGTCGGCGGAACAAAGGACGCCGTGATCGTCGTCCACGAACTGCAAGCCGCGGTCGATCAGCGGGCTCGAAAAGGTGGCCGGGCCGACCGCAGCCACGCGCAATTGGTCGGGATCCGGGAGGCTGGGATCAAGCATGCTCATCGGCTGTTCCCCGTCACGTGACCCGTCGAACTCTGCGGCGCACACCGTCAGGTTGACGAGATGGCGAACGCACCGAGCACGTCACGCGCCGACACGATCCCGACGAGGCGCCCGTCTTCCTCGAGGAGCACGTGGCGCACGTACTGCTCCATCATCAGCTCGGCCACCTCGCGCACGGTAGCCGTGTGGTCGCACCACACGACCTTCGTGCTCGCGACGTCGCGGGCCGGCGTCGTGGACAGGTCGAGCGACGCGGCAACGGCACGGACCACGTCGCGCTCGGAGATCACCCCGGTGATGTCGGCCGCTGACCCGATCACGACGAGCCCGATCTCGTCCTTGGCCAGCTCGTCGGCCACCGCTCGCACGGTCACGTCCGGGGGCATCGTGACGACGGCGTCGGCTGCGTAGACGACGACCGGCGCGTCTCCGCCTGACATCGGCCTCTGCCCGCCCTCGGTGCTCACGGTGCCCATTGTGTCCGAACCGGTTGTCACGGAGTAGAGGCGAACGTCCCAGCAATGGTTATGTCGAATTGGCGAGCGACCCGGGAGCACGGGCGTTCCGCCATGACGCGACGGGACCGATGGCCCTGGCAACGCTCGCCCCGGCACCGCACGATGGTGACATGCACGACCTGCTCGGGTGGGACGTGGTCGGCGTCGGCGAACCCGAGCGTCGCGACGGCCGCCCGACGACCGTTGTGCCTTGGGAGGTGTGCCACGATTGCTGGCAATCGATCGGGTTGCTCAGAGCAACCCACTTCGTCCGGGAGGACGCCCGTGGCGCGAGCCGGGATCGCGAAGTTGTGGAAGCCGGTCATCAACGTCACTGATCTCGCCGCGGGGGAAGCGTTCTGGTCGGCGGTGTCGGGACTGTCGCCACAGGGACGACACGGTCAGTTCTCCGTGTTGGACACCGAGAATGCGGCGGACCGGGATGGCTGGATCCTGCTCCAACTGGTTCCCGCCGGTCAGGTCGGCGTCAACAGCGGTACCCATCTCGACTTCCGGGTGGACGATGTGGCCGGCGCTGCCCAACAGATCGAGGAGATCGGTGGAGCGATGATCCGGCCGCCGGGGATGTACGTGCCCGACGGTCAGGCGCTCCTCGAGTGGGCCGTCATGCAGGACCCGTTTGGCAACGAGTTCTGCATCATCCGGTGGCCCCTCGAGTAGAGCACAGCGCCCCACGGCACCAGGCGGAGCATCGTTCGGGCACCCGAGTCACGACAGACCCGGTGGTCGTGGCAACCTGAGCAGGTGAACCCGGGCAGGAACCGCCGGTGAGCTCGACCTTGTCGCTCGACGAGGTGCTCGACATCGCTTCCCGCATGTTGCGGGCCTCCGGGGCCTCAGCGCTGCAGGCGGGCGTCACCGCTCGCAGCATCCGAGACGCCGAGGCCGACGGCATTCGAACCGTCGGCTTGTCGTACCTGCCTACCTATTGCGACCACGTCGCGTGCGGCAAGGTGGCCGGTGACGCCGTCCCCACCGTGGCCCGCCCGCGCCGCGCGACGGTGGTGGTCGATGCCGGCCACGGCTTCTGTCATCCGGCGTTCGAAGCCGGCCTGGATCCGCTCGTCGACGCGGCCCGCACCTGCGGGGTCGGCGTGCTGGCCATCACCCATTCCTACTCGGCCGGCGTACTGGGATGGTTCGTCGAGCGGCTCGCCCATGACCAGTTGGTTGCGTTGATGTTCGCCAACTCGTCGTCGCTGATGGCGCCGGCGGGCGGCGTCCGCCCGTTCTTCGGCACGAACCCGATCGCCTGGGCGGCGCCACGGCGTGACCACCCGCCGGTCGTGGCCGATCTCTCGTCGTCGGCAGTCGCATGGGTGCGGGTGAACGCCGCCGCGCAGGCCGGCGAGCCGATCCCACTCGGCTGGGCGCTCGATGCCGACGGCCGGCCGACCATCGATGCCCAGGCCGCGCTGGCGGGCTCGATGGTGCCCGCCGCCGACCACAAAGGCTCGGCATTGGCACTGCTCGTCGATGTGATGTCGGGCGGCGTGGCGGGCTCGAACTTTTCGTTCGAAGCGTCGAGCTTCGGCGACACCATCGGCGGTCCACCCGACGTCGGTCAGGTGGTACTGGCGATCGACCCCACCGCCACGATGGGCGACGGCTTCGTCGAACGGATCGAACACGAGCTGCGGGCCCTCTCAGCCGAGCCTGGAGCACGCCTGCCGGGTGACCGCAGGCTGCAGCACCGGCGCACTTCGGCGAGCGATGGCGTCGAGATACCCGACGACTTGATGGCCATGCTCGCGGCGTACGCGGCCCATGGTTCACCCGCGCGCCGCAGCTGAGCGCTTCTCGTTCAGGCTCGAACGTCGAGGAATGGTTCGCCCAGGACGTCCTCACGCAGCGTCAACCCGACACCGGGTGCCTCAGCCTGCGGTCTCAGCACAGAACCGTCGCGTGGCGACGGCCCGTCAACGTGCGTGACAGTGACCCAGCTGTCGAAGTCGACCGTGTGCACACGCAGCCCGGCCGGGGTGGAGGCGTTCATGTGGGCGAACGTGGTGTCAGCGAGGTTGCATCCTGACGCGTCCTCGACGGTCACGCCGATCCCCAGCTCGACGGCGACGTCGCGAATCGTGACTGCGGGCGTGATGCCACCCACCCGCGTCAGTTTCACGGTCACTCCATCGGCCACGCCGAGGCGGTGAGCCTCGAGCAGGGTGGCCAGCGACACGATCGTCTCGTCCATCACCATCGGACCGTTCCACGACGCTCGCAACCGGCCGCAGTCAGCAAGCGTCGCGCACGGTTGCTCGAGAAAGATCCCCGCGCCACCGGGACCCAGCTCGCGTACGAAGCGTCGGGCGGCCGACAGCGAGAACCCACAGTTGGCGTCGGCAAAGATCACGATGTCGTCGCCGACCGCGTCGCGCACCGCGAGCACCCGTTGGGCGTCGACGATCGGGTCGTCACCAACCTTGACCTGCAGCCGCCGGTACCCCTGGTCGATCCGTTTGACGGCGTTGGCCGCGGCGGCCTCCGGTGTCGCGCCCTGCACCGGACGGTACAGCGGCGTCGGTTCAGGCCCGTCACCACCCAACCGTTGCCACAGCGGCACGCCATCGGCGCGGGCGGCCAGGTCCCAGACGGCGACGTCGAGGGGCGCCTTGGCATACGGGTGTCCGGTCATCGCCGCCGTCATCCGTCGATGGACCGACTGCGGGCTACGAGGATCTGTCCCGACAACCGCGGACGCCAGGACCGTCAACCCGGCCAACTGACCCTGGCGGTTCTGCGCGTCGAACGTCACCCCCACCGTGCCCGACTCACCGATGCCGATGGTGCCATCGTCGGCCACAACCCGAACGACGACAGCGTCCATACCCGCCGTGACCCGGTCGCCGGACATGCGATAGGTCCCCTCGACGTACGGCAAGTGGATCGACCAGACGGTGACTCGAGCGATCCTCACACCCGGAGTCTGACCGGTCAGCGCGCTTCAGTCTGCTCTCGGTCCGCGTCTTCCGTCATTGTCGGGCACTTTCGCGGACCAAGACGACGCGAACCGCGCGCCGACCGATCAGCAGATCGTGCCGGCCGGCGGCACCACGAGATCGACGAGGTAGGCGTTGACGAGATCATCCACGCAGGGTGACTCCCCAGATCCATAGATCGTGTGCCCGTCGCCGTCGTAGGTCAACAAGACCGCGTGGTCGAGCTGCTCGGCCAGCGCTACTCCCGCCTCGTACGCGGTCGTCGGATCCCGCAGCGTCGAGATGACGACGATCGGTTCGCTGCCCTCGGCCTCCAACGGGCCAAGATCGCGTTCGGCATCGACCGGCCACCACGGCCCGATGATGTTCTCCGCGACGATCGCCGGACCCAACCTCGGCGACTCTGCCACGATCCGCTCGAGCTCCCCTACCGTTGTCGGCAGCATGCTGTCCAGCGCGCTGATCGCCCAATACGCGTACGTCAGGTCCGCAGCTCCGCCGACGTACGCCAGGTGCAGGTCCCACAGACCGTCGCCGTCGCTGCGTTCGGCATCCGCCAGCGCCGCGTCCAGATCGGGCCACGTTGACGGCGAGAAGAGGGCGCCGAACACACCGAGGTGTGCCTCTCCCGGTCCGACCGCGACACCGGGTGTCGACGTCGCCACTCCCTGCTCGTCGATCTCAGCCATGAGGACGTCGAAGCGAGCCGCGATTTCAGCACTGTCGTTGCCGGTGAACGCGCAGCCGCTGCCTGGCGCCGCGCAGTCCTCGAAGAACGCATCGAGCGCCAGTTCTCCCGCTCTTGCCTGCTGGGTGTACTGCTCGACAGCGGGCAGCGTCGGGTTGACGGCGCCGTCGAGCACCATCGCCCGCACTCGCTTGGTGAAGAGCTCGGCGTAGGTCGCTCCCAGCAATGTGCCGTAGCTGTAGCCGAGGTAGCTGATGCGGTCCTCGCCGAGTGTCGCTCGCAACCGATCCATGTCGCGAGCGGTGTCGCTCGTGCCGACGTGCGAGAGCAGCTCGCCGCTTCCTACCACGCATGCATTCGCCATTTCGGTCGCAACCTGCTCGCGGAGCGCCTCGTCAGCGGCGTCGTCGGGCGTCGGGTCGAGATGGTAGAGGTCATCGGTCGATTCGTCGCACGTGATCGGCGCGCTCGCTCCGGTACCGCGTGGGTCGAAGCCGATGATGTCGAAACGCTCAACGATCACCGCAGGGAACAACTGGTCCGCGAACATCGCCATCCACCGGCCGCCCGCTCCAGGCCCGCCGGGGTTGGTGAAGAGGACACCGACGCGCGCGCTCGGGTCACCGGCCTGATGTCTCGCCACAGCCAGGTGGATCATGTCACCATCGTGGTCGTCGTAGTCGACGGGGACTTCGAGCGTGCCGCACTCGGCGCCCTCGCCATCGGGACACGCTGCCCAATCGATCTCGCTGGCTGCGAAGGCAGGCAACCGAGCCCTGTCGGGAGCGGGAAGCGCCGAGACCCCGACCGCGACTGCGATCAGCGTCACCCAGCGTGCGTTCGTCAACACGCCTCGGATCGTACGCTCTGCGTGTTCGAAGGGACTCGGAATCCGGGTCGTGGGCCGCGCGGAGTGCTGAATGCTGCGCAGGCCGCCCAGCTCAGCCGACCTCGGCGCTGCCGGTGGGCAGGTGGACGATGCGGCGGCCCGACACGAACGTGGGCGTGATTCTGACGATTGCGCCACGCGGCCCATCGGCGTAGGACTCGAGGCCGGCGTCCAACACGGCGAACGTGACGTCCAAGTCGTGGACGACTTCGGAACGCCCGACCGCCAGCACGCTCCACCCCGATCGGTCGGCGGCGTGGTAGTCGTCGACCTCGAACGCGACCACGGCACCGCTCGCCGCTGCCGACAGCTTCGATCCGGGTGAGGATCGGAACACGATGCAACCATCGACGAGGTGATAGTTCACCGGGATGATCGCCGGCACCGCCCCGATCGTCAGCCCGACCCGGCCGACCTCGCCGTGGGCGAGCAGCCGCATCGCCTCGCTCTCCTCGAGCAGTTCGAGGCCCCCGTTGATCAGCACCCTTCGAGGGTGACAGCCGGCGTGACCGCGACCCAGGGACCAACGTCCCGTGCTGGCGGCTGATCGGCCCGCCGCCTCGAATGCGGCAGGCGTCGCGGGGGTTCAGCTTCGTCGGGTTCCAAGCGGGATGCGTGCTGACTGGTTCGGAGGCTGTCACGTCAGATCTCGGATTCCGGGACGTCAGGTGACAGCCTCGGTACTGGGCAAGAGAAATCCCGGCACCGCTGGCGACACCCTCGGATTCGCCGAGCACTACGGTTGGGTTGCCATGGCCGGGCCGCCCTACGCCGCCTTCGACGTCGACGTCTCTGGCGGCCGCCTCCACGTCGCGCGCTGGGGATCGGGCCACGCGGTGGCGGTCGCCGCCCACGGCATCACCGCCACCCACCGCTCGTTCCGCGGCTTGGCCGAGCAGCTCGGCGGGGAGGTCACCCTGCTCGCGCCCGACCTGCGCGGCCGGGGAAGGTCCAACGGCATCGCCGGTCCGTTCTCGATGGCGGCGCACGCCGACGATCTCGTCGACGTGCTCGATCACGCGGGTGTCGAGCAGGCCACTGTCGTCGGCCACTCGATGGGCGCCTTCGTCGCCGTGGTGACCGCCCACCGTCATCCCGGCCGGGTGAGTCGCCTCGTGCTCATCGACGGTGGTCTGCCACTCGACCTCGGCTCTATGGCCGGCCAACCGATCGACTCGATCGTCGCCGCGATCATCGGCCCGGCCCTCGAACGGCTGCGGCTCACGTTCCCGTCCGTCGACGCCTATCTCGACTACTGGCGCAGGCACCCGGCATTTGCCACGGACTGGAACGCGTGGATCGAGGACGTCTGCACCTATGACCTCGAAGGCGACGTGGCGGGCGATCCGCCCGAGTTGCGCTCGGGGTCCGCGAAGCGGCAGTGCTGGCCGACGCCGAGACCCAGCTCGTCGAGGACCACGTCGCCCGCGGCCTCGAAGAACTCCGCCACCCAGCTGTTCTCGTGCGCGCCCCGGCCGGGGTCATGGGCCAGCCACCAGGCCTGTACTCCGACGGCTGGCTCGCCTCGTGGACGCGGCGGCTGCCGACGCTCCGTGACGTGCTGGTACCCGACGTCAACCACTACACGATCCTGCTCAGCGAGCGTGGCGCCTCAGCCATCGCCGCAGTCGTGCGAGACGAGCTCGGCGTGTGAGCACGACGGCGTCGTCATCGCGATCGCCACGGCCGGACGTCCCGACCGAGATGGTCTCGCGGCCCTACCATCGGGCCGCGCCGCGGTCCAGGCTGGGGCCATGAGCAAGACGATCGTTGGTTCGTTGCCGATCTCGACGCTGGCGTCCGATTCGGTGTTGCGCGTGGACGTGACCGCCGACCTGTGGTCCGTGGCGTCGGCGCTGGCCGCTGCCGATGTCGGCATCCTGGTTGTGGGGCAGGGTGATGTTGTCGAAGGGGTCGTATCCGAGCGCGACGTGGTACGGGCACTGGCCGCCCATCGCGGTGCGGGCGACACCACCGCGGGTGACATCGCCAATCGCGACCTCGTCTGGTGCGATGTGCACGCCGACGTCGCCGACGTCGCCGAGGAGATGATGGAGCACTACGTCCGCCATGTCCTCGTCGAGCGCAGAGGTCGGCTCGTCGGCATCGTCTCGGCCCGCGACCTTCTCGGTGCCTACGCCTCGGGCGACGCCAGCGCCGACGACGACGAGGAGTAGCTCCGGGCGTTTCACGGAGCGATCGGGGTCGTTGGTCCCCCTCACGGCGGCGCCGCCCCGGCGATCCTCCGTGCCGCCGCGGACGCGTCGCTCATCGTCGTCGGGTCTCGCGGCAGCGGTGGGTTCGCCGGCCTGCGTCTCGGTTCCGTGAGCCAGCACGTGATCCACCACGCCGATTGTCCGGTCGTGGTCGTCCCGGCCTGACCGCGATTCGACCCCGGCCACGCGATCCAAGAGTTCAGCGGAAGAAGCGGAGGTACTCGTAGTCGGTCAGCGAGTGGGCCGACGCCAGCGGCTCGGGGTTCGGTTCGGTCGCGACGACCTGGTTGCGCACGTCGACGACCCCAGGGAAGCGCCACACGATCGCCGAGAGCACGGGAAGGTCGATCGGGTAGCGCACGGTGCCACGGAGCGTGACGACCCCGTCCTCGACGGTGACCTCGACCAGCATCGACTCCGGGACCCGCATCGGGTCGGAGAGCACGGCCAGGATGTCGCTCCTGAGCTCCTCGTCCGTTCGGTGCATCGCCCGGAGCACGTCCGTGCGCGACACGATTCCCACGACGCGACCCTCCGTCACGACGGGGAGGCGCTTGACACCGCGGTCGACCATCTGTCTGGCCGCGACTCGGACGTCGTCATCCGGGTGCGCCGTCGCGACTCCCGTGGTCATGACCTCGCCGGCGGTGAGGCCCTTGGCCTTCTTCGCCCACGCGGTCTCGCGGCCATGGATGATGTCGCCGAGCACCGCGAGAGGGCGGCGGCGCGATCCACCGAACGCCGGCTTGCTGATCAGGTCCGCCTCGGTGACGATGCCGATGAGCGACTGGCCATCGACGATCGGAATGCCGCTGATGCGGTCGCGCACCATCAGGTCGACGAGGGCAGGCAGTGGTGTGTACGGCGTCGCCGTCACCACGGTCGCCGTCATGACATCGCCAACCTTCGTCGCCAGACGACGTCGAGTCACCGCCGGCAACGGCCGCACGGTGACGCGAGGATTGGAGACTTCGGAAACTCTCATGACTTCAGCGTGACGGCACAGCGCCACGGTCGCTAGGGGCGAACGTCACGTTTCCGTGGGCCGTTAGCCGGAGCGAGTTGTCAGACCAGCTCGGCGAGGCGCGGAACTGCCGGGGCGCAGCACCGTTCGATCCAGGCCGCGGGCTCGTCTCCGGCGGGCATGACGATCACCTCCTCGATCCCGGTGCGTGCGTACGCGGCCATCTCGTGGACGAATTCGTCGATGTCGCCCGGGTCGAGGGCTCGGCCCATGTACAGGATCGTCTTGCGGATGGTGGCCTCGTCGCGCCCCTCGGCGTCGCAGTGGCGGCGCAGGACGTCGAGCTTATGAGCGACCTCTTCGGGCGAGGCGGCGAACAGGTTGCAGGCGTCGCCATAACGGGCGACGAGGCGCAGCGTCTTCCGCTCGCCGCTGCCGCCGATGAGGATCGGCGGGTGCGGGTGGCTCAGCGGCGCCGGCGAGCACAGCGTCTCGGCGAGCTGGTAGTGGCGTCCGTCGAACGGCCCGTTGTCGTCGGGGTCCCACATCTGCAGGCAGATCCGCAGGGTCTCCTCGAGGCGCTCGAAGCGCTCGGCGACCGGCGGGAACGGCACGCCGAGACCGCGGTGCTCCCGCTCGTACCACGCCGCACCGATGCCCGAGCTCGGCGCGCCCGCCGGAGAGCACGTCGATGGTGGCGACGATCTTGGCGAGCAGGCCGGGGTGGCGGTAGGTCACACCGGTGACGAGCAGGCCGAGGCGCACGCTGGTGGTGTGGGCGGCGAGGAAGCCGAGCGTCGTGTAGCCCTCGAGCATCGGTTGTTCGGCCGGGGCCATCTGGTCCATCTGGAAGTAGTGGTCCATCAGCGACAGCGACGTCGCTCCGGCTGCCTCGGCCGCAACGCGCGGCGTCGGCGAGCACGGCGCTGATCGAGGTCGCGCCGCCTGGGAAGTCGAAGCTGACGATGTGGATGCCCAGTTTCATGGCGTGTCCTTTCGGCGGAGCCCGGGCGAACGACGGTCAGGCCATCGACCCTGGGTTCCATGGGCCGATGCCGCCGACGCGGTCGACGGTGATGTGGACGACATGGCCGGGGGCGGATCGTCGAAGGGCGGGAACTTCACGCCGGGGCCGACGTAGACGTAGGCGAGCCGCTGGAGCAGGTCCGCAGCACCACCCTCGGTGACGCGGGCGTGTCCGTGGATGGTCAACGAGTGCTGCATCCCGACGTCGTTGCGCGATACGGCTTCGAGCGACAAGGCGACCCGTGGATCGCGTTGCAGGTTCTTGACCTTCTGCCACACGCCCATGTGGGCGGACACGATCTCGTCGCCGTCGAGGCCGACCCAGACCACGCTGAGCTGTGGGCTGCCGTCGGCGTTGACGGTCGCGCAGTGAGCAAGGCGGCCGGAGCCGATCAGTTCGCGGGCGTTGTCAGGCAGCGTTGACATCGGATCCTCCAGTGGTGATGCCGCTACGAGGCACCGTTTCGGTGCGCCTGTGGGCCGGCCGTCAGGGCGGCCCGCCATTGCGGTTCGTCGAGGTGCATCGGGGCGGTGGTGTCGATGAACGTGGTGAGCGCCTCGATGTAGCGGTCGGGCTCCTCGGCATGCGGGAAGTGTCCCGCTCCCTCGAAGACGACCAGCCGGCTACTGGCCAGCAGTTCGTGAGCGGCGGTTGCGTGGGCGACGGGAATGATGCGGTCGCGCCCTCCCCACACGATGAGCGTCGGCACCCACGCCGCGAGATGGAGCCGATCGCGAGCGCTGACCGTCTGGCCGCTGCTGCCGACCACCGAGCGCAGCGTGGCGACGAACGCCGGGCGGTTCTCGGACTTGGTGAGCTCGGCGTAGGAGCGCCAGCTCTGCTCGACGTTCGCGGCGCGCACGCCCACCCGGTGCAGCGCACGTCCGATGGCGTCGCCCGCAGCCCTGGCGATCGACGGGAAGATGAGCGGCATCAGGTATTCGACGCCGGGCACGGCGAGGGCCCGGAACAGCCACGAGATCTCCGGGTCCGAGCCCGCCGCTCGACTCGAGCACGAGCCGCTCGCAGCGCGCCGGGTGCTGGTAGGCGAACTGCATGGCGACGCCGCCGCCGAACGAGTGGCCGACGATGGTCGCCCGGTCGATCCCGAGGGCGATCATCACGTCGCGGACCAGGTTGGCGTGGGCGCCGAGCGAGTAGTCGTGTCGCGGCTTGTCGGACTCGCCGTGCCCGAGCAGGTCGGGGGCGACCACCGTGCATCGGTCGGCCAGGGTGGGAATTATCGCGTCCCAGGTGGCGGAGCTGCCGGCGATGCCGTGGACGAGGACGAGCACCGGGCGCCCGGCCGTAGCTCGCCACCAGCGAGCCGGCACACGATCCGGTGCCCGTGCAGGCGGACGACCCGCTTCTCTGGCGCCGCCAGGTCCGGGAATCGACCCAGCTGCTCGATCTCGGGGAGGTCGTCGATCCACTGCGACGCAGTCATTGCGCGGCCTGATGGACGAGGGCGACCGCTGGTCGATCGGCGGGCGGATCGGTCACGACCGCGATCACGGTGCTGTCGTCGTGCTGCCACCAGCCGTGATGGGTGTTCCCTCGATGCGCCACGTCACCTCCAGCGGAATCCAGGTCGCCGCAACGGAGCCGGGCTGACGACGTCGGGTCGCAGCCCCTCGCCGCAGAACGTTCGCCGATGCTTCCTTGCCCGGTCCAGCAGGAGAGTACACAGATCGGTCGCGGCGACATCGGGTTCGATGCCGGCATGAACACAAGGGTTGGGTCCTCCTCGCGCACAGGTGTCAACCGATTGACCGCCCGGCCCGCCGACATGAACGCCGGCGCGGCTAGCGGGGCCAAAGTCCCTGACGCGACGAGTTCAACGCCCCTTCCCAAGGGTCAGCGGCTCGTGTTGGGTGGTTGGTACGGGGCGTGGCGCCATCGCGTTACGACCAGTCTGAGGATGAAAGGGGAGCCCCGATGCCGTCATCCCCCAAGGCCGTGCCGATCGAGCGTCGTGGCGACTACGTCGTCACGATGTACGAGCTCGAAGAGGACGTGTGCCGGCGGATGCTGTCAGGTTGCACGTTCGGCCGCGGTCGCGTTCGCCGACCCTGTTGCCGGGCTGACCGTCCTGCCGGTGAACTACGTGATGTCCCACGATGCGGTGCTGTTCCGGGCTCAGGCCGGTTCGGCACTCGACCGCGTCGGCAAGGGGTGGCCCGTCGCCTTCGAAGCCGATCACGTCGACCCGGACGCCGAGTCCGGGATGGAGTGTGCTCGTCCGCGGCACGGCGACCCACCTCCGGGACCCGGAACGGGTCGCCGCGCTCGGTGACACCGCGGTGCACCCGTGGGCGCCGGGTCGCCGCGACGAGTGGATCGAGATCCACGCGCAGCAGATCACCGGCCGGATCATCCGACGCCAGCGTCTCGGTCGCCCTGGCGAGCACGTTCCCTACAAGCCCCCCGGCTGACGATCGACGCTCTCGTCACCGAAGTGTGAACCAGAGGGACGACGATCCGGGGGAACAGAGCGCGGCTCGCCAGTCACGCCGAGACCTCCTGGGGCTCGGGAAGCCGCAGGTGCAGAGGCGGATCATCGGCCGCCAACGCCGTGGAGAGCACCGTCACGGCGCGCAGGTAGCCCTCCCTGAACTCGGCTGGTTGGAGGTCGAGCCAGTCACCACTCGCTTGAGTCAGCGAAAAGAGCTGGATCAGTGATTTTCGGTGACCAAAGCGGATTGCTCACCTCGTCGTCGCCGCGCGCGCCGATTCGACCCCGTAGGGTCCACCGATCGGTCGACGCCTTCGGGTTCGCGTTGGGCATCGCGGCCGGTCTGGCGGTCGGCGCGGTGGACGTGCCGTTGCCGGGCGGCAGGAACGTCGAGCTGGGCGCCGGAGGAGGTTCGCTCCTCGTCGGCCTGGTCCTCGGTCTGGTCTCACGCACCGGGCCGGTGACGTGGCAGTTTCCACGGCGCGAACCTCGTGCTCCGCCAGCTCGGGATCCTGATGTTCCGCGCCTGCGCAGGCCTGGCGGCTGGCGCGACGTTCGCCGATGCTATCGGCACCCGCCGCGGCCTCGAGCTCGCGGTCGCCGGCCTCGTCGTGGCCAGCTTGTTTGCTGCGCTCGTGCCGCTGGCCACCCAACTGGTGCTTCACCGCTACGTCGTCGCGTCGTCGGGCATGCTCGCCGGCGTCGAGACCCAACCGGCCGCCCTCGCGTTCGCCGACGAACGCACCGGTGGCGATGGGCGTGTGACCGCGGCCTACACGCTGGTGTTTCCCGCGGCGATGATCACCAAGATCATCGTCGTCCAGTTGCTCGTCTGACGAAGGGTCGAGAGCGGAGTCTGCCGCGCGGCGGCCGCCCGTCTCAAAAGGGCCGTCCGACCCTGGCCGCCGACCACCGCGGGCCGTAGCGTGGGTGGCGTGACCGACCATGAATCGGCGCGACTGTCCGACGAGGAGCGACGGATCCTGGCCGAGATCGAGGAGCGCCTCGATGCGCGCGCCGGCCGCGGCGCTTGGGCCTGTTCCGGAGGGCGCGCGCAGCGGTCACCCCGGCCGGCGGGCAGGCGGGCGCGGGGAATGTGGTGCGCCGGGGTCGTCCTCGGCTGCGGGCTACTTGCCGGCGGCCTGGTGGCCGGCGCGGTGTGGGTCGCCGGGGCGGGATTCATCGCCGTGCTGGTGTCGTTGTGCGCCCTCACCGCCAACGTGGCTCCCACGCGAAGTGCTCCAGCGCCTGCATCTCGTGAGCCGTCACGGCGATGACGCGGCACCCCCCGACGACGGCTGACCGCCTGCGGTTACGACGCCTTCGCCAGTGAACGATTGAGCCGCCGCACGGCGCGATGGAACCGGTGAACACCGGCGACCGGCTCGAGGAACATCATCGGGCACGCTCCCGCGATGAGCCGGATCCCGTGCTGGCGGCACCGCGCAACGGCCGCGTCGGACACCGCGCCTGTTCCTCCGATCCCCTGGAACAGCCATACCCGGCGCACGCCGCGGGCAACGCAGTCCGCGACCACGCTCTCGGCACGGTCGCGGTGAACCATGACCAGCACACCGTCGACATCGCCCGGAACCGACGCCAGGTCTGGGTAACAGGGGTCGCCATCGACGCTTGACAGGCCGGTGTTGACCGGCACGACGTCGTAGCCGTGCTGGCGAAGCTCGCGGTAGATCGTTCTGGCGAAGCTCTTTCGGCTGTCCGATGCACCCACGATTGCGAGTCGTGTCCCGGCGAGAAAGTCCTCGATGTCAGCAGGATCGATCATCGAAACCACCTCCAGTTCCAGTGAACCGCGTCGTCGCGGCGGTCGGTAGGGGCGAACGTCCCGGGCGGAATACGGTTCGGGAGATGTTGGCGTCACGGATCGGAGGGTGAACAGTGCCGAGCTCGACCGGATCGGGAGGGATCGACCATCGCGACCCTGACCACGCGACGCGGTCGATCCTGGCGCCGTTCAACCGGGACGTGCTGCTGGCCACCGGCCGGGTCGTCCAGGTGCGCCCGGCCGGCCGTGGCGATGCGGAGCGGCTGCGGGAGTTCTACGGCCAGCTCAGCGACACGTCCACGTACTTCCGCTTCTTCGGCGTGAGATCGTTCATCCCGGACGAGGAGCTGCGAGCGCGCCACGGTCCAGGATGTCCACCGGCAGGTGACGCTGGTATCGGAGTCGGGAGGCGAGATCATCGGGATCGGCGAGTACCACGTGTCGCCCGGCCGTGAGGAGGCGGAGGTGGCGTTCGCGGTCGCCGACGCGCACCACCACGAGGGCGTCGCCACGGTGCTGCTCGAGGACTTGGCGTTGATCGGCCGCGCCGCCGGGCTCTGCCGGCTGGTCGCCGAAACGTTGCCTGGAAACACGGCGATGAAGAGCGTGTTCCGCTCCGTCGGGCTGGTCCAACGCGACTGGTTCGAAGACGGCGTCGTGTACGTCGAGCTCGACCTGACCGCCGATCACCTGCTCCAGGACGACGCCGACCTGCGTGACTGGCGGTCGGCGGTGCGGTCACTGCAGCCGCTCATCGAGCCGTCGCACGTGGTGGTGATCGGCGTCGACGACGACGCTGCTTCCCCGGCCGGCGAATCCTCGCCCACCTACGCGACGCGTTCGCCGGCCGGGTCAGCGTTGTCCTTCCGGCCGGCGAGATCGACGCCGTCCACGCGCTCGGCGAGCTCGACGAGGTGCCGGATCTGGCGATCGTCGCCGTCCCGGCAGCATCCGTGGCCGATGCCGTCGAGGAGTGCGGCACCGCCGGCGTGCGCACGGCAGTGGTGACCTCGGCCGGCTTCGCCGAGCTCGACGCCGACGGTGCCAAGATGCAGGACGAGGTGCTCGCCGCCGCCCGCCGACACGGCATGCGCCTCGTCGGCCCGAACTGCGTCGGCGTGGTGTCGACGTCGTGCGGTCTGAACGCCACGTACACCAGCCAGGAGTTCCGGCCCGGCGGCATCGCCATCGCGTCGCAGTCCGGCGGCGTGGGGATCGCCATCGCCGCCGAGGCCCAGCGGCGACACGCCGGGGTCTCGTCGTTCGTGTCGATGGGCAACAAGGCCGACGTCAGCGGCAACGACCTGCTCCGGCTGTGGGCCGACGACCGCACGACCGACGTGATCCTGCTGTACCTCGAGTCGTTCGGTGACCCGGTCCGGTTCGCCAGGGTGGCCAGAGCGGTATCGCAGCGCAAACCGGTCGTCGCCCTCAAGAGCGGAGGGACGGCACCAGGGAGCCGCGGCGCGCGCTCGCACACTGCCGCGCTGGCGAGCGATCAGGTCGTCGTCGACGCGCTGTTCGCGCACACCGGTGTGATCAGGGCGCGCACACTCGAGGAGTTGATCGACGTCGGCCTGCTCCTCGATCGCCAGCCGCCGCCGGCCGGGCGACGGGTGGCCCTCATCGGCAATGCCGGTGGACCGCTGGTCCTCGGCGCCGACGCCGCCGACGCCGATGGCCTCGACGTGCCGATGCTTTCGGCGCCACTGCGGGCCGAGCTGACCCGGTTGGTCCCGGCCGCCGCCGCGACGCTCAACCCGGTCGATCTCGGGCCCGGCGTCACCGCCGACCTGGTCGCGGCCGTCGTCGAGGCGATTGGCAGGACCGGTGAGGTGGATGCGTGCATCGTCGTGTTCGTCGACCTCGGCGAGCGCCGGGACCTGGAGGACGTCGCCACCCTGGTCGGTGCCCTGGCGCTCGACAGGGTTCCGATCGCGCTGTCGCTGATCGGCACCGCAGACCGTGGCGGGCCGGGCTGCGTGCCGACGTTCCCGACTCCCGAGCGAGCCGCGACCGCGGTCGCGCTGGCGGCCGGCAGGGCCGCGTGGCTGGCGTCGACCGCCGGCGACAGCCGCTGTCGACGAAACGGGGCCGCTGGATGCCGCGGCGTTCGTCGATTCCCGCCGCCTCGCCCGGTTCCACGCCGGCGCCGCGACGGACACGACGTGGCTTGATCCCGTCGATGCCTTCGAGCTGCTCCGCGCCGCCGAAGTCCCCCTGGCGCGCGTGGCGCTACGCCCGCTCTGCCGACCAGTGCGCCAGTGCCGCCGCCGAGCTCGGGTATCCGTGTGTGCTCAAGGCCGACATCGCCGGCGTGATTCACAAGTCCGATGTCGGCGCGGTCCGCCTCGGTCTCGACGATTCCCTGGCGGTGAGCGAGGTCTACGAGGAGTTCGCGGACCGGTTCGGCGACCGCTTGCGCGGCGTCGTCGTGCAAGCCCCGCGCCAGCACGGGCTCGAGCTTCTCATCGGCGCGATTCGCGACTCTGCGTTCGGACCGTTCGTCGTCGTCGGCGCCGGTGGCGTGGAAACCGAGCTCCGCGACGACCGGGTGATGCTCGTGGCTCCGGTCTCGCGGGCCGCTGCTCGTGACGCGGTCGAGCGCCTCCGCCTCGCGCCGCTGTTCCACGGATTCCGGGGCCGGCCGGAGCTCCCGGTCGATCCGGTGGTCGACCTCGTCCACCGGATCGGGGCGCTCGCCGCGACCGTCCCGGAGATCCAGCAACTCGACATGAACCCGGTGCTCGTCGGCGTCGACGGCTGCGTTGCCGTCGACGCGTCGATCGGCGTCGCGGCGATGATCGCACAGGTCGTGCCGGTGCGGGCCCTGCGGGGGCGGTCGGCTCGGCCCGCAGTCTGAACCGACCGATGCGGTGCAGGTTCAGCGGGTCAGGTCGAACACGAGGCGGGCCGGGACCCGGGCGTGCAGCACGTCGTCGATGGCCGAGTTGACGTCGTCGAGCGAGCGCAGTCTCGGAGACGACGCGAGTGCGACCGGCACGGTGCAGCTCGAACACCTCGGCAAGGTCGAGACGGGTGCCGACGATCGAACCGATGATCGAGATCCCCTTGAGGACGGTCTGGAACACCGGCAGCGGGAACTCGTTGTGCGCCGGCAGTCCGACCAGGACGAGGCGTCCGTGGCGGCGCAGCGAGTCGAACGCCTCGCGCAGCGGCTCGGCGTCGGCGGCGGTCACGATCGCGACGTCCACGCCTCCGAGCGCCTGGAGCTCGGTCGACGCCGAGCTCGGTCGCCGCGTTGACGATGTGGTCGGCGCCGAGCTGCTTGGCGAGCTCCAACTTCTCCTCGGTGACGTCGACGGCGACCACGGTGGCGCCGGCGATCTTGGCGTACTGGAGCGCCAGATGACCGAGGCCGCCGACACCGAACACGGCGACCAGGTCGGACGGACGGGCCCCCGACACCTTCACCGCCTTGTAGGTGGTGACCCCGGCACACGTCAACGGGGCGGCGTCGAGCGGGTCCACGCCGTCGGGGACCGTCACGACGAACGCCGCGGCGGCCTTGACGTAGTCGGCGTGGCAGCCGTCCACGCTGTAGCCGGTGTTGAGCTGCTGCTCGCACAGCGTCTCCCAGCCGGAGACGCAGAACTCGCACGCGCCGCACGCAACGTGGAGCCACGGGATGGCGACCCGTTCGCCGACACGCGTGCTCGGGGACACCCTCGCCGACGGCGGCGATGATGCCGACGCCTTCGTGCCCGGGGACGAACGGCGGAGTCGGCTTGACCGGCCAGTCGCCGTTGGCGGCATGGATGTCGGTGTGGCAGAGCCCGGACGCCTCGAGCCGGACGACGACCTCTCCGGGGCCGGGGGTGGGGATGGGCCGGTCTTCGATGCGCAACGGCGCACCGAGCTCGTTGACGACAGCTGCTTTCATGATCTCGATCCTCCGAATCGGGGGTCGCGCAACGCGCGAACGTTCCACCGTCCATCCAACGGTGGCCGCGGTCCGGCGACAGGGGACCCCGGTCACGTCGGACGGGACGACGTCCGTTAGGGACCTTCGACCCGATCTCGGTCGCGTGACGTCGTACTCCGTGAACCCGACCAGCGCTGAACCTCTACGCCTTGGGCGCGCGCCACTCCAGGATCGTCCCGGTTGGCTCGGCCGCGCTGACGGTGAGCTCGCCACCGAGCTTCGCGGCGCGGGCCAGCATGTTCTTGAGCCCGTTTCCGCTGGGCTGCTCGCCGTCGGGGATGCCGACCCCGTCGTCGACGACCCGCAGGCACACGTCGCCTCCGACGACGACCTCGACGTCGACATGCGACGCCTTGGCGTGGCGGGCGACGTTGCTGAGTGCCTCGTGCAGCGTGGCGAGGAGCTCGGCGGCGACGCGATCGTCGACGCCGGTGTCGAGAGGGCCGTCGAGCAGACCCGGGGCTCGAAGCCGAGCGGGCCGGCGGCTCGTGCGCCATCGACAGGATGCGGTTGCGCAGTCCGTCGCCGCTCGGCGGCTCTCCGCCAAGCCGAAGATCGCGGTGCGGATGTACTTGACCGTGAGATCGAGGTCGTCGACCGCTCGCTCGATCCGCTCGATCGTCGTGGCCGGGTCGTTGCGAACCATGCGAACCGTGCCCTGGAGCGACATGCCGGTGGCGAAGAGACGCTGGATGACGGTGTCGTGCAGGTCCCGAGCGATGCGCTCGCGATCCTCGACGAGCCCCACCTCGTGCAGCCTGGCGTGGAGCCGTGCGTTCTCGATGGCGACGCCCGCGGCCGCCGCAAACCCGACGACGAGCTCTTCGTCGACGTCGGTGAACACCTCGGCGGACCGCTTGTCGGTCAGGTACAGGTTGCCGAACACCTGCTCGCGCAGCCGGATCGGGACACCGAGGAAGGACCGCATGTGCGGATGGTTGGGCGGGAAGCCGTAGCTGTCCGGGTGTTCGGTGAGGTCAGGCAGGCGGAGCGGCTTGGCGTCGACGATGAGCAGACCCAGGATCCCGTGACCTTCGGGAAGGTTCCCGATGGCGCAGCGGGTCGCGTCGTCGATGCCGACCGTGATGAACTGGGCCAGCCGGGTTCCGGAGTCGTCGAGCACGCCGAGCGCCCCGTAGGTCGCATCGGCCAGCTCGACCGCGCTCTCGACGATCCGCTCGAGCATCGCCGGCAGGTCGAGGTCGGAACCGATCGTCAGGACGGCATCGAGCAGCTTCCGCAGGCTTCGCGGTCCGGCCACGTCAGGCACAGTTGGCAGGGTACCGGGACCTTGCGGGACGTTGGTCCCTGGCTAGCGACATGACGACAACGGTCAGGGTGGACGCAGGACCGCGAAGGAGGTGCTCATGTTCACGTCGATCGTTGTCGCCCTCGATCTGGAGCGAGCGGGCGACCGGTCGCTGCCGATCGCTGGGTCGTTGTCGGCGCTGACCGATGTGTCGGTCGAGCTGCTGACCGTCCAGTCCCCAGGGATGTCCGATGTCGGCCGACCTGGTCGAGTTGCATCGCCGCGCCATCGCCAACGGTTGGCCGGTGGACTCGTGCACGGTCCTCCAGGGCAACGATCCGGCCAGGGTGATCGCCGATCACGTCAACGCTCGACCCGGCGCCCTGCTGATCATGTCGACGACTGCAAAGTCGCCGTTGAAGCGCAGTTCCTCGGGAGCGTCAGCGAAGGCGTGCTCAGCCGGGTCGGCGGCCCCGTCCTGCTCGTCGGTCCACGCGTTCCCGCTGACACCGACCTGTCGCGGCCGACGTTGGTGGCGTGCGTCGATTCCACCGACGCGGCCAAGCGGGCCCTGCCGGTGATCACGGCGTGGGTGCACACGTTCAAGAGCGCGTCGCCGTGGGTGGTCGAGGTTCTGCCCGCCCCACTCGAGCGGGTTCGGCGTGGGCCGCGAGATGGTGGAGTCGGCTTACGTTGAGCTCCTGGCTCAGGAGCTTCTCGCTGCGGAGGTCGCCGGCCTCGTGGGAGGTGCTCCACGGCGCCGACGTCGGTGAGCGGCTCGAGGAGTTCATCAGTGGCGTCGACGACCCGGTGCTCGTGGCGACGAGCACCAACTGGACCGACGCCCACACCCACTGGCACAGCACGACCCGTCGCCTGGTGCAACGTTCGACGCGGCCGGTCCTCGTCATCCCGGCTCGCCGCGGCCCACGATCCCGATAGGTCGTACGATCGCTCGGCCGTCGCGACGGGTCGCGGCAACCGATCGGTGCACGCATGTCGATTCGGTCATGTGCACACCCTTCAGTTCGAGTGTCCCTCGACCGACACCCTTCGGTCGGTGCAACGGGCCCGCGGGCACTCACCACTACTCTAAATGCGTGGGGGCCATCGGCATCGGTCAGCCATTCGCTCGACCGGCGCGGTCTGCTGTGGGGACTGGTCGCGGTGGCGACCACGCTCGCGCTCACGTTCATCGGCAGCGACGGATTGGCGTGGTTCGACGCCGCTCTGCGCTATCACCCGTCGTACTGGGCGATGGTCTTTCCGCTCGGCATGTATGGCGCCGCCACGTACCGGATGCGGACGGCGGTGGGACTGGAAGCGTTCGAGTGGCTCCCACCGCTCGTGCTCACGGTCGCCCTCGCGGCCTGGGCGACGGCGGTCGTCGGGCTCGTCCGCGAGGGGCTGATGGCGCTCCGCCGATCCGGACGCGACGGCTCCCCGCCGGTCACGTCTTGACGTCGCGGATCAAACCCGGTTCGGGCACGGCCGTCCGGACTCGATGTCGTCGAGGTTGTCGAGCGTGGTCTCGGCGATGGCGTGCAGTGCGGGCGCCGTGAAGAAGCCCTGGTGCGCGGTGAGCAGGACGTTCGGAAACGTGAGCAGACGGGCGAACACGTCGTCGGCGATGATCTCCGCCGAGCGGTCCTCGAAGAACAGCGGTCCCTCCTCCTCGTAGACGTCGAGTCCCAGCGATCCGATGCGGCCGGACTTCAGTCCCTCGATCACGGCGGCGGTGTCGACCAGCGCGCCGCGCCCCGTGTTCACCAACATCACGCCCGGCTTCATCCGCGCCACCGCCTCGGCATCGATCAGGTGGAACGTCTCGGCGCTGAGCGGGCAGTTCAGCGAGACGATGTCGGACCGCTCGAGCAGCGCCGGCAGATCGGTGTAGGCCACCCCCGCGGCGACCAGCTCGGGGTCGGCGACCGGGTCGAATGCGAGGACGTCGCAACCGAACGCCAGCAGCAGCCGGGCGACGTGCTCCCCAATGCGCCCGGTCCCGACGACTCCCGCCGTTGCCTCGTGGAGCCCTCGCCCGAGCAGCCCGTCGAGCGCGAAGTTCCCTTCCCGGACGCGTTGGTGGGCACGATGCACGTGCCGGTCGAGGCACAGCACGAGCGCGAGGGTGTGCTCGGCGACCGCCTCAGGAGAGTACGCCGGGACCCGGACCACGGCGATGCCGAGGGCCGCCGCCGCAGCGACGTCGACGTTGTTGTACCCGGCGCAGCGCAGGGCCACCGTGCGCACCCCGAGCTCGCTCAGGCGACGCAGCGCCGCGGCGTCGACCTGGTCGTTGACGAACACGCAGACCGCCTCGGATCCCTCCGCCAGGTCGGCGGTGCGAGCGTCCAGCCGGACATCGAGGTACTCGAGGGCGTGGCCGTGCTCGCGGTTGCACTCGTCGAACACCACTCGGTCGTACCGCTTGGCACTGAACATCAGCGTGCGCATCTCGCCGGACCCTCGCTGCGACGTCTGGTCGAGTCCGCTCAGTCGCGGAAGTTCTCGACCTGCACCGGGATGCCGAGGTCGGCGCCCTTGATCAGGGCGATCGTCGCCTGGAGGTCGTCGCGCTTCTTGCCGTTGACCCTGACCGTGTCGCCTTGGGTCTGGCTCGAGATCCCCTTCGGCGCCTTCTCCTTGATCAGCTTGTTGATCTCGCGGGCCTTGTCGGACGAGATCCCGACCTTCAGCGTGGCGATCTGGCGCACGGTGTTCTGCGTCGCTTCCTGCACGTCGGCGTAGTCGAGACCCTTCAACGACACGCCGCGCCGCACGAGCTTCTCCTCGAACACCTGGCGCAGCGCAGCGAGCCGATCCTCGGTGACGCTGCGCAGCGTGAACGTCAGCTCGTTCTGCTCGATCGACGAGTTGGTGTTCTTGAAGTCGAAACGGGTGCCGATCTCACGCTGCGCCTGGTCGACTGCGTTGCGCACTTCCTGCCGGTCGACCTCGGAGACCACATCGAAACTTGCCATGCCGGCGAGGGTACCGCGGCTGCCCGCTCCAAGATTTCCACAGGCCAGATTGCCCAAAAACGGTGAATCTGGCCTGTGGAAATCCTGAGTTCGTGGGCCGGGGAGGATTTGAACCTCCGTAGGCAATGCCGGCAGATTTACAGTCTGCTCCCTTTGGCCGCTCGGGCACCGACCCATCGTCCTGCTGGTGAGCCATCAGGCGGTCGCCGATCGTAGCGGTCGATCACCACGTTCAGCGCAGCAGCCTGGTCGCTCAGCAGCTGGTGGTGATCGGGACGTCGGCGTCGACGACGACGTCCACGCGCCGGTCGGCCGCCATCTCGGCATCGGTCGGCGTGCCCTGGTGGGCTTCTGACTCGCCCAGGCCGATGGAGGTGATGAGCGATCGGTGGACGCCCGATGCGATCAGCGCCTCGGCCGCGGCGTCGGCGCGGGCCTGGCTGAGCACGAGGTTCTCGTCGTCGGTTCCGCGGTGGTCGGTGTGCCCCTCGACCCGAACCCCACGGATGTCCGTGATCCCCGACACGACGCGGCCGAGGTCGGTGACCGCCTGTGCGGTGAGCACCGCCTCGCCGGGCTCGAACAGCGCGTCGGCGGCGAACGAGCAGCGGATCGTCGTCGGGGGCGGCACGGTCGTCGTCGAAGTCGTCGTTGTCGTCGAGGTGGTCGACGTCGTCGTCGTGGAGCGTCGTCGACGTCGTTGTCGTGGCAGCGTGGTAGTGGTCGTCGTGGTGGTGGTCGACGACGTGGTCACGAACCGACGCCGTCGTCGCCCCCGCTCGTCCTCGCCAACGCAGCAAGGTGTCGCCGGGCGGCGTCGGTGCTGGCGACTCCGGCGCTACCCAAGCCGGAGTCGCCAGCGACGACTCGGGGGCGCCGCGCCTCGCCCCCGCCGGCGCCGCAGGCGCTGCAGCCCCGCCGCGGCGGCGAGCGCGGCGAGCACGACCGAACTGCCGCGGCGCTGATCATCGGGCCACCACCTCCTGGCCGGTCTCGGCGGAGAGGATGCCGGCCACGGCCGCGGCCACCTCATCGCTCCCGAATCCGCTGACGGCCGTGATCGATTCGATCCCGAGCGCAGGATCCGCCCAGAACGCGCGCGCCGGCTCGAACGACTGGTTGTCGTTCATCGCGACGAGGTGCACGTTGATGCCGCGCCCGGCGCCGTCGAGCAGTTCTCTGATCGCCGCGAACTCCGCTTCGGAGTTCGCCTGCCCGTCCGAGACCAGCACCACGACGGGCTGGGTCTCACCGCAGCCCGCGGTCATCGCATCGAACGTGGACTGCAAGGCGGCGGCGATCCTGGTGCCGCGCCCGACCGCAGCGTGGCGGCCGGCGGGACGAAGTCGTCCGTCGGGACCGCCGGCGTTACCTCCGCGTCGTCGGCGAACCACGTCACCCCGATGCGGTCGGCCGCAACGCCGTAGGCGGCGAGGAACTCGGCCGTAGCCCGGACGGCGTCGGCGCGGGTACCGAGGCTGTCTGCCGACGACATGCTCGAGCTCTCGTCGATCACCACCATCCAGCAGCGGGCGCCCGTGGTCCGCTCACCGCCGGCGGCTGGAACGAGACCAGCGTGGACACCGGCGCGGCTGACGTGGTCGGCGACAGCGCCTCCGTAGGGGCGTCGTCGTCGACCAGACGCAGCGTTCCCCACACCGCCAGCGGGACCAGGAGGAGCAGCGGCCAGCGCCGGCGGACCGGCCGGATGCGACGCGGCGAAGGCGGTCGCAACGTCCCGACGGATCGTCGGATCACGCCGACGCCGCCGGCGCCTCGGCCTCGGCCGGCCGGTTGTGGCCGTTGCCGGACGCCGGCGGTCGCTCAGTCGCGAGGGGTGGCACGAGCATCTGCATCCTCGGACTCGGGTCGGGGACGGCCGTGATCGTCTGTCGCGGGATGGTCGGCGCCGGCAGCTCGACCGATGGACCGCGCCTGCGAGCGACGTGGCGTTGTGTGGGCCCGTTCGAGCACCTGGTCCACCGTGAGCCCGAGCTGGTCGAGTCCGACTCGACCCGTCGCGGCGGGTCGTGCCCCTGGCAATGCGCTCGTGGACGGATTCGACCACCGAGCGGCCGAGCGGGTGGAACAGCTCGGGATTCGCGGCGCGGGCGGAGGCGATCCGGGCGGCCGCCATCTCCAGCTGGACGCGCCACGACGGCTCGTACAACGACCACAGCTGGGTGATCTCCGCCTCGCGCATCCGGAACTCGCCCTCGCTGGCGGCCAACTTGCGGTCGGCTCGGCGCAACCGCCGGTGGACGCGGTTGGAGCGACGTTCGAGGTCGTCGCGCTCGTCGAGCGCCTTGTTCGCCCACTTGTACTCGACGAAGAACGCCCCGATCGCCGCCGAGGCCGAGAACGCCGGGACGGCGAGCCAGAACCACCGCGGCGGCACGGCGAGAGCGTTCACCCGCAGCATGGACCCGGCGACGAGCAGGGCAATGGCGCAGACGAGGGCCGGGACCCCGGCCTGAAGCCACACTCGCCGGGCGTGGCGCTGGTCGTCGTCGGCCATCGCGGGCTCGATGACCCGACGGTCACGTGCGGTGTGCAGCGTCTTGAGCTGCTCGGCGGCGAACATCGCGGCCATCACCATGCCGAGCGACAGCAGCGCGAGCAGGTACGAATCGAGGATCGCCGGCCACTCGTCTGACGTGTCGAACGCGACCTCCACCGCGGCCCGATAGGCGATCACGTCCACGGCCGCCAGCACGAGAACGAGGAGCACCCGGACGAACCGGGGGAGATGCCGGCCGTGATCTCGCATCGCCTGTTGAGCTCGCTCGGCCCGCCGCAGCCGGTGTTCCACGTCGTGGGCGTGATCGGCGACGTGGAGCTGGTGCACCTTGCGGCGTTCGAGGTCGGGGAGCGTGCTCGCGAGCCGGCCCAGGCGCTTGGTCAGCTTGCGGTTGTATGCCGCCTCGATGGTCCGCTGCGATGAGTGGCCCTCGGCGACCTCGGCGTCCTCGGCGGAGGTGAACACCGCCGGTGGGTCGTCGGCCGGGACCAGGGCGCCGAGCGAGCTCGTGTCCAGCACGCCATCCCGAGTCACGGGCGTGTGGGCGGAGAGCCGGCGGCGCCTCCACCACCGGTTCGTGCCACCCATGCGGCGGGTCGCATATTGAAACATTCGTTTCTCCAATTGTTTCGGTCGGATGACGCTCCGTTGGTGCGTGTGGTCAGACGTCGGTGGGCAGATTGGGGTCGACTCGGCACGTTGCGCCGGTCGCTTCGCACAGCGCCGTGTTGAGCTCGATCAGGAACGTGACCGACGCGGCGTCGAGGTCTTCGTCGGTCCGACCGATTCCGCCGATGACGATCTCGATCCCGTCCGCCGATGGCAGTTGCTCGGTGTCGACACACGCCGCGGTCAGCCGTTCGATCAGATCGGGGTCGTCGATGTTGACCTCCTCGGGCAGCGCGGCGCACCCCGAGGTGGCGATGCCGTCGGTGTGGACCACCAGCACACGCGATCCCTCGACGCCGTCGAGACGCCGGACGCCGGCTCTCAGCGCACTGGTGGGGTCGGTCGCGTCGTAGCCGCCCGCGAGGTTCGTGATCTCCTGGAGAGCCCCTCTATCAGGGCCGGGCGGTTGCGCTCGCGGGTCCTGGCGTTGTTGCCGTCGGGCACGAACACGGTCCCGTCGAGGCAGCGCGAGTATCGAACCTCGTCGTCGGATCCGCCGAAGCTGCCGATCGACAGGCGCAGGGTCTGGTCGCTGGTGGTTCCGTCGATGAGCCGCACGAGGTCGTCGACCCGGTCGGGTTCATCGGCGCTCGAGGTCGTGCCGTCGAGCATCACCACGAGGCCTCCGTCGACGTCGCCGGTGTCGACTTCGCCCAGCGGCATGCTCGCAGGCGGTCGTCGTGCTGGCGGACTCGGCATCCGCGGTCCCAGCACTTCCGCTGCATGCCGGTGCCGATCAGGGCGACTACACCCGCGAGCGCTGCCGTGATCTTCACGCCCACCGCCACCTCCAATCCTGCCCCGGCTAGGTGTTACGAACGCATGACGACCGTAGACCGCGATCCGTAATATTTCCGGTCAGCTCCGTAAGCATTTTCCCGATAGTTCTTACCTTCGGCGGACTCGGGGGCGGGCGACGCGGTCCGGTCGGTCCGCAGACCTCACGCCGGGTGGCTCTGGAAGTCGGTTGTGGCCGGGCCAGACTCGTCGCCAGGCAGCGCTACAGCAGCCGTTGCATCACGGCGACGTCGAGCCAGCGATTGAACTTGCGGCCGACCTGGCGCTCGATGCCGACGAGCTCGAATCCG
Source organism: Ilumatobacteraceae bacterium (assembly GCA_963764455.1). Classification (GTDB taxonomy): domain Bacteria; phylum Actinomycetota; class Acidimicrobiia; order Acidimicrobiales; family Ilumatobacteraceae; genus Desertimonas. The sequence goes on from CAVXSN010000004.1 coordinate 92,854, forward strand.
CACTTGGCGTGGAGGGCTCGCGAGGCGGCGCCGCTCGCCTCGATGCGGGCCATCACGGCGTGGAAGCCCGATACGCCGGCGATCTCGACGAGCCGGGAGAGCAGCAGCATGCCGACACCGCCGCCGCTGCGCCGGCGGTCGACGTACACCGAGTCCTCCACCGTGGTCGAGTACGCGGCCCGGTCCTTGTACGGCGACAGCGAGCCGAAGCCGATGAGCCCATCGTCGTCGACCGCGACGATCGCCGAGAACGCCCCGGAGCGGGCAGCGATCCAGTGTTCCTGCTCGTCGAGCGAGCGCGTGACGAGATCGAAGGTGCTCGTTGCCGTCGTCACCTCGTGGTTGTAGATCGCCCTGATCGCCGTCGGCGTCGCCGACGACCGCCGGCCTCAGCGTCACGTTCACCACGCGGCGCGAGGGTACCGTCGACCGCCCCAACCCCTGGCGTGGATTCGGGGGTGCCCCGCTATGCTCGTCTGCTGGTTTCGTGGCCAGGTGGGATCACCTGGTCTCGTTCCGCGACCGCCCTCTTAGCTCAGTCGGCAGAGCACAGCCATGGTAAGGCTGGTGTCGTGGGTTCGATTCCCACAGAGGGCTCGGCATAGTCCATACGCCTGGCGGCGTAGCTCAGTCGGTCAGAGCATCCGGCTCATAATCGGAAGGTCATCGGTTCGATCCCGATCGCCGCTACCACACGGTTCAATCCAACCAAGACATAGAGGGTCAAGGGCAGTATCACCATGAGCAAGGCAAAGTTTGAGCGCACGAAGCCGCATGTGAACATCGGGACGATGGGTCATATCGATCATGGGAAGACGACGTTGACGGCGGCGATTACGAAGACGTTGGCTGATCGTGGGTTGGCTGAGTACACGCCGTTCGATTCGATCGACAAGGCGCCGGAGGAGAAGGCGCGGGGGATCACGATCTCGATCGCGCATGTGGAGTACGAGACCGAGAATCGGCACTACGCGCACGTCGATATGCCGGGTCATGCCGACTACATCAAGAACATGATCACCGGCGCCGCGCAGGTCGATGGGGCGATCCTGGTGGTCGCGGCGACGGATGGTCCGATGCCCCAGACTCGTGAGCATGTGTTGTTGGCGCGTCAGGTGGGGGTGCCGTCGATCATCGTGGCGTTGAACAAGGCCGATGCGGTGGATGATGAGGAGCTCTTGGATCTGGTGGAGTTGGAGGTGCGTGAGCTGTTGACGGAGTACGAGTTCCCCGGTGATGATGCGCCCGTCGTGCGGGTGTCGGCGCTCAAGGCGTTGGAGGGTGATGCCGATTGGCAGGCCAAGATCCTGGAGTTGATGGCGGCTGCCGACAGCTACATTCCGGAGCCGCAGCGTGACTTGGACAAGCCGTTCTTGATGCCGATCGAGGATGTGTTCACGATCACGGGTCGCGGCACGGTCGTCACCGGCAAGGTCGAGCAGGGGGTTGTGCACACGGGCGATGACATCGAGATCGTCGGGTTGCGGGACACGCAAAAGACGGTGTGTACCGGTGTGGAGATGTTCCGCAAGATCCTCGATCAGGGTCAGGCCGGCGACAACATCGGTGCCCTGTTGCGGGGCACGAAGAAGGAGGACGTGGAGCGCGGTCAGGTGCTGTGCAAGCCGGGCAGCATCACCCCGCACACGAACTTCGAGGGTCAGGTGTACGTGCTGACCTCCGGCGAGGGTGGGCGGCACAAGCCGTTCTTCAACAATTACCGGCCGCAGTTCTTCTTCCGCACGACGGATGTGACCGGGACCGTCGAGTTGCCCTCGGGTACCGAGATGGTGATGCCTGGTGACAACGTGGCGATGACCGTCGAGCTGGGCAAGCCGATCGCGATGGACGAGGGCCTGCGCTTCGCGATCCGCGAAGGCGGCCGCACCGTCGGCGCCGGCCGCGTCACCAAGATCAACAAGTAAGGAACGGTCCCATGGCCAAGAGCGAGAAGCGGGTGAAGATCACCCTCGAGTGCACCGAGTGCAAGCGGCGCAACTACATCACGATGAAGTCCAAGATCAACGATCGCGAACGCCTCGAGATGAAGAAGTACTGCAGCCACGAACGCAAGCACACGCTGCACAAGGAGACCCGCTAGCACCCCGCCGATGGATGGCCCGCGGCCTGCGTGGCCGTGGAACGCACCGGATAGCCTGGGCAGCCCGCAGAGGGCAGTAGCTCAGTTGGTAGAGCATCGGTCTCCAAAACCGACGGTCGGGGGTTCGAGTCCCTCCTGCCCTGCTCCTGAAACCTCTCAACGATTGAATCCGAGCACATGTCACTTGACGATCTGAACCGCGAGCAGAAGCGCAATCTGCGTCGCATGGGTGCCCTCGACGAGAAGGGCGCGCCCAAGCGCGTCCAGCGCACGGCGGGCCCGAAGAAGGAGCGAGTCGGTCCGGCGCAGTACATCCGCGAGGTTCGCGACGAGATGCGCAAGGTGGCGTGGCCGAACCGCGACGAGGTCACGCGCTACTCGATCGTCGTCATCGCCACCGTCATCATCTACACCGCGCTGGTCGGTGGCCTCGACTTCATGTTCGGCTTCATGTCGGAATGGTTGTACGGATGACGAACTCAGAGAACCGCACGTTCACCGACCTCGCCGACCTGGCCAGCCTGATCCAGGACGAGACCGAGACCGACGAGACCGAGACCGACGAGACCGAGACCGACGAGACCGAGCCGACGCGGGCTCGCCGAAGGCGATGTCGCCGATGCTGACGAGGGCGACGACGACGTCGAACTGGAGCCGGAGTTCGGCGCCGCCGACGACGCCGACGAGACGACGGACGAGGTCGACGAGCCGATCGCCGAGGAGCCGCCGCTCGACGAGCCGGTCGCCGAGCCCGTCGCCGACGACGGTGACTCCCCGGCACCCGAGGTCGAAGCGGTCGAAATCGTGCCGGGCGACTACCTCGAGAACGACGAGACGTCCGACGAGGCCGCCGCGCTCGGTCTCGACACCGGCGACGACGCCGAGCCGATCGTCCTCGACGTCACCATCGAGGACCCCGAGGCGACCGAGGTCGCGGACGAAACGCCCGACCGATGACCCATGGACCCGCCCCGGCGAGTGGTTCGTCGTGCACACCCAGTCCGGCTACGAGAAGAAGGTCACCGCGAACCTCCACGCTCGGATCCAGAGCATGAACATGGAGGACAAGATCTTCGAGGTCGTCATCCCGATGGAGGACGTCGTCGAGTTCAAGGGCGGGCGCAAGCAGACCGTCCAGCGCAAGGTGTTCCCCGGGTACCTGCTGGTGCGCTGCCGCATGGACGACGAGTCCTGGTACTGCATCCGCAACACCCCCGGGGTCACCGGATTCGTCGGGCAGAGCCGCCAGGGTCAGAAGCCGACGCCGCTCACCCGTCGCGAGGTGGTCACGTTCCTGTCGGCCAAGGGCGATGGTGGCGAGCAGGCGCCGCGGGCCAAGCCGCGCCTCGAGTACGAGGTGGGCGAGAGCGTGCGGGTGAAGGAAGGCCCGTTCGCCGACTTCTCGGGCGAGATCGCCGAGATCAATGCCGATCACATGAAACTCAAGGTCCTGGTGAACATCTTCGGACGGGAGACCCTCGTCGAGATGGACTTCAGCCAGGTCGCCAAGCTGTAGCCGCCAACCCTGCCGTCGGCGACTACCCGACCACGTACACGAAAGAGAACTCACTGTCATGGCGAAGAAAAAGGTTGCTGCGATCGTCAAGATCCAGATCCCGGCGGGAAAGGCCAGCCCGGCGCCGCCCGTCGGCACCGCGCTCGGTCCCCACGGCGTCGCGATCATGGACTTCGTCAAGGCGTACAACGCCGCGACCGAGTCGCAGACCGGCACGATCGTGCCCGTCGACATCACGATCTTCGAGGACCGCACGTTCTCGTTCGTGCTCAAGACCCCGCCGACGCCCGTGCTGCTCCGCGAGCGTGCCGGCGTCGAGAAGGCATCGAGCGAGCCCGGCAAGGTCAAGGCCGGCACGGGTGACCGAGGCGCAGATCGAGGAGGTCGCGCAGATCAAGATGCCCGACCTCAACGCCTATGACCTCGAAGCTGCCAAGCAGCAGGTCCGCGGCACCGCCCGCTCCATGGGCATCGAAGTCTCAGCGCCGTTCGCTCGCTCCTGGCGCTGCCTCGCTCAGTTCCCCCTCGGTCTGTGAACGGAAGGTCGGGCTCACCACTGCCGAATGCCGCCTCGCTGCGCCGGCGGCATTACGGCTGCACCTTCGCTACGATCACCGCCCGGTTCAGGACGACCTCGCCTGACGGGCTCAACCACTGAGGGAGACAGACAATGTCAGGCAAGAAGCTGGTCGACGCGCTCAAGTCGTTCGACCGTGACCAGTTCTACACGCCGGTCGAAGCACTCGGGATCGTGAAGAAGACCGCGAAGGGGACGTTCGACGAGTCGGTCGACGTCGCCGTCCGGCTCGGGGTCGACCCCCGTAAGGCCGACCAGATGGTGCGCGGCACCGTCGCCCTGCCGTCCGGTACCGGCAAGGACGTTCGAGTCGCGGTGTTCGCCACCGGCGAGGCTGCCCAGGAGGCCCGCGATGCCGGAGCCGACATCATCGGCGCCGACGACCTCGCCGCCCAGGTCGAGGCCGGGAAGTTCGACTTCGACGTGGCGATCGCCACGCCCGACATGATGCCCCTCGTCGGACGCCTCGGCCGGGCTCTCGGTCCTCGGGGCCTGATGCCCAACCCGAAGACGGGTACCGTCACCCAGGACGTCGGCCGCGCGGTCAGCGAGTTCAAGGGCGGCAAGGTCGAGTACCGCACCGACCGCTACGGCAACGTGCACGTCCCGATCGGCAAGGCGACGTTCGAGCCGGCGGCGCTGGAGGCCAACTTCCGCGCCGTTCTCGACGAGCTGCAACCGGGCCAAGCCAGCGGCGGCCAAGGGCCGCTACCTGAGCAAGATCACGGTCTCGTCGACGATGGGCCCCGGCGTTCGTGTCGACACCAACCGGCTGCGCCCACGAGGTCGCCACTGCCTGAGCCTCGCCGCGGCGGCGCGCAGCCCGACCAGCTGAATCCCTCAAAGTCCGAGAAACCCGCTCACTTTGACGGAGATTGCGGACCAAGACGAGTTCGGCGGCTGGACTCAGGTGGGAGGCGGTTGGTCGAGGCGAAGCGATCCTTCGACGATCTCGGTCGAGACGTCGACGAGGCGCCGGTTGTTGGTGCGGGCGTGGGCCCGGAGCATCGCGAAGGCCTGAGCGACATCGACCCGATCCCGTTCGGCGATGACACCTTTTGCCTGCTCGATGACGATGCGGCTGTTCAGGGCGACGTCCAGCTGTTCGTTGACCACCTGAGCCTCGATGGCCGTGTTGTGCTGCAGGATGGCAATGGTCGCGATGTCGGCGAGGGCCTGGGCCAGGGCGATGTCGTCCGCGGTCGAGCGACCCGGCGGCGACGTGGAACAGGTTCAGCGCGCCGACGATCTTGCTTCGCAGCCGCATCGGCACGGCTTCTGCGGCGCGGAACCCGGCGGCCAGAGCGACGGTCGAGAACTGCGGCCAGCGGCTGCCGTCCGCCGCGAGGTCCTGGCAGATGACGACGACCCCGCTGCGGCAGCACTCCAGGCACGGGCCTTCCTGGGCTTGCAATTCGAAGAGCTCGACCACGCGCATCGCCTCGTTGGAGGACGTCATGACCCGCAGCTCGCCGCCCGGCGCGACGAGCAAGATGCCAGCCGCGGAGATGTCGAGCACCTCGACACAGCGGTCGGCCAGGGTCGTGAGCAGGTCGACGATGTCGAAGTCGTCGACCAGATTGTCGGCCAGCTCGACGAGTGTGCGGGCCAAGAGGGCTTCTCGTGTCATCTCATCCCTGTCCCCCGCGAGCAACTCCCGGTGGAAGGAGGCTCGGCTCGCGTACATCGTAGCCTTCGGTCGACTGCACCGTCATACCAGGTACCCGGTTGCTCACCGATCCGAGTCTCGGTCCTGCGAAACGCAGCTCTCGGTCGATGACGTCCCGTGCGACGTCCTCGATTCGCCGGTCGGTGGCGAAGGCGTGGGCGCGGAGCCGGACCAGCGCCTCGGCCACGCTCGTACTCAACTGGACGGAGATCATCCCGGCGGCCTGGTGAACGATGAAGCGGAAGTTCGTGCCGACCTGCAGCTCCGCGTCAGCGAACCGGGCGGCGCGTCGGCTTGGATCGAGATGATCGCCTGCGACGCCACGTTGGCGAGGACGAGCGCGTCGGCGTGCTGGTCTGCCGTCAGCGGACCGGGCTGGTCACGGTACAGGTTGAGGGCACCGATGCGGACGGCACCGACCTGGAGCGGGAAGCCGAAGACCGCTCGAACGCCGGCGTCGATGGCAACCGGGGTGAACGCCGCCCAACGGGCGACGACCGGAGCGACGAGGTCCGGTTCGAGGACCGGAACGCGCTGCTCATAGGCGTCGACGCACGGCCCCTCACCGAGCGTGTACTGCAACTCCTCGATCAAGGCGCTGATGTCGTTCGTCGTGCCGATGGAGATCTGCGGGAAGTCGCCCGTCATCATCATGATCGCCGCCCCACTCATCGACGTCGCCTCGGCACACAGCGCGCACAGTCGCGTCGCCACCTCGTCAGGTTCGGTATTCTCCGAAAGCCGATCGAGGATCGCGAGCAAGCGATCGTCAGGCACGGTTCACGCTCCGGCCCAGGATTCGGCAACGTCAGGCTGCCAGTCGCGGATGTCCATCGGAATCTCCAACCGAGTCAACGGAGCGCTCGAAACAGGAGACATCAAACGCGAGAACCCGTCCTGGTCAGTATGCCAGCCGGTCCTCTCGACCCGGAGCTGGCAGTTCGCTGGCACATTTGCGGCAGCCCGTGTACAGTTCGCTCGACCGTCGCTCCGGACCCTGGCGTCGTCGTTCAGCGCAATCGCAGGGAGTTGTTGGAGCACGTGTAGCGCCATGGTCGTCGGCGGCGACTCGAGATTCTGTGTCGGGGAGGTGTTGGGGCCGCGCGCGCCCCGCGCGCCTGGCCGACAGTCGCGGTGGAACAAAGGCGGAACTCCACCACGAGAGCGAAGGGGCGACGCCACATAGGCGCCGCCCCTTCGCCAACGGGTTCGGCAGAGACAGACGCCGGCGACGAGAATCGACGTTGCCGGACTGGCGGGTGGCGCCGGTAGCCTGGTCGGTCGACATACAACAGGTCGCTCGCCGCAGACCGCCGGTCCATCAGCCGATGGGTAATGGACTCGGGCCGCCAGCCCGATTCCGCCAGCCGAGGTGCACGCCATCCGAGCTTCCGCATCCCGTGCGGACCGCTTCTCGTGGCGCTCGCTCTCCTTGCGGGCCACCACGATCGAAGCGAAAGGAGGTGTGCACACACCCATGGAAACCAAGACTGGAACCACGTCCCGAGAAGGTCGCCGTCGTCGACGAGATCGTCGGCAAACTGTCGACGGCCAAGGCGGTGTTCGTCTCGGAGTATCGCGGCATGTCGGTCAAGGCGCTTGCCGACCTCCGCGGCGCGCTGCGTCGGTCCGGTGCCGAACACAAGGTCTACAAGAACACGCTGGCGATCCTCGCCGTGCGCGAGGCCGGATTCGACGTGCTCGAACCGCTGCTCGTCGGCCCGACGTCGCTGACGTTCGCCACCGACGACACGGTCGCGCCGCCAAGGCGCTAGCACGGTCGCGAGGACCAACCCGCTGCTGGTCCTGAAGGGCGGTGCCCTCGGCACCAACGCCCTCAGCGTCGACGACGTCAAGGCGCTCGCCGACCTGCCGTCGCGCGAGCAGCTGCTCGCGAGTTTGCTGGAGCGCTGCAGGCGCCGCTGGTCAAGACTGCCGGCTTGCTGCAGGCGCTGCCGCGGAACTTCGCCTATGGCCTCTCGGCCCTCATCGAACAGAAGGAAGCGGCCTGATCGCCGCCTTCGTCCCAACCATCCCCAACACCCGAACATTTCGTTCATCAGGAGAACACTAACATGGCTACCAAGGAAGAGATCCTCGATTCGATCTCCGCACTGACCGTCCTCGAGCTCAAAGAACTGCTCGACTCGTTCGAAGAGCGCTTCGGCGTGACGGCCGCGGCCCCCGTCGCCGTGGCCGCGGCCGCCGCCGGCCGGCGGCGGCCGGCGAGGCCGCCGCGGCCGAGGAGCAGGACGAGTTCGACGTCGTCCTCACCGGCGCCGGCGCCCAGAAGATCCAGGTCATCAAGGTCGTGCGCGAGCTGACCAGCCTGGGCCTGAAGGAGGCCAAGGACCTCGTCGACGGCGCACCCAAGGCCGTGCTCGAGAAGGCCACGAAGGAGGCCGCCGAGGCCGCCAAGGCCAAGATCGAAGACGCCGGCGGTTCCGTCGAGTTCAAGTGAGTCTGTCTGCTGAAAGGGGAGGGCAAGCCCCCCCTTTCGAACCCCTCCCACTGGACGGCTGCGGTCGGCCGGCGGAGCCGGCCGATCCTCGCTCTGCGCAAGCCAGCTCTGACGGTCACGGGGCCTTCTCGTGCTGGTTACCGGACGGGTTACCGGCGGTTCTGAGAAAGTTCTCAGGGTCACCTCACGTGAGGGCCATGTCCGGCGGACAGCCTTTCGTCCATCCGCTCGCCGATCACCGCCGGTTGGCTGAGCGTCCGGGCTGCGGCACCACTCGGGAGAGGTGTCGCGGCCCCCGCCCGAATCGGGCGTGGGCTCGGCGGAGCCCACGCCCGGATGGGTCGTGGACGACGTGCTGGTCCAGCTACTCGCGAAGCCGGTATCCCATGCCGCGGACGGTCTCGATCGCGTCGGTCCCGAGCTTCCGCCTGATGTAGCGGATGTACACCTCGACGACGTTCGACCCGGGATCGAAGTCGTACCCCCAGACGTGAGAGAGCAGCTGCTCGCGCGACAGCACCTGACCGGCGTGACGCAGGAGGGTTTCGGTGAGCGCGAACTCCCTGGCCGTCAACTCGACGGTCCGCTGGCCGCCACCACCGGGATTCGGCGCACCGGCAACCGACGCCCGGCGCGATCTGAGGTCGAGGGTGATGCCGCCGGCGTGCAGGATCGTCGGCTCCGACGTCACCGCGTCACGCAGCCGCAGCCGGACCCGGGCGAGCAACTCCTCGAAGCGGAACGGCTTGGTGACGTAGTCGTCGGCGCCACCTTCGAGCGCGGCGACCGTGTCGTCCACCCCGTCACGGGCGGACAACACGACGATCGGCATCCGCTCGCCCCGCCGCCGGAGTGCCCGAAGCACGTCGAGGCCGTCGAGCATCGGAAGGCCGAGGTCGAGGATCACGAGGTCGAACGCGTCGTCGCGTGCGACTCGCGAGCGCTTCGGTGCCGGAATCGACGGACACCGTCGAGTACCCGCCCGCCCGAAGCCCCTTCTCGAGGAACGAGACGATGCGCTCCTCGTCCTCGACGATCAAGATCCGCGTCATGAGGGTCCTCGCCGATGCGAGCAGGAGCGCTAGCGGCGACGGCGGCCTGCTGGCCGAGGACGCAGGGATCTCGATTCGGCGAACAGTGGCGGAACCGCCGCCGACGGACTGCCTCGTGGCTTGCGCAACCGCCGTGCGCGCGGGCGATGGCGTCGACGATGGACAGGCCGAGTCCCATGCCATCGTGGTGCCCGGCGTCACGTCGGCCCTGCGCCGATTGGCCGCTGGCGGAAACGCTGGAACAGCACCTCGGCATCTTCGACGTCGATCCCCGGGCCGTGGTCGCGCACCCACATGCGAACTGCGTTCGGCGCGGCACTGCCTCGACGCCGATGCCGATCTCGTCGCCGTCCTCGGTGTGCTGAACGGCGTTCGTCGCAAGGTTGAGCATCGCTTCGAACAGCCGGTGGGGGTCGGCCTCCCCGGCGACGACGCCCGGCCGTGGAGCCGTGTCGATGACCCAGCTCCTGGCCGCGAGCCCCGCCACCCGGTCCATGAGGTCGTTCGCGAAGTCGCCGTAGTCGATCGCCTCGAGCCGTAGGAAGTGGGGCTGCTCGGCCTTCGCCAGGACCAGCAGGTCGGTGACCGAGCGGCCCATGCGGTCGAGCTCGTTGAGCACGATGGTCACGGTCTCGTCTCGCTCGGCGGCGTCGTCGCCGAGCGTCTCGAGATGGCCCCTCGCGATCGTGAGCGGCGTGCGGAGGTCGTGGGCGATGTCGTCGAGGAACTGGCGTTGGGCGCGGAACCCACGATCGAGCCGCTCGACCATCTCGTTGAACGTCGTCCCGAGCTCGGCGAGCTCGCCGCCACCGGCGACTGGAATTCGAGCCGAGAGGTCGGAGTGGGTGACGGCCTGCGCGGCCTGCGTCAGGCCTCGAACCGGCGCGATGATGCGCCCGGCCAGCGCCCACGCCACCCCGGTGGTGACGACGAGGACGACGAGCCCAGCGAGCAGGAGCAACCCCACGAGCTCGGCCAGATCCTGCTGATGCGACTGCATGAAATGTGCGGCGACGAACACACCGAGCGACCGGCCCGAGCTGTTCGACACCTGGCCCTGGGTCGACCACCTCCAGGCGCTCCGACGTGGCCGACCGCACGATCGGCACGACGATCGCCTGCGTCTCGCCAACGGGCGTGTCGAACATCCCACGCGTGACCTCATCGGACGACGCCCAGCGACCGATGAGGTCGGCGTCCTCGACGATCTCCATCGGGGCACCGAAGCTGCGCCCGATGTCTTCGCCGAGCGCGGCGTCGAGCGGGATCGTGTAGAACGCCTCGTGGTCGCCAGCCACATGGTTGTTGAGGAACTCGTCGAAGAGCGACCGGATGTCGAAGGCACCGCTCGCCGCGACCTCGGCCAGTTCGTCGGCCTCCTGGACAACCGCGGTTTCGACCTCTCGGTCGATACGGGCCGACTGGACCTGTCTGGCGATCACTACCGAGGTGCCGAGCGCCGCGGTCATCAGCACGAGATACCCGATGACGATCCTCGCCCTGATGCCAGAAGCGATCCGCCTGACGGGGGCGAGCGGCGACCCGGCGGCCGGGGAGCTCGTGTCACCCGGTGCAGGTTCGCGGTCGGCGCCGTCGCGGCGGGAGCCGCCGCCGTCGGATCCGTTGCCGCCGGCTCGGCGTTCGTCGGCGTCGTCGTCGCCATCTCGGTCGCGTTCGCCTGCCGTTGCGACGTCGTCGTCGTGCTCCTCGCCGTCCGCCTGGTCGTGGTCACTGTCGCCAGTGTTCACCGAACTGGTGCCCGCGTCCACATCGGCGACACAGCGGGGTGACCAAGGCTTGACACGGTTGCGGGGGTTCTTTACCCTTTGGCCAACCGAGAAGACCGAGCGCGGCCGTCCCTGCCCGGGCAACCCTGCCTGGATGCGGGTTGATATCGTGCGGCCCGCGCCGCTAGGCTCGTCAGTTGCCGTGCGTCTCCCTTGCCCCTGCTCAGCTGGAGTCTTAGTTCGGCGCGCCCTGTCCCCCGTGAGCCCACCACCTGAATAGGGGAGTGATTCGTGGCTACTGCCTCCACGTCCCGAGAGCGTTACTCGTTTGCCAACCTGGTCGAGCCCCTCGAACTGCCGGACCTGATCGCCATCCAGCGGTCGAGCTTCGAGTGGTTCCTCAACGAAGGCCTCGCCAACACCTTCCGTGACATCAGTCCGATCAAGGACTTCTCCGAGTCGCTGCAGCTCGAGCTCGAGTTCGACCCGTTCGACGAGGACCTGCGCCCACCGCCCAAGTTCTCGGTGGAGGAGTGCAAAGAGAAGGACATGACCTACTCGGCGCCCGTCTTCGTGCGCGCCCGGTTCATGAACCGCAACACCGGCGAGATCAAAGAGCAGACGGTGTTCATGGGCGACTTCCCGATCATGACGGAGAAGGGCACGTTCATCGTCAATGGCACCGAGCGCGTCGTCGTGTCGCAGCTCGTGCGCAGCCCCGGCGTCATCTTCGAGCCCGGCGAGCGCTACCGCCTGCGCAACCTCACCAAGCATCAGCTCGTCAAGGGCACGATCCACCCGTACCGCGGCGAGTGGATGGAGTTCGACGTCGAGCAGAAGCCCGGCCGCGACGTCACCGCCGGCACCCGCGTCGCCCGCAAGCGCCGCCTCGGGATCTTCACGCTGCTGCGTGCGCTCGGCTACGACGAGGAGAACGCCCCCGGGTTCCTCGACCGCTTCGTGCAGCACTTCGACTTCCTCCAGGGCCAGTGGGACAAGGAGCGCGACGTCGCCCCCACCCAGGACGAGGCGCTCGTCGAGATCTACAAGCGGGCCCGCCCGGGCGAGCCGCCCACCGTCGAGTCCGCCCGCGCCTACTTCCGCAACGCCTTCTTCGAGAGCCGGCGCTACGACCTCAGCCGGGTCGGCCGCTACAAGCTCAACCGCAAGCTCGGGTCCGAGGTCGCCAAGCTCGGCGAGCTGTTCGGGCTCAGCGGCGAGCAGCTCGACCTGCCCGACGAGAACCAGAACGTGCTCAGTCGCTGCGAGGTGCTGGCGTCGATCACGTACATGCTCCACCTCGTCAAGCAGGAGCCGGGCTACCGCCTCGACGACCAGGACCACTTCGCCAACCGCCGCATCCGCTCGGTCGGCGAGCTGATCCAGAACCAGGTGCGCATCGGGCTGTCCCGCATGGAGCGCGTCGTGCGCGAGCGGATGACCACCCAGGACGTCGAGGCGATCACGCCCCAGACGCTGATCAACATTCGCCCGGTGGTCGCGGCGATCAAGGAGTTCTTCGGTACGTCGCAGCTGTCGCAGTTCATGGACCAGGTGAACCCGCTGTCGGGCCTCACCCACCGGCGCCGCCTGTCGGCGCTCGGTCCCGGCGGCCTGTCGCGTGAGCGGGCCGGCTTCGAGGTCCGCGACGTGCACTTCAGCCACTACGGCCGGATGTGCCCGATCGAGACGCCGGAGGGTCCGAACATCGGCCTCATCGGCGGCCTGTCGACGTACGCCAGGGTCAACGAGTTCGGGTTCATCGAGAGCCCGTACCGCAAGGTCATCAACGGCAAGGTCGTCGAACGAGATCGTGTACATGGCGGCCGACGAGGAGGAGAACTACGTCGTCGCCCAGGCCAACACGCCGATCAACGACGGACGGTTCGTTCAAGAGCGAGCGGGTCCTCGTGCGTCGCTCGCCGCAGGCCGCCAACCTCGAGGACCTCAAGCGCATGCTCGAGGCCGAGAGCTTCTTCGGTGCGACCACCGACATCGCCTACGTGCCGCCGGCCGAGGTCGACTACATGGACGTGTCGCCGAAGCAGATCGTCTCGGTCGGCACGGCGCTGATCCCGTTCCTCGAGCACGACGACGCCAACCGCGCCCTGATGGGCGCCAACATGCAGAAGCAGGCCGTGCCGCTTGATCCGTGCCGAGGCGCCGTACATCGGCACCGGCATCGAGGACCGTGCGGCCCGCGACGCCGCCGAACTGATCCAGGCGCTCGAGGACGGCGAGGTCACCGAGGTCACCGGCGACACGATCGTGGTGCAGTACGCCACGCTCGGTCGCAAGGTGTACCGCCTCGCGAAGTTCCGCCGGTCCAACCAGGACACGTGCATCAACCAGCGGCCGCGGGTGGTCGAGGGCGAGAAGGTACGCAAGGGCACGATCATCGCCGACGGTCCGTCGACCGACGCCGGTGAGCTGGCGCTGGGCAAGAACCTGCTCGTCGCGCTGATGCCCTGGGAGGGCTACAACTTCGAGGACGCGATCATCCTGTCCGAGCGGCTCGTGCGTGACGACGTGCTGACGTCGATCCACATCCACGAGCACGAGGTCGACGCCCGCGACACCAAGCTCGGCCCGGAGGAGATCTCGCGGGACATCCCGAACCTGTCCGACGACATCCTCGCCGACCTCGACGACCGCGGCATCATCCGCGTCGGTGCCGAAGTCGGCCCCGGCGACGTGCTCGTCGGCAAGGTCACGCCGAAGGGCGAGACCGAGCTGACGCCCGAGGAGCGGCTGCTCCGGGCGATCTTCGGCGAGAAGGCCCGCGAGGTCCGCGACACGTCGCTCAAGGTGCCCCACGGCGAGAACGGCAAGGTCATCGACGTCAAGGTGTTCAACCGTGACGACGGCGACGAGCTGCCGCCGGGCGTCAACCAGCTGGTGCGGGTCTACGTCGCCCAGAAGCGCAAGATCAGCGTCGGCGACAAGCTCGCCGGCCGCCACGGCAACAAGGGCGTCATCTCCAAGATCCTGCCGATCGAGGACATGCCGTTCCTCGCCGACGGCACCGCCGTCGACATCATCCTCAACCCGCTCGGCGTGCCGAGCCGGATGAACGTCGGCCAGGTGCTCGAGGCGCACCTCGGCTACTGCGCCCGCTGGGGCTGGACGAACCCGAAGACGGCAAGACCGTCGGCGACGACCCGATCCGCGGCACCGAGTCGAAGACCCGCCCGACCACCACGCCGTCGACGTTCATCGCGACGCCCGGTGTTCGACGGGGCGCACTGGGACGAGGAGGCCGACGCCGGGGACCACCCGACGATCCAGACGATCCTGGAGAACCTCAACCCGGAGTCGATCGACGGCAACCGCCTGATCGGCACCGACGGCAAGACCGCGCTGTTCAACGGTCGCACCGGCGAGCGCTACGACAACCAGATCACCGTCGGGTTCATGTACATCCTCAAGCTGGCCCACCTGGTCGACGACAAGATCCACGCCCGGTCGACCGGCCCGTACTCGATGATCACCCAGCAGCCGCTCGGCGGGAAGGCCCAGTTCGGCGGCCAGCGCTTCGGTGAGATGGAGGTGTGGGCGCTCGAGGCCTACGGCGCGGCGTACTGCCTGCAGGAGCTGCTGACCATCAAGTCCGACGACGTGCTCGGCCGCGTCAAGGTGTACGAGGCGATCGTCAAGGGCGACAACATCCCCGAGCCGGGGGTGCCGGAGAGCTTCAAGGTGCTGATGAAGGAGATGCAAGCGCTCTGCATCAACGTCGAGGTGCTCGCCGACGACGGCAGCGAGATCGAGATGCGCGACCTCGACGAGGACGTGTTCCGAGCCGCCGAGGAGCTCGGCATCGACATCTCCCGCCCAGAGCGCGGCACCGACGAGGACGACGCCGCGCGCGAGGCCCGCCGCGCGAGCCGCTCGCTTCTGAAACCAAGTTTCCCCAACCGATGTGATGCAGAAATGAAACAGATCGTTCGGGAAATCGGAATCACCGACTGAGAACCACACAGAGCGAAACACCAGAGAGAACGACACATGCTTGACGTCAACATGTTCGACCAGCTCAAGATCGGGCTGGCCACCTCCGACCACATCAAGACCTGGTCGCACGGCGAGGTGAAGAAGCCGGAGACCATCAACTACCGCACGCTGCGTCCCGAGAAGGACGGCCTGTTCTGCGAGAAGATCTTCGGACCGACCCGCGACTGGGAGTGCTACTGCGGCAAGTACAAGCGGGTGCGCTTCAAGGGCATCATCTGCGAGCGCTGCGGGGTCGAGGTCACCCGGTCCAAGGTGCGCCGCGAGCGGATGGGTCACATCCAGCTCGAGGCGCCCGTGGTGCACATCTGGTACCTCCGCGGCACCCGGTCGTGGCTGGCCTACCTCCTCGCCGGCATCGAGCCGAAGGAGGAGCTCAAGGCCAAGCAGCTCGAGAAGGTGATCTACTTCGCCGCCAACCTGGTCACCTGGGTCGACGAGGACAAGCGCCACAACGAGCTGTCGAACCTCGAGAACGAGTACCTCGAAGAGGTGCGAGCGATCGAAAAGGAGCGCGACCTCGAGATCGACCGCCGCTTCAAGGAGCTCGAGAGCGAGGCCGAGACGGCAGAGTCCGAGGGCGCCGACACCAAGAAGCTGCGCCGCGACGCCGAGAAGGACATCGAAGCGCTGCGCGAGCGCTACGACGTCGAGCTCGACCTCGTGAAGCGCACGTTCGACGAGTTCAAGGACCTCCACTCGCGCAAGATCCTCGACGACGAGATCCTCTGGCGTGAGCTGCGGGACAAGTACGGCGACTACTTCGAGGGTGGCACCGGCGCCGACGCGATCAAGAGCCTGATCGACCGCATCGACTTCGACGAGGAGGAGATCAAGCTCCGCGACGCCATCGACCCGGGCGACTCCGGCCGCAAGCCGCTGAGCGCCCAGCGCCGCCAGAAGGCGATCAAGCGCCTGAAGATCGTCGCCAGCTTCAACCGGCGCGACGAGCACGGCCGCCGGCTCAACGACCCCAAGGCGATGATCCTCGACGTCGTGCCGGTGATCCCGCCGGAGCTGCGCCCGATGGTCCAGCTCGACGGTGGCCGCTTCGCCACGTCGGACCTCAACGACCTGTACCGGCGGGTGATCAACCGGAACAACCGGCTCGGCCGCCTGCTCAGCCTGGGCGCGCCGGAGATCATCGTCAACAACGAGAAGCGCATGCTGCAGGAGGCCGTCGACGCATTGTTCGACAACGGCCGCCGCGGCCGCCCCGTCACCGGGCCGGGCAACCGCCCGCTGAAGTCGCTCTCCGACATGCTGAAGGGCAAGCAGGGCCGGTTCCGTCAGAACCTGCTCGGCAAGCGCGTCGACTACTCGGGCCGTTCGGTCATCGTGGCCGGCCCGACCCTCAAGCTGCACCAGTGCGGCCTGCCCAAGCTGATGGCGCTCGAGCTGTTCAAGCCGTTCGTCATGAAGCGGCTCGTCGACCTCGAGCTGGCGCAGAACATCAAGACCGCCAAGCGGATGGTCGAGCGCAGCCGGCCGCAGGTGTGGGACGTCCTCGAGGACGTCATCAAGGAGCACCCGGTTCTGCTGAACCGGGCGCCCACGCTGCACCGCCTGGGCATCCAGGCGTTCGAGCCGGTGCTCGTCGAGGGCAAGGCGCTGCAGATCCACCCGCTCGTGTGCACGGCGTTCAACGCCGACTTCGACGGCGACCAGATGGCCATCCACGTGCCACTGTCGGCCGAGGCGCAGGCCGAGGCCCGGGTGCTCATGCTGTCGGCGAACAACATCCTGTCGCCGGCGTCCGGTCGCCCGATCGTGACCCCGACCCAGGACCTCGTGATCGGTGCGTTCTACCTCACCGAGGAGGTCGCCGGAGCGGCCGGCGAAGGCCGCGTGTTCCGCCACCTGTGGGAGGCGCTGCGGGCGTACGACGAGGGCGCGCTGTCGCTGCACGCCACGATCACGCTCCGCGACGAGACGTTCCGGCGAGCGAACGCCAAGGACGGCGAGCCCAAGTTCGACACGACCACGGTCGGCCGGGCGCTGTTCGAGGAGGCGCTGCCCGACGACTACGCCGACTCGCTTCGGTCACGTCACGGGCGTCGTGAAGAAGCGTGAGATGGGCGTGATCGTCGAGCGGCTGTCCGACCACTACCCGAAGTCGGCGATCTCGGCGTCGCTCGACGCGCTGAAGAACCTCTGCTACCGCTTCGCGTCGCAGTCCGGTCTGACCGTGTCGATCGACGACGTCAAGACGCCGACGAAGAAGCGCGAGATCCTCGACGGCTACGAGGAGCAGGCCGACAAGGTCGAGAGCCAGTTCCGTCGCGGTGTCATCACCGACGGTGAGCGTCGCCAGCAGGAGGTGCGCATCTGGACCGATGCCACCACCGAGGTGCAGCAGGCGATGGAGGCCGAGTTCGCGGCCCAGCGGTTCAACCCGATCGACATGATGGTCGGCTCGGGTGCTCGCGGCAACATGACTCAGATGCGCCAGATCGCCGGCATGCGCGGCCTGGTCGCCAACCCTCGCGGCGACATGATCCCGCGGCCGATCAAGAAGAACTTCCGCGAGGGTCTCGAGACGCTCGAGTACTTCATCGCCACGCCAGGCGCCCGCAAGGGACTCGTCGACACGGCGCTGCGCACGGCCGACTCCGGCTACCTGACGCGCCGTCTCGTCGACGTCGCGCAGGAGCTCATCGTCCGCGAGGAGGACTGCGACACGACGCTCGGCATCTGGGTCGAGAGTGTCCAGCCCGACACCGCGAGCTCGAAGTCGTACCTCGAGACGAGCCTGTTCGGTCGGGCGTTGCTCAAGGACGTCACGCTCGCTGACGGCACGGTCCTCGAGCGGGGGACGGTCGTCGGCGACGCCGAGATGGCCGCGCTGCGTGACGACAAGGGGATCACCAGGGTGCAGGTGCGCTCGGTGCTCGCCTGCGACGCCGAGCTCGGCGTGTGCGCCACGTGTTACGGGCGCTCGCTCGCCACCGGCAAGGGCATCGAGCTCGGTGAGGCGGTGGGAGTCATCGCCGCCCAGTCGATCGGTGAGCCCGGCACCCAGCTGACGATGCGGACGTTCCACACCGGTGGCGTGGCCGGCAAGGACATCGCCGGCGGTCTGCCCCGCGTCGTCGAGCTGTTCGAGGCTCGCACGCCGCGGGGCGCGGCCCGTCTCGCCCGTGCGTCAGGCGTGGTGAGGATCGGCGAGGACGAGGGCAAGGGCATCCCGGTGGCGATCATCGCCGACGACGGCGAGGAGCACCCTGTGGTGCTTCCGGTCGGCGCCCGCCCGATCGTGGTCGACGGCCAGGAGGTCGCCGCTGGTGACCTCATCACCGACGGCCCCTCGGACCCGAAGGAGCTCATCGACATCAAGGGCATCCGGGAGACCCAGAACTACCTCGTCGAGCAGGTCCAGAAGGTGTACCGCGAGCAGGGCGTGTCGATCCACGACAAGCACATCGAGCTGATCGTGCGCCAGATGACCCGCCGCGTCGGCGTGCAGGAGCCGGGCGACACCGGGTTCCTGCCGGGCGAGCGGGTGGACGCCAAGGTGTTCAGGGACACCAACCGCCGCATGGTCGAGGAGTCGCGACGTCCGTCCGAGGGCCGTCCGGAGATCATGGGCATCACCAAGGCGTCGCTGGCCACCGAGTCGTGGCTGTCGGCGGCATCGTTCCAGGAGACCACCAGGGTGCTCACCGAGGCCGCCATCGACGGCCGCGGCGACAGCCTGATCGGGCTCAAGGAGAACATCATCATCGGCAAGCTGATCCCGGCCGGGACCGGCATGATGGTCTACCGCGACTTCGACATCGCGGCCCCCGACTACGAGCCGATGACGTTCTACTCGAGCGACGCCGAGGAGGCCGACCCTGCCGCCTGGCTGTCCAACATCCACGGCACCTACGACGAGACGCCGGTCACCGCAGACGCCACGACCAGCTGAGCCCGAGGGGTTTCATGTCACGATGTACGACGTCAGACGTCGTGCATCGTGACATGAACGGCCGGGCGGCCGGCGGCGGCGGATCTACACCGGCGCGTTGCCGGGCTTCCACTTGATGCTGCAGCCGACGCTCGGACGTTGATCGGCAGGAACCGGGCGGCCGTCGAGCACGGCGTCGATCGCCGAGCCGAGGTCGTCGCCGGTCACCGGTGTTGCGCCGCCCGGACGGCTGGCGTCGAACTGGCCGTGATAGACCAGCCGATCGTCGCCGTTGAACAGGAACAGGTCCGGCGTGCAGGCGGCGGCGTACGCCTTGGCGACGTCCTGCGACTCGTCGACGAGGTACGGGAACGTGAAGCCGTACTCGGTGATCGCCTTCGCCATCGCCGCGGCCGAGTCCTCCGGGTAGGCCGTGGCGTCGTTGCTGTTGATGGCGACCACGGCGACGCCGCGGCCCTGCCACTCCTTCGCCCGTGTCGCGAACGTCGGTCGGATGTGCTTGACGTACGGACAGTGGTTGCAGAGGAACGCGACGAGAACGGCGCGAGCGTCCGAAGCGAGCGCCTCGAACGCGTGAATCTGCCCGTTCGGGTCGGGCAGCGAGAACGTGGGCGCGGTTGCGCCGAGGGACATCGCGGTGGAGCTGGTGGCGGCCATGACGCCGACGCTACCGACCGAGCCACGCAGTCCTACGCTCGACGGCGAAGGAAGAGGTGGCGAAGGATGGCTCAGACGAGGTGCTACCGAAAGGGGTGCTGGAGGCCGAGGACTTCCCGGTCGCCGACGTCTCCGAGCACCTCGGCGAGGACGGCACGGTGGTCTGGGTCGACCTGTGCAACCCCTCGAGGGAAGAGCTCCACGAGCTGGCCCTGGAGCTCGGGCTCCACGAGCTCGCGGTCGAGGATGCGCTCGGTCCGCACCAGCGGCCGAAGCTCGATCACTACGCGACGCATCTGTTCCTCGTCTGCCACGCGACGCGGCTGGACCGCGAGACCGGTGAATTTCGGACGACGGAGGTCGACGCGTTCATCAACGACCGGTGGCTGATCACGGTCCGCAAGGACGAGGGCTTCACGATGGATCGGGTGCGGGCCCGTTGGGACCGGTCGCCCGACCTCGCCAGGGAGGGGGTCAGCTTCCTGCTCTACGGGCTCCTCGACGTCGTCGTCGACGGCTACTTCGACACCGTCAACGTGTTCGACGAGTTCTACGACAGCGTCAGCGAAGGACTGTTCGCCGAGACGCCGATGCAGCCGTCGGAACAGAAGCACTGGTTCCTGATGCGCCAGTCGCTCATCAAGTTCCACCGGCTCGTCATCCCGATGCGCGAGGCGGTGAGCGGATTGATGCGCCGCGAGCACGCCAGCATCGATGACGAGATCTATCCGTACTTCCAGGACGTCTACGACCACGTACTTCGCGTGAGTGAGTCGACCGACTCGCTGCGCGACCTCATCTCGACGCTGGTCGAGACCAATCTCAGCCTGCGTGAGTACCGCACCAACCAGGTGATGAAGAAGGTGTCGAGCTGGGCGGCGATCATCGCCGTGCCGACGCTGATCACGGGCTGGTACGGGATGAACGTGCCCTACCCGGGCTCCGGCGAGACGTGGGGTGTGTGGGCCTCAGCCGCGGTCGTGCTGATCATGTCGAGTGCGCTGTACTTCGTCTTCCGGCGAAAGGACTGGCTGTAGCCGGGCGCGATCGGATGCCCCGTCGGCGGCTACAACCAGTCGGCGTGCTTGAACCGGCGGTAGAGCCAGACGCAGACGAGCACCGTCAGACCGGTGACGGCGGCGAACCCGAGCGCGTGGTGACCACCCGGGATCCCGCCGAGGTTCATGCCGAACAGGCCGGCGATGACCGTGGGGATCACGCCGATCGCCACCCACGCCGAGATCCGTCTGGTGTCCTCGTTCTGGCGCATTGCCGCCTGGGTGTTGCTCGCGGCGAGGGCGTTGTTCAGCAGTTCGTGGACGGCCCGGCCGCGCTCGACGATCTCGGAGAGCGCCTCGTCGACGTCGCGGAACAGCGGGACGATCTCGGGATGGACCCACCGACCGCACTCCGGCCCGGTGAGCCGCTTCATCGCCGCCGACAGCGGTTCGAGGGCGATGAGGAAGTCGATCACCTCGCGGATCAGGAAGTAGATCCGCTTCGTCGGCTGGTTGCGAGACTCGCTGAACACGTCGCGCTCGACCTCGCGGACATCGTTCTCGAGCCCGTCGACCACCGGCTCGTAGGACTGCACGGCATGCAGCAGTGCTGCCTGCAGCACGGCACCCGGTCCGTGTTGCAGCACGCCGGGCCGGTGCTCCAGCTCGTGGCGCACCCCCTTGAGCGGGGCGGCCTGCCCATAGCGCACGGTGACGATGTAGTCACGCCCGGCGTAGAAGAAGAGCTCGCCGAACTCGACCTCCTCCCGTGAGTCGACATACCGAGCCGTCGGGACGACGGTCAGCAGGCAATGGTCATGGCGCTCGACCTTCGGACGGTCGTGCTTGTTCCGGGCGTCGGCGATGGCCAGGTCGGGAATCTCGAACGCCTTCGCCGCTTCGTTCAGCTCGTCGTCGGTGGGCATCCGCAGGCCGAGCCAGCCGAACCCGTCCTTGCCCCGCTCCGCGGCGAGATCGGCGATGGAGTCGGTCTCCAGGATCCGCTTGCCCTCGACATACCACGCGGCATCGACGATCACAGCTCAATGCTGCCACGCCGGAGGTCGGCGCAGTCAGACGTTGAACACGATCCCCAGGTCGCCGAGGCGCAGTTGCTGGTGCGAGGTCAAGCGTCGCCACGCGTCGCGAGGCTCGCCGCCGTTGAGGTAGAGCTCCTGGGCGACCAGGGCGGCGACCTTCGGGGCCGCGAAACTCGTCCCGCTCCAGCGTGCCCAGCCGTCGAAGTGACGGCGCGGTTCACCGTGGAGACGCTCGGTGAGACCGGTGAAGAACGTGCTCACGACGTCGATCGCCGGCGCGCACGCGTCGACCCAGGAGCCGAAGTTGCTGAACCACGCCCGGCCATCCACCGCGAGCCCGCCGACCCCGATGACGTCGGGCAGCGCCGCTGGAAAGTACGGCCGGGTCGAACCGTCATTGCCGGCCGACGCAACCAGGATCGCGTTGCCGAGCAGGCGCCTCAGCTCGGGACCGAACAGGCCCGGATCGTCGTTCGTGAAGTACCCACCGAAGCTCATCACGACCACGTCGACCGGGCCGACCAGCTCGAGGACTCGTTCGACGGCGTGGAGCACGCCGGAGACCGAGCCCTCGCCGAAGCTGGTGAGGACGCCGCACGTGTAGATCTCGGCGTCGGGGCAGATCTGGCGGACGATGCCGCTGATGAACGTGCCGTGCCCGGCCTGGAAGTCGAGGGCCCCGGTCAGGTCGACGTCGAACTCGTCCTCGTCGTCCACCTCGCGCTCCTCGGGCCGGAGCAGCCACGGGTCGTGCACGAAGCAGGACCGCAGCTCCTCGTGCTCGGGCGCCTCGCCGATGCCGTCGACGGTCCGCAACCCGCTGTCCATGACGAGCACTTTCGGCGGCGGGCGATTCGGGATCTCCAGGGCGCGCCGCAGGAACGGGGGAGCGGTCGCCGGCTGCGCGGTCGAACGGAGCACCATCGCGCCGTTCGCGTTCTTGACGGCTTGCGCAGCGAGCGTGACGTCGCCGGCGTTCGAAGCGGACGCGCGCCGAGCATCGTGCTCAGCGCGGGCGCGCCGAGCACGACGTGGTTGAGCTCGACGTCGTGGCCGTCCGCGCTCGAGTTGCCCCCAGGTGCCCGCGACGCCGGCAAGCGAGGGTTCGGAGTCGTCGAAGTAGCCCGCTGGGAAGCGAACCGTCTCGAATCGCAGCGTCCGCTCCGAATCGGGCGCCGCGATGCGTTGCGCCTGATCGTGATCCCAGGCATCGACCCACCTCGCGATGCGGTCCCGCCGGCGCGCGCTCTCGCCGATGCGTACCAGCAGGGAATCGGGCCGCGCGAGCACCAGGCGCTGACGCTCGTCGATGCCGATGGCGATTCGCCGACGGGTGAAGATCTCGGCAAGCGGCCCAGCGGGTCGCGGTTCGATCGCCACGTCAGACGTTGAACACGGTCCCGAGATCGGGATAGCGGAAGTGCTTGTAGGAGGTCATGCGCTTCCACGCCTCCTTGGCGGTGCCGCCGTACAGGTACATCTCCTGCGCGATCAACGCCGCGATCTTCGGTGCCGAGAAGCTCGTGCCACTCCACTTCGCCCACTTCTCGAAGCGGCGGTACTCCCTGCCGTCGACATACTCCACGAAGTCGTTGAAGAACGTGCTCACGACGTCGACTCCGGGCGCACATGCGTCGATCCACGGGCCGAAGTTGGTGAACCATGCTCGACCGTCCGCGGCGAGCGCCGCCGACACCGACGACCTCGGGCAGCGCCGCCGGAAAGTAGGGCCGGCAGGTCTGCTGGTTGCCGGCCGCGGCGACGCCGAGGGCTTTGCCGAGCAGCTCCCGGACCTTGCGGCCGAACATCCCGGGCTCGTCGCCGGGAAGGTTCCCGCCGAAGCTCATCACGACGATGTCGACCTCACCGACGGAGTTCAGGCTCCGTTGCATTGCGGCCAGCACCGACCACACGTCACCGTCACCGAAGCTCGACAGCGCACCGGAGACGTAGACCTCGGCGTCGGGGCAGATCTGGCGGACGATTCCGCTGATGAACGTGCCGTGGCCAGCCTCGAAGTCGAGGGTCCTCGTGTCATCGACATCGGACTCGTCCTCGTCGTCGACGGCGTCGGGACCGGCTGAATTCGGGCGTGACGTCCACCCGCTGTGGATCCGCGAGGAGATCAGGTCCTCGTGAGCAACCGTCACGCCGAGCTGATCGACCGTCGCGAGTCCAGTGTCCAGGACGAGCACCCGCGGAACACGACGGCCCGGTATGGCGAGCGGATCACGAAGCGATGGCGGCCGCGAGGCGGGGAGCGCGGTCGTCAACAACACGGTCTTGTCGTTGGGCGTCTTGTTCGTCACCTGTCCGGGGAACACCATCTCGCCGGCCCACGACGTCGGGATGCCGAGCGGGCTACCTGTCATCCCTTGCGCGCCGATGACGACGAGATTCAGGTCGGCGTCGAGGTCCTCCTGACGCAGTTGCGCGACGAGTTCGCTCACGGCATCCAGGGACCAACGTTCCTCCGCGTGGCGAGCGACCTTGGCCGGTTGCTCGATCCGGACCGTTACGACGCCGGCAACCTCGCGTTCGCCGGACCGGATCAGACCAGCTTGCTCGCGGTCGAAGCGACTGACGATCGACGCGAGCTTCTCCCGGTCCTGCGCTCGCAGCGAGACATCGACGACCACGGTGTCCGGCCGAGCCAGGATGACATTGCCGTTGGCATCAGCGCCGACCGCGATGTTTCGGTCGCTGAGGACCTGGGCGAAGTCCTCACCGAGCGGTACCGGCTGGTCCGTCACGTAAGGCACGGCACGATGGGGTTCCTTCTCAGGGATTGCCATTGCCCCATTGTGGCCACCAGCGTGCGGACATCTCGACGAATTAGGTCGTAGCGTGCGCTCGTGTCAGTCGTCACGGAGGATCGGATTGCCCACCTCCTCGAGCTCGTCGGCACCGATCCGATGTTGGCGCTTCGGTCCGCAGAATCGGAGTTGGACGACGTCGATCCGGCCGATCTCCGAACGGCCTCGATGCTTCGATGGGTGATCGGCCTGGCTGAACGTGAGCTGGGCAACCTTGACGTCGCCGACGGTTTGCTGCAACGAGCCGGCTCGCTGGCGATCGAGGCGGGCTCCGACGACATCGCCGCCAACATCGAGTCGAGTCGGGCGCTCGTCGTTGCTCGCCAAGGCCGCCTCGACGACGCGCTGGCGATGCTTCGAGGTGCGGAGCCGAGGACGGCAGGACCGGATCATGCACGGCTGATGGGCCAGCTCGGAACGGTGCTGTACTGGCGTGGCGATCTCCTGGAAGCTGCGGCCACACTCACCGCGTGCTGCGAGGAACTCGCCGGATTCGGAGACGTGCTCGGCGAGGCACGGTACCGAGCGAACCTCGGGGGAGTGTGGGGCCAGGCGGGCAGGTATGACGACGCTCGAACGACTCTGACCCGGGCGATCACCCTCGCAGAGTCCGCAGGCCACGATGTCGTGGTCGGAACCGCTCGCCAGAACCTCGGCTTTCTCGCCGCGCTGCAGGGCGACCTCCCCGGAGCGCTGGCGGAGTTCGTCGCCTCAGAGGTTCACTTCGAACGAGCCGGAGCTCACACCAACCTGCCACGACTCTTTGCCGATCATGCCCAAGCACTCGCCGACGCGGCGCTGTTCCGCGACGCCGAGTCGTACCTCGAACGTGCCATCGCGCTGTTCCGTGCCCAAGGTCAGGAGACGGAACTGGCTGGTGGGTTGCTCACGGCGGCCGAGATCCATCTGGCCAACGGTGACGTCGACCGGTCGATCGGTGCCGCGCAGGATGCGGCAGCGTGGTTCCGCAAGCAGGGTCGCGATGGGTGGGTTGCCGCGGCGACCCACCTCGTTCTCCTCGCTGCTGCCCGCGCCGGTGATGTCAGCATCGAGCTGGCTCGTTCCCTCGACGATGTCGCGGACGCATTGGCCAGGACCGGGCTGACGGTGGAGGCGACTCGAACGCAGCTGTACGCGGCGAAGGTCCGCGGTGACATCTCGGCGACCGACGGGGTTGATCCGGTCCCGCCACACGTGAGGCGAGCGGCCAGGCGTGGAAGGTCGGCGGATCAGATCCTGCTCGCTCACATCGACGCGCTCGTCGCGGGCGAGCGGCACGACAGCCGTGCCGCGCGGCGTGCGATCTCGCAGGGGCTCCGGGTTGCCATGTCGAACCAGGCCGCGCTCGGGTCGATCGAAACGCGGGCTCATGCGGCCGTCCACGGATACGCGCTGACCGAGCTCGGCGCGCGTCTTGCGATCGCAGATGGTCGGCCTCGGGAGCTGCTGCTCCGGATCGAAGCCACGCGGTTGATGTCGTCACGCCTGCCGGAGGTTCGACCGCCGGACGGATCCTGAGATGGCCCTGATGCTCACGGAGCTGCGGAGTCTCAACGCGACGATTGCCGACCCTTCGTCCACCGACGAGCACCGGGGTGATGCCGAGCGGGCGCGAGTCCGGGCGGAGCGCGACATCAGGCGCCGATCGCGGACGGCGCGGGGCGATTCCTCGAACGTGCGGGTGCGCGAGGAGCTCGGATCGGCGTTGGCGTTGCTCGGTGACCGGCACCTGCTCGCCCACGCCGCGCTCGACGGTCGGTTGCATGCGGTGTCGGTGATCGATCGGCGGGCTCGGCTGCACGACCTCGGGTCGCTCGAAGGCGTTCGCGAGATGCTCGACGAGATCGCGTTCTCGCTCAACCGGCTCAATCGCGCGCAGGGGTCCGAGGCGTCGCGTCTGGCTGCAGCCGAGATGCTGTTCGAGGTGGCGACCGAACTGTCTGACCTGCTGCTGCCCCCCGACGTCGCCGATGCGCTGAACCCGGTCGTCATCGTCCCGACCGCCGTGCTTCACGATGTGCCGTGGGGGCTGCTCCCGCCGCTCGGTGGGCGCGCCGTCTCGGTCAATCCGTCGGTGAGCGCCTGGGCGCGTGCCGAGCGGTCGCTGCCAGGACCGAATGTCCTCGCGCCACGGTCTGCGTTCGGTCGGGTTCATGGCCGGCCCAGGCCTCGAGTATGCGGACTTCGAGGTCGCGAACCTCGCCGCGTTGTACACCGACCCCGAAGTGTCGACCGGTGACGGCGCCACCGTCGCGGCGTGCGTCGATCTGCTCGGCCGGGCCGATCTCGTGCACATCGCGTGCCACGGACAGTTCCGCACGGACAACCCGATGTTCTCGTCGCTGCACCTCGCCGACGGGCCGCTGATCGTGCACGACCTCGAACGCCTCGACCGGCTGCCGGAGACCGTGATCCTGCCGGCCTGCAGCGTGGCGACGGCGATGGCGCTGCAGGGCGGCTCGCTGCTCGGTCTGGCCTCCGCGCTGATGACGCTCGGCGCGTGCAACGTGATCGCGCCGCTCACCCCGATCAACGACGCCGCATCGGTGACGGTGATGGACCGGCTCCATCACGAGTTGCTCGCCGGGTCGCCGCCGGCCGCGGCGCTCGCAGTCGCGGCGCTCGAGCACGACCTCACCGACCCGACCGCCGGCGCGTTCATCACGCTCGGCGCCTGATCCGGATCGTCAAGGTCCGCACCACCCGCTCACTTCGACCGAGAATGCGGACCTTGACAATTGGGTACCATCGCGACCGTGAACCCGTCGCGCGACGACGTTGCGCTGTCCACCGAGGCGACCGAGGCCTCGATGTACCCGCAGCCGGTGCCCGTGAACATGTACGAGGCCACCGGTGCGCTGGTCGTGGTCGCGCCGCTGCCGGCCGTGACGGTCGACGACGTGAAGGTGGAGCTGCGCCCCGGTGACCCGACGACCCTGCGGTTCTGGGCCCACGTGCGCAGCGCCGGGCCGCGTGAGTTCCTGCTCCACGAGTGGGAGTACGGTGGCTACGAACGCCAGCTCGACCTCCCGGGCGGGTTCGGGAGCGGCATCGAGGCGACGCTCAACAACGGCCAGCTGGCGATCCGAGTGCTGCGCGGCGAGCCGATCGCGTCGGTGGTCTCGCCGTCCGCATCGCGCTAGGGCGCTCCGATTCCGCTCGCCGGGTGTATCAAACCGTTCCGTTCTGGCTCCTGAGGTTCGTGAGCCTTGGCATCGCGAGCATCTCGGGCCCCGATCTAGGCTTGCGGACCGTGCCGTATTCGACGTCGGGGAGGCGTCGACGAGGCCGCGCTCCTGGCGCGCGTCAACGCTGGTGACGAGAGCGCGTGGAACGAACTGGTCGATCACTTCGCCGGACTTGTGTGGTCGGTGGCCAGGTCGTTCCGCCTGTCGAAGGCCTCGACCGACGACGTCGTGCAGACCGTGTGGCTGCGTCTCGCCGAGTACAGCGAGCGGATCCGGGAACCCAGCCGGTTGGCTTCGTGGCTGGCCACGGCGACGCGCCACGAGGCGTTGCGGGTGATCCGCGGCCATCAGCGCCTCGTCCCGCACGCCGACTTCTCCGAGTCGTCCGAGCCGACGACCCGCTCGATCGAGGACATCATCACCGACGACGTGACCTTGAAGGCCGTGCTGCAGGCGTTCGATCGTCTCGCGCCGGCGGATCAGCAGCTCCTCCGGCTGCTGTGCACGGTCCCGCCGCTCGACTACCAGACGATCGCCGAAACGCTCGGACGTTCGATCGGCAGCATCGGCCCGAGCCGGGCCCGCTGCCTCGACAAGCTCCGCCGGCTCCTCCCGGCAGGAATCGACCCGAAAGCAGGTGCTCGATGAGCTCCCAGAATCACACCGACGACCGTCACATCGACGAGACGTTCCCGGCCGACGCGGCGCTGCTCGACGTGCTCGGCCATGCGCTGCGCACGGTCGATCCCGTGCCAGCCCACGTCGTGGCGGCAGCGCAAGGTGCGGTCGCGTGGCGCACGATCGACCAGGATCTAGCGGACCTCGTGTTCGACTCGGCGTTCGAGCTCACCGGGGTTCGCGACCCGGATGCGGCCCGGCAGCTCACGTTCCGCACTGGCGACGTCGAGATCGAGTTGATGGTCGTCGACTCCGCGACAGCGCCGGCTCGTCGGCCAGATCGTCCCGGCGCGGGCCGCCACGGTCACGCTGGAAGGCACCGAGAGCCAGGTCGAACAGACCTCGGACCGCTTCGGGCGGTTCAGCTTCGACCGCGTGCAGCAGGGTCCGGTGCGCCTCACCGTGGCCGGCCCGTCCGGCGCCCGCGGCATCGCCACCGACTGGGTGCTGCTCTGACGGGCGGCGCCGAACCCGCGGCGAGGCAACCTTGCCCCGGTCTGACCAGTGGGTGCGCAGACCGGCGCGGGTTGGGGTTCCGGCGCAGCGGCCATAACATTGCATGGTCCTGAGCCAGGCCTTGATGGGTCCGGTGCAGCAGGTTTGTTCGCCGTCGAGAGGTTTCGCGTGCCCACCATTCAGCAGCTGGTCCGTCAAGGCCGCAGCTCAAAGTTCTCCAAGAACAAGACGCCGGCCCTGAAGGGTTCCCCCCAGCGCCGTGGCGTGTGCACTCGCGTCTACACGAACACTCCGAAGAAGCCGAACTCGGCGCTGCGCAAGGTCGCCCGGGTCCGCCTGTCGAGCGGGGTCGAGGTCACCGCGTACATTCCCGGTGAGGGTCACAACCTGCAGGAACACTCGATCGTGCTCGTTCGTGGCGGTCGTGTCCGCGACCTCCCGGGTGTGCGCTACAAGATCATCCGCGGCGCCCTCGACGCTGCCGGCGTCAAGAACCGCAAGCAGGCCCGCAGCCGGTACGGCGCCAAGGCCGAGAAGTGACGACGGAGCACTAGGAAATGCCTCGCAAAGGACCAGCCCCCCGCCGCGAACTGGTGGCCGACCCGGTGTACCGCTCGAAGCTCGTCACCCAGCTCGTCAACAAGGTGCTGCTCCACGGTAAGCGCAGCCTTGCCGAGCGCATCGTGTACGACGCGATGACCATCATCGAGACCAAGACCGGCGAGGAGCCGTTGTCCACCGTCAAGCGGGCGATCGACAACGTCAAGCCGCCGCTCGAAGTGAAGAGCCGCCGTGTCGGTGGTGCCACCTACCAGGTGCCCGTCGAGGTGCGGGCGCCGCGGGCCACCACGCTCGCGATCCGCTGGGTGGTCGACTACTCCCGCGCCCGGCGCGAGAAGTCGATGTCCGAGTGCCTCGCCGGGGAACTGCTCGACGCCGCCAACGGCCTCGGCGCGGCGATGAAGAAGCGCGACGACATGCAGAAGATGGCCGAGAGCAACAAGGCGTTCGCCCACTACAGGTGGTGAGTCGCCGTTTCGCCGAGCTGATCGAGCAATCTCGCCGCCCACTCGTGCGACGGCATCGCGTCAGTCGCATCGTCACCGCTTCGTCAGGATGCTGGTCTGGTCGGGGTATGGCAAGGTCGGGGTGAGGCCGCGGAACGTCCGCTCCGCCACGGGGGCGGCAGCGATCGCCTTGCGGTAGCGGCGTCGCATGGTGTTGTCGAACACGATGATCCCGCCGTCGGCGAGGTGTGGCAGTGCCGCGGTGAGGCACGCTTGGCGGGCACGGCCGTCGACGACGATGAGCGAGAACGTGCCGCCGACGCTGTCGATGTGTCTCACGTAGCGGGTGAAGTCGAGCTTGCCGTGACCCTCCTTCGCCGATCCGATCGCTGGTAGGTCGCTCGGATCGGGCTCGACGATGTCGAGTGTTGCGTTCGGCCAAGTGGTCAACTGCTCCTGGATCAGCCGGCCGAACCCGGCGTGATGCTCGACCGAGCGCACCTCGGCCACCCGCTTGGCGAGCCAGATCGTGCTCGCCCCGGAGCCCCACTCGAACGCCCTGACGTCGCGGTCGCGGCGCCAACCACGCCTCGACCTCGTCGATCGCCCCGTACGTCCACCACGGCACGTCGAGCTTCGAGATGCCGATCGAGTCGTGGGCCCGGGTCAGGCTGAACGCCCAATGCCGGAGCCGGCGAGAACGCGCCGGCGGCTCGTCGCCCAGGATCCCGACGCGGGTGAGCACGCGTCCCGTCCCCTGGGCGCCGGCGGCGTACACCCGCTTGGCCGCGCCGAGCGCGTTCAACGTCATCGGGGGAGTCTGGCGGTCGCTCCGCCGGACTGCACTACCATCGAGCACGTGAACGTGCAGTCGATCCTTGGTGTCAAGGGCAGCAACGTCGTCACCGTGCGCGACGACATCTCGCTCGCCGACGCAGCAATGACGCTCCGCGACAACAGCGTGGGTGCCCTCGTCGTCTCCAACGACGGGCACGCACATCGACGGGATCATCTCCGAGCGGGATGTCGTCAGGGCGCTCGCCAACCACGGCGCCTCCGCACTCGGGCGCCCCGTCTCGTCGGCGATGTCGAAGGACGTCGTCACCTGTCGCGCCGGCGATGCCGTCGAGTCGCTGATGGTGTCGATGACCGAGCGCCGGATCCGCCACCTCCCGGTGGTCGACGACGACGCCGTACTCGGCGGCGTGATCTCCATCGGCGACGTGGTGAAGGCCCGGTTCGAGCCAGCTCGAGACCGAGAACCAGCAGCTCTACGACTACATCACCCAAGGACGATGAGCGTTTCGACCTCACTCGTTCGCTCGCTTCGCTCGCTCTCTCCGTTCGGTCGAGCGTCGCTGAGCGGCTTCGCCGCGCTGTTCTGTAGCGGCGGCCAGCGAGCTGGCCTCGTGCCGACGGGCGAGGGGGCTACCGCCCCCTCCGGATCCCCGACGGGGCCGGTACCGGGTGACCGTCCCGCTTGAGCAGCTACCAGTTCGGCTCGCGGGGCTCCTGTTCCGCGGTGGGGTTGATGTCGCTGGCGTCCTGACGCTCGGCCTCGCCGGCATCGTTGCGGTCCTCGATCTGCTCCTGGAGCGTCTGGCTCTCGTCGGTCTCCTGGCCCTGCTGCACGTCGTCCTCGTTGGGGTCGTTCATCTGCGCTTCGTCCTGGAGGCCCTGATCGGCTCCGAGCTTCTCCTCGAGACGCTCGCGCGTGTCGGCGAGTCGGAACCCCGCGCTGTCCGTCGCCGTCCATCGGGCAGGTCGCCGAGTTCACGATGTCGAGCGCGACGCGGTACCGCTCCAGCCCGTCGAGGGTCTCCGCCTCGGTGACGTCCCGGACGTTTCCGCCCATCAACCGGTCGCCCTGGGCCTCGATCGTGACCGCGAGGTTGAAGCGTGCATCGCACCGGCTGGGGTCCTCGTCCAGCGCTCGCGCGAACGCCGCCTCGGCGCTCTCGAGATCGCCGAGGCGGAAGTCGGCGTCGCCGATGTTGAACCACGCCTTCCACGGGTCGATGGCGTTCAGGAATCGGAGTCCGGTCGAACCGGCCGCGACTCGTCTCGTACTCGTCGCGCGTTGTACGCCGCGGTGCCGTCGCGAACGATCCACGCCATCGACAGCAGCTTCCCCCCGACCGCCAGCGAGGCGATGGCCAGCGGCAGGACGAGGAGCCGGCGCCTGCGCATGCGGCGCGGGATTTGTCGCGGTGGCCCGGGGCCTCCGCCCGGGCCGTCGGCATCGTCGGGCGTCTCGTCGTAGCCGAGCTCGATCGGGACCCACTCGTGAACCGCGGTCACCGCGCCAACCTCCCTGCCGGCCGGCCGAGCGCGCGGCGGGCATCGGCGAACTCCAGCCACGATGAAGCGAGCTGCCACAACGCCAGCGCGACCACGCCGAAGGCGGCGAGCCAGTACAGGCGCCGGTCCCCGTCCCTCGCTTCGGCGCGTTCCCGCCGAGCATCGTCGGCGATCCCGGCGGCCAGGTCCTCGATGCCGCCGGGGTCCGTGCGGTGGACGTAGGCGACGTCGAGGTCGTCGGCGATCGATCGCAGCGCATCCTCGTCGATGCGGGAGACCGCGTCCTGCTCCGTTTCCGGGTCCTGGATGAACTGGTCGAGCATGCTCTCGCGGCCGGTGTAGATCCGCATCCGGCCACCTTCCTCGGTCCCGTAGCCGAGAACGGCGCCGCCGGACACCGACGTTGCGCAGCGATCGGAAATCCGGCGGATCGGCGCCATCGAAGGTCTGCTCGCCGTCCGAGAGGTAGAACACCACGCTGTATCGCGAGCCGTCCTCGGTCCGCGGCAGCATGCGATCCATGGCGTCGATCGGTCGGCCGAGCAGCGAACCCCTGGCGTACATGGTTCGCTCCTGCCGGAGCAGGCTGACGGCCGTGTCGAACGCACCGACGTCGGTCGTCCAGGGCACGACGACCGCGTTCGCTCGTTTCGAACGTCACGAGGGCGAAGTGGGCACCAGGGAACTCGGCGACCAGCGCCATGATGTCGGCTCGCACGCCGTCCAACCGGGGGCTGTCACCCTCGTAGTCCTCGGCGGCCATGCTGCCGGTGGTGTCGACGACGAAGAGCACGTCGGCGTCTGATCGGATCGCCGCGACCTTGCCGCCGTCGACGGCGGGATCGAGTGCGATGAGCAACGTCAGGGCGACGAGTACGACCATCCGCACGGTCGCTGATCGCCGCCGTTCCGTGCCGCGCAAGCGTCGGACCGCCCACGCGACTGCGACCCCGGCGACGATTGCGATGACGGGCAGCGGGAGCAGCGGTTCGAAGCTCACCGGTTCGCTCGCACTTCCAGCTCAAGATTTCCCCAACCAATCTGTTTCAAAACTGCATCACATCGGTTGGGGAAATCGCCGTGCTCGCTCACCGCCGCAACCTCCAGCTCGTGAACAACGCCCCCGCGATGCCGACGAGGCACAGCACGACCCACACGGTCGGGCGATCGTCCGAGATCACATCGGTGGGGAGCTCGATGCGGGTCGCCTCGAGCTTGCCGATCTCGGCGATCACGGAGTCCGCGGTGTGCTGATCGGTCATCTGGAACGTCGCCCCGCCGGTCCCCGTGGCGACCTCGGCCAGGGTGATGCCGGCGAACTCCGGCGTGTGTTCGGCGGCGATCGCGTAGACGCGGATGTCGCGCTCGGCCGCAAACTCGCCTGCCTGCTGGAGCGTCATGATCGGGCTGCCGGCGCGCATGTTGTCCGTGACGAAGACGATCGATCGCGAGCGCTTGGTGTCGAGCCGATCGAACCGCAACACGCAGGAGGCCAGCCCGTCGCCGATGAGCGAGCTGCCGCCCTCGTTCGTCCCTTCGACGAACAGCTGCTTGTGCTCCACCAACAGGGTCGCCGATTCGGCAAGCGTGTCGGCGATGTAGTCGGAGTCATCGGTGAGCGGGAACACAGACACCGCCGACCCGTTGAAGATCGTCAGGCCGATCCGCTCGCCGTGGAGACCGGCGGCCAGGGTCGCGAAGCCGGCAAGGACGTCGGCGTCGAGGTTGATCATCGAGCCCGACACGTCGAGGCATAGCATCACATCGCGATTCGTGACCTCGCGGTCGTCGCGGTGCTCGCCGAGCGGACGCATCGTCAGTCCCACTGCCGCCAAACCGACCAACGAGAGCGAGGCGAGCTCGATCCCGACCAGCGAGTGGTAGCGGCGGCGCAACCGGCGGAACACGGGGGACGCCGCGGCGTGCGAGACGTTGGCGATCGGGGCGTCGTCGTCGCCGGGGAGCGACGGACGCCGCACGCGCAGCGCTCGGACCACGATGACGGCGATGATCGCCGCCGCCACCAGGCTGATCAGCCCGACCCACGGCTGCAACAGGGTGGTCAGCGTCATGGCGTCCCCCTTCACCACTGTTCGATCACCGCCTTCGCCCGCTCGCACGAGGTGGGCGGGTCGGACCGGTGCCACTCCTTGAACTGCGGTCGCTCGTAGCCGGCGACCACCGTCGCCACCCTCGTGAGTCCGGCCTCCTCGAGCACCGATGCGGTCATCGCCACGGCGCCGGGCTCGCCGAGGTCGGCCGCGAACTCTCGCACCGTCCGGCTCAGCCGGTGATGCAGCTCCCGCTCGTCGAACTGGTGGGCGACGAACTCGCGCTCCAGCTCGTCGATCATCGACATGTACAGCGCCTTGAGCGCCGGCACGTCGGCGGGTCGCCGTTTCCGAACGCGCTCCACCGGGCGGCGATGGAAACACCAGACCAGCAGCGCGAGACCGAGGATCATCGCGACGAGACCGAGGGCGAACCACGAGGCGCCGTAGCCCGCGGGCCCGAAGATGTCGTCGTCGGCCGGCACGAACGTGCTGGGCGGCGCATCGGTGCCGATCAACTCGCCCGTCCTCTCCGACCCTTGACCCGATGGCCGTGCCGCTGGCGGTCGAGCAGCTCGTACAGCGCGGGGACCACGTCGGACTCGCCGCTGAGCCGGGTGCCGACGATGCCGAGCCTGGTCAGCGTCGAACGGGTCGCGGCGGCGCGTCGCCTGGCGAGCTCGGTGAGGTCGTCGTGCAGTGCGCCGCGATCGCGGAAGAACGCGGGAACGTGCCCCCCCGATCCGATGACCCTGAGCTCACGATCGATCAGTGCGGGATCGGTCATCGTGACGTCGCCGACGGTGCAGAACAGGATCTCGTGCTGGGCGTCGAGGCGGCGGAGCAGCGCCCGATGCCGTTCGGTGAGGTCGATGTCGTCGGTGATGATCACGAGGAACGTGCGCCGCCGGATGTGCCTCGAGACGTACGCGAGCAGCACGTCGAGCTGCGACGGGTACCCGTCGGGATCGATCGCGTCGTGGATGACCCTGAGCATCCGCTCGATGTGGAGATCGCTCGCGCCGAGCGGCACGTGCAGGATGCGATCGGCATTGCGGACGGTGGTGTTCGCCGGTGACGCCGGGCCGGCCACGAGGCCGGTCAGGTCGCGGTGGCGATGGGCGAGCTGGGCGAACACGCCGGCGGCCATGACCGCGACGTCTCGCTTGGTGCTCGTCGGGTCCGAGAGCGCGGCCATCGTGCAACCGGTATCGACCACGAGCAGGACGGCGTGTTGGCGGGTCGCGACATAGCGCTTGACGAGCGGCCGGCCGTGTCGGGCGGTCGCCTTCCAGTCGAGGTCTTTGATGTCATCGCCGGGGACGTACTCCCGCAGGTCGTCGAAGTCCATGCTCCGGCCCTTGTGCACCGAGCCGTACTCACCGTCGAGGACGCTGCGCACCTTGCGGTGGGAGTGGATCATCGTCCGCAACCGCACCCGTTTGAGCAGACTCGTCATCGCCGATCACGCTCTGTCGATCACGGAGCGGGCACCGCCGCGAAGATGGCGTCGATGATCGACTCGACGCGCACCTCGTCGGCAACCGCCTGGAATCCGAGGTGGAGCCGATGGCGGAGCACCGAGTGGCGCAGCGCCCTGATGTCGTCGGGAACGACGTAGGTGCGGCCGTTCATCAGCGCGAACGCCCTGCCGACCTGCTGGAGCGCGATCGCGCCACGGGGGCTGGCACCGAACTCCACGTAGGCCGCCAGCTCCGGATCGATGATCGTCGACGTGTGACGGGTCGCCTGGGTGATCGCGACGGCGTAGCGCTTGACCGAGTCGTCGACGTACACGCGCGACGAAAGGTCGATGAGGAACACGACGTCCGGTACGTCGACGACACTCTCGACGACCGCGGCGTGGGCGCCGAGCACGCCGCGGTCGATCCGGTTGAGCACCTCGAGTTCCTCGTCCGGTGTCGGGTAGTCGATCAGTTCCTTGAGCAGGAACCGGTCCATCTGCGCCTTCGGGAGCAGGTACGTGCCCTCCTCTTCGATCGGGTTCTGCGTCGCCAGCACCATGAACAACTCGGGCAGCGGGTACATCTGCCCGCCGATCGACGTCTGACGCTCTTGCATCGCCTCCAACATCGCGCTCTGGGTCTTGGCGCTCGACCGGTTGATCTCGTCGAGGAGCACGAAGTTGGCGTGAACCGGGCCAAGCCGGGTGCTGAACGTGGCCGTGTTCGGGTCGTACACCTGGGTACCGACGATGTCGCTCGGCAGCAGATCCGGCGTGCACTGGATACGCGCGAACGACGCGCTCACGGCGTTGGCGAGGGTCGACGCCGCCGTCGTCTTGGCCAGCCCCGGCACGCTCTCCAGGAGGATGTGACCCTCCGCGAGCATCGTGACGAGCAAGCTGGTGCGGAGCCGAACCTGGCCGACGATCTTGAGGTCGTACGCCGCCGCCAATCGGCTGAAGAGGTCGTGCGCCCGTACCATCTCCGCGTCGGTGATCGGCTTCCGGCCCTCCGGATGACGCTGCGGTTGCTGCTCGACGTCGTCCGTCGGTGGTGCGGAGATCGCAGTGCTCGGTTCGGTCTGCATGGCCACGTGGTCCAATCCTTTCGGAACATTCTGCAACGTCGATCGCGCGCCGTGGGGACACGGGCGACCGTTCCGGTCACCTGGAGGGCAGCCCAACCGTCGTCTCGGATGACCAGAACGACAGGGGCGTGACGTCCATACCCAGGTGCGGAGCGGGTTTCCTGCCGCTAGCCTGGGATACCGCTGTCACGCCGACCCGGGTGCTCCCTTCCGCGAGAACAGGGTCGCCCCGGTTGTTTGTGTGCGCAGCACCCTGTTCCCCCGAACAGCACGAGAGCGAACCAGAGCACAAGGTGAAGTAGAGATGGCAAAGCGAGAGTATCCCCTCGAGCGATACCGCAACATCGGGATCATGGCCCACATCGACGCGGGCAAGACCACCACGACCGAGCGCATCCTCTACTACACCGGCAAGACCTACAAGATCGGCGAGGTCCACGAGGGTGCCGCCGTCATGGACCACATGGCCCAGGAGCAGGAGCGCGGCATCACGATCACGTCGGCCGCGACCACCGCGTTCTGGAAGGACCACCGGATCAACATCATCGACACGCCCGGCCACGTCGACTTCACGATCGAAGTCGAGCGGTCGCTGCGCGTGCTCGACGGCGCCGTCGCGGTGTTCGACTCGGTTGCCGGCGTCGAACCGCAGACCGAGACGGTCTGGCGTCAGGCCAACAAGTACAACGTGCCGCGCATGTGCTTCGTCAACAAGATGGACCGCACCGGGGCGAACTTCTTCCGCACCGTGGAGATGATCGAGGACCGCCTCGAAGCCAAGCCGGCGGTCATCCAGCTGCCGATCGGTTCCGAGGGCAAGTTCGCCGGGGTCGTCGACCTGGTCAAGCATGAAGGCCATCGTGTGGGACGGCGACGACAAGGGCGCCCACTACCACGAGGAGGACATCGCCCCCGGCCAGCTCGCGGAGGCCGAGGAGTGGCGCCACAAGCTGCTCGACACGGTTTGCGGTGAGGACGACGAGGTGCTCGAGAAGTACCTCCACGACGAGCCGCTCACCGAGGACGACCTCAAGAGGGTGATCCGCAAGGGCACGCTGGCCGGCAACTTCGTCCCGGTGCTCACCGGGTCGGCGTTCAAGAACAAGGGCGTCCAGCCGATGCTCGACGCCGTCATCGACTTCCTGCCCAGCCCGCTCGACATCCCGCCGACCGAGGGCACCAACCTCAAGGGCGACGAGACGATCACACGCGAGGCCGACGAGAAGGCCCCGTTCGCCGCGCTGGCGTTCAAGATCGTGAGCGATCCGTTCGGCAAGCTCACCTACTTCCGGGTCTACTCGGGCACGATCAACAAGGGCGAAGAGGTCTACAACTCGACCAAGGAGCGGCGGGAGCGTCTCGGCCGGATCCTGCTGATGCACGCCAACCAGCGTGAGGACCTCGACGTGGCGATGGCCGGCGACATCGTCGCCGGCCTCGGGTTCAAGGACACCACCACCGGTGACACGCTGTGCGACCGCAGCGACCCGATCATCCTCGAGCGCATGGAGTTCCCCGAGCCGGTGATCCACGTCGCCATCGAGCCGAAGACCAAGGGCGACCAGGACAAGCTCGGCAAGGCGCTCAAGTCGCTGTCCGACGAGGACCCGACGTTCCGCGTCCGCACCGACGAAGAGACCGGCCAGACGGTGATCTCGGGGATGGGCGAACTTCACCTCGAAGTGCTCGTCGACCGCATGCAGCGCGAGTTCGCCGTCGAGGCGACGGTCGGCAAGCCGCAGGTGGCCTACCGCGAGACGATCACCAAGACCGTCGAGTCGGTCGAGTATCGCCACATCAAGCAGTCCGGCGGCTCCGGTCAGTTCGCGGTGGTGAAGGTCACGCTCGAGCCGAACCCCGGCAAGGGCTACGAGTTCGCCGACAAGATCTCGGGCGGGCGCATCCCGCGCGAGTACATCCAGCCGACGAATCAGGGCATCCAGGCGGCGCTCGACAAC
The DNA here is from genome assembly GCA_963764455.1 of Ilumatobacteraceae bacterium. GTDB lineage: Bacteria > Actinomycetota > Acidimicrobiia > Acidimicrobiales > Ilumatobacteraceae > Desertimonas. The sequence continues at coordinate 131,581 of CAVXSN010000004.1, forward strand.
GGCGTGCTCGCCGGCTATCCGACGGTGGACGTCAAGGCGAGCCTCGTCGACGGCGCCTACCACGACGTCGACTCGTCGGAGATGGCGTTCAAGATCGCCGGACAGATGGTGTTCCGCAAGGCCGCCGAGATGGCCAAACCCGTCCTGCTCGAGCCGATCATGTCGGTCGAGGTCGTGACGCCCGAGGACTACATGGGCGACGTGATGGGCGACCTGTCGAGCCGCCGCGGCCGCATCGAGGGCATGGAGGCCCGTGGCAACACGCAGGTCGTGCGCGCCCAGGTGCCGCTCTCGGAGATGTTCGGCTACAGTACCGACCTCCGGTCGCGCACCCAGGGGCGTGCGACCTACACGATGCAGTTCGACAGCTACCAGCAGGTCGCCGAGAGCATCGCATCCGAGATCATCAAGCGAGTGCGCGGCGAGTGACGACCGAAGGTCGTCACCAGGATCCTCCTGGTCGCCACGGAACTCGCCGTTCTTTGACAATCCAGATCAGCTAACCAACAGGACATTTGGAGTCTGCAACGCCATGAGCAAGGCAAAGTTTGAGCGCACGAAGCCGCATGTGAACATCGGGACGATGGGTCATATCGATCATGGGAAGACGACGTTGACGGCGGCGATTACGAAGACGTTGGCTGATCGTGGGTTGGCCGAGTACACGCCGTTCGATTCGATCGACAAGGCGCCGGAGGAGAAGGCGCGGGGGATCACGATCTCGATCGCGCATGTGGAGTACGAGACGCAGAATCGGCACTACGCGCATGTCGATATGCCGGGTCACGCCGACTACATCAAGAACATGATCACCGGCGCCGCGCAGGTGGATGGGGCGATCCTGGTGGTCGCGGCGACGGATGGTCCGATGCCCCAGACTCGTGAGCATGTGTTGTTGGCCCGTCAGGTGGGGGTGCCGTCGATCATCGTGGCGTTGAACAAGGCCGATGCGGTGGATGATGAGGAGCTCTTGGATCTGGTGGAGTTGGAGGTGCGTGAGCTGTTGACGGAGTACGAGTTCCCCGGTGATGATGCGCCGGTGGTGCGGGTGTCGGCGCTGAAGGCGTTGGAGGGTGATGCCGATTGGCAGGCCAAGATCTTGGAGTTGATGGCGGCTGCCGACAGCTACATTCCGGAACCGCAGCGTGACTTGGACAAGCCGTTCTTGATGCCGATCGAGGACGTGTTCACGATCACGGGTCGCGGCACGGTCGTCACCGGCAAGGTCGAGCAGGGGGTTGTGCACACGGGCGACGACATCGAGATCGTCGGGTTGCGGGACACGCAGAAGACGGTGTGTACCGGTGTCGAGATGTTCCGCAAGATCCTCGATCAGGGTCAGGCCGGCGACAACATCGGTGCCCTGTTGCGGGGCACGAAGAAGGAGGACGTGGAGCGCGGTCAGGTGCTGTGCAAGCCGGGCAGCATCACCCCGCACACGAACTTCGAGGGTCAGGTGTACGTGCTGACCTCCGGCGAGGGTGGGCGGCACAAGCCGTTCTTCAACAATTACCGGCCGCAGTTCTTCTTCCGCACGACGGATGTGACCGGGACCGTCGAGTTGCCCTCGGGTACCGAGATGGTGATGCCTGGTGACAACGTGGCGATGACCGTCGAGCTGGGCAAGCCGATCGCGATGGACGAAGGCCTGCGCTTCGCGATCCGCGAAGGCGGCCGCACCGTCGGCGCCGGCCGCGTCACCAAGATCAACAAGTGACCCGACCGGCACCGAAAGCGACGCACTGATACCTCATGGCTCAATCGATCCGCATTCGCCTCAAGGCGTTCGATCACGACATCATCGACCAGTCGACGAAGAAGATCGTCGAGACGGTCACCCGCACCGACGCGACCGTGCGCGGCCCGATCCCGCTGCCGACGGCGAAGCACCGCTACACCGTCATCCGTGGTCCGCACATCGACAAGGACTCACGGGAGCACTTCGAGATGCGCATCCACAAGCGGCTGATCGACATCGTCAACCCGAACAACAAGACGATCGACTCCCTGCAGCGCATCGAGCTGCCCGCCGGCGTCGACATCGAGATCAAGATTCAAGCGTCATAGGTTTCGAACGAAAGGCAGAGCCTTTCGTTCGAGCTCGTTGAAGCGGAGAGGCCGGCGGAGCCGGCCCTCTCCCGCGCTGAAAGCCTCTGCCTCCGTCACTGTGCTCTCGGTTTCTGAGGAGGAACCTCGGGCTCCCCACTGCCGCGGAACCTCGGGCTCCCCACTGCCCCGGAACTCGGGCTCCCGCACTGCCCTCAGGTTGGTGGAGTCAGGCCGAGGGCGGCCATGACCTCGGCGGCGATCTGGTCCGGTGGGGGCATGCCGGGGGTCTGTTCCGTGCGTGACGGGTTCTCGCGTTCGGCGATCGTATCCCAGCGCCGGATGACGAGGTCGAGGAACTCCTGCTGCGGGATCACCCAGAACCGGCCGGTCTGCACGGCGTCCGCGACGGCGTCGGCGATGAACGCCGGGGTTGCGCCCTCGTCGATCGCCCGACGGACGTGGGGCTCGACGACCGCCGACGTCGGGGCCGGCTCCGGCCGTTCACCAAGCTCGCTTGGCCAGTTGCGGTCGGAGTCCATGATGCCGGTGCGCACCCAGCCGGGGCACAGCACGCTGACCCCCACCGGCAGGCCGGCGATCGAGGCCATGTTGTAGAGCCCCTCACTGATCGCCACCACGGCGTGCTTCGATGCGTCGTAGGCCGGCGAGAAGCCGGGATACAGCCCAGCGATCGACGCGGTGTTCACGACGTGGCCGCCGCCCAAGAGGTGGGGAAGGAACGCCCGGCACCCGTGCACGACCCCCCACAAGTTCACGCCGATCACCCACTGCCACGCGCTGATCGGCCCGAACCACGGATCGGCCCGGGGCGCGACGCCGGCGTTGTTGCACACGACGTGAACGGCGCCGAAGCGGTCGATCGTTGCGTGCGCGAGGACGTCCAGGTCGGACTCCTTGCTCACGTCACAGCGCATGGTGAGCACCTCGACGCCGAGGCCGGCGATCCGCTCACGGGCCGACGCAAGCGCGTCGTCTTGCACGTCGGCGGCGACGATGTTCAAACCGTCACGAGCGAAACGTTCGGCGAGCGCCAGCCCGATCCCGCTCCCGGCACCCGTGACCACAGCGATCTGGCCCTTGGCGAGTTCCATCCGGGCATCCTCACACGCCGGCCCGCCGAATGGGGACCTCAGCCCACGGTGTCGATGACACAGAACCGGTTGCCCTCGGGGTCGGCGAGCACGACGAAGTCGTGCGGTCGGTCCGGGTATGGCCAGTCGGCCACTCGCTGGGCGCCGAGCCCGATCAGCCGCTCGACTTCGGCCGCCTGGTCGGCAGCGTCACCGGCGTAGAGGTCGAGGTGGATGTGCGGGAAGTCGGGTGCGTCCCGGCCGTCGCGGTCGAGCGAGATGCGCTGACCGACGCCGTTGCTCGGAGCGAGGATCACGAAGTCGTCAGCGACCTCCCGCAGCGGCTCGTACCCGAGCGCCGCGCACCAGAACGCCGCCGCTCGGCGCACATCGTGGACCTTCAACACCACCGAACCGATGCTCAGCACGCTCCGAGTCTCGCGCGACCCAACTTTTCCACAAGCGATGTGATGCAGAAATGAAACAGATTGCTTGTGGAAATCCTGATCGCGCTGGCTGTGAAGGCGCTGAGAATCACGGTGGCCGCACCCGCGGCGGCGGAACTGCGGGATAGAACAGAAATCGTGAGTTCGCTCCCACCCCCTCCATCGCACCCGCCCGTGCGCCCGGCGGCTCCTCCGCCGCCTCCGCCGAGGTCCCGTCCCACCGCGACCAGTTCACCGGGCCGCTTGATGATCGCCGCCGTCACGGCCGTCGTGTTCATTGCCGGCGGTCTGGGTGTCGCGTGGTACGCCTTCGCCGACGATGACGGTGACAACGCCGACATCGTGATCCCGACGACCGCGGTCAGGCCGACGACGACCGAGAGCGCGACCAGCGGGGCCACGCCGGCGGTCAACCAGTCCTCGTCGGCCGATCCCCACGGCCCGATCGACGTCAACGCCGTCGCCACCCAGGTCGCGCCGAGCGTGGTGACGATCTCGGCCGACGTCGTCGGCGGCGGCGGCCTCGAGTCCGGCGAAGCCGTCGGGACCGGGGTCATCGTGTCCGAGGACGGGGACATCCTGACGAACGCCCACGTCATCGAGGGCGCGACCCAGATCCGGGTGCGTCTCGCCGGCAACACCGAGCCGATCGTGGCCGAACTGGTCGCGGCCGACGCCGGCAACGACCTCGCCCTCCTGCGCATCAACGTCGACAAGCCGCTGCCGGCCGCGACGTTCGCGCCGCCAGACGACATCCGCCTCGGCGACGAAGTCGTGGCCATCGGGTTCGCCCTCGACCTCGACGGCGATCCGACGGTGACCCTCGGGATCATCTCGGCGCTCGACCGGACGCTGGCCGAGGAGGGCGGCATCGCCCTCGATGGTCTGATCCAGACCGACGCCGCGATCTCGTCTGGCAACTCCGGCGGTCCCCTCGTGAACGCCGCTGGCGAGGTGGTCGGGATCAACACCGCCGTCGTGCGCGGCGACGACACCGTCGCCGCCAGCAACGTCGGCTTCGCCATCTCGTCGGGCGAGGTCCTGCAGGTTCTCGACCAGATGCGCACCGGCGAAGCGCGCCAGGAGGGCAAGCTCGGGGTCAACGTCGCCGCCCGGACCGACGGTGGCCAGGGCGCGATCGTCATCGAGGTCGTGGCCGGAACTCCGGCGGCCGAGGCTGGGATCGAGGTCGGCGACATCGTCGTCAAGGTCGACGAGTCGACGGTCACCGGGAGTGACGGTCTCGTCGCCGCCGTCCGGGACCACAGCCCGGGCGACGAAATCGAGATCACCGTGCTCAGAAACGGAGAGCCGGTCACGCTCACCGTCACCCTGGTCGCGCGCTAGCCGGGCTCGAGACCGCCTCCATGTCGCGACAACGTGCTCTGAACACCACGTGACTCCGTGCGGGGTCAGTCGGGTCGCGGAGGTGACCCTCGTCGACCCGACCAGGTCCACGCCGGCGATCGGTGCCCACCCACGGTCGGGCGTCCGCGAGCTGCCGACCACGGTGTACCTTCCCGTCGATGCGGAACCGGCGCCGCTCATCGTGCTGGCGCACGGGTTCGACGGCCATCCGCGCAAGTTCACCGAGCTGGCGACGCATTGGGCGGATGCCGGCTACGTGGTCGCCGTGCCCCGCTTCCCGGTCTCCAACGACGACTTCGTCGAGATCGCTGGTGGTTCGTTCTTCAACGACCGGGTGGCCGATCTCGATCAGCAGGCGCTCGACGTCAGCTTTGTGATCGGCGAGCTGCTCACCGCGAACGGCGACGACACCGGCGCGGTGGCGGGCCGGGTCGATCCGGAGCGCATCGGACTGTTCGGATTGTCGCTGGGGTCGCTCACGGTGTGGACCACCGTGCTCGGACCTGATGCAACCGAGACTCGTGTCGACGCGCTGATCCAGTCGGACGGCGGCTTTCCCGGTGAGATCGAACGGCTGGCCGACGTGACGTTCCCGGTGTTCATGGCCCAGTCGGACGTCGATGTCCTGTTCCCGCCGGAGACCGTGATGCCGCAGTTCGCCGCGATCCCGACGCCGAAGTACATGCTCGTGCTGCACAACGCGCTCCACGCGACCGTTGGTGAGAACATGCCGACACCCGCAGACGAGGCCTACCGAGTCGCCACCACGGTGTTCTGGGATCGCTACCTCGGCGGCAGACCAGGCGAGCCGTTCCCCGACTCGATCGTGATCGACGGCGTCACCAGCTTCGTCGACGCGTCGTAATCCTGTGCGGCGCAGCTCCACGACGTCGGCCAACCATCGTGACGGCGCCAGGATCATCGCCGGAGGAGGTGGCCACGAGGGCTACCTACCCACGGGATCGGTCGAGCCGTGCTGTACCGGCACTACATCAGATCGGCCGCAGAACTCGACCCATGGTTCGATCTCCACGGGGTCGAACGCTCCGCCGTCGAAGTCCACAAGCGGTCATCGAGCGACGGACAGACCGCCGACGATCGACGTCTACGATTGGGCGATGACTTGGTCCGACCACGATTAGTTGGTGAGTGAGACGCCATGACGTGGTTCACCTGGCCGATCGGCGCGACCACTCTGTTTGGGACGGCTCTGGCGATGCTGCCGAGCGTCGCGGCCGCTGGGTCGGCGGCGCCTCCGCCGCTGGCAGTAGGCCACGCCGAGGTGATCGCCCAGGGCCTCGTCGACTTCCCTGATGGCACGTTCCACTGGCAGGTCGCCGATGGCAGCCTCGCTGCCGGCGCCGACCCGACGGCTGTACCTGAAGCGGTGACATTTGTGCTCGCCGATGACGGCGTCGTCGACGTCGCGGGGACCGTCGCGTCGTATCGTCTCGGCGCTGGCGAAGCGGTGATGCTCCCGACACTCTCGACGGCGGTGCTCTCGACCGCCGGCGACTCGGCTACCTACTGGACATTGTCGATCGCCAACGTCACCCAGACGGGAGGAGCGGGGGCTGCGGGTGGAAGCTTCTCCCTCGACGCGGCGCTTCGCGACGTCGACCTGCTCCGCGACGTGCTCGTGACCGGCGAAAGCCTGACGATCCCCGACCAAGACGTCGCCACGCTGTTGCTCGTCACCAGCGGGACCGTGGGCGCAACGTCCGACGGTGGAGCCTTGATGGTTCTGGCCGACGGAGACGCAGCAACCCTCGACGGTGAGCTGACCATCACCAACGATGGCGACGAAGATGCGACGGTCGTCGCCGCGGTGATCGGACCGACGCTCCCCGCCCTCGAACAAGCGCCGCAGCCGACAACGCCGGTGACAACGCCGCTGCCACCGCCGAACCCGAGTGGGACGACGACGCCGGCGCCGACCACCGCCGGCGGGACGTCCTCGACGATGCCACCTGGCGACTCGGACGGCGACGGGCTCTCCGACGTCGACGAGACGGGAATCTACGGGACCGATCCGAACAATCCCGACAGTGAAGGTGATCACGTGATGGACGGTGACGAGATCAACGTGTACGGCACCGACCCGCTCGACAACGATTCGGACGACGACTTCGCCACCGACGGCGACGAGGTCAACATCCTCGGCACCAACCCCACCGTGGCCGACACCGATGGCGACGGTCTGATCGACAGCAACGAGAATCCCCACGGCGCCGATCCGAACGTCGCCGACACCGACGGCGACGGTTTCAACGACGGCACCGAGGTCGCCTCCGGCACCAACCCGGCCGACGCGACGAGCCATCCGTAGCATCCGACTCCCTAACCGCTCGCGAGCACCATCACGGTCAGCCAGGCACGGCCTGGACTAGCCCAGACCGACGCTCGTCGTGAAGTGCACGTAGCACACGAACACGCTGGTTGGAACCGATCACCTGGGGCGATAGCGTTTCCTGGCCGTGCCTGAGGGGTGAACTCTCGGGTGCGGACCACTGTTCGAAACCGATGTCCGTGTGCGCCCGGGGCTCGCTCCGGGGACCATACGGCGACAACCCAGACCAATGCTCCGCTGGCGGCCTGCCTGCGGAGCATTTGCGTGGATAGCGCCTGGTCAGCAACGACCAGAGCGCTCGATCAACACAGAGCAAGGAACAGCCGCTATGGCAACCACAGCGATCGTCGGCGAGAAAGTCGGCATGAGCCAGAAGTGGGTCGACGACAAGGTCGTCCCGGTGACGGTGCTCCGCGTCGAGCCGATGCGTGTCGTCCAGGTCAAGACCCCGGAGCGCGATGGCTACAGCGCCCTCCAGGTCACCTACGGGCACCGCGACGCCAAGAAACTGAACAAGCCGGCCGCCGGGCACTTCGCCAAGGCGTCCGTCGACCCGGGCAGGCGGCTCATCGAGCTGCGCCTCGAGTCGGTCGACGGCTTCGAGGTCGGCCAGGAGATCCAGGTCGACGTCCTCGCCGCCGGCTCGAAGGTCGACGTCACCGCCGTCAGCAAGGGCAAGGGCTTCGCCGGAACGATGAAGCGCCACAACTTCAAGGGCCAGGGCGCCAGCCACGGCAACCACAAGCACCACCGGGCCCCCGGCTCGGTCGGCGGCGCCTCGTTCCCGGGCCGCGTGTTCAAGGGCATCAAGATGTCCGGCCACATGGGCCACGAGCAGGTGACCACGCTGAACCTGGAAGTCGTCGAGTGCGACGTCGAGCGCAGCCTGCTGCTCGTCAAGGGCTCGGTGCCCGGTCCCCGCGGCGGCGTGGTCGTCGTCCGCAACGCAGTCAAGTCGGCCGTGAAGGCCGAGAGAGGAGCAGCTGAGCACCATGGCCCAGATCACGCTCAAGAACGCCGCCGGCAAGGACGCCGGCAAGGTCGAGCTCGTCGAGGACGTGTTCGGCATCCAGCCCAACGTCCCGGTGATGCACCAGGTCGTCACGGCCCAGCTCGCCGGTCGCCGTGCCGGCACGCAGTCCACCAAGACCCGCGCCGAGGTCCGCGGCGGTGGCGCCAAGCCGTACCGCCAGAAGGGCACCGGCAACGCCCGCCAGGGCTCGACGAACTCGCCGCACTACACCGGCGGTGGCGTCGCCCACGGCCCCAAGCCGCGCTCGTACACGCAGCGCACGCCGAAGAAGATGATCAAGCTCGCGCTGCGCTCGGCACTGTCCGACCGGGCCGCCGACGGCAAGGTGCTCGTCGTCGACGCGTGGAGCTTCGACACGCCGAAGACGAAGGAGCGCCGCCGCGGCGATCACGTGCGCTCGGCGCCGAGGGCCGCGTGCTCGTCGTCATCGAGCGTGAGAACGCGGCGGCGGCGCTGAGCTTCCGCAACATCCCCGAGATCCAGCTCATCCAGCCCGGCGAGCTCAACGCCTACGACGTGCTGTGCAACGACTGGATCGTGTTCACGCAGGGCTCGCTCTCGTTCGTCGAGCGAGGGCTTCGCCGCCTTCGCCGCCAAGGCGAAGAACGGCGCCGCCGAGGACCATCACGGCCGAGAAGCCCGCCAAGGCTACGAAGCCGGCCGGCCGACAAGGCCCCGAAGGCCGAGGCGGTCGTCGAGACCACCGAGGCCGTCGTCGAGGCGCCGATCGCCGACGAGGCCGCAAGACACCGACGAGCCGAGCCGAGACTCACGAGGAGGACGAGGCCTGATGAAGGATCCTCGCGACATCATCATCTCGCCGGTCGTCTCCGAGAAGAGCTACGCCCGCATGGAGACCGGCGTGTACACGTTCAAGGTGCACCCGTCGGCCAGCAAGCCCGAGATCCGCGACGCGGTCGAGGAGATCTGGGGCGTCGAGGTCAGCAAGGTCAACACGCTGAACCGCAAGGGCAAGAAGCGCCGCACCCGGGGCACGAACCGCGTCGGCTCGAAGCCGGACGTGAAGCACGCCATCGTCACCCTCTCATCGGGCGAGATCCCGCTGTTCGAGAACTGAGATCACCATGGGCATTCGCACACGCAAACCCACCAGCCCCGGCCGCCGGTTCCAGACCGTCTCGGACTTCTCCGAGATCACCAGAGTCCGCCCGGAGAAGTCGCTGCTCGCTCCGAAGCCGAAGCAGCGGCGGCCGCAACGCGCACGGCCGCATGACGTCGCGCCATCGTCGGCGGCGGCCACAAGCAGCAGTACCGCATCATCGACTTCAAGCGGAACAAGGACGGCGTCACCGCCAAGGTCGCCGCCATCGAGTACGACCCGAACCGCACCTGCCGCATCGCCCTGCTGCACTACGCCGACGGCACGAAGGCCTACATCCTCGCCCCCCGGGGCCTGAACGTCGGCGACCACGTGCAGAGCGGCCAGGGATCCGACATCAAGCCGGGCAACGCCCTGCCGATGCGCTACATCCCGGTCGGCACCACGGTCCACAACGTCGAGCTGCGCCCCGGCCAGGGGGGCAAGATCGGACGCTCCGCCGGCATCGCCGTGCAGCTCGTCGCCAAGGACGGCGACTTCGCCACGCTGCGCATGCCGTCCACCGAGATGCGCCGCGTGCCGATCGACTGCCGCGCCACGGTCGGTGAGGTGGGCAACGCCGAGCACGAGCTGATCAAGATCGGCAAGGCCGGCAGCAACCGCTGGAAGGGCGTCCGCGGCCAGACCCGCGGCGTCGCCATGAACCCCGTCGATCACCCGCTCGGCGGCGGCGAGGGCCGTACGTCTGGTGGTCGTCCGGCGGCTTCCCCGTGGGGCAAGCCCGAGGGCCGCACCCGCGACAAGAACAAGAAGTCATCGTCGCTCATCATTCGCCGTCGCCGTTCCGGAAAGGGTCGGAGGTAGAACATGTCTCGCAGTCTCAAGAAGGGCCCGTTCGTCGACGACCACTTGCTCAAGAAGGTCGACGCCCAGAACGCCGCCGGCGAGCGCCGCGTCATCAAGACGTGGTCGCGCCGTTCCACCATCATCCCCGACATGGTCGGCCACACGATCGCCGTCCACGACGGTCGCAAACACGTCCCGGTGTACGTGACCGAGTCGATGGTCGGCCACAAGCTCGGCGAGTTCAGCCCGAGCCGGACGTTCAGGTTCCACGCCGGTCAAGAGAAGAGCGCGAAGGGTCGGCGATAACGTCATGACCGGTCCCAAGCTCAATGAGGGCGTGATGATGCTCGACGAGACCCAGGTCTCGACGAAGGCCACCGCCCGCTATCTGAAGGGCTCGGCCACCAAGGCCCGGCAGGTGCTCGATCTCATCCGCGGCCTCGACGTTCGTCGGGCCGACGAGGTGTTGCAGTTCACCGATCGCGCGGCCGCCCAGGACGTGCGCAAGGTGCTCGCCAGCGCCGTTGCCAACGCCGTGCACAACGACAACCAGGACGCCGACGAGCTGTTCGTCGTCGCCTGCTTCGCCGACGAGGGTCCGACGCTCAAGCGCTTCCGCCCGCGTGCCCGTGGCCGCGCCAGCCGGATCCGCAAGCGCACCTGCCACATCACGGTGATCGTCGCCCGCATGAGCGATGCGCGCCTCGAGGTCGTCCAGGCCCGCCAGGCCGCCAGCAGCGCCGCCGGCCGGCGCGCCGGCACGTCGGCGAGGAGCCGCCGTGACCGGGTCGCCCGCAGCCGGGCACGTGCCGAGGGATTGCGGTCTGGTGGTGACGCGACCGACGTCGCTGAGGGCGCTGACGCGGTCGACGTCGCTGAGGACGAGGTGGTTGAAGAGGCTCTGGAGGATGAGGCGGCTGACGTCGCCGACGTCTCCGAGGGCGCTGACGACGTCGTCGAGGTTGCTGACGAGGCCGACGTCCTCGAGGTCCGCAATTTCCACCGATATGGCGGAAGACGCGGACCTAGAGGCTGACGAACTGCCGGCGGGTGCCGTCGCCGCGCCGGAGGATGGGTCGGTGCCCGACGGCTACCCGATCAAGGGCAACACCAACTCGATGAAGTACCACGAGCCCGGTGGCCGCTACTACGACGTGACCATCGCCGAGCTGTACTTCGACACCCCCGAGAGCGCCGAGGCCGCCGGCTACGAGGCTCCCGGCGGTGGCAAGAAGAAGACCGAGGAAACCGAGGAAGAGGGCTGAATGGGCCAGAAGATCAATCCGTACGGGTTCCGCCTCGGCGTGACCACCGACTGGAAGAGCCGCTGGTTCAGCGAGCGCCAGTACAAGGACTACCTCACCGAGGACTGGAAGATCCGTGAGGCGATCATGCGCCGCATGGAGTCGGCGGCGATCAGCCGCATCGAGATCGAGCGCACGCGGGACAAGGTCCGCGTCGACGTGCACACTGCTCGTCCTGGCATCGTGATCGGTCGCCGCGGCGCCCAGGCCGACGAGCTCCGCGCGCTGATCACCGACATCACGGGCAACCCGAAGGTGCAGCTCAACATCGTCGAGATCAAGAGCCCCGAGCTCGACGCCGCCCTCATCGCGCAGGGCGTCGCCGACCAGCTCGCCAACCGCATCGCGTTCCGCCGGGCCATGAAGCGGGCCGTGCAGAACGCTCAGCGGGCGGGCGCTCTCGGCATCCGGGTGCAGTGCTCCGGCCGTCTCGGGGGCGCCGAGATGAGCCGCACCGAGTGGTATCGCGAGGGCCGCGTGCCGCTGCACACGCTGCCGCGCCGACATCGACTACGGATTCCGCGAGGCACGCACCTCGTCGGGCCGGGTCGGCGTCAAGGTGCTGCTGTACAAGGGCGACATCCTCCCGTACAAGTCGGCGACCGACGACAAGATCGTCCGCGAGGCGGCGATGGCCGTCGGCGAGACGTCGGGTCAGGCTGCCGAGCCGCCGCCGGGTCGTGTCGAGCGCCGCTCGCCGCGGTCCGGACGAGGTCGAGGCCGCCCCGCTCATCAAGGAAGCCGACGTCGAGCTCGAGAAGCTGCTCGACGAAGAAGAAGACATCGCACGTCGTACCCACGACGCGCACGAGCCGCCGCACTTCCGCGGTGACGACTGAGAAAGGGCGACGACTGACATGTTGATGCCCCGCAAGGTCGCACACCGCAAGCACCACCGAGGCCGCACGAAGGGTCTCACCAAGGGTGGCGACTCGCTGTCGTTCGGCGAGTACGGCATCCAGGCCCTCGAACCTGGTTGGCTCACGGCCCGCCAGATCGAGGCCGCTCGTATCGCCATGACCCGCGCCATCAAGCGTGGTGGCAAGGTCTGGATCAACGTCTTTCCGGACAAGCCGGTCACCAAGAAGCCGGCCGAGACCCGCATGGGTTCCGGCAAGGGCAACCCCGAGCTGTGGGTGGCCGTCGTCAGGCCGGGCCGGGTCCTGTTCGAGCTGTCGTTCCCCGATGCCGAGCACGCCAAGATCGCGATGAACAAGGCGATCCAGAAGCTGCCGATCAAGGCCCGCGTCATCACCCGTGAGGAGTCGATCTGATGGCCCGCAAGACCAACGAGCTCACCGAGCTGTCGCTCGCCGGGCTCGTCCAGGAGCTCGGCGAGTCGAAGCAGGAGGCGCTCAACCTGCGTTTCCGCAACGCCACCGGCCAGCTCGAGAACACCGCGGAGATGAAGCGGGTGCGTCGCCAGATCGCCCGCCTCAACACGCTCATCCGCCAGCGAGAGATCGCAGAAGCCGAGGCAGTGAAATGACCGACGAAGTGACAACGACAACCGAAGCCGGGAGCTGGCGTCCGCGCCGCTCGGCAAAGTCCGTGAGGGCGTCGTCATGTCCAACGCGATGGACAAGACGATCGTCGTCGCGGTCATCGAGCGCGTCCGGCACCCGAAGTACAACAAGTTCGTCCTCCAGACCAAGCGGCTCTACGCCCACGACGAGACCAACGACGTCAAGGTCGGCGACAGGGTCCGCGTGATGGAGACCCGACCGTTGTCCAAGCAGAAGCGCTGGCGCGTCACCGACGTGCTCGAGCGGGCGAAGTGACGGTGATCCCTTGATCCAGCAGGAATCCCGCCTCCGCGTTGCCGACAACTCCGGCGCCAAGGAGGTGCTCGTCATCAAGGTGCTCGGTGGCACGCGCCGCCGTTACGCCTCGATCGGCGACATCTTCGTCGCGACCGTGAAGGATGCGATCCCCGGCGCCGGGGTCAAGAAGGGCGAGGTCGTCAAGTGCGTCGTCGTCCGTACCAAGAAGGAGAAGCGTCGTCCCGACGGCAGCTACATCCGCTTCGACGAGAACGCGGCCGTGCTGATCAAGGACGACCTCACGCCCCGCGGCACCCGCATCTTCGGCCCAGTCGGCCGCGAGCTGCGTGACCGCCGCTTCATGCGAATCGTTTCACTTGGCCCCGGAGGTGCTGTGACATGAAACTGCAGCAAGGGTGACACCGTGCAGGTGATCTCCGGCAAGGACACGGGCAAGCAGGGCACGGTCCTGCAGGTCCTGCCGTCCGACGAGAAGGTCATCGTTTCCGGCGTCAACACGGCATCGAAGCACCTGAAGCCCGGGCGCCGCCATCGCAACCGGCAGGCCCCGCAGCAGCAGGACAAGGGCGGCATCGTCGACATCGACATGCCGATCCACGTCAGCAACGTGCAGTACGTCCACAAGGGCAAGCCCGTCCGGCTCGGCTACGGGTCCGGCAAGGACGGCAAGAAGGTCCGCGTCGCAAAGGTCGGCGGCGGCAAGACCGAGGTGATCGGATGAGCGACACAGCAACCGCAGCAAGACCGTGCCGCGGCTCAAGCAGCGCTACGTCGAGACGATCAAGAGCGAGCTGCAGAGCACGCTCGGCCTCGCCAACGTGATGCAGGTGCCGACGCTCGACAAGATCGTCATCAACATGGGCGTCGGCAAGGCGACCCAGCAGCCGTCGCTGCTCGAGGCCGCGGTCGCCGACCTCACGGCCATCGCCGGACAGAAGCCGATCATCACCAAGGCCAAGCAATCGATCGCCGGCTTCAAGCTGCGTGAGGGTCAAGCCATCGGCACCAAGGTGACGCTGCGGGGTGACCGCATGTGGGAGTTCCTCGACCGGCTCATCGCCATCGCGATCCCCCGAATCCGTGACTTCCGTGGCCTTCCCGCGACGTCGTGGGACGGGCGTGGCAACTACACGTTCGGGCTCAACGACCAGACCGTGTTCACGGAGATCGACTACGACAAGATCGACAGCAACCGGGGCATGGACATCACCATCGTCACCACCGCTGCCGACGACGAGGCCGGCAAGGCATTGCTCGATGCCTTCGGGTTCCCATTCCGCACCGGTGCGGACGCGCAGGTCGTCGAGACCAAGACGCGCAACCGTGGCCAGTTCCGTGGCGGCAAGCCCGCCAAGAAGAAGTAAGGGCGCAGACGAACACTCATGGCCAAGAAAGCACTCATCAACAAGGCTGCCGGCAAGCCCAAGTTCAAGGTCCGCGCCTACACCCGCTGCCGTCGCTGCGGGCGTTCCCGCTCGGTGTTCCGCAAGTTCGGCCTCTGCCGCGTGTGCCTGCGCGAGCTGGCGCATGCCGGCGAGATCCCCGGTCTGACGAAGTCGAGCTGGTGAGGGAGACAACAACGATGCTGACTGACCCCATTGCCGACATGCTCACCCGGGTTCGCAACGCGAACACCGCGATGCACGACGAGGTGCGCATGCCCTCGTCGAAGCAGAAGATCGCCCTCGCCCAGATCCTCCAGAAGGAGGGCTACATCGATGGGTACGAGGTGGCGCCGTCGCCCAAAGGCGTCGGCGACCAGCTCACGATCAAGATGAAGTACTCGCCCGACCGCGATCGCACGATCTCCGGCCTGCGCCGCATCTCCTCACCGGGCCTCCGCGTCTATCGCAAGGCCAACGAGGTGCCACGTGTGCTCGGCGGTCTCGGCGTCGCCGTCCTGTCCACCTCGCAGGGACTGCTGACCGACCGTGAAGCGCGCAAGCGCAAGGTCGGCGGCGAGGTCCTCTGCTACGTCTGGTGACGCGCTGAAGAGGAAGAGGAAGACAGAGCCATGTCCCGAATCGGACAATCCCCGATCCCGTCCCGTCCGGCGTCGATGTGACGATCACGTCGACACCCGGCGCCGGGCAGAACATCACGGTGAAGGGCCCCAAGGGCACCCTCAGCTCGCACGATCGCGCAGACGATCACGGTGACGTTCAATCCAGAAGAAGGGTCGGACGGCACGCTCAGCGTCACCCGCCCCGACGACGAACGCGAGAACCGAGCGCTGCACGGCCTCACCCGGTCGCTGATCAACAACATGGTCGTCGGCGTCACCGACGGGTTCACGAAGAACCTGGAGATCGTCGGCGTCGGCTACCGCGCCGAGGCACAGGGCCCCAACGCGATCCGGCTGGCACTCGGCTTCAGCCACCCGGTGAACGTGAAGGCGCCCGAGGGGGTCACGTTCGAGGTCCCGGCCGCCACGCAGGTCGTCGTGAGCGGCATCGACAAGGAAGTCGTGGGTCAGGTCGCCGCCGACATCCGTTCCATTCGCAAGCCCGAGCCCTACAAGGGCAAGGGAGTCCGCTACCAGGGCGAACGCGTCCTGCGTAAGGCGGGCAAGGCCGGCAAGAAGTGAGGTGACACCGACCATGGCTGACATCGCCCACGCTCGACGCGAAGTCACGCATCCGCCGTCATCGCCGGGTGCGCAAGAAGATCCACGGCACCGCGGCGCGCCCGCGCCTCGCGGTGTTCCGATCCAACAAGCACCTCGTCGCCCAGCTCATCGACGACGATGCCGGGCGCACCGTTGCGGCTGCGTCGACGGCCGAACCGGAGCTGCGCGCCGCGCAGCGGGTCCACGGTCGAGGCCGCCGGCAAGGTCGGCACGCTCCTCGCCGGGCGGGCCAAGACGGCAGGCATCACCAAGGTCGTGTTCGACCGCGGCGGATTCATCTATCACGGGCGGATCGCTGCGGTTGCCGCGGCGGCCCGCGAAGCAGGTCTGGAGTTCTGATGGCGTACAGCAGTTACGGAAGCAACCAGGGCAACCGGGACGACCGATCGAGCGACGGTTCCGATGGTGGGCTGCGCGAGTCGCGCGTCATCACCATCAACCGCGTCGCCAAGGTCGTTCGTGGTGGCCGCCGGTTCTCGTTCACGGCGCTCGTCGTGATCGGCGACGGCAACGGCCGCGTCGGTCTCGGCTACGGCAAGGCCAAGGAGGTGCCGCTGGCGATCCAGAAAGGCACCGAAGAGGCCAAGCGGAACCTGTTCGAGGTTCCGCTCGCCGGTTCGACGATCACCCACCCGATCATCGGGGTCACCGGCGCCGGCCGCGTGCTGATGAAGCCGGCCGCTCCCGGTACCGGCGTGATCGCCGGCGGTGCGGCGCGGATCATCCTCGAGGAGGCGGGGGTGCACGACATCCTGTGCAAGTCGCTCGGTTCGGCCAACCACATCAACGTCGCTCGCGGGCGACCGTGCAGGGCCTCAAGTCGCTGCAGCGTCCCGACGAGGTGGCCAAGCGTCGCGGCCTGTCCGCCGAAGAGTTCGTGCCCAAGGGCCTGCTCAATGCCTACAACAGCGCAAGCGTGGCGGTCACGACGCCGGCCGCCGGTGCCGACGCTGAGGCCGTGGCGGGAGGTGCCCGATGAGACGAGCTCGTCGTCACCCAGATCAAGTCCGGCGCCCACGCCAAGCCGAAGACCCGCGGCACGCTGCGTGCCCTCGGGCTCGGCCGCATCGGCAAGACGAACACCCTTCCCGACCGCCCCGAGATCCGCGGCATGATCGCCCGCGTTCCGCACCTGATCCAGGTCACCAGCGCCGCAGGCAACGACACAGAAGCCGCGAACGAGAGTGAATGCACGATGAGAGTGCATGATCTCGCGCCGTCACCCGGCGCCACCAAGAAGCCGCAGGCGGGTCGGCCGCGGTATCGCCGGCAAGGGCGGCAAGACCGCCGGCCGCGGCACCAAGGGCCAACGCTCGCGTGGCCGCGGCAAGGTGCGGGTCGGCTTCGAGGGTGGTCAGATGCCCCTCAAGCAGCGCGTGCCCGAAGCTGAAGGGTTTCACCAACCCGTTCCGCGTCGAGTACTCGGCGGTCAACCTCGACACGCTCGAGGAGCTCGCCGACCGTCTCGGCGGCGCGGCGACCCCCGAGAGCCTGGCCGCCGCCGGAGCCGTGCGTTCCGGCGTGTTCGTCAAGGTGCTCGCCAGGGGCCTGAAAGATGGAGGGTTCACCCGCAAGCTCGACGTGACCGTCCACGCAGTGTCGAAGGCTGCGGAGGCGGCAATCACCGCCGCGGGCGGTACGGTAACGATCCTGCCGCTGCCCTTCCAGGGCGAGAACAAGGCCGGACGCCCCGCCGCGCGAGGGAACCAATTCACGAACCGCTGATCGCTCACCGTTCAGGCGCCGGCCGGCGCCGTTATCTGACAAGGACGTCGCCGCCCGTGCTCTCCAGCGTGAAGAACATCTTCAAGATCTCCGATCTGCGGAACAAGCTGCTGTTCACGGTCGCGATGGTCGTGGTGTACCGCTTCGGTACAGCGATCCGTGTCCCCGGGATCGACCACAGCGCGGTCACCCAGCTCAAGAACTCAGCCAACGACAACGGCGCGATCGGCTTCCTCAGCCTGTTCTCCGGCGGCGCCTTCGAGAGCTTCTCGATCTTCGCCCTCGGGATCATGCCGTACATCACGTCGAGCATCATCATGCAGATCCTCGGCGTCGTGATCCCGAAGCTGGAGGAGCTCCAGCAACAGGGCGCGGTCGGCCAGCGCAAGATCACGCAGTACACCCGCTACGTCACGATCGCCCTCGCGACCTTGCAGGCCACCGGGCTGGTGTTCGTGTTCGGCACCGGCCGTGGGTCGGGCTACCTGGGCGGAGTGAACGCCCCGGACATCATCTTGTTGCCCGACGGCCTGTGGCCGCGGGCCTACATCGTCATCCCGACGCTCGTGGCCGGCACCGCCCTGCTGATGTGGATCGGCGAGCTGATCAGCCAGCGGGGCATCGGCAACGGCATGTCGATGATGATCTTCGCGTCGGTCGTGTCGAGCACGCCGTACGGTTTGTACTCGATCATCCAGCAGAACAAGTGGTTCTGGTTCGTCCTGGTGATCGTCGTGATCCTCGGGATCATCGTGTCGGTCGTGTACGTCGAGCTCGGGCAACGCCGGATCCCCGTCCAGTTCGCCAAGCGCGTCGTCGGCCGCCGGATGTACGGCGGTCAGAACACGTACATCCCGTTGAAGGTCAACCAGTCGGGCGTGATCCCGGTGATCTTCGCCAGCTCGATCCTGCTGATCCCGGTGATCGTGTCGAACGTGCTGGGGAGCGGCGAGGGCTGGCGGGGGGACGTCGCGAAGTTCGTCAGCGACAACCTCGTCAACTCACGCAACCTGATCTACATCGCGTTGCTGATGCTGATGATCATCGCGTTCGCCTACTTCTACAACTCGATCGCGTTCGACCCGGTGCGCCAGGCCGACCAGATCCGCCGCCAGGGCGGGTTCATCCCGGGCGTGCGCCCCGGCCCGCAGACCGAGCGCTACCTGGCGCGGGTCGTGAACCGGATCACGCTTCCCGGCGCGGTGTTCATCGCCGTCGTCGCGGCGATCCCGTACCTCATTCTCTACTTCGCCGAACGTCAGCACGTTCGGCTTCGCCGGGACGAGCATCCTGATTGCCGTCGGCGTGTCGCTCGAGTTGATGCGCCAGATCGACAGCCAACTCACGCTGCGCAACTACGAAGGATTCCTGAAGTAGAAGCCATGACGCTGCGCGCGCCCGTCGGCCGGAGTGCCGGCCTCGCCGCACTCAGTCGTGTCGACTGGACCGGCATCACGCAGCGACGATCGCATCCCCTGCGGCTGATCGGATGCAGCTTGATTCCGGGCGCTCGGCTAGTCATCCTGGGCCGGCAGGGCGCCGGCAAGGGAACACAGTGCGTTCGCTTGTCGCGCCACTACGTCGTCCCGCACATCTCGACCGGCGACATGCTGCGCGCCGCCGTGCGTGAGGAGACCGAGCTCGGCAAGATGGCCAGGGAGATCATGGACGCGGGTGGCCTCGTGGGCGATGACATC
The DNA here is from genome assembly GCA_963764455.1 of Ilumatobacteraceae bacterium. Classification (GTDB taxonomy): domain Bacteria; phylum Actinomycetota; class Acidimicrobiia; order Acidimicrobiales; family Ilumatobacteraceae; genus Desertimonas. The sequence goes on from CAVXSN010000004.1 coordinate 150,963, forward strand.
ATGATCGGTCTGGTCGCCGAACGGCTGAAGCGGGCCGACGCCGAGACCCGGGGCTACATCCTCGACGGCTTCCCGCGCACCCTGTTGCAGGCCGATGCCCTCGACGACATCGCCGGGACCGAAGCCGATCGACGTCGTGATCGACCTGCACGTCGACCGCGACGTCGTGCTCCAGCGGATCACGGCCCGGCGGGTGTGTCGAGACTGCGGCACGAACTACACCGCCACCGGGTACGAGCGCCATCCGTGGATCTGCGAGGTGTGCGGCGGCGACGTGACGCAGCGCGCCGACGACCACCCTGACGCAGTCAACCGCCGGCTCGACCTCTACGAGACCCAGACCGCCCCGCTCATCGAGCACTACACCAACCAGGGCCGCCTCGCCGTCGTCGACGGCGTCGGCACCCCCGACCAGGTGTTCAAGCGCCTCACGCTGGCGGTCAACACCAGCCGCGCCTGATCGCGGGCGCCGGTGCATCGCCTGCGGGCGCCATGCCTGGTCGACGCCCCGGCGCATGCTTGGTGTTGGACCGGTTCACCGATAGCATTGACCCCCGGCCTGCACGCAGGTCGGTCCCCGTTCGCCCGGGTCACGGCCGATTTTCGGCCGTGGTCCCCCCATGTACCGGTGAGGAGAAACCCCTGCCCAAGCCCAAGGAAGACGCCATCGTGCTGGAAGGCACGATCCTGGAGTCGCTGCCCAACGCCATGTTCCGTGTCGAGCTCGACAACGGCCACAAGGTGCTGGCGCACATCTCCGGCAAGATGCGGATGCACTACATCCGGATCCTTCCCGGCGACAAGGTGCAGGTAGAGCTCACGCCGTACGACCTCACCCGAGGTCGCATCACCTACCGCTTCAAGTGAGAGATGCCCGATGAAGGTTCGACCCAGCGTCAAGAAGATGTGTGAGAAGTGCAAGGTCATCCGCCGGCACGGACGCGTCATGGTGATCTGCGAGAACCCGCGCCACAAGCAGCGCCAGGGCTGACCAGGAACCCAGGAAGGACGACGACTTCGATGGCACGCATCGCCGGTATCGACATCCCCCGCGAGAAGCGGTTGGAGATCTCGCTCACGTACATCTACGGGATCGGTCTGCCGACCGCCCAGAAGCTGTGCGCCGACCTCGGGCTCGACCCGAACACCAAGGTCTCGGCGCTCACCGATGACGAGGTGAGCAAGATCCGCGCCTACGTCGACGAGAACCTGCGCATCGAGGGCGACCTGCGCCGCGATGTCCAGAACGACATCAAGCGCAAGATCGAGATCGGGTGCCTCCAGGGCATCCGTCACCGCCGCGGCCTGCCGGTCCGCGGTCAGCGGACGCACACCAACGCTCGTACCCGCAAGGGCCCGAAGCGCACCGTGGCGAACAAGAAGAAGGCTGTGAGGAAGTAACGCGATGGCCAAGCCGAAGCCAGCGGGACGCCGTCCCCGCCGCAAGGACCGCAAGAACGTCACCACCGGCGTGGTGCACATCAAGAGCTCGTTCAACAACACGATCGTGTCGATCACCGATATCGAGGGCAACGTCATCTCGTGGGCGTCGTCGGGCGGGGTCGGCTTCAAGGGCTCTCGCAAGTCGACGCCGTTCGCCGCCCAGCTCGCCGCCGAGCGGGCCGGCCGCGCCGCCATGGAGCATGGCCTGCGCCGCGCCGAGGTCCAGGTCAAGGGTCCGGGCTCCGGCCGCGACACGGCGGTCCGCTCGATCCAGAACACCGGCATCGAGGTCACGTCGATCAAGGACGTCACCCCGATCCCGCACAACGGCTGCCGCCGCCCGAAGCGCACGAGGGGCTGATCGAGAATGGCTCGCTACACCGGTCCCAAGGTGCGCCTGTCCCGTCGCCTGAGCACCAACCTCTTCGAGAACGACAAGGGCCGCAAGGCGCTCGAGCGCCGTCCGTTCCCGCCTGGCACGCATGGCCGTACCCGCCGCCGCAACAACGGCTCCGAGTACCTCGCCCAGCTCCAGGAGAAGCAGAAGGCGAAGTACATCTACGGCCTGCTCGAGCGTCAGTTCAAGCGGACGTATCTCGAGGCCGTGCGTCAGTCCGGCCCGACCGGCGAGAACCTTCTCCGGCTGCTCGAGCTGCGCCTCGACAACGTCACGTTCCGCGCCGGATGGGCTTCGACCCGTCCGCAGGCGCGGCAGTTCGTGAACCACGGTCTCGTGCTGGTCAACGGCAAGCGCGTGGACATCCCGAGCTACCGAGTGCGCAAGGGCGACGTCATCACGCTCTCGCCGAAGGCCGCCCACATGATCGTCATCCAGCACAACATCGACGTACTCGACCGGTCGCTCGTCGGCTGGTTGGAGGGTGGCGACGGGGGCAAGCAGGTCACCGTCCGCGATCTCCCGCAGCGTGAGCACATCGACGTGCCCGTTCGCGAGCAGCTCATCGTCGAGCTCTACTCCAAGTAATCCCACCCACGGGGGCTCCGCCCCCGTGAACCCCCGAAGAACGCAGCAGCGTCCCTACGCAGGTCCGCGAAGAACAAGAAGGACATCGGCAAATGCTCGTCATGCAGCGCCCCACCATCGAAACCGTCACCGAAGAGTCGGGGAACCGCCAGCGGTTCGCACTCGGGCCGCTCGAGCCCGGCTTCGGCCACACCCTCGGCAACTCGCTCCGCCGCACCCTGCTGTCGTCGATTCCCGGCGCGGCGATCACCATGGTTCGCTTCGACGAGGCGCTCCACGAGTTCGACACGATTCCGGGCGTCGCCGAGGACGTCACCGACATCATCCTCAACCTGAAGGATGTCGTCGTCACGTCGGAGTCGTCCGATCCGGTCACGTGCCGGCTCGATGCCCGGGGCGCCGGTGAGGTCACCGCTGGTGACATCGAGACCACGGCCGACGTCGAGATCCTCAACAAGGACCTCGTCATCGCCCACCTCAACACGAAGGGCCGTCTGGCCATCGATCTCACGATCGAGCAGGGCCGGGGCTACTCGTCGAGCGACCGCGACACCGAGTCCCGCACGATCGGCGTGATCCCGATCGATGCGATCTTCTCGCCCGTGCGCCGCGTCACGTTCGAGGTCGAGCCGACCCGCGTCGAGCACTCGACGAACTACGACCGCCTCGTCATCGACATCGAGACCGACGGTTCGGTCACCCCGGCCGACGCGCTCGCTTCGGCCGGCGCCACGCTGCGCTCGCTCGCCGAGCTGGTGGCGTCGATGAGCGACGAGCCCCAGGGCCTGGAGCTCGGTGAAGTCAGCGACGCGGCGTCGAGCTCGCCCGACCTCGACCTGCCGATCGAGGATCTCGACCTGTCCGAGCGTCCGAGCAACTGCCTCAAGCGGGCCCAGGTCAACACGATCGGTGAGCTGCTCACCGAAGACCGAGGACGACCTGCTGAACATCACGAACTTCGGCCAGAAGAGCCTCGACGAGGTCAAGCAGAAGCTCGACGAGCGCGGCCTGTCGCTGCGCGGCTGAGCGGTTTCGAGCGAGTACCAGAGATCAAGCCCAGAGATTGAGCAGGGACCACTTAGATGCCGACCCCACGCAAGTCCAAGCGCTTCGGCGGCGACGCCGCCCATCAGCGCCTGATGATGGCCAACCTGGCCGCATCGCTGTTCGCCGCGGAGGCGATCGTCACCACCGAGGCCAAGGCCAAGGCGCTGCGGCCGGTGGCCGAGAAGCTGATCACGAAGGCCAAGAAGGCCCAGGACGAGGGCAGCCCGACCCGATTGCACCAGCTTCGTCAGATCCAGGGCTTCCTCGGAGACCGCGAGATGACGCACAAGCTGATCAACGAGGTCGCGCCCCGCTACCTCGAGCGCAACGGCGGCTACACCCGCATCCTGAAGCTCGGCACCCGCCAAGGCGACCGCGCCGACATGGCCCGCATCGAGCTCGTCTGAGCCGCTCAGGCGGCACTTGACACCGGCGCGTGAGACCCATCCGAGTGCCGGGGGACCCCCGTCGGGACGCCCCGCACTCGGGCGCGCTTCAGGACTCGGGCCTCTGGGGCGACCGCTTCGCGTGAGCTCACGGCTCCGATCGCCGGTTGCGCGTACACAGACGAGTCAACGGGTGATGTCGTGAAAGCGAGACTCCTCGTCGCCTACGACGGCACGGGATTCCGCGGGTTCGCGGCCAACGCCGGCGTGCGCACCGTGGTGGGCGTGCTGTCCGACGCGATCTCGCTCGTGCTGCGGGCACCTGTCGAGCTCACGGGCGCCGGGCGGACCGATGCCGGCGTACATGCCTGGGGGCAGGTCGTGTCCGGGAACCTGCCCGATGACACCGAGCTGGATGCGCTCGTTCGCCGACTCAACAAGCTGTGCGCGCCCGACCTCGCCGTGCGGTCGGCCGAGTGGACCACCGACGACTTCGACGCCCGGTTCTCCGCGCAGTGGCGTCACTACCGGTACGACGTGTGGAATGCGTCGTACCCGAACCCGTTGCTGGCGAACCGGGCGTGGCACGTTGCCCCTCGACTCGACCTCGATGCGATGAACGACGCGGCGTCGGCGTTCGTCGGCGAGCACGACTTCGGGTCGTTCTGCCGGAGAGCGAGCGTCGGCGATGACCAGGCGGAGAAGTCGCTCGTGCGCCGCGTGACGTCGGCTGCCTGGACCGTGATCGACTCGTCCGGGCCACTCCTGCGCTTCGAGATTCGAGCGAACGCGTTCTGCCACCAGATGGTGAGATCGATCGTCGGCACCCTCGTCGACATCGGCCTCGGCCGCATCACCCCAGGCGCGGTGCCGGCGATCCTCGCCGCGAGATCACGTGACGCCGCCGGCCGTGTCGCCCCACCGCACGGCCTCACGCTCTGGGACGTCGGCTACTAGCGTCTGCGCAAGTAACAGGGGGAACGCAACGTCTCAGCGGCCGCGCCCCTGCTGCTTCGGACGCGGCGAGGGCCCCGCGCCACCGCCCGGCTTGGCGCCGAAGCCCCGCACGGGCTTGCCCCCTCTCGCCGGTCGGCCGGCCCGCGGGTCGAACCCGCGTGACGATCGCTCGGGCCGAGAGCTCGTGTCGCCGCCGCGGAACGGTCGATCGGCGCGCTCGCGAGGCTCCTCCGAATAGCGGCGCACCGCCACCTGCTTGCCGCGAACCACGGCGTTGCGCATCGCGCCGATCACGACATCGACCGAGGAGGACGGCACGCCGACGACCGACGAGTGCTCGGTGATCCGGATCGGCCCGATGTCGCGTCCACTGAGTCCGCTTTCGTTCGCGATCGCGCCGACGAGGTCGGCAGGGCGGATGCCTCCCTTGCGCCCCATGGCGACATGGACGAAGGCGGTCGATCCGTCACCCTGCCGCGGATCGGCGCTCGTGGTCGGGATGCTCCCGCCGACCTCGCTCCGGCCGCTCGGTGAAGTCGGGGATCTCGGGCTCCTCGATCGTCGCGCCGCTCGCCTCGTGCACCAGCTTGAGGGCCGCCACCGCGATCTCGCGCACGTCGTGACCGGCCGCGAGCGTGTCGAGCACGTCCTCGTACTCGTCGAGGTCCTCGGCCGCCAGTGCTTCGCGAACCGCGGTGACGGTGAGCTCGACCTGCCTGGCCCGAAGATCGGCCACACTGGGCACCTTCTCGATCGCGATGTGCTGCTTCGTCATCCGCTCGATGTTGGCGAGCTGCCTGCGCTCACGCGGCTCGGCGAGCGTGATCGCCATGCCCTGCCGTCCCGCCCGCCCGACGCGCCCGATACGGTGCACGTAGCTCTCGGCGGCGCTCGGCACGTCGTAGTTGACCACGTGAGTGAGCGTGTCGACGTCGAGGCCGCGGGCGGCGACGTCGGTGGCGATCAGCAGCTCCGCCGTGCCGTCGCGCAGGCGCCCCATCACCCGGTCGCGCTGGGCCTGGTCCATGCCGCCGTGCAGCGCCTCGGCCCGGTAGCCGCGGCCGTTCATCGTCTCGGTGAGGATGTCGACCTCGGTGCGTGTGCGGCAGAACACGAGGGCCGCGGTCGGCGATTCGATGTCGAGGATCCGGCCCAGCGCGGCCGCCTTGTGCGCCCGCTGGACGATGTAGGCCCGCTGGGTGATCAGCGCTCGTTCGGTCGAAGATTCGGCACCACCGACGTGGATCCGGACGGGATCGCGCAGGTAGCGCTTGGAGATGCCGTTGATGCGCGGCGGCATCGTCGCCGAGAACAGCAGGGTCTGGCGCTCCGCGGGCAGCGAGTCGAGGATCGACTCGATGTCGTCGGCGAAGCCCATGTCGAGCATCTCGTCGGCCTCGTCGAGCACGACGGACCTGATGCCGTCGAGCGGGAGCGAACCGCGACCGATGTGGTCGATGACCCGGCCGGGGGTGCCGACCACGACGTGGACGCCGCGGTCGAGGGTCTGCAGCTGGCGGAAGATCGGCTGGCCGCCATAGATCGGCACGACCCGCACACCCAGCGTGCGCCCATACTTGAAGATCGCCTCCGACACCTGCATCGCCAGCTCGCGGGTGGGCACCAGGATCAGCGAGGTCGGCCGGGCGCGGCCACGGTCCGGGTCGCCAGTTCCGATGTCGAGGGCGTGCAGGAGGGGCAGCGCGAAGGCCGCGGTCTTGCCGGTGCCGGTCGCCGCCTGGCCGACGAGGTCGCGCCCGGCGAGCACGGTCGGGATCGTCTCGCGTTGAATCGGCGTCGGCTCCTCGTAGCCGAGCTCGACGAGCGTCGCGAGCAGTTCGGGTCGCAGTCCGAGGTCGCCGAACGCCACTCCGGGTTCTTCGGACTGCACTGTGGCGTCGTCGATTTCATTCATACGTCGGCGGTCTCGCGCTGATCCACTGCATAGTGGCACGCCGCGCGCGTCGAGTTCCACCGATCGCCCGCAGGTCGGGCGGGGTGTCGTGGCACAGCTCCTCGCGGACCTCCGGGCAGCGGGGATGGAACCGGCACCCCGACGGCGGGTCGGCGGGCGAGGGCACATCGCCCGTGAGCAGTATCCGGCGCCGGTCGTCGCGGCGCGACGGGTCGGGGATCGGCACCGACGACAGCAGCGCTTTCGTGTATGGATGTCCGGCGTGATCGAAGAGCTCGTCGCGGGTGCCGATCTCGACGATCTGACCGAGGTACATCACGGCGACGCGGTCGCAGAGGTGCTCGACGACGGCGAGGTCGTGGGACACGAACATGATCGTGAAACCGAGCCGGCGCTGGAGATCGCGCAGCAGGTTGAGGATCTGCGAGCGGATCGACACGTCGAGCGCCGAGACCGGCTCGTCGGCGATCAGGAACTTCGGCTCGACCGCCAGGGCACGGGCGATGCCGATGCGCTGGCGCTGGCCGCCCGAGAACTCGTGCGGGAACCGGCGGGCGACGGCCGGGTCGAGCCCGACCAGGTCCATGACCTCCTCGACGCGGGCGCTGCGCTGCTCCTTCGGCATCCCGTGCGCCCGCAGACCCTCGGCGATCGAGTCGCCGACGGCCGAACGCGGGTCGAGCGACGCGTAGGGGTCCTGGAAGACGACCTGGATGTTCTTCCGCAGCGCTCGCAGCTCTGTCGAGGAGGCGCCGAGCAGGTCCTGGCCGTCGAACCGCAGCGTGCCCTCGTCGGGATCGAGCAGGCGCAGCAAGATGCGCGAGATCGTGGTCTTGCCGCACCCCGACTCGCCGACGAGACCGAGCACCTCCCCCTCGTGGATGTCGAGGTCGACGTGGTCGACCGCCAGCACGGCGCCGTGGACCCGCCCCAGCGCACCGCCGCGCAGTGGGAACGACTTCACGATCCCGCGGGCTTCCACGAGCACGCTCACGACCGCGCCCCGATCGTGACGGGCACGGACTCCTCGACCGACGCGTCGCTGTGCAGGAAGCAGCGCACCTGGCGCCCCGGTTCGATCTCCACGAGCGCAGGCGTGGCCTCGGTACACCGGTCGAACCTCATCGGGCAGCGGTCGGCGAAGCGGCAGCCCGGTTTCGGGTCGACGAGCGTCGGTACCCTGCCCCTGATGACGGTGAGCTCCTCGATCCGCCGGCCGATCACCGGCACCGAGCCGAGCAGGCCGATCGTGTAGGGGTGCTTCGGGTCGGCGAACAGGTCGATCACCGGCGCCTGCTCCACGATCTGGCCGCCGTACATCACGGCGACCCGGTGCGCCATCTCGGCGACGACGCCGAGGTCGTGGGTGATCAGCACGACGCTGGTGCCGCGCTCGGCCTGCAGCTTGCGCATCAGATCGAGGATCTGGGCCTGGATCGTCACGTCGAGCGCGGTGGTCGGTTCGTCGGCGACGAGCAGCTCCGGCTCGGCGGCCAGCGCCATCGCGATCATCACCCGCTGCGCCTGCCCACCGGAGAGCTGGTGCGGGAACGACTTGGCGCGGCGCTCCGGGTCGGGGATCCCCACCGTCCGCAGCATCTCGATCGCCTGCGCCACCCCCGCCTTGCGCCGCGAGTTGCGGTGGATCTCGTAGACCTCGCTGATCTGGCGGGAGGCGTTGAAGCACGGGTGCAGGCTGGCGTTGGGCTGCTGGAAGATCATCGAGATCCGGTTGCCGCGCAACGCGTGCAGCTCGCGCTTGCCCATCGTGACGAGGTCGACCCCGTCGAAGCGGGCGCTGCCCGACACGATCCGCCCCGGCTTCTCGACGAGGCGCAGCACCGACAGCATCGTGACGCTCTTGCCGGAACCCGACTCGCCGACGAGCCCGAGCACCTCGCCCCGCCCGACGGTGAGGTCGACCCCGTCGACCGCGTGAACGTCGCCGGAGCGCGTGCGGAACCACGTTCGCAGCCCGGACACCTCGAGGAGCGGCGGCGCGTCGACGGGTGCCGGCTCGCTGACTGGAGTCGCGAGCACGGCGTGGTCCTCGGCCGCGGCGGCCTCGACGTCGTCGGGCAGCACGTCGAGCACCGACGCGTCCGGCGCCGTCGGCGGGTCATGATCCGCGTCGTCAGGCACCGCGTCATCGGCCACGGTGCGCACACAATCGTCGTTCTGGGCGGCCTCCGACCCGGAAACCGCCACGTTGGCCGCCCAGATTGCGAAGTGAGGCGCAGGCCGCCCAGATCGTCGAAACGCTAGGCACGGCGCTCGCTCCGCGGATCGAGGGCGTCGCGCAGCGCGTCGCCGAGCAGGTTGAACGCCAGCACGTTGAGGAAGATGAAGATCCCCGGGAACAGCACGAGGTGCGGCGCGTTGAGGATGCTGCGGTAGGCCTGGGCGATCATCGTGCCCCACTCGGCCTGCGGCGGTCGGACGCCGAGGCCGAGGAAGCCGAGGCCGGCGATCTCGATGACGGCCGTCGCGAACCCGAGCGTCGACTGCACGACGAGCGGCGTCAACGCGTTCGGGAACACGCGGTGCCGCAGGATCCGCGCGTTCGTGACCCCGAGGGCGCGGTCGGCGGTGACGAAGTCCTGCTCCCGCAGCGACAGCACCTGACCGCGCACGACCCGGGCGTAGATCGGCACGGACACGATCGAGATCGCCAGGACGCTGTTGACCATGCCCTGGTCCGAGCACGGTGACGATGAGGATCGCCAGGAGCAGCGACGGGAACGACAGCAGGACGTCCATGCATCGCATCAGGACGTTGTCCAGTCGACGGCTGTAGAACCCGGAGATCAGCCCGATCACGGTGCCGACGAGCACCGCGAGGACCACGGCGGCGCCGCCGGCGAGCAGCGAGACGCGGGCGCCGTAGACGATCCGGCTGAACTCGTCGCGGCCGTTCTCGTCGAGCCCCATCAGGTGCTGCGCCTGCTCCTCAGGGCAGCCGAAGAGGTGCACGCACGGCTTCTCCTTGACCTGGCCGTGCTCCGGGCTGAGGAGCACCTCGTTGGGATCGTACGGCGCGATGACCGGGGCGAGCACGGCCATCGCCGATGATGATCGTGGCCAGGACCAACCCGATCCGGCCGGACGAGGAGCGCACCACGAGCCGGAGGACGTCGCCCCACCGGCTCGACGACGCGACCGGCGCCGGCGCGCCACCGCCGGCGGCGACGGCCACGGCGCCGCTGGGGACCGCTGCGCCGCCGGGACCGACATCGAGGTCGGTCGTCACGAGACACGCACCCGCGGGTCGAACACGGTGTACAGCACGTCGGTGATCAGGTTGACGATCACGAACGCCATGCCGACGATCAGCGAGAAGCCCTGCACGACGCTGTAGTCCCGCGCCTCGATCGAGTCGCGCAGCGTCTTGCCGACGCCGGTGAGCGAGAACACCGACTCGGTGAGGATCGCGCCGCCGAACAGCCCGCCGAGCGACAGCCCGATGACGGTGACCACCGGCAGCAGCCCACTGCGCAGGGCGTGGCGCCGGACGACCACCTTCTCCTTGAGCCCCTTGGCGCGCGCGGTGCGGACGTAGTCGTGGCCGAGCACGTCGACCACGCTCGAACGGGTCATCCTGGCGATGATCGCCAGCGGGATCGTGCCGACGGCGATGGCGGGAAGGATCAGGTGCTGGCCGGCGTCGACGACGAGCTGCCAGTTCCACTGCAGCAGCCCGTTGAGCATCTCGAAGTTGGAGATGAACTCGAGCACCCCGTTTCCGCTCAGCCCCCACTGCTCGTAGAACGGCGTCGGCACGAGCCCGGGCGAGAGCCGGTTCCCCGGCGGCAGCGCGAGCCACGTGTCCTTGAGGGTCACCGAGAACAGGTAGCTCAGCATCAGTCCGAGCACGAAGACGGGCATCGAGACGCCGGCGTTGGCGGCGATCATGGTGCCCGAGTCGACCGCGGAGTTGCGGCGGTAGGCCGCGAGCACGCCGAGCGGGACGCCGACGACGATCGCGAACGTCAGCGCGACGATCGACAGCTCGATCGTGGTCGGCAGCCGCTCGATCATGATCTCGACGACCGTGCGGCGCTGGCTGAACGACTCCCCGAAGTCACCGGTGAGCACGTTGCCGAGGTACTTGACGTACTGCACGATGATCGGCTGGTCGAGCCCTTCGCGGGCGGCGAACTCGGCGCAGGCCTGCTCGGTCGCCCGCTCGCCGAGCGCCGCCTTGCACGGGTCACCAGGGATGACCCTGGCGAGGATGAACACGGACGTGATGATCCCGAACAACACCGGGATCGACGAGATGAGGCGATGGATGACGAATCGGGTCATGCGGATCTCCCCGGACCGGTACCGGGGGCGAGGTAGTGAACACGGAGGCGGGCCGTCCCCGGCCCGCCTCCGATGCTCACGGTTGGTTCAGCCGTTCAGCCCGCGGCGGTGGTTTCCGGAGCCGCCGTGGTCTCTGGGCCGCCGGGGCGCGGTGGTCCTCCTCGGCTCGGGCGGCGGCGGGTTCAGGAATCCACCGAACAGGCGCGCCGAAGTAGTCGAACGTGCCGGTGCGGCCGACGTGGCGAGGGTCGTCGGCGTCCCACTGGACTCGGTAGCTCTCGACCACGTCGGTGGCGTCGAACGCCGAGCCGTCGTGGAACGTGACGCCCTCACGGAGGTGGAACGTCCACACCGTGAAGTCCTCGTTGGACTCCCAGCTCTCGGCGAGCGCCGGGACCGACTCGGTGCCGCCGACCTCGTACGCGAGCAGGCCCTCGCTGATCTGCTCGCAGACCCGCAGCGACTCGCCGTCGGTCTCGTCGCCGCAGTACAGGCCGCCGGGCTCGCCGTTCTGGACGAACACGAAGGTGTCCTGGCCCTCGATGCCCATGACCGCCATGCTCTCGTTGGTGAGCGGGCTGGCGTGGGCGCCGGTGACGCCGGCCTTGTAGGCGACGGCCGAGCCGCCGTAGGCGATCGGCACCATCGGGATGTTCTCGGCCAGCAGCGGGTTGATCGTGCGCGTAGAGGTCGAGCCGTGCTTGCGGATCGGTCGTCGCGCCGGCCTCGGCGATGATCTCGTGGATCTCCGGAACTCCGGTGCCGAACTGCATCCTGGTCGGGGCCGAAGTGGTAGTCGAAGAAGTTCGACGGGTCCGGGAAGTCGGCGCCCCAGCCGAGCAGGTAGAAGGGCAGCGTGCCGGCGGCTGACGTTGTCGATCAACGTCGTCGACTCCTGGAGGTCGAGCGTGATGTTGATCCCGATGTCGGCGAGCTGGGCCTGGATGTCGGTGGCGATCGGCGTCGGCTGCGGCAGGTAGCCGCGGGCGGCGTCGCGATAGCTCAGGCGACGTCGAGCGCCGTCCGGGTAGCTCTCGGCGACCATCGCGGCGGCGGCCTCCGGGTCGAACGTGAAGTCGACGAAGTCGGCGTCGTAGCCCGGGATCGCCGGGCGGCAGGAACTGCGTCGCCGCCTGCGAGCCGGCGGGTAGAAGTTGTCGATCAGCCGCTGGCGGTCGATGCCGAGGGCCACGGCCTGGCGCAACACCGGGTCGTTGAACGGCTCCATGTCGACGTTGAAGCCGACGTAGAACACGTTCATCGGGTCGCGGGGGACGAGCTGCAGGTCTGGCGTTGCCCTCGATCCGCTCGAAGTCGCCGGTGCTGACGTTGTCGATCGCCGTCGGCGGCGCCGGACTGCGAGCTGCACGAGGCGGGCGGCGCCGTCGGGGTTCCACTGGAACACCGCGGTCGACGACAGCGGCGCCTCGCCCCAGTAGTCCGGGTTCGCCTCGAGCACGATCTGGCTGCCCCGCTCCCACGTGCCGAGGCTGTACGGGCCGGTGCCGATCGGCTCGTTGACGAGGCCGTCGCTGTTCTCGAGGTACTCGCTCGGCGCGATCCCGAGCGACGAGAACGCGACCTTCGGCGGGATCGCCGGAGTCCGGAGCGCACAGCGTCAGCACGAACGTCTGCGGGTCGGGTGCTTCCAGCTTGGCGACGTTGCTCGTGTTCGTGTCGGTACCGCAGGTCGCGCTCTCGTCGTAGCCGCTGGCGGCCCCGCCGGCGGCTTCGGTGCCCGCCGGCTCGGTGCCGGGGGGCTCGGTCGTTGCGAATGCGGTCGAGGCCGCGGTGACGACGAGTGCGGTGGCAGCCATCGCAGTCGCCGATTTGCGCCAATGGCGTCTCATGAATCCCCCTGGGTGTCGTTGCTTCGGCGGCCGCGGGCGGCAGGCAGCAGCCCACCGCCGTGTCAGGGAGCCGACACTAGTCCCAACAGGGTCGAGGTGTTTCAAGCGACCGTGCGCGCTGGAACGCTCTTGCCCGGCCAGCGGGTCGTTGCCCTGTCGGTATGGTTTGCCCCGTGCCCGAGTACGCACCACCGCTCGACGACATCCGTTTCGTCATGGAGCACGTCACCGATCTTGCTGCGTTGTCCGGGTTGGAGGGTTTCCAGCACGCCGATCCGGCGACGGTCGCCGGGATCCTCGAGGAGGCCGGCCGCTTCTACGCCGAGCAGTTCGCGCCGCTGAACCGGGTCGGCGACCGCCAGCACAGCCGCCGCCAGGAGGATGGGACGGTCACGACGCCCGACGGATTCGTCAAGGCGTACCGGCGATACGTCGAGGCGGGATGGCCGGCCGTGCCGTTCCCACCCGAGTACGGCGGCGGTGGCTTCCCGTGGATGGTGCTGATCGCGACCCAGGAGATGATGACCGCGGCGAACATGGGCTTGTCGCTCTGTCCCTTGCTCACCCAGGGCGCCATCGACATGCTGCTGCACTACGGGTCGGAGGAGCAGAAGGAGATCTTCCTGCCCAGGATGGTCACCGGCGAGTGGACCGGAACGATGAACCTGACCGAGCCGCAGGCCGGGTCCGACGTCGGCGCCTTGACCGCCAAGGCGGTGCCCGCCGGCGACGGCACGTGGTTGATCACCGGGCAGAAGATCTTCATCACGTACGGCGAGCACGACCTGGCCGACAACATCATCCACCTCGTCCTCGCCAGGGTGCCCGACGCCCCGCCTGGGAACGAAGGGCATCTCCTGCTTCATCGTGCCGAAGTTCCTCGTCGACCCAGGATCGACGGGTAGGGACGGTTCGCTCGGCCGGCGCAACTCGCTGGAGTGCGTGTCGATCGAGGAGAAGATGGGGATCAACGCCAGTCCCACCTGCGTGATGGCCTACGACGACGCTGTCGGCTTCCTGATCGGCGAGCCCAACCAGGGCATGCGCTACATGTTCAAGATGATGAACGTCGCCCGCTTGTCGGTGGGCGTCGAAGGGCTGGCGATCGGCGACCGTGCGTACCAGGCCGCGGTCGGGTACGCCAAGGAGCGCGTGCAGGGCGCGGCCATCGGCGAGAACGAGGCGCCGACCGGCACCATCGTCGACCACGCCGACGTGCGCCGGATGCTCCTCACGATGCGGGCGTACATCGAGGCGTTGCGTGGCGTGATCTATCTCAATGCCGAGAGCATCGACCTCGCCGAGAGGCATCCCGACGAGGCCGTGCGCACGGCTCGCGCCGAGCTGGCCGATCTGCTCACCCCGATCACGAAGGGCTGGGGCACCGACCTCGGCAACGAGCTGGCGTCGATCGCGGTCCAGGTCTTCGGTGGCATGGGCTACATCGAGGAGGCAGGGGTCGCCCAGCACTACCGCGACATCCGCATCGCCGCGATCTACGAGGGCACGAACGGGATCCAGGCGATGGACCTCGTCGGGCGCAAGCTGGGACTCCGTGGTGGCGACGTGATGAGGGACTTCCTCGCCGCGATCGACGCCAGTGCCGACGAGGCGAAGGCGGCCGGGGGCGTGGTGGCCGAGATCGGCGAGTGCCTCGCCGAGGCGAACGCCGCACTCCGGTCGGCCACCGAGTGGGTGATGACGAACGGGTCGGCCGACCCGCAGAACGCGCGCTGGCCGGCGGGACGCCGTTCCTGCGGATGGCCGGGATCGTCACCGGGGGCTGGATGATCACGCGGTCGGCGATTGCGGCGGCTGCCCTCGGCGCGAGCGCCGACGATCGGGCCGGTGGTCGGCTTCACCCCCGAGTTCCTCGAACAGAAGCTCGTGACTGCCCGCTTCTACGCCACCCAGCTGCTCCCGCAGGCGGCCGGCCTCGTGCCGGCGATCACCGCCGGCCCCGGCGACCTCTACGCGGCAGCGTTCTGAGTTTCGCGAACTCGGCTGACACCGGCGAGCCGACTCGACCGCGTCTACCTCCTTGATCTCAAGTGGACTTGAGGTTCTAAGGTTGTGATCCATGGACGTCGATGCCACGGCCTTCGGGCCTGCCGAGGAGCTCCGTCGAACCGGACAGCTCGTGGGGAAGGTGGGTGATCTTCCCGTGGTGGTGTTCTGGGACGGTCGGCGTGCTTGGGCGATCGAGGATCGTTGTCCGCACATGGGCTTCCCGCTTCACCGCGGCACCGTGGACGACGGCCTGCTCACCTGCCACTGGCACCATGCCCGGTTCGATCTGTCGTCGGGGTGCACCTTCGACTTGTGGGCGGATGATGCAGCCGCCCTCGACGTGGCGATCGAGGGTGATGAGGTTCGGGTCGCGCCGCGGCGCACCAGTGACGAGGTCGAACGGCTCGAGCGGCGCCTGGTCGAAGGACTGGAGGAGGGCCTGACGCTTGTCGTGGCCAAGGCAGTCCACGGACTGCTCGCCCGAGGGACTTCGCCGTCACGGATCGTCGAGATCGGGCTTCGGTTCGCAGCGGCCAATCGCGCCGAGGGATGGGGAGCGGGCATGACGGTCGCTCAGATCGCGCTCAACCTGCTTTCCTACCTGCCCCAGAGTGAACACGGGCGGGCCCTGACTCAGGGTCTCGCGTTCCTCGCTCGCGACGTCCAGGGGCAACCTCCCAGATTCCCCGTGGCCCCGCTCGAGGGGCAGGCGGAGCCAGAGCAGCTCGCTCGCTGGTACCGGCGCTTCATGGAGAACCGCCTCGGCACGGCAGCCGAGCGTGTGGTCGCCACCGCCGGCCGGGACGATCCTGCGGCGACGGAGCGCTTCTTGTTCGCCGCATGCACTGACCACATCTACCTTGATGAAGGTCACGTCATCGACTCCCTCAACAAGGCCTGCGAGGCGGCAGCGGACATTGGCGGCGATGCGTGGACGTTGCTCTTGCCGACGATCGTCGGACCGATGGCCTCGGCCACCCGGCACGAGGAGGTGAGCGAGTGGCGCGAGCCGATCGACCTCGTACCGTTGGTCGAGGAGACGTCGGCCCGCCTGGCTACGACGATCGGTGCAGCGGATGGATTCACCGACGACGAGCTCGGCGCCGTCGGTTGGGCGCTGTTGGCCGACGACCCTGGCCAGGTCGTCGAGTCCCTCGTCGAGGCCGCGGTTCGCGGTGCGAACGCCGAGCAGCTGGCGCGGGCAGTCGCCTTCGCCGCCGCCCTTCGTCTGGTTCGTTTCCACACCCAGAACGACGTAGCTGACTGGGACGCCGTACACCACACGTTCACGACCGCCAACGCCGTGCACCAGGCCATCGCTCGCCAACCGACCGATGAACTGGTGCGCGGAATTGTCCACAGCGCCGTCCGTGTCTACCTCGACCGCTTCCTCAACGTTCCGGCCGCTCGTCTGCCAGGAAGCGATCCCTGCTCACTCGGCGAGATCGAGGCTTGTTGGGACGGCCGAGGCGGCGTCGACGAGGCCGGACGAGTCGTCGCCGGCCACCTGGCCGCCGGTGGCCACGGTGACGAGGTGCTCGCCGAGCTCTGTCGGGCCCTCTACCGCGAGGACGCCGGATTCCACTGGTTCCAGTCGATCGATGCCGCCGCCGCCCAATACCACGCCTGGCCGGCCGGATCAGCGCAGGCAGGACTCGTTCTCGTCGGCGCCGCCCGCTGGCTTGCCGCACACACACCCACCGTGCGCCAAACCGATCAGGTCGTGAACATCACTCGTCGCCTCCTTCGAGGCGAGCCGCTCTACGAGGACGCCGACGCGTGACGAGTGCTTCCGACGAGGCATCGCGGTAGGGCTAACCGGGCGGCGTCGCGGCGATGGTCAGGGCGTCGGCTGCCGATGCGCCGGGGAGGACCTCTGGTATGCACCAGGTCGCGCCGGCGCCGGCGAGCGCCTGCGGATCGGGATGTGAGCCTCCGACCAGCGCCACGTCGAGCGTGCCAGCGGTGAGAACTCCGGCGTCGAGCGCGGCCGTGACGTGGTTGGGTGCCCAGACCTCGACGGACACCAGAGCCAAGCCCTCCAATCCGTGCCGGGCCACGCGCCGCGGTCCGGCGCTGAACCCAGCTCGCCCGGCGATCCAGATCGGGACTCGCGGGTGTTGGACACCGGCCACCGTCGTCACCCGCCCGCCGGCACCCGGCACGGGATCGCCGGCGAGCATCGGCAGGACCAGCTCGATCCCGGCGTCGAGCGCGGCGCCGCGAGCGCGATCGTCGCTCGCCGGCTCGCCGAACGCCGAGTACTCGCCGTAGCTGTCGACGCCGAGTCCGAGGCCGAGCACCATCCGGCCACCCGAGAGGCGGTCGAGCGAGGTTGTCGCCTGGGCGACGAGCTGCGGTCGCCGCCTGGGTAGCGCGGTGACCAGGGTCCCGATCAGGATGCGCTCGGTCGCGAGAGCGACCGCCGCGAGGGTGACGAACGGGTCGGCGAACGGGGCCAGCGTCCGGTTCCACAAGTGGTCCCACACGAAGACGCCGTGCCAGCCGGCCGCCTCGGCGGTGACCGCCACCTCGGCGATCCGGCCAGGGTCGGACAGCTCCCCGGACAGTGAGATCGACACGCCCCATTGCACGCCGGGACCGTACCGGGGTTACCCAACCAACAGGCGACGAGCGCGCCGATCTCGCCTCCGGCGGATCGCCTCACCGAGCCGGCCGGAACACGATGCGCTGGATGGAGTCGAGCAGGCGGGCGACGTCGTCGTCCGTGATGTAGGCGACGACGCCGGCCCGGACGACACCGCCGGAGCCGGCGAGGCCGAGCTGATCGACGACCTCGACGGCGTACGAGTGACCTGACCACGTTGCGATACGTTCGGCCGCGAGCGCGGCGGCCACGTCGTCGGAATGGATGCCATCGACGGTGAACGCCACGGTCGGCACGCGGCAGTCCATGGTCGGCGGCCCCCACAAGCGCACGCCGGGAATCGCCGCCAACCCGGCGAGCAGGGCCGCGCACACCTCTGCTTCGTCCCGAGCGATCGCCGCCACGGTCTCGTCGAGCAGGTACTGGGCGGCGGCGCCGAGCGACGCAATCGCTTCGAAGCTCGGCGTGCCGGTCTCCCATCGTCGCGGCCCCGCGTCGGCGGCTGGGCGTACCTTGGCGACGGGGAGCACGTCCAGTAGCTCGGGCGTCGAGCAGAGCACGGCCGCGTGTGGGCCGTACCACTTGTACGCCGACGTGACGAGCGCGTCGCATCCGATGGCGCCGGCGTCGATCGGCCGGTGCGGCGCCAGGTGCACCGCGTCGACGTACACCCGCGCGCCACCGGCGTGTGCGGCAGCCACGATCGGCGGCAGCTCGACGAGCGACCCGATGAGGTTCGACGCGCCGGTGACGGCCACCCATCTGGTGCGCTCGTCGATGAGATCGATGACCGCCTGCGGGTCGAGCAGCCCGGTGCCGGGGTCGAACGGGGCGAGGACATGCTCCGCTCCGGCGCGGTCGCACGCAATTCGCCACGACGTGACGTTCGCGTCATGGTCGAGGCGGGTCCCGACCACGCGGTCGCCAGGACCGAGCGTCTCGCCGACGGCGCGTGTGAACGCCATCGTGATCGTCGTCATGTTGGCGCCGAAGACGAGCGCGTCGGGATCGGCACCGAACAGCTCGGCCGCCGTTCGCCGGGTGGCTTCGAGGAGCGCGTCGCAGGCGTCGGCGGCGGCGAACCTCCCGCCGCTGTTGGCGTTGTTTCCGCTGGCGGCCCAATCGGCCATCGCGCTGATCGCGGTGTCGACCATCTGGGTGCCGGCCGGTCCGTCGAACCGCGCCCACCCGTCGCCGATACCGGGGAACCGCTTGCTCCGATCGTTCACCGCCCGAGCCTGCCACCGATCTGGTGGTGAATCCTCATGAGAACGGGTCAGGCGACCCGCGAAGCGGGGTTTCCGAGTCGCCGGCCGCCCAGAACCACGTACTGGCCGTCGACTGTCCGCAACGTGATCGTAAGAATCGATCGGCGTGCGTCGAGGCTTTGAACTGGGCATGAACAAGACCCGTTCGCTCGCGGGAGCCGCGCTGCTCGCGTGTTCCATCGCGACATCATTCAGCCCATTGCTCGCTGCACCCCCGGTCGCTCCGACCTGCACCGCCGTTCCCGACGGAGCGACGTTCCTGTCGACCGGACCGGGCGGCGCCACGATCGACCGCATCGCCGATTCTGAGGCGTTGACGTTGCCGATCACGTCGACGCCGGTGATGGCGGTGCGCGGACCGGACGGGACGGTCTGGGCCGAGGCGTCGGGCGAGCGCGGGAGCGAGATCCACCGGGTCGCCGCCGACGGGACGGCCACCATGATCGAGCTCGGCGAGTTCAGGCTCCAGTCGGCCGGCTGGCTGGACGGGCGCTCGGCGGCCGTGGTCGTCGACGACTCTGCGACGCCGCGACCGTCCGAGCCCGACATGACCGGGGCGGTTCTCGTCGAGTACGCCGACGGCACGAGAGCAGACGTCGGACCCTCTGGCGGCCCCGAGTTCGGGGTGGGCTCGGTCGCCATCGGGGCTGGACGCATCGCGCTCGGCGCGTGGACCGACCTCACCGAGGCGTTCGCGTACTACGACGCCGCCGGCGGGCCGTTGACTGATTGGTTCGTGCCCACCGACACCGCCACCTACAACGGTCCGCCGCTGTTCCAGGCGCCCGTCGCGGCGAACGTCGCGAGCGGCGTACTGCTGAGCTGGGTCGAGGGGCCCGACTTCAATGGCGCGACGAATCAGACGGCCGGTGGTTGGGCGCTGGTCGTCGCCGATGCCGAGTCCGGCGTCGAGTCGCTGCGACTCGACCTGGGCGACGCCGGCAACCACCTCATCCACGCCGACTTCGACGGTCGGTTCTGGGTTGGCTCGTTCGACACGACACCGGAGGCCGAGGGCGAGGAGACCGTCTCGACCCCCGGTCGGGTGCTAGTGGTCGACACCCAGGCGGATACGCCGTCGGCGACCGACGCCGGTTGTCCGGTCGACGTGACGGTCACCCTCGACCGCGCCGGCACACCGCAGCCGCCTGCGGATCCCGCAACGACGACCACTGCCCCGCCGACGGCGACGCCGGCCCCTCCGACAACGTCCGGACCCGTGTGCCCGACCTACACGGAGAACCCAAGCACGTACCCGGTTCGGCTGTGCCAGAAGGGTCGAATCGTCCAGAACGTGCAGATCTATCTCGTTCGTCACGGTTACAGCATCGAGATCGACGGCTACTTCGGCCCGGCCACGGAGCAGGCGGTGCGCCAGTTCCAAGGCGCCGCCGGTCTCGAAGTCGATGGCCTCGTTGGCCCGAACACCTGGGCCAGGTTGATCGGCGACGACTTCCTCGGCACCGACAACGACGGCACCGGTACCGTCGACCCGTGGGAGGTCGTGTTCGACGACGCGAACGAGAGCGATCAGTGGGAGCACTACGTCGGCCTGGTCTACACGTCGCCCCAGTTCGGGACCGTCGTCGACGCGGCGACGGGTTCCCCTGTCCTCGGTGTGGCCGTGCGCATGGGTTGGGTCATCGGCGAAGGCGATGCACCGCTGTGGGTCGGCAAGGAGGTGGCGATCGACGGGGGCGGGCACGTCATGTGGCTGAGCCGTTCGGACGGTCGCGACGCCGAGGGCAGCCCGCTGCCGTGGACCGTGATCGACAGCGTCGAACTCCCGGTGGCCGACGGCGAGGAGCTCTCGCCGTCGTGCACGCTCGACGGCACCTACAATTCGGCAGTCGCCGGCGTCGTCGCGGCGCCGCACGCGGTGCGGGCCCGTTCACGAGCATCACCGCGGCGTGGATCCTCGACACCTCGTCCGGCACGATCACGCCCGTCGATCCGGCTCGGGTGACCTGCATCATCGAGGGCGGCGACGACTGACGTTCTATCGCCGAAGTGAAACCACGCAGCGGTCAAGCGCTGTCTACTTCACACTTCCGCGCTGCGGACCAGGAGCGGCGTAGCGGAATCGCGCCGGGGCGCCGATAACCTTTCCCGGTTCACTTTTCGCAACGTTTGCATTGAGAAGGCCCGCGCAGATGCCCACCTACACACCGAGAGCCAGCGAGATCGAGCGTGCCTGGCACGTCGTCGACGCCGACGGGCTCGTCCTCGGTCGCATGGCCACCGAGGTTGCCCGCGTGCTGCGCGGCAAGCACAAGGCGACCTTCGCCCCGCACCTCGACACCGGCGATCACGTCGTCATCGTCAACGCCGCCAAGGTCGTGCTCTCGGCGGGCAAGGCCGACCGCGAACGGGTCTATCGCCACAGCGGGTTTCCCGGCGGGATCAAGTCGAACACCTACGCTGAGCTCCTCGACACGAAGCCCGCCGATGCAGTGCGCCGCTCGATCAAGGGCATGCTTCCGAAGGGCCCGCTCGGTCGCCAGATGCTGACCAAGCTGAAGGTGTACGCCGGCCCCGACCACCCGCACGCCGCCCAGGCGCCCGCCCCGCTCGACCTCACCGCGGCCCGCGCCCGCTGATACCCCACGAAATCGTAAGGGACCACACGAATCATGGCCACTGCCCCGCTCACCCAGACCACTGGTCGCCGCAAGGAAGCCATCGCCCGCGCCCGGCTGCGCCCAGGCACGGGCGTCCTGACGGTGAACGGCCGTCCGTTCGAGACCTACTTCACCACACCGGCGCACCGCATGGAGGCCGTCGAACCGCTGCGCGTGCTCGAGGCCACCGAGCGCTTCGACGTCGACACCACGATCACCGGTGGCGGGGTGAGTGGCCAAGCCGGCGCGATGCGCATGGCGCTCGCCCGCTCGCTCGCCGAAGCCGAACCGGAGAACCGCTCGACCCTGAAGAAGGCCGGCTTGCTCACCCGCGACCCGCGGAAGAAGGAGAGCAAGAAGTACGGCCTCGTCAAGGCCCGCAAGGCCAAGCAGTTCACGAAGCGGTGAGTTCGTCCTCGGCCGGCTCGCTGCGCTCGCTGGCCTGCGGCGAGGTCGATGAGCGGCTTCGCCGCACCGAGCTGCTTGCGGCGGGGCGAGCAAGCTCGCCTGTCCGCCGGGCGAGGGGGCTACCGCCCCCTCGCGCACCCCCGACGGCGTCGGCGCGATGATCGTCCGCCCGACCGGCGCGCACCCCGACGGCGTCGGCGCGATGATCGTCCGGCTACCGGTTGCCACGTCGCCGTGCCGGATCTGGGCGGAGCGCTCGTTGTGAAGTTCGGGACCGACGGAGTCCGCGGGGTCGCGAACACCGACCTGACCGCCTCGTTCGCGCTCGATCTCGGGCGCGCGACGGCACGCGTGCTCGCCCCTCCCGGCCAGAACCGGTCCGAAGCGGTCGTCGGTGGCGACACCCGGGTCTCCACGGCCATGCTCGAGGCGGCATTCGTCGCCGGCCTTGCCTCTGAGGGCGTCGAGGTGCATCGTCTCGGCGTCGTGCCGACGCCGAGTCGTCGCGTTCGAAGCGTCACGGCGCGACGCGATGGGAGCGATGATCTCGGCGTCGCACAACCCGTACCAGGACAACGGCATCAAGCTCTTCGCGCGGTGGCGGGACGAAGCTGCCCGACGATGTCGAGGAGCGCATCGAGCACGAGGTGGTGGGGTTGCCGGCGCCGACCGGCGAGCCGGCGCAACTGCACGAGGCCGAGCAGAGCCCGCACTACGGGTCGCACGTCCTCGAATCGATCGAGGGTCGCTCGCTCGCCGGGCTTCGGATCGTCGTCGACACCGCGAACGGCGCGAGCTACAAGGTCGCCCCCGCGCTCTTCCGACGGGCGGGTGCGGACGTGGTCGCGATCAGCGACCAACCGGACGGCCGCAACATCAACGACCGCTGCGGCGCGACCCATACCGCAACGCTGTCGGCGGCGGTCATCGAACATCGCGCCGACATCGGTCTGGCGCTCGACGGGGACGCCGACCGGCTGATGGCCGTGGACGGCACGGGGAATCTCGTCGACGGCGATCAGGTCATGGCCATCTGCGCCACGGACTTCCACGAGCGGGGGCTGCTCCGCGACGCGACGATCGTCGCCACCGTCATGTCGAACCTCGGCTTTCGCATCGCGATGGAGCAGGCCGGGATCGCCGTCGTCGAGACCGCGGTCGGCGACCGCTACGTGCTGGAAGCGCTCGACGCCGGTGGTTACACGATGGGCGGGGAGCAGAGCGGGCACGTCATCTTCCGCGATCGTGCGACGACCGGGGATGGATTGCTCACGGGCATCGTGCTCGCCGACAAGGTGAAGCGGTCCGGGCAGTCACTGGCCGCGCTGGCCGGCGGGGCGATGACCCGCTTTCCGCAGGTTCTCGTGAATGTCCCGGTGCGCGAGCGGCTGCCGAACGCCGCCGAACTGCTCGCTGACGAGATCACCGCGGTCGAGGCGAGGTTGTCCGGCTCCGGCCGGGTCCTGCTGCGGCCGAGCGGCACCGAGCCGCTGGTTCGCGTGATGGTCGAGGCACGCGACGGACGCCATCGCCCACGACGCCGCCGATCACCTCGCCGCCCTCGTCGCCTCCCGCTGGGCAAGTAGGCCACGGCCGCCCTCGCGATGAGCAATCCGCGCGAATCGCGCGCGGATCGCTCGATCGCATGACGCCACCGAGCGGGCTTGAGCCAGGTGATCAGGGTACGCAGTATGTTCGGGCATGAGGCGCTCGGTTGTCCTGGGAATGACCATCGCCGGCCTGGTCGGTGGCGCGGTCGGTGGCGTGGCCGTGGCTGCGGGACCGAGCGGCGCCGTAACGCCGGACACGCCGGTCCCCCTGGACCCGGCCCTGGCCCCGGCGGCGAGCGCGGCGCCGACCCTGTTGCCGCCATCGTCAGTCCCCCCGCTCGGCACGAACCCGGCCCAGCCGCCGGCCGCGCCATCGACGTCGGCATGGCTCGCCACCACCAGCACGGCGCCGCCGTTGACCGCGCCCGCAAGCACCCTCCCGCCGCCGGTGCACCGTCCCGGTGGTGAGCGACGCCACCACGTCGACCGCTGCGACGGTGTGCGTTCGACGGACTGGCGTTCCTGACCGAGGTGTACGCCGCGGTGGCCGCCGACCCGCTCACGCTGCTCGACATCGCCGAGCAACACACCGTCCGGAACACGCCCGCCGAACTGTTCGTCGGCCACCTGCTCGGGGTCACGATCACCCGTCAGTTCGACCTCGGCGAGACTGCGCCGTCGTACACGGTGACGGAGAACGGCAAGGCGGTCAGCGTCGTGCTCGGACGCGATGTGCGACGTCTTCAGTGACTTCTACGCGCCGACCGGTCTGCTCGAGACGTTCAGCATCAACGGGCTCCCGCTCACTGCGGCGCGGGGTCCCGCCAGGTCAACGTCGAGTCGCTCGCCGCCGACTCGACGCTCTGCCTCATGCAGTCCGACGGTGCGCTGAGCTGTGTCGTCTTGCTCTCGTCCGAGGGCGCCGCCACGGCGCTGACCTGGGAGCAGGCGATGTTCACCGCCGCCGACGGGCGGCAGTTCCCGCCCGATCTGGCCCGCAGCGTGTTCACCCCGTCGATCGCCGACGGCGGCGTCGGGAGCGGCCACGTGATCTTCCCGGGAGCGCCGATCGAGGGCGAGATCACCTTGCCGATGGTGTCGGGGCTGAGCGGCACCCCGAACGTGATGACGATCCCCGTGATCGAGGTCTCGTAGACCGCACCGGCAGGTTTGCGCGGTTGACGGTTCGTTAAGCGCAGAGCGGGCCGATGAGATACGTTTCCGCGCCATGACATCCGACACAACACAACTCCGGCGTCGCAGCCTGGGCGCGCTCGGCGTCGCGGCGGCGCTCGCCATGGCCGTCTCGTCGACGGCCCTGGCCACCACGGCACCTCCAGACGACACGACAGCAACTTCCGAGGGCGGCGCGGCCAGCCTCGACGAGCTCATCGCGGCGGCCAACGAGGAGGGCCAGGTCAACCTGATTGCCCTGCCTCCGAACGTGGGCGAACTACGAGGGCGTGATCGCCACGTTCGGTGAGAAGTATCCCGGACATCGAGCACCCGGTCCAGGACCCCGATGCGTCGTCGGCCGAGGAGATCGTCGCCGTCGAGACCCAGCGCGGTTCCGACACGATGCCTGACGTCATCGACGTCAGCCCGCCGGTCGCGCTGCAATCGGTCGAGGACGGGATCTTCGACCCGTTCATGCCGTCGACGTGGGACGAGATCCCGGAGAACCTGCGCGACCCGGACGGCAACTGGGTCGGGGCGTACTACGGGATCATGTCGATCGGGGTGAACACCACACTGGTCGAGACCGTGCCGACGTCGTTCGCCGAACTGAACAACCCGGCCTACGAGGGGATGGTGTCGCTCAACGGCGATCCCCGCGAAGCCGGGGCCGCGTTCGCCGCGGTCATGGCGGCGTCGCTCGCCAACGGCGGGTCGTTCGACGACATCATGCCAGGCATCCAGTACTTCGCCGACCTGAAGGCGGCCGGGATCCTCAACGAGACCCAGGTCACCGAAGCGTCGGTCCTCGCCGGCGAGACGCCGATCGTGCTCGACTGGACGTACAACTTCCCCGGCCTGATCCCCTCCATCGAGGAGGCCGGCTTCACGTTCTCGTACGCGGTCCCGAGCGACGGGGTCTACAGCTCGTACTACGCGCAGGGCGTCGTGGCCGGCGGCCCGCACCCGAACGCAGCCCGGCTGTGGATCGAGCACATCCTGTCCGACGAAGGTGCGCTCGAGTACCTCGAGGGCGGTGCCATCCCGGCCCGCTACGAGACGATGGCCGCCAACGGCGTCATCACCGAGGACATGATGACCAACGTGCCGCCCGAGCTCGTCGCCCAGGTGGAGTTCCCGAACGCCGACCAGATCGCCGCCGCAAATGAGGCGCTGACGGAGAACTGGGGCCCGATGGTCACCGACGCCTGAGTCGAGCCCGACCATGACCAGTCCGTCGCCGACCATCGGGATGACGGCGTTCGCCGAAGCGGTGACCCAGGAGCCCGCCCCTCACGGGGCGGGCTCCCGCGCCGTCCGGCTGCGTCACGGCCTCACCGCGTGGGCTGGGCTGATCCCGTTCTTCGTGTTCCTGGGGCTGTTCCTCGTCGTCCCGACGGTGTCGGTGTTCGTGCGAGCGTTCGGCAACGTGCGCGGCTCAGACGCCCCGGCGATGGCCGAGGCGATGAGCGGACTGTTCCCGCACTACTTCTTCGAGTCCGTGAAGCTCTCGGTCGTGACGGCGCTGATCGGCGGATTCTTCGGCACGCTGCTCGCGCTCGTCGTGGTCCGCATGCCACGCCCGCGCTGGCTGCGCAACCTCGTCACGGCTTTCTCGGGCGTCGCCGCGAACATGGGCGGCATCATCCTCGCGTTCGCGTTCATCGCCGCGCTGGGCACGCAGGGCCTGGCGACCAAGGCGCTGTCGACGACCGGATTGGATCTCCCCAACCAGTTCATCACCACGTTCTGGGGACTCGTCACCGTCTACGCGTTCTTCCAGGTCCCACTGATGTTCCTCGTCATGCTGCCGTCGATCGACGGGCTCAAGCCGGCATGGCGCGAAGCCGTCGCCAACCTCGGTGGAACGCCGCTCACGTACTGGTGGCGAGTCGGCATCCCCGTGCTCACGCCGGCGGCCCTCGGCGGGATGCTGTTGCTCTTCGCCAACACGTTCGCGGCCTACGCGACCGCGTTCGCGCTTTCCACCGGATCGGCGGAGCTGGTGTCGGTGCAGATCCGCTTCTACCTGCAGGGTGACAACATCACCGGCCAGACCAACATCGGCTACGCGCTGGCGGCGTGGATGATCGTGATGATGCTGGCCACGATCGGCTTCTACCTGTTGCTGCGGCGGCGCGCCGAGCGGTGGTCGCGATGACCGCAATCGCACCCGAAGCCGCGCCCGCTGCCGTCGAGCTCCCCGAGGCGCCGGTACCCGGGCCACGCCAGCGGACCCGGGGCAACCCGCTGGTCACGATCGCGTCGTGGGTGTTCCTGCTCGCGGTCGCCGCGTACTTCATCTTCCCGCTGCTCTCGATGGCCCGCTTCGCGTTCCAGCGGGTGCCCGTGATCCTGTTCGGGTGGTCGACGCTCTTCGACCGCTGGACGCTGGACGGGCTGTTCCAGGCGTTCCGGGACGAGAACTTCGGGCCCACGGTCTGGCTGAGCGGCCGGCTCGCGATCGGGACGATCGTGCTCACGCTGGCGCTCATGCTGCCCACCGCGATGTGGGTGCACCTGCGCCTCCCGTCCGCCCGCGGGCTGGTCGAGACGCTCACGGTGCTCCCGTACGTCGTGCCGCCCATCGCGCTGGTCGTCGGCGTGATCGGCGCCTACAAGGACACCACGCCGTGGTTCTTCAACAGCAGGTTCGCCCTGATCCCGTTCTACACGGTCCTCGCGATGCCGTTCACGTACCGCGCCCTCGACGCCGGCCTTCGGGCGATCGACCTGCGCACGCTGGTCGACGCGTCGCGATCGCTCGGAGCCGGGTGGGGAACCACGATGTTCCGCGTTCTCGTACCCAACATGCGCGCGTCGCTGCTGACCGCGTCGTTCCTCACGGCGACGGTGGTGATGGGTGAGTTCACGATGGCCCAGCTCATGGGCAAGTTCACGCTGCCCGTCTTCCAGGCGCAGTTCTATCAGCGCGAGGTCCAGGGCGGGATCGCCCTCGGACTGGTCACGCTCGTCGCCACCACGCTGCTGCTCGCATTCGTCACGTTCCTCACCCGCCGCCGCGGCGCCGCCGCCACCGTGGCCGGCGGGATCTGAAACCAGGAGTCAGCACCCGACCGTGGCTTCCACCCTCGAGTACCGGAGCATCCGCAAGACGTTCGGCGCCGACGGTCGCCCTCGAGTCGTTCGGCCTCGCGATGGAGCCGGGCGAGCTCGTCAGCCTGCTCGGCCCGTCGGGCTGCGGCAAGACGACGGCGCTGCGGATCGCCGCCGGCTTCGAGCGCCCGGATTCCGGTGCGGTCACCATCGACGGCAAGGACCTGATCGGTACGCCGGCGCACAAGCGGAACATGGGCATGGTGTTCCAGAGCTACAGCCTGTTCCCGAACCTCGACGTCGCGGGCAACGTCGGGTTCGGGCTGCGCGTCCGCGGCGTGACCGGGCCGAGCAGCAGCGCCGGATCGGTGAGGCGCTCGAGCGGGTGCACCTCGCGCAGATGGCGACGCGGTACCCGCACCAGCTCTCCGGTGGCCAGCAGCAGCGGGTCGCCCTGGCCCGTGCGCTCGTCTTCGAGCCGGCGGTGCTGCTGCTCGACGAGCCGCTGTCGGCGCTCGACGCCAAGGTGCGCGTCGACCTGCGCGAGGAGATCCGCCGGTTGCAGCTGCAGCTCGGCATGACGACGCTGTTCGTCACCCACGACCAGGAGGAGGCGCTGTCGATCTCCGACCGCATCGGGGTGATGTCGGACGGCCGGATCGAGCAGCTCGGCACGCCCCGCGAGGTCTACAGCGACCCGGCCACGCCGTTCGTCGCCCGGTTCGTCGGGCGGATCAACGAGCTGCCTGGCGAGGTCGGCGCCGACGGCGTCTCGGTGGCCGGCGTCCGCGTCGGCCTCGCGGCGCCGAGCGACGTCCCGGCCGGCGGCGGTGTCATCGTGATGTCGCGTCCCGAGGACCTGCGGGTTGCCCCGCTCAACGGTGAGGCGTCGGCGTTGGCGGGCACGGCCGTGAGTGACCACTACTCCGGGTCGTCGAGCATCCTGCGGGTGCGGCTCGACCGGCTCGACCTGCTGGTCGACGTGCAGATGGCCGCCGATGCGGAATCGGTGGCGCCCGGCGAGCGGGTCGAGGTCACCATCGTTCCGTCGCGTGCCCGCATCATCGCGGCGGCCTGACCAGCGCGGCGTCCGACGGGTCGCCGACGAGGCGCGCCGAGTGCGCCGTAACCTGGCCGCACTATGTGCGGCATCATCGCGATCGTCAGCCGGAAACCGACCAGAGCCGTACCCGGCGCCGGCCGATCTGATCGGCGGACTCGACCGCGCGTTGTCGCTGGTCGGCGATCCCGCGGCGGTCGCCGCGGCAGCCGCCGAGGTCGACGCGGCGCTGCGCGGCTTGCCGGGCGTGCTGGCGCTCGCCGACCGCCACGACCTCGTCGCCGCGATCACCGCCCGCCTCGACCAGCTCGACGCCTACGCGGTCGAGGTCGACGCCGAGCTGGCCGATGCCGAGGTGACCGCGGGGTGGGATCCCGATGCGCTCGAACGGGCGAACGCCGCCTCGATCGCGCTGCGCGACGCGTTGTGGGCGATCCGCCGGGATCGGCTCCGCACCGCCGCGAAGTCGATGCCCTCGCCGGCCGCGAAGCCACCGCTTCCGCACGCGCCGGCTACCTCGCGATCCAGCAGGCGTTCTCGGCGATCGACCGCATGGAGGTGCGGGGCCGTGATTCGGCCGGCATCCACCTGTTCGTCTGGAACCACGGACTCGACGTGGCCGATCCGGCGATCGGCGCCGGCGTCGCCAAGCGCAACGGCGACTCGCTGTTCCAGAACAGCTCGGTGCGGGTCATCGCCACGGCCGACGGCGCGAGCGTGCTGTCGTTCGTGTACAAGGCGGCCGCCGAGATCGGCGAGCTCGGCGACAACACTGCCGCGATGCGGGCGGCGGTGGCCGGCGACCGGCTCCTACGGCTGGCCCTGGGCGGTGCCCAGGAGCCACAGGTCGCGGTGCTCGGGCACACGCGATGGGCGAGCGTCGGCATCATCTCAGAACCAAATGCCCATCCCGTGAACAGCGAGGAGGACGAGCTCGCCGGCGAGGAGTACGCCTCGCGGGACTACATCGTCGGCGTGCTCAACGGTGACGTCGACAATCACGCCGACCTCAAGGTCGCCCACGGGCTGCGGTTCCCCGCACCGATCACCACCGACGCCAAGGTCATCCCGGCGCTGATGGCGCGGCACGCCCAGGTGGCCCACGGAAGCCAACCCGGCGACGACTTGGTCGAGGCGTTCCGGCGCACCGTCGCCGACTTCGAGGGGTCGGTCGCGATCGGTGCGGCGGCGGCGAGCAAGCCGGGCACGGTGCTCCTCGCGCTGAAGGGCAGCGGCCAGGGCGTCTACATCGGGCTCGCCGATGACTGCTACATCGTGGCCAGCGAGCCGTACGGGATCGTCGAGGAGACGTCGCGGTTCGTTCGGCTCGATGGCGAGAGCGGCGGGCAGCTCGTGGCCCTGGATGCCGCGCAGGCCGGCACGGTCGAAGGGGTTCGCAGGGCGTCCTACGACGGCACGCCGCTGCCGGTTGCAGGGAACGAGGTCGCGATGGCCGAGGTGACGACGCGCGACATCGACCTCGGCGACGCGCCGCACTTCCTGCTCAAGGAGATCACCGAGTCTCCTGACAGCTTCACGAAGACGCTGCGCGGCAAGATCGTCACCACCGATGGCGTGCTCCGTGCCGTCGTGGGCAGCCGAGCGCTGCCACCCGGCGTCGTCGAGCGGCTCGCATCAGGGGCGATCACGCGGGTGAAGGTGATCGGTCAGGGCACCGCCGCCGTTGCCGGCGCGTCGATGGCGAAGATCCTGTCCGAGCTGGCCGGCAGCTCGATGACCGTTGAGTCGATCACCGCGACCGAGCTCTCCGGGTTCGGGCTCCAGCTCGACATGAGCGACACGCTCGCCGTTGCGGTGAGCCAGAGCGGCACCACCACGGACACCAACCGGACCGTCGACCTGCTCAAGGGCGCGCGGCGCGGTCGTGCTGGCCATCGTGAACCGCCGGTCGAGCGACCTCACCGACCAGCGCTGACGGGGTGCTCTACACGTCGGACGGTCGCGACGTCGAGATGAGCGTGGCCTCGACGAAGGCGTTCTACGCCCAGGTGGCCGCAGGCATCCTGCTCGCGTGCGCGATCACCGAGGCGGCCGGGTGCCCCGACGGGGCAACGTCGCCACGAGCTGCTGACCGCCCTGCGCGGCCTGCCTGACGCGATGCGCTCCGTCCTTGCTCGCCGGCCGGCCATCGCCGAAGCCGGCGCGGCGGTTACGCGCCGACCAAGCGCTACTGGGCGGTGGTCGGCAACGGCGTCAACAAGGTCGCCGCCGAGGAGGTCCGGATCAAGCTCAGCGAGCTCTGCTACAAGTCGATCGCCTGCGACGTCACCGAGGACAAGAAGCACATCGACCTGTCGTCCGAGCCGCTGATCCTGGTGTGCGCAGCCGGTCTCTCCGGGTCCACCGCCGACGACGTCAGCAAGGAGGTCGCGATCTTCCGTGCGCACAAGGCGACGCCCATCGTCATCGCCGACGACGGAGATGCTCGCTACCCGGGTGCCGCCACGATCTCGGTGCCGCCGGTCGACCCCGCGGTGGCGTTCGTGCTGTCGACGATGGTCGGGCACCTGTTCGGCTACGAGGCCGCGCTGGCGATCGACGCCTCGGCACTGCCATTGCGCGAAGCCCGCGAGGTCATCGAGCACGCCGTGCTGCTCGACGTCTCACCCGATGAGATGCTCGCCACCGTACGGGGAGGGATCTCGCGGTTCGCCGAGCAGTACGTCGACGGTCTTCGCAACGCGCGATACGACGGCCACCTCGAAGCGAGCACCGCCGTGCGCCTCGCGGGTCTCCTGCGCGACCTCCAGTCCGATCATCCGGTCGAGGCGTACCAGGCGGAGTCGGGCAAGGTCGGCTCGCCTGCCGCGCTGATCGACGACCTCCTCGCCGCGCTGACGAGCGCGATCGAGGAGCTCACCCGACCGGTCGACGCGATCAAGCACCAGGCCAAGACCGTGACCGTGGGCATCTCCCGGAGCGACGAGGGCGTCATGGACCGTCCGCTGGTGCAGGCGGTCCTCGCCGCCGGAGCCGGCCGGGACGTGCTCAGCTACAAGACGCTCAAGGTGCTCGCCGACCTCGACCCGGCGGTGGCCGAGGTCACCGGCTTCACGCGCTACGGCATCGACGGCGACACGATCACGGTCGTCGACCGCGGTGGCATCGCAACCCAGCTGTCGAGCCGGGTCGAGAAGCGGCCGGTGCTCGTCGGCACGAAGCGCAACGTCGCCACCCAGCGCGAGGTGCTCGTGGCCAAGGGGCGCAGCGACGCCCGGACCGTCATCTTCGTCCCCGAGGTGAAGGCGAACGTCGCCACCGGCATCTCGCTGCTCCACGTGCGGTTCCACGACCGCCTGCCGGCCGCCACGATGCGTGGCGTGCTCCAGGGCTACGACCGCCGCTACGACCGCCTCGTCGACTGGGTCACGGAGACCGAGGGCGCCTTCGACGACCGCCCGCTCGGCGAGCTCCCGGTGGTCGAGCTGCTCATCGACCCGATCTCCGAGACGGCGGACCACTGGCGCAGTCTGAACACATTTCCCCAACCGATTTGTTTCGTGCTGATCAGCGTCACATCGGGTTGGGGAAATCTTTGGGGGTGGGAGGATTGAGGTCGTGGTGAGGCGATGGTGATCGGGGTCGGGATCGACGTGGTCGACATCGAGCGGTTCCGAACGTCGCTGGCGCGGACCCCCAGGATGCGGGAGCGGATCTTCACCCAGATGGAACTGGACTACGTCGCGGCCCGACTGGATCCCGTTCCGTCACTGGCCGCTCGGTTCGCGGCCCGCGAGGCGGTCATGAAGGCGATGGGGCTGGGCCTCGGCGCGTTCGGGTTCCACGAGGTGTGGGTCGAGGTCGACAGGAGCTCGGGAGCGCCGTCGCTCCACGTCGAGGGGACGGCCAAGGACCTGGCGGCGCAGCGCGGCGTGCAGT
The DNA here is from genome assembly GCA_963764455.1 of Ilumatobacteraceae bacterium. Classification (GTDB taxonomy): domain Bacteria; phylum Actinomycetota; class Acidimicrobiia; order Acidimicrobiales; family Ilumatobacteraceae; genus Desertimonas. Next base: position 183,512 of record CAVXSN010000004.1, read on the forward strand.
CGTGGCACCTCTCGCTCTCGCACGACGGGGGCGTGGCGACCGCGATGGTCGTCGCCGCGAGCTAGCTCGATGGTTCCTGTGGTCACGCCGGTCGAGATGGCAGCGATCGATGCCGCGGCTGCGGAACCCGTCGAGGTGCTGATCGACCGCGCCGGCGCTGCCGTCGCGAGGGCGGCACGGGCGATGCTGGGCGGGACCTATGGACGCGTCGTCAACGTCATCGCCGGGAAGGGCAACAACGGCAACGATGGCCGCCTCGCCGCGACCAACCTGGCGGGCGACGGCGTGCTGGTCCGGATGTTCGATGCCGCTGACTGTCCGGCCCGCTTGCCCCGGAGCGACCTGGTCATCGACGCGGCGTACGGAACCGGGTTCCGAGGCGATTGGAAGGCCCCCGACCCCGGCGGCGCGCGCGTGCTCGCCGTCGACATCCCGAGCGGCGTCGACGGTCTGACCGGCGTCGCATCTGGCACTCCGTTGCCAGCGGAGCGCACCGTCACGTTCGCCGCGCTGAAGCCCGGCCTGCTGTACGCGGACGGCGCCCGGCTCGCCGGCGTCATCGAGGTGGCAGACATCGGGCTCGACGTCTCGGTTGCGAGCACCCACGTCGTCGAGTCGTCCGACGTGGCCGCGTGGTGGCGGCCGCGACCGCCGGACGTCCACAAGTGGTCTCGGGCCGTCCGCGTCCTCGCCGGCAGTCCGGGGATGACGGGCGCCGCCACGCTGTGCTCGGCGGGTGCGATGCGCGCCGGAGCCGGGATCGTCTGGCTCTCGTCTCCCGGGGCGGAACCCGGCGGCGCCGTCGTGGAAGTCGTCGGCAAGCGGGTACCTCCGTCCGGTTGGGCAGACGCCGTGCTCGCCGACGTCGACCGTTTCGCCGCGCTGGTGGTCGGACCCGGGCTCGGTCGGGCCGAGTCGACATCCGCCGACGTCGCCGCGCTCCTCGAGCGGGCCGGCGTCCCAGCAGTCGTCGACGGCGATGGGCTGTTCGCGCTGTCGGTGTCCGCCGAGGGCCGGTCGGTGCTCAGGAATCGGACCGCGCCGACCATCCTCACACCGCACGACGGCGAGTACCGCCTGCTGATGGGCGACGTGCCACCAGGGCACGACCGGATCGACGCGGCCCGACGGCTCGCCGCCGACTGGTCCAGCGTTGCGCTCCTCAAGGGACCGACCACGACGATCGCTGCTCCTGACGGCCGGGTGCGCGTCGTGATCGAGGGCGACGAGCGTCTGGCCACCGCAGGGACCGGCGACGTCTTGTCGGGGATCGCCGGCGCCCTGCTCGCCGCCGGGCTCGACCCGGTCGACGCGGCGTCGGCGGCGGCGTGGATCCACGCCGCCGCCGGCAACGCGTTGCCCGGCGAGGGACTCGTCGCCAGCGACCTCCTGCGCGCGATTCCGGGCGTGATCGGTGCCGTGCGGTGAGCGGTGTGTCCGGTCCCGGTCGGTGGGCCTGGGTCGACATCGACCTCGACGCGATCACCCACAACGTGGGCGTGCTGAGTCAGGCGGTCGCCCCGGCCGGCGTGTGGGCCGTCGTGAAAGCCGATGGCTACGGCCACGGCGCGCTGGAGGTCGGTTCGGCGGCGCTCCTCGCCGGGGCCGACGGCCTGTGTGTGGCCCTGACCGCCGAGGGGGTCAGCCTTCGCCGGGCAGGGATCAGCGCGCCGATCCTCGTGCTCAGCGAGCAGCCCCCCGGCAACGCCAACGCGATCATCGAGCACCACCTCACGCCGACGGTGTCGACCCCGGAAGGCGTCGACGCGCTCGGCGGCCGCGTCGAGCGAGCACGCCACCGAGCCGATCGACGTGCACGTCAAGATCGACACCGGGATGCACCGGGTCGGGGCCTGGCCGTCTGATGCCGCCGGGCTCTGCCGGCTGATCGGCGAGCGGCCGTCGCTGCGTCTCGCCGGGGTCTTCACCCATCTCGCGGTCGCCGACGAGCTGGCCAACGACGCGACGCAAGCCCAGCTCGCCCGCTTCGACGAGGCCCTCGCCGGGCTGCCCGAGGTCCGCCTGGTTCATGCCGCCAACTCGGCGGGGGCGCTCGCGCACCCGGCGGCGAGGTACTCGTTCGTGCGGGTGGGGATCGCGCTGTACGGCATCTCGCCCGGCCCCGACCTCGACGACGTCGCCGGGCGACTGCGCCCCGCGTTGTCGTTGAAGGCACGGGTGGCGTACGTCAAGCGGCTTCGCGCCGGCGATCGCGTGTCATACGGCCTGCGCCACGCGATGCAGGCAGACGCCAACGTCGCCACCGTCCCGATCGGCTACGCCGACGGCGTTCGGCGCAACCTCTCCGGCCTCGGTGCCTCCGTGCTGATCGGCGGCCTGCGCAGGGAGATCATCGGGACGATCACGATGGATCAGTTGATCGTCGACTGTGGCGACGACGACGTCGCCATCGGTGACGAGGTCGTGCTCATCGGCCGCCAGGGCAGCGAACGGGTCCGCGCCGAGGACTGGGCGGCGCTCCTCGACACGATCGGCTACGAAGTGGTCTGCGGCATCGGCGCCCGCGTGCCCCGGCGCTACCAGCGCGGAGCTGAGCCGGTTGGATGACGTCAGCCGGTGACACCGTCGCGTTCCGAATACCATCAATCAGTCCCATGGCATCGTCACCCACCACGCCTCTCGCTCGTCGTGCCGTCACTGGCGGCGACGTACGCCATCGCCGGCGCGCTGGCGTCGGTGTGCCGGCCCGGCGACGTGCTCGTACTCGCAGGCGAGATGGGCGCTGGGAAGACCGCCTTCGCGCAGGGGTTCGGCAAGGCGCTCGGGGTGACCGAGCCGATCACGTCGCCGACGTTCACGCTCGTCCACACGTACGACACCAATGCCGGGCCGTTGCATCACGCCGACATCTACCGGCTCGACCAGCTCGCCGAGGTCGCCGATCTCGCCCTCGGCGAGCTGGCCGAGTTCAACGGCATCGTGCTCGTCGAGTGGGGTGACGTGATCTCGGCGGCACTCGGCGAGCACCTCGAGGTGCGCCTCGAGATCCTCGAGGACGGGACCGAGTCGGACGACGATGACGTCCCGCCGACCGCGCGCCAGGTCCGCATCACGCCGTCGGGATCGGCGTGGGCGACGAGGTGGCCGGTGATCAGCGAGCTCATCGACGGGCTCCACTTCACCGGATCAGGGGCATGAGGCAGCGATGTTGAGGCGACGATGCTGATCTTGGGGATCGAGACCGCGACGCAACAGGTGAGCGTTGCTCTCGGCGGGCACGAGGGCGTGATCGGACTCGTCGAGCTCGCCCGTGGGCGCCGACATGCCGAGACGCTCGTCCCCGCCATCGACTTCCTGTGCTCGCAGGCCGACATCGGGCTCGACGAGATCGGGCTCGTCGCGGTCGACATCGGGCCCGGCCTGTTCACCGGCATGCGCGTCGGTCTCGCCACGGCGAAGGCGCTCGCCCAGGCGATGCGCGTCCCGATGATCGGGATCTCCTCGCTCGACCTGCTGGCGTTCCCGCACCGGCGCTCCGACCGGGTCGTCGTGCCGGTCGTCGATGCGCGCAAGGGCGAGGTGTTCTACTCGATGTACCGCCAGGTCCCCGGCGGGCTGCAGCAGGTCGCATCGCCGAGGGCTGCTCCGGTCGACGAGCTCGTCGCCGATCTGCTCGCGCGCAGCCAGGAGTCGCTGTGCGTCGGCGACGGCGCGCTCCGGTATCGCGCCGAGATCCGCGAGGGATACCACTGCGAGTTCGCCGACGAGGCGCACCCGAGCGCGGCACCGCTCGTCCAGCTCGCTCACGCCAGGGCGCTCCGCGAGGAATGGTCCAACCCGTCCGAGATCCAGCCGCTCTACCTGCGCCCGCCGGACGCCGAGATCAACTGGTCCGTCCGCGCCAGCGGGACCGCCCGATCGGGGACCGCGTCATGAGCATTCTGGAACGGATGCTGGAACGGGCCGTCAGCAGGCCGCTGACGATCGAGGTGCTCCGCGTGCGTCACATCGGCCAGATCATGGCGATCGAGCACGATGCCTACCCGCGGCCATGGACCGCGCAGGTGTTCCACGATGAGTTGCGTGAGGCGCGAGCCGGGCACCGGCACTACGTCGTCGCCCGCCGCGGCCGCAACGTCATCGGGTACGCCGGCGTGATGTTCGTGGGTCTGGGCGGTGCCCAGAAGGACACGGCCGACGAGGCGCACGTCACGAACATCGCGGTGCACCCCGACGAGCGGCGGTCGGGGGTGGCCACCAAGCTGCTCGTCGCCCTCGCCGGGGCGGCGATCCAGCGCGGCTGCGAGGCGTGGACACTCGAGGTGCGCGCAACGAGCAAGGGGGCCCAGGCGCTGTACCGCCGGTTCGGATTCGTGCCGGCCGGCGTGCGCAAGAACTACTACGAGGGCGACACCGACGCAATCGTGATGTGGTGCCACGACATCCAGGGCCCTGACTACGCACAGCGACTCGGGGAGTTGGCGCGATGAACGAACGGAGCGAGCGAGACGTCGTCAGCCTCGTCGACCGCCGGAGCACGGAGGTCGACGAGGTCGAGGTCGGGCCGGACACGCTCGTGCTCGGGATCGAGACGAGCTGCGACGAGACCGCCGCGTCGCTGGTGATGGGCGGCAGCGACATCGTGTCGAGCGTCGTCAGTTCCCAGATCGACCTGCACGCGTCGTTCGGAGGCGTGGTGCCGGAGATCGCCAGCCGCGCCCACCTCGATCTCCTCAACCCCGTGATCGCGAGGGCGATCGTGGAGGCCGGGGTGGACGATGGTCGAATCGATGCGGTCGCGTGCACGATCGGGCCAGGTCTGATGGGCGCGTTGCTGGTCGGCGTGTCGGCGGCCAAGGCGCTGGCGCTGGCGTGGGACGTCCCGTTCGTCGGCGTGAACCATCTCGAAGCGCACCTCTACGCGTCGCTGCTCGACGATCCGACGATCGAGTTCCCGATCGTCGTGCTCCTGGTCTCGGGTGGTCACACGCTGCTCGTCGAGATGACCGAGCCAGGCCAGTACCGGCTCCTGGGGCAGACGATCGACGACGCCGCCGGCGAGGCGTTCGACAAGGTCGCCCGCTTCCTCGGCCTCGGCTACCCCGGTGGTCCGGCGATCGAGCGAATCGCGATGGAGGGCGACCCGGCGTCGATCGCGTTCCCAGAGCGATGCGCAACGCCGACGGCGATTCCCGCCTCGACTTCAGCTTCTCCGGGCTGAAGACGTCCGTGCTGAACTACGTGCGCAAGCATCCCGACGTCGACACGGCCGACCTGGCCGCGTCCTTCCAGGAGGCCGTCGTCGACGTCCTCGTGGACAAGGCCCGTCGCGCCGCGAGCGACGTCGCGGCGAAGGGCATCGCACTCGGCGGTGGTGTGGCCGCCAACGGCCGGCTGCGGGAGGCGATGCTCGGGGCTTGCGCCGAGGACGGAATCCATGGCTACGTGCCGACCAGGGAGATGTGCACCGACAACGCGGCGATGATCGCCGCCGCCGGTTGGCACCGGCTCAGACTCGACGGGCCGACCCCGCTCGACGAGGGCGCCCACCCGAACCTCAGACTCGCGTAGCGTTCGCGCACCCGAGTGCCGGACCGCGCCCGAGTGCCAGAGGTCCAGACGGGGGTCCTGCCGCACTCGGATGGCGTCCCCTCGTAGCCTGTGTGCCAATGGACCTGCGGATCGGGACGTTCGCGCCGGCGGCGCCGGTGGTGCTGGCGCCGATGGCGGGCGTCACGAACGCGCCGTTCCCGCGATCTGCCGCCGGTTCGGCCCCGACCTCGTGTACGTGAACGAGATGGTGATGGCGACCGCGGTCGTGCACCGCAACACCAAGACCGAGCAGATGATGACGTTCGGCCCTGACGAGGATCCGCGCAGCCTGCAGATCTACGGCTCCGACCCTGAGATGATGGGCCGGGCCGTCGACCGGGTGTGTGGTGAGGGCCTCGTCGACCACATCGATCTCAACTTCGGCTGCCCGGCCGCCAAGGTCACCCGCCGCGGCGGGGGAGCAGCGGTGCCGGCGAAGCCGGCCCTCCTGCAGGCGGTCGTCCGGGCGGCCGTCACGGCGGCGGCGCCGTACGGCGTGCCGGTCACCGCGAAGTTCCGCATGGGGCTCACCGACGACCTGCTCACGTTTCTGCGCGCCGGTTCGATCTGCGAGAACGAGGGCGTCACGTGGATCGCCTTGCACGCCCGAACCGCCGAACAGCACTACGCGGGCAACGCGAGATGGGATGCGATCGGTGAGCTCAAGGCCCACGTGCGCTCGATCCCGGTGCTCGGCAACGGCGACATCTGGGTCGCCGCTGACGCGCTCGCGATGCTCCGTCACACCGGGTGCGATGGAGTCGTCATCGGCCGCGGCTGTCTCGGGCGGCCGTGGCTGTTCTGCGACCTCGTCGAGGTGTTCAGCGGTCGTCCCGCCCCGCCGTCGCGACCGCTTGCCGACGTGATCGACGTGATGGCCGACCACGGCCGGGCCCTTGCCGTGCACCACGGCCGTGCTGGCGGGAACGGGGAGCTCACGGCGATGCGTGACTTCCGCAAGCACACTGCGTGGTACCTCACCGGCTACCCGGTCGGGCCCGAGGCGCGGCGCAGGTTCTCGCAGGTGTCCTCGCTGGCCGAGCTCGACGACCTGCTCGGCCGCCTCGACCGCACGATCACCGTCATCGATGGCGGCGAGACGATCCGCCGCGGCCACACCAACGGCCCGATCCGAGTCAGCCTCCCCGACGGGTTCCTCGACGACCTCGCCGCGCTGGAGCACGACGTCACCGTCCCCGACGACAACGACGTGATGGCGCTGTCCGGCGGCTGATCGACCGCCTTCGGACCCGTGCGTCAGCTCATCAGCTCGGCGACGATCGACGGTTCGTCGGCGACACCCGTCGCTGCTGTCCGCTCCGGTCCGGCGAGGAGCCGGCGGCGCACCGCTCCCGACAGCGCGTCGATGGCGACGGTGGCGATCACCACGGTGATCAGCGCCAGACCGGCGAGCCCCCAGTCGCGCGGGACCGCGGTGGTGAGCGCGTCGTCCACCACCTGACCGATCCCGCCGGCGCCGACGGCCCCCAGGATCGTCGACACGCGGATGTTGATCTCGAACCGGTAGAGGATGAACGACGCGATCTCGGGCATCGACTGCGGGATCACCGCCCAGCGAAGGCGCTGGAGCCGGTTCGCGCCGGTCGAGTCGACCGCCTCGATCGGACCGGGGTCGATCCCCTCGATCGTCTCGGCACAGAGCTTGCCGAGCGTCCCGATCGAGCCGATCCCGATGGCGAGGATCCCGGCGTTCTTGGTGAGCCCGAAGATCGGGATGAACGCCATCACCAGGATGATCTCGGGGATCGCCCGCAGCACGTTGAGGACCTGCCGGATGGCGAAGGCAGCCCAGCGGGGCACCAGGTTCTCGGCTGCTACGAAGGCGAGTGGGATCGCGACGACGGCGGCGACCAGCGTGCCCAGCCACGCGATGGCGATCGAGTCCCACATCGCCTCGACGCACACGCGGACGTCGTCCCAGGTGAGGTTGGTGACCATCAGCCGAAACACGGTGAACAGGTCGCCGGGCGCGCGAGGGCAGTCGTCCCCACCTGGCGTCGAGGCCGACGACCGACCACGAACGCCAGACGCGCACGACCGAGACGACAACGATCCACCTCCACGACTGCGGCTCCCGCCGCGGCCGCGCCGGGTGGACGCGGCGCCGTCACACGAGCCTCCGGCGCAGGAGCGTCGACAGCCGATCGACGACGAACACCACGACGATGAACATCACGACGATCGCCCACAGCCGGTCCCACTGCTGGAACTGGCGGAAGTTCTCGAGGCGCTCGCCGATGCCGCCCGCCCCGACGATGCCGAGGACCGCTGACGAGCGCAGATTGAGCTCGAAGGCGTACAGCACGTAGGACGCGTACGCCGGCAGGATCTGGGGCACCTGGGCGGTCCGCAACATCTGGACGTGGCTCGCGCCGGTGGCGTTCGCGGCCTCGACCGGGCCCATGTCGATCCCGTCGAGCGTGTCGGCCGTGAGCTTGGTGACCACGGCGATCGTGAACAGGAACAGCGCCAAGAGGCCCGGCAAGGCTCCGCTCCCGACCGCGGCGACGAACAGCAGGGCCCAGAGGATGTCCGGCAGTGCCCGTACCACATTGGCGATCGATCGCGAGACGACCAAGAAGACGCGATTCGGGGCCCCGCCCGCGTCGCGACCAAGGCGAGCGGCAGGGCGACTGCGGCGCCGGTCACCGTGCTGAGCACGGCGAGCCGGAGGGTCTCGACGAACGCCCTGCGCGAGCGCGGCGAGACGAGTTGGCCGAAGTCGGTGTCGCCGATCGCGCTGATGACGGGGTTGTCCTGCCCGATCACCGAGAACATCTCGCGGATCGAGAACCCGGTTCCGTAGCGCCAGTCCCACACCGTCAGGACCGTGAAGGCGACGAGGACGATCGCGACAGCCGGCCCGAACAGCCCTCGATGGGGCCGGGTCGGCCGACCGTGACCGCTCCGCGCATCAGGATCCGGGTTCGCGGCACTGCTCACAGACCGGCGGCTTCCTTGGCCATCGTGTCGTCTGCAGTCAGGCTGCGCCCGTAGATGCTCTCGAAGACGTCGGCATTGGCCTCGGCGCCAGAACCGTCGAAGACGAGATTGCCGGAACGGAGCCCGATGATGCGATCGGCGTACGCGGTCGCGAGGTCGAGGAAGTGCAGGTTCACGATCGTCGTGATCCCGAGCTCGCGGTTGATCTGCTGGAGGTAGCGCATCACGACGTGGCTCGTCGGGGGATCCAACGACGCCACGGGTTCGTCGGCGAGGATGATCCTCGGCTCCTGGGCCAGGGCACGAGCGATGCCCGACTCGCTGGCGCTGGCCGCCCGACAGGTTGGACGCCCTGACGTACGCCTTCTCGACGATCTCGACCCGCTCGAGCGCCTCGCATCGCGACCTCGCGATCGCCGGCTGGATACCAGCCGAGCAGCGTCCGCCACGTCGGGACCCGGTGGAGGCGTCCCATCAGCACGTTGTTCAGAACGGACGTCCGGTTCACGAGGTTGAAGCCCTGGAAGATCATCCCGATGTCAGCGCGCAGGGTGCGGAGTTGCCCGCCGCCGAGGTCGGGCACGTTGACGCCGTTCACCTCGAGCGATCCCGACGTCAGCGGCACGAGGCCGTTGATCGCCCGGACGAGGGTCGACTTGCCGGCCCCGGAGAGCCCGACGACGACCACGAACTCGCCGTCGCCGATGTCGAGGTCGACGTCGTTCAACGCGTGGACGCCGCCGCCGTACACGACGGATGCCCCTCGAAACGTGATCATGACGTTCCTCCTCCGTGCGTCCCGTCCGGTCCACCGGCACGGTGCGCGATCGGCCCGAAAGCCGTCGGGCCGGGGCGCTGCGAAGAGCGACCCGGCCCGACCTCTGTATCTCGGTGGTGGATGCGGTTACTCGGTCAGTTCTTCCAGCTTGGCGAGCTGATCACGGATGAAGTCGAAGGCCGCCGCGTCGACAGGCACGAGGGCGGTGATCTCGTACAGCTCATCGAGCACGGCTGCGCCTTCCGGGCTCTCCGAGATGTCGATCAGTGCGGCCGCGATCGCTTCCTTGAGGTCGTCGGGCAGCGCTGCCGAGACGGCGAAACCGTCGTTCGGGATCGGCGCCGACCACGCGAACACGACGACCTTCTCGCCGACGTCCGGGAACTGATCGGCGACGACGGTGCGCGCGTCGTTGAACGACACGCCGACGGTCGCGTCACCGTTGTAGACGGCCAGCACGGAGGGGTCGTGCCCCCCGGCGAACGTGGCGTCGATGTCGTCGATCGGGTCGACGCCGACCGAGTCGAGCTGCAGCGCCGGGATGACGTAGCCCGACGCCGAGCTCTCACCGACGAACGACACGGTCTGACCGGCGACGTCGGCGAGGTGCTCCTCGCCGATCGGGCCGTCTGACGGGACCGAGTCGGCGGTGATGCCGTTGCAGTAGAGGAACCCGGTCTCCTCGTCGGCGACCGGCTCGTCGCCGCAGAACGTGTCGGGGTCGTTCGTGAACCACTGGGTCACGTACGTGGATCGCCGTCCCGCTCCGACTGCAGGATCAACTCGGCGCCCGCGGTGTCCTCGGCCTGGACCATCTGCACCGCCCCGAGTCCGCCGGCGATCTGAGCCCGGTCGGTCTGGAGAGCGACGATGACGGCCGGGTAGTCAGCCCCGATCAGCGGCTCGACGTCGACTCCGAGGCGCTCTTCGAGCATCGCGGCGAGCGGCTCCGCATCCTCGAGCAAGCCACCTGCCTCCTGCGAGGGCGTGAACGTGAACGTCAACGTCTCCGGCCAGTCAGGCGCTGGGCGTGACCGGGAACACGATGTCCGGGCCGCCGGCTTCGGTCGTGCCACCGGCCTCCGTCGTGTCGCCGGCTTCGGTGGTGTCGCCGGCTTCGGTGGTGTCGCCGGCTTCGGTGGTGTCGCCGGCTTCGGTGGTGTCGCCGGCTTCGGTGGTGTCGCCGGCTTCGGTGGTGTCGCCGGCTTCGGTGGTGTCGCTGGCTCGGTGGTGTCGCGGCTTCGGTGGTGTCGGCGGCTTCGGTGGTGTCGGCGGCTCGGTGGTGTCGCCGGCTTCGGTGGTCTCGGCGGCCTCGGTGGTGTCGGCGGCTTCGGTGGTGTCGCCGGCCTCGGTGGTGTCGGCCGGCTCGGTGGTGTCGGCGGCCTCGGTGGTCTCGGCGCCGATTCGGTGGTCTCGGCGGCTTCGGTGGTCTCGGCGGCTTCGGTGGTGTCGGCGGCTTCGGTGGTGTCGCCTGCTTCGTGGTGTCGGCGGCTCGGTGGTGTCGCCGGCTTCCGTGGTCTCGGCAGGTTCGGTGGTGTCGCCGGCCTCGGTCGTCTCGGCGGTCAAGGCGCCGACCTCGGTGGTCTCGGCGGCTTCGGTGGTGTCGCGCGGCTTCGGTGGTGTCGCCGGCCTCCGTGGTCTCGGCGGTTCGGTGGTGTCGCCGGCTTCGGTGGTCTCGGCGGCTTCGGTGGTGTCGCCGGCCTCTGTGGTGTCGCCGGCTTCGGTGGTGTCGCCGGCTTCCGTGGTCTCGGCGGCTCGGTGGTGCCGCCGGCCTCGGTCGTCTCGGCGGTCAAGGCGCCGACTCGGTGGTCTCGGCGGCTTCGGTGGTGTCGGCGGCTTCGGTGGTGTCTGCGGTCAGGGCACCGGCTTCGGTGGTGTCGGCCGCGGCGGTGGTCTCTGCAGCAGCGGTTGACTCTGCGGGCGCAGTTGTCTCCGCTGCAGCCGAGGTCTCTCCAGCGGCGGTGGTCCTGCGGCCGCCGCGGTGGTCTCGGCGACTGCTGCGGTCACGACACCTTCGGTGCCGACGGCGTCGTCATCGTCGTCGCCGCAAGCGGCGAGCACGAGCGCTCCCGCGGCGGCGATCGCGATGAGTGAACGGTGCTTCATTCTCTCGTCCCTTCCATCAGGCTGACCATCCCATCGGATGGTCAGGCGAGCGATCCGCCCACCCCGGCGCACAAGATAGTCAAGAAGGCCTGGTCGGCATAGCCCCGACCTCGATCACGGCGGCTCCGTTGATGCGACCGTGGGCCAGATCGGCGAGTGCGGCAGCGGCATCGTCGAACGGATAGGTCACGACGGTGGGACGTAGCGGGATCTCGGCTGCGAGTGCGAGGAACTCCTCGCCGTCAGCGCGGGTGTTCGCAGTGACGCTCCTGAGCTGGCGCTCCTCGAAGAGGTCAGTGGCGTAGTGCAGCGGCGGGATGTCGGTGAGGTGAATGCCGGCGACCGCCAGCGTTCCGCCCCGATCGAGGGCCCGCAACGCCACCGGCGCGAGCTCACCGGCGGGGGCGAACAGGATCGCCGCGTCCAGCGGGTCTGGTGGCGGGGTGTCGGCGGCGCCGGCCGACGCGGCGCCCAGTTCGAGAGCCAGGGCCTGCGCCGCAGCCGAACGGGTGGCGACGTGAACCGTCGCCCCGAGGTGGATCGCGACCTGGGCGGTGAGGTGGGCCGATGCGCCGAATCCGTAGATCCCGAGCCGCCCGCCCGACGGGAGCGAGGCCCGTTTCAGCGCCCGGTAGCCGACGATTCCAGCGCATAGCAGCGGTGCCGCCTCGGCGTCGCTGAACGTGTCGGGAAGGACGTACGCGTACCGTTCGTCGACCACCGCGAAGTCGGCGTAGCCGCCGTCGGTGTCCCACCCGGTGAACGCAGGATGCTCGCAGAGATTTCGTCGCCACGGTGGCAGAACCGGCACTCGCCGCACGAGCGACCGAGCCACGCGATCCCGACTCGCTGGCCGACGTCGAATCGCGTCGCACCGGGGCCGCGCACCTCGACGGTCCCGACGATCTCGTGCCCGGGAACGGTCCTCGCCCGGTGGGGCGGGAGGTCGCCCTCAGCGAGGTGAAGGTCGGTTCGGCACACGCCGCACACCGCGACCCGCACGAGCACCTCGCCGGATCCCGGTCGGGGATCAGGCCGCTCGCCCAATCGCAGCGGCCCTTCGTCGATCGGTGCCGGCCGGTCGACCCACCAGGCCCGCACCGAATCAGCCTGCGGTGCCGGAGCAGCTACCGGTGGCGGTGGCCGCCGGCCGATTTGACGTTGACGACCCGGGCATCGGTGCCAGGGTAGAGCAGCGCCTCGTGCCCGTCGCTCCAACGGACGAAGTAGGGCGAGCCGCCGTCGTCGCCTCTGACCTCCAGCACCTCGCATTCGCGGTCGGCGTGGCCAACCTTGTTGCCCTTGAGCACGATGTGATCTCCAGCCTTGGCGCGGATCGCTTCCTTCTTTCGTCGCACCCATTGTGCGCGCAGCCCGGCCCGGTCTGTCACCGGGCGGGCGCTACCCGACGAGAGCGGGGACGAGCTCGCCGAACTCAGTCCAGTCGGCGATGTCGACGGCACCGGCGACGGGAACGTTCCACGGCCGGATCATGCGGCAGACCACTGCGTCCGGACGGTTCCTGAGCAGCTCGGGTAGCACGATCGGCGAGTCGTCGAGGTACACGTCGCAGTCGACGGTGTGCTTGCGGTAGCGGATGTGGATCTCCTCGGTGGGAAGGTCGTGGTCGGCGATCCAGCGCAGCGTGTCGCTGATCGCCCACCGCGGTTTGGCCGTGACGATCACGACCCTGTGGCCGGCACCGCGCAGCGCGTGGAGCGTCTCGACCGCATCGGGAAAAGGCTGGAGGTGCCGGAAGATCGACGGCCGGTCGTCGGTGCCCCGCGCCCACCGCCAGAACGCGTCCATGTCAGCGAACCCGCCGAGCACGTGGAGGTTGTTCCAGGTGACGACCATCTCGGGCACCAGTTCGCTGCCGAACTCGGCCTTGTGCAGCTCCATCCACCCCGCGTTGAAGTCGCACACCACGCCGTCGAGGTCGATCCCCAAGCGCAAGCCCTTCGGTCGCATCCGGCAGGAGGCTAGGGGGAGTGGTCCGGCCACACTGGGAAATTGGTGACGTTGCCTTACCCCCTCGGTTCCCGACCGTCTCGGCTGGTGCTCGCGTCCGCGTCGCCCAGGCGCCGCGAGCTGCTCGGCCTCCTCGGGGTTCCGTTCGAGGTGGTACCGGCCGACCTCGACGAGACGCCGTTGCGGGATGAGGACGTCGACGCGATGGTTCGTCGCCTCGCCGCTGCCAAGGCGCTCGCCGTGGATGCAGGCAACGACACGATCGTGATCGGCGCCGACACCGCGGTCGAGATCGATGGCGAGATCCTCGGCAAGCCGACCGGCACCGATCACGCCGCTCGCATGCTCCGGCGGCTGTCGGGTCGCACCCACCGGGTCCACACGGCCGTCGCCGCTCAACGCCGGGGCAGCGTCGTCGGGCACGGCGCTACGGCCAGCGAGGTCACCTTTGTGGCGATGTCCGACGCCGCAATCGAGTGGTACGTCGCCACCGGCGAGCCGCTCGACAAGGCCGGGTCGTATGGCCTCCAAGGCATCGGCGGCGTGTTCGTGGAGTCGGTGACGGGGAGCGTGACTGGCGTGCTCGGACTTCCCATCGACGTCGTGGTGCGCTTGCTCGGGGATTGATCGGTGGGACTCACGACAACCAGATCTATGTCGCCATGACTTGAACGTTCTGCGCGGACTGCTGGCGATTTTGGCACCCAACCCGTACTGACCTGGGTTGTGGTCGTCTACCAGCCACAACCCAGTTCTGTTCGGATCCATGGCGCCCCGCGGTTAGCACTCTCCGGTTCCGGTTGCTAATCACGCTCGCCCGCGCTTACGCTTAGCACTCGCACAAGCTGAGTGCTAACGACCACGCGACGCCAATGGAGGCATCCACCTATGAACCTGAAGCCGCTCGATGACCGCATCGTCGTCAAGCCGAACGAGGCCGAGCAGACGACCGCATCCGGTCTCGTCATCCCCGACACCGCCAAAGAGAAGCCGCAGCAGGGCAAGGTGCTCGCCGCCGGCCCCGGCAAGCGCGCCGAGAACTCTGGTGAGCTGATCCCGCTCGGTATCGACGTCGGCCAGACCGTCCTGTACTCGAAGTACGGCGGCACCGAGATCACCATCAGCGGCGACGATCTGCTGATCCTGTCGAGCCGTGACGTACTCGCGATCGTCGAGGACTGATCGTCATGGCGAAGATCCTCAAGTTCGACGAAGAGGCGCGTCGTGCCCTCGAGGCGGGCGTCAACAAGCTCGCTGACGCCGTCAAGGTGACGCTCGGTCCGCGTGGCCGGAACGTCGTCCTCGACAAGAAGTGGGGCGCTCCCACGATCACGAACGACGGCGTCTCGATCGCCAAGGAAGTCGAGCTCGACGACCCGTTCGAGAACATGGGCGCTCAGCTCGTCAAGGAAGTGGCGACGAAGACGAACGACGTCGCCGGTGACGGCACCACCACCGCCACGGTCCTCGCCCAGGCGATGGTGCACCTCGGGATGCGCAACGTCGCCGCCGGCGCCAATCCGATGAGCCTCAAGCGGGGCATCGAGAAGGCGGTCACCGCGGCTGTCGAGTCGCTGCAGACCCAATCCAAGGACGTCGACGAGCAGACCGACATCGCCGCGGTCGCCACGATCTCGGCCGCCGATCCGGCGATCGGTGAGGTGATTGCCCAATCGATGGCCAGGGTCGGCAAGGACGGCGTCGTGACTGTGGAGGAGTCGAACACCTTCGGCACCGAGCTCGAGTTCACCGAGGGCATGCAGTTCGACAAGGGCTACCTGTCGCCGTACTTCGTGACCGATCCCGAGCGTCAGGAAGCCGTGCTCGACGAGGCGTACGTGCTCATCCACCAGGCGAAGATCTCGACGGTGCAGTCGCTGCTCCCGGCGCTCGAAGCCGTGATGAAGACCGGCAAGCCGCTCGTCATCATCGCCGAGGACATCGAGGGCGAGGCCCTCGCCACCCTCGTGGTCAACAAGATCCGTGGCACGTTCGCAGCCGCTGCGGTCAAGGCGCCAGGCTTCGGCGACCGCCGCAAGGCGATGCTCCAGGACATGGCCGCGCTCACCGGCGCCCAGGTCGTCTCCGAGGACGTCGGCCTCAAGCTCGAGAACGTCACGCTCGACCTGCTCGGCACGGCCAAGCGGATCATCATCACCAAGGACAACACCACCATCGTCGATGGTGGCGGCGCCAAGGACGACGTGAAGGGCCGGATCAACCAGATCAAGACCGAGATCGAGAACACCGACTCGGACTGGGACCGCGAGAAGCTGCAGGAGCGGCTGGCCAAGCTCGCCGGCGGCGTTGCGGTCATCAAGGTCGGCGCCGCCACGGAGGTGGAGCTGAAGGAGAAGAAGCACCGCATCGAGGACGCCGTGTCGGCCACCCGGGCGGCCATCGAGGAAGGCGTGGTCGCCGGTGGAGGTACGGCCCTCATACGGGCCCGCACCAGCGTCGCCACGGCACTCGAGAAGCTCGAAGGCGACGAGGCCACCGGCGCTCGCATCGTCTACGAGTCGCTCGTCGCCCCGCTGCGTTTCATCGCCGAGAACGCCGGCCTGGAAGGGTCGGTGTGGGTGAAGCAGGTCGAGTCGGCCAAGGGCCCGAACGGCTTGGACGCGTCCACCGGCGAGCTCACCAACCTGGTCAAGGCCGGGATCATCGACCCGGCCAAGGTGACCAGGGCGGCGCTGCAGAACGCGGCGTCGATCGCGGCGATGGTGATCACCACCGAGTGCCTCGTCGCCGACAAGCCCGAGCCACCGGCACCGGCCGGTCCCCCAGGAGGGGGCATGGGCGGCATGCCCGGAATGATGTGAGGGTTTCGCTCGGCAACCAGAGGTTGCCGAGCGAGCTTGAAGCGAAGAAGCCCGGGCGACCAAGTCGCCCGGGCTTCTTGCTGAGACCGTCCGCCTCCGTCGATTCGCTGCTCGGTTTGTGAGGAGGATCCTCGGCCTCCCCGCGTTCCACCCTGTTCTGGGCCACGGTTAGGTCATCCGGGCCGCTGGGTATCGCGTGCCAATGGGATATCGCCCGGAAAATATTGCCTGTTCGCCGGTCAAACGATGGAGTGCGGCCGTCCTCGGGGCGGGAGCCCTGCTCACCTGCATCGTTGTGGCCGAATCGGCAGATGCCGGTCGCGGGTCGCTGGTTGCCTCGGTGAGCACGGACGACAATTCAGGTCCCGGCGGCGGAGGCGGGGGAGACGACTCGAGCACGAGCACGGACGGCTCAACGTCGAGCACCGGCGACTCGACGTCGAGCACCGACAATTCGACCTCGAGCACCGATGACGCATCCACGTCCAGCTCGGACCCGGCCGGTTCCAGCTCGACGCCCGGCACGGGCAGCGGTTCCACACCGGGGAGCGACGTGACGTTCCCAGCAGGATCGTGGGAGGCCGCGGCCCTCGCATCGTGCGCAGGGCAGGCGGGTGACCCCGACCTCGCCGCGGCGCTGACCGATGCCCTCGACCCCAGCGGTGCCACCGAGCAGGAGCGCGGAAGCCGCCGGCTGCCGCTGCTCGTCGAGCGCTGCTCGATGACCTTCGTCGGCGACGTCGTTCCCGAACTCGGACGTCCGATCACCTGGTTCGAGCAGATCGCGAACGACGACGTCATCGTGGTGGCTGGCGACACGACGAACGACGTCACGCCGAACGATGCGCAGCTCGCACTGCTCGACGCCGCGGCGGATGAAGCGTTCCCGACGTGCGTGCCGCAGCCGCAACCCGCGACCGACACCACGGAACCGGATTCGTCCGTTTCCACGTCCGTTTCCACGTCCGTTTCGACGTCGGTCACCGACTCTTCGATCGCGGGACCGAATCGGTGCGTCGTACCACCGGTCTCAGAGCCGACCGCGTCAAGCGAACCGGCGACGGGCACGACGGTGGTCACCCAGCCGTCGACGTCGTCGCCGGATTCGACAACGGCCGGTTCGACCGGTTCGAGCTCGTCGACCGACTCGAGCACCACGACCGGGTAGCGCCTGCCCGATCCGTTGACGCGACGACGCCGTCTCGGCGGCGTCGTAACCTGGCCGCGTGAAACCGTCGACTCCGGCACGAGTCCGTGGCTGGCGACCGTTCTGGATCCACCAGGGTGCCGAGTACCTCCTCGGGCTCGTGCTCGTGGCGGCCGGCGTGCAGAGCCCGTTGCCGACGGTCCCGGTCCTCGCCGGCGGGCTCATCGTGGTCAATGCGGCGGTGGTCAACGGGCCGCTCGGCGCGTTCCGGCTCGTCTCGCGACCACAGCACCGCTGGCTCGACGTCGCGGTCGCCGCCGTCGTTGCGCTCGTCGCCGCGTTGCCCTTCCTCTCCATCGACTCGACCTCGCGTTTGACGATGTTCGCGGTGGCCGGGGGGATGGGATTCCTCTGGTACGGAACGAACTTCGAGACCCGACCGGAGGCAGCCCGCCGGCGGTCGGACGCGCGCGCCGCGTTGGCTTCTGACCGGAGCGAGACCATCGGGCGTACCGCCGGCCGGTTCGTGGCCAGGGCCACTCAGGCCGCACGCGATCGCCGGGGCCGCTAGCCGGGGCGACGGGTAGCCTCCGGTCCATGGCCTTCGACACCCCGCCGCCGGACCTCGCCAAGCTCATCTCGGCGTGGGAGCAGTGGGAGGCTGGGGAGGAGACACCTGGCAAGGTGCTGGCGTCGCTCAAGACCGCCGGTCTACCGGCGGTGCTCAAGCAGCTTGCCGACAGCGGATGGACGCCGTCTGAGTGAGTTGAACGACCCGCGTCTCGCCGACCGAGCGAACTTCCGGCCGGGTGGTCGCCAGACGATTCCCCGCCCGCCGATGTGGTCGCCGGCTGAGGCTCCCCTACCGGTTTCGGCGCCGCTGCGGATCGCGACCGAGTCCGTCGTCGCGGCGGTGCGGGCGGCCGATGTCGCCCAGATCGAAGCCGACTTCTCGGGCGTCAGGCCGTCGGCCGTGCTCGTGCTCGTCGCCGACGACCGCGACGGCCAGGCCGGCGTGCTCCTGACCCGTCGCTCCACGGCACTCCGCAACCACTCCGGTGAGATGAGCTTTCCGGGTGGCCGGATCGACGGGGACGAGACGGCGATCGACGCTGCGCTGCGCGAGGCCGCCGAGGAGGTCGGTCTCGACGCCGCGGGGGTCGAGATCGTCGGTGAGCTCAACCACTTGGCCACGGTCGTGAGCCGGAGCCACATCGTGCCGATCGTCGCTCGGGCGGCAACGCAGGTGCCGTTGGCGCCGGCGTCGCCGGAGGTCGAGCGGGTGATGTGGGTCCCGCTGGCCGAGTTCGTCAGGGCCGACACCTACCGCGCCGAGCGGTGGACAGTGCCGTGGGGCGAACGTGTGCTGTACTTCTTCGAGCTCGACGACGAGACCGTCTGGGGTGCCACCGCCCACATCCTGCGGGATCTCTTCACCCGGCTTGGTTCCCAGGCCGGGCTCGCTTCCTGAGCCCGAGGACGAGGCGCAGGCCGATCAGGACGATCGCCCCGAGCAGCACGACGAACACGAGCGCCTGGCGCCATCCGCCTCGCGCCTTGCTGCCGCAGTCGGGGCGGGGAGCGCGCTGACGCAGTCGCCGATGTTCGCCTCCTCGGGCAGGAACGGATTGTCGAGCGACGTCGTGGCTGGTGCGCCGCCAGACGGCTCGGTGGCCGGCGGGGCTGATTCCGATGCCGGTCCCTGGCGTGCGGCGGCGTCTCCCGGGCCGAGAGCGACCGACCAGGCCGACAACGACAATGCGACGGCCGCGATCCGGCGTGAGAGCACGACGGCGAGCCTACGATTGGTTGCTTGATCGCAAACGCCACGACCGCCGATCCTGGCGGCCCCGTTCTCGTCGTCGACTTCGGTGCGCAGTACGCACAGCTCATCGCCCGCCGGGTGCGTGAGCTCGAGGTGTTCTCGGAGATCGTGCCGAGCCGGATCACCCCGAACGAGATCCGGCGCCGCCGCCCGTCGGCACTCATCCTGTCCGGTGGTCCGGCCAGCGTGTACGTCGAGGGGGCGCCGCGACTCGATCCGGAGATCTACGAGTTGGGCGTGCCGACACTCGGCATCTGTTACGGCGCCCAGCTCATCGCCCTGCAGCTCGGCGGCGTCGTCGACCGCGGTGCCCGCGGCGAGTACGGGCGCGCGACGCTGCACCGCGACGCGCCGTCGCTGCTGCTCCCGGACGACGCCCCGGAGTCCCACCCTGTCTGGATGAGTCACGGGGTCGCGATCAAGCGGGCGCCGGCCGGGTTCGTGGCCACCGCCTCGACCGGCGACGCGCCGGTCGCGATCCTCGAGCACGACGAACGCAGGATCTACGGCGTCCAGTTCCACCCCGAGGTCGTCCACTCACCGTTCGGGATGGGGGTGCTGCGGCGGTTCCTCCGCGAGCGGGCGGCCTGCGTGCCGTCGTGGACGATGTCGTCGATCGTCGAGGAACAGGTCGCCCGGATCCGCGACCAGGTGGGCGACGGACGGGCGATCTGTGCGCTGTCCGGCGGGGTCGATTCGGCCGTGGCCGCGGCCCTGGTCAACCGGGCGATCGGGCACCAGCTGACCTGCGTCTACGTCGACACCGGGTTGATGCGCCTGGGCGAGAGCGGCGAGGTCACCGAGACGTTCCGTCGCAACATGGGTCTCGAACTGATCCACGTCGACGCGGCCGACCGATTCTTCGAGCGTCTCGACGGTGTGACCGACCCCGAGGACAAGCGCAAGACGATCGGCGACGAGTTCATCCGGATCTTCGAGGAGCGCACCGGTGGCCTGGTGGAAGCCGAGTTCCTCGTGCAGGGCACGCTCTACCCGGACCTGATCGAATCGGGCGGCGCCGACGGCACGGCCGCGGTGATCAAGAGCCACCACAACGTCGGCGGGCTCCCCGAGGACATGAAGCTGCAGCTCATCGAGCCGCTGCGCGACCTGTTCAAGGACGAGGTCCGCAAGCTCGGAATCGAGCTCGGCCTGCCGGACGCGATCGTGTGGCGGCAGCCGTTCCCTGGCCCCGGTCTCGGCGTGCGGATCATCGGCGAGGTCACCAGGGAGCGGGTCGCCTTGCTCCAGCGGGCCGACGCGATCGTGCGCGAGGAGATCCGCTCGGCGGGCCTCGAGCGCGCGATGTGGCAGGCGTTCGCGGTGCTCGCCGACATCCGCTCCGTCGGGGTGATGGGCGACGAGCGTACCTACGGCCATCCGATCATCATCCGCGCCGTGACCAGCGACGACGCGATGACCGCCGACTGGGCCCGCCTGCCCTACGACGTGCTGGAACGCATGTCGAACCGGATCATCAACGAGATCGACGGGATCAACCGCGGTCGTCTACGACATCACCAGCAAACCTCCCGGCACGATCGAGTGGGAGTGATCTGTTTCGCTCGGAACTCCCTCTGACGCGTCACTTCGGGTCTCGCGTTACCGGACCGCATCGCGCCTCCCCACTGCCATCGGTTGTTCTGCGTCGCATGCGGGCACCGCCGCAAATCGTGACGAGACTGTTTTCTGTCCGCCAAAACTGACACGAAACAGGCGGCTGACGGTGACATGATTGCAACAGGTTCGTAATATCCGGCTATGCTCCGCGACGTCATGAAGTCGCTGCGTTTCCGGATGACGTGTGTGGCAGTGACTGGCGCCACGGTGGCCGTGGTTCCGCTGTTCACGCCGCGGTTCGCGGGTGCCGACCCCATCGATGACCAGCGTCAGCGCGTCGAGGACATCACGGACCACCTCGAGGACCTCGAACGGCAAGCCGACATCCTCGCCGAGGACTACGTCGTGGCGATGGACGAGCTGCGTCAGCTCGAGGAGGACGTGGCGGCCGCCGAGGAGGCCGTCGCCGAGCAGCAGGCGGAAGTGGCCGAGCTGCAGGCCAGCCTCAGCGAGGTCGCGATCCAGGCGTTCATGGGTGCCGGCAGCGGCGGCATGGGGCCGATCTTCACCGACTCCCAGTCGTTCAACGCCGAGCTGCAGCGCACCGAGCTGAGCCGGGCGGCCCTCAGCACCGGCACCGCCGACTCCGACGACCTCGATCGCGAGCTCACCGAGCTGGCCGACGCCCAAGCGGAGCTGGAGCGCCAGCGCGACGCGGCAGAGGAGAAGAAGCAAGACGTCGCGGCAGCTCGCGAAGCGACCGAGGAGCAGACCGCCGAGTACGAGGATGCCCGCGTCGAGGCGGAGGCCGAGCTTGGCGATCTGATCCGCGAGGAAGAGGAGCGCCGCGCCCGCGAGTCCTACGAGCGGATGCAACGCGAGGCGGCCGCCGCCGCCGCGCAGGCCGAGGCCGAGGCGGCAGCCCAGCTGGCTCAGCAGCAGCAGACGAACAACCCACAGCCCGTCACCAGCGGCAACACCACCAGTGGAGGCGGCAACACCACGAGCGGTGGTGGCACCCCCACGGGCGGCGGGAACAGCAGCGGAGGCGGCAACGCCACCGGCGGCGGAAGCCCCGCGCCGGCGCCGATTCCGGCCGCGTCGTCCAGGGCCGGTACGGCCGTCAACGCTGCCCGTGGCCAGCTCGGCGTGAGCTACGCCTACGCCACCTCGAACCCTGGCGTGTCGTTCGACTGCTCAGGGCTCACGATGTACGCCTGGGGCGTCGCCGGCGTCGGCCTACCGCACCAGTCACGAGCGCAATACGCGAGCGTTCCGCACGTGCCGTCGTCGGCTGCCCAGCCGGGCGACCTCGTCTTCTTCTACAGCCCGATCAGCCACGTCGGCATCTACATCGGCGGCGGGCAGATGATCGACTCGCCCAACAGCGGCGCAGTCGTCCGCGTCGCCACGGTGAACTGGGGCAACGTCGTCGGCGTCGGCCGTCCTGGCTAGCCATCAGCTGCCGGGACGTCGCGGGCGCCTACTACGTTGACCGGCGTGACGGAAGGGATCGACCGCGAACGGGTCGGCGAATGGCTCGTCGCGAACGTGAACGGAGTGAGCCAGCCGTTCACGTATGAGCGGATCGGCGGTGGCCGTTCCAACCTCACCTTTGCGGTCACGGACGGCGCGGGCCGGCGCTTCGTGCTCCGGCGCCCGCCGCTCGGCCTCGTTCTGGCGACCGCGCACGACATGAGCCGCGAGCACCGCGCCATCACGGCGATGGGTCCGACCGCGGTGCCGGTTCCGGAGACGCTCGGATTGTGCACCGACGAGGCGGTGAACGGCGCCCCGTTCTACGTGATGACGCTGGTCGACGGTGACGTCGTCGACTCGCCGGAGAAGGCGGCGCTGTTGAGCGCGCCGGCGCGGGCGTCGATGGCCGCGGACCTGATCGACGTGTTGGCCGCGATGCACAACCTGGACGTCGACGCCGTCGGCCTCGGCGATCTTGGTCGCCGCGAGGGCTACGTCGACCGCCAGCTCGCCCGGTGGTCGAAGCAGTGGGACGGGTCGAAGACCAGGGACCTGCCCGTCGTGGATGAGGTCGCCGCGCAACTCGCCAAGCGGGTGCCCGCGCAACAGGGTGTCGGGGTCGTCCACGGTGACTTCCGCTTCGGCAACTGCGTCACCGACACCGCCGTCGGCAGGATCATCGCGGTCCTCGACTGGGAGCTCTGCACGCTGGGCGATCCGCTCGCCGACGTCGGCTACCTCGGCGTCTTCTGGTCGGACGGCGAGGGCAGCACGCGAGGCAGCGTGTACGACCCGACGGCCGTCGGCGGCTTCGGCTCGTTCGACGACGCGATCGAGCGGTACTCGAAGCAGAGCTCGCGAGATCTCAGCGACATCAACTACTACGTCGCGTTCCAGCTCTGGCGCTCGGCGGTGATCATGGAGGGCGTGTACGCCCGCTACCTCCACGGCGCGATGGGAGACGACCCCGCGGTGGCCGACCAGATGGACTTCCTCGGCCACTCCACGATCGACCTCAGCGAACGCGCCCACGTCGCCCTCTCCCACCTCCCCTGACCGGCCGTCACGCGATTTCCACAAGCATTCTGTTTCAGTTTTGCATCACATTGCTTGTGGAAATCTTTGTCCGGCGGCGTCAGGCGGGCTGGAAGCGGCGGAGGCGCAGGCTGTTCGTCACGACGAACACGCTGGAGAACGCCATCGCCGCGCCGGCGAGCATCGGGTTGAGCAGGCCGGCGGCGGCCACCGGAATGGCCGCCACGTTGTAGGCGAACGCCCAGAACAGGTTGCCCTTGATCGTCGCCAGCGTCCGGCGAGACAGCCGGATCGCATCGACAGCCGCCCGCAGGTCGCCACGAACCAGGGTCAGGTCGCTCGCTTCGATCGCCACGTCGGTCCCCGTGCCCATCGCCAGCCCGAGGTCGGCCTGGGCGAGTGCGGCGGCGTCGTTCACGCCGTCCCCGACCATCGCGACCGTGCGGCCCGCCTCCTGCAGCGACCGAACCGCGGCGACCTTGTCCTCCGGCAGCACCTCGGCGACGACGTCTTCGGGTGCAATCCCGACCTCGTCCGCAACCGCCGCCGCCGCGGAACGATTGTCGCCGGTGAGCAGGAGCGGGCGTAGTCCGAGCCCGCGCAACGCGGCGACCGCCTCGGCACTCGTCGGCTTCACGGTGTCGGCGACGATGATCAGCCCGCCGGGCCGGCCGTCCCAGCCGACGGCGATCGAGGTGCGTCCGGCGGCCTCGGCCGCCCGCTTCGCCGCCGCGAGTGACTCGTCGAGCACGATCGACCAGTCGGCGAGGAACTGCTCGCGGCCGGCGACGACAGCGTGTCCGTCGACAATGCCGGTCACGCCGAGTCCCTGCACGTTGGCGAAGCTCTCCACGATCGGGCAGCACGAGCCCCTCCGCGCGCGCGCCTTCGGCGACCGCCTTGCCGATCGGGTGCTCGGAGGCGTCCTCGACGGCGGCGGCGAGGCGCAGCAGGTCGGCGCGGTGGATGCCCGCGGCGGGCACGACGTCGACCAGCGACATCGCGCCGGTCGTGACGGTTCCGGTCTTGTCGAGCACGATCGTGTCGACCGGCGCGTGTCGATTCGAGCACTTCCGGTCCCTTGATGATCACGCCGAGCTGAGCGCCGCGTCCGGTGCCGACCAACAGCGCCGTCGGCGTCGCCAGGCCGAGCGCGCACGGGCAGGCGATGATGAGCACGGCAACGGCTGCGGTGAACCCGACTGTCGGGTCCTCCCCCGAACCGAGCCAGAAGCCGAGGGTCGCCACGGCGAGGACGATCACGATCGGTACGAAGACACCGGCGACGCGGTCGGCGAACCGCTGCACAGGGGCCTTGCCCGACTGCGCGTCGAGCACGAGCTTGGCGATCTGGGCGAGCCTCGTGTCGGCGCCGACCGCCGTCGCCCGAACGACGAGGCGGCCCCCAGCATTGATCGTCGCTCCGGTCACCGCGTCGCCCGGAGCGACCTCGACCGGCACCGGCTCACCGGTGAGCAGCGACTGGTCGACGGCCGATCGGCCGTCCTCCACGACGCCGTCGGTCGGGATCTTCTCGCCCGGCCGGACCACGAAACGATCGCCGACCCGGAGGTCGTCGATCGCGATGCGCTGCTCGTGCCCATCGCGCACGACGGCGACGTCCTTGGCGCCGAGCTCGAGCAATGCACGCATCGCGGCGCCAGAGCGACGCTTCGCTCGGGCCTCGAAGTACCGCCCAGCCAGGATGAACGTCGTCACTCCGGCGGCGACCTCGAGGTAGATCATGCTCGATCCCATGTCTCGGTCGGCGGTGAGCGAGAACCCGTGGCGGAGCCCCGTGACGCCGGCGTCGCCGAAGAACAACGCGTAGAGCGACCAGCCGAACGCGGCGATCACACCGACCGAGATGAGCGTGTCCATCGTGGCGGCGGCGTGGCGCAGGTTCAACCAGGCGGCGCGATGGAACGGCCAGGCGCCCCACGTGGCCACGGGCGCAGCCAGCGTGAGTGCGAGCCACTGCCAGTTGTCGAACTGCAGCGAGGGGATCATCGAGAGCAGCACGACCGGCAGCGACAGCGCCGCCGCGGCGATCAAACGGTCGCGGAGCGGCCGGGTCTCGTCGGGTTCGGGACCCTCATTCGGCTCGCCGGCTGGCGGCACCAGCGCAGTGACCACCGGCGAGGCGGTGTAGCCGATCGCCTCCACCTCGGCCACGAGGTCGTCGGTCGCAACACCCTCCGGTGCGTGCACCTTGGCCCGCTCGGTGGCGTAGTTCACCGTCGCCGACACGCCATCCAGCTCGTTGAGGCGCTTCTCGATCCGGGCCGCGCACGACGGCGCAGGTCATCCCGCCGATGACGAGGTCGACCTCGGCAACCGCGGTCGCCGGCTCGTTGCGGTCCGACGCGTCTCCGCCCATCAGTGTCCCTCGTGCTCCTCGGTCGGTTCCACGCCACTCGGCCGGTCAGGCCCGACTGCGGCACCCAGTGCCGCCCCGCCGCCGAACGCCACGACCAGCGCGGCGACGAACGAGCCGAGCGTGCGGACCGTTCGACCGGACTGGCCCGGGTGGCGTCGAGTCATGTTCGAGTCCTTCGTCACGGCAAGCATGGTACCCCATAGGGGTATGGACGCCAACGTTGCTGTTGGATACCCCCGATGAGGTATCATCATTGGTCGTGATGAATGCACCGGGTTACGCCGACAACAAGAGCGACTACCTCAAGCGTCTGCGCCGGATCGAGGGGCAGATCCGCGGGCTGCAGCGCATGGTCGACAACGACGACTACTGCATCGACATCCTCACCCAGGTGTCGGCCGCGACGAAGGCGCTGCAGAGCGTGGCGGTCGGCTTGGTCGACGAGCACCTGCGTCATTGCGTCGCCAGCGCCACCCGATCCGGCGACGAGTCGGAGTCCGATCGCATCATCACCGAGGCCACCCGCGCCATCGAGCGCCTCGTGAAGTCCTGACGCTCGAGACGCGGCAGCCCGGAGCACGAAGGGTGATGGCGATCGCTGCCCAGCGCGCGATCGGCCCGTAGCATCGGGCGTGATGGCGAGCAGCGAGTTCGACGCGATCGTCGTCGGGTCGGGCCCCAACGGACTGGTCGCCGCGGTCACGATCGCTCGTGCGGGGCGCAGGGTGCTCGTCGTCGAGGCTGCCCGCACCTGGGGTGGGGGACGCGGAGCGCCGAGCTGACCGAGCCCGGCTTCGTCCACGACGTGTGCTCGGCGATCCACCCGTTGGGCGTCGGTTCCGAAGCGATGCGATCGCTGCCCCTCGAGCAGCATGGGCTGCGCTGGATCCACCCCGACGCGCCGCTCGCCCATCCACTGGACGACCACGCGGTGCTCCTCGAGCGCTCTGTGGCCACGACGGCGAGCGGCCTCGGCGAGGATGGCCGTGCCTGGCGGCGGCTCTACGGTCGGTTCGAGCAAGACGGTCTCGAGCTGGTGGACGGCGTGCTGTCGGCTCTCCGGTTCCCACGCCACCCGATGCGCATGGCTCGCTTCGGAATGCTTGCGATGCGGCCGGCGGACAGCATGGCCGGTTCGCGGCTCATCGGTGAGGACGCCAAGGCGCTGTTTGCCGGCATCGCCGCGCACTCGATCCTGCCACTCGACAAGGCGTTCACAGCCGGCGTCGGTCTCTTCATCGGCGGGCTCGCCCACACCGTGGGCTGGCCGATGGCCGCCGGCGGCTCGCAGGCCATCGCCGACGCGCTCGTGGCAGAACTGCGCGTCAACGGCGGCGTCATCGAGTGCGGGCACGCCGTGGCGACCCTCGATGACCTGCCGCAGTCGAGGGTCGTGCTTGCCGACGTCTCGCCGCGCAACCTGGTGGCGATGTCGGGCGAGCGGATTCCCGAGCGGGTCCGCCGCGCCTACCGGCGGTTCCGTCACGGCCCCGGGGTGTTCAAGGTCGACTACGCGCTGTCAGAGCCGGTGCCCTGGCGGGATCCGGCCGCCGCACTCGCGGGGACCTTGCACCTCGGTGGGCCACTCGCCGAGGTGGCGGAGGCCGAGGCGGCCGTGTGGCGAGGCGAGCATCCGGAGCGACCGTTCGTGCTCGCTGCGCAGCAGACCCGGTTCGATCCGACGCGGGCGCCACCCGGTAAGCACACGCTCTGGACCTACTGCCACGTGCCGGCGCGATCGACGATCGACATGACGGATGCGATCGAGCGCCAGATCGAACGGTTCGCGCCGGGGTTTCGGGACACGGTGATCGCCCGTCACGCCGCCGGGACTGCCGACGTCGAAGCGGGCAACGCCAACTACATCGGCGGCGACATCAGCGGGGGCGTGACCGACCTCCGCCAGCTGTTCACCCGCCCGCACCTGTCGCTGCACCCGTGGGCGACCGGTGCCCGCGGCCTCTACATCTGCTCGGCATCGACCCCACCGGGCGCGGGCGCGCACGGCATGTGCGGCCTCCACGCCGCCCGCCTCGCGCTCCGCCGCGAGCTGCGCTGACCGCGCGAGCGCACGATCAGGGCGATCTGGGCGGTCTACGCACCGGTTTCCGGGTCGCCGGCCGCCCAGATTGGCGAAAGAGGCGCAGGCCGCCCAGTTCGCCGCTCCGCTCAGCGGCGGTCAGCCGAGGGAGACGGCGACGCGTCGGGCTTCGAGGATCGCCTCGTGGACCGTCCGCGGCGCGACGCAGTCGCCGGCGGCGGCCTGAGCACCGGGGAGCGGATCGGTCGGCAGGCGGAACCCGCAGTCGACCATGGCCGCGGCGGCGATCGTGACCGTGCGCGGACTTGAAGCGGTCGACGACATCGATCGCCGAGCGCGTCGCCGGCGAGCCGGACGGCGCGGAGCAGCGAGCGCCGCATGACCCGCACACCCGACTGGGCCAACCTGGTGTTCGCCGGCGCGAGGTCGCCGGTCCGCGACAGCTCGTTGCCGGCGATGTGATCCTGGGTGACGAGGACCCCGCGGCGGCCGAGCTCCTCGGCGAGGGCGACGCCGATCGGGCCGCCGATCGGGTCGAACACCACCACGTCGCCGCCGCATCGGGCAGCGCGCCGTCGCCGAGGCGCAGCGAACCGATGTCGACGAGCCTGCCCGATTCCCGCACGCCCGTCGCCGACGTCGTACTCGGCGACCCCCGGCCGACCGCCGGTGCATTGGACCACGGCGTCGTGTCCGACGGCGGGCGCCCCGGAGGCCCCGGTGCACACGGTCACTCCGGCTGCCGTGACCTCTCCGACGAGCCAGTCGGCGAGCGCCCCGTTCGGCCCGGCTGCGGCGGCCATCCCCCCGAGCCGGCTCGGACCGCTCGTACACCGTCACCGTCGTGGCCGCGTGCCGCCGCCACCCGTGCGGTCTCGAGGCCGGCGACTCCGCCGCCGACGACGGCGATGTTGCGCCTGCGCTCGGCCGGCGCATACCAGTCGGGGTCCTCCGTCTCGCGCCCTGACGTCGGCTCGCCGATGCACGTGACGATCGGGTTGCGGGCGTCGCGCACCTGACACGTCTGGTTGCACCGGGTGCACGGCCTGATCCGCCCGGGCGTCCCGGCCCGCAGCTTGGCGACGAGGTCGGGGTCGGCGATCTGCGCTCGCGTCATCTCGATGCCCTCGCACTTCGCGGGGTCGTCGTAGCCGCCGAGTGCCCACTCGGCCTGGCCGACGTCGGTGAGCGATCCCTGGGCGAAGACCGGGACGTCGACGGCGGACGAGATCGCGGCCGCGAGGACGAGGTTGAACCCGGTGGGCTGGTGGAAGTCGGGGCGGGTCTGTTCGACCGAGAAGATCGCGCCGCGCACCACGACGACGTAGTCGACGCCGCCGGCGGCCAGGTCGGCAGCGATCGCCGGCGCGATCTCGGGAGTGATGCCGGCCCACGGCGCCAGCTCGTCGCACGACAGGCGCAGCCCGACGACGGCGCCGGACCCGGCACCGTGGCGTGCCGCAGCGATCACTTCGTGGGCGAACTGCAGCCGGCTCGATCCCCAGCGGTCGTCGCGGTGGTTCGTCAAGCCGGACAGGAACTGGCGGACGAGGCTGTGCTGGCCGGCGTTGATCTCGACGCCGTCACATCCGGCGGCCACCGCGGCCCGCGACGCCGCTTCGAACCCGTCGACGACCGCGGCGATGTCGTCATCCTCCATCCACTTCGGCACCTCGCGGCTCGTCACCTCAGGAACTCGCGACGGGGCCCACAGCGGGAGCTGGCTGTACGCCGACGAACCCTGCCCGCCGGCGTGATCGAGGGAGGCGATGACGAGCGAGCCGTGGGCGTGGCAGGCGTCGGCGATCGCCGCCCAGCCCGGCTCCGCAACCGTCGCCAACGGCGCCCGCTCGTAGGGCCAGTCGGAGTCGTGGACGCTCGCGCCCTCGACCACGATCGTGCCGCAGCCGCCGGCGGCGCGGCGTGCGAAGTAGGCGACGTGCCGCGACGTGAATCGCCGGTAGTCGTCGCCGAGGTTCGTCACGTGTGGTCCGAACATCACGCGATTGGGTGCCGTGCGCGCACCAACGGCGACTGGTTCGAGCAGCTTCACGGAGCCGTGCTTCCTTGATGGGTGCGACGGCGGCCGATGCCGCGTTCCTCGCGCCGGAGCAGGCGCTTGATGTTGCCGGCGTGACGGATCACGAGCAGGCTGCACAGGCCGACGGTTGCGGCGAACTCCCACGCCGGAGCACCGGTGATCGCGAGGCCGATCGGCACGGCAACGACGGCCGCGATCGATGCCACGGCGGCCTTGCCCGTCAATCTCGACACCACGAGCCAGAGCGTCATCACGCAGGCCCCGACGATCGGGTGCAGCACGGCGAGCACGCCACCGCCCGTCGCGACGCCCTTTCCGCCTCGCATCCCGCGCATGAACGGGAACACGTGGCCGACAATCGCCGCGCCACCGAGCACGTACCCGCCCGCCCGGCCGCCGACCCAGAGCCCGACGAGCGCGGCGATCGCCCCCTTCAGCCGCGTCGAGGGCGAACACGAGGACGCCCTTGCGCCAGCCGAGCGTGCGGGTGACGTTCGAGGCTCCGGGATTGCCAGAGCCCGAGGTGGTGATGTCGACACCCGAGGCCGATGCCACCAACGCCGCGCTCGGGAACGTCCCGAGCAGGTAGGCCGCCGGGATCAGGGCGACCGTCAGCATCTCAACGCCTGAGGAACGTGACCGGATGCGAGTGATCGGCCATCGGCCGCGGCGCCGAGCCCGCCGCGACCAACTGCAGCTCGCGCTGGCCGTGCCCGCGCACGCACTCAGGGTCGGGACCGTCGAGCGGCATGCCGGTGAAGAACTTCGCTGCCATGCAGCCACCCTGGCAGGCGTCGTAGCTGCCGCAGCTCGCGCAGGCACCGGCGGACGCCGGCTCGCGCAGCTCCCGGAACAACGCGCTGTCGCGCCACACCGCGCGGAACCCGCCAGGATCACGAAGCGACCCGGCCTTGAACTGGTCGTGGATCACGAACGGGCACGCGTACACGTCGCCGATCGGGTCGATCAGGCACACGACGCGCCCGGCGCCGCACATGTTGAGGCCGGGCAGCGACGTGCTGCCGTTCCCTGGCCGAGGGCGTTGAGGTGGAAGAAGCTGTCCCCGGTGAGCACCTCATCGCCGTGGTCGAGCAACCACCGGTAGATCTGGCGCTGCTGCTCGTTCGTCGGGTGCAGCACGGACCACGAATCGGCGCCGCGACCGGACGGGCGCAGGCGCGTGACCCGCAGCTGGGCTCCGTAGGAGTCGGCGAGGGCCTTGAACGCGTCGAGCTGGTCGACGTTGTGACGGGTCACGACCACGGAGATCTTGAACGGCCCGAAATCGGCGTCGGCGAGGTGGTCCATCGCCCGGCGGGCCGAGTCGAAGGACCCCGCGCCACGCACCGCGTCGTTCGTCGCCGCGTCGACGCCGTCGATGCTGATCTGGATGTCGAGGTAGTCCATCGCGGCGAGACGGCGGGCCTTCTCGGCGTCGACGAACGTGCCGTTGGTGGAGAACTTGACGCCGATCCCGTTCTCGACGGCGTGGGAGACGATCTCGAAGAAGTCGCGGCGGATCATCGGCTCGCCGCCGCCGAGGTTGACGTAGAACACCTGCAGGTCGCGCAGCTCGTCGATCACGGCCTTGGCCTCAGCGGTCGAGAGCTCGCGGGGGTCGCGCCGTCCGGACGACGAGAGGCAATGCACGCAGGCCAGATTGCACGCGTAGGTCAGCTCCCACGTGAGGCAGATCGGCGCGTCGAGGCCGCCCTTGAGCTCGTCGACGAGGGAACGAGTGGCGGTGCGCTTGCGCCTCCGGAACGTGAGCCGCCGGTCGTGGTAGTCGTACGCCATCGCGCCGAAGCGCTCCGGGCGCATCGCCACGTGCTCGTCAGGCGCCGTTCGGGCGCCGTGACCGGTCACTCAGTAGACCCCACACATTCCGTCGATCGAGATCTCTTCGATCAACAGCTCGTCGTCAATCAATCCATCGGGGACCACCTCGTCCTCGGCGGCGACGTCCTGCTGCTCCTCGGGTAAGGGGGCGATGGGGGCACTCTGCATACCCGCGACGCTACTTCGTCGGGAATTCGGTTTCGATGGCGAGCCGTCGATCGCTACCATCGGGTCCCCCTATGAACGTCGCCGCTGGCACTGGCGCGCCCGCGATCGAGTCCGCGAGCCACTTCCCGGATCTCGCCGCTGAGCAACAACGGCTGGCGTTCGCGCGCCGATCGCGGGATCGCATGATCGAGCGCCTGGAAGGGGTCGACCCGGACAGCGCGGCGGACGAGATCACCGCCGAGTACATCGAGATGACGGTCTGGGATGCCCTGCACGACCTGCGCAGCCCGGGCGCGGGCGACTTCTTCGGCCGCATCGACACGGCGCCATTTGATTCAGGCCCGGACACGCGGCGCGGTGAGCAGCGCGAGGAGATCTGGTACATCGGGCGGCGCCACATCGAAGACGACCAGCACGACCCGGTCGTGGTCGACTGGCGGGCGCCGGTCGCCGCACCGTTCTATCGGGCGACCGGCGCCGACCCGCTCGGCGTCACCCTGCGTCGCCGCTTCACGTTCGAGCCCGACGGGCGGAGCACTGAGATCACCGCCTACCTCGATGAACACCTCGACGATCCCGACGCTGGCGACGTCGCCGGCGGGATCCCCGATCCGGTGCTGGCCGAGATCGGCGCTGCCCGCACCGGCGCGATGCGCGAGATCGTCGCAACGATCCAGGCCGAGCAGGACATCGTGATCCGTGCGCCGATGGACCAGGTGCTGATCGTCCAGGGCGGACCGGGCACGGGCAAGACCGCAGTCGCCCTGCACCGGGCTGCGTACCTCATGTTCGAGCACCGCCGCCGGCTCAGCCGCGAGGGGGTGCTCGTCGTCGGGCCGAACCGGGCCTTCCTCGACTACATCTCGCACGTGCTTCCCTCACTCGGCGAGCGCAGTGTGCGGCAGTGCACGGTGGCCGATCTCTGCCTGCCGAAGGTCGAGATCACCGGGACCGACGATCCCGAGATGGCTCGCGCGAAGGGGTCTGGAGCGATGCTCGACCTGCTTGCCGCGGCCGCGCTCGAGACGATCACGCCGCCCGCCGAGGACGTCGTGGTGCCGATCGGCTCTCGGCGGCTGGTGTTCGCACCCGCCGAGATCGCCGAGTGGTTGAAGCGGGCGAAGGGCTCGGTGATCCCGGTGAACCAGCGCCGCGAGCGGCTGCGGGCGATCGCCGGTCAGGAGGTGCTGCGCCGCACCGGCCGCGACGACGCATGGCCGCAGGCCGGGCCGCTGCGCTCCGCGCTCAATAAGGCGTGGCCGACGCAGCAGCCGATCAAGCTCGCCGATCGGGTCCTCGCCGACCTCTTCGACGGTCCCAAGGGCAAGCGCAGGGCGTGGACGGTCGCCGACCAGCTCCTGGTCGACGAGGCCAACTCGATCCTCAACGGCCCCCCGCTCGTCTACGGCCACGTCGTCGTCGATGAAGCGCAGGATCACTCGGCCGTCGCGCTCCGCGTGATCGGCCGCCGAAGCCCGGCGACGTCGATCACCCTCGTCGGCGACGTCGCCCAGTCGACCACGCCGGCGGGGCAGGAGCGTTGGGTCGATGTGCTCGACCTGATCACAGCCGCGCCCGGCCGGGGCGGTGTGGCGACGGGCGAGATCGCCGAGCTGACGATCGGATATCGCGTGCCGGAACCGATCCTCTCCGAGGCCAACCGGCTGCTCCCACACACCGGCGTGGACGCCACCGCCAGCCGCAGCGTGCGGCGGGAGGGCGCGGCGCCGTCGTGGAACGTGACGACGGAACGCGAGCTCGGTCGAACCGTCGCCGAGATCGTCCGCGCCGTGAAGCACCACCATCGTCTCACCGGGGTCGTGGCACCGGTCGAGCTGCACGCAGGCGTCACCGGCGGACTCGCCGAGGCAGGTTTCGTCGCCGTCGATCACGTCCACGACCTCGGCCACGACGACGTGCCACTGTTCGGTCCCGAGCAGGTCAAGGGCCTCGAGTTCGACGGCGTGGTCGTCGTCGAGCCGAACGCGATCCTCGACGGCACCCCGCGCGGCGCCCGGCTGCTCTACGTCGCGATGACGAGAGCCGTCCAAGAACTGGCCTTCGTCA
This sequence comes from Ilumatobacteraceae bacterium, assembly GCA_963764455.1. GTDB lineage: Bacteria > Actinomycetota > Acidimicrobiia > Acidimicrobiales > Ilumatobacteraceae > Desertimonas. The sequence continues at coordinate 217,288 of CAVXSN010000004.1, forward strand.
CGACCGGCACCCCGTCGCTCACCCTCTGACGCCGGCAGTCCAAGATTTCCACAGGCCAGATTCACCGTTTTCGGGCAATCTGGCCTGTGGAAATCTCTCGCCGCGGCGGCGGGGGCGGAGGTCGAGGGCGGCGACGGGGCCGATGACGATGACGGCGGGGGAGTGGACGTCGGCCGTGGCCAGCTCGTCGAGGCGGTAGCGCTCGGTCGACTCGTCAGCGGTCGTGGCGGACTCGATCGCCGCAACAGGAGTGTCGGGCGCGAGCCCGCCGGCGATCAGTTCGGCGGCGATCGTCGCCCGCTCGGTGACGCCCATCAGGATCACGATCGTGCCGCCGACCTTGGCCAGCGATCGCCAGTCGACGTCGGGCTCGCCCGAACGCCGATGCCCGGTCACGATCGTGACGGCCGCCGAGACCCCCCGGTGGGTCACCGGCACGCCCGCTGCGGCGGGGGCGGCGACGGCCGACGTGATTCCGGGCACGACCTCGAACGGGACGCCGGCTTCGAGCAGAGCGGCCGCCTCCTCGCCACCCCGACCGAACACGTACGGGTCGCCGCCCTTCAGCCGAACGACTCGGCGGCCCGCCCGGGCAAGCCAGACGAGCAACTCGTTCGTGAGCTCCTGCGGCACGCCCTGGCCCGGTCGCTTGCCCACGTCGATGGTCTCCGTGCCCGCGGGGACCAGCTGCATCACGCCGTCGCCGACGAGCGCGTCGTGAACCACGACGTCGGCTTCGGCGATGAGGCGGGCGGCCCTGACGGTGAGCAGATCGGCATCTCCGGGTCCGGCGCCGACGAGCCACACGAAGCCGTTCATCGCGCCCGCCGGGCCCGCACGCCGGGTGACACGGTCCCGTCTCACGTGTCCTCGTCGGCTTTCGCGGCCACCGCGGCGGCTCCACGGCGGCGCACCACAGGCTCGGGCAGCCACGTCTCGATCGTGGACGGGCCGACGTCGGCCGCCCAATCGCCGAACGACGCGCCGGAGCGGCTCGTCGGCGCGTACTGGGCGAAGACCGGCGCCAGCACGTTGGCGATCTGATCGAGCGGCACGTCGGCCCTGATCCGCTCGCCGAGGCGGTCGCCCGTCGGCGACCCCCCGACGTAGATGTCGTAGGTCTTCTTGGTCCGCCCGACGATGCCGATCTCAGCCGTGTACGGCCGGGCGCAGCCGTTCGGGCAGCCGGTCATGTTCACCCGGATCGGCACGTCGGCCGTGCCGGCCTCGGTCATCGCCTTCTCCAGCTCGTCGACGAGGGTTGGGAGCACTCGCTCGGCCTCGCCCAGCGCCTGTCCACACGTGGGCAGGGCTGGGCACGCGATCGCCAGCCGGCGCAGGTGGCTCACGTCCGCGGCGAGCCGCACGCCGTGGTCACGCAGCCGCTGCTCGACCTCGACGACGCGTCCCGGCGGCGATTCCGCAGAGCAGCACGTCCTGCCGCGGGGTGACCCTGATCTCGGTGACCGTGCCGTCCCCGGCCAGCTCGCGCAGCACGGTGCGCACCAGCACGCCGTCGCGGTCGATGATCTTGCCCGACGGCACGGGCACCCCGATGATCCCGTCGCGCGTGCCGTGGTGCTCGTCGGCGATCCACGGGAGCAACTCGATCGGGTCCTCGATCGCCGCACCCAGACGCCGCTCGACCTCGCCCCGGACCCAGTCGATCCCCCGCTCGTCGACGAGGTACTTGAGACGTGCGCGATGGCGATCCTCGCGGTTGCCGAAGTCGCGCTGCGTCGTGACGATTGCCTCGGCGGCGTCGACGACCCGGTCGGGTGTCACCCAGCCGAGCGGTGACGCGAGCCGCGGATACGTGTCGTCCTCACGGGCGTGGCTCATGCCGAGGCCACCACCGACGAACACGTTGTAGCCGGTGACCTCGCCGGTCAACCCGTCGCTGAGCGTCGGCACCAGGCCGATGTCGTTGGCGAGCACGTCGACGCAGTTGTCGCCCGGCCAGGCCACCGCGATCTTGAACTTGCGGGGCAGGTACACGTCCCCGTAGACCGACTCGGTCTCGCCGGCGGCCGGTTCGGCGGTCACGGCCTTGTCGCCGTCGATCCACAGCTCCCAGTAGGCCCTGGTCTGTGGACGGAAGCGGGCCACGAGCTCGGCGACCAGCGGCCGGAGCACGACCTGGCGGTCGTCCGGCCACGGACACGCCATGATGTTGCGCACGACGTCGCCGCACGCGGCGAGCGTGCTCAGAGCGGCCGTGTTGATCCCGTTGACCAGCGACCGCAGCTCGCCCTTGTGGACGAAGTGGAACTGCACGCCCTGGCGGGTGGTCAGACGCATCGTGCCGTCGGCGATGTCGGCGAGGCGGTCGAGGGCGAGCCACTGGTCGGCCGTGATCACCCCGCCCGGCACGGCGGAGCGGACCATGCAGGAGTAGGCGAGCGGGAGCTTCTTGGAGGCCCGCTCGCGTCGCACATCGCGGTCGTCCTGCTGGTAGATGCCGTGGAACTTGAGCAGGACCTCACTGCCGTCCGCCGCGAACCGCTCCGTGTCCGCGCCGAGCTCGGCGGCGAGCTCGCCGCGCAGGTGGCCGCTCGACCGCTTGACGTCCTCAACGCTCATTGCGTTCCCCGGCCACGCAGGCCGGCGCGCCGGCTCGCTCCGCTGGCGCTCCGCTCGCCTACCCGCTCGGTCGCCAGGACGCTCGCTGACGCTCGCTGAACTCCGGACCGCTTGTTCATGGCGTTCCCCGGCCACGCAGGCCGGCGCTGCCGGCTCGCTCCGCTGGCGCTCCGCTCGCCTACCCGCTCGGTCGCCAGGACGCTCGCTGACGCTCGCTGAACTCCGGACCGCTTGTTCATTGCGTTCCCCGGCCACGCAGGCCGGCGCGCCGGCTCGCTCCGCTGGCGCTCCGCTCGCCTACCCGCTCGGTCGCCAGGACGCTCGCTGACGCTCGCTGAACTCCGGACCGCTTGTTCATGGCGTTGGCTCCGCGACGCCACCCAGCGTGCTCCCGGGCGACACGTGCAGACCGCACTCGGTCTTGCCCGACCCCGACCAGCGCCCGGCCCGAATGTCCTCACCCGGCTCGACCGGGCGGGTGCACGGCCAGCAGCCGATCGACGCGTAGCCGCGCTTGGCGAGCGGGTGCTCCGGGAGCAGCTCCATGCGCGTTGTAGCGCGCGACGTCCTCGTCGCTCCACGTGGCCATCGGGTTGATCTTGGTGACGTCGCGGAACGGGTCGAAGTGGACGATCGGCGCGTCGGCCCGGCTCGCCGAATCGGCGCGGCGCAGGCCGGTGATCCACGCCGCCTTGCCGGCCAGTGCGTCGGCGAGCGGGGCGACCTTGCGCGCCGCACAGCAGGCGTCGGTGTCGCTCTGCCACAGGTTCGCGGACGGCACCGGGCGGCGGCGCGACCACCCGCAGATTGAGGTGGTAGGCGCGCCGGAGTTCCTCGGCGAACCACTCGGTTTCGGCGAACAGGTAGCCGGTGTCGAGGAGCACGATCTCGGCGCTCGGGATCGCCCGACTGACCAGGTGCACGAGCGTGGCGTCGCCGAAGCTGGCCGTGACGACGATGCCACCGCCGTAGCGCGTCGCCGGCCCAGCGCAGAATGTCGAGCGGATGGGCGCCCTCGAAGTCCGGGAACTCAGGAGATTCGGGCGGTGCGTCGTCGAGATCAACCGTCGCGTGGCGTTCCACACGGTGTAGTCAACCAAATTCCCGAGTAATCCGGTCAAGAATATCGGGATTACCGCATCCGCCTGCCAGTACGCTCGTGAGGTGACCCGGTTCGCCTACCCCGTCGCGCTCGATCTGCACGATGTCAGGGTCCTCGTCGTCGGGGCGGGCCCGGTCGCCGCCCGCAAGGTGGCCGGCCTGGCGAGCGCGGGAGCCGTCGTCCACGTCGTCGCTCCCGATGTGTGTCCCGCCATCGAATCGGCGGTGCTTGATGGCCAGATCTCCGACCTCCGGATGCGGCCCTTCGAGTCGGCTGACCTCGACGGCGTCCGGCTCGTCATCACCGCGACCGGGGTCCCCGAGGTGGATGCCGCCGTCGCCGCCGACGCGACCGCCGCCGGGATCTGGGTGAACGCTGCCGACCGACCGGAGAGCTGCACGTTCATCCTGCCGGCGATCGCCCGCAGCGGTCCGCTCACGATCGCAGTCACTACCGACGGGTCCAGCCCGGCCCTTGCCGGCCGCCTGCGCGACCGGGCTGCCGACCTGCTCACCGACGACATGGTCGAGTTGGCCGGACGGCTCGCTGCCGAGCGCACCGCGATCAAGGCCGGTGGCGGCTCGACGGAGGAACACGACTGGCGGACGACGATCGACGCCGCGCTGCCCGCCGTAGTGGTTGCCGCTTCGACCCGCTGGCGCCACGACTGTCGACCAGGTGGCCGCGCCAACTCGGCCGCAGGCCACGATCAACTCAGGGTCGGGCATGAACGAGCTGTCCGGAGTTCAGCGAGCGTTACCGAGCATCCGGCGACCGAGCGGCTAGGCGAGCGACTGCCAGCGCGAGCCGGCCGCAGGTCCGATCAGCTCGGGGTAGGGATGAGGACGAACGCTGCGATCCTGTGGGAGGTCGGCAAGCCCTGGAGCGTCGAGGAGATCGAGCTCGATCCGCCGCAAGCGGGCGAGGTCCTCGTCAAACTGGCGGCATCGGGCATGTGCCACTCCGACGAGCACGTGGTCACGGGTGACCTGCCGTTCGAGCTGCCGATCATCGGCGGGCACGAGGGTGCCGGCACGGTCGAGGCCGTCGGCGAAGGGGTCAGCTGGCTGGCGCCCGGCGACAGGGTCGTGTTCGGCTTCATCCCGTCGTGCGGGCGCTGCAGGAGCTGCTCCACGGGCCATCAGAACCTGTGCGATCTCGGCGCCGTGATCGCCCTCGGCAAGCAGATCGATGGCACATCGCGTCATCACGCCCAGGGCAAGGACCTCAACACGATGTGCATCCTGGGCACGTTCGCCCACCACACCGTGGTGAACGAGGCGAGCTGCATCAAGGTCGACCAGGACGTGCCGCTCGATCGGGCGTGCCTGCTCGGCTGCGGCGTCGTCACCGGCTGGGGCTCGAGCGTCTACGCCGCCGAGGTCGAGCCCGGCGACGTCGTCGCGGTGGTCGGCATCGGCGGCATCGGCGCCAACGCGATCCAGGGCGCCCGTCTCGCCGGGGCCAAGCAGATCTGGGCGATCGACCCGGTCGAGTTCAAGCGCGAGAAGGCGATGGAGTTCGGGGCGACGCACACCGCCTCGTCGTTGGACGACGCGCTCCCGGCGATCACCGAGGCGTCGTGGGGACGGATGGCCGACAAGGTCGTGATGACGATGGGCGTCGGCAGCGGCGAGCTGCTCGCATCGGCCCTCGCGCTCACCGCCAAGCGCGGCCGGGTCGTGATCACGAACCTCCACCCGGCCACCGAGCTGTCGGCGACGGTGAGCCTGCTCGACCTCACGCTCATGGAGAAGCAGGTCGTGGGGTCGATCTTCGGGTCGGCCAACCCGCGCGCCGACATCCCGAAGCTGCTCGAGCTGTACCAGCGCGGCCAGCTCGACCTCGACGGCCTCGTCACCAAGACCTATTCGCTCGACCAGATCAACGACGGCTACCAGGACATGCGTGACGGCAAGAACATCCGTGGCGTCCTGGTCTACGAGTGAGTTGACCACGTCGCTCGACGAGGTGGGCCGCCGGGTCGGCGACCGGATCGTCGGGCGTGAACGCGAGATCGAGGTCGTCCTCGCGGCACTCGATGCCGGCTGCCACCTGGTCATGGAGGGACCACCCGGAACCGGCAAGTCGACGCTGTTGCGCGCCGTCGCCGACAGCCTCGCATTGGGCTTCGAGTTCGTCGAGGGCAACGCCGAACTGACCCCGGCGAGGCTCGTCGGTCACTTCGATCCGGCGCGGGTGCTCGCCGAGGGCTACGACCCCGATGTGTTCGTCGATGGTCCCCTCGTCGCGGCGCTCCGCGACGGGTCGCTGCTCTACCTCGAGGAGTTGAACCGCGTCCCCGAGGAGACGCTCAACGTCCTGATCACGGTGATGAGCGAGCGCGAGCTCAACGTGCCGCGGCTCGGCCGGGTCGTCGGTGCCCCCGGGTTCCGTTTGGTCGCGGCGATGAACCCGTTCGACGTCGTCGGCACGGGCCGGATCTCCAGCGCGATGTACGACCGGGTGTGCCGCGTGCGCCTCGACTACCAGAGCGCGGCCGACGAGCTGCGGATCGTGATGCGAGCTCATCCCGACTCCGACGTCGCGTGGTCGACAGGCGTCGTCGACGTCGTCCGGCGCACGCGGGTTCACGCCGACCTGCTCGTCGGGTCCTCGGTGCGCGGGGCGCTCGACACGACCGCGGTCGCGTGTTCACTCCGGAAGCTTCGCGGCGACGGCCTCCGGGAGGTCGGACTCGATGCCGCGCTCGTCGCCCTGTCGGGCCGGGTGCGCGTGCGTGAGGGGTCTGGCCGGCGAGCCGAGGACATCATCACCGAGTTGTGGCGTTCGGTGTTCGAGGAATCAGACCACGCGTCGACAGGCACGAAGCGTTCCGGCGACGACGCGGGAAAAGTGCCCGCCCCGGCGGGGCGGGCCATCACCTGAACCCGCCGGCGGACGTCCTCGAGGGCGAGGCCGCGGCCGAGGCGATCCGCCACGCCCAGCGCTCGATGATGTCGCGGGCCGAGCTGTCACGACAGCCACAGTTCAGCGAGATCTCGCCCGATGCCGGTTGCCTCGACGAGGACGCGCTCACCGACCTGCTCCGAGAATCCCCTGACGAGGCACTCGGGCTTCTCGCGTCGATGGCGTCAGCGATGGATCGACCGCTTCGCGAGCTGGCACGGTCGTTGGCCGGCCGATTGATGCTCGAGGTGGCCAGGACCGGCTCCGGCAGCAGCCGGCGGATCGGCCGCATTGCAACGGTGCCGTTCCGACCGGACGGCAGCGACCTCGACATCGACGCCAGCGTCGATGCGCTGATGGCGGCGCGGGCCACGAGAACGGCCGTCGACGTCGAGCAGCTCCGGCATCGCAGCTGGGTCCGCCCGGCCACCGCGATCTGCATGCTCCTCGACCGCAGCGGTTCGATGACGGGCGGGCCGCTGGCAACCAACGCCGTCGCGGCCGCGGCGGTCGCGTGGCGCAACCCGGACGACTTCAGCGTGATCTCGTTCGCCAGGCAGGCGATCGTCGTGAAGCCCCAGGCGGAGCACCGCCCGGTCGCCGATGTCGTCGACGCGGTGCTGGCGTTGCGCGGCTTCGGCACCACCGATCTCGCCGGGGCCCTCGACGCAGCACGCCGCCAACTCGACCGATCCCCCGCCGGCCGAAGGATCACCGTGTTGCTGTCCGACTGCCGGGCGACCGAGGCCGGCGACCCGGTGGCCGTCGCCGCTGCGCTCGACGAGCTGGTCGTCATCGCGCCGGACGGCGACGACGAGGACGCCCGCCGGTTCGCCGAGCTGACCGGCGCCAGGTTCGCCACCGTTTGCGGTCCGTCGAGCGTCCCTGCGGCGTTCGCCGCCGTGCTGCAGTAGCCCGCGGGCAGCCCGATCAGCGACTACCCGGTCTAGGGGCCGAGCGGATAGGCGTCCCTGACGGGTGCGATCGATGTGTCAACACGTCGGTATCGCTCTTGAGGTGGTGGTGCCTCTCCGCCGTGCGGTCGTTGTCGGTCGACTGCGTTTATGTCGAGCGAAACGACCGAAATCGGCGTTTCTGGTCGACATAAACGGTCTTCGCCCGCCCGAAGCGGCGAAATCGCCCGGTCCACGGCCACGGAACCACCGGATCCGCCGGCCCGATCCCGTTCCAGAGCGGCGACCAGCGCCGTGTCGCAACGCGACAACCCGTCGCGGCCCATCCGCTCGGGTTCTAAACCGGCGGGTGGCTGTCTGACGACCAAAACCCGGTTCAGTACAGGTTCGGTGCGAAGATCGCCACGAATCCGCGCGGTTCGAACGTCAGCAGACCTGATCGCGGGGCGGGACGATGCCGAACTCGTTCTGCACCGGTGCGCCCTCGGCGACCGTGGACTCCACCGATGTCGATTCGGGGGTCGACTCGGTCGGTGCCGAATCGTCCGGCGTCGTCGTGTCGCCAGCCGCGCTGTCTGCCGGCGCCGCCGACTCGGGAGCGACCGTGGTGGTGGTCGTCGTCGTCGTGGAATCGCGGGAGACGGCGGCGGTCGTCGGCTCGAACACCTGGGCCGGCGCGTCGGCGAGCGACGTCTCGCCCCGGAAGATGGCCAGCACGGCCTGCATGTTGTCACCCTCGATGTTCGGCTCGAGCACCGCCGCCCCGCCGATCGTGCGGCCGGTCGCCTCGATCTGGTACGTGAGGATCGAGCCGGGATCGACGTCATTCATCACGCCGGCGAACTCCATCATCTCGGCCGGCGTGAGGTCGCGGTCGGTCGTGATGTACTCGGTGGTCGCCCTGATCAGCCCGCGAGCGACCCGCGTGTTGAGCGGGCCGGTGTCGAGCAGGCTGGCCAGCGTACGCCGCAGGAAGTCCTGCTGCCGGGAGATCCGTCCGAGGTCGCTGGTCGGGTCGGTGCTCCAGTTGCCGCTGCCCGGTGGGTCCTCGTACTCGTAGTGCCGCGAGCGCACGTAGGCGAGCGCGTGCTCACCGTTGAACGTGAAGCAACCTGGTTCCGGCACGTTGAGCCCGGTGTTGTCATCGCGGGCGGGGTACTCGAACGGCACCGTAACCCCGCCGACTGCGTCGACGAGCGTCTTGAACGCGCAGAAGTCGACCTGGATGTAGTGATCGATCGGGATGTCGAAGTTGTCGTAGATCGTGTCGGCGAGACGCTGCGGCTCGTCGCGCTCGTAGGCCGAGTTGATCCTCGACATCCCGCCGCCGTCGGCGATCTCGACGTACAGGTCGCGCGGGAACGACAGGATCGCGACCCGCTTGGCTGCCGGATCGACGCGCAGCACCATGATCGTGTCGCTGCGCTCACCCATGGTCTCGCGATCGCCGAACGTGCCGGCGTACGGCGAGTCGGGATCGACGCATGCGCCGTTGTCCGCACCGGTGATCAGGAAGTTGCTGGCCTCCGGGTCCGCCTCGGGGAACGTGACCGGTGGCGCCGCAACCGTCGTGGTCGACGCCTCCGAGGTGGCGGGCGAGTCGGTGTCAGCCGCCACGGTCTCGGGCGGCTCGCTCCCGGCCGACGTTCCGGGTGACTCGCCGAGTGTGGTTTCAGGGGCGGTCTCGGCGGACGGCGTTGTCGTCGTCGCTGCCGCCGTCGGCGTGGACTCGACGAACTCGACGCTTTCGGCCGGAGTCGGCTGTGGTGGCGACGTGCTGTTCTCAGCGGCAAGTTCGGCTGGGTTGCGGAACTCTGCGACGTTGCGTTGCCGGACGATCAGGTACCCGCCCACCAGTGCCGCGGCGATGGCGAAGCAGAGCAAGGCGGCCAGGAACGCGCCGGCGATGGCGAGCCGCTCTGGCCAGGTGCGATGGGCACGACGCTGGTACCCGTTGACAGATGACGGCGGATCATCGGCGGCGGCCATAGCTGGGCGCAGACTACTGGGGCACCCTCTGCGGGCGGTGTCGTTTCACTCCCGCGACGCAGGGCGCTTCTGTCCGCTTACGGGCTCGAGAGGCCGTCGATGTCGCCCAGAAACGTCGTTCTGGGCTGTTTGGTTCGACACGAGCGCTGGCTCAGGCGAGCAGGGCGGTGATCGACACGTCGGCGGCCTCGGCCGTGGTCAGCTCGCTGACCGTCAGCGTCTCGATGAGGTCATCCCTGGCTGCTTCGATCGAGGTCGAGCCACTCCGCCGGTCCGCGGACCTCGAGCCTGGAGACGGCGGCGCGCTGGCTGATCTTGGCCTCGGTCTTCGCTCGTCGGACGACCGCGAGGACCTCGCTGATCGCGTCGAGCGACACGACCGTGTCGTCGCGACCCTCGCTGGGTGCCGGCCACCCTGCGCTGTGGACGCTCGTGTCGTGCCACCAGCTCCACGCCTCCTCGGCCGCGAACGGCAGGACCGGGGCGAGCAGCCGTTGGAGCACGTCGAGTGCGAACCGCAACGAACCACGCGCCGACGTGGCATCGTCGTCACCTCGCGTGCCGTAGGCGCGACCCTTGACCAGTTCGACGTAGTCGTCGCAGAACCACCAGAAGAACTCCTCGGTCCGTTCCAGGGCTCGTGCGTAGTCGAAGCCGTCGAACGCCCTGGTCGCCTCGACGACGACATCGTCCAGCCGGGCGAGCATCGCCGCGTCGACGGGAGCGACCGGGTAGCCGTCGGCCGTGTGCCCACCGATGCCGAGCACGAACTTGCTCGCGTTGAGCAGCTTGGTGGCCAGTCGCCGGCCGACCTTCATCTGATCCTCGCTGAACGCGGTGTCGACGCCGGGTCGGGCGGCGAGCGACCAGTAGCGGACGGCGTCGGTGCCGTACGTCCCGAACAGCCCCATCGGAGTGACGACGTTGCCCTTCGACTTCGACATCTTCTTGCGATCGGGGTCGAGGATCCAGCCGTTGATCATCGTGTTCGCCCAAGGCAGCGAGCCGTGCTCGTAGTGCGAACGCACGACCGTCGAGAACAGCCACGTGCGAATGATCTCGGGACCCTGGGGACGGATGTCCATCGGGAAGACCCGCGTGAACAGATCAGGGGCGTCGGCCCAGCCGCCGGCGATCTGGGGCGTGAGCGACGACGTTGCCCAGGTGTCCATGATGTCCTGGTCGCCGGCGAACCCGCCCGGTCGACCACGCTGTTCGGCCGTGTAGCCCGGCGGCACGTCCGATTGCGGGTCGATCGGCAGCGTGGCCTTTTCCGGCAGGATCGGGTGGTCGTACTCCGGCTCCCCGCCGGGCCCGACCGGGTACCACAGCGGGATCGGCACGCCGAAGAACCGCTGCCGGCTGATCAACCAGTCGCCGTTCAATCCCTCCACCCAGTTCTCGTAGCGGTGGCGCATGTGGTCCGGGTACCAGGCCAGCTCCTTGCCGCGGGCCAGGAACGCGTCGCGGCGGTCCCCGTCACGCCCGCCGTTGCGGATGTACCACTGGCGGCTGGTGACGATCTCCAGCGGGCGCCGGCCGCGCTCGTAGAACTTGACCGGGTGGGTGATCGGCTTGGGCTCTTCGAGCAGCTCCCCGGACTGGCGCAGCGCGTCGACCGTGGCGGTCTGCGCCTGCTTCACCGTCAGCCCGGCGATCGCGTCGTAGCCCTGCTTCGCCTCGCCGGTGCCCAGCCAATCCGGCGTTGCCTTGACGATCCGCCCGTCACGCCCGACCACGTTTCGCGTCGGAAGCTGGAACTCCCGCCACCACGTGACGTCCGTCAGGTCGCCGAACGTGCACACCATCGCGATGCCGGTGCCCTTGTCGGGCTGCGCGAGATGGTGGGCCACGACGGGCACCTCGACGCCGAACAGCGGCGTGCGAGCCGCCGAACCGAACAGCGGCTGGTAGCGCTCGTCGTCTGGATGCGCGACGAGGGCGACGCAACTGACGATCAGCTCGGGACGGGAGGTCTCGATCACGACGTCGCCGCCCCGTCCGAACGAGGCGGGACCGTGGAACGCGACTCGGTGGTAGGCGCCGGCGATCTCGCGGTCCTCGATCTCGGCTTGGGCGACCGCGGTCCGGTCGTCGACGTCCCAGACGGTCGGGGCATCGGCGCTGTAGGCCTCGCCCCGTTCGAGGTTGTGGAGAAACGCGAGCTGGCTCGCCCGGCGGCTGCGCTCGCCGACGGTCGTGTACAGCAGCGACCAATCGAACGACAGCCCGAGCCGGCGGAACAGCTCCTCGAACGCGGCTTCGTCGATCGCCGTCAGCTCCTCGCAGAGGGCGATGAAGTTCGGCCGCGAGATCGGCACCTCGCGGACGTCCCCTCTCCTGATGTTTGGGGGGACGTCGCCCTGAAACGGCGGGCGGAAATCCGGGTCGTATGGCTGCGAAGGGTCGCACCGCACGCCGTAGTAGTTCTGGACCCGGCGCTCGGTGGCGAGCCCATTGTCGTCCCAGCCGATCGGGAAGAACACGTCCTTGCCGCGCATCCGCTGGAAGCGGGCCACCGCGTCGAACTGGGTGTACCCGAACACCGTGCCCATGTGGATCGATCCGGACACGGTGGGCGGCGGCGTGTCGATCGCGAAGATGCCGTCTCGGTCCCCGCCGCGGTCGAACCGATAGACACCGTCGGACTCCCAACGTTCCGCCCAGCGGTCTTCGATGCCGTCCAACGTCGGCTTGTCGGGCACTCGTGCCGTCTCACGTGTCTCGGCCATACAAACCCCCAGGCTACGGCGTGTTTCGGGCGGAGAGGCATAGCCTCTCCGCCCGAGCCTTGACGAGCCGGCCGTGCGGCCGGCACCGAAGAACTGCCCGCCGGCCGACCGGCAAAGCCGGCCGACCGGCAAGCGGGGGCTCCGGCGGGAGCCTCTGCCCCCGCACCCCCGCCGAAGACGTCGCCGTCGAGCGGGCCGCGCCTCGTAACCTGGATGAAATGCTCCGCTTGTACGACACCGCGGCGAGAGAGGTGCGCCCACTCGCCATGCGCGAGCCGGGGAAGGTGTCGATCTACCTCTGCGGACCGACCGTGTACGGGCCGCCGCACCTCGGTCACGGGCGGGCGACCTTGGAGTACGACGTGCTCGTGCGGTACCTCCGCTGGTGCGGTCTGGAGGTGCGGTTCGCGTCGAACGTCACGGACATCGACGACAAGATCATCAACCGCGCCAACGACGAGGGTCGCCCGTGGGAGGACATCGCCGCCAAGTGCGAATCGGTGTGGTGGAGGGCGATGGACGGCATCGGCAATGCCCGCCCGGACGACGTCCCGCATGCCACCGAGTACGTGGCGGAGATGGTCGAGATGATCGGCCAGCTGGTCGAGATCGGACGCGCCTACCCGACGGACGACGGCGTGTACCTGTCGGTAGAGACCGTCGAGGACTACGGCCTGCTCGCCCAGCAATCGCTCGACGACATGCTCGTCGGCGGTGGCGAACGCGAGGTGTTCGGCGCCGAGCTCAAGCGTCACCCTGCCGACTTCGTGCTCTGGAAGCTCGCCAAGCCGGGCGAGCCGGCCTGGCCGTCACCGTGGGGCGAAGGCCGGCCCGGCTGGCACAGCGAGTGCGTGGTGATGAGCCTCAAGCTGCTCGGCGAGGGCTTCGATCTCCACGCAGGAGGTCAGGACCTTCGCTTCCCGCACCACGAGAACGAGCGGGCCCAGGCGGTCGCCCTCGGCAAGCGGTTCGCCAATCACTGGATGCATCACGGCTTCGTCGTCGACCAGTCCGGTGAGAAGATGTCGAAGAGCGTCGGCAACTACGACAACCTGCTCGATCTCCTCGACAACTACGACGGGCGGATCTACCGGCTGGCGCTGCTGCAGAGCCACTACCGCAGCCCGGTCAAGGTCGGCGCCGGGGTGCTCGAGCAGGCGACGAACACGCTCGCCGGCCTCGACTCGTTCGCGGCGAGGACGTCTTCGATCGCAACCGAACGGACGCAGGCGGACCCAGCCGTGCTCGACGCGTTCAGGGAGGCGATGGACGACGACCTCGACACGCCCAGGGCGATGGCGCTCATGTTCGACACCGTGAGGCAAGCCAACGCGTTGCTCGACGCCGACGACACCGCCGGCGCCGCGGCCCTCGTCGCCGCGATCCGTGAGATCGCGGTGGCCGTCGGTATCGAGTTGGCCGGCGACGTCGAGGTACCGGACGATGTGCGAGCGCTCGCCGCCGCCCTCGACGCGGCGCGCTCCGCCAAGGATTACGCCGCCGCCGATGCGATCAGAGGCGAGCTCATCGCCGACGGCTGGATCGTCGAGACCACCGCCAGCGGCACGACAGTTCGCCGATGAGCTACCCGGCGGATGCGGCGGTGCCGGATACCCCGGCTTCGAGCGACACGGACGACCACCCGGCGCTGCGCCGGCTGATCGACCTCGAGGAGCGGGTGGCGGCTCGGTCGGCGCCGGCCGCACCGCCGGGCGAAGCGCTTGCTCCGAGCCGCCACGCCCCATCGGCCCGCAAGGTCAGCAGCAAGAGCCTCGTCGAACACGCCCCGCCAAGAGCGAAGCCGAAACCGGCGCCCGCCCCGCCGCGCAAACCGGACGAGGCGAACGCGGCCGAACCGAAGCCCGAACGCCGCGACTCGCTGCGACGCGTGCCGTCGATGGGCTACCAGCCGGCGCTCGACGGCTTGCGCGCGGTCTCGGTGACCGCCGTGATCCTGTACCACGCCGGGTTCTCGTGGATGCGTGGTGGGTTCTTCGGCGTCGAGGTGTTCTTCGTCGTGTCGGGCTTCCTGATCACCTCGCTGCTGGTCGACGAGAAGGAGCGAACCGGAGGAACCAACCTCGGCCAGTTCTGGCTCCGCAGGGCGCGGCGGCTCTTGCCCGCGCTGTTCACCGTGCTCGCCGCGATCGCGGTCTGGGCGCTGTTCGCGGGCACCGACGCGCAGCAAGCCCAGCTGCGCAGGGACTTCCCGTGGGCGATCTTCTACGCCGGCAACTGGGGCCAGATCCTCGGTGACGTCCCCTACTACGCGGGCGACCCACCGTTGCTCCGCCACCTGTGGAGCCTCGGGGTGGAGGAGCAGTGGTACCTCGTCTGGCCGCTCCTCTTCGTCGCGCTGTCCCGCACGAGGCTGGCCAGGGTCCCGTCGGCCGAGGTCATCGCCTGCGGGGCGGTCCTGGCGATGCTCTTCATGGCGTTCCTTCACCACGGCGGCCCCGGTCCGATCCGTGGGGTCGCGCTGTTCGACGGCGTCGACCGGGTCAACTTCGCGTACTTGTCGACGTTCACGCGGTGCTCTGGTTTGCTGCTCGGCGCCGCCGCCGCGTTCGTGTGGCGGCCGTGGCGGCGGCCGATCGCCGGCGGCGACGTCGCAACCCGGCGTCCTGGGCTGCTGCTCGACGTCGTCGGCGCCGGGGCGGTAGGGGGCCTGGTCGCGATCGCCGCGGTGGCCGTGCTCACGGAGGGCTACGTCTACCAGTGGCTCATGGCGCTGGTGTCGGTGCTCTCGCTGGTCGCGGTCCTGGTCGCGGTCCATCCGGCGGCGCTCGGGTTCCGGAACGTCTTCTCATGGCGACCGCTGGTCGAGATCGGCAAGCGCAGCTACGGGTTGTACCTCTGGCACTGGCCGATCTTCGTGTTCGCCGACGTTCCGCACAGTTCGGCGAGCCGCGTCGCCGGTGCGCTCGCCGTCACGGTGGTCGTGAACGAGTTGTGCTACCGGTTCGTCGAAACCCCGGTGCGTCAGGGCGCGCTCGGACGCTGGTTCCAGACCGCGGGGGAGAAGCGGCTCGTCCCGCTCGCCGGTTCAGCCGCAGCCGTGCTCGGGCTGGTCGCGTTCTACGCCACCGTCGACGAGTTCGACCGTGCGGCCGGCGGCGGGGACCAGGAGTTCGTGCTCGTCGAGCCGTCGGCCGGCACGTCGCCGGCTGCTGGGACCGCGGTCACCCCCACGACCGCGCCCGTCGCCGTCGACTCACCCGGTGCGGCGGTACCCCGCCGCGTCGTCATCATCGGCGACTCCCAGGCGCACTCGCTGGCCGTGAACCTGCCCGACGGGATCGAGGAGACGTTCGACATCTCGAACGGTGCGTTGCCCGGCTGCAGCATCTACGACGGCGGCCGTGTGTTCAGCGAGCGTGACGGCTTCAACAACAACTTCGGATCGTGCGATGGGTGGGCGGACGACTGGGGACACGCCGCTGCCGACGCCGACGCCGATGTCGCGCTTGTCGTGCTCGGCGCATGGGACGTCTTCGACCTGGAAACCGACGACGGTGAGGGGCTCACGTTCGGCACGTCGGAATGGGACGACTACGTGACCGGGAATCTGCAGCGTGGCATCGACGCGCTCGTCGGCGCGGGCGCCCGGGTCGCGCTGCTCGAGGTCGCGTGCATGCGACCGCAGGACGTCGAGGGCGCCGGGGTGCCGGCGCTCCCCGAGCGCCGCGACGACGGCCGGGTCGATCACCTCAACGATCTGTGGCGGGGGATCGCGTCGGCCAACCCGGGCACGGTGACGTTCATCGAGGGCCCAGACGAGTGGTGCAACGACGAAGCCGTCGCCACCGACGTCGGATACCGCTGGGACGGCGTCCACGTCTACACACCGGGCGCCAATCTCATCTACACGACGATCGCCCCGGCGCTCCTCGCGCTCTGAGCGCCGGCAGCCACGAATCCGTGATAAGGGGCTGAGCGGATAGGCCGCAACGGGTTCGTCGCGTACCGCGACAGGCGCTGGTCGCTGCTCTGGAGGATCGGGTGCCGGCGACGAGCGTCCGTGGCGTGGGCCGGCCGAATCACGACCGTATCGGGACAGGCAAGACGGATATGTCGACAGAAACGTCCGATTCCGATCGGTTTCGCTCGGCATAAACGCAGTCGACAGACACTGAGGCACGGCGGAGCGCGATCCACCACTTTCAAGAGCTGATACGACGTGATGAACATCGATGTCAGCCCGTCCGACGGCGGCCTATCCGCTCGAGTCCCTAAACCGGGTAGTGGCTGCCAGCGACCACAACCCGGTTCAGTACGGGTTCGGTGCGCGAATCACCCCGAATCCGCGCAGAACAATGGCCGGCGTCAGCCGAAGCGGGTCCAGGGCACGCCCAGCGATCCGACGCATCGCTCGATGGCCGGCGCCTGCCCGGCGTCCGCCCGCAGCGCCTCGGCGACGTCGAGTTGCAGATCCCCGACGTAGACGCCCTCACCGGTGGTGTCGAAGGTGACCACGTCGGGGACCCGGGCGGCGACGTCCGGGTCGATCGCCTCGATGCACGCCACGAGGCTGGCCCGCTGGCTTTCGGCGAGGTCGGGCGCGGGTGGGTTCGCCTCGTTGTACCGCACTATCAGGTTCCCGACGAAGTCCCGCGAGCACGTGGCACTGAGCTCGGCCTGGTCGTTGGCGTCCGCCTCGGCTTCGGGCAGCGACCAGTCGGAGTACACGACGCGCAGCGAGAGATCGAACGCGTAGATACCCGCCGCCCCACCGTCGGCGAGGCAGTCGATGTAGCGCCCGTAGCCCTCCTCGACCTCATCGGCCGTGACCACGTCGTCGGCGAGCACACCGGCGAGGAACTCGGGATCGGCGGAGGCGCTCAGCTCGAGCGGTGGCGTCACCTCGACGATGATCGACTCGATGGTCTCGATCGAAGGACGAGACCCGTCCTGCGGGGCGTCGGCATCCCCATCGTCGGAGCACGCCGCGACAACCAGCGCGACCCCGAGGAGCAGGGGCATCGCGCGCACCGAGTCACGGTATCGCGGGGCGCTGCGCGACCCGCGGCACCTCGTCGAACCATGTTACTCGGAGTAGACAACAAGGTTACCGCGTGGTAACTTAGGGCCATGAGCGAGTTCTGTGCGGCCCTCAGCGAAGACCAGTTGCAGATCCAGAAGTGGGTCCACGACTTTGCCGAGTCGGTGGTCCGGCCGGCCGGTGCGGAGTGGGACGAACGCGAGGAGTTTCCCTACCCGATCGTCGAGGAGGCCGCGCAGATCGGTCTCTACGGCGTCGACTTCCTGATGAACGCGATGGCCGACGAGTCTGGGCTCACGCTTCCGGTGGCCGTCGAGGAGCTGTTCTGGGGCGACGCCGGCATCGGGATGGCGATCATGGGATCGGCCCTGGCCTCCGCCGGGATCTCCGGCAACGGCACGCCTGACCAGGTCATCGAGTGGGTACCGCAGTGCTACGGCACGCCCGACAAGATCGCCCTCGGCGCGTTCTGCGTGAGCGAGCCCGATGCCGGGTCCGACGTGTCGAGCCTGCGCACCAGCGCGGTCTACGACGAAGCGACCGACGAGTGGGTGCTCAACGGCACGAAGGCCTGGATCACCAACGGAGGAATCGCCGACGTCCACGTCGTGGTCGCCACCGTCGACCCAGCGCTGAGGGGCCGCGGCCAGGCGAGCTTCGTGATCGGCCCGCACACGAAGGGGCTCAGCCAGGGCCAGAAGTACAAGAAGCACGGCATCCACGCGTCGCACACCGCCGAGGTCGTGCTCGACGACGTTCGCATCCCCGGCCATCAGTTGCTGGGCGGCAAGGACAAGCTCGATGCCAAGCTCGCCCGGGCCCGTGAGATCGGCCGCTCCGGCGAGAAGCAGCCGGCGATGGCCACGTTCGAGGCCACCCGCCCGACCGTCGGGGCCCAGGCGCTCGGCATCGCCCGGGCCGCCTACGAGTACGCGCTGGACTACGCCAAGGAGCGCAAGGCGTTCGGCAAGCCGATCATCATGAATCAGGCGATCGCCTTCAAGCTCGCCAACATGATCACCGAGATCGACGCCAGCCGCCTGCTCATCTGGCGCGCCGCCTGGCTCGCCCGCAACGGTGGCTACCGCAACGCCGAGGGCTCGATGAGCAAGTACAAGGCCAGCGAGGTCTCCGTGCGGGTCACCGAAGAGGCGATCCAGATCCTCGGTGGATATGGCTACACCCGCGACTACCCGGTCGAGCGCTGGCACCGTGACGCCAAGATCCACACGATCTTCGAAGGCACCAGCGAGATCCAGCAGCTCGTCATCGCCCGGGCAATATCAGGCCTGCGTATCGAGTAGATCACTGCCGTGCAGTTCGGTTTCTGAACCGAACGAAAGGTCTATCTCGGAATGGTCCGGATCTCGGGCATGGAACTGGATCTCGAGGAGAAGGCGGTCGATGACGCAGCCTGTACGCCGGCTCGCGGATGCCGATCGACGCGGGGCGCGGTTCGGCACCGGCGGGCGCGACGGCGGGGGCCTGGGCGGGTCGGCATCGGCGAGGAGCGAACTCGTCAGCGTCGATGCGATGGCCACGCCGATCGCCGAACCGGTTCAACCCCGGGTGAGCGCCTCGATCCGTGTGACCGCGTCGCGAGCGTCGGGCATTTCGTGGATCTCGGTCTGGATGCGTTCGGCGCAACGCCGGTAGCTCGCATCGTCGAGCACGGCGCGCACGGAGTCGCGTACGGCGTCAACCGACAGGTCATCCCTGAGGAGTTGCCGACCCGCGCCCGCAGCGACGATGCGCTCGGCGTTGCTGTACTGGTCGGCCCCCTGCGGGAGGAGCAGGAGGGGAACACCGAAGGCGAGCGCCCCGAGGGTCGTTCCCGATCCGCCGTGGGTGATCACGGCGTCGCAACGTGGCAGCAGCACACCTTGGGGGATGTATTGGTGAACGAACACGTCGTCGGGCTGGGGTCCCAGACTCGCCGGATCGTTGTGGCGGCCGACGGTGACGATGAGGGCGATGTCCTCGTCGCGGACTGCGTCGATCACCGTCCGGAAGACGTCCAGGTTGCGGTTCCATACCGTCCCCATCGTCAGGTAGACGATGGCGGCCGAGTCGAGCCGATCGAGCCACTCTGGTGGGTCGACATCGGGGCTTTCCGCGGCGGCAGGCCGAAGTCGCTGCACCGCAGCAATTGATGCGATCTCCGGCGACTGCAACGAAGGCGGACACGTGTCGACGTACAAGTAGCGGAACAGGCCAGCCACTGGATGCGGTTCCAGTCCTCGAGCCCGCCAGTGCGGAGCCTGCTGCCTCACCGGCCGCCCGCAGCAGTGACGACCCGATCAGCGACCCGTAGCTGACGTCGACGTAGGGGATCCCGTGGGCGGTAGCGACGAGCGGCGCGGCGAACTCGGCGACCTCGTGGACGATGACCTCGGGTTGCCATGTGTCGATGATCGAATCGAGGTCGTCGGCGCGAGGCACGAGCTCGAGGTTGGCGAAGATCTCGGTGAGGAAGAAGTGCCGCTGGGCGTCGCCCACCAGCTGATCGAAGCCGGGAAACCGGGGCGCCCACTCGTTCCTGAACCCTTCGTCGGGCCCGGCGTGGAAGGCGTCGAACCCGGCCTCGCGGGCCCGACTCGTGTAGGGCTCGCCGGTGGCGAAGGCGATCGTGTGTCCCGCTGCCCTCGCCGCGACCGCGAGCGGCACGAGCGGCTCGAAGTGGCCAGCGAGCGGTCGGCTCGTGAACAGCATCCGGGTCGGCGCCATCGTGCGATCCTTGCCGATGCACAATCCCTGGGACGGTTCGCATCCGCGAGGGTGCTGTTCAGGTGACGCGATGCCGTCGGAGAAGTCTGCGATTGCCTCGACGACGGGCTCGGGACGCTGGATGTGCCGTTGCCACGCCCAGGGTGAGTCGGTGTTGCCGACTCGTCGGCGACTTTGCCATCGGCCGCACAGGGCAGCGAGCTCGGCTACTGCGGCGGAGCGCATGCCGACGATGTCGCTGGTGTGCAGGGCCTTGCCGGCGATGCCCCAGTCACCACTGGCGACTTCGTCGATGGTGACCCATGTGACGGGCCGCATCGCTTCGCCCTCCACGCTGACCATGGCGTCGGTCAGCTTTTCGATGATCGTTGCCTTCTCGGCTGCGTCGAAGACGCCTGCGATGAGCTTCACTTGGATAAGGGGCATGGTTCCTCCTGGTTGGTGTTGGTTGTTGAGGGGTTGTCGATCGACGGGAGACGTCACTCGGCGAGGAAGTTCGTCACCAGCTGGTTGAAGTCGTCTGGGCGTTCCAGCGGCAGCACGTGTGATGAACCGTCGCCTGCTGACGAGCTCGAACCGGGCTCCGGGGATCCCGTCGGCTACCTCACGGGCGACCCACGGCGGTGTCAGCAGATCTTGCTCACCGACGATCACCATCGTCGGGGCTGTGATGCCGCCGAGCCGATCGAGGGCGTCGAACTGCAGGTACGCCTGAGCCTGGCGATCGTAGGCCTCCGGCTCGACCGGGTTCGGATTGCTGGCCAACAACGTGATCGTGTCCTGCACCGCCTCTTGGTTGCGCAGGAAGGACGAGGAGAACAGCCAGGTGAACTGCTGCGCGCCGAACACCGCTCCGCCGGGGTCGTTTGCCTTGACCCAGTTCCAGATGGAGATCGGGTCGACGGCGCTGCGAGCGGGCGCTGCACCCGGTCCTGCGAGCACCAGCCGATCGAGACGATCCGAATGCCGCAGCGCGAACTCCATCCCGATCATCGCGCCCATCGACAGGCCCAGCAGATGGGTGCGTTGGATCTCGAGCGCGTCGAGCAGACCGGCGACGTCGTCAGCCATGTCGGCGATGGTGGACGGGTGATCGGTTCGGGAGCTGCGCCCGGCATCGCGGTTGTCGAGGAGGACGACCTGGAACCGGGTGGAGAGGACAGGGACTTGTTGCAGCGTCCACAGCGACGAGTCGTATCCGATCCCCATGACCAGGACGAGCGGGGGGCCGTCTCCGTGGATCTCGTAGTACAGCTCCTGCCCGTTCGTGTGGACGGTCCCTGCTCGCGGGACCTTGTTGATGTTCGCGGACGTCGGTTCCTGGACCGAAGCGGCGGTTGCGCTGTTCATGAGTTCTCCTCGGGAGTGCTTGTTTGATCGGGGATGTCGTGGTCTCTACCCGAGGTGCGTGAGCGAGACTGTTACGGCGGTAACCCTGACGGTTACGTTCGGCGCCGGTTGATCCCGGTTCCGATCGGTCACGGATTCGGGAGGCGTGCGATGAGCGATGACGCTGGTCTTGGCCTCGTCGAGCGTGCACGTGACGCGGCCGCCCAGGGAGACTGGCAACAAGCCTTCGACCTGCTCATGGAGGCGGACGCGGACGACCTTCTGGTCCCTACCGATCTGCCGGTGCTTGGTGAGGTCGCCTACGCGGCCGGCCATCTCGATGTGACCGTCGAGGCGTGGGAGCGCGCCCACGCCGCCTGCATGCAGGCCGGTGACCAGGTCGCGGCCGCAGGTGCGGCCGTCCGTCTGGCGATGCACCTGCTCTTCGACACGGCGCTGATGGCACCGGTGCGCGGCTGGCTGGCACGGGCCGAGCGACTGCTCGAAGGTCACGATGAGACGCCGGCGCACGCCTGGCTTGGGGTCGTGCGCGCCTATGAGCGGATGCTGACCGGCGACATGGC
This sequence comes from Ilumatobacteraceae bacterium, assembly GCA_963764455.1. Classification (GTDB taxonomy): domain Bacteria; phylum Actinomycetota; class Acidimicrobiia; order Acidimicrobiales; family Ilumatobacteraceae; genus Desertimonas. The sequence continues at coordinate 239,160 of CAVXSN010000004.1, forward strand.
CGGCGCCCGGCAGTGGGCCCGGCGCGCCATCGACGTGGGTTCGCGGTGTGACCCGGCGGCGTGCGCCATCGGCCGAGTGGCCGAAGCCCGCCTGTTCATCTTGGACGGCGATGTCCCCCAAGGGCTGGCGTTGCTCGACGAGGCCGGGGTGGCGACGGTCTCCGGGGAGCTTGATCCGCTGTCGACCGGAGTCGTGTACTGCGAGTTGGTGTGCGCCCTGCAGGGCCTCGCCCTGTATGACGTGGCCGAGCAGTGGACCGAGGCGATGGAGCGGTGGTGCGAGACGAACGCCATCGGCAGCCTCCACGGACGCTGTCGGGTGCATCGCGCCGAGATCCTCCGCCTGCGCGGGTCGTGCCACGACGCCCAAACGCAGGCACTGATGGCCTGCGAGGAACTGCGCCCCTACCTGCGGCGCGAGCTCGGGTGGCCGCTCAACGAGCTGGGACGGATCCGACTACACCAGGGAGACATCGCCGGCGCCGAGCAAGCCCTGTTGGCGGCTCATCGCGCCGGGTGGGACCCCCAACCGGGTCTCGCCCTGGTGCGTCTGGCCCAAGGCGACGTGGCCGCTGCGGCAGCCTCCATTCGAGACGCCCTCGAGCATCCCTTGCGGGTGCCGTCCAAGGAGCGACCACCGAACAGCGACCTGCAGCGGGCGCCGCTGCTCGAGGCGCAGGTCGAGATCGCCATCGCGGCCGGCGACCTCGACCGGGCCCGATCGGCCGCCGACGAACTCGATCTCGTCGCCGCCCGTTTCGAGAGCAAAGCGCTGGTCGCCAGTGCCGCCCACGCCCGCGGACGGGTGCGGCTCGCCGACGGCGATGCGACGGGCGCAGAACAATCCCTGTCCGAAGCGGTGCGACTGTGGAACGAAGTCGGCGCCCCCTACGAAGCGGCGATCGCCCGGCTCGGCCTCGCCGACGCCCACCACGCCAGCGGCAGCGAACAGCGGGCCGACTTGGAGCGCCAAGCGGCCCGCACGATCCTCGAGGAGATCGAAGCCGCCCCAACGGTGTCCCCGGCAGGGGACGTCGCCCACCACGACGCACTCGACGAGCAGCCGGCTGCGACCGTCGACGACTTTCGGTGCGAGGGCGACTACTGGACGGTGATCTTTGACGGTCACACCGTCCGCGTCCGCGACCTCAAAGGCATGCACTACCTCGCCCGGCTCCTGGCCGACCCGGGCCGGGAGTACCACGTGCTGGACCTCGTCGCCGCCGAGACCGGCAGCGTTGCATCGCTCGACAACAGCCACGCGGCCCGCCTGCCGCATTCGGCACTCGGCGACGCGGGCGAGATGCTCGACGCCCGAGCCAAGGACGCCTACCGGCGCCGCCTCGCCGAGATCGACGACGACATCGAGCAGGCGCACGCCATCGGCGACGGCGAACGGGCCGCGCAGGCCGACGCCGAACGCGACTTCCTACTTCGGGAACTCTCACGCGCCGTTGGCCTGAGCGGCCGCGATCGACGAGCCGCATCCGCGTCCGAACGCGCTCGAGCCGGCGTGACCCGCGCCATCCGCCACGCCATCACCCGGATCGGCGACCACCACCCCCACCTCGGTGAGCACCTCAACCGGACTATCCGCACCGGCACCTATTGCGCCTACATGCCCGACCCTCGCGCCCCCGTCGGATGGGGGACTTGACATCGACCGTGGTGGCCGCAACCGGAGTTCGCCCGGGCCGCCGCCGCCGCTCAGCGCTCACAACGCACCGTAGAACAGCGCACCGGAGGCTGCGACCTGTGCGCACACCGGGTCGCCTCCGGAACGATCAGCCTCACTGTGCGGTACGGGACAGCATCAGAAAACGCCGAGAGCTCTATCCACACGATCTTCGAGGGCACCAGCGAGATCCAGCAGCTGGTGATCGCTCGAGCGATCTCAGGCCTGAGTATCGAGTAAGTCGGTTGGCGGGAACCGAGTCGCCGATTCGAACGTCTCACGGTCCGGCGAGCCCGAGGAAGACGACGATTGCCCGGCCGAGTCGGACCATGTCTTCATCGTTGAGGCGGCCGAGCTGCTCTCCGAGTTTGGAACGGGGAACGGTGGTGAGCTTGTCAATCATCAGTCGGCTCGTGTCGCGAAGTTGGTTGGCGGCGTCTGGCTCGATGGACAGTCGGATCAACGGTGCATCGGTCGGATCGGTGGTCATGGCACAGACGGTGACGGAGTCGGTGGCGTCGAACCGGTCGTCTTGCACGATCACGACGGGTCGTGGCTTGCCGACATAGCCACTGCCAGCTGCTGCGGTCCAGATCTCGCCGCGCCTCATTCGTCGTCGCGGCTGAGCGCGTCGACGAAGGCTTGGTCGTCGGCGGCTTGGACGCTGTTCGCCACCGCAACGGATTGCTGGTGGGCCTGGGTGACGAATTCGGGCGATCTGACGTCGGGGACCCAGATCTGAATCGGCCGTAGTCCCTGTGCACGAAGGCGATTGCGGTGCTCACGGACGCGATCGGCGACCGAGACGGCAGAACGGCGACGGGACATGTCATGACGTTACATGTAACGCTTGCCGGCCACAACGACGCGAGCTTCTTGGTCCGCGAAAGTGCCCGATGGTGACGGAAATCGCGGACCGAGACGCGGCCGCGGAATCCGAGCGAATCGTTGGGTGCCGATGTGACGCATGAGCCTCACCGTGAGGTCGGTGACCTGTCCGTAGTTCGGCGTGCGGTGATCGCCCGAACGGCGACACCGAGGGCGAGCGTGGCGGTGCCGATGAGGATCGCGGTCGGCGGCAGGGACGATGATCAGCGCGACGCAGCCGACGAGGCCGAGCACGGCGATCACGGGCGACCAGCGTCGTTGTTCGCCCGTGAGGGTGAGGGCGGCGGCGTTGGTGATGCGCGTAGTAGGTGAGCACGGCGACGCCGGAGATGGCGATCGCGTTGCGGAGCTCGACGACGGCGACGATGGTGATGACGACGGCGGCGACGCACAGCTCGGCACGGACCGGGAGTGAGCGCTGCGGCTCGATGTGCGCGAGCCACCCGGGAGCTCGCGCTGGCGGGCCATCGCCAGGGCGGTCCGCGACACGCCAGGGATCAGGTTCAGCAGCACGCCGAGCGCGGCGATGCCGGCGCCGATCCGCACGAGTCCGCCCACATCGATGCTGCCGGCGTCGGCGACGAGTCGCAGGGGTGCGTCGGTGCTGGCGAGCAGTGCCGAGTCGACGGTGGCCAACGCGGTGACCCCGACGACGGCGTAGACGGCGAGTACGACGAGCAGCGCGCGGGGGATCGCCTTGGGGATGGTGGTCGCGGGATCGCGGACCTCTTCGCCGAGGGTGGCGATCCTGGCGTATCCGGCGAACGCGAAGAACAGGAACCCGGCGGACTGCAGGATGTCGAACGGTCCGCCGTCGATCGGGGTGAGCCGCCCGAGGTCGGCGTCCGGGCTCGACCAGCCGGCCACCACGACGGCAGCGAGCGCGGTGAGCGACACGACGAGGAGGATCCGGGTGACGGCAACGGTTCGGGTGAGGCCACCGAGGTTGACCAGGGTGATCGCGACGACGGCAGCGATCGCCACCGCGCGTTCATGCTCGGGCCACAGATAGGCGCCGACGGTCAGCGCCATCGCGGCACACGACGCGATCTTGCCGACGACGAACCCCCATCCGGCGAGATGACCCCAGCCGGCGCCGAGTTGCCGGCGACCGTACACGTAGGTGCCGCCGGACTCGGGGTGCACGGCGGCGAGCTGGGCCGACGAGGTGGCGTTGCAGAACGCGACGATCGAGGCGATCGCCAGTCCGACCAGCAGCCCGCTCCCGGCGGCGCGCGCCGCCGGTGCCCAGGCGGCAAAGACGCCGGCGCCGATCATCGACCCGGCGCCGATGACCACGGCGTCGTTCACGCCGAGCCGTCGTTGGAGCGTTCCGGCGCCGGTCACGCCGCTGGTCGAGGATCCGCGGGCGTGGGCATCGGGGTCGCCAGCGTGTCGATCTGACCGGGCTGGGACGTCCGAGGCGTCTGGCCGTTCAGCGACTGGCTGGCTGAAACAGCTCGACGACGTTGCCGGACGGGTCTTGGAGCAGGATCTGCTTGCCGCCGGGTCCTTCCACGACGTCGTTGCGGAACTCGCGCCGGCGTCGCGGAGCCGCCCGACTTCGGTGTCGAGGTCGTCGACGATGAAGTGGATGCGGTTCCAACCGCCCGGTCCGGGCTTCGCGCCGTCGGGCATCGGACGACCCGCCGAGCTCTTCGGCCCGGAGAGCAGCAGCCGGAGGTTGCCCCGCTTGACATCGGCGAACGCGGGCGAGGCGCTGGTCAAGCAGCTCGAAGCCGAGCAGCTTCGTGTAGAAGGCGATCGACTCCTCCACGTCATCGACCATGTAGCGAACATTGATGGTCTCATCGTTGGGCATTCGTGGACCTCCTTGTCGTTGCTGGGTGGGTGAACAGATGGAGCCGGAAGCTGATGCGCGTCTGCGAGCTCGGCCGCGGTGCGCTCGAACGCCGGGTACGAGGCACGGTTGGTCGGACCCTCGAGCGCGGGGTCGGGAACGCTCCAGTGCACGAGCTCGGGGCGGGACGGGAACTCGGGGCAGACCTCTCGAACGCGGTCGCACAGCGTGATCACCGTGTCGAACCGCTGGGAGACGAAGTCGTCGAGGTGCTTGGTGCGGTTGGCGCTGATGTCGATTCCACGCTTCTGAAGGACGCGGACGGCGTTGGGATGCAGAGGTTTCGGATGGCTACCCGCGCTCGCCGCTTCGATCGCCCCGGCTGACATGCGCTCGAGCAGCGCCTCGGCGATCTGGGACCGCGCGCTGTTCCCTGTGCACAAGAACAACACCCGCCGCCGGCGACGCGAACGCCCGGTTCGTGGACAGGCCGGGGGCGCCGGTGCGAGCCGCAGCGCGGGATGCAGCGCACCGCCTGCGCTCTGTAGCGCCTCGCGGCAGGCGGTGAGGTCGATGGCGTAGTAGCTGTCGCGGCCGATCAGCCGAACTACGGCGCGCGGACACGAGCCCACCATCGCGGAGCAGACGCAGGTGGTACGACACCAAGCTCTGCGGCTCGTCGACCAGCATCATCAGCTCCCAGACAGCCCGATCGCTGCTGCACCAGTTCTCGCAACAGCCGCCACCGCAACGGGTGCGACGCCAGACGCACGAACGCCGGCGGGTCGCCAACTCCGGGACGGCCGGTGACGATCGGCTGCACACATGCAACCGTACCCAACAGCCGCATCGAATCAAACCAGATTGATGTATCCACCCATGGGTCCTGCCGTCGCCAGGTCGTTCGACAGGAAGCCTCTTGGTCCGCAGAAGTGCCCGGCGGTTTCGACGGAAGGCGCGGACCGTAACGATCTTTTCGTATCCGACGTGTAACAAAGTCGGGGGGACGGCGATGTAACGGGTGATACGGCGTTCGGGATTCGAGCGCGTCACGAGAGGAACCTCCATGTTCAGATCACGCCGCGTGTTCATTGCCCTGTCCGTGGTGGCGCTGTCCACCGCCGGAGTCGCCACCGCTGCATCTGCCATCGGTGGGCAGGCACCGACCGGTGGGTCCACGTCGAGCAACTCTGTCGACGACGACGACCACGACGACGATTGCGAGGATGACGAGACGAGCACCTCGATGGCGAGCACCTCGACGGTGCCAGGCTCGGTCTCGGCGCCGACGACGAGCATCGATGACGACGATTGCGATGACGACGATTGCGAGGATGACGAGACGAGCACCTCGATGGCGAGCACCTCGACGGTGCCAGGCTCGGTCTCGGCGCCGACGACGACCATCGACGACGACTGCATCGACGACGATGACGACGACGAATGCGAGGACGATGACGATGACGACACCACCACGTCGGTGTCGGCTCCGTCGAGCTCGGTGTCCGGTCGCGACGATGAGTGCGACGACGACCACGACAACTCCGGTCCCGGCAACGGTGACGGCGACCACGACGACAACTCCGGCCCCGGCAACGGAGAGGAAGACCACGACGACAACTCCGGTCCCGGAAACGGAGACGAAGGCGACGATGACAACGACGACGGCACGAGCAGCACCTCGGTCGCGACCAGCGTCAACACGTCGACCTCCACAATCGACGACGGCGGCGACGACGACAGCTCGGGGAGCGGTTCGTCCGGCGACGACGACAGCTCGGGAGCGGTTCCCGGCGACGAGACAGCTCGGGGAGCGGTTGTCGGCGACGACGACAGCTCGGGGAGCGGTTCGTCCGGTGGACGACGACAGCTCGGGGAGCGGTTCGTCCGGTGGCGATGACTGAGTGCAGGGTCGCAAGCCGCCGCTGCGACACGTGACGATTACCATGGCTTCGCTCGCCGACCGCGCTGGGTCGGCGAGCGAAGTGCAATGACCCTCAACGTCGATGACCGCGCCGCCGGCGATGACAACGGATTGGCGCACTCGCGACGACTCGCCGAACTGGCCGCAACAGGCAACCACGACGCCTGGGAGCTCATCTACCGCGAGGTGTACCCACGTCTACGCGCCTATGCCGTCCATCACGTCGGTCACCAAGCTGCCGAGGACCTCGTGAGCGAAACCATGACCCGTGCGATCAGAGGGATCGACGGCTTCCGCTGGACGGCAGCCGGCATCGAACCGTGGCTCTTCGGCATCGCTCGACGCGTCGCCGCCGACTTCACCGACGAGCCGGACGCCACCGTCGGTGGTCCGGTGCCGTCGCCTTGCCGGTCGCGACCTCGCCGACCGATGACATGGAGCTCGCCGACGAACACGCGGCCGTACGTGCCGCCTTCGCTCGCCTCAGTCCGGGCGACCGCGAACTTCTCGAGCTGCGGGTGATCGCCGGAATGTCACCTGAGCAGACGGCCGCGGTGCTCGACAAGCGACCTGGCACGGTGCGCACGGCGCAATCTCGGGCGCTCCGACGACTACGCAAGGGACTGGGGTTGCAATGACCGACGATCAACTGCTGGAGCGTCTGGCCGCAGCGCTGGCCCCGGTCGGCTCACCGTCCGAGCCGCCACCCGCATCGCTGCAGAACCTGCACCGAGCGATCGACGGGGCGAGGGTCCGCGGCGTGACGGTGATGCGACCGCGCCGCGGTTCTCGCGCGCTCACGATCGCCGTCACCGCGGGTGTGGCCTCGGTCGTTCTCATCGCCTTCGTTGTCGCCTCCACGTCCCTGCGACGTATCGATGGTGAGGTCGCCGTTGAGGTCACCACCACCGTGCCGTCCTCCGAATTGCTCGAGGCCAGGGCCAGGGCTGATGCCTTGGAAGACGCCCTCGAAGAAGGCGACGTCGCGGCGGTTACCGCCGAGGTCGCGAAGCTCGGGCTGCCCTTGTCCGGCTCAGCCCCGGCGACCGGGTCATCATCGGAGTCGATGTCGCCGCGCTGCTCGAACGCGCCGATGCGTTCATCGAAGAGCATGCTGAGCCCGAAACTGCCGCGACCACGGTGGCCACCACGCTCACGACGGTCGGGTCGACGCTGCCCGCGACCACCTCCCAGTCGGCGCTCGCACCGATTGTCACCAATCCGACGACGCCAGGTACTTCACCGGGCGGCACGAATCCGACCTCGCCCAGCACCGCGCCAGCCGTGACGGCTCCGAGCCAGACCGTCGATTCGGACGACAACTCCGGTCCGGGTGGTGGCGGCTCCGGTCATGGCAGCGGCGAGGACGAGACCACCGAGGACCCCGATCAAGACAACAGTGGCCCCGGTGGTGGCGGCGACTCAGGCGGCGGCGACTCTGGTTCTGGCGGCGGGGGCTCGTAGCGGCCTCTGACAAGTGCCGCGTGGGTGGGCGCGGCCGATTCGCCTGGAGCACGTCCTCAGCGCGACACCAGCTCGTCGGAAACCGGTGCCGTCATGGGTGCCAACGTGCCCGATGCCAAAGTCAGCACAGCGGGGGCAACCACCGGAGCCGCTGGCGCCTCGTGGAGCCCGTAGCGGTCGTGGAAGCGGCGCAGCGGCGCGGGCGCCCACCAGTTTCGTTCGCCGAGCAGCTTCATGGTCGCCGGCACGAGCAGCGTCCGACGAGGGTGGCGTCGACGATCACGGCGATGGCCAGGCCGACGCCGAGCTGCTTGACGGCCAGGACCTCGCCGGCGGCGAACCCGGCGAAGACCACGACGATGAGCGCGGCCGCCGAGGTGATGATCCGCCCGGAGCGCTGGAGCCCGACGGCCACGGCGAGGTCGTTGTCGCCGGTCTCGTCGTGGACCTCTTTGATCCGTGACAGGAGGAAGACCTCGTAGTCCATCGAGAGGCCGAAGGCGAAGATCAGGATCAGCACCGGCATCCACAGGTCGAGCGCGCCGACGGAGTCGAAGCCGAGCAGCACCGGAGAGGTGGCCGTCCTGGAAGATCCACACCATGGCGCCGAAGCTGGCACCGAGGCTCAGGATGTTCATCAGCACGGCCTTGAGCGGCACGACGACCGAGCCGGTCATCATGAACAGCAACACGAGCGTGGCCAGCACGACCACGCCGCCGGCGAGTGGAAGCCGGGCGCCGAGCTTGTCCTTGACGTCGAGGAGCTCGGCCGCCGGCCCCGCCGACCTGGGTGTCGAAGCCAGGGGATTCGGCGCGGATCCGGTCGACGAGCGCGGTTGCCTGCGCACCCTGCGAAGTGCCCGCCGGAACGAGGTCGACGACGGTGAGCCCGGACGGCGTACCGGGCCGGGTCGACGTACCGACGACGCCGTCGGACGGGACGACACCTCGGCGAGCCAGGCCACGAACGCGGGGTCGTCGGCGTCGGTGCCGGCGACGACGGTGACCGGATCGGTGCCCCGCGCCGGGAACCGATCGGCCAGGACGAGAGCCGTGGCCCGGACCTCGGACGAGCGCGGAAGCGTCCGGGCGTCGCCGTTCTCGAAGCGGGCACTGAGGAACGGGATTCCCAGCAGGACAAGGAGCAGCCCCGACGGCGCCACCGACCTTCAGCGGCCGGCGCTGCACCCACCGGGTGAGCCGGTAGAACCGGCCCTCGGTGTCGGGCACGGGGAGGCTCGGCTTGATACGCCTGCCGGCGACGGCCAGTGTCGCCGGCAGCAGCGTGACCGCGGCCGCCATGCGACAGCAGCACGACGGACAGGCCGGCGATCCCGAACGAGGTGAGCAGCGGCACGCCGAACACGAACAGGCCGGACATGGCGACGCGCGACGGTGAGCGCGGAGAACACCACCGTCGTTCCCGCCGAGGTGACCGTCGCGGCCACCGCGTCGTGGACGTCGAGGCCGTGGCCACGCTCCTCTCGGAAGCGGTTCACCATCAGCAGCCCGTAGTCGATGCCAAGACCGATGCCGAGCATGTTCACGACGTTGACCGAGAAGATCGAGACGTCGCCGAGCGCCGTGGCGCCGACGAGGACGGCGAGCGTCGTGACGACCCCGCCGATGGCAACCAGCATCGGCATGCCACCGGCGACGAGTCCGCCGAGCAGGAGGACCATGGCGATGATGGCGATGGGGAGCGCGATCGCCTCGCCCTTGAGGAGGTCGTTCTCCGAGGCGGTGGCGAACGTCTCGCTGACGAGCACGTTGCCGCCGACGAGGATCTCGGGTGCGTCGAGGTCGTGGGCCAGGTCTTCGACTCTGTTGCGCGACCGCGAGCTCGGCTTCCTCGTCGAGATCGCCGGCGAGCGTGACCACGACGAGCGCGGCCCGCCCGTCGGTGGCCCGCAGCGCATCCGCTCCGGTCGACCAGGGGTCGGCCACGTCGAGCACGCCCTCGAGCGCGGCGATCGGTGCCAGGCCGGCCGAGAGGTCCCGTTGGACCTGGGGGTCGCCGATGTCGACGTCGTCGGCCACGATTGCGATCTGCCCACCGGTCTCGGCGAGGTCGTCGAGCCGTTGGGCCACGCGACCCGACTCGGTGGTGGTGCCGGCGCCGAAGTCGGTCGACAGCACCGAGAACGCGGAGCTGCCGATGGCCGCGGTCACGACCAGCAGCACGAGCCACGCGAGGATGACGGCGCGCCGGCGGCGCACCACGAAACGCCCGAGCCGGCCCATCACGCAGCCACCCGATCGCTGGTGCTGCCGACGAGGGCAACCGGTCGGTTGGGCGTGGCGGTCGCGGACCGCGTACAGGACGCCGGCGAGCGCGCTGACCGTCAGGGCGCCGGAAGCGCCGAAGATTGCGTGATGGCGGTCGGCGTCGACGATCACCTGCGAGGTGACCAGCCAGCCGATGGCCCAGAGCGCCGGGGTTGCGACGGCCCACAGGATGCGGTCGAGCCGGCGCATCGGAATCGCCAGCGCCTGGGCCAGGCCGACGGCGGCGCCGCTGATTGCGCCCATCGCCACCAGGCTGGCGGTGTCGGTGCGATAGTCGACGACGGCGGCGCCGGCAGTCAGGCCCACCGCCAGACCGGCCGCGGTGGCGCCGACCCAGCGGACCCGCCCATCGCGCTCGATGCCGCCGATGCCGGCCTGCACCGCGCCGAGCACGGCACCACCGGCGAGACCGCCGATCACGGCGGCGCTTGTCGCGTCGATGCTGCCGACCGCGGCTCGAGCCGCCACGCCGGCGAGCGGGAACCCGACGAAGGTCCCGAGCCACCGAAGCCACCTGGTGAACGTCGCTCTGTTCTTGGTCATGTCTGCCTGCCCCTCGGTTTCGTGCGAGCGTCCTGCCCGCTGGCGCAATCGTGAGGAGTCGTCATGACGCGCCGCTGACACCTGGAGCACTCCGTGCACGAGGTGCCGTCATCGAAGTGTCAGCGCATCGGTTCAGGCTCGGTCCATGATCGACGAGGGCCCAGAGCGCCAGAGTTGCGACACCATGATCAGAAGCGCGATCGGGGGCGACGACGGCGCCATGGCTTGGGTCGTCGCCCACGCCGACTCGATCGACGATGCCGTGCTGATCGCGATGGCGGCCCTGCTGGAGCGGCTTCCGCAGCGGCTCGATCGAGCGGCGACGGTTGCCGCGACGAGTCGTGAGCGGCAGGTGGTGGCGATCGCTCGCGCCCATGTGAACCAGCAACGTGAGCTCGTCGACGCGCTGGCGCGCGACCATCTGGCCGACTACCCGGACAGTCTGATCGTCGCCTGGATCGCTTCCGACTCCCGGCGGGTGAGCGCGAGGAGCAGAACTTCCTGAGAGCGAGTCGTACGCTCTCGACGTGTTGCAGGTCTCGGTGCTCGGCCGCGTTGCGGCGAGACGTGACGGCCAACCCGTCGCGGTGCCGGCGGGGAAGACATCGGAGCTGCTGGTCCGGCTGGCGCTCGACGCCGGGGTGCTGGTGCGCAGTGAGCGACTGATCGAGGATCTGTGGGCCTCCGCTGCGGTCACGACTCGCCGCAACACCCTGCAGTCCAAGATCGCGAGGTTGCGCCGCGCACTCGGGGATCCCGCCGTGATCATCAGCGCCGATGGCGGCTACAAGCTCGCCGTCGATCCGTCCGACGTCGATGCGTTCGTCGTGCTCGGGCACCTGACCGAAGCGCTTCGTCTGCTCGAAACTGGCGACGACCGCGGCGCGTCCGATCTCTGTGCGTCGGCGCTGAAGCTGTACGGCGGCGATGTGTTCCCGGGCGCCGGCGAGGGGGATTGGGTGAGCCCGCACCGAGCGCGACTCGAAGAGGCTCGGATCAAACTCACCGAGACGGAGTACGCGGCCCGGTTGCGGCTCGGCGACGCCGGCGACGCGGTCGGGGAGCTGGAAGCGGCGGTAGTGACGTACCCGTTCCAGGAGGGCCTCTGGGAGCTGCTGATCACCGCGCTGTACCGGGCGGGCCGCCAGGCTGATGCGCTGGCCGCGTACCAGCGGGTCAGGAACCAGCTCGCCGACGAGCTCGGCCTCGACCCCGGTCCGCGACTGCAACAACTCGAGCGACAGATCCTGGTCCACGACGCCACACTCGGCGGGCAGCCTCGTCGACCATCGCTGGACCCGTCGGCTGGGAACCTGCCGTCGATCTTCGCTGAGCTCGTCGGCCGGAAGGCGGAAGTGGCCGCCCTCGTCGGCCTCCTGGGGGCAGAACGGCTGGTCGAGATCGTCGGAGCCGGAGGCATCGGAAAGACGGCCGTCGCGATTGCAACCGGTCGCGATTTGACCGCGTCGAACCTCGCCGGGCGCGCCGGCGTCTGGCTGGCCCGCCTCGAGATGGCGTCGACACCGAGTGAGGTCGTCGACACGTTGGTCGCCGCGTTGGACGTCGTCGGCGAGGCTGCCCTGTTCGAGCGGCTCAGGGAGTCCACGGCGGTGGTGATTCTCGACAACTGCGAACATGTCATCGACGCGACGGCAGATCTGGCGGTGCGTCTCCTCGACGCGGCCCCCGGGCTGCGGATCCTGTGCACCAGCCAGGTCCCGCTCGACGTCGACGGCGAAGCCGTGTTCGAGCTCGCACCCCTCGCGCTCGACGACGCCGTCGAGCTGTTCACCCGGCGTGCCAACACCCAGCGCCTGCACCGCGAATCGAACGACGCCGGCGGCGCCGTGGAAGATCTGTGTCGATCCCTCGACGGTCTGCCGCTGGCGATCGAACTGGCCGCGGCACGCACCAGGACGCTGTCGATCGCGGACATCACTCGTCGCCTCGACGACCGATTCAACGTGCTGAGCGACCCGAGCAGCCGCAAGCCGGAACGTCGCCGAGCGCTCAGGGCGACGATCCGATGGAGCTACGACCTGCTGTTCCCCGACGACCAGCGTGGACTGTGGGCGCTCGCAACGTTCTCTGGAGGCGCACCGCTGGGAGCCGTCGAGTCCGTCCTCGAAGCCCTCGATGTGCCGGCAGCAGCAGCGATCGATGTCGTCGGACGGCTGGCCAGTCGTTCGCTCGTGATCGTCGACGACGACGGTGTGTCGACACCGGTTCGATACCGGCTGCTCGACAGCATTCGCGCGTTCGCGGTCGAAGCGATGACCGGCGCCGGGTTCGCCGAGCGAGCGTATGCCGCCCATGCTGCGTGGTTCGCGGCCGCCGCCGCATCCTCCACACAACGTGTGCGCAGCAGTCGCCAAGCCGAGCAGCTCTCCTTCGTCCGCTCCGAGCGCGCCAACATCGACGCCGCCCTGACTTGGAGCGCACGGCACGACCCGCTGCTCGCGCTCAGCATCGTGAACGGATTCGGATGGGCCTGGGTCGTCCTCGGCGACAGCAGGGGAGCACAGCGGATCCTCGCCGCACTGGATGCGGTCGGCGATGCGGCGGCGGTCCCGGACCGGGCAAGCGCGATGCTGCTCGCCGGCTGGATCGAAGCGTCGACCGGCCACCTCGAGCCCGCCCGCGACCACATCGCCGCCGCCGCCGAACTGGCCGACGCGGTCGGGGACGTCGACCTGCAAGCACGCTGCTCGTACTACCTCGCCTACGTCGTGTCGCATCACGGCGAGTTTCGTCACGCGATGGAACTGACCGATCGCAGTCGCGCGCTGTACGACGAGCTGGATCGACCGTGGGATCAGGCCGCCAACGCGCTGTTCGCCGCCCGAGCCGCGATCTCGGCCGGTGACCGGAAGCGCGGCGTCGAAGCCCGGGATCACGTCGAGCGCTGGCTGCGAACCGTCGACGACCCTGGCTACACGTTCGCCGCGATGCGATGCTGGGCGAGCTTGCCCGCGTCGAGCACCGGTTCGACGATGCCGTCGTCCACATCGGTCGCGCCGCGGAGATGTCGCGTCGTCTCGGGTTCCTGCAGACCGAGGCATACCAGGTCGCCAGTCTCGGTCGGGCGCTGTGCCAGGCCGGTGACTACGACGCCGGTTCTGCGACCCTGGAGCTCGCAATCGACAAGGCCGAAGCAACCGGCGACGTTCGCATGGCGGCTCTCGCCCGCGTCCACCTCGGCCGCGTCCTGCGTGCGCTCGGACTCGAATCACGAGCGCGGACGGCGCTCGAAGCGGCGACCGCCTGGCATCGCAGGGCGGGCGGCGGTGAACAGGCCGCGCTCGGCGAATGCCTTCTGGCCGCGATGGACGCCGAGGACGGAACCTGCGGCGCCCGCGACCGTCTCGTCGCGATCCTCGACGATGCCCAACAAAACGAAGACGCCCCCGTTGAAGTCTTCGCCCTCGACGCACTGGCCCGCATCGCCGCTGAAGCGGGCGGCATGGCCACGGCACGGCGCCTTCTTGAAACGGCGGATCAGCGCATGGAGGTCGCGTCGCACTTCGTCACCGACCGCGACCGGACCGACGCCCAAGCGGTCAGACACCACCTTTGACCGCGAGGCTCACGCGGACGTTGGCCGTGGGGTGCGTTGAACCGATCAGGCTCCACGCTTGTTCGTGATGAACCGCTCGATCGCTTGTGGGGCACGCGACTTGACGTCCTCGACATCGTCGGTTGCCGGATCGGCCGCCATCTGCACATTGGCGGCGACGAGACTGGCGATGATCCAGCCAGGAATGTCGTCGAGGTCGGCCGCGAGCACGGCGGCCCGCTGATCCTCGCTCAACGAGTCCCACCACGCTTCCAGCAGCTCTTGCTCGCTGAGCACGCGGGCACCTTAGCTCGGCCCTCGGACCGTCGACGCGGCCGGGGAGAGACTTCGGTTCATACGCCGCGGGATCGGGAACGACGAAGGATCGCCGACCGGGTCATCGACGTCGTGAGCAGGGCCGATGGGCTGACGCTCGGACTGATCGTGTTTGCCGTGGTTCTCGCGGAGAGCCTCGTCATCACCGACTTCCTGGTGCCGGGTGAAGTCGGACTGGTGGTGGCCGGTGCCGCTGCAGCGCGGAACGACACGCCACTCGGCTTCGTGATCGCGGCGGCAGCCTGTGGGGCGGTGGCCGGGGACGTCGCGGGCTACGTTGCCGGTCGCCGCTTCGGAACCGACCTCGTGGTTCGGTGGCGGGTCTTGCGGCGCCTACGACGGAGTCTCACTCGGGCGCGCCGCTACTTCGACCGTCACGGACCGGTCACGGTCGCCGCGGCGAGATGGGTCGGCGCGCTCAGAGCCGTGGTCCCACTCGTTGCGGGTACGGCGCGGCTCAGCTCCCAGCGTTTCGTCATCGCTGCCGTGCCGTCGGCGATTGCGTGGAGCACGACCATGTCGAGCGCCGGGTTTCTTTGGGGTGATGACATCGCCGAGATCGTCGATCGGGTCGGCATCGCGATGTCGGCCGCGGTCCTTGCGGCGCTCGTGGTTGCGGTCATGGTCGTCCGTCGGCGTCGCGCCGCCCGGTGACGCCGCAACGTCTGGTTTCGTCCGTGGATGGGTACGGGTCCGTCCATGAACGGATCCCTGGCAATGCTGCTGGCTGACGGCATCTACATCGGCGGCGGCGTGCTTTTCGTCGTGCTCGTCATCTTGGTCCTCCTGCTCCTGATGCGCCGCAGCGTCTGATGCCTTCGAAATCCGTCAACGTCAAGAACGAGAAGTAGTACGAGGCGCTCAAAGGACAAGGGCAAGCCTGCCGCGCCGGGTTCGACCAACTGGGCGGCCCGGGCACCGGTTTCCGGGTCGTCGGCCGCCCAGAAGACGGAATGAGGCGCTGGCCGCCCAGTTCGCGAAGGACCGTCGTGGTCACGGCACGGCCAGAGCGAGACAGGCAAAGCCTCAGATGGTCGTATACCCGCCGTCGACCATCACCGTCGAACCGGTCATGAACGTCGAGTCGTCGGAGCAGAGGAACGCCACCACGGCCGCGACCTCTGACGGATCGGCACTGCGGGACATCGGCACTTGGACACGCTGCGTTGGCCCGTCGCGTTCCGCGTTCGCCAACCGGCCCAACGTCTCGTTGCTGTGGCGCTTGAGCGGAGTGGCCACGTGGCCGGGGCACACGCAGTTGGCGCGGATGCCCCGGTCCGCGTACTGCGCGGCCACCGCGCGGGTCAGGCCGACGACCCCCGCCTTCGAGGCGTCGTAGGCGGCTGCGTAGCCGCCGGCCACCACCGAAGCGATCGAGCCGATCGTGACGATGCTCCCTCCGCCGGCCTCCAACAGGTGCGGGAGCGCGTGCTTGACCGGCAGGAAGGTTCCCGTGAGGTTGACTCCGATGACCAGCTGCCACTGCTGCAACGTCGTCTCGTGGGCCATCGCCGCGTGCAGGATTCCGGCGCATGTGACGACCGTGTCGAGCCCGTCGAGCTGGTCTGCTGCGGCGGCGACTGTCTCGGCCGTCGAGACCTCGTCTGCGACGTCGGTCGCGCAGGCGACTGCTCGGCCGCCTTCCGACACGATTCGCTCAGCCGCTTCGCTCGCCAGGTCGCCCCGAACGTCGGCCACGGCAACGGCCGCCCCGTCGGCGGCGAGCCGAAGTGCGCACGCCAGCCCGATGCCGCTGCCGCCCCCGGTGATGAGCGCTCGCCGGCCACCGAGGCGTGGTACGAGAGGCGGGCCGGCCGGCACGTGGGCACGCTAGTCCCGGGCACCATATGCTCGCTCGATCGGTCGACATCGCGACAGCCCGACCCTCGTCGACTTCCGGCTTCGATGCGTTGGAGGGACCGACGGTCGACGACCGGGGCAACCTCTACTTCAGCGAGGTCAAGATCGGCGGCGTTCATCGGCTGACACCTGACGGCCGAGTCGAGGTCGTGATCCGCGACCGGGTCGGCATCGGCGGCATCTCGCTGCACGCCGACGGCGGGTTGGTCGTGAGCGGCCCCGACCTCACCCACGTTCACGACGCCGGCCGGCGGCTGCTCCTCGATCTGGCCGAGGTCCCGGCCAAGCCGGGCACCACGCCGGTCGGCTTCAACGACATCCACGCCGATCGGCTCGGGTGCGTTCTCGCCGGGGTGCGGCGAGCCGGCGCACCCGGTGAACTGCTCAGGGTCAGCGGCGAGCACGAGTACGAGGTCATCCACGCCGACGTCTATCCGAACGGGATCGCGCTCTCGCCCGACGGAACCGTGACCTACGCCGTCGACATGGATCGCCGGCGCGTTCTCGTTCTCGGCGACCGCCAGTCGTCGTTCTCGACCGAGGCGGTCGCGGGGTTGCCCGACGGCCTCGCGACGGACGAGGAGGGGTTCGTGTGGATCGCGTTCTATCGCGGCGGAAGCGTCGCCCGCTTCGATCCCTCGGGGTCGCTCGAGCGGGTCGTCGAGATGCCGGTCGAGAAGCCCCTGAGCGTGTGCTTCGGCGGGCCGGATCGCACGGACCTCTACATCGTCACGGGCTCGAGCGGGGCGCAGTCCGGAAGCATCTACGTCCTTCCGGTGGACGTGCCGGGTACCGCCGTCGACGTCGCCCGGCTCTAGCTGTTCGGCACCCACCGGCGGCTCGATGCGATGAGCGATGCGCCCGAATAGTGCGCGGATCGCTCATCGCATGATGTGACTCGACTGAGGGGCCGCCCCGGACAGGCAGGCGGAGCGGCTGGGTGGCCGCCGCGTTCACCCGAGTGCTAGCTTCGAGCTGCTCACGTCGCTCCGGACCTTGGCGACACACTTCGATTGGAACGGCTGTGCAAGGTCCGTCGACACGACAACGGGTGTCCACGCGGGAGAGTCGTGCGCGATTCGAACACGCTCCCGTTCAGTACGTTCGTCGCGAGGTGGCGCCGCTTCGCTTCACGACAGCGAGGGCAGCGACGTGACCGATGGCCGCGACGCGATGTACGGCGAGCTCGGTCGCGGGCCAATCGATGTCGTGATCGCGGGACGCGGCCGTTGCGCCGATCCTCGATCGTCGCTCACGGGACTGTTCTTCTCGGAGGACCTGATGGACATCGCGCGAGCGAAGGCGATCTGTGTGCCGTGCGCGGTACGCGAGTTGTGCCTGTCGGTCGCGGTGGAACGACGCGAGCCGGTCGGGGTGTGGGGCGGCGAGCTCATCCGCAACGGCGAGGTGACGCAGCCGCAGCGGGGGCGGGGACGGCCACCCAAGGTGTCGGTCGTTACGGCTGTCGACGAGGTCAACGGGCAGCCCGTCCTTGCATGAGTGAGCACCGCCCGACGTCGCCGAGGTCGTCCGCGAGGTGCCGACGAAAGCCCACTGACGCGCCCGGTCAGATCGCGATCGCGACCTTGCCCCTGGCCTTCCCCGACTCGAGGTGGCGCATCGCGTCGGGGACCTGATCCAGCGGGTAGATCCGGTCGATGGCCGGATTGACCGCCCCGCCTTCGAGCAGCTCGCTGACTCGCTCGACGTCGACGGCACGTTCCTTGGATGCCAGCATCTTCAGGCGCTGGCGCACGAACGGCGACAGGGCGACGGCGCGACGGAGCCGGGAGAGCGGGGTGTTCCCGGCGATGTCGAGGATCACGTCGTACTGGTGCCGGCGATCGGCGAATCCTCCTGTGTGTAGTCGACGACATCGTCGGCACCGAGCAGGCGCACCAGGTCGAGCTTGGTGGTGCTGCAGACTCCGGTGACGCGTGCCCCGAACGCCTTGGCGAGCTGCACGGCGAATGTGCCGACGCCACCCGACGCGCCGGTGATCAGGACGTGCTGACCCGGCTCGACCCGTCCGGCATCGCGGAGGCCCTGCAGCGCGGTGATCGCGGACACCGGGACCACCGCGGCCTGTTCGAACGAGGTGCCGACAGGCTTTCGAGCGAGCTTGTCCTCGCGGGCGGCGGCGAACTCGGCGAAGGAACCGCGGCCGACGCCGAGCACCTCGTCGCCCGGTGAGAACCTCGTCACGTTCGCTCCAACCTCGACGACGGTGCCCGCGACGCGGCCATCGCCCGTCCTTCGTCGGTGATGGTCAGCAGCTTGACGCGGCGATCGGCCGGATCGATCACGCACGGCAAGCCCGCGGGACTCGAGGCGATCGGCCAGCCACGTGGCCGCGGACGCGTCCATGTTGAAGTGGTTGGCCACGGCGCGCAGCGGCATCGGACCGTCGTGGTGCAGCAGCTTGAGCGTGATCGCGAGCGGCGGGGTGAGATCGGCAGCCCGTAGGCGCTCCATGAACCTCCCGCGCATCCGGTCCAGGGCGAGGGCCCAGGCGTCGTCCAGTTCTGTCGGCCCGTCGTGCTGATGAACGAGGTGATCGTGCCCTCCCACGTGGAACACAATTCAACAATTGTGACAAGTTGATATTGGTGTCTGCCAACCATTCTCACGTGAGTTCCCGCGGCGTCACCGCCCCGATCATCGCGGAGCGGCTCGTGCGCCACTTCGGCTCCGGGGACAAGACGGTCCGCGCCGTCGATGGCGTCGACCTCGAGGTGCGCCCCGGCGAGATCTTCGGTTTCCTCGGTCCCAACGGCGCGGGCAAATCGACCACCGTCCGCGTGCTGGCGACCCTCCTCAAGCCGACCGCCGGCCGCGCCGCAGTGGCGGGGTACGACGTCGTCGCTCAGGCGGACCAGGTTCGGCGCAGCATCGGCGTTGCCCTGCAGGACGCCGCGATCGATCCCCTGATGACCGGCGAGGAGCTGCTCCGCCTCCAGGCCATTCTCTACGGCCTGCCGAAGAGCCAGCACCGGTCACGGGCCGGTGAGCTGCTCGAGCGGGTCGGCCTGAGCGCGGCAGGTGAGCGTCGGGTCGGCACCTACTCGGGAGGCATGAAACGCAGGCTCGACCTCGCGTTGTCGCTCATCCATGAACCGTCGGTGCTCTTCCTCGACGAGCCGACCACCGGTCTCGACCCGATGAGCCGCATCGCGCTGTGGGACGAGATCCGCCGGCTCAACGGTGAGGGCACCACGGTGCTGCTCACCACCCAGTACCTCGAGGAGGCCGACCAGCTCGCCGAGCGGATTGCGATCATCGACCACGGGCGGATCGTCAAGCAGGGCGCACCCAGCGAGCTGAAGGCGGAGGTCGGCTGCCCGACGCTGTTCATCACGGTCGACGACGAGCAGGTCGCGGCAGCGCGCGAGCGGCTCAGCGCGATCGGCGAGTTGCGCCCTTCGTCGGACGGCACGATCGGTGTCGGGTTGACCGAGGGTGCCCGACGCGGTGTCCGACGTCGTCCGCCGCCTCGACGAGTCCGGGATCACGGTGCACAACCTGCAGCTTCGCCAGCCAAGCCTGGACGACGTGTTCGCCGAAGCCACCGGCTATCGCCTGGAAGGCGCTGACGCGACGCCGTCCGGGGACCCGCAGGGTCGCCGAACACGGATGACGCCGGCGCAATGAGTGTCGCGCTCGGTCTGCCGCGCACCGCGTTCGTCGCCCAGACGGTCGCCTTGTCGAAGCGCGCCGTGCTGGCGCTGGCTCGCCAGCCGACGCTCGTCGTGCCGTCGATGCTGTTCCCGTTGGTGTTTCTCGCCCTGGGCACGTCGGCGTTCAGCCAGGCCACTCGGCTGCCCGGGTTCCCTGAGGTCGACTCGTTCCTCGACTTCGCCGTCGCCGGCTCCATCGTCCAGGGCATCCTGTTCGGATCGATCACCGGGGCGACCGCGCTCGCCACCGAGATCGAGATCGGCTTCTTCGACCGTCTCCTCATGACGCCCACGAGCCGGGTCAGCATCCTGTTCGGGCGGCTGGCCGGCGGGATGGTGTACGGGGCTGTCCAGACGGTCGTGTTCATGGTCGTCCTCGTGCCGTTCGGACTGTCGATCAAGTCAGGGGTGGTCGGGTTCGCCGTGATCGTGATCGGGGGCATGCTCCTGGCGCTGGCGGTCGGATCGGCGATGTCGTCGATGGCGATCCGTACCGGCTCGTCCGAGGCGGTCCAGAGCGCGTTCCCGCTCCTGTTCATCGCCCTGTTCTTCTCCAGCGCCTTCTTCCCCGCGAGACCATGAACGGGGCGTACAAGCGGATCGCCGACGTCAACCCGGTGTCCCACCTCGTCGAGGGTTTCCGTTCGCTCGTCATCGACGGTCTGACCTGGAGCGGGGTAGCCCGCACCCTGCTGATCTCGGCGGGTTTCGCCCTTGCCGGCATGGCCCTTGCCCTGTCATCGCTGCGTAAGCGAATCGAGGCGCGATGAGCACAGCAACGGTCACCCAGACGCTGCCGGCGGCGCAGGGGCTGGCGGTGCGGAGCCTGCGCAACGTGCGCCGGCTCCCGTCGGCGTTCGTGCCCGCGCTGTTGATGCCGCTGGTCCAGACGGTCGCGTTCTCCGGGACGTTCTTCGCGATCACCCGGCTCCCCGGTTTCCCCACCGATCGCTCGATCAACTGGTACATGCCGCTCGCCATCGTGTTGGGATCGGGGTTCGCCGGGCTCGCGCTCGGGTTCGCCCTGATCCGTGACCTGCAGACCGGGTTCTTCGACCGCCTGCGCATGACGCCCGCGCCGCGGCGATCGCTCATCGCCGGACCACTGCTGGCGACGTGGGCGAGGGTCGGCATCGTCGTCACGGTGGTGATCTCCGTCGGCACGAGCCTCGGGGCGCGGACGAGCGACGGGCCCCTCGGCTACGTCCTGCTCTACGTCACCGGAATCGGGGTCTCGACGATCAGCGCAGGATGGGCGCTCGGGCTGGCCTACCGCTTCCGCGACATGCGGGCGGCCGCACTGATGCAGCTGACGGTGTTCACGTCGGTGTTCCTCGCGACCGCCCAGACCCCGCTGTTCGTGATGCGTGGCTGGCTGCACGCGGTCGCCAGGGTCAACCCGTTCACGAACGTGCTCCGCCTTGCCCGCGCCGGGTTTCTCGGCGAGATCCGCTGGGCCGACCTGTGGGGCGGGCTGCTCGCCCTGATCCTCCTCGGCGCCGCCGCGCTGCTCTTCGCCCGCCGTGGGCTGGCCAGGCTCGAGAACGACTGACGCCCACTCTCAGCCGGGTCCGAGCGGCCAGGACCGCTCGACCGCCCAGCCGACGCCGGTCTCGATCATGAGGGTCATGTCGCCGATCCACTCCGTGAGCGGCACGACCTCAGCGGCTTCGCGGAGGAGGTCGTCAGCCTCCCTGCCGCGCAACCGGCTGGCCACGGTGAGATGCAGCGTTCGGCCAGAGTGAATGCCGCTGTACGGGTCGCAGTCAGGGAACGCAGCCAGGACCGCGTCGCTGGCGCGTTCGAACTCGTCGGCCGGCTCCGGATGCAGCCACACGACGTCGCGCCGGAACCGGCCGACGTCGCATGAACGTCGCGTCGAACGGGCGGAGACCGCTGCACACCTCGGCCACGAGTGCCAGCGTCGGATCGTCGACCGGTGAACGGAACGGGAACAGCATCGTCACGTGGGCAGGCATTCGCCGTTCCAGGTTGCGGAAGTAGCGGGCGCGCAGGTCGGCGAGCGCCTCTTGGGCCCTCGGGCAGAGCAAGACGAGCGCAGTCCGGCGCGCCATGCGCGTGACAGTAGGCCTTCGCGACGACGCGCGGACGCGAGACTCTGGCTCGTGGACTTCGTGATCGCGCGGAACCCTGACGCGGCGTCGTCGCTGCCCTTCCTGGTGCGGCTGCCGCTCGGGCCCGACGGCGTCGCGCTGAAGGTCAGGGACGTGTGGCCGCGGACCACGAAGCTCTATTGCCACCGCGCCGACTCATGGCCGGACCATGACCTCGAGGTGGTGGAGCGGGTCCCGGTGCGTTCCTGCGTGCGCCGCGGCGCGTCGATCGACCTCGTGCTCGACCGCGGCCGCGAGAACCGGTCGCAGTTCGTCTTCGCCATGGCTCGCGGGCGCGAGGTGATCTTCTGGCAGAGCGCGCGCACCGCCAAGCAGGCCAGGCCGAACGTGAACGTGCCGACGGCGCGTGCGGCTGGCCAGGTGCTCGAGATCATCGTCGACTCGCACGAGCGCTACGCGTGGACGTTCAGCCGCCAGCAGGCGACCACGACGAAGCGGGCGCTCACCGCCGGCGACTACGCGGTCGCCGTCGATGCGCGGATCGTTGCTTCCGTGGAACGCAAGAGCCTCGCCGATCTCGTCCACACCCTGACGACGGGCAGGCTGCGCTACCTCCTTGCCGATCTGGCGATCGTCCCGCACGCCGCGGTCGTCGTCGAGGATCGGTACTCGTCGATCTTCAAGCTCGACCGGGTCCGGCCGCTGACGGTCGTCGCCGGCCTCGCCGAGGCGCAGGTGCGGTTCCCGAATGTGCCGATCGTGTTCTGCGAGACCCGCCTGCTCGCCCAGGAGTGGGCGTACCGCTTTCTCGGGGCGGCCATGGCGCACGCTCGTGACGAGGCAGCGGGCGGTCGCCTCGAGGAGATGCTCCCAGCACCGGGACCGGTCCCCGAGCCGGAACCGACCACCGCCGAGGTCAGGCGATGGGCGACTGCGGCGGGCCTCGACGTGCCGCCGAGGGGCCGGCTGCGCCCGGAGATCTGGCAGGCGTTCCGAGCTCGCTGACGCACTTTGGGACATCTGGTTGTCGAGAGTCCCGCAAACCGGGTCAGTCGACAACCAGATCCCGGAGTGGGACTGTCGACAACCGAATTTGGACGTCAGGCGAGCATCGAGCGGAGCATCCAGGCGGTCTTCTCGTGGGCCTGGAGGCGCTGGGTGAGCAGGTCGGCGGTCGGTTGGTCGTTCGCCGGTTCAGCGACCTCGAACGCCTCGCGTGCGGTGCGAGCGGCGGACTCGTGGCCGTTCACGAGGTCCTCGATCATCTCGGTGGCTTCGGGTACGCCTTCGGCTTCGCTGATCGACGTCAACTGACCGAACTGCGCGTACGAGCCCGGCGCGAACTCGCCGAGCGAGCGGATGCGCTCGGCGATCAGGTCGACCGCCGTCCACAGCTCGTTGTACTGGGTCTCGAACATGAGATGCAGCGTGTTGAACATCGGTCCGGTGACGTTCCAGTGGTAGTTGTGCGTCTTCAGGTACAGCGTGTAGGTGTCGGCCAGCACCTTGTTGAGTCCGCCGGCGATCTCCTGTCGAGCGGTTTCCGGGATGCCGATGTCGATGGGATGGCTCATGAAACCCAGTATCGCTGGCGAAGTCCTCGCTCGCTCGATCGACAGTTCCGTCGCGTTCGCCGCCGGCAGCGCCGCCACGGGCGTTGGGATCGAACACGAGCGTTCGCCACTCGCCGGCGCTGAGCGCCTCGAGTCCGAACCGGTAGACGGGGTCGGTCGGGTCGTCCGGGTTGCCGTACGTCAGGAAGCCCTCGGCCACCGGCCCGTGCGGCCGTATTGCAACGCCATCACGAAGCTCGCGCCGTCGCTGACCGGATGGCCGGGAAGGTCGGTCAGGTACGACGACTGGTTGAGATAGTCGCCGATCACCGGTGCGCACCTCGAACTGCCAGTCGCCGAGCGGCGCGTCGATGGGGATGCCCACGGATTCGAGCGGCCATGCGTTAGGTGAACCCAACGACCGAACCGCAGTCGGTCAACACGACCGACCGAGCCGCTGAGATGCGGCGGCTGGTTCGTCGGCTCGATCGGACTGCGAGACTTGCCCGCTATGGCGCTCACCAACCCGGAGATCCGTGTGCTGGCTTCGCTCGTCGAGAAGGAGGCCGCGGTCCCCGAGAGCTACCCGATGTCGTTGAACGCGTTGCGCCTGGCCTGCAACCAGTCGACGAACCGCAAGCCCGTCGTGGCCTTCGACGACAGGACCGTCGAGACCACGCTGCTGTCGCTCAAGTCGGTCGGGCTGGTGCGCTACGTGCACCCGTCACACGGTGGCCGCACAACCCGGTACCGCCACACGGCCGGCGAACGCTGGCACCTCTCACCTGGTGACCTGCTCGTGCTCTCGGCCCTGGCGTTGCGCGGCCCGCAGACCGCCAACGAAGTGCGGACTCGGATCGAGCGGCTGCTGCCGGCGGACGAAACGGCCACCGTCGAGGAGATGCTCGACACGCTCGCCGCTCGCAGCCCCGAACCGTTCGCCGTTCGGCTCGGTCGCCGACCCGGAGAGCGCGATGATCGCTGGGCGGCGCTGCTCGGCGGCGAAGTCGACGATGACGAAGACGATCCGCGCCGCGAAGGGGTCGGTGACCCGGCGCTCGAGACCGGCGTCGAGCCGACGTTCGCGACGCCGGCACGGGGTGCACCGGCACGGGACGGTTTCGCCGACACGGTCGATGCGCTGTCGGCCGCCGTCGCCGACCTCACCACGCGGCTCGAGCGGCTGGAGCGCGAGCTCGGCCTGTGACTGCGAGCAGCCAGCGGCGAACTGGGCGGTCAGTTCGCTGTCGGACGGGTCACCCTGGGTCGTTCTCGTGGCCCGGACGCAGGCGGAGGCCGGCGTACGCGCGGTCCGCGCTGATCCGGCCCTTGATGACCTCATAGATCGAGTCGCTGACCGGCATCTCGACGCCATGCTGCCTCGCGAGATCGCGGACCGTCGTCGCCGTCTTCACGCCCTCCGCCACCATGTTCATCTCGCCGAGGATGTCGGCGAGCTTCCGTCCCTTGCCGAGCTCCTCGCCGACGTGCCGGTTGCGGCTGTGCGGGCTGATGCAGGTCGTGATCAGGTCGCCCATGCCGGCGAGCCCGGCGAACGTCGTCGCCTCGCCGCCCATCGCGACCCCGAGCCTGGCGATCTCGGCGAGGCCCCGAGTCATCACGGCCGCCCGCGTGTTGTCGCCGACGCCGAGGCCTTGCGCGAGGCCGGCTGCGATGGCGACGACGTTCTTGAGCGCGCCGCCCAGCTCGCAGCCGACGACGTCATGGTTGAGATACAGCCGGAACAGTCCGCGGTTGACGACGGACTGGATCGCCGCGCCGACCGAGAGGTCCTCGGTGGCGATCACGGCCGCGGCCGCCTGCCCGGCCATGATCTCGCGGGCGATGTTCGGCCCGGTGAGGGAAGCCACCGGGTGGCCTGGCAGGACGTCCTTGATGACCTGCGTCATCCGCAGGAACGTCTTCTGCTCCAAACCCTTCGACAGGCTCACGACCGGGATCCATGGATGGATCCATGCCGCGGCGCTGTCCATCGTCGAGCGGACGGCCGATGTCGGCACCCCGACGATCAGCAGCTCCGCGAACTTCGTCGCTTCCTCGAGGTCGGAGGTCGCGCGCAGCTTGTGGTTGAGCGTGAACCCGGTGAGATAGGAGTTGTTGGTGTGCTCGCTGTTGACCTCGACCGCGACCTCAGGATTGCGGGCCCACAAGGTTGTGGGGTTCCGTGCCGAGACGAGCGAGGCAACCGTCGTTCCCCACGACCCGGCCCCCAGCACGGTGACTTGCATCGGCGACCAAGGTATTCGAGTGGCGTCGACCCACGGAACCGGGCGCCACCCCATCAGCCGCTCGACGTACTTCGCCGTCGATGCGACCACGATCCGATGGGCCCTGGACACCGTCGTTACTGTCGGCGCGATGGCCGACGATTCAGAACAGGCAGTCCTCACCGAGCAGCGCGGCCGCGTGCTGCTCATCACCCTCAACCGGCCGGACGCGATGAACTCGATCAACAGCGCGCTCGGCACCGGCGTGATCGACGCGATCCAGCGACTCGACACCGACGACTCATTGAGTGTGGGTGTGCTCGCGGGAGCGGGCCGCGGGTTCAGCGCGGGCATGGACCTCAAGGCGTTCCTCACCGAGGGCATGCCGAAGGGGTTCATGGAGTTCCTCCGCGACGGCTCCACGAAGCCGCTGATCGCGGCGATCGAGGGCTTCGCGCTCGCCGGCGGGCTGGAGATCGCGCTGACGTGCGACCTGCTCGTGGCGTCGAAGGGAGCCAAGCTCGGGATTCCGGAGGCCAAGGTCGGGCTGTTCGCCGCCGGCGGCGGGTTGATGCGGCTGCCTGGACGCGTGCCGTACGGGGTGGCCATGGAGCTTGCGCTCACCGGCGACCCGATCACGGCGGACCAGGCGTTCGAGTACGGGCTGGTCTGCCGGGTGACCGAACCAGGTGGGGCGGTCGACCGAGGCGGTCGCGCTGGCCGAGCGGATCGCCCGCAACGCACCGCTGTCGACCGCGGCGAGCAAGCTGTTGATCCGCGAGACGTCGGGTCGTACCGAGGCCGAGTTCTGGGACTTCCAGGCCGACCACGTCAAGGCCGTGTTCGCGTCGAAAGACGCCAAGGAGGGCCCGTCGGCGTTCGCCGAGAAGCGCGAGCCCAACTGGAGCGGCGCCTGATGTCGATCGACTTCAGTCTCGCCCCGGAGGTCGAGGCGATACGCGAGCGGGTGAGGACGTTGATCGACAGCATCGTGCGGCCGGTCGAGGAGCGGCTGGAGCGCGAGAACCTCAGGCGCACGACAAGCGGGCCTACTACGGCGAGCTGCTCGGCATGCGCGAGAAGGCCAGGGCCGAGGGGTTGTGGCTGCCGCACATGCCGACCGAGTGGGGCGGGATGGGGCTCGGCCACGTCGAGCTGGCGATGGTGCAGGCCGAGGCGGCGAAGACGTACTACGGGCCGTGGGTGCTCAACTGCCAGGCGCCCGACGAGGGCAACATGCACACGCTGCTCCACTGGGCGACCGACGAGCAGAAGGAGCAGTATCTGCGTCCGCTCTGCGAAGGCACGGCGTGGTCATGCTTCGCGATGACCGAGCCCGAGGTCGCCGGTTCCGATCCGACCCTGATCCGGACCCATGCCTACCAGGACGGCGAGGAGTGGGTGATCAACGGCCACAAGTGGTTCATCTCCAACGCCCATCGCGGCGAACTTCGCGATCCTCATCGCTCGCACCGAGGACGACCCCGACCTGCCGCAAGCCGCCAACACCGCGTTCATCGTCGACATCCCGTCGCCGGGGTGGAACGAGGTGCGCGAGATCGAGACGATGCACGGCGGCACCGGCCACTCGGAGATCCTCATCGAGGACCTGCGGGTGCACGACTCGAAGCGCCTCGGCGGGCGCGGCCAGGGTCACCTCCTCGGCCAGTACCGCCTCGGCCCGGCCCGCCTCGCCCACTGCATGCGCTGGATCGCGCAGGCCGAGACCGCCCTCGACATGATGGTCGACCGCTCCCTCAACCGCTTCTCGCACGGTTCCCTGCTGGCCGAGAAGCAGGGCATCCAGTGGATGATCGCCGACTCGACGATGGAGCTGTACCAGGCGAAGTTGATGGTGCTCCACGCCGCGTACAAGATCGACTCGGCGAACAAGGACAGCTCGGTGGAGTTCAAGTCCGAGGTCTCGATGGCCAAGCACTTCGTGGCGAACATGCTGAACCGGGTGATCGACCGGTCGATCCAGGTGCACGGCGCGCTCGGCTACTCGACCGACACCCCGCTCGCGCACATGTTCCAGCACGCCCGCTGGGCCCGCTTCGCCGACGGCGCCGACGAGATCCACCAGATGCGCATCGCCCAGCGGACGATCGCCGCCTACAAGGACCACGGCACGACGAAGGCCGCCACCGGCAACCTGCCAATCTGAGATTTCCACAGGCCAGATTCACTGTTTTCGGGCAATCTGGCCTGTGGAAATCCTGGAGCGGCGAGCGCATCTGCGAGACTCGTCGGCCGTGAACGGCAGCGGAACGTCCATCGGCACGACGACCGAGACGGAGGCCGGCTGGCTCTCGCCCGAGCGGCTCGAGCAGATACGCGCCCACGTGCCGCTGGTCTACGTCGACGCCGTCCCGGTGCGGGTTGACGGCCGGGGCGAGGTCACCGAGGTCGGCTTGCTGCTCCGGGTCGCGGCCGACGGCTCGATCAGCCGGATGGTCGGTGTCGGGGCGCGTGATGTTCGGCGAGCGAATCCGCGACGCACTCCTGCGTCACCTCGAGAAGGACCTCGGACCGCTGGCGCTCCCGGACGTGCCGCCGAACCCGGCGCCGTTCACTGTTGTCGAGTACTTCCCCGAACCCGATCGTTCCGGGTTCCACGATCCCCGCCACCACGCGGTGAGCCTGGCCTACGTCGTTCCTGTCGGTGGCGACTGCATCCCGACCCAGGAGGCGCTCGACCTCACCTGGTTCACGCCCGACCGAAGCGGTCAGCGAGCTCGTCAGCGAGCAGATGACCGGCGGCCACGACCGCCTCATCCGCCTCGCCCTCGCCCACTGCGGCGTGCTGCCGTGACGCAGTTGATGGCAGTGGAGGGTGGAGGTTCCTCCTCACACACCGTAGGCAGCTGACGGAGGCAGAGGATTTCGGCGCGGAGGTCGACCGGCTCCGCCGGTCGACCGGAGCACGACAAGCTCGTGCGAAAGGCTCCGCCTTTCGCACGAAAGGATCGCGTAGTGTGCGCTTGTGCCCGAGGGCGACACGATCCACCGCACCGCCGCGGCATTGCGGACGGCGCTCGTCGACAAGAAGATGGTGCGCTTCGACGCCCCACGCCTGATCGGGGTCGTGCCCCGGGCCGGCCGCACGATCGTGCGCGTCGAGGCCACGGGCAAACACCTCGAGATCGAGTGGGACGACGGGATCATCCTGCACACCCACATGCGCATGAGCGGCTCGTGGCACCTGTACCGCATCGGCGAACCGTGGCAGCGTCCCCATCGGGAGATGCGGGCGCTCATCGTCAACGAGTCGCTGGGAAGCGGTGTGCTTCAACGCGCCGGTGGTCGAGACGTTCCGCGCGCCGAACCTGTCGCGCCATCCCGGCCTCGGCCGGCTCGGCCCGGACCTGTGCCGGATCGACGCCGACCTCGACCGATGCGTCGAGCTGCTGCTCACCTACGACGATCCGCGCGCCCCGATCGGCGAGGTGCTGCTCGACCAGCGCGTGTTCTGCGGAGTCGGCAACGTGTACCGGTGCGAGGTTCTGTGGGCATGCGAGCTCAGTCCGTTCGCGCCGGTCGAGCGAGGTCCCCGAGCCGCTGGCGACCCGTCTCGTCAACGTCGCCGCCCGACTGCTGCGCGCGAACCTGACGCCGCGCCGAGCGGGTCGCCTGCCGGGCGTTCCGGCGGGCTCGCCGTCTACAGCCGCAGCGGCCAGGGCTGCTTCCGCTGCGCCGAAACGGTCAAGAGCCGGCGGACGGGTGAGTACAACCGCGTGCTCTACTGGTGCCCTGGCTGCCAGACGCGCCTCGCACCGCAGAAGCGACGTGGGACGACACGCCGACCGACCAACACCCGGCGGCCAAGGCCTTCCTCGAAGACGCCGCCCTTTCGATCCGCCTGAGACCGCCGATGAGCTCGAGCCGAGCGCGACCGGTGGGAGCCAGCATGACGGTTCGGTCATGCCGGCTCCCATCGGTTGCGGGGGTCTGATCTACTCGGTGGCGATGGCCTCGAGGACGTCCATGCGTGATCGCCTTGAAGCTCGGGTAGAGGGCCGCGACGAGGCCGGCGACAACGGCGCCGATCAGGATCGCGATGATCGTCGCCGGCGAGAACGAGATCCCGTCGATGATCGAGTCGGACACCGCCAGCGACAGCACGACACCGATCGCCGTGCCGAGCACGATGCCGACGAAGGCGCCGAAGGTCGACACGATGATCGCCTCCCAGCGGACCATCTTGCGGGTCTGCCGCTTGGTCATGCCGACCGCCCGCATCAGACCCGATCTCCCTCGTCCGCTCGAACACGGCGAGGCCGAGCGTGATCGAGATGCCGAGAACGGCGATGATGATCGCGAACGCCAGCAGCACCGTGATGATCACGAGCAGCTGGTCGATCTGCGCGGCCTGCGAGTCCTTGAACTCGTCGGCGCGTCTCCACCTTCGCCTGCGGGTAGTCGGCGAGCGGCGTTCTCGATCGCCGTCTTGGCGTCGGCTTCGCTCACGCCGTCCGCAGTCTTGACCGCCACGAAGAAGTCCTGCTGCTCGCCGCCGACGACCTCGTCGACCACCTGGCTGCCGATCAGCCAGCCGCCGACGAGGTAGTCGTCGCTGTAGATGCCGGCGACTGGGAGCTCGCGGGTCGTCGCCGTTCTCGAACGTCACGTCGACCGTCGAGCCGACCTCGAGGTCGTTGTCCCTCGGCCGGGCTCTCGTGGACGAAGATGCCTCCGTCTTGGAGTCCCTGCCAGCTCCCGTCGCTCGAGGCCGACGTTGATCAGCTGCTCGAGGGCGGCCGGGTCGGCGACACCGAACGTCTTGCTGTCGTCGTCGATCCGCAGGTTGATGGACGTGACGCCGGTGACGGCGCCGACCTCGGGGACGTCCTGCAGCGTGGTCGCGACGACGTCGGGCAGCAGGAACGAGTCCGACGTGACGACCCAGTCGGCGGTGACGCCCACGGTCCATCGCCGACTTGAACGTGTTGCGCAAGCGACGCCGCGAACACCGACGACGCGGCCACGAGGGCGACGCCGATCATCAGCGCGGCGACCGTTGCCGACGTGCGTCGCGGCGCCCGTCCGGCGTTCTCCGACGCAAGTTGACCCGGTGCCTTGTACAGCTTGGCCACCGGCCAGCCGATCAGCTTCGTCGCCGGCTTGGCCACCGTCGACGACACGCTGGCGGTCCCGAGGAACAGCATCAGGGCGCCGCCGCCGGCCAGGGCGATCAGACCGAGCGTGCCGCCCGGCCGGGCCAGCAGCCCGACCAGGAACATGACCGAGCCGGCGATCACGGTGACCGTGCCGATCACCAGCCGCTTCGTGCCGAGCGCCTCGAAGCCGAGCTCGGGACGCATCGCCGCGACGGGCGGGATCTTGGAGGCCCGCCGCGCCGGGACGATCACCGCCAGCAGCGTGATCCCGACGCCGACGACGAAGGCCATGACGATCGCGCGTCGGGCTGAGCCTGGTCCCGAAGTCGGGGAAGCCGGCGCCGGCCGCGTTGAAGATGCCGAGGATCAGCTTGCCGACGCCGACTCCGGCGAAGATGCCGATCACCGTGGCGATCACGGACATGACGAACGCCTCGACGACGATGAGCCGGCGTACCTGCCGCCCGGCGCCGCCGACGGCTCGCAGCAGCGCCAGCTCGCGCAGCCGCTGACCGATCGTGATCTGGAACACGTTGTTGATGAGGAAGGCGCTGACGAAGGCGGTGATGAAGGCGAAGATCAGCAGGCCGGTGCCGAACACGCCGATGAACTCGCCGACATCGTCGTTGGCCTCGTCGATGAGGGTCTGCCGGTCGACCACCTCGGTGTTCGCCGGGAGCACGTCGGCGATCCGTTGCTGCACCGTGTCGACGTCTTCGCCGTCGGCGACCTGGATGTCGATGAAGTCGAACTCGCCCTCGGCGCCCAGCACGGCGGCGGCGGTCTCGGTGTCCCACAGTGCGAACGTCGCGCCGCCCATCCCGTCGGTGTCGGCCAGTCCGACGGTGCCGACGAGCGTGAACGTGTGCCGGCCGGTGGCGGTGACGACGTCGATCTGGCTCGCCGATCTCGAGGTCTTCCTTCTCGGCGATCGCCTTGTCGACCGCGACCTCGTCGGGTCCCTTCGGGGCCTCGCCGTCGCGGAGCTCGATCGCCTCGTCCGTCGGTGCCGTCCCACGAGCCGCCGAACATCGGGGCGCCGCCGGTGGATACCGCGTCGCCGTCGTTGCCGATGATCTGGGCGTTGCGCTGCAACTCGCCCGGATGCGTCGGCGACGCCGGGCACGGCGGCGATCGTGTCGACCAGCGAGGCTCGACGGGGTCGCGGGTCGCGGTGTCGCTGCCGTCGCCGAACGCGAGCGCGGTGCGGACCTGCAGGTCGGTCTTCTCGAACGCCGCGCTGAACAGCGAGTCGAAACCGACCGCATGCTGTCGGCGAGCACGAAGGAACCGACGACGAAGGCGACGCCGAGGATGATGGCGATGGCGATGGCGATGAGGCGACCGATGCGGGCCCTGATGCTGCGGCGCGCCAAGCAGCGAGTGTTGCGTTGCTACTCATGATCGCTCAGTCCCCGAAGCTCGCTTCATAGCGGTCGAGCACCGGTCCGGCACGGTCGGGTTCGGTAGCATCTCGTCGACGATCTTGCCGTCGTTGAGGAACACCACACGGTCGGCGTACGACGCCGCGCCCGGGTCGTGGGTGACCATCACGATCGTCTGGCCGTACTCGCGTACCGCACGGCGCATGAAGTCGAGGATCTCGGCGCCGGACGCGCGAGTCGAGGTTGCCGGTCGGTTCGTCGGCGAACACGATGTCGGGTCGGGCGTTGAGGGCGCGGGCGACGGCGACGCGCTGCTGCTGACCGCCGGACAGCTCGCTCGGCCGGTGCTTCAGCCGATCGGCGAGCCCGACGGTCTGGACGACCTCGTTGAACCACTGCGGGTCGCTTCGGCTCGCCGCCGAGCATCAGCGGCAGCGTGATGTTCTCCTCGGCGGTGAGCGTCGGGATCAGGTTGTAGGCCTGGAAGACGAAGCCGACGCTCTTGCGGCGCAGTTCGGTGAGCTCCTTGTCGTTGAGCTTGGCGAGGTACGTGTCGCCGATGAAGATCGCGCCGGACGTCAGCGTGTCGAGGCCGGCGAGGCAGTGCATCAGCGTGCTCTTGCCGGAGCCGGACGGACCCATGATCGCGGTGTACCTGGACTGCTCGAACGTGACGGTCACGTTGTCGAGGGCGACCACCTGACCTTCGCCGCGGCCGTAGATCTTGACGGCGTCGACGGCGCCGGCCGCGGCGGCGGCGGTGGCGGCGGGGCGGGGCGGGGGCATCGGGCGAGCGGGGGTGCGAGGTCGCGGGGAGTCGGTCATAGACCTCTGTTGTAGTCCCGCGTGCGCGCCCAGTCGTCCGACTTTGGGATGATCGACGTCAGACCGCTGGGGGTTTCGGGGATTCGCGTCAACCGAGCGTTTGGGTCGAGCCGCCAGACCGTCGGAGACTGCCAGGTTCGCCGCCCAGACGACCGCAGTGAGGCGGAGGCGTCCGGGTAGGTCGACCTTCGCTCTTAGCTCGCCTTCTGCTTCCCGGCGACGAGCTTGTTGGCGAGGTGCGTGGGCAGCACGTCGTAGTGGTCGTGAACGGCGACGAACGAGCCCCGGCCGCCGGTCATCGAGCGGAGTTCCACGGCGTAGCGCTGGATCTCGGCGGCCGGCACCATCGCGGTGATCTCCTGGAGCCCGTTGCCGAGCGGGTTCGACCCGCTGACCCGGCCGCGGCGGGCGTTGATGTCTCCGAGCACGTCGCCCTGGTGGCTGTCGGGCACGGTCACGGTGAGCAGCGAGATCGGCTCGAGCACCACCGGCGATGCCTTGGCCAACGCCTCCTTCAGGCCGTGCGCGGCCGCCGTGCGGAACGCCATGTCGGAGGAGTCGACGGAGTGGTACTTCCCGTCGTAGCACTCGACCTTCACGTCGACCACCGGGAAGCCGAACGCCCCGCCGGTCGTCATCGTCTCGTCGACCCCCTTCTGGACCGCGGGCAGGAAGTTGCGCGGGATCGCTCCGCCGACGATCTTGTCGACGAACTCGCTACCGCCGCCTCGCTCGGTCGGCAGCGACGCGCAGGTTGACCACCGCGTACTGGCCGTGGCCGCCGCTCTGCTTCTTGACCTTGCCCTCGGCGTCGGCGCGACGCGGTGATCGTTTCGCGGTACGGCACCTGTTGTTCGGCGGTCGTGACGTTGACCCCGAACTTGCGGGCGAGCCGTTCCAAGCGCGACGGCGAGGTGGGTGTCGCCGGCGCCGCAGAGCACCGTCTGGTGGGACTCCTCGGACCGCAACACCGACAGCGTCGGGTCCTCGCTGCACAACCTCGTCGAGCGCGTCGGAGAGCTTGTCGTCGTCGGACTGGGTGACCGGCTCGAGAGCCAAGCGGTAGGCCGCCGGGGCCGTCGGCGGCGGCTCGACCCGCACGGGCGAACCCTTCGCCGCCAGCGTCGAGTGGGTCGGCGTCGCCGAGAGCTTGGCGACGGCCGCGATGTCCCCGGCGACGACCTGGTTGACGGGCACGTGGTCCTTGCCGCGCAGGTGGAACAGCCCGTGCAGCCGCTCCTCGGCCGACGTGTGCGTGTTGACGAGGCGATCGTCGCCGCGAACCGTTCCCGACAGCACCTTGAACAGCGAGACCTGGCCGACGAACTGGTCGGCGACGGTCTTGAACACGTACGCGACCGCGGCCGCCGACGCATCGGCGGGCACCGGAACCCGCTCGGTGCCGCCGATCACGGTCGCCGGCCGATCGAGCGGTGACGGGCCGAGCTCGCAGATGTAGTCGGCGAGCCGATCGATCCCGACGCCCGTCGCCGCCGATCCGAGCAGCACGGGGAACTCCGTGCCCTCGAGCACTTCATGCGGCCAGCGTGCGCTCGAGCTCGGACGCCGTGGGCACCTCGCCGGAGAGATAGCGCTCGAGCTGCTCGTCGTCGCCGGCGACGATCTCCTCGACGATCTCGTCGTGCAGCCGGTGCTCCTCGTCGGCGACTTCGGCGGGGATCGGCTCGGAGTGGTGCGTGCCGTCGGCCGCGTACTCGAAGCCCTCGTCACTCAGCACGTCGGCGACGCCGTGGAGCTTCTCCTCCTCGCCGAGGGGCAGTTCGAGCGGCACGAACCCGCTGCCGAAGTCGCGCACGCAGCGCGCCGAGCACGGAGTGGAAGTTGGCGCGCGGCTTGTCCTCCTTGTTGACGAACACCAGGCGGGGAATGCCGAGCGCCTCGACACCGCCGCCACGCCGACTCGGTCCCGACCTCGACGCCGTCGACCGCACTGACGACGATGACTGCGAGGTCGGCGACGGCCGAGCGCGGCGTCGACCTCGCCCGCGAAGTCCCCGTAGCCGGGCGTGTCGAGGATGTTGACCTTGTACGTCGCGGTCTCGCCGGTCGCGCGGGTCCTTGGTCTTCCACTCGAACGGGGCCACCGCGAGGGAGAGCGACATCTTGCGCTTCGTCTCCTCGGGTTCGGTGTCGCAGACCGAGCTGCCTTCGTCGGTGGAGCCGGACGCGTGGGATCACCCCGGCTCTGAACAACAGCGCTTCGGCGACCGACGTCTTGCCGCTCCCACTGTGTCCGACGAACGCGACGTTTCTTATACGGTCGGTCGATGGGCTGTTCAACGGTTGACCTCCCCGAGGCGCCTGGAGTTGCCCGAACCCTACTTGCTCACGCGGCCGGCTCTGAACGGGGCTGCCGGCTTTGACGAATGGCTGCGAACGCCGCCCAGTTCGCACGACTACCCGAGCCCCGGCTCGACGAGGCCCGACTCGTAGGCCATCACGACGGCCTGCACCCGATCCCGGGCACCGAGCTTGGCGAGCACCCGGCCGACGTGGGTCTTGATCGTCGCCTCGCCGAGGTACAGGTCGTTCGCGATCTCGACGTTGGACCGCCCCCTTGACATCAGTCGCAGCACTTCGGTCTCGCGCTCGGTGAGGCTGCTGATCCACGGGTGGTCGCCGGTACCGACCTGCGGCCGCTTGGCCACCTCCTGAATCAGGAGGCGGGTGATCTGCGGGGCGAGCTGGGCGTCGCCGCGAGCGACGACTTCGATCGCCTCGACCAGCTGATCGGCGGGGGCGTCCTTGAGCAGGAAGCCGCTCGCGCCGGCGCGCAGCGCGGCGTACACGTAGTCCTCGAGGTCGAACGTCGTGAGCATCAGCACCTTCGGCGGTGACGGCGCCGCACAGATCTGCCCGCACGCCGCGATCCCGTCCATCTTCGGCATGCGCACGTCCATCAGGACGACGTCGGGGCGGGCCCGCTCGACGAGTCCGATCGCTTCCGAGCCATCGCCGGCCTCGCCGACGACGGTCAGCGAGGGCTCGGCCTCGAGGATCATTCGGAGGCCCTGGCGGATCATCGCCTGATCGTCGACCAGTGACGCGAATCATGAGGCCACTCGCCCGCGTACGAGCGAGCGAGCGCCAGCGAGCGAGTGGCCAAGCGGCCGCGTGGCCGGGGAACGCAATGACGTCACGAGACGAACTCGCGCACCGGCGGCGTGAGCTCGCGGATCGGCGCCGGGGCGTCGAGCGGGAACGTCGCCTTGACCTCCCAGCCGCCCGTGCGGCGAGGGCCGGTGGACAGCGTGCCCCCGAACGCGGCGACCCGTTCGCTCATCCCGATGAGCCCGTACCCGCCACCGGACTCGCTCGGCCGCGTCGACGCGCCGCGGCCGTTGTCGCTGCACGCGTACGTCGACGCGCTCGTCGCCGCACGCGACCTCCACCTCGACGACCACGTTCGGCCCGGCATGCCGGTGGACGTTGGTGAGCGCCTCCTGGACGACGCGGTAGGCCGCGAGCGCGACGCCGATCGGAACCGATTCGAGGGACCCGCTCTGGACCAGCCGAACGTCGAGCTCGGGGATCGAGCTCACGAGTGCGTCGAGGTCGCACAGCACTGGCACCAGCGGGGCGCTGTCCGCGTCGCCGGTTTCGCGGAGCACGCCGAGGATCTGGCGCAGCTCGCCCATCGTCTGGCGGCCGGTCTGCTCGATGTTGCCGAGGAGCGCCTCTGCCGCATCCCGGTCGCGATGCAGGTTCCGCCGTGCTGCCGTTGCCTGGATCAGCATCACGCTCACCGAGTGGGCGACGATGTCGTGCAACTCCCTGGCGATGCGCGTGCGCTCCTCCGTGACCCGTCGACTGGCGAGCAGCTCGCGTTCGCGCTCGGCGCGCTCGGC
Source organism: Ilumatobacteraceae bacterium (assembly GCA_963764455.1). Classification (GTDB taxonomy): domain Bacteria; phylum Actinomycetota; class Acidimicrobiia; order Acidimicrobiales; family Ilumatobacteraceae; genus Desertimonas. Next base: position 276,228 of record CAVXSN010000004.1, read on the forward strand.
GCGCTCGGAGAGCTCGGCCAGCTCGGTGCGGCGTCTCCGCATGTTGTCTCCGACGACGAACGAGGCGCCGAGCCACACCACGGCGCCGAGCGCAGCCCAGATCGTGAAGTCGTCACGGTCGTCGAGCAGCCCGAGCACCAGGAACGCGCCCACGGCGGCACCGAGCACACCGACCGCCTTCGAACGCGTCGGTCCGACGGCCCAGGAGCCGAGGGCGTAGAACGCGAACGCCATCGGGACCCAGCTCGGTCCGTTGATCTCCAACACCTCGATCAGTGCTTGCAGGGCGAAGACTGCGTATGCGGTCGCGATCGCGTGGGTACGGCGCCAGATCAGCGGGATCGCCGAGGCGAACACGAGCGGCACGGTCCACACCGTCGGGTCGCGGTACGTATAGCCGTCGACCGTGTGCTGGTTGAAGTGGATGATCACGCTGACCGTCGCGATGACGAGCGCGATCGCGACGTCGACGACGAAGCGGTGTTCACGCATCCAGCGGACCACCGGCCACTGCTTGAACGGCCGCATACGAAGACGCTATCGATGCCACGACGCGGTGTCGTCAGCCCCCGGACGGACCGTCGTCAACCGCCGGGGTGAGCATCGGCGGCCAGTACGTTCGTGCTGCGTGGACGCCGTCTCGGTCGATGTCGAGCCAGCGGGTGCAGCTTGAAGCGGCGACGCTGCGACGTGCCCAGTGCTCCCATCGGGTCGGTGCGACACAGCCTCGGAAACACCGCCGACGGCGTCGAAGAACCGGACGAGGCCTTCGAAGGTGTGCTCCCGGTCGAACGAGGTCGTGAACCACCAGAGCCGCCAGCGGACCAGCACAGGATCCCGAAGCACACGCGTTGCGCCCACGCCGAGCAGTCCGAGAGGTCGAACTGCGCTTCCTCGCCCGGTGCCGTCTCGATCGGCACCGACGCCTGATCGGCCCGCCGGAACCGCGGCGGCGCTGGTCACGCACCCAACGGGCGACCGTCGGATAGGACCCATCGAAGCCCTCCGCCGTGATGATCTCAAACAACGACTTCGCCAACAGACGCGTGTTGCCGACGAGCAGCTCGTTGAGCCGGTCCGCCCGCCGCGGATCGATCACCCGCACCACGTCAGCAACCATGCCGCGCCGGCGGCGGACCGCCATCACGCACCCACTTCGAGATCGTCGCCCGGGTGATACCCCGTCGCCTCGCCGATCTCCACGAACGACATGCCCCGGCGTCTCATCGCCAACCACCACCCTCAACCGTTGATACTCAGGAAGAACGGCCCCGACCGCGACTTTCACTGATCGCCAAAAACGAGGCTCAGTAATCGGCTACATCGCGGCGGTGCGGGTGACAGCCGACTGACGTTGATCCGCGTGACGGCCGCCTGAGGATGCGGGTCACACACGGATTCCGAATTGTGGCTATGGTGCTGTCCAATCCGGTCTGTAAGACGCACACCTCCGCCGGGGTTCGGAGAGTCATGAACGAGAGTCGATCGAAACCGGCTCGTCTTGGTGGCCAACCTTCCAAGCGGCGCGGGCGGCGTCGCCGTTTCGTGGTCTCCGTGCTTGGGGCCACACTGATGACGTCTGCGGTCTGCGGGACTGCTTTCTCCTCTCCTCCGCCAATAGTGGCGGCGCCACCGGAGCTGCCCGAGCCACCGACGACGACCGTGGAGCCGACGACCGTCGCACCGACGACCGTTGCACCGACGACTGTTGCACCCACGACCGTGGAGCCGACGACCGCGGAGCCGACGACGACGTTGGTGGAGCCGACGACTACGATCTCAGTTGCGACGACCGCACCGGAGTCGTCCACCCGACGTCGTCCACCACCTCGTCGACCACGACGACCACCGTGGTGCCGGCGGTGGACATCACGCTCGTTCCGTTGTGCACGCGGCCGAGGACTTCGACGCGGGCACGCGGACGTTCCGGGTCGACAACAACAGCGGTCAGGCGGTCGAGATCACACTGCGTAACGTCGACACCGGCGGGGCGATCAGCGGGACGGCGCCGCCTGGGCATCGACCTGGAACGTGCCGGCAGGCGGCGGGGCGAACACGACGGAGCTGATCGTTGACGGGCAGGCGGTCGTCACGGCCGGACTCGACCAACCTGGTCTGCTCGGTTCTACACGGCAACGCCGAATGTGACCCGGCGAGCGGGACGACGACGATCACATGGACCGTCAGCAACAACGACGGGTCGCCCGGGCCGATCCTCAGCGACACACGCGGCGTGGACGTTCAGCCAAACCCGACGCGCCCTACGGCACGTCGACGGGAACGGAGGTGATCGACGGTCCGGCAGACGGATCAGCAGATCACCGAGACCGTGACGGTCGAACTCGCCGACGGCGACACCTCCGAGCGAGTGCCACGGTCACCGCCGCTGCGTGCGAGGGACCGGCCGTGCTGGCGGAGGTGTCGTTCACGTTCTCCAAGTCGGCCAGCACGTCGACGGCGGCCGTCGGCGACACGGTCGAGTACAGCTATTGCGGGCAGAACACGAGCGAGATTCCGCTCGAGGTCGTCCGTCTCGTCGACGACCGTCTCGGCGTCGTCATCGAGTTGCCCGATGTGGAGACCGTCGTCGAACCCGGCGAGTCGTTGTGCAACACCGATCTCGGTCTGCCGGTCAACTACACCGTGACGCTCGAAGATGTCGGCACAACGATCATCAACAACGCCGTCGTGACGGTGCGCACGCAGGAGCCGACACCACGAGAGTTCCAGGCCGTCGCCTGACCGAGGTGGACGTGCCGTTCCCGCCGATCGTGCTCGCTGTTGATGGGGAGGAGATCGGAGCTGGGTCTGTCACCGCACCCCAGAGCGACTACAACCCTACAGGAGGTGTCCACGTCCTCGCTCGGCGAGGATGCCGATGGACACAACGATGTCGACCACCAGGAGGGGACATCATCCCGCCCGGGCCTGGGATCCCTGGGCAGAACTGGAACCCCGACAACGGGGGGATCTGGCTCAACGGGTGCATCAACGTCGTGGCCTCCCCGGTGAATCCGACGGTGACGCAGGCGACGTGTTCCGGTGGTGTGTGACACGCCGACGGTGGTCACCGCGACGGCACAGCCTCGGGGTCCGCTACACGTGTCGCCGCACGGAGCTCGTAGGACGGGACGGAGACGACGACCGTGACGGTGACCGCGACGCTCGTTTCGGTACAAGTTGGGGGCAGATGCCCGTCGGGTGGACGCAGAGCGGCTCGCACGGCGACATTCACGGTCACATTGCAGCCCGCAACGTGTGAGGCGGTAACGCCGGTCGACCCGACCGTGACCAACCTTCCTGTGTCGGCGGCGTGTTCGAGCCGTCGTTGAAATTGCCGACCACTGACGGGATCACGTACACGGCTGATCCCGGGGGCCCTACGAGCCGGGTCAGTCGGTGACGGTGACGGCGACGTTGACGGCATCGGGCGGCGGCGTGGCCGGCCCGAGTTGCCGCCGGGTTGGACTCGGCGGTCGGACGACGATCGGCGACGTTCGCCGTGAAGTTCGACGCATTGGCGTGCACGGTGACGCCGGTAGCGCCGACGGTCAAGCCGGCGACCTGCGTCAACGGTGTCGTGACCAATGCGACGGTGACCGTCGCGACGAACCGACGGGCGTGACCTATGTGGCGCTCCCACCGGCGACGATACGTCGGAACGAGAACCACACGGTGAATGTGCGGCCGTGTTGTCGCGGCTACGTCTGGGTGGCAGATGCCGTCTGGATGGGAGCAGTTGAGCACGACCACGGCGAGTTCGTGGTGACGTTGACGGCCGGGTCGTGTCAGGTGGTGACACCGGTGGCGCCGATCGGTGACCCAGGCCGTCTGTCGCAATGGGTCTGGTCGAGGCACCTCGGCTGACGTGGCCGACGACGACGGGATCACCTATACGGCGAGCTCGGCGGGTCCGTACCGCAGGGTCAGTCGGTGACGGTGACGGCGACGTTGACGGCCGACGGGTGCGTGGCCGGCGACGTTGCCTGACGGGGTGGACGCGTGACGTCGGACACGACGGCGACGTTCACGGTGACGTTTGCGGCGAAGGCGTGTACGCCGGTGTCGCCGGTGGAGCCGGTGGTGGTCCAGGCGACGTGTTCGGTGGGGCGGTGGTGCCGCCGACGGTGACGTTGCCGCAGACGGCGGGGATCGTCTACAGCATTGCCCCGGCGAATCGGGGAATGGGAGCGACGAGGTCGAGGTGACGGTGACGGCGACGGTTGTCGACGGGTTTGGTTGGGGGCAGTGTCTGCGGGGTGGATGCGGGTCGATGACGACGACGGCGACGTGGACGGTGACGTTGCTGGGGACGTCGTGTGACGCAGGTGACGCCGGTGGCGCCGACGGTGGTGCAGGCGGTGTGTCGGGCGGGGTGGTGAGCCGCCGACGTTGACGTTGCCGTACGACGACGGGGATCACCTACAGCGTCGATCCGGCTGGTCCTTACTCGCAGGGTGCAGTCGGTGGTGGTGACGGCGACGTTGGATGAGGCCGGGTGGTGGCCTGGCCGGCGCGTTGGCGGCGGCGGGGTGGACGCGTCGAACACGACGGCGACGTTGACGGTGACGTTGCGTGCGAAGGCGTGTACGCCGGTGGTCGCCGGTGGAGCCGGGGTGGTCCAGGCGACGTGTGCGGCTGGGGCGGTGATGCCGCCGACGGTGACGTTGCCGGCGACGGCGGGGATCGTCTAATGTCGATCGCGCCGGCGGATCTCGGTGACGGCACGACGCGAGTGGCGGTGACGGTGACGGCGACGGTGTGGCCGACGGTTCGGTTGGGGGCAGATGCCTGCGGGGTGGGTGCGGGTCGACGCGCGACGGCGACGTTGACGGTGACGTTGCTGGGGACGTCGTGTGACGCAGGTGACGCCGGTGGCGCCGGCGGTGGTCCAGGCGGTGTGTGTCGGTGGTGTGGTGACGCCGCCGACGTTGACGTTGGCCGACGACCGATGGGATCACCTACAGCGTCGATCCGGCTGGTCCTTACTCGCAGGGTGCAGTCGGTGGTGGTGACGGCGACGTTGGACCGGCGATGGGTGGCCGCTGGCCGTGGCGTTGGCCGGCGGGGTGGACGTGACGTCGAACACGACGGCGACGTTGACGGTGACGTTGCGGCGAAGGCGTGTACGCCGGTGTCGCCGGTGGAGCCGGGGGTGGTCCAGGCGACGTGTACACGGGGCGGTGTGCCGCCGACGGTGACGTTGCCGTCGACGGCGGGGATCGTCTAATCGTCGATTGCCGTCGGATCTCGGTGACTGGCACGACGACGGTCGACGGTGACGGTGACGGCGACGGTGACCGACGGGTATCGGTTGGGGGCAGATGCCTGCGGGGTGGGTGCGGGTCGACCGACGACGGCGACGTTGACGTGCGTTGCCGGGGACGTCGTGTGAGCAGGTGACGCCGGTGGCGCCGACGGTGGACCAGGCGGTGTGTGTCGGCGGTGGTGGTGACGCCGCCGACGTTGACGTTGGCCGACGACGATCGGGATCACCTACAGCGTCGATCCGGCTGGGCTCCTTACTCGCCGGGTGCAGTCGGTGGTGGTGACGGCGACGTTGGACGGGCCGATGGGGTGGCCGCTGAGCCGGCTGACGTTGCCGGCGGGGTGGACGTAGACGTCGACACGGCGGCGACGTTGACGGTGACGTTGCGGCGAAGGCGTGTGACGCCGGGGTCGCCGGTGGAGCCGGGGGTGGTCCAGGCGACGTGTGCCGGTGGGGCGGTGCTGCCGCCGACGGTGACGTTGCCGTCGACGGCGGGGATCGTCTAACGTTGGGTGCGTCGGGGTTCGGTGACGGGACGACGACGGTCGGACGGTGACGGTGACGGCGACGGTGAGGCCGAGGTCAGGTTGGGGGCAGATGTCGGCGGGGTGGGTGCGGGTCGTCGCGAGACGGCGACGTTGTCGACGATGTTGCCGGCGACGTCGTGTGAGCAGGTGACGCCGGTGGCGCCGACGGTGGTCCAGGCGGTGTGTGTCGGCGGTGTGGTGACGGCGCCGACGTTGACGTTGGCCGACGACCGATGGGATCACCTACAGCGTCGATCCGGCGGGTCGCCTTACTCCCGGGTGCAGTCGGTGGTGGTGACGGCGACGTTGGACGCGGCCGTGGGGTGGCCTGGCCGGCGACGTTGCCGGCGGGGCGGACGGGTGGACGTCGACACGACGGCGACGTTGACGGTGACGTTCGCGGCGAAGGCGTGTAACGCCGGTGTCGCCGGTGGAGCCGGGGGTGGTCCAGGCGACGTGTACCGGTGGGGCGGTGCTGCCGCCGACGGTGACGTTGCCGTCGACGGCGGGGATCGTCTAACGTCGAGTGCCGGCTGGTGGGTTCGGTGACGGGACGACGACGGTCGGACGGTGACGGTGACGGCGACGGTGAGCCGAGGTCGGTTGGGGGCAGATGCCGGCGGGGTGGGTGCGGGTCGATGACGAACGGCGACGTTGACGACGATGTTGCCGGCGACGTCGTGTGGCAGGTGACGCCGGTGGCGCCGACGGTGGTCCAGGCGGTGTGTGTCGGCGGTGTGGTCGACCGCCGACGTTGACGTTGGCCGACGACCGATCGGGATCACCTACAGCGTCGATCCGGTGGTCCTTACGCGCCGGGTGCAGTCGGTGGTGGTGACGGCGACGTTGGATCGGGCCGATGGGGTGGCCCTGGTCCGGCGTCGTTGCCGGCTGGAGGCGGCGGGGTGGACGTCGTGACACGACGGCGACGTTGACGGTGACGTTCGTGCGAAGGCGTGTACGCCGGTGTCGCCGGTGCGAGCCGGGGGTGGTCCAGGCGACGTGTACGGCGGTGGCGGTGGTGCTGCCGGCGTCGGTGACGTTGCCGTCGACGGCGGGGATCGTCTACTCGATCGAGGCCGTCGTGGGTCGGTGACGGGACGACGGACGGTGATGGTGACGGTGACGGCGACGGTTGGACGACGGGTATGGTTGGGGGCAGATGCGGCGGGGTGGGTGCGGTCGATGACGACGGCGACGTTGACGCGATGTTGACGGGGACGTCGGTTGAGCAGGTGACGCCGGTGGCGCCGGCGGTGGACCAGGCGGTGTGTGTCGGCGGTGTGGTGACGCGGCCGACGTTGACGTTGGCCGACGACCGATCGGGATCACCTACAGCGTCGATCCGGCTGGTCCTTACTCCAGGCGGGTCAGTCGGTGGTGGTGACGGCGACGTTGGACGGCACTGTGGGTGGCCCGGATCCCGGCTGTCGTTGCCGAGCTGGAGGCGGCGGGGTGGACGTCGAACACGGCGGCGACGTTGACGGTGACGTTGCGGCGAAGGCGTGTACGCCGGTGTCGCCGGTGGAGCCGGGGGTGGCCAGGCGACGTGTACCGGTGGGGTGGTGCTGCCGGCGTCGGTGACGTTGCCGTCGACGGCGGGGATCGTCTACTCGTGATCCGACTGCGTGGGTTCGGTGACGGGACGACGAAGGTGACGGTGACGGTGACGGCGACGGTGAGGCCGAGGTTACGGTTGGGGGCAGTGTCGGCGGCGTGGGTGCGGGTCGATGACGAGACGGCGACGTTGGACGGATGTTGACGGGGACGTCGTGTGCTGAGCGGTGACGCCGGTGGCGCCGACGGTGGTGCCAGGCGGTGTGTGTCGGCGGTGTGGTGACGCCGCCGACGTTGGACGTTGCCGACGACCGACGGGGTCACCTACAGCGTCGATCCGGATGGTCCTTACTCGCCAGGGGACAGTCGGTGGTGGTGACGGCGACGTTGGACGGGCGACTGTCGGGTGGCCTGGATCCCGGCTGTCGTTGCCGGCTGGGGTGGACGGGGTGGACGTCGAGACACGACGGCGACGTTCACGGTGACGTTCGTGCGAAGGCGTGTACGCCGGTGACGCCGGTGGAGCCGGGGGTGGTCCAGGCGACGTGTACCGGTGGGGTGGTGCTGCCGGCGATCGGTGTCGTTGCCGTCGACGGCGGGGATCGTCTAAGTCGTCGATGCCGTCGGGGTTCGGTGACGGGACGACGAACGGTGACGGTGACGGTGACGGCGACGGTGAGGCCGAGGTTACGGTTGGGGGCAGATGTCTGCGGCGTGGGTGCGGGTCGATGACGAACGGCGACGTGGACGACGACGTTGACGGGGACGTCGTGTTGAGCGGTGACGCCGGTGGCGCCGACGGTGGTGCAGGCGGTGTGTGTCGGCGGTGTGGTGACGCCGCCGACGTTGACGTTGCCGACACCGATGCGGATCACCTACAGCGTCGAATCCGGATGTTCCTTACGCGCCGGGTCAGCAGTCGGTGGTGGTGACGGCGACGTTGGCGGCCGATGGGGTGGCGCTGTCCGGCGTCGTTGCCGGCTGGAGGTGGACGGGGTGGACGTCGTCGATGACGACGGCGGCGACGTTCACGGTGACGTTGCGGCGAAGGCGTGTACGCCGAGGTCGCCGGGCGAGCCGGGGTGGACCAGGCGACGTGTCCGGTGGGGCGGTGCTGCCGCGGGTCGGTGACGTTGCCGGCGACGGCGGGGATCGTCTACTCGTCGAGTCCCGTCGGGGTTCGGTGACGGGACGACGCCGGTGGCGGTGACGGTGCGGCGACGGTGAGGCCGAGGTTCGGTTGGGGGCAGGTGTCGGCGCCGTGGGTGCGGGTCGATGAGGACACGGCGACGTGGACGAGACGTTGCCGGGGACGTCGTGTGTAGCGGTGACGCCGGTTGACGCCGACGGTGGTACCAGGCGGTGTGTGTCGGCGGGGTGGTGACGCCGCCGACGTTGACGTTGGCCGACACGACGGAGGTCACCTACAGCGTCGAATCCGGCTGGTCCTTACCGCCGGGGCAGCAGTCGGTGGTGGTGACGGCGACGTTGGACGGGCCGATGGGGGTGGCCGCTGAGCCCGCGTGTGGCCGAGTTGGAGGCGGCGGGGTGGACGTGGACGTCGAACGACGGCGGCGACGTTCACGGTGACGTTGCGGCGAAGGCGTGTACGCCGGGTCGCCGGTGGAGCCGGGGGTGGCCAGGCGACGTGTTACGGCGGGGGCGGTGCTGCCGGCGACGGTGACGTTGCCGGCGACGGCGGGGATCGTCTAATCGTCGAGTGCCGCTCGGGGTTCGGTGACGGGACGACGCCGTGACGGTGACGGTGACGGCGACGGTGTTGGTCGAGGTTACGGTTGGGGGCAGGTGTCGGCGGCGTGGGTGCGGGTCGATGACGACACGGCGACGTGGACGATGATGTTGCCGGGGACGTCGTGTGCTGAGCGGTACGCCGGTGACCCGACGGTGGTCCAGGCGGTGTGTGTCGGCGGGGTGGTCGAACCGCCGACGTTGACGTTGGCCGACACCGATGGGATCACCTACAGCGTCGAATCCGGATGATCTGCCTTACGGCCGGGAGTCAGTCGGTGGTGGTGACGGCGACGTTGGTCGGCCGATGGGGTGGCCCTGGCCCGCGTCGTGGCCGAGTTGGCGGCGGCGGGGTGGACGTTCGTCGATGAGACGGCGGCGACGTTCACGGTGACGTTCGAGGCCAAGGCGTGTACGCCGGGGTCGCCGGTGCGAGCCGGGGTGGCCAGGCGACGTGTACCGGGGGGCGGTGCTGCCGCGTCGGTGACGTTGCCGGCGACGGCGGGGATCGTCTATATCGTGGAGGCCGACTCGGGGTTCGGTGACGGGACGACGACGGTGGTGGTGACGGTGACGGCGACGGTGTTGGCCGGGTTACGGGTGGGGGCAGCTGTCGGCGGAGTGGGTGCGGGTCGATGACGAGACGGCGACGTGGACGGTGACGTTGCCGGGGACGTCGTGTGCTGAGCGGTTGCCGGTGGCTCCGACGGTGGACCAGGCGGTGTGTGTCAGCGGGGTGGTCGACACCGCCGACGTTGACGTTGGCCGACACGGATCGGATCACCTACAGCGTCGATCCGGATGATCGCCTTACGTCCCGGGTGCAGTCGGTGGTGGTGACGGCGACGTTGGCGGGCCGATGTCGGGTGGCCGCTGAGCCGGCGTTGTGGCGAGAGCGGCGGGGTGGACGTTCGTCGAAGAGACGGCGGCGACGTTCACGGTGACGTTGCGGCGAAGGCGTGTACGCCGGTGTCGCCGGTGCGAGCCGGGGGTGGCCAGGCGACGTGTTCCGGCGGGGCGGTGCTGCCGCCGACGGTGACGTTGCCGGCGACGGCGGGGATCGTCTAACGTTGGAGTTGCCCCGGTCGGAGTTCGGTGACGGGACGACGCCGGTGGTGGTGACGGTGCGGCGACGTGTGGCCGAGGTACGGTTGGGGGCAGCTGTCGGCGACGTGGGTGCGGGTCGATGAGGAGACGGCGACGTGGCGGCGACGTTGCCGGCGACGTCGTGTGGAGCGGTGACGCCGGTGGCTCCGACGGTGGCCAGGCGGTGTGTGTCGGCGGGGTGGTCGACACCGCCGACGTTGACGTTGGCCGACACCGATCGGGGTGACCTACAGCGTCGAATCCGGATGATCTCCTTACGCGCCGGGGCAGCAGTCGGTGGTGGTGACGGCGACGTTGGCGGGCCGTGGGGTGGCCCCTGGCCCGCTGTCGTTGCCGAGTGGAGGCGGCGGGGTGGACGTTCGTCGATGAGACGGCGGCGACGTTCACGGTGAACGTTGCGAGCGAAGGCGTGTACGCCGGTGTCGCCGGTGCGAGCCGGGGGTGGTCCAGGCGACGTGTTCCGGCGGGGGCGGTGGTGCCGCGGACGGTGACGTTGCCGGCGACGGCGGGGATCGTCTATTCGTCGAGTTCCGCTCGGAGTTCGGTGACGGGACGACGAACGTGAAGGTGACGGTGACGGCGACGGTGAGGCCGGGTACGGTTGGGGGCAGGTGTCTGCGGCGTGGGTGCGGGTCGATGACGAGCACGGCGACGTTGACGATGACGTTGCCGGGGACGTCGTGTGTGAGCGGTGACGCCGGTTGGCTCCGGCGGTGGATCAGGCGGTGTGTCTCGGCGGTGTGGTCGAACCGCCGACGTTGACGTTGCCGACACGACGGGGTGAGCTACAGCGTCGAATCCGGCTGATCCCTTACTCCCAGGGGCAGCAGTCGGTGGTGGTGACGGCGACGTTGGCGGGCACTGGGGTGGCCTGGCCGGCGTCGTTGCCGGCGGGGTGGACGCGGACGTCGAACACGAGTGGCGAGGTTCACGGTGAACTTGCGGCCAAGGCGTGTCTGCCGGTGTCGCCGGTGGAGCCGGCGGTGGTCCAGGCGACGTGTCCGGCGGGGGCGGTGGTGCCGCGGACGTTGACGTTGCCGTCGACGGCGGGGATCGTCTATGTCGTCGAGCCGTCGGAGTTCGGTGCTGGCACGTCGAACGTGACGGTGACGGTGACGGCGACGGTGCAGGCCGGGTTCGGTTGGGGGCAGGTGTCTGCGCCGTGGATGCGGGTCGATGAGGAGACGGCGACGTTGTCGGTGTTGTTGAAGGGGACGTCGTGTGAGCAGGTGACGCCGGTTGATCCGACGGTGGTGCAGGCGGTGTGCTCGACGGGGTGGTGACGCCGCCGACGTTAGAGTTGCCGATCAACGACGGGTGAGCTACAGCGTCAATCCGGCTGGTCTCCTTACCTCCCAGGGGGCAGCATCGGTGGTGGTGACGGCGAAGTTGGACCGGCCTATGTCGGGTGGCCCGCTGATCCCGCTGTTGTGGCCGAGTTGGAGGCGGCGGGGTGGAGGGCTTTGTCGATGAGACGACGGCGACGT
>CAVXSN010000005.1:0-124044 GCA_963764455.1 Ilumatobacteraceae bacterium
AGTACGGCCTGCATGCGAGCTGACGCTGCGCGCCTCGGGTGCTGACCTTTGCGAGCCGCTTGACGTACTCGCTACGTCCCCGCCCGACGCCTGGCGATCATCGTCGAGATGGCAACCGCGATGATGAGCGCACCGCCCTGGAACACCGGCTCCACCCACGTGCCGACCTCCGACAGGACGAGCCCGGTGGTCGAGAAGGCGACGAAGAACACGGCCAGGACGGTGCCCCAGACGTTGAACCGACCGGGCTTGAACGCGGTGGCCCCGAGGAAGGCGGCGGCGAAGGCTGGGAGTACGAAGGTCTGGCCGAGCCCCGGGTTGCCGCCACCTTGGCGGGCTACGAGCAGCACGCCCGCCACGCCTGCGAGGAAGCCGGAGAGGACGAAGCTCAGGCCGATGAGGCGGGGCACGCTCAGGCCGACGAGGCGGGCCGATTGGGGGTTCGAGCCCACGGAGTGGAGGTAGCGCCCGACAGGCGTGTGGCCGAGCAGGTACCAGACCAGAACGGCCACGCCGAGGAGGATGTAGAACGGGCGGGGAATGCCGAAGAGCAACTCCGAACCCTGGTCGGTCAGCGACTTGGTTGTTGATGAGGACGCTCTGACCTTCGGTGTACCACTTGATGGCGCCGGTGATGAGCGTGGCCATCCCGAGGGTGGTGATGAACGGGTTGACCCCACGCGAGCCACGAGGAAGCCGTTCACCACCCCGACCGCCATGCCGAGCGCGACGCCGACGAGCACGGCGACCACGAGCGGCTGGTCGAATCGGGTCAGGGCGGCGGCCGTGCCGATGGCGGACAGCTCCATGGTGAGCCCGATGGAGAAGTCGAACTGGCCGGCGATCAACGGGATGATGGCGGCGAGGGCGAGAATGGCCCGCACCGACTCGTTCCCGGCGATGTTGCGGAAGTTGTTCGTCGTCCAGAACACGTCGCCCGACGCCGGCGACAGGCTGAAGTAGGCGATCACGACGAGGAACAGCACGAGCAGCCCGTAGCGCTCGGCCAGCGGCAGCAGCCGCTGCCCGACGCCGGAGCGGCGCCAGCTCGGCGCGGCCGACTCGCTCGGTGGGGCGCCGATCTCGGCGCCGGTTGATGTTGCGACGGTCATGTCAGGCGACCTCCAGTACTTCGGTTGCGGTGTAGGCGAGCTCGGTCAGGCGGCAGGCGTCGAGGAGCGGCGGGGTGAGCTCGGCGACGACCCGCCCTTGGCCGATCACGATGGCCCGGTCGGTCACGTGGGCCAGCTCCTCGAAGTCCGACGTCACGACGATGACGCGAGGTCCCGCGCTCCACCGCGTTGCGCACGAGGCCGTAGATCTCGGCCCGGGCGCCGACGTCGACGCCCTGGGTCGGCTCGTCGAGCAGCAGCACCTTGGGGTTGCGGCGCAGCCAGCGCGCGACCACGACCTTCTGCTGGTTGCCGCCCGAGAGCGTCGACAGCGCCTGGCTGTCGGAGGACGTCTTGATGAGGAAATCGCCGATGGTGCGCCGGGCGTCGGCCCGCTCCTCCCCGTGCGCGCAGCCGAAGGCCGCTTCCAGAACTCGCCGACCCGGGCCGCCGACAGGTTCTCTCGCACCGTCATGTCCAGGAACGCGGCGTCGCCGGCCCGGTCCTCCGGGACGAGGGCGATGCCGGCCGCCATGGCTGCGTCGGGCCGGGCGAAGCGGACGGGGCGGCCGTCGAGCAGCAGCTCGGCCCGACCGGATCGGGAGGTCGCCGAACAGCATCCCCAGCAGCTCGGACCGGCCGCTGCCGAGCAGGCCGGCGATGCCGAGGACCTCGCCCCGGCGGAGCTGGAAGCTCACGTCTCGCAGCGGGCCGCCGGCGAGGTGGCGGGCCTCGAGCACGACCTCGCTCACTCTGGATCTCGGGCATCTCGGGGAACACCCGGTCGAGGGGGCGACCGACGATGAGCTCGACCAGCCGTTCCTCGGTCAGCTCGGACCGCGGCACCGTCCCCACCATCGAGCCGTCCCGCAGCACGCTGACCCGGTCGGCGATGTCGAGCACCTCGTCGAGGCGGTGGCTGACGTAGATGATCGTCTGGCCGGCGTCGGCGTAGCGGCGGAGGGCGTCGTGGAGGACTTCGACCTCCGACTCGGGGAGCGACGCCGTCGGCTCGTCGAGCACGAGCACGCCCTCGGCCTCCCCCTCCTGGTCCTGGAGGGCGCGGGCGATGGCCACCATGCGTGCGGTCGGCCGGGCGGAGGGCCATGACCGGCGTCCGTGGGCTCGGCGTGGATGTTGAAGCGCTCGAGCAGCTCGGCGGGTGCGCTGCGTTCACCCGCCGCCATCGGACGCGTCCCGCGACGCCGGTCTCGAATCCGCGTCCGATGGCGATGTTCTCGGCCACGGTCAGGTCGAGGAACACACCCGGGTTCTGGTGGACGAAGTGCAGGTTCGCCGCCTTGGCCTGCGCCGGCGACCACCGGGTGGCGTCGTGGACCGCCCCGGCGATCTCGAGCTCCCCGCCAGGGTCGGACGTGTAGACGCCGGCCAGGATCTTGATCAGCGTCGACTTTCCCGACCCATTGCCACCGAGCAGGGCGTGGATCTCGCCCCGTTCGACCTCGAGGCACACGTCGGCGAGAGCGAGGGTGCCGGGGAACGTCTTCGACAGTGTGCGGACGCTCAGGACGGTGCCGTCACGGTCCCGAGCGCCCGCCGCGGCGTCCGTCATCCGAGAGACCCCAGATGCTGCGGTAGTGGTCCTTGTAGTCCGTGGTCTCGGGCTGGTAGGGCTGACCCTCTGGCGGGAGGTTGTGGGCCGCTGGACCCACGTCCCAGACCTGGAAGCCACATCCGCAGTCGACGATCTCCTCGCCGGCGAAGAGCCGGTTCATGGCGTCGATGGCTGCCCACCCCTCCCACTCGAACCCGTAGCCGGTGCCGGCGTCCTGGCCCTGGCCGTTGCGGGCGTCCTCCATGTTCGACTCGAAGCCCTCACCGCCCATCACGTGCAGCTCGTCCTGCCGGCCCGACGAGTCGATGGCTGCGCCGATGCCGAGCGTCACGGCCGAGTCGTAGGGGATCATGACGGCGGTGGCGTCCGGATGCTGGGCCAGGGCAGCCTGAGCTTTGGCCGTGAGCGGTGGGCCGAGGTCGGCCAGCACGAAGTCGACCGTCACGACCTCGCAGTCCGGGCAGATCTCCTCGATCCGCTGGTCGAAGCCGTCGTTGATGTACTTGATGACGAGCAGCTCGTCCTGGCGGAACTCGATGATCTTGGCGTCTGCGCCGGCGTTGGCCACGATCCAGTCGGCCTTCGTCGCGCCGAACTCGAGCAGCCGGCGGCGGAAGTCGGGCCAGTCCGAGCCGTAGTAGAGGCTGCCGTCCCACAGCGCCTCGCCGCCGACGGCCGGGTCATCGCAGTCGAGGGCGTGGACGCCGAGGAGCCTGATGCCCGCGTCCCTGGCCTCCTGCAGCGCTTGGCGGGTGATGGCGCAATCGACGGCGTCGAGGATGATTCCGTCGGCGCCGGCCGCCACCGCCTGGCGGATGCCGTCGCTGTAGAGCGACGGGTTGAGCTGCCCGTCGAAGAGGGTCATGTCCCAGCCGAGCTCCTCGCCGGCCTCGACGGCGGCGTTGCTGGGCACGGCGCACCCGTCGATCGCCTGCCCGCAGGAGACGACCCAGACGTTCATGCCCGCCGCCGGCTCCGGGGCCTCCTCGGGCATGGGCCGGTCGGTCCCCTCGTACCAGCGCTCGAGGGCGGCTCGTCGCCGCCTCGACCGGGTCCTCGCGGCGGCGGTTCGCAGCGCTGCGCCCCACGCCCCTGCTACCAGGCTCGAGCGGGATGGCGACGACGTGTGCACACGCCGTCCTGGAGACCGGCCGCGGTAGAATATACGTACTTACGATCCCTCACGCATAACGTATGGTAGTCTGACCCTGGTCACCTGGAGCCCCACGATGTGGGCTTTCCGCGAGCGCCGTCCCTGGACGCGGCGAAGGGCTCTCGTTCATGAGCTGCCGAAGGATTCCTCCGGCAACCTCTCATCAAGGTGCCGGCTTTCCATCCGGGGCCGTCTTGTGCGTACGGGCGATGTCGGCTGGCGCGACGACCGTGCGGCGTTGTCGGCCCGAGCGCCGCCCAGCGACCCAGCTACGGGCCGTCATTCGTAGAACGTGTCGGCGATGGCAGAGGCGTAGAACATCGCCTTGTCCGGTGGGAGCGAGTACAGCGGCGGGACGAGGCAGAACGAGTCGGCGACGTCCCAGAGCTCCGCGACCTTGGCGCGGCATTCGTCCGGCGTGCCGAGGATCACGAAGGTCTCTGCCATCTCGTCACGTGACGGCGGCGGCCCCTGCCGTCGCGTACTCCTTGCGGAGCGCCGCCTCGTGGCAGGCGCGGGCCTCCTTCTCGAAGCCGTGGGCAGCGAACATAGGCTCGTACTGCTCGAACTGAGCGTAGAACGCGACGGTGGCGCGGGCGTCCTGCAGCGCTTCGTCGCGATCGGGGTTGACCGCCATGTAGTACCAGGCGTTCCAGTGGATGTCGGCGCGGGAGCGACCCGCCTTGCGAAGGCCTTCCTCGAGCGCCGGCAGCACGCGTTCGAGGCTCCAGCGTGTGCTGTGGATCGGGTGGCTGATGAAGCCATCGGCGATCTCACCCACGATGCGGGTGAGGCCCGGCTGGTTCGCGGCGATCCAGATCGGGATCCGGGGCCGAAGGGTCGGACCGAACGTTCCCTGGAACTGGCTGAAGTCGTGCCGGTGGTACTCCCCGTCGAACCGATCGAGCTCACCGGTGTGGGCGCCAGCGACGATCAAGCGGATGAGCTCGACGGTCTCGCGGAGATGGGCGATCGGCTTGCCGTAGCCCGGCATTCCATAGATGTCCTCCACCCACATCCGCGTGCTCGTCCCGAGACCCAGGACGAAGCGACCCTCCGACAGGTGGTCGAGGTCGATCGCGGTCATCGCCGTCTCGAAGGGGCTGCGCGGTGTGGGCGATGGCGACACCGCTGCCCAGCTGCACGCGCTCGGTCACCGCCGCGCAATGACCGAGGGCCATGAACGGCGCGCTGTAGATCTGCGGGAAGAAGATCCCTGCCAAACCGGAGGCTTCGACCTGCTGCGCCTGGGCCGTCAGGACCGGCCCGGGCACGTTCGGCATCAAGACCGCCCACTGGCGGCTGTTGTCGTTCTTCATACTCGAACCTCGTTCGGCTGCCGTATTTACGGATTTATATACTGATATACGTACACACCACAACGATCCGCGTGCATTCGGCAAGTGCCATCTCTCGCTCTCGTTTTCGACGACCCGACCAGGAGGCCTCAGCCCCCACATGCCCGCCCGCCCTCGTCGCACGGTCGATCGATTGATCGCCATCCGCGACAGCGCGTCCATGCGCCACCAGATCGTGGCCGGCCGGTCGCGTCCCCGACGCTGTGGGGTTACCTCAGCCAGCTGTACGCCGTGACCGGGTGGACCAGCCTCCCGTGGCCGCACCGCATCAAGGCACCCACGCTCGTGCTGAGCGGCGCGAACGAACCTGTCGTCCCGCCGGTCGACGCTCGAATCCTCGGTTCCCGTACCCCAACGCTGTCCGTCACGTCGTGCCCGATACCGGCCACCTCCTGCTCAGAGAGCGCGCCGCAGAATGTGCGGCACTCATCACCAATTCCTTCTCGTCCTTGGGACCTGTAGCCGCCAGGCATGTTATGGGACGAGAGCGCGGCGGCACAAGCTCTCCTACCGCGGATGGTCCTCCGTGGAAGCGTTCGTCCCTGGCGCAACCGAAACCTGTGGCGCACACTGAGCGGGTTGTGCTGAGGCGTCGAGACTGATTGGAAGAGAGATGAACGCTGCCCCGACGAATCCGCATCGACCGCGGTATCCCACCGCCTCACCATCCCGTCGTCCTCGAGCACGCGCAGCGGGCGACGAGACTGCAATTGCGTGTCGCGGACAGAATCACCGCGTTCGCCGGGTCGATGCCGTTCGTGTACGTCCACATCGTCGCTGTTCGCAGTGTGGATGTCGTTCGTCGAGTCCGATCCATGGCCCAGGCTCACGCTGATCGTCTCGCTCGAGGCGATCTTCCTGTCGACCTTCGTGATGATCGGGCAGAACCGCCAAAGGAGAGTTCCAACGTGAAAAGGCCGACCACGACTTCGCCACCGAGGCGCAGGAGCTCCGTCTCAACACCGAGTTGACGCAGGAGATCCACGTGTTGACGAGCGAGATCCACCGGCGTGTCGTTCACCCACCGGCGCCGACGACCGTGAGCTTCGACACGTGAGTCCCGGCCGCACCACCGGTGACCAGGCGTCGCGCTGGGACGCAATGACGTGATTGCCTCGGTCGTGGAGGGGCACCGTGTCGGACGGGGCTGATCCCGCAGAGCATGTGGATGCAGCATCGAGCTCGTGGGCCGCGCGACGAACGGCGCCGAATCGACGCGCTGCTCGACGGTGCCGCGACGGGATCGAGTGGCGCCGTCGTCGTGGCCGGACCACCGGGTATCGGGAAGCCGCACTGCTCGACTACGCCGTCCACCGAGCCGCGGAGTTCCGCATTCTGAGGGTCGCCGGCGTCGAGTCGGAGACGGCCTTCGGTACGCGGGCGTGCATCAACTTGTCGGTCCCATCCTCGACCACGTCGGCGCCCTCGCCGACCCTCAGCGCGACGCACTCGACGGCGCGCTGGGCCGGGTCGAGCACGGGCAGTTCGACCCGTTCGTTCGTCGTGTCGGCGGTGCTGAGCCTGCTCGGCGAGGCCGCTCGAGCCCAGCCGGTGTTGGCGGTCGTCGACGACGCGCAGTGGTTGGACGACGAGTCGGCAACGGGTGATCTGCCTTCGTCGCCCGCCGGCTCCAGGCCGAAGAGTCTGGCGATGCTCGTCGCCGTCCGCGAAACGCCCGATGACCGAGTCGGGTTCGAACGACTCCCACGCCTCCACGTCGATGGGTTGGCCGTGCACGACGCGTGGTGCCCTCGTCGTGTCCGGCGGCGGGCGGCATGCTCGACGACGCCGTCGCCGACGACATCGTCACTGCGTCCGGTGGCAACCCGCTGGCACTCGTCGAGCTGCCGAAGGCGCTGACCGAAGACAGTTGAGGGGTGCGGTGCCGCTGCCCGACCCACTGCCGATCGGGCCACACCTGTCGACCGTCTTCACCGCGCGCTTCGCGGCCTGAGCACCTCCGCGCGAGACGGCGCTCCTCCTCGCCGCCGCCGATCAGATGGGGGATCCGCTCCTGCTAAGGCGCGCCGCGAGCACGATGGTCGGGCTGGAGTGGGACGAGGCCGCGATGGAGGCCGAATCGAGCGGGCTGGTGAGGTTCGAACCATCGGTGAAGTTCCGCCACCCGCTGGTGCGTTCTGCCGTGTACTACTCAGCGACCCCCGAGCAGCGCCGCCGGGTTCACGCCGCGCTCGCCGGCGCGTTGGACGCCGTGGACGACATCGACCGGTGCGTGGCACCTCGGGGCCGCGACAATCATCCCGACGAGCAGGTCGCGCCGTGCGCTGGAGGCGTCGGCCGAACGTGCCCGGCGTCGGGGCGGCCCGTCGGTCGCCGCGGACTACCTGTTGCGCGCCGCGAAACTGACGCCCTCCCCGGAGCGCGCCACGGCCAGAATGCTCGAGCCTCCCGCGCCGAGATCACCGCCGGCCACGTACACCGGGCGAAGGAATCCTCGGTCGCGTGGCGGTGCGCCGCTCCGACGGACCGTGCACGCAGATGCCGCGTGGACGGAGGCGTTGATCCAGCTCGTCGGCGGGCACGCGCGTGCGAGGCGGCGGCGTTGCTCGCCGACGTGTTGCCGATCATCGACACCGAGGAGACGAGCTCGCCGCAGGCGCGAGCGTGGCGGCGGTCGCTGCGGCGCTCGCCGCCGGCCACCTCGTTGACGAGACGACGCGGACGAGCGATCGCAACTGGCGTCTCGGCGCTCAGCGAGGACGGAACTGCCCGCGATGGTGTGCCGGGCTCGTCGATGCCGTCGCGGCCCGATGGAGCAAAGGCACCACGGCCTGCGCTGCGCTGCGTGGCGTCGTCACCGCGATAGCGGAGCGGCCTCGGCGCCTCGAGGAGGCCGTCGGCCATCACGTCCACGTCGTGTTCTACGACATCGTCCTCGCCGCCGCGGAGCTGCTCGATGACCGCGTCCTGGGACGACCTGACGCACGCATGGGTGCAGATCGCCCGCCGAACCGGTGCGCTCATCGCGCTCCCGCTCGCCCTCAGCTCGCTCAGCTGGCTCGAGGTGTTGCAGGGCCGCTTCGGTTCCGCCGCCTCGCATCTCGCCGAGATCGACGACCTCGTGGCACTCACCGGCATTCGTGGCCTGCTCGGCGCGCCGGCGCCCGCGATGGTGCTCCGGGAGGCATGGCAGGGGAACGAGGAGGCGACACGAACTGGCGGTGCGACGGATGATGCGCGACGCGTACGACCGCGGCCAGGGCACTGGCCTCGACCAGGGATACGCCGCGCTCACGGTCCTCGAGCTCGGCGCCGGCCACTACGAGGAAGCATTGCGCTTCGCTCAACGCGTTGCCGATCACGACGCCATCCCGCTCGGCGTGCTCGGCCTGGCCGACCTGGTCGAGGCCGCCGTGCGCGCCGGTCATCTCGAACACGTGCCGCCGGCGCTCGAGCGACTGGCCGACCGCGCCTCGACGTCGGGAACACCATGGGCGCGAGGCACGCTCGCGCGAGCGTGCGCGATCGCGGCCACCGGCGACGACGCCGACGAGCACTACCGCGCCTCCATCGATCAGCTGTCGGGATGCCGATCGTGACCGAGTTGGCGCGGACGCAGCTCCTCCGCGGCGAGTGGCTGCGGCGGGCGCGCCGAAGCCGGGAGGCACGCGGACCGTCGCACGATGCGCTGGAGGTCTTCGAGGGGATCGGGGCGTCACTGTTCGCCGGCCGGGCGCGGCGGAGCTAGCGGCGACCGGTGAACGAGTGAAGCGGGGGAGGCGGCGGCCAACGACCTCACGCCGCAAGAAGCGCAGATCGCCCGGCTCGCTGCGGCGGGAGAGCGCAACCACGAGATCGCCGCACAACTGTTCATCACGACGAGCACCGTCGAGTACCACCTGCGCAAGATCTTCGTGAAGCTCGGGCGTGAGCTCGCGGACCGATCTCGCCGCAGTCGACCTTCCGCGTCCTACCCGAGCGCGGACCGAACCCTGCATGACTGGGGTTTTCCGGGATTCGCGGCCCTCCCCCTCCCCCGTACGTTCGCTGCGCAAGCACAGACGGCAACGAAGAGAGCAACACAGTTAGAAGAAGCAGACATGAAATCCCTTCGAATCCATGGAGCCTCGCCACGCGCGTCAAGCAGCTCGAAGACTCGGCCACGTCGGCGTTCGAGGCGGACCAGGCAGCGCTGGAGCAGCGGTCCCGCGAGATCGATGCGGAGGCACGAAGCCGACGTCGACCAGTTCGAGTCGACGTCTATGGGCGCGAGGCCGCGGGCGCGGTCGTGGTGGGCCGAGACGAAGACCTCACTGGCCCGGCCATTTGAGGAGTTGCGCGCCCGCCACGACCGCCGCAAGGCGGAGCATGAGATCGAGCGGGCGATGCACATGGCCGACGCGGCCGAGGAGGACGCCGCAGCGGCGGTGTCTGTGGCGAACTACTCACTGAACGTCGCCGAGTACGCCGTCATCGACGCCAGTTTGGCGCGGATGGCCGCCGACGACCTCGCAGGCGAGCCCACTGGCCAGCACGACAAGATGAGGGCGGTGGCATCGTCATGACCAGGTACTACGTCGGTACTCCGAAGGACTGGTTCTGCGTGGGGTCGCTGCACCTGCTCTTCGGTGTGGCAACGCTGGTCTGGCCGGAAGTCACCCTCTGGTCACTTGTCTTGCTCTGGGGCGCCTTCGCGCTGGTCGACGGTTCCATCGCTTTGGCGGCAGCGATCACCAACAAGGACCTGCTCCACCGGGGCTGGGTCGCCTTCTGGGGCCTGACCGGCATCGCCGCCGGAGCGGTCACGTTCCTGTGGCCCTCCATCACGGCACTCGCGCTGCTCGTCGTGATCGCGATGTGGGCGCTCGCCGAAGGCGCGTCGATGATGGCCATCGCATTTAGCGAGCGCAAACGGATCAGCGGAGAGTGGCTCGTCGGTCTGACCGGGGTGCTCACGGTGGCACTTGGGGTGGTGCTGCTGCTCAACCCGGCCGACGGAGCCCTGGCAGTCACCTGGGCGATCGGCTGGTACGCCTGCCTGTACGGCGCGCCTCACTGAGGCTGGCATGGATCGTCCACCGTGACCAGCCCGGGAGCGACACTCGTCAGTTCGAGCGAGTCTCGCACGCCCACGCCCTCGGCTGAGTCCAGATGAGCTCGACCGCCGCTCCCCCACCCGATACCCCACGCCGAGGCGCCGTTCGCGGCCCTCGGTGTGGTGGCGCGCTCCGGACCGAACGCCACCTGCCGGATCGAGGCGCTCAGGGACCGCGGGTCGAGGCGACATGGATCGAGTCGTGCTCTCGACGTAGGCCGCCAGCTGCATCTGGTCGTGCCCCGACCTCACGCCGCGTCTGGGCTCGCGAGGCAGCGGATGTGGCCGTCACGCATCCCGCAGTGAGCGAGGGTGAGGAGATGGCGGCCCGCGGCGACGCGGCCGATATTGGGGTCGCGACGGGCGCCGTCGTGGGCCTTGACCGAAGCGACACGGCGATCCCGGGCGGCGCCAAACCGCCTCGATCGCCGCCCAGCGCAGCAGCCTCGAGTCCTGCTCAGTGATGTGGCCGGGATGGGTGTGGGCATCGGACTTGCGCGGCAGCGGGGTCAGCCCGGCCCACGAACGCAGATGTCGGGCATCGCCGAAGCGGTGGACGTCGGGCATCGCCGAAGCGGTGGACGTCGGGCATCGCCGAAGCGGTGGACGGCCTGCACGATCTCGCGGACGTTGAGCTCGATCAGATCGCGGAGCGACCCGATCCGGTTGAGATAGTCGTCGGCCAGTTGCAGCTCGTCCAGCCAGCGAGGCCCACCCGACCGCCAGATCACCTTCGTCTCGGGGATCACCCCTTCCTCGCCGACCACCTGATGCACTTGGCACTTCAGGCCGTCCGCAACCGCGTCAGCTGGTGGCGGTAGCGAACCTCCTCACGCAGCTCGCGGACCGCCGACGGCGCCAGCCACGCCTCCGGCAGCCGTCCCCATCCGCAACAGATCAGCCAGCAGAGTGGCGTCACGGATGTCGTTCTTGACCCGCCGGTTGGCGTAGCCCGCGATGTCCGACGGATGGGCCAGGTGCAGCCGGGCACGCAATCGCCGATCACGTCCGCTGCCCAGTACCAGCCCCAGCATCCTTCCATCGCCACCTCCACCTCTACGCCGCCCGGCGGCGGTGATCTCCCGAGCCAGTTCGCTGGCGTGTTGTCGAATCTCGACCAGACACCCGGTCTCCAAACCCCGTTCAACACGACCACCACCGACCGCTGCCGGTCAAGCTCGATCCCTGCGTACGATCCCATGTGAGCCTCCTCGCTCGTGGGTTGGTGGGAGCAACCCCGAGTTTCATCGGAACTCGAAGGACCGAACCAGACCGGGGAGACTTCCGGACGTTTGAAAGTCGGACATCCCAAAGAGGCCGCGTCGGCGTGCGGCGTCGGTTTGACGTGCGCTGATCGGTCGCCGATGCGGGTCGAGTTGCTACGCCCGCGAGTCGCGCGTGGTCTACCCGGGTCCGGCCCGCCGTTCGGTTTGCAGGACCGGATCGGTCCTGCAGGCGGGCGGCGCGGGGCATGGGCACCGAACTTGCCGGCGCGGTAGTCGCGGAAGGCCTGGTCGATCTCGGTGCGGGTGTTCATGAGAAGGGGCCGCCTATTGGGCTGGTTGGCCGATCGGCCTGCCGCTGTAGACCATTGCCACCGTCTGTGCGTCGCCGCGTCCGGTGGCGATCGACAGGGTTGACACGGCGTCAGTGTCGAGCGGGCCGGCCAGCGGTTCGGACCATGCGATCTGACCGGCGGTGACGCGACCGCATCGCGACGGTCGCCTCGCCGCGTAGCACGTACACGAAGGCTCGGTCGTGCGCCGGGATCACGTGGTCGTAGCGACGGTTGGGTTTCGAACGTGAGCATCGCTGCGGTGATCGGCCACTGGTTGGTGGCTGTGGCGGTGATGCCCGCGGCGGCGCCTGAGATCACGTCGACGCGGACGCCCTCGAGTTCGATGACTGGCCGCGGAGCGGCGAGCAGGTCCTGGTATGAGGGCTCGACGAGCTTGCGTTCGGCGGGCAGGTTCACCCAGAGTTGGAGCAGGTGGGTGTGCTCGTTGTGAAAGGCGTGCTCGCGGTGGATGATGCCGCGTCCGGCGGTCTTCCACTGCACATCGCCGGGTTCGAGCGTGCCCAAGTTGCCGACGTTGTCGCCGTGTTAGCAGCTCGAGCACGAACGTGACGGTCTCGAGTCCGTGGTGCGGGTGCCAGTCGAAGCCTGACGACGAGAACCAGTCCTCGCTCAGCAGCACGAACGGGTCGGTGCGCTCGGGCTGCATCGGGGTGATGATCACGTTGCGGTCATCGACCTGTGAGTCGGCACCGAGGTGGAGGTGTGACTCGACTCGGTCGATCGTGCGGGCGGCTCCGGTGTCGGTGGTTTCGAGAGATACATGCATGTGGGCGACGTTTCGGTCTGGTCCGTTAGACGTCGCGACGTGTGATCGCCAGCACGGAGGCGGCGAGGGTGACGGCGACCCAGGCGGCCAGGACGACGGCTCCGGCGGTGGCGCCGAGGATGTTGCCCCCCGCCCCCGTCACGGTGGTGAAGGCGGCCGCGGCGGAGCTCGGCAGGAACTGCAAGACCGAGTCCACGCTGGCGGGCAGCAGTGCCCCGGCGATGGTCGGGCAGCACCATGACGCCGGCGATCAGGACGCCGATGCTGCTGGCCGCGCTGCGCAGCAGGATCCCCAGACCGAGGCCGATCGAGCGCGATCGCGGTGAGGTAGCCGGCCATCCCGAGCACCGAGCGCAGGACGCCGTCGTCGGTGAGCGCAACGGTGGCGCCGTCACCGGCCGAGAGGATTCCCATGCCGACACCGAAGGCGGCCAGGACACCGATCAGTGCCGTGGGTAGCACGACGCCGGTGAGCACGACGGCCTTGGCGACGACGACCTGCCAGCGCCGGGGCACGGCGGCGATGGTGACCGAGATCATGCGCGACCCGTACTCGCGGGCGCCGGCGAGGGCGCCCAGGACTCCGACCAGGAGCACCGCCGAAGTCGGCGCCGGTCAGGACGGTCGACAGCGGGTCACCGTTGACGAACCCGCCCCCGTCCTCCGGAGTCGTGACGGAGCCGGTGGACACGGCGGCGGCGATCGCGCCCAGGCCGACCAGCACGACGACGACGCCGCCCATGCCGATCCAGGTGCTGCGCAGGGTGCGGAGCTTGATCCATTCCGAGTGGATCGCCCGACCCAGGGTCTGACGGTGGGTGATTGTCGTCGGCTCGGTGCGGCGAGATGTCGACGTGAGCGCGGTCGGGGCGATGGCGGTAACGGTAGTCATGAGGCTGCCTTCCTGGATTCGTCGGGTGGGTGAGAAGTCGGGTGGCTAGGCGGCGGCGTACTCGACGCTGTCCCTGGTGAGCTCGTGGTAGGCGGACTCGAGCGAGGCCGCGATCGGGGTCAGCTCGTGGAGGCGCAGCCCGTGTCCGGCGGCGATGTCGCCGATCGCGTCCGCCGCGAGGCCGTGGACCTCGAACCGGCCGGCTTTCGTGGATGTCAGGGTGGCGCCGTCGGCGGCCAGCAGGGGCGCCAGCGCGCCGGCGTCCGGAGATGCCACGACCACGCCGCCGCCCGAGGAGTGCTCGATGAAGTCGTGCATCGAGGTGTCGGCGAGGATGCGGCCCTGGCCGATGATCAGCAGGTGATCGGCGACGAGCTGCATCTCGCTCATCAGGTGCGAGGACAGCAGCACCGTGCGTCCCTGCTGGGCCAGTTCAATGAGCAGGGCACGGATCCACTCGATGCCGTCGAGGTCGAGGCCGTTGACGGGCTCGTCGAGGATCAGCACGGCCGGGTCGGCCAGCAGCGCCGCGGCGATGCCCAGGCGCTGGCCCATGCCCAGCGAGAACGAGCCGGCGGACTTGTGGGCCACCTCGGTCAGGCCGACCGACGCGAGCACGTCGTCGACGCGTCGCGGCCCGATGCCGACGGTGGCACCGAGGGCGAGCAGGTGGTTGCGGGCGCTGCGGCTGCTGTCGACGGCCTTGGCGTCGAGCAGCGCGCCGACCTCAGCCAGTGGGGCCGGCGAGTCGACGTACGGTCGGCCGTTGACCAGCGCGGCGCCGGAAGTCGGCCGGTCCAGGCCGAGGATCATCCGCATCGTCGTCGACTTGCCGGCCCCGTTGGGACCGAGGAAGCCGGTGACGACACCCGGCGGGATGGTGGCGCTGATGCCGTCGACGGCGAGCTTGTCGCCGTATCTCTTGGTCAGCTGGCGCAGTTCGATCATTGTGAGGCGAACGTACGGCGGAGGGTCAGGGCATCGAATCCCCGAAAACCCCAGTCTTCGGTGCTGTCTGCTCCGAGGTCGACCACGCGACCTGGGTTCGTGGGGTCACACCGAGCCTCACGACACCTTCCGCACGTGGTATCGACCGTGCTGGTGGGTGATGTAGAAGCTTCGGCGGCGAGGTCGTCGTTCGCGATCCGGACCCCTGCGAGGCGACGAGGATGGCGACCAGGTCGTCCTTCGCGTCGACTCGAGGACGGAGTCCGATGCGATCGCCGATCCTGGGAGGGCCGCTGCACCCGCCGCCGTCGGCGTCAGGACGTGTCGAGGCCGTCGAGGATCGTGCGGGAGATGTCGGCGAGCTGGTCGATCTGTTCGGGGGTGAGGCGATCGAGGAACAGGTGCCGGACGTGCCGGCGGTGGGGGGGTCTGCGCCGCCTCGAGCGCGGCGCGGCCCTCGGGGGTGATGGCGACGTAGACGGCCCGACCGTCGCCGTTGAGGCGCTCGACGAGGCCGCGGCCGCACATCCGGGTGAGCTGGTGGTGGAGGCGGCTCTTCTCCCACGCGAGGCGCCGGCTGAGCTCGTAGGCGCGCTGCTGGCCGTGCGGCGCCTCGGAGAGCGCGACGAGCACGGTGTAGTCGGCGTTCGAGAGGCCGCTGTCGGCCTGGAGGTGCTGTTCGAGGCGGCCGCGCAGCAGCTCCTGCATCTCGTAGAACGCCCGCCAGGCGGCGTTCTCGCGCTCGCTCAGGGGTCGCTCCGCTGCCTTCATGCCGCGATCGTACGAGGTGCGGGTTGACGAATCAACTCAAGCCGTGTACAGTCGGGGTGACACATCAACTCAGTGGAGGTTCTCCAATGTCTACTCTCAACGTTGCGATCGTGGTGTTCGGTGCGCTGACCGCCTTGTTCATGCTCGGCGGCGGCGTCGGCAAGGTCACCGGGCAACCGGCGATGCGCGAGAGCGCTCAGCACTTCGCGATCGAGTGGGAGCACTACCGGTTCCTCGGTGTCGTCGAGATCGCCGCGGCTGTCGGGGTCGTCGCCGGCCTGTGGCTCAACGGCCTCGGGTTGGCCGCCGGCGTCGGCGTGACGGCACTGATGGTCGGCGCCGTGCTGTACCACGTCCGCTTCGGCGTCCCGGCGAAGCGGTCGATTCCGGCGCTGGTGGCACTCGCGGCGTCGGCGGCGTACGTCGCCTTCCAGGCAGCGGCGATCTGGGGCTGACGCTCCGTGCCGGAACAAGTGCTACGATCAAGTCATTGAAGGCGGTCAGATGAACCAAGCCACGGAGGCGACTGCCATGCAGGCAACCCAGAACGCGCCGCGCACCGTCAGCCGCATCGACAAGAAGATGCACCTGGGTCCGGACTCCCAGGTCGACGACCGCGTCGTGTACATCGCTCCGACCGAGCCGGTCCGCACCGATCCGTTCCTGCTGCTGAGCGAGGACTGGTTCTCCACGCCGGGGTTCGAGTGGCACCCGCACCGCGGTCTCGAGACGGTCACGCTGGTTCTCGATGGCGTGCTCGAGCACGGCGACAACCTCGGCAACTCCGGCGCGCTGACCGCTGGCGACGTGCAGTGGATGACCGCGGGTCATGGGATCATCCACCGCGAGCTGGCCTTCCGGAACGAGCGAGCGCACATCCTCCAGCTGTGGGTGAACCTGCCCGCCGACAGGAAGTTGGTCGCGAACCGCTACCAGGACCTCCGTGCAGCGGACCGCCCGGTCATCGAGCGCGACGGCGCACGCCTCGAGGTCATCTCGGGCGACGTCGACGGGACATCCGGACCGGCGTTGAACCACTGGCCGATCAGCGGGACGCTGATCACGCTGGAGCCGGACCGCCACGTCGATCACCTGCTTCCCGGCGCTGACCGCGCGTTCTTCTCCGTCCTGTCCGGTGAGGTGACCATCGCGGGCAAGGGCGTCCGGGCTGGCGACACGGCCTGGTCCGATCCCGTCCCCGGCGCCGCAGTGTCGGTCATCGAACTGGCGACCGCACGATCCGATGCGCCGAGCGTGGTGGTCGCTTACAGCGGCCAGCCGATCGGCGAACCGGTCGTGATGGGAGGACCCTTCGTCATGAACACGCCAGCCGAGATCACGAAGGCGTTCGAGGACTTCCGCTCCGGCAAGTTCGGCGAGGTCCCCAAGCAGGCCCGGCTCCAGTACCTCTGAGCCGGCGCGGGTCAGCTCGAGCTCGCCCCCGGCAATTCGACGCTCGGCGAGGACGGCGGCCACGAGGAGGGCTCGACGACGTCGACCCGAGCGCGACCGAGGCCGACCGACGAGCCGGTGCACGGCGCTCGATGCATGGTCGTCGGGCGGGGTCGCGCCGGGCCGAGACACCTGGGACGACGTGTGGGACGTCCGGGCATGCTGCGGCGATGCGACGCTGATCCGGCTTCAGCGCACGAAGGGATGGCGGCTGCCGGAGGGGGCCGTCATCGTCGCCAGGCCGAGGCGGTGGGGCAACCCGCACCGCATCCGGCGCAGCGTCGGCGGCCCACTCGGGATCGTCGAAGGCAACGTCGTTCTCGTCTACCTCGAACGTGATGACGAACTGATTGGTGCGAAACCTTGAGACACCTATTTGCAAATCCTCGCTCGAGCGGGCCAGTCAACCCTGGACTCGGCGCTGAGTGGACGCCGGGACATCGACGGGGTCTGACTGGAAGTGCCGAAGATCATGGAGCCGAACCGCAACCGTGGTCGTTTGTGATCAGAACCCAATGTCGATCTCGCCTCGTTGCCGCACGGCTGCACGAACGGGTTCGTTCTCTCGAGGATGCTCGATGGTTCGCCCTCTCCGTGGTAGATGGTCGTCGGCGGCGAGGTTTCGATTTCCACAGGGGAAAGCGACGTTGAGATACTTGCTAGTTGAGAGCGAGTCGGAGCCGCCTTCCTACCTCGTGTGGATCGCGCCGTCAGGCCGACGGCCGATCTCGCCCTTTCCCATCGAGCGTTTGCCCTGTCGGGGCGCCACGCGGTCGGGCCGGTCGGGTCGTCGGTGAACACGTAGCCGGCGCGCCGCAGATCGGGGGCGATACCGAACTGCTCGGCGATCCCAACGGAGTGGGCCAGGCCTGTACGGAGCCCTTCGAGCGTGATCGGATCGAGGATCACGAGGCGCGCCGACCTCGTCGTGCCCCCCCAGGGGCTCGAACCCTGAACCAACGGATTAAAAGTCCGCTGCTCTTCCATTGAGCTAGAGGGGCAGGCCGCCCGGCGGCGCCGGTTGCTCCGGCGGAGGGCTCGCGTGAGCGTAACGGCCAGCCGCCGGACGCGCTCGGTACGACCGCTGGCTCGCAACCGGGCTACAAACAGTGCCGTGGCGTATGAGCACATCATGTACGAGGTGGCCGACCCGGTCGCCACGATCACACTCAACCGGCCCGAGTTCCTGAACGCCTGGACCGCGCGCATGGGCTTCGAGGTGGCCGATGCGTTGGGCCAGGCGGAGCGCGACCCGGCGGTCGTCGGGATCATTCTCACCGGTGCTGGAAAGGGGTTCTGCGCCGGCGCCGACCTGAAGATGCTCGAGTCGATCACCGACGCGGACTCGTCGACGGAGAGCCGCGAGGACAGTGCCGAAGCGATCATCGGCGGCGGTCCGGAGATCCCGCCCGGTGACCCGTCGATCGGCGAGGACATGCGCGGCACGTACACCTACCTGATGTCGATCCGCAAGCCGATCATCGCGGCGATCAACGGCGCGGTGGCGGGCATGGCCGTGCCGATCGTGCTCGCGTGCGACCTCCGCTTCATGAACGCCGACGCCGTGCTCACGACGTCGTTCGCCCAGCGCGGGCTCATCGCCGAATGGGGGATCTCGTGGCAGCTCGCCCGGCTCGTCGGCCCGTCGCACGCCCTCGACCTGCTGTTCTCGGCCCGTAAGGTCCGGGGCGACGAGGCCGAACGGATCGGTCTCGTCAACCGCGCCCTTCCCGCCGACGAGGTCGTGGCGGCAGCGCCGGGAATACATCGCCGAGCTCGCCGCGCACTGCTCGCCGACCTCGATCGCGGTGATGAAACGCCAGGTCTACATCGACCTGCACCGCGGGCTCGGCCAGGCCGCCGACGAGGCCGAGAAACTGATGGTCGAGAGCTTCGGACGAACCGACTTCGCCGAGGGCGTGCAGTCGTTCCTCGACCGGCGGGACCCCGAGTTCCCCCGCGTGGGCGGCGACCTCGAAGGCTGAACCGCTCAGCGCTCGCCGACGAGCGAGCGGATCTCGCCGACCGGCTCACCGCGACCGAGGATGCGCGGGACCGGCACGGCGTCGACATCGAATCCGAGCGATCGCAGCGCGGTCAGCATCACGGGCAGGCGCGCCCGCTCGCCACCGTCCGCGATCTTGAGTGCGGCGGCGCGGCCGTCGGGGTGCGCAGCCACGTAGATCGCTTCGGCGCCGCCCTTGACGAGGAGTCCGGGGACGAGCCGCATCAGGTCGGTGTCGTGACGGCCCGCGCCGTCTACGAGCTCTGGGTGATCGGTCATCGCCCGGTAGGTCGCCTCTCGGCCGACGGCGAGGTCGCGCACAGCCATCGCCAGCCCGACCAGCGGGACCATTGCGGTCGGTGCCCCGCAGCCGTCGACGCCGGTGTGGACGACACCGCCCGCGGCCTTGCCGATGTACGTGTCGATCAGCTGCTGCACCGGATGCGCCGGTTCGAGATACCCCTCGGTGGGCCATCCGTTCACGACGCACGCCGCGAGCATCGCCGCGTGCTTCCCGCTGCAGTTCTGCAGGAGCGACGTCGGCCCGCCCCCGGATCGCAGCACCAGCTCGGCGGCCCGCGTGCTCAGCGGCAGGGCCGGCGTGTTGGCGAGGTCGGCCGCGGTCAGTCCGAACGCGGCCAGTAGCCGGCTCACGGCGTCGAGGTGGATCGGCTCGCCGCCGTGGCTTGCGCACGCCACCGCGAGCTGGTCGGACTCGAGCTCGAGGCCGGACTCGACGAGGGCCTGGGCCTGTAGCGGCTTCAGCGACGAGCGCGGGTACACCGCCGTCTCCGGGTCGCCAGCCGACCAGGCGATCGATCGGTCGGCAGCAACCGCGACGACGACGCCGTGGTGGATCGACTCGACCACTCCGTTGCGCGTCGTCTCGGCGATCGGTACGACGGCGCTCGTCTCCATCACGTCGTTCCGTCGTCGCCGATGGGTCGGTTGTAGCGCCTTCGAACCTGGCGGCGGGCGAGTGCGGCCGTCAACGCAGGCGGCCGCCGCCATCGGCGATTGCTGACGTCCGTGAGCTCGTTCTCGACGACCTCGTGACGGGAGCCCAGTTCCGAGAGCAGCGCCTGCGCCATCGCCGCGGCCGGCAGCGCGAGGACCGCCCCGACGGCGCCGAGGACCGCGGCACCGCCCAGTGCGGCACCGAACGCGAGCGCGGGGTGCAGCTCCATGGTGCGGGCGGTGATGCGGGGCGAGAGGAGGTAGTTCTCGATCTGCTGGTAGACGACGATGGCGATCAGCACGACGAGTGCCTTCAGCGGCGAATCGAGGAACGTGATCAGCAACGGCAGAACGCCGGCGAGATACGTGCCGACCACCGGGAGGAACTGGCTCACGATGCCGACCCACAGCGCCAGCGCGATCGGAGCGGCCGTGCCGATCGATTGGAACACGATCCAGTGGAACAGCGTCGACAGCGCCGCCAGCAACGCCCGCGAGTAGAGGAAGCCGCCGGTCTTCGTCGCCGCGAGCTCCCACGTGCGCAGCACCTGCTCCTGCCGAGCTGGAGAGAGCCGGCTGCAGATCGCTCGGCGCAAGCGGGGTCCATCGGCGACGAGGTAGAACGTGAACAACATCACCGAGAACAGCTGAAGCAGCACGCTGAGCGCGGCGACGGAGAGGCGCACCGCGTTGTCCTGCTGGTCGGCGATGAACTCCTGCACCGCACCGTCCGGATCGTTGAAGTCCTCGATCACCTCCTGGGCGTCGATGTTGAACCCGAAGGCATCGTTGAGGAAGTTGACC
Source organism: Ilumatobacteraceae bacterium (assembly GCA_963764455.1). Taxonomy (GTDB): domain Bacteria; phylum Actinomycetota; class Acidimicrobiia; order Acidimicrobiales; family Ilumatobacteraceae; genus Desertimonas. Next base: position 20,430 of record CAVXSN010000005.1, read on the forward strand.
GAGCGCCTGATGTAACGCTCGGTGTTCGTCAGCAGCTCGGCGATCTGCGAACCGACGAGCGTGCCGATGGCCGCGAAGAACAGCAAGAACGCGAGCAGGACGCCGAACAGGAGGAGCGCGGTCGCCGACCCCCGGCGCCAGCCGCGGCGGGACAAGCGATTCACACCGGGCTCGATCGCCAGCGACAAGAACAGCGACATCAGGACGAGAATGACGAGGGAGCTGAGCTTCGACCAGAACACCCTGATCGCAAGTGCGGCGAGGGCGCCGGTCCAGAACACGATGGTCGCCGGGATCACCCAGCGCGGCATGCGGGAGCCTCCCGGCACCGCCGCCTCGATCGCGTCGACCGCGTCGTCAGCGGCCGAATTCGGCGCAGCCGACTCGTCCGAGGTCACCAGGCGAGGCTAACCACGCAGGTCAGCCGTCCTCGCCACTGGCTCCGTCGTCGACGAATTCGGCGCCGGCGACGACAAGATCCTTGGCCAGTGTTCCCCTCCCGGTCGCCCCGACGACGTCGAGCCCGAGCCAGCCAGCCATGTCGCTGAGCTCGGCGAACAGCTCCTCGGCGATGCGCGGCCGGTCGACGCTGTTGTCGAGGTCGGTCTCGACGTGGGCCGCCTGCACCCGCAGAACTCCCGCCGCCCGATCAGCCTTCAGATCGACGCGACCGGCGAGATGACCGTCGAGCAGGAACGGCAGCACGTAGTAGCCGTAGATCCGCTTCGGCTTCGGCGTGTAGATCTCGAGACGGTAGTCGAAGTCGAACACGCGCTCCGTGCGCTCGCGTCTCCAGACCAGCGAGTCGAACGGGCTGATCAGGGCTCGCCCGGTGATCGATCGCGGGGTCTGGACTTCGGGGTGGAGGAACGCCGCCTTGTCCCAACCCTCGACGTCAGCTGGCACCAGCGCGCCCTGGTCGACCAGCTCAGCGACGATCGGCTTGGCCTTCGGGGCGTTGAGCCGGTGATAGTCGGTGAGATCGGTGAACGTCGCGACGCCGAGCGAACGCGCCGCGAGCAGGAGCAACCCCCTTCGCGCTTCGCGCTCGGGAGTAGGTGGCTCGGCGAGGACGTCGGCGGGCAGCATCCGCTCGACGATGTCGTAGAGGCGCGGCGAAGTCGTGGCGCCGGCGGGTGGCGCCGATGATGCCGTGGTCGAACAGCACCTCCAAGGCGATCTTCGCGTCGTCCCAGTCCCACCACGTGCCGCCCTGCCGCTTCACCCGGCCGTGGACGTCGCCGACGACGATCGGCCCCTGGTTGCGCACCTGCTCGAGGACCCGCTCGACCTGGGCCCGGTGGGTCGAGAACCACCGCCCCTCCCCTCTGGCCCTGTAGGCCTCCATCCGCCATCGCCACAGATGGCGGTGCTTCGTCGGCACCAGGGAAGCCGCGTGGGCCCAGTATTCGAACAGCTCTCCGTCGTCGACGGCGTCGGGGATCAGCGTGCGCGGGTGCGGTCCGAGCCTGGCGAACAGCGGTAGTTCCTGGGAGCGAACGAGCACGTTGACCGAGTCGACCTGGATCAACCCGATCGTGTCGAACACGCGGCGAAGGTGTTGGCGGGTGATCTTCCCGGTCGGGCGCGGCCGGGCGAACCCCTGCGCGGCGAGCGCGATCCGGCGGGCGGCATCGGCGGAGAGCGTGACGGGGGATGGCGCGGTCATGACCCGAAAGCGTACAGTTGTTCGATCATACCGTCGGGTACAGGTTGATCGTGGCGTGCATACCGCCGTCGGCCGACAGGATCTCGCCGGTGATCGACCGGGACGCGTCCGACGCCAGGAACGTCACGACGTCGGCGATCTCGCTCGGCTCGGTGAGCCGGCGGGTCGGGATCACGCCCGTGACCGACTCGCTGACGCCCGGCTTGGCCAGGTTTCGCGCCACATCTCGGTGTGCACGACACCGGGGGCGACGGCGTTCGCCGCGGATGCCGACGGGCCCGTACTCCATCGCCCACGCCCTCGTCATCCCGTCGATCGCCGCCTTGCTCGCGGCGTACGCGGCCCGGCGCGGCGTACCGCGCAAGCCGCTGATCGAGCTGATCGACACGATCGAACCCGACCGGGCGGCGATCATCGACGGCAGCACCGCAGTCGTCAGCAGGAGCGCGGATCGGATGTTGGCGTTGAGCAGCACGTCGATCTCATCGGCGGTGAGCTCCTCGCTCGGCTTGCGCAGCAGGGTCGCGGCGTTGTTGACGAGGACGTCGACCCGACCGCCGAACGCGTCGAGAGCTCGTGCCACGGTCGCGGCCGGGCCGTCCGGCGTGCTGAGATCGCCGACGACGACGACCGGATCGTTGGCGAGCATCGCCGCGATCTCCTCGAGCTGACTCTCGGTGCGGGCGATCAGCGCGACCCGCGCGCCGGCGGCGTCGAGCGCGCCGGCGATCGCCGCACCGATGCCCCGCCCCGCCCCGGTCACGATGGCCGTGCGGCCGTCGAGCGCCCCGGCCACGGGGTCAGTCCTCCGACATCGAGATCGTGACCGAGTTGATCACGACGTCGTCCCTCGGGCGGTCCTGAGCGCCGGTCGGCACGTTCTGCATCGCGTCGACGACGTCGAGGCCTTTGACGACCTTGCCGAACAGGCTGTACAGCGGGGGCAGCCCGACGCCGCTCGGGCCGGAGACGATGAAGAACTGGCTACCGTTGGTGTTCGGGCCGGCGTTGGCCATCGCCACCGAGCCGATCTCGTAGCGGCCGGGCTTGGGAAGCTCGTCCTCGAACTTGTAGCCGGGACCGCCACGGCCAGAGCCGGTGGGGTCACCGCCCTGGCACATGAAGCCGTTGATGATGCGATGGAAGGTCACGCCGTCGTAGTAGTGCTGCAGGGCCAGGAACACGAAGTTGTTCACCGTCTTGGGCGCGCCGGCGGCGTCGAGCGCCACCACCAGGTCGCCGAGCGACGTCTCGATCGTCGCGGTGTAGCGCTTGGACGGGTCGATCCCCAGCTCAGGCGGGGACCTGAAGTCCTGCTTCCGCGGCGCGGATCCATCGAACGACGGGAACTCAGAAGGCATGCGGGGACCCTATCCGCGGGTGTTCGATGACCGATGGGAGCAGACATGACGGCTCGGTCATGTCTGGTCCCATCGGTGGCCCTCTGGGCTCAGTTGCGGGAGTCGTAGTCGATGATCAGCAGGTTGGCCTGGTCGGCGGCGGCGGCGAGGGCGTCCTCGACCGGTGTGCCGCCGTAGATGTCCGCCATCATCTGGGCGGTGACGCCGCGCACCTGGCGCAGCGGGCCGAGCACGGGACCGACGGCGCTGAAGTCATCGGCGGCGAAGTTGATCTGGTCGAAGGCGACGAGATACCGAGGGTCGGCGGCGTAGGTCGCGGCGATCGGCTCGATCGAGATCGCGTCCTCCCGGATCGGCACGTACCCGGTCGCGTCGGCCCAGTACGACTGGGACTCCGGGCTGTCGAGGAACTTGATGTAGTCCCACGCCGCGGCGGTTTCGGCGTCGCCCTTGTCGCGCACGATGTACAGCGCCGCGCCACCGACGAACGCGCTCGGCGTGTCGGTGGGGCCGGGCATCGGCCCGACGCCGATGTCGTCCACGGTCACGCCGGGGATCAAGCCGCCTTCGACGACGCTGAGGATGGTGCCCAGCGCGCCGGACGTCGCTATCCCCATCGCCGCCGGGTTCTCCTGGTCGGCGAGCTGCAGCAGGACGTCGGTCCCGGCGGTGTTCTCGCCGACGTACACGGCGAGGCCGTCGGTCACGAGGTCCTGCACCTGCTGCAGCATGGCCGCGGTCTCCGGCGTGTCGAACAGCACCTGGGTCGCCCGCGCTTGGCGCCCGTTGCCGTTGTCGGCATAAGGCAGCCCGGCCCGGGCGAGCCACTGCTCGACGAACCAACCGCCACCCGAGTTGACTCCCGAATCGAAGGCGATGCCGTACGCCGCAGCCCCGGACTCGACGATCTGCTCGGAGTACGCGCGGAGCGCCTCGAGGGTCACCGGCGGATCGTCCGGATCGAGCCCGGCCGCCTCGAACATGTCCTTCCTGTAATAGAGAACGGGGTTGGAGATGTTGAACGGCATCCCCCACTGCACGCCGCCGGTCTGGTAGGCGAGCAACGCCCTGGGCAGGAACGCCGACGTGTCGTAGCCCTCGGCCTGGATGCACGCCGTCGACGAGACCACGGTGTTGGTGTCGGCCATCTGCTGGAGCATGTACTCAGGCAGCTGGATCAGGTTGGGTCGATCGTCCTGGCTGGACTGGAAGTACTTGTCGACGAGCTCCTCGTAGCCGTTCTGGTTCTGCAGCTCGACGACGACCCGGTCCTGGCTGGCGTTGTACTCGTCGGTGAGGTGCTGCAGCGCCTCCTCGGCGCTCGACTGCATCCCGTGCCAGAACGTCACCTGCACCGGCCCGTCGGCGCTGTCGAGCGCCTCGATCGGGCACGGCGCGTAGTCGACGGTGTCGGGCGCCCGGAATCCCGACGCGGTCGCCGGCGGGAACAGCACGATCGTGGTCGGCGACGGCAGCGTCGTCGACGCGGCCGGCTGCTCCGACGAGGGGAACAGCACCACGGTCGTGGCTGGCGCTACCGTCCCGGCTGGTGCACTGGGCGGCACCGTCGTGGGTGCCGTGCCGTCGTTGCCGGCCTCGAGGATCGACTGGCCCGAGGCGCACGCCGCCAGGGACATGCTGGCGGTTGCCGCGACGACGAGGTGGGTTGCTCGAGATTTCATCCCTTGACTGCTCCTGACGTGAGACCGCGGATGAGTTGACGCTGGAACACCAGCAACACGGCGACGATCGGCAACGCGGCGATCACCAACCCTGCCATCACGAGATTGGGTTCGTCGAGGTTGCCACTGCGGAGGTGACGGAGCCCCGACTGCACCGTGTTCATGTCCTCGTCGGTGGTGATCAAGTTCGGCCAGAGGTACGAGTTCCAGTTGCCGAGGAAGACGAAAACGCCGAGCGCGCCGAGGGTCGGCCGCACGAGCGGCACGGCGACGTACCGGAGGAACCCGACGTGGCCGACGCCGTCGATCAGCGCGGCATCGCGGAGGTCCTTGGGCAGCGTCATCAGCGCCTGGCGCACGAGGAACACCCCGAACGCGCTGGCGAGCGACGGGACGATGAGCCCCCAGTAGGAGTTCAGCCAGCCCAGCGAGTCGGCGGTTCGACGGTTGACCACGATCGTCGCCTCGAGCGGCACGAGCAGCGTCGCCAGGTACAAGCCGAACAGCACGTTTCGTCCAGGGAACCGCAACATCGCGAACGCGTACCCGGCGAGCAGCGACGTGATGACGACACCCGCCGTGACGGCGATGGCGACGATGGCCGAGTTGAGCAGATAGCGATCGAGCCTGCCCTGCCGCCACGCGTCACCCAGCACCTCCAGCGTGAACGAGTCCGGCAGCAGCGGGCGGCGGAGCACCCGGTTGCCTGGCTTCAGCGCCGCGATCACCGTGGTGTACACGGGGAACAGCACGACCAGGGCGATCGCGCCGAGCATCACGTAGCGACCGGCCGCGCCGATGCCGCGGGGGCGGTCCCAAGCGACCGCGGCGACATCAGCCATAGTGCACCCGCCGGCCGGCGACGCGGAGTTGGATCGCCGACAGCCCGAGCAACATCACGAACAGCAGGACCGCAACCGCGGCCTTGAGCCCATCCTGGCTGCTGATCGGCGATCGCTGCCCGTAGGTCAGGTACGTCAGTGTCGTCGTCCCCTCGTCGGGACCGCCGCTCGTCAGCAGGTCGATCTCGCCGTAGGCCTGGAACGCCCTCGCGGTGAGCACGATGAGGACGAACAGCAGCGTCGGCCCGAGCAAGGGCATCGTGATGGCCCAGAAGCGTCGGACGCCGCCGGCGCCGTCGAGCACCGCGGCCTCGTGAAGATCGCGCGGAATCCCCTGCAGACCGGCCGTGACGAGCACGAACGTGAACCCGAGGCCGGCCCAGACGCTCGACGCGGCTACCGCAGGCAGGGCGGTACCGGTGTCGAAGAGCAGCCCGGGCTGCTTGATGACGGGAAACAACCGTTCGATCCAGCCGACGTTGGAAAGCACACCGACTCGCGGTTCGAGGAGGAACCACCACATCAAACTGGCCACGGCGACCGACGTCGCCACCGTCGACGTGAAGATCGCCCGGAACACGCCGATGCCACGCAGGTACTTGTCGGCGAGCGCCGCGAGGCCGACGCCCAGGGCGAGCCCTACCGGCACCGTGATCAGGGCGAACGCGAACGTGACGATGACGGCATGGCGGAACTCGTTGCTACGGGCGACGTCCACGTACTGGTCCCAGCCGTTCGACCGGCATCGATCGCCCTGGGCGTCGCACCGCATGTGACCGAGCCAGATCGCCTGGACCAGCGGGTAGAGCACGAACACCGACACGATCACCAGGGACGGCAGCAGCATCAACACTGCCGCAGGAAGGTCCCGCCACGTCGACCTCCTCCCCGACGTCGGCATGAGGGAACCGGTCGTCACGGCCGAAGAGTACGCGAAGCCCAGGACCTCGGCGCATCAGAGGCAGTAGATTCCGCGGTATGGACGAGCCGCAGCGCGAGCCCGACCTCGAACGGGTCGCCGGCGACCTCGCTGATGTCGAGCAGGCCCTCGAACGCCTGGAAGACGGGTCGTACTGGACGGACGAGGTCACCGGGGAGCCGATCCCCGACGAGCTGCTCGCCGACGACCCGACGGCGCGCCGCGTGACGTACGTCCCGACCGAGCCAAGCAGCGCAAGCGACCCGCCGCCGGACGCATGAAGCCGTCCCGTTTCGCAGCGCTCGTCGCCGGCGTGCTCGGTGTCGGTGCGCTTGCTGCGGCGGCGAAGAAGAAGCTCGGCGACCTGCTCACCTGGCGGTCACGGCGGATGTGGAAGATGACGGCGCGCAATGCCGGCCGCTACGCCGGGATTCGTGCGCGCCGGATCGTCACGCCGGCCGAGCGGCACGCCGAGCTCGACACGCAGTTCGCGATCCGCACCGCCGAGGACGTCGCCAAGGAGCTCGGCGAGATGAAGGGCGTGCTGATGAAGATCGGCCAGATGGTCAGCTTCATCGCCGAAGGGCTGCCCGAGGAGGCCCAGCAGGCGCTCGCCGCGTTGCAGGCCGACGCCGCGCCGATGGCGCCCTCGCTCGCCGCCAGTGTGATCCGGTCGGAGCTGGGGCGCGACCCGGAGCGCGTGTTCGCGTCGTGGGACGACATGCCCGTCGCCGCGGCCAGCATCGGCCAGGTCCACCGGGCGACCGATGCGCAGGGCCGGCAGCTCGCGGTCAAGGTGCAGTTCCCCGGCGTCAGTGAAGCGATCGAGGAGGACCTCGACGCGGCCGAGGTGATGTACGCCGTGTTCTCGGCGCTGGCGCTCAACGGGCTCGACGCCCGTGCCCTCGTCGACGAGCTCCGCGCCCGGATGCGCGAGGAGCTGGACTACCGAAAGGAAGCCGCGAACATCGTCGAGTTCGCCACGCGCTTCGCCGGTCACCCGTGGGTGCGCATCCCGGCGCTGGCCCCGGAGTTCTCGACATCGAAGGTGCTCACGACGGAGTGGATCGAGGGGCTGTCGTGGTCCGAGTTCCTCGCCCGCGAGACGGCCCCGACCAAGCAACGGGCGGCCGAGGTGATCTGGCGGTTCGCTCAGCACTCCGTTCACCGGGTCGGCGCGTTCAACGGCGACCCGCATCCGGGGAACTACCGGTTCCACCACGACGGCAGCGTCACGTTCCTCGACTTCGGGCTCGTGAAGCGGTGGGTCCCGGGCGAGTGGCAGCGCCTCGAGCCGACGTTGGACGCGATCGTCGTCGACCGGGACCCGGACGAGCTCGTCGCCGCCATGGAAGCCGCCGGCTTCCTCGTGCCCGACCACGGGTTGGCCGCCGAGCGGGTGTACGAGTACGTGTCGACGCCGTACCGGCCGTATCTCGTCGACGAGTTCACGTTCACGCGGGATTGGATGCGCGAGACGCTCGGGCGGATCGTCGACATCGCCGGACCGCACGCCGACATCATCGCCAAGCTGAACATGCCGCCGAGCTACGTGATCCTCGACCGCGTGGTGTGGGGCGTCAGCGCGATCCTCGGCAAACTCGAGGCGACCGGTCCGTGGCGTGAGATGCTGCTCGAGTACCGCACCGGCGCCGCGCCGGCCACCGAGCTCGGCGCCGCCGAGCTGAGCTGGCGCTCGTGAGCGAGACGATCGACGATCTGACGACACGCGTGAGGCGCTGGGTCGGGTTGGAGGAGCTGCTCTTCGAGACCCTCGGCCGGTGGGCGCGCGAGTTGCCGGAGCCTCCCGTCAAGCGGGTGATGGCGACGTGGTGTCACCGGCACGCCTGGCACGCCGAGCTGTGGCGGGGGCGCCTGCCCGTCATTCCGAACCACCACGCCGATGACGAAGGCGATACGTGGCTCAATCCGCTACGCGACTCGCTCGCTCGCGTTGGTTCGACGGGCGACGCGATCGCCGTGCTGTTCGGGCCGGTGTTGCAGGCTCTGGAGGACGCCGTGAACGAGCACCGCGACGCGATCGACCCGCGAGTGGATGGGCCGACCGCGCGCATCCTCGATCTCGTGTCCGCCGATCTCGACGACCAACGAGGCGATCTCGCCGAACTCTGACGGCCCGCAGCGGTTCACCCCTGTTTCCGGTCAGACCTCTCGATGGTTGGCTCCGGTCAAGGGTCGCCGCCAGACAAATCGCGCCGACGCCTGCGGCGGCGGCCATCGGCCCTCGCGGCTGTAGGCCCACCACTCGAACGGGTTGCAGTAGTACCCGAACGCGTCGACGACCTGGCCGAGGCGTAGCGGAGGACGTCGCACCAGCCACACGATCAGACCGGCGGCGGCGCCGATGACCCACCACGCGCCGTACACGAGGGGGAAGAGCGGACCGAACCAGCGCGCCTGCCAGACGTGGACGTGCTCGTGGTCTTCGACGGTGCGCTGCCGGTTCCGAGGGTCGCGCCCTCGGCCCGGCGCCGTTGACGACGTTGCCGACGGTGAGCATGAACCCGCGGCGGAACGTGTAGCCGCGCTCGTACACGTGCCGGTTGCGCCGCTCGCTCAGCTCGGTCACGTAGTTGCCGCGCGTTCGCTGCAACGCGGCAACCGTGTGGGCGACCAGCGCGCCGGCCGTCGTCACGAGCGCCCACGTCGAGTCGAGCACGAACGCCATCCAGCCGGCGACCGAGCGCCATCTGTACATCCGCCGCCAGCCGGCGATCGCGCCGTTCGCGGCACCCACGAGGGCGGCCGCCACGGCCAGATCGAAGATCGTCCACGCCGCGCCGGCGACCGCCGCTCCGGACGCCGCCGTCACGACCGACTCGACGAGGATACGGATGGTCGGCCGCCTCGCGGCGGCCGCGGTCAACGCTGCTGGAGCTTGGAGAGCAGCCGCAGCAGTTCGAGGTACAGCCAGATGACCGTGACGAGAAGACCGAATGCGGCGTACCACTCGAAATCCTTCGAGAGGCCCATCTTGATGCCCTTCTCGATCATGTCGAAGCGCAGCGCGAAGTTCGAGCGCGGCGAGCACCGACACGCCGACGCTGAACAGGATTCCGATGGCGTTGGGCTGGTCGAAGAATGCGATCGAGCCGCCGAAGATGTGGACGACGAAGGACAGGAGGTAGAACGCCATCACGCCCAGCGTGGCGAACACCACGATCTGGCGGAACCGCTCGGTGACCTTGATGATCCTCGTTCGGTAGAGGAACAGCATCACGAAGAACACGCCGAGCGTCGCCCCGACCGCCTGGATGACGATGCCGTCCTGGAACGACTCGTACGCCTTGGAGATCGCACCGACCGCGAATCCCTCGGCGATCGCGTACGCCGGGGCGAGGAACTTGGCCAGGTGCGGCTTGAACATCAGGGCGAACACGATGCCGATGCCGACGACGACGCCGAACATGGCGAGCGACGGGAACTGGATCTCGACCTGGCCGTCAGGTCCACGCGCGTCTCGTCGACCGCCAGCCACCCTGCGGTGGCCGAGGCGAGCATCAGCAGGACCAACACGGACGTCGCCGTGATCACGCCCTGGAGCGTCATCGCGCCCTTCCAGGTGGACACCGGGCCGTCGCTGGCCGGCACGCCAGGCACCGACGGTGGTGCCCAGACCTGACCGCCGGGGCTCGGCGCCTTGGGCGCGGCCCAACCGGCGCGGGCCGCCTCGAGGGACTTGTCGTTCAGAATCGGATCTGCCATCACCACTCCAGTCGTGGGCCGGCGCGTTCCGCACACCGGCTGATGGCTCAATGGTACTGCCGTTGTCGACAACGGTGACCGCCAGCTCCTCGTCCCGTCCGCGTCATCCAAGGACGCTGCCCGACTTCTGATGGTGGATTTTACAACGCGGCGAATTGTGTTGGGCACTCAGCCTCGCTCGGTATCGTGACGGCAGCTTTCGCCCATCTGGGCGGGAGAACGCTCGAAGACACCACCTCTGGTTGCCTCGGCGGCCGTCGGTGGATTGGACAAGGGAGCCATAGTGGCGAAAGATCGCGTTGACCGCGATGACGAAGATCTGGTTCGTCTGTATCTGACCGACATCGGGCAGTACACACTTCTGACGAAGGACGACGAGGTCCGACTCGCGAAGGCGATCGAAGCGGGCAAGGAAGCGATCGAGTCGCTCGACGCCGGTGGCAGGGACGTCACCGCGCCGAGGCGGCGCGAGCTCCGCCGCACCGCTCGCCAAGGCGAGGAAGCCGAGCGCCAGTTCGTGCAGTCGAACCTGCGCCTCGTGGTGTCGATCGCCAAGAAGTACCAGGCTTCTGGCCTGCCGCTCCTCGACCTGATCCAGGAGGGCAATCTCGGCCTGATGCACGCCGTCGAGAAGTTCGACTGGCGCAAGGGGTTCAAGTTCTCGACCTACGCCACGTGGTGGATCCGTCAGGCGATCACCCGCGGCATCGCCAACACCGGGCGCACGATCCGCCTGCCGGTCCACGCCGGCGACACCCTGGCCCGGTTGCAGAAGGCCCGCTCACGCCTCGAGCTGAAATACGGGCGTCCGGCGACGCTCGCCGAGCTGGCCCGTGAGGTCGAGATGCCGGAGGACAAGGTCACCGAAGCGCTGCGCTTCGCGGCCGAGCCGCTCTCGCTGTCCGAGCCGCTCCGCGAGGACGGCGACGCCGAGCTCGGCGATGTCGTCGAGGACCGCTCCGCCGAGTCGCCGTTCGAGGTGGCCGCGACGGCGCTGCTCCCCGAGGAGATCGCCCGCCTGCTCGCCCCGCTCGACGACCGCGAGCGCGAGATCCTCAAGCTCCGCTTCGGGCTCGACCGTGGCGAGCCGCGCACGCTCGAGGAGGTCGGCGAGCACTTCAACCTCACGCGCGAGCGCATCCGCCAGATCGAGGCCCGCGCGATGAGCAAGCTGCGCCACCCGTCGAGCGACACCGGCGCCCGCGACCTGCTCGCCGTCTGACCCGTCCTCAGATCTGGGCGGATTCCTCTTCAGTCCAGGATCTGGTCAGTCCAGGATCTGGGCGGGATCTCTCGCAACAGGTGCGACGATCCCCGCCCAATTCTCTGATGGCGGCGGGAACGGGCGGCGGAACGTGAACGCGAACGGGCTCGGCCCGTCGTGCTCGATCCCGTCGAGGCGCTCGAACGCCTCGGCGATCGTCGGGGTGTGCCCGGCGGGCACCCACCACAGCGCGAGATAGGCGGTGGCGTACTTCTCGAACCACTCGCGCCGGCGGCGCATGAAGCCGGTGTGGTCTGAGCGGTACACGTACTCGCCGAGCGCTTCGATCGACTCCCACACCGACATGTTGATGGCCACGAGCTCGTCGTCCTCGACCGGATGGATGTCGGTGGCGTTGCCGCCGTCGCCCTGCAGCCGCCACACGAACCCCGGAGCCCCGTCGGCGAGCGCGTTGATCCGATCGAGCGCACCCTTGAACTCGGCGATCATCGGGTCGTCGATCGGCGCCCGCAACCGCCCCACGTTCACCTGCGCCAGATGCCAATCCATTCGATTCATCGTGGCATACCTTCGATGGTGGCGATTCGCGCCGTGAATCCGAACAGAACCGGGTTGTGGCTGACATACGACCACAACCCAGTTCAGTACGGGTTCGGTGCCGAAATCGCCAGCAGTCCGCGCACAACGCTCAGCCTCTCAATCCTCGTCCGCGGCCAGCGACGTCGGCGAGGGGCGCACGAACTGCACGAGCCGCTGGAGTACGGACGTTGCCTTGGCCATCGTCCGGGAACGTACCCGGAAGCGGATCGAGCGGTCCGACGACCACGGAGCGTAGGGCGCCACGAAGAAGCCGGCGAGCGTGACGAGAACCGTGTCATAGTTGACCCGCCAGCCGCGGAAGTCTCGCCAAGCCTGATCGAGGTCGGCCGTGAGCGGGACGCCGGCGGCGGCCATCTCGTCGCATGCCGCGTCGAACTCCTCGCGGGCGATGCTGATCGGGTCCGTCGGTGCCGGGTCCGGGTCGTGCTCGACGCCGAAGAAGTCTGCGATGTGCCGGAGTGCGAGGTAGCCGGAACGCAGGCAGAGCGCGGCGTAGGGAACAGGAGGCGCGTCGACTGTCGACAGCTGCAACGCGGCGGCGTCGAGCACCGCCCCGGACGCCGTGAGCCAGTGCCGGTGCGGCTGCGGCGAGCGGAAGAACGGGAGTGAACCCTGGGACGTGTGCGACTCCTCGACGTCGGCGAACCACGCCTCCCATTGCCGGTACAGATCGCTCGCCTGGTCCCCAGACAGATCGATCCGGTGGTGCCGCACGATCAACTTGACCGCAGTCGGCGGGTTGCCGGCGCGCACCTGCAGCATCGACACCATCAGCTCGCGACGCTGGAACGCGGCGTAGATCGACGGCAGGAACGAGATCAGCAGGGCGACGAGTCCGAGCCCAACGACCGCCTCACCGACGGCCGCGATGTCGGTCGGCAGGTCACGCGGCGGCGCGAAACCGAGCGTCGTGAACGACGAACCGCTGGTGACGAACGCCTGACGGAGCGGATCGACCCCGAGGCCCCAGAACACGAGCGTGAACGCGAGGATCTCGCACATCGCCCACGTTCCTGCGAGCAGCATCAGCCCGAACGGCGCGTAGGACGCCATCACCCGGTCCCGCTCGTCGTAGCTGCGCTTGTCCTTGGCCATCACGTCGTACACCCGGCGCAGTCCGAGGAACACGGCCCGGGTCAGCGGGACGACGGTCGACCGCGGCAGCACGACGGTGCGGATCGCCGACCGCAGCACCCCGAGCGCGAGAACCAGCCCGACCGCCACCGATGCTGCGCGAGCGACGCCGATCACCGGCGCAGCCTATGGAGCCGGTGCCCCGACGCGATATCCGCCGAAGAACATCGCGACGACCGTGCAACGATCCTTTCCATGATCGAGATCCGCAAGACCGCGCCGGAGGAGTACCGCGCGGCGAACGCGACGGTCGGCACCGCGCTCGCTTCACGCGCCGGCCAACGACGAGGACTGGGGCAAGGCACACGTCATGCCCTCGTGGGACGAGTCGGACACGCTGTCGGCGTGGGACCGCGACCGCTGTGTCGGCCACGTCGGCGGCTACCGGTTCGACACGCTGGTTCCCGGCGGCGCGTGGCTGCCCACGAATGGCGTCACACGCGTCGGCGTGCTCGGCACCCATCGCCGTCAGGGACTGCTCCGGCGCATGATGACCCAACTGCTCGTCGAGGGCGCCGAGCGGGGGCAGGTGCTCGCCAGCCTCCGCGCCAGCGAGACCGCGATCTACCAGCGATTCGGGTTCGGCCTCGCCGGCGAGTGCGCCGAGGCCAGCATCGTCCCGGCGAGGGCGCTGCCGATCCGGGGCGCCGCGACAGCCGGTTCCTTTCGGTTGCTGGAGCACGACGAGATCATCGAGACGGTGAAGCCGATCTACGCACGCGCCGCGGCTCGACCCGGCGTGATCTCCCGCCCGGACTGGATGTGGCAGCGCTACTTCAGCAACGCCACGGAGCTCGGCGGCGACGGCGAGTTCGTCGTCGTCCACACGTCGAGTGATGGTGTCGACGACGGCTTCGTGCACTACAGGCTCAAGTGGAAGACCGCCAACTTCACCGAGGCCCAGGGCGAAGGCGAGGTCTACGACCTGTGGGGCACCGATCCCTCGATCGAGCTCGCACTGTGGGACTTCCTCTGCAACGTCGACCTCGTTCGGGAGTGGTACGTCGAGGAGCGACCGGTCGACGACGTCGCCCAGTTGGCGTTTGCCGACCGCCGCGGCGTACCGGATCAAGCACATCTGGGACGAGCAGTGGCTGCGAATCCTGGACGTCGACGCCGCGCTCGCCGCTCGCTCGTACGCCGACCACCAGGCGGCATTCACGGTCGCGGTGGCCGACGACCTGCTGCCCGCCAACGACGGGGTCTGGGAGATCTCGGCCGCCGGCGCCAAGCGCACATCAGCCGACGCCGCTGACGCTGATCTTTCCGTCGATGTCGGCGCACTCTCCGCGGTCTACCTCGGTGGGCCGAAGTGGACGCTGCTCGCCGACGCCACCCGGGTCGAGGTCCGAAACGCCGCGGCGCTCCGAACCGCCGACGCCCTGTTCGCGGTTCCGCGTGCGCCGTACTGCTGCAGCGGGTTCTAGCGAATGCGATGAGCAGTCCGCGCAAATGGCGCGCGCATTGCCCATCGCATCGAACGAGGTCAGTCGGCCTGCGGGCTGAACAGCTCGCCGAGCATCGACAGGCAGCCGCTGAAGCAGTCGGCCGGGTCGCCCTCGGCGCCGCGCTCGAGCCACCATTCGTTGGCGACGACCTTCGTCGACATGAGAACGCTGGCGACCAGCCGGGCCCGGAGCTCGGCATCGGGCAGTCCGGCCGACCGCTCGCGGACGATGTCGGCCGTCGCCTTCGCGAAGCGCTGCCGCACGTTCTCACCCATCTCCTCGAGTCCCGCATCACGCAGTAGCGCGAAGCGCTGCGTCATCCGCGTGCGGTCGTGCTCGAAGACCGTCGAGACCGCCTCGTTGGCGGCCAGGAGGCTGGTCATCAGCGGCTCGTCGGCCGGGCGGGAGCGGAACGCCTCGGAGAACGCGGCGATCGCTTCGTCGACCTCGCCGTACAGCACGTCGGCCTTGGTCGGGAAGTAGCGGAAGAACGTGCGGGGGGCGACGCCGGCCCGATCGGCGATGTCGTCGACCGACGTCGCCGCGTAGCCACGCTCGCCGAAGAGGTCCCACGCCGCTTCCTCGATCGCCTTGCGCGTCGCCGACTTCTTGCGTTCCCTGAGGGATTCGACCCTCGTCGATTCAGCAGTGTCGACGCTTGCCACAGCACAAGTGTAGGTCGCGTCGTAGCACGAGTTTGGCATGGATGTCATTCGACAGCTATGCCATGTGTCACTCTTGCCATTTGACAGTTCTGCCATTTTACTGTCAGGTATGACAGATGTAGCACTCCCCTCATTGCGTTCAGCGGCCACGCCACTTGCTGCCGGCGCCGCGTCCGGCCGCGTCTCATCCGCGCCCTCGGTCGACGGCGACGGAACGGTTCCACCGGACGTGTATCGCAGGCGCTGGCTCATCCTCGGCGTCCTCAACCTCAGCCTGCTGATCGTCGTGATCGCCAACACGTCGCTGAACGTGGCACTGCCGACGATGTCCAGCGAACTCGGACTCTCCAACTCCGCCCAGCAGTGGGTCGTCGACGCCTACTCGCTCGTGTTCGCCGGCCTGCTGTTCACCGCCGGCTCGCTCGGCGACCGCTGGGGCCGCAAGCGGTTCCTCCAGGCCGGCATCCTGCTGTTCGGCGTCGCCAGCCTCTACGGCACGCTGTTCGTCGACTCCGGCGCCTCGCTGATCATGACCCGTGCGGTGATGGGCATCGGCGGAGCGCTGGTCATGCCGGCCACGTTGTCGATCCTCGTCAACACGTTCCCTGCCGGCGAACGGGCCCGGGCGATCGCGATCTGGAGCGGCGTCGCCGGTGGCGGCAGCGCCCTCGGCATCGTCCTCGGCGGCTGGCTGGTCGAGAACTTCTGGTGGGGCGCCACGTTCGCGATCAACGTGCCGGTGGCGATCATCGCCCTCGTCCTCGGACTGCGCATCCTGCCCGAGTCCCGAGAGCCGCACCCCGGTCGCATCGACCTCGTCGGCGCTGCGCTCTCGATCTCCGGGCTCGTCCTGCTGGTGTACGGCCTGATCGAAGGCGCCCACTGGGGCTGGACCGACCCGAAGACGCTCGCCACGGTCGGCGGTGGCGTGGTCGTGCTCGCCCTGTTCGGCCTCTGGGAGCTGCACACCTCCCACCCGATGCTCGAGGTGCGGTTGTTCAAGAACCGGGTGTTCACGGCGAGCTCGCTCGGCATCACGCTCGTGTTCCTGACGATGTTCGGCTTCTTCTTCGTGATCAGCCAGCTGTTCCAGCTCGTGCTCGGCTACGGACCGTTCGAGTCCGGACTGCGGATGCTCCCGATCACGATCTTCTTCATGGTGTTCACCCCGATGTCGGCGAGGGCCGTCGCGAGACTCGGCGTGCGCCGGGTCGTGATCCCCGGAATGGTCGCGACCGCGGCCGGCATCCTCGTCATCAGCTTTCTCAACGCCGACTCGAGCTACCTGCACGTCGTCGCCGGCATGGCCGTGATGTCGCTCGGCATGTCGTTCACGATGACCCCGATGACCACCCTGATCATGGCGTCGGTACCCCCCGAACACGCCGGCATGGGCTCGGCGATGAACGACACGACCCGTGAACTGGGCACGACGCTCGGAGTCGCGGTGCTCGGCAGCCTCCTGTCGTCTGGCTTCGCCAGCCGCTTCGACAGCACCGCCGAGCTGCTGCCCGAGGACGCTCGCCACCTCGCCGAGTCGTCGCTGGCCGGCGCCCGGGTGGTGTCCGAGCAGGTCGGCGGCTCGGAGGGCGAGGCGATCTTCAATGCCGCCAAGGACGCCTGGGTACACGGCCTGCAGCTGTCGATGACGGTCGGCGCGGCGATCATCCTCGGGGCCGCACTGCTCACGTGGCGCCTGCTCCCCCGCGGTACGTCGACCCCGGTCGACGACGCGGCGTTCGACCACGACGCGGGCCGGGACGACGAGCGGCTCGAGCTCGACGGCGTGTTCGCCGAGCTCGAGCCGGCATCCGTCGCCGGCATCTGAGTCCGTCGTTCTGTCAGCAGAAACGAGGCCTGTTCGACCGGTTTCGGTCGGACAGGCCCCGTTTCGCGTGGCGCCACAACCTGCGCTCGGTAAGGTGCCGCCACCGACACCCCCGGGTCACGCCGTGCCCGCTCTGGGCACCTCTTCCCGGAGGGACCATGACGCTCACCGTGTGCTGGTCAGCCAAAGGCGGGGCAGGAACCACGGTTGTCGCCGCCTGCTGGGCACTCGAAACCGCCGCCCCGTCCGTGCTCGTCGACGTCGACGGTGACCTGCCGATGATGCTCGGCATCCCCACCCCGGCGGGACAGGGACTCAGCGACTGGTTCGAGTCGGACGCGCCGCCCGGAGCACTGCTCGATCTCGCGATCGAGGTCGACAGCACGACGCGCCTGATCCCGCGGGGCCCTGTGACGATCCGGCGGCGGGCGCCGCGATGGGACGAGCTCGGGCGATGGATGGCGGCGAGCGACATCGAGTTCGTCGCCGACGTCGGGCTCGGCGATCCCCCGGTCGGCCTGCTCCCGGATGACCGGGTTGGCGACGACGGCAAGCGCATCGCTCGCGGACTGCTCGTCACCCGTTCCTGCTACATCGCGTTGTCACGGGCGAGGACGCTCGACACGCAACCGGATGGCGTGGTGCTCGTCGAGGAGCCCGGGCGTGACCTGACCGCCCGAGACATCGCTCGATCGCTGCGGGCGCCGATCGTCGCCAAGATCCCGTTCGACCCTGCGATCGGGCGGGCGACCGATCGCGGCCTGCTCGCGTGGAAGCTCCCGAAGCGGATGCTCAAACTGCCGCAGCAGGTCGCGTGATGGTCGCGCGGGCCATCGACGACCGCCTCGTCACCGCCCTCTGCCGCGCCGCCGAACGCGAGCCCGGCGACGCCGAGACCGCGGTCCGTGGCCACCTGCGCCGGCTCGCGCCGCTCGCCGGACCCGATGACGCCGATCGGCTCGTGCGTGCAGCGGTCGCCCGACTCGACGGGCTCGGCTCGCTGGATGCGCTCCTCGCCGACCCGACCGTCGACGAGGTGTTGGTGAACGCGGCCGGTGACATCTGGGTCGAGCGCTACGGCGAAGTCGAGCGCCACGGCGACATCCCGCCGACCGATCTGGCGATCGTGGTCGAGCGAATCCTCGCGCCGCTCGGCCGGCGACTCGACCGCACGACGCCGATCGTCGATGCCAGGCTCGCCGACGGTACCCGCGTGTGCGCCGTCGTCCCACCGATCTCCCTGGGCGGCACGTGCCTGTCGCTCAGGCGCTTCCGCGCCACGCCGCTGCCGCTCGACGCGTTCGCCATCGCACCGGTCGCGGCGGTCCTCGCCGAGCTGGTGGCCCGACGGTGCAATGTGGTGGTGTCGGGCGCCACGTCGTCGGGCAAGACCTCACTGCTGTCGAGTCTGCTCAACCTCATCGCTCCCGGCGAACGGGTCGTCGTGCTCGAGGACACCGCCGAGCTGGCCCCGGCGATCGACCACGTCGTGCGCTTGGAGGCGCGCCCGGCCACGAGCGACGGCGTCGCGGCGATCACCCTCGACCGGCTGCTCCAGACCGCGTTGCGGCTGCGACCAGACCGCCTCGTAGTCGGCGAGGTTCGCGGGGCTGAGGTGCTCGGACTCGTCCAGGCGCTCAACACGGGGCACGACGGGTCGCTGTCGACCTGCCACGCGAACAGCGCGCTGGACGCTGTGCACCGGCTGGAGACGCTGGTTGTGCAGGCCGCGCCGACGTGGCCGTTGCGGGCCGTTCGCAGCCACCTGCACCGGTGCATCGACGCGATCGTGCACGTCGAGCGCACCGCAGGTGGACCGCGGCGGGTCGCCGAGGTCGCCGAGCTCGGCGCGGCCGAGCGCGATCGGCACGTCCGGTGACGTCCCCCCGATGCGCACGATCGTGCGCGGCGGTGCGGTGATCGACGCGCTCGGCCGTTCGCGGACGTGGGACCGACGGTGACGGCTCACGTGCTGATCGGGTGCGCAGCTGGCGCGATCGTCGTCCTGCTCGGGCTCCGCGCCCGGACGCGGGTCCTCCCGGCCCGAGCAGGCGACGCCGGCGCCCGACCGTCGCGGTCGTTCCGCACCCGCCGGCGGAGGGCCATCGGATCACCCACCGACCTCGACGTCGCCGCCTGGTGCGACGATCTCGCGCGAAGCGTCCGCAGCGGAAGCTCCCTCGCTGGTGCGGTGCGGGAATCAGACTCCGACCACGCGCTCCTCGAAACGGCCGTGCGGCCGATCACTCGGCAGATCGCCCGCGGGAAGTCGCTCAGCGCCGCGGTGCGCAACTCATGCGCCGAGCCATCGACTGCCCTCGGGCTTGCACTCACCGTTCTGCGCTCGTGCGCCGAGCTCGGCGGCCCCGCCGCGTCGCCGCTCGAACGCGTCGCCGCGACGCTTCGTGACCGCGATGCGATCCGCCAGGAGCAGTTGTCCCACAGCGCGCAGGCCCGGATGTCGGCACGCGTGATGACGCTCATCCCGCTCGGCATGCTCGGGCTGCTCGCGAGCACCGATCCGAACGTGCGGGCGGCGGTCGGCACGGCGGCCGGGTTGACCACGGTCACGATCGGCGCCGCACTCAACGTCGCCGGGTGGTGGTGGATGCAGCGGATCATCGGCGGGCCGCGATGAGCACCATCGAGGTGTCCGCCGGAGCCGTCGCCGCGCTGGTCGTCGTCGGCGTGGCCGTCGCGATCCGTCCGATCGGTGCGTCTCGACCGCTGCCGCGAGCTGTCGACACTGATGTCGCGCGGCACCGTCCACCACGTGGGGTTGTCGTGGCCGCCATTGCAGCCGGGGCCGGAGCGCTGACGGTGGTGGCCGGCCCGGGGCTGACGATCGTCCTCGGCGGAATCGTCGCCGGGACGATCGTTGCGCGGCGGCGCCGGGTCGCCCGAGCCCACCGATCGTCGATCGAGGCCGCGATGCCAGACGCGATCGAGCTGCTCGTGATGTCGTTGCACGCCGGCTACTCGCCGACGCAAGCGATCGGCCGGCTCGTCGCCGATGCCCCGATCGCCGTGCGGCCGGCGTTTGAAGCGGTCGAGTACCGCCTGCACCGGGGCACCGGCTTCGCCGACGCCCTGGTCGAGCTGACCGCCGTGTGCGGCCGCTGTGCCCTGCCGCTCGTGAACGCGATGAGTGCCGCCGTGCGCGACGGACTGCCCCTCGCTCCGGTTCTCGATCGCCTCTCCGACGAGGCCAACGCCAGCCGGCGGCGCCACGGCGAGGCCGCGGCGCGACGGCTCCCCGTCCAGCTGTCGTTTCCGCTGGTGGTCTGCACGCTCCCATCGTTTGTCCTGCTTGCCATCGCGCCAGCCGTGCTCGGCGCCCTCTCGACGCTGCGTGGCACCACGCTGCGCTGACCAGCGTCCACTCGCCCGAGTTCTTCAAGGAGCGCCCATGCTCGATCACCTGTTTGCCCGCCTCACGGTCGCGATCCTCTCGCTCGTCGCCACGCCGTCGGAGGACGACGACACCCCGCTCCGCCGCTTCCGAGGGAGTCGAGGTCAGGCGACTACCGAGTACGCGCTCGTGCTCCTCGCCGCGGCGCTGGTCGCCCTGTTGGTGATCGCGTGGGCCACCGCTGGTGGTGGCGCGGCCAAGGTCGCCCGGCTGTTCAACAAGGTCATCGACTCCGTCATCGACAAGGTGTGAGCGTTGCGTCTGCTCGCGAGCCGCCTGCGGACCGATGCCCGCGGGCAGGCAGCGGTCGAGCTGGCGCTGACGATGCCGATCGTCGTCATCTTCGTCCTCGGCGTCTTCCAGGTGGCCCTCGTGGCGCGCGACCAACTCGCCATCGAGCTCGCAGCCCGCGAAGCGGCGCGCGCCGCCGCGGTGTCTGCTGACCCAAGCGGCGCCGCGACCGCGGCGGCCAACCGGATCGTCGACCTCGCCCCGATCGACGTCAGCGTCACGGTCACCGGCGACATCGTCCGGGTGCGGGTCAGCTATGTGAACCCGACCGACGTGGCCATCATCGGCCCGGCGATCGGCGATGTCAGCCTCAACGCCACCGCCGTCATGAAGTTCGAGCCGCCATGACCTTGGGCCGGCGTCGGTACTCTGACCTGATGTCGTTGCGGGCGGACAGCGCCGAGGTCGCCGGTCGAGTCGTGCTGGTGCTCACCGGGTCCATCGACCTCTCGACTGTCCCCGCGCTGCAGAACGCTCTGGCGCGAGTCGTCCTGGACCACCCGCGCGAGACGGTCGCCGTCGACCTCGATGCGGTGGACGCGCTCGACGACATCGGGCTCGGGATCCTGCTGGGTGCTGCCGGGCGGGCTCGGCGTGGCGGCGGCGACGTCGTGATCGTGTGCGGCAAAGCCGCATTGCGCGAGCAGTTCGCGGTGACCGGGCTGGATCGGGCGATCACGGTCTCGGCTTCGCTCGCTTGAGTCATCGAAAGTCACGAATCCGTCCCAATTCGCTGACCAAGGCGTCGCCGCAGCACTACTCCTCGGGCGGGCGTTGCGTCCCTGGCTGGATGTTGCGTGTGGCGCGGGGGATACGTCGACGGTCGGCGTGCTTGTCCTTCGCCCACTGCTCGGCTTCCAACGCCGCCTCCTCGGCGACGAGGCGTTCCAGGTTGTGGAACCGATCGGGGTCGAGCGTCCCGTTCTCGATGGCCTCCCGCACCGCGCACCCCGGTTCCTGGTCGTGCTTGCAGTCCCGGAACCGGCAGCTGTCCATCAGCTCGAACACGTCCGCGAACGCCCGCTCGATGCCCTGCCCGGAGTGCCACAGCGACAGCGCCCTGACTCCCGGCGTGTCGATCAACCAACCGCCGCGAGGCACGGCGAGCAATTCGGCGGCGACGGTCGTGTGCCTGCCGCGCTGATCGCCACGCACCTCCGTGGTCTTCTGCACGAGCTTCCCGAGCAACCCGTTGACGAGCGTCGACTTGCCGACGCCGCTGGCGCCGAGGAAGGCGACGGTCCGGCCCTGCTCCACGTAGCCGGACAGTTCGTCGAGCCCCGACTCCGTGCGGCCGCTCGTGACGTGCACCGGCACGCCGAGCGCCACCTCCTGCAGTTCGCGGCGCGCCGGCTCGGGGTCGTCGACGAGGTCGCCCTTGGTCAGCAGCACCACCGGTTCGGCGCCGCTGTCGAACGCGAGGATCAGCTCGCGCTCGAGCCGCCGCTGATTGGGCGGCACCGCGAACGAGTGGCACAGGAACACGGTGTCGATGTTGGCCGCCAACGTGTGCGACTGCGCCCGGGCGCCCTTCGAACGACGCCCGCCGCACGAACGCCGAGCGACGCTCGAGGATGTGCTCGACGCGCTCGCCGTCCGCCGAGGCGATGACCCAGTCCCCGACCGCGACATCCACGCCGATGTTTCGCACCCTGGCGACGCCGAACTCACCAGCGTCGTCGTCCGGGCCCGAGCCGTCGGGCACGAGCAGCGTGCTCCAGCCGCGGTCGAGTCGCGACACGCGGGCCGGTTCGCCAGGACGCCCGAGGGCGTCCCACGCCGCGTCGAAGTCGTTGCCCCAGCCCAGCGACACCCGATCAACGTGACCCACCACACCGACGGTACCGATCCACCGTTCCGCGCTGCGCCACGCAATTCCTCGAGCCCGGTGTCTATCGTGTCGCCGTCCGTTCTCAACCGAGGGACGCAACTCCCATGGCCAAGCCACTTGTCGTCGTCGAATCGCCGGCCAAGGCGAAGACGATCTCGAAGTTCCTGGGCAGCGCGTTCGATGTGCGCGCCTCGGTGGGTCATGTTGCCGACCTGCCCTCGAAGGGACTGGCGGTCGACGTCGACAACGGCTTCAGGCCGACGTACGAGCTGACCGAGCGGGGCAAGCAGGTCGTGAAGGACCTGCGCCTCGCCTTGAAGGACGCCAGCGAGCTGTACCTCGCGACGGACGAGGACCGCGAGGGTGAGGCGATCAGCTGGCACCTCCTGGAGCACCTCAAGCCGAAGGTACCCGTGAAGCGGATGGTGTTCCACGAGATCACCGCCGCCGCCATCGACCACGCCGTGAACAACCCGCGAGGCATCGACTACGGGCTCGTCGACGCAGCCGAGACCCGTCGCATCCTCGACCGCCTGTACGGCTACGAGGTGTCGCCGGTGCTGTGGCGACGGGTCAACCGCGGCCTGTCGGCAGGTCGGGTGCAGAGTCCGTCGATCCGTCTGATCGTGCAGCGCGAGCGTGAGCGCATCGCCTTCGTGGCCGCCGACTACTGGGACATCGACCTGATCGCCGACACGACCCCATCGTTCGAAGCCCGGCTCGTCAGCGTTGACGGCAGGCGGGTTGCGACGGGCAAGGACTTCGGTGACGACGGGCGGCTGAGCGGCGAGCCGACCGACGACGACAGGGTCGCCCTCGACGAGGCGACCGCCCGGGCGCTCGCGGCGGCCCTCGAGCCGGCGACGTTCAGCGTCCGCAGCGTCGAGGAGAAGCCGTACCGCTCGTCGCCGAAGCCGCCCTTCATGACGTCGACGCTGCAGCAAGAAGGTGGCCGCCGGCTGCGGCTCTCCGCGTCGCAGGTGATGCGCGTCGCCCAGGGCCTGTACGAGCGGGGCTACATCACGTACATGCGCACCGACAACGTGACGCTGTCGGACGAGGCGCTGACCGCGGTGCGCGCGGCGATCACCGCCGAGTACGGCCCGCAGTCGTTGTCGCCGTCGCCGCGCCAGTACACGTCGAAGGTGAAGAACGCCCAGGAGGCCCACGAGGCGATCCGCCCGACGACGCCGCTGCGTTCGCCGCACGTCGGTGCAGAACGAACTGAACCCGCAGGAGCTGGCGCTGTACCGGCTGATCTGGCAGCGCACCCTGGCGAGCCAGATGGCCGACGCCACTGGCTTCACGGTGAGCGTGCGGATCGGCGCGGTGTCAGCGGCGATCAACGAGCAGGGTGGCCGCGACACAGAGTTCGCAGCGTCAGGGACGACGATCACGTTCCCCGGCTACCGGGCTGTGTACGTCGAGCGCACCAGTCCGGAGGAAGGGACGAGGGCGACGACTCCACCGTGGCCACCGAACGGGAGTCGTTGCTGCCTGCGCTCGGCACCGGCGAGATCGTGCCGGTCGCGTCGCTCACCCCGGAGGGCCACACGACGACCGCTCCGCCGCGCTACACCGAGGCCTCGCTGGTGAAACGACTGGAGGAGCTCGGCATCGGGCGGCCGTCGACGTGGGCGTCGATCATCCAGACGATCCAGGATCGCGGCTACGTCTGGAAGAAGGGCCAGGCGCTGGTGCCGACGTGGACCGCGTTCGCCGTGGTGAGCCTGCTCGAACAGCACTTCGACGACCTCGTCGACTACGCGTTCACGGCGCGCGTCGAGACCGACCTCGACGCGATCGCCGCCGGGCGCCAGGCGAAGGACCGGTGGCTCAGCGCGTTCTACTTCGGCGAGGACCCGGAAGGCGCAAGCGTCGACGGTGAGGACCGCGCCCTGCCCGGCCTGAAGCGACTCGTCGAGGAGAACCTCGACGCCATCGACGCTGCCGCGATCAACACGTTCCGGCTCGGGACCGACGCCGAAGGAAACGAGATCGTCGTCAAGCCGGGCAAGTTCGGACCGTACGTGAAGCGGGGCGAGGACACCGCCAGCGTCCCGGAGACGATGGCGCCGGACGAGCTCACCGTCGACGTCGCGTTGGCACTGCTCGCGATGCCCAAGTCCGACGAACCGATCGGCGAGCTCGACGGCTACCCGGTGTTCGCCAAGAACGGCCGCTACGGGCCGTACGTGCAGTGGGGCACGGCCGACGCCCCGCCGCCCGGGCTCGACAAGCCGAAGATGGCGAGCCTGTTCAAGACGATGACGCTCGAGCACATCACGATGAACGAAGCCGAGGCGCTGCTCACGCTGCCGAGGACGCTTGGCGAGGATCCCGCCGATGGCGAGCCGATCCTCGCCAGCAACGGTCGCTACGGGCCGTACATCCAGAAGGGCAAGGACTACCGCTCGCTCGACAACGAGGAGCGGCTGCTCAGCGTGACGCTGGAGGAGGCGCTGCATCTGCTCGCCCAGCCGAAGGTGTACCGGCGCGGTGGCCAGAACACGGCGGCGAAGGGTCCGCTGCGGGAGTTCGGGAACGATCCGGTCAGCGAACGGCCGGTGGTCGCCAAGGACGGCCGCTTCGGCGTTTACGTCACCGACGGCGAGACCAATGCGTCGATCGGGCGTGGTGACCGGATCGAGGAGATGGCGCCCGAGCGGGCGTTCGAGCTGTTGGCGATCCGCCGCGAGCAGGTTGCGGCCAAGGGTGGCGCGGCGCCGAGGAAGCGTGCCCCGGCGCGCAAGTCGACCGCCAAGAAGTCCGGTGCGGCGAAGAAGTCGGCCACGAAGCGCTCCTGGTGAGCTCCCAGACCGCGAGCACCCGAGTGCCGGAGCGCGCCCGAGTGCCGGACGCCCGACAGGGGGGCGCCCCGCACTCGATTGCGACACCCGTTGCGTAACCTCCCGGGCGTGGGACAGTTGCCGCCGTACATCGCCTTCGAGGGACCAGAGGGCACGGGCAAGAGCACCCACGCGGCGCTGCTGGCCGACGCCCTCGGTGCCGTCCTCACCCGCGAGACGGGCGGCACCGCGATCGGGGAACGGCTGCGCCAAATCCTCCACGACAACGAGGTCGACAACCTCGAGTGGCGGGCCGAGGCCCTGATCACGGCCGCTGACCGGGCCCAGCATGTCGCCGAGGTCGTGATCCCGGCGCTGCGTTCTGGTCGGACCGTCGTCAGCGACCGGAGCGTGTACTCGACGCTGGCGTATCAGGGCTACGGGCGCGGCCTCGACCTCGATGAGTTGCGCACGATCAACGACTGGGCCGTCCAGGGCGTCTGGCCGTCGCTGGTGGTGCTGGTCGACGCGCCATCAGACGTCGTCGCCGACCGGCTCAACGACCGGCAGCTCGATCGGTTCGAACGCGCCGGCGACGAGTTCCACGAGCGGGTGCTGGCCGGCTTCCGAGCGCTGGCCGCCGCCGACCCCGGCCGCTGGATCGCGATCTCCGCGACGGGGCCCAAGGACGCGATCGCCGACGAGGTCCTCGGGGCGGTGCGCGGGAAGCTGTCCGAACAGAGCGCCGATGCCTGACTCGGGCAGCATCTGGGCCGGAGTCGTCGGCCAGGACGCCGCAGTCGAAGCGCTGGTACGCGCGTCGGTTGCTCCGGTCCACGCCTACCTGTTCGTCGGCCCGCCGGGTTCGACCAAGGACGAGGCGGCGCGGTCGTTCGCCGCGGCGCTGCTCACGGGAGACGACGACCGAGCGTCGCGCGACGCCCGGCTGATCCTTGCTGGCGCGCACCCAGACGTCCGTGAGGTCGTGCGCGTCGGGCCGGCGATCTCCAAGGAGCAGGCCGGAGAGATCGTCCGCCAAGCCGCGCTCGCCCCGGTCGAGGGCGACCGCAAGGTGCTGGTCCTGCACGAGTTCCACCTCCTCGACGCGGTCGGCGCCGGGCGACTCCTGAAGACGATCGAGGAGCCGCCGGCGTCGACGCACTTCGTCGTGCTCGCCGACTTCGTCCCTGCCGACTTGGTGACGATCGCGTCGCGCTGCGTCCGGATCGAGTTCAGCCCGATCGCCGATGCGGTGCTGACGGCGCGGCTCGTCGCCGAGGGCGTCGACAACGCGCACGCCAGCGAGGCCGCAGCGGCCGCCGGCGGCAACCTCGACCGAGCCCGGCTTCTCGTCGCCGACGCCGAGTTCGCCGAACGCCGCAGCGCGTTCGCCGGTGTTCCGGCGGTGCTCAACGGCACGGGTGCAGCGGTGGTGTCCACCGTCGCCGACCTGCTCGGCCGGATCGAAGCGGCGGCCGCGCCGTTGAGCGCCCGCCACGCCATCGAGCTGGCCCAGCTCGACGAGCGCGAACGGCAGCTGGGCACGCGCGGCAGTGGTCGGGCAGTCATCGAGGCCCGCCAGAAGCGCGAGCTGCGCCGCCATCGCACCGACGAGCTGCGCAGCGGTCTCGCCGTCATCGCTGCTGCCTACCGCGACGCGCTCGTGGCCGGCACCGCGCCGCATCCCGACTCGGTCGTGCAGGCGGTGCATCGCATCCACCAGGCGATCGAGGCCCTCGACAACAACCCCAATGAGACCCTGCTGCTGCAGTCACTGCTCTGGTCGCTGCCACCCATCACGGGGGAGGGACAAAGCTAGCCGAGGCCCCCGCGGAGAGATTTCCACAGGCCAGATTCACCGTTTTCGGCAACTTTGGCCTGTGGAAATCTTGGCGCCGTCACCCGGCGGGAGCGTCCGGGACCGCGATACCCGCGACGTCGACGTCGATCACGATGTCGTCGGCGGGATCGGGCGGGGCCGTCGCCGCGTCGGGCATGTTCTCCTGAGCTTCGAGCTCTGGCGTCGGGGCGTCCTCGTAGCTCGGCGGCTCCGGCGCGTTCTGGGCGTCGGCGATCCACGTCGCGAGGTCGAGAACGCCGGCCGTCCAGTCGCCCTGCCCTTCGCCATCGCACGGCGCCAGCGTCTCGATGTCCTGCGGAGCCGACGAGGTGAACGTCGTTGCCGGCGAAGCAGTTGCCGAGCGTCGACAGGTCGGTGTCGACCGAGGCGATCACAAGGTCGGCGGCACCGCTCTCCGACACCACATTGCCGGTGACCGTGTTGTCGAGCGGGTTCCACAGGTTGACATCCGGAGGTTCCATGTTCGCCGGGTCCTGCTTGGACTCCGCGCACGTCCGGTCCCATTCCTCCTCGGCCGGCTGGTCGTCGACCGGTGCCTCCTCGATGTACGGCACGAGCCCGATACCGGACCTGGCGTGATCCCACACCCGGTTGCCGACCACCGTGTCCCCGATGCCGCCGGCGACGAGGATCCCGTTGCCCATGTCCAGGATCGCGTCGCTGATCGCCGGCGTGTCGTCCTGGTTGTTGGAGTACACGAGGTTGCCGGCGATGACGAGGTTTCGCTGTGGGTAGCACAGCTCGTAGCTGCCCGAGTTGGGGACGATGCCGACCCGGTTGTTGTTGAACCGCGAGTTGACGACGTAGATCTCACCGCCGGCGTTCGTGCCGGAGAATCCGATGCCGTTGTACTCGGCGACCACGTCACTCATCACGGCGTTGCACGGGTAGCACTGGCCGATGTAGAAGCCGGCGTCCCCGATACCGGACGCGTAGGAGTGGTCGAGCTGGCCGTTGATCGAGTCGAACGCATAGATCCCGTAGAGACCGATGCGTGTGGTCGTCAGGTACGAGCCGCGGTACCCGTCGACGCCGGTCCAGAAGAAGCCGTTGGCGGTGTAGTTGATCGCCGTCATGTTCTCGATCGCGACGCCGCCCGCGCCGAGCACACGGATGCCGGTGTCGAGCTCGAACTCACCGTCGAGGATCACCTCGTTGCGATCGAGCCCCCGGATCGTGAGGTTCTCGACCTGCACGTTGACGGCCTCGTGGTACACCCCGGCCGACACCAGGATCAGGTCGCCAGGGTGCGCCGCGTCGACGGCCTCCTGGATCGTCGCGTGGTCGGCCGGTACTTCGATCGTGTCGCCGCCCGACGACGCCGATGCGTCACCCGCTTGCAGCAACCCGCCGTGCAAAGCCGTCGCCCACAGCACCAGGGCGCCGATCGACGCGACACCGATCGATTGCTTCCGCTTGCTCATCGCTTCTCTTCCGACCGTACGACCTGGCGACAGTACCGCCCGACGGTCGAGCAGGCGCCAATCGGCGAGCTACGCCTCGACGACGACGATGGTGCCGGTCATGCCGAACGCCGGATGGTTCGCGCTGGCGTGGATCGAGCAGTAGTAGGTCACCTCGCCGACATCCGTGAAGACGTGGCTGTACGACGCGCCAGGCGGGAGATCGCCCTTCGCGACCCCCCAGGCGGTACCGACGAACGGCAGGATGTCATGGGCGGTGCGACCACGGTTCGTCCAGCGCACCTCGGTGCCCGGGGTGATCTCGATTCGATTGGGCTGAAACGTGTTGTCGATCGAGATCACGTCGACGACGACGCCGTTGGGCTCGACCGCGTCGGTCTGTGGCCGTGCGTGCGGGCTGTCGTCCGCGCACGCCACGAGGGTCGCCGCCAGCGCGATGGCAGCGCCTACCGCCAGTCCGCGCCGCCGGGAAGTCCGCGGAGGGGCCAGCCCGAAAAATCCTTCGCCGCTTGTCATGCGGCCCGCATCATGGCGCGTCGGACCGGCAAACGCTACGAATTATCGGCGTCGTCGCCCTGGACTCCGCCGTAGGCGTCGAGCGCGGCGACCCCGAGCACCGCGAGCGCGACGCCGTAGACGGCGCCGCCGATGCCGTAGACGTCGAAGGCGAGCAGGCCGACGATGATCGGGATTGCGGGGCCGACCCGCAACGACCGCCGATCGACATACGGCCGCACGACCAGCGCCTCGATCGACTGCAGCGCGACGAGCGACAAGGAGCGTCGACGCACCGACGTGCCAGGCCTGCGAACCGAACGCGAGCAGCAGCGCGGGGATCCCGCCGAGCAGGACCCCGATGAGCGGGATGACGGCCGTCGCCGCCACCGCGAAGCCGATGACGAGCGGAGCAGGCAGGTCGAGCATCCAGCAGACCAGCCCGAACACCACCCCACTGACCGCGGCGTACGCCAGCGTGAGCAGGAGGTACTCGCGTCCCCGAACGGCCGCAGTCGTGGCGACCTGGCGGACCGTTCGCCTCCGATCGAGGTCGTCGAACTGCTTCAGGAACCCGAGGAAGTAGCGGCGCCCATAGCCGAGCAGGAAGAGCATCAGAATGCCGGTCACGAGATACGTAGGAACGGTGCCCAGCGCCCGCTGCAGAGCCGACTCCCGCAAGGACTCGTGCATGTCGTCGAAGAACGCCTGCACCCGCGCCGACACGTCGACGTCGGCCGCCCAGTCATAGCGCTGCTCCATCCGGCGAGCGGCGCGGGGGGCGGCGTCTTCGAGCACCTCGAGTGAGTCGAGCAGTTCGCGGGCGAGCCCGACGAAGACGCCGACGAACACGCCGACCGCGCCGAGCACCACGACGAGAATGCTCAGCCACCTCGGGATGACCCGCTGCAGGATGTTGACGACCGGGTCGATCAGCAGCGCGACGATGGAGCAGGCGACGACCCAGCCGACGGTCTGGTGAGCGGCGACGAATGCGTTGCGCAATACGAAGGCCAGCGCGACCGCGCCGACCACCAACATGGCCGCTCCCGGCGTGACCCCGACGACCCGCACCGGCGTGACCGGCCGGGCGCCGAGTCCCTCCGGCGTGTCGGCCTTCGACGCGGCGCCAGCGGGCATGTGGCAAACGTACCGACGCGCCGGTGCCGCGATCGGGGACCGTCCCCGTCGACCGCTGATGAGCATGCCATCATCGGCGTGTGGCTGCCACGCCCCCACCGCCTGGACCCGAGACAACGTCCCCGCTCCAGCCGGAGTCGACACGACGTGCAGCGGTGACCGAGCGTTGGCGGCTCGACGCGAAGTCGTTGCTGTACATCGTGATCGCTGTGCTCACCGCGTTCGCCTTCCTCGCGGCGGTCAGGCTGTCGCAGACGATGCTGACGCGGATCAGTATCGGCGTCCTGATCGCACTGGCCCTCGACCCGGTTGCCGACTCGATCGAACGCAGGCTCCATGGGCGGCGCGGGCTCGCCGTCGCCGCGGTCGCCGGCCTCGTCCTCGGCGCCGCGACCCTCCTCGTCGTGGTTCTCGGTCCCCGGGCCGTCGCCGAGGTCCGCCAGTTCTCACGACAGTTCCCCGAGACCGTCGGCGACCTCGAACGGCTGCCCCTCGTCGGCGACTGGATCGCCGACCAGGACCTCCGCAGCCGCGCCGAGGAGTGGGTCGAGGAACTCCCCGACCAGTTCACGGACGCTCGTCTCGCGGCGACCGCGCGAAGACTCGTCTCCGGCGTCGCCAGCGTCGCGATCGTCGCAGTCGTCGCGATCTCCGTGCTGATCGACGGCCACAACCTCGTCAGACGGTTCCGCCGCCTGCTCAGGCCCACCCGGCGCGCCCAGGCCGACGAGGTCGGTCGGGTCGTCTACCGCACGCTCGGCCGCTACGTCGGCGGATCGCTGACCGTCGCCGTGATGATGGGGCTGTACGTGCTGACCATCGGCTTGGTCCTGGGGGTTCCGCTCGTGCCGCTGGCCGCGATCTGGGCGATGCTCACCGACCTCATCCCGCAGGTGGGCGGAGCGCTCGGCGGGGCGTTCTTCGTGCTCCTCGCTGCCACCAAGAGCGTGCCGGTCGCGATCGCCGCAGGTGTGCTGTTCGTCGTCTACATGAACATCGAGAACCATGTCATCCAGCCGGCAATCGTCGGCAGGTCTGTCGATCTCACGCCTCCGACGACGATGGTCGCCGCCTTCGTCGGCGGGGCGGTCGGCGGTATCCCCGGCGCGCTCGTCGCCACCCCGCTGGTCGGCGCGGCCAAGCAGCTGATCCTCGAGGCCCGCGGCCGGCGGGCACCAGAACCACCGCTCGACGAGCAGAAGCGACTGGGCCTGCTGGTCCGGGTTCGCCGACAGTTCGGCCACCTGTTGACCGGATCACGAGGTGACATCGGCGACGAACCGAGGTCTGACGGCGGTGATTGATCCGGCACGGGTGTCTGTGTCGCGCCAGCAGACCGAATTCGGTCGATTCGGCGCGACGCAGGCGCACCGTGGTCTTCGCCGCCTCCGTACTCGTCGCCGGCGCGGCCGCCGTCGTGTCGCCGGCGAGCGCGTCGACGTCCGCACCCCCGTCGACCGAGCCGGGCGACACGGCCACGGCGACGCTGCTGCCGCCGACCTACGAGAACGGCACGCTCACGGCGCCGGACGGCAGCTTCACCGCCGCCTTCGCCGGCCTCCCGACGCACGTCGTCGACACCGAGAACGGGATCGAGTCGTACCTCGCGACCATCGGCGAGGACTCGCAGGAGGTGGCCCTGTTCCCGCCGGCCGCGCTCGGCGCAACGGCGACGTCGACCGCGGCCGAACGGGCCGAGTTGTTCCTCGCCGCATCGGGCACCGGAATCGAAACCCTCGCGAACACGCCGACGAACCTCGGACCGTTCGGTGCGAGCCACTTCGCGGCGCGGCTGACGCTCGCCGACGGCAGGCGGGCAACGGTGTACGGCTTGGTCGTCGACCGCGTCGCCGACGTCGTCTACACCTTCTATACCGACATCGGCGACGACGACAATGCCGCCGGAACCGCCTTCGTGCAGTCGTTCGCCGTCGTGATGGCGACGCCGCCGTCACCATCAACACGCCGACCACAACCGCTCCGCCCACCAGCGTCACCCCGGCAACCAGTGACGCTGCGGACTCGAGCGAGCCGGCCACGGCAGCGACCACGACCACCACCATCCCACCGCCGGCCGCGGTGGCGGCTGCGCCCGACGGCGCGCTCCTCGGCGTCGACGGCCGCTGGTGGATCACGTATCCGGAAGGCATCGCGCCCTCGTTCAGGGCCTCGACCGATGACGGGTACGCCTACGCCGAGCACGTCGCCGTCGACGGCGACGACACGCTCATCGTCACGGTCACCGAGGTTCCGCCCGGGTTCGAGTGGGATGCCGCTACGGTGCCGGCCGTCGAGGCCGAAAGCGTCGGCGGCGCTGTGCAGGAATCCACGCTCCTCGACGTCGCCGGCCACCCGGCGGTCCAGTTCACGCTCACCCCGGCCGACAGCGACACGCCAGGCGACACGGTGCAGTCGCTCGTCGTCAACGGCGGGGACCAGATCTACACCGTGACGTTCGAGGACGGGGGCATCGCCTCACCCGACGCGGCCAACGAGTTCATCGAGTCCTTCGGCCTGGCGTGACCGTCCCGCAGAATCGCGGGTTCGCCGGAGCCGGAACGCTCGGTACAATCGCACGGCCGCCCAGATAGCTCAGTCGGCAGAGCATTTCACTCGTAATGAAAAGGTCGAGAGTTCGATTCTCTCTCTGGGCTCCGCGACAAGTCCAGCTCGTCGACATGTATTCCCCTCGCAGTCGAGGCCTGCTGGGGACTCCCAGGCCCGGTCGGGGCGGCCGGCGCCCCCGGGAGCTCGTCCACCCTCGGCCGAGAGGTCGTCCTGTTGGTCGATGTTCGCGAAGGCCGACGGGCGCAGGCTGGGCCCCATGACCATCACCTATGCATCCAAGCCCATCGCCGCCGGCGAGATCACCGACACCGTGGTGCTCGACGGAGGCCTGTTCTTCCAACAGCTGCCGGTCGTCGACCAGGCCCGCCAGTACGCCCGCAAAGGAGTCGACATCATGGTCACCCTGCCGTTGGAGCAACTCGACAACCCCCGTCTCACCGGGGTGAGCCGGATGCTCCTGGAGGCGTCGGTGGAGGCCCGGCTCCGCGACGCGTTGCACGCCGCCGGTTACCGCCATATCAGCCGCCGCCGCGAGGTGCCGGGCATGCTGGTGCTCGACGCTGGGGCGTGACCGGCTCGGCTGGCGCGAGACTGCCGGCCATGGCGGCCGGGACTGGCGCGTTGCCACCGGCACGGTGACGTTCCTGCTCACCGATGTTGAGGCGTCCACTGCGGCCGGGCAACGCGCTCCGGAGGTGAAGCCAGCGGCGGTCGATCGCCTCGACGTCCTGCTCGATCAGGCGATCACCGCTCATGGTGGGGCGCGCCCGGTCGAGCAGGGCGAGGGCGATTCGGTGGTGGCAGCGTTCGAGCGACCTTCGGACGCCATCGCCGCCGCCCTGGACGCCCAGCGGGCGTTGCAGGCCGAACCGTGGCCGGAGGGAGCCGCGCTCGGGTGCGGATGGCCGTCCACACCGGTGAGATCGTGCTCCGCGGCGAAGGCAACTACGGCGGCACCACGCTGCACCGTTGCGCTCGCCTTCGGGCCTGCGCCCACGGTGGGCAGGTGGTCGTGTCGAGGGCCGCCGCCGAGCTGGTGCTCGATCGACTCCCGGACGGTGCTGGGCTGGTCGATCTGGGGCCGCACCAGTTGAAGGACCTGGTCCGACCGGAGCTGGTGTACCAGCTCACGCACCCGGAGCTGGCTCGCGACTTCCCGCCGTTGCGGTCGTTGGATGCCCACCGTCACAACTTGCCGCTCCAGACGACGCCGTTGATCGGTCGGGCCGGCGAGTTGGCGGCCATCGCCGGCGCGCTCGACACCGACCGGCTCGTCACGCTGACCGGTTCGGCGGGGATCGGCAAGACCCGTCTGGCCGTGCACGCCGCCGCCGAGCGCGCTGAGGCGCTATCCCGACGGGGTGGCCTTTGTGGAGCTGGCCACGGTGAACGACCCGGGTGCGGTGGCGTCGAAGGTGGCTGGCGTGTTGCGGGTGTGGGAGACGGCCACCGAGGCGACCGTGGATGCGATCACCCGGTTCGTGGCCGACCGCTCGATCCTGGTCGTGTTGGACAACTGCGAGCACGTCATCGACGCCGCCGCCGACTTGGCGGTCCGCCTCCTCGCCACCTGTCCGAGACTCACGATCCTGGCCACGAGCCGCGAGCCGCTCGGGGTGCCCGGCGAGATCGCCTGGCGGGTGCCGTCCCTACCTGCCCCCGCCGCGGGCGACCGGATGGACGTCGTCGAGCTCTCGATGTTCGACGCGGTGCGCCTGTTCGCAGACCGAGCCCGGCGGGCCCGCCCGGGGTTCGCGCTCACCGATCTGAATGCTGGCGCGGTGGGTGAGATCTGCAGCCGTCTGGACGGCATCCCGCTCGCCTTGGAGCTGGCTGCCGCTCGCTGCCGGGCCATGGCCCCGCACAGGATCGCCGAGGAGCTCGACCGGCGCTTCCTGCTCTTGACGGGTGGGGCTCGTACGGTGCTGGCCCGCCAGCAGACCCTGCTTGCCTCGGTCGAGTGGAGCCACGAGCTGCTCGCTCCCGACGAGCGGGCCGTGTTCCGTCGCCTGGGCGCCTTCACCGGACCGTTCCCGCTCGACGCCGCCGAAGCTGTCTGCGGCGATCCCGGCGACGCCGGTTGGGCCGTGTTCGACGTGCTGTCCCGACTGGTCGACAAGTCCCTTGTCGTGCACGACCCCGACACCGACTGGTACCGACTGCTGGAGACCATCCGCCTCTACGCCGTCGACTGCTGCCGCGACGCCGGCGAGCTCGAGGCCACCCGCGACCGCCACGCCGCCTGGTGGACCGTCTGGCTCGGCGCCCACCATCCCGACGGTCCCTCCGACAGCGACCTCGACGCCATCCACCACGCCTACCCCAACCTGCGCGCCGCCCTCCAATGGGCCGCCACCACCCAACCCGACGTCGCCCTCGAGCTGGCCGGTGGGCTCGGCATCTACTGGTACCTCCGCGGCCTCCTCGGTGACGCCCTCACCCTCGGCGACCTCGCCCTGGCCAGCGGCGCCGAGCGCGGACCGGCCTGGGCCCGCGCCGTCGGGCGCATGGCCATGGCCCGCTACTACGCCAACGATGCGAGGTACATGGCGACCGTGGTCGCCGAAGCGTGCGCCATCGCCGACACGTGCGGCGACCAGCTCACCCCGCTGCGCTGCAAGGCGACGGGGGTGATGAGCATCGAGGACAGCGAAGAGTTCCGACACCTGGCCCGAACGGCCGAAGCCTGCGGCGACTTGTGGGTCGCCGGGCGCATGCACACCGGCGTCGCCTTCTGGAGCGTCCTTCTTGGCGAGCCCGATGCACACATCGCTTTCGAGCGCGCCGCCGCCATCGCCGAGCAGCTCGACGCCAGCTCCCTCCGCTTCGCCCTACACCACATCGCGGCCGCGCAGCTCGCCGTCGAACTCAAGTTACGGGAGGCCATCGCTCGGCTGGAGCAGGCCATGGGCCTCGCCGACCGGGCCTCGCCCATGATGCTCATGGCGTTCGCCAACCTCGCCAGCTACTGCCAGATCTGTGGAGAGCCGGCGGCGTTCGAGCGGGTGACCAGCTTCCTGGCGGGCTCACCTCGCGACTGGGGAGCCATGACAGGGATCGCGTCCGCGGTGCAGCGATTGCCCGAGCTCCTGGTGGGGATGTTCCATGGGACGGGCAGGACGCTGCCGTGGCCTGGATCAATGCCAGCACGCTGTGGGTCTTCGCCGAGCTCTTCGGCGAGGACAAGGTCACGCTGTTCCCCACCCCAAGCGCAGACCCTGGCAACTTGGCGCAGTTCGCTGCCCTCGTGATGTCAGGCAGATCGGCGTTCCGGCAAGGCCGCTTTCGCGACGCCGAGAACGCCGCCGCAGCCCTCGTCCGGCGTCGCGCCGAGGATCGTCACTTCTGGTTGCTCGTGCTCGCCCGATGCGCCGCCGACGCCGGCAGCCACCTCGAAGCCACCCGCCTCCTCGGCGCCGTCGCCGGCACCCAAGAACGGTTCGGCCTGCCCTGGCTGCCCCGGCTGCTCGTGGCGGCCAAGGCGGACAGCGAGCGGCTCTGCCGCGACGCCCTCGGCGACGCTGGTTTCGACGCCGCATACGCCGAGGGCTTCGAACTCGACCTCGACGCCGCCGTCACCTACGCCCTCCGGAGCCGAGGTGAGCGCAAACGCCCCTCCACCGGCTGGGACAGCCTCACCCCCACCGAGCTGGAGGTGGTCGGCCAGGTGGCCGCCGGTCGCTCCAACCCCGAGATCGCCGAAGCCCTCCTCATGGGCCGCACGACGGTCAAGACCCACCTCGGCCACATCTTCACCAAGCTCGGCATCACCAACCGGGCCGAATTGGCCGCCCAAGCCGCCCGCCGAACACTCTTCTTGAGGGCGCACCCCACCAGAGGCGGCGAGCGGCGGGTCGACGTGCGCGATGCGCTGGGTCGCTCGCCGCGACCCGCCAACGTCAGAGCCCGAGATTCTCCATGTCGCGGACGGTGTTCCCAGTCCTCATGTTCCACACCACGCTGGCGTCCACGATCCGTCGACGGCCGGGCGCTCGTCCTAGCCTCCGGACATCGTTGACGAACTGAGGCCCCAGAAGCGCAGCCGCAAGATCGCGATGAGCGACCCGCAGCGTGACGAGTTCCTCGCCGCCGAGCGCACGTGCCGGGTCGCGACCATCTCGCCGGACGGGCCGCACAACACGCCGCTGTGGTTCGCGTGGGACGGCCGAGCGCTGTGGCTGTACTCGATCGTGCGCAGCCAGCGCTGGGCCGACCTGCAGCGCGACCCGCGGGTGTCGATCATCGTCGACGCCGGCGAGCAGTACGACGAGCTGCGCGGCGTCGAGATCTCCGGTCGGGCCACGGTTGTCGGCGACGTGCCCCGCACCGGCGACATCGTCGTGGACGAGCTGCTCACTCCGGAGCGGCTGTTCGGAGACAAGTACCGGGGCGGCGGAGCGTTCACCAACGACGGCCGTCACGCCTGGCTCAAGGTCGTCCCGGACAAGATCACGAGCTGGGACTTCCGCAAGGCGTTCGGCCGACCATCTGCGTGAGCGCGCCGGGTCGGGTCAACCCGGGCCCGTCGCGAACAGCCCGGCCCAGTACCGTGACCCGTTGTGGCCGACCAGTCGACGTTCGCACGCGACGCGATGGAGTACGCGCCACAGCTCTACTCGGCCGCTGTCCGGATGACCCGCAACGAGGCCGACGCCGCCGACCTCGTGCAGGAGACCTACCTCCGGGCCTACCGCGGCTACCCCAACTTCACCGAGGGCACGAACCTGCGGGCGTGGCTCTATCGCATCCTCACCAACACGTACATCAACATGTACCGCGCGAAGCAGCGCCGTCCGGTCGAGACCGACCTCGCCGACGTCGAGGATCTCTACATGTATCGCCGCCTCGGCACGCGTCGAGACGGCTGCGGCCAGCCGCTCGGCCGAGGACCAGCTCATCGACATGATCGCCGACGATGACGTCAAGCAGGCGCTCGACGACCTTCCGGTGAACTTCCGGCTCCCCGTGCTGCTCGCCGACGTCGAGGGGTTCTCGTACAAGGAAATTGCCGAGATGCTCGAGATCCCGATCGGTACCGTGATGTCACGCCTTCATCGGGGAAGAAAAGCGATGCAGAAGGCGTTGTACGACTACGCCGAGGCCCGGGGGTTCACGGGCAACACGTCCGAAGCGAAACAGACGAACTAGACACGATGCCCGACTGCAACGAAACCCTGCGTGACCTCGCAGCTGTTCCTCGACGGCGAACTGCCCGCCGAGGAGTACCAGCACGTCCTCGGTCACCTCGACGAATGCCTCGACTGCTACCAAACGTTCGACTTCCAGGCCGAGCTGAAACAGATCATCGCCCAGAAGTGCCGCACCGAGCAGATGCCCCCAGGGCTGATCGAGCGGATCCGGGCGTGCCTGGAATCTGAACCACAGACCTGACCCGACGCCCGCAGGCGTTGGGGATGTGCCTCGAGTTCTTCGGTACGCTGCCTGGCATGCTCGCCGCGGAAATCTGGTTCTGGTGGATTGCCGTCGTGCTGACCGCCGTCGGCGTGCTCTCGGTCGTCGCGTTGATCTTCGGCTATCTGAAGAACGTCACCGCGCTGAAGTACCCCAACCGTCGCCAGCAGGCCGACGACTGGCCCGACCGATCGATCTGATCGAGTCGCTGCTTCCGCGCTGCAGGTTCCCGCCGGCCGGCAAGGCGGTCACTTGTGCGTTCTCAGGTGGCGCCGACTCGACCGCCCTCGTCGTACTGGCCAAGGCCGCCGGCTGTTCGGTGAACGCCGTGCACGTCGATCACGGCCTGCGCGCGACCTCCGGCGCGGAGGCCGACCGGGCCGGCGCCCTCGCCGACGTGGTCGGCGTGCCATTCCGCCGGATCCGAGTCACGCTGAAGGACGGACCCAACCTGGAGGCTCGCGCCCGGGCGGCCCGGCGCGACGTGCTTCCCTCCGGGTCGCTCACGGGTCACACCGCCGACGATCAGGCGGAGACGATGTTGATCAACCTGCTGCGCGGAGCCGGCACGAGCGGGCTCGCCGGCATTCGGCCAGGGCCGACGAAACCGATCCTCGCCCTCCGCCGGACCGAAACCCGTGCGGTGTGCGATGCGCTCGGACTCGACGTCATCGAAGATCCATCGAACGCCGATCGCAGATTCATCCGCAACCGGATCAGGGCCGAGCTCATGCCGTTGCTCGACGACGTTGCCGGCAGGGACGTTGCTGCGTTGCTGGCGCGGACTGCGGAACTCGCGGGCGACGACGCGGCGCTCCTCGAGGAACTCGCGCGCGACATCGATGCGACCGATGCCAGAGCGCTCGCGACCGCTGATCGCAGCCTTGCCCGGCGGGCGGTTCGGCAGTGGCTGACCGGCGGTGGGTACCCTCCCGACCTGTCGACGGTCGATCGGGTGCTGGAGGTAGCTCGCGGAATCCATCGGGCGTGTGAGGTCGGCCGCGGCCGCCGGGTGGAACGAACAGACCAGCGACTGCGCATCGTCGAGTACACACGAGTAGCCTCGAAAGCCGGTATGGGCAGGCACGCAGACGGCAATTCCCTCTGATGGCGACCCGGTTGCGTGGCCGATGGGCACTCGGGATCACCCCGCGGCACTTCACGTGGATCCTCAAGGACAAGCTGGCGATCTGCGAGCGGCCGGGCGGCTACGGCGACAACCACCGCCGCGTCCGCCGCCAAGAGGAGATCATCTGGATTCGTGAAAACGGGTTCGGGTGCGTCGTGTCGATCATCCCGGCACCCCACAACCTGCACAACTACGACGAGCTGGGTGTCACGGCTCGGCACCGCCCGTTCAACGCCGACGACCCCGAGCCCTGGCTGAGGTCGTTCTATCGCGAGCTCCACGAACTGCTGCGCACCAACACCAAGGTGATCGTCCACGGCGAGGAGGTCGGCGACCGCATCGTCGGCATCATGGGTGGCTACATCCGCTGGGCTGGGCTCATCGACGACGACACCAAGGCGATCACGATCACCGAGCGCATCGCCGGTCGCCAACTCGACCCGTTCGCCCGGAACGTCATCCTGACCGCGACGAAGCTGCGCTGAGGGTTTCGCCCTCACTCGTTCGCTCGCTGCGCTCGCTCTCTCCGTTCAGGCGAGTTCGTCGCTCCGGACGGGCGAGCACTCGCCGTCCTCGCACTCAGAAGCCTGCCTCCGTCGCGTGCATCGGTCTGACGAGGAACCTCGGGCTCTCCACTGCCCACGCCAGATGCCGCCTGCGGCGGCATTGGCGCTGACGCTAGCCGAGGCCCCTGCGCGTCTTGCTTCAGGGCCGTGTCGACACTCAACGCGCTCGCCACGATGAGCGAGTGCAACGGTTCAGGCTGGCGCGCATGGATCTGCACGACGTAGTTGTCGGCCGTGGTGAACGAGGTCTTGAGCATCCCTTCGAACGTCTTGGTGATCCGGGCCACCTCGGTGCCGGCGGCGTCCTCGATGCGGAAGTTCCAGGCCCGCCAGTTCTCCCCGAAGATCCCGCCGAGGCGCTGACCGCCAGCCTCGAGGCCGAAGCGGATCTTGCCGATCATGTTCTCCTGCACGATGCGGCCGAGCTCACGATCCTGCCCGTCTGACACCACGACGCTGCTCTTGAACACCTTGCGCGGCCTGGTGAGCCGGAGCAGGACGTTGCCGCCCAGGTCGGTGACCTCGAGCTTGTGGGTGAGGAACTGGTCGAGACTGGCGACCAGGCGGAGCACCTTCTTGCTCGCGCTCTGCCCGACCTGGTTGACGAATGCGATCTGGTTGCCATTCTGATCGAAGACCGAGAACTGCTGGTTGAGCTCGAGGACCTTCGCCTTCTGGTTGACCACGAGGACCGGCTCGTCCAGCACCGATCCACCGCCACCCCCCACCGCGCTCTCGATGCCCGCGCCGCGCCATCCCTGTCCCTGGAGCTGCCGGGCGATCTTCTCGCGATTGCCCTCGTCGCCGACCGTGAGGTTCCGGTCGACGGAGTCCATGCCGCGAGCCGACGGCGCCCTGCTGAGGCTGGTTGAGCGGATCGACGGCCGTCTGGCCCTGCGTGCTCACGTGCTCGGTCCACTCCGATCCGTTCCAGTACCGCACGTCGAAGCGGCCCATCGGGTCCGGGTACCAGTCGGCAGGGTGGGAGCTCATGGGCGACACGCTAGGAGGCGCGGCCACATCCGGGCCCTCGCATTCCCCACCTGCCGCCGCCGCGCAAAATGTAACTAGAAGTAGCGTCGCGGTAGCTAGCGTTGCGGGGAATGGCAGGACGGCGTGTGCTCGTCACCGGCATGGGCGGCGACCTGGGCAGCAGGGTGGCCGCCTACCTGGAGCAGGAGGACTGGGTCGGCGATCTCCTCGGCATCGACGCCGATCCGCCGCGCCGGCGCCTACAGCGGGCCAACTTCCACCTCGCGTCGACGAGCGAGCACGAGCGCATCGTGCAGCTCGTCACCGACTACGACCCGCACGTGGTGATCCACCTGTCGATCTGGGAGCCATTCAGCCGGGCATCGCCCAAGCAGGCCAAGGCGCTGA
The DNA here is from genome assembly GCA_963764455.1 of Ilumatobacteraceae bacterium. Taxonomy (GTDB): domain Bacteria; phylum Actinomycetota; class Acidimicrobiia; order Acidimicrobiales; family Ilumatobacteraceae; genus Desertimonas. The sequence continues at coordinate 61,827 of CAVXSN010000005.1, forward strand.
CCGAGCAGGCCGCGACCACGTTCCTCGGGGCGATCGCCGAGTGCCGCTCGCTGGAGTCGATCGTCGTGCGCAGCGGGATCGAGGTGTACGGGCGGGCGCGCGGCGCGGCCACCCGTCCCGACGAGTCGGCCGACGTCAATCCGACGTGTGAGTTCGGTCGCTCACTCGCCGAGATCGAGCACACGGCCGGCGACATCGGCCGCCGGATCGGCGTCCCGGTCGGCGCCGTTCGCCTCGGCGGCGTGATCGGTCCGCACGTGCCGAGTCCGCTCGGGCGCTTGCTCCGCATGCCAGTCGTGCCGTTCAGCGTGCTCGCCGACCCGCCCTTCGCGGTCGTCGAGGACATCGATGCCGCCAGAGGACTCGTCGCCGCGGCACGGCGTCAGATCGCCCAACCGGTCAACGTGCTCGCCAACGGCGCGATCACGATGTTGCAGGCGCTGCGGCGAGGCGGACGCGTGCCGTTCCCGTTGATCGGCCCCGATTGGCGGATCGCCAGGCTCCTCGCCCACCTCGCCGGAGCGCCGATCCCCGACCACGTGCAGGAGACCCTCCATCGTGGCCGCCTCGCCGACAACGGGCGGATGCAGGAGCTGCTCGGCTTCACCGTCAGCGGATCGACCGTGGACGTGATCGACAAGCTGTACGCGTGGCCATCGGTAGTCCACATCCCGGCCAAGCGGCAGGTCGCCTGATGGCCCAGGTGATCAGGCTGCCGGTTTGGCGGACTGCGGCGGCAGCTCGCAGGACGGCCTCGGACGCAGTCGCCGCGGCCGAGTCGACGACGTGGCTGACCAGCTGGGACATCGACGACTGGGGACGTGACGACAAGCTCGCCAAGGCGGCCACCCGGGTCGGCGGTCTGCGCTGGAATGCGACGGTCGGCGGTGTCGAGCTGCTGCCGAAACGAGGGCCGGCGCTGGTCGTGGTCAACAGCAGGCGGTTCGCGCTGACCCCATGGTTCGTCGCCCTCACGCTCAGCGAGCGCACGGGCCGACCGGTGCGCTTCGTCGGGCGCCCTGACGTCGCCCCGTTCGGGGCGCTCGCCCGCCGCCTCGGCGGGCTGCTCGCCCGGCCGGACGAGGTTGCCGGCGCACTCCGCGACGGGCAGGTGCTCGTCGTCGGCGCCTCCGGCCAGCTCGACGGGCACAGGGTCGGCACGATCGACCACCGCTTGATCGGACCAGCGGTGGAAGCCAACGTCCCGGTGTTTCCCGGGGCGGTCTCGACGCCACTGTCGATACGGGCCGCCCGCATCGAGGTCGGGCATCCGTTGCGACCGTCGCGGCGGCGCCGCGGGCCGTTGTCCGAGTTCGAGCTGACCGCGCAGCTCACGGCGAGGATCGAACGGATGCTCTCTGAGTTCGGTGACTCGCGCACCGGCACTCCGCTCGACTGGCTCCCGTTCCCCGCGATCGGAGGCAGCTGACGTGCCGTACGTTCGGTCAACCGACGGGTGCCGGATCCACTACGAGGTGACCGGTCGGAGATCGTCGCCTCCGGTGCTGATGATCCAGGGTCTCGGCATGGACAAGCACGGCTGGGTGTTGCAGCGGCTCGCGTTCTCGTGGCGTTATCGGGTGATCGCGTTCGACAACCGGGGTTCTGGCCGGAGCGACAAGCCCGTGGGCGACTACGACCTGTACCAGATGGCCAAGGATGCGGTCGCCGTGCTCGACGACGTGGGCGTCGAGCGGGCGCACGTGGTCGGCGCGTCGATGGGCGGGGCGATCGCCCAGATCGTCGGCGTGATGTACCCGGATCGAGTCCGCTCGCTGTCGCTCGTGTGCACGGCGTGCCGCAACCTGCCGTGGCGGAAGGAGTTGCTTTCGGGGTGGGCTGAGCTGGCCAACACCGAAGGCGTCGGGGCGATGGCCAGCAAGGCGGCCCGCTGGGTGATCGGGCCACGATCGTTCCGCCGCGTCGTGCCCGTCCTCGGCTGGCTCGGGCCGCTCGGCTTCGGTCGGTCGCGGGAAGCGTTCGCTGGGCAGGTCGCCGGGATCCTCGCCGCCGACGACACGCTCGCGACCGAGCTCGGCTTCGATCGACGTGCCGACGATCGTGATCGTCGGCAACCAGGACATCCTCACGCCCCGCGGCGAGAGCGAGGAGCTCGCCGAACGGATCCCCACCGCCGAGCTCGTCGTCATCAGCGGCGCCGCCCACGGCCTGATGATCGAGCACGCGAGCACGTTCAACCGCATCCTCGGCGACTTCCTCCACCGCGCCGAGCACGCCTACCAGGCCGGCCCGACGGCCATCGAATCAGCCACCGCCGCAGCGGCTCTGAATCGCCGATGAGCGATCCGCAGCGCTATGCGAGCGGATCGCTCATCGCATCCGGGTCGTCAGCAATCCACCGCGACGATCGCGTCCTCGGTGAGGTCGTAGACCGACTCGAAGTCGCGACCGTGCTCGTTGAGGAGCTCGCCGAACGACGCCGCGTCCTGGTCGCACGCGCTGCGGTCGATCGAGCGGGCGTAGGGAAGCTCCCACCCGTTGACGAGGTGGGCGTACCCGCCCTCGAGGTCGTCGATCGCCGGCAGGCGGAACCGGAACTCACCGGACAGCGGCACGAGGGCGAACCACACCAGGGTGTCGCCGAGCGATTGGCGCGAGCACCGCACACTGGAACTGGTCGGTGAGGTTCTCGCACGTCACCTCGCCCCGCGTGCCAGGGAACGCCTGCACCCGCACCGGCTGGCCGCCGACCATCACGTTGAGGATCAGCGTCCCGCTCACCGTTCCCTGTGGGGTCATCTGGAAGTCGCTCTGCTCGACCGATTGGACGAGTGACACGACGTCCATGCGGCGCGTGGCGTCGACCGACGTGTCGGCGAACGTCGCCCCATCGTCCTGCTGCGCCTGGACGAGATACACCAGGAGGGCCAGTCCGAGCACCGCGCCGATCGCGGCGACGAAACGCCACGTGAGGACCTGACGCATTGGATCGAGGGTACCGCCCGCTTACCGCAAGGTCTGGGCAGCCACCACCTCGACCGCGTTCGGGGCGGCCCGGCCGGCGGCGTCGGCGATCTCGTCGATGACGTCATCGGTGTGGGCGAGGCCGACGAAGATCGCTTCGTAGGCGCCGGGGGCCATCGCCACCCCCTCGGCGAGCATCGCTTGGAAGAACGCCGCGTACGCCGCCTCGTCGGTCCGCTTGGCGCCGTCGAAGTCGACTGGCGCGGGAAACGTCACGTCGGCAGCAGGGCCGCACACGATTCCGAGCAGCGTGCCGACCACGGGGAACCGGGCGGCAAAGCCCGCGGCCGCACAGGCGTCGCGCAGCAGTGCGGCGAGCCGGCGCGCCCTGGCCGAGAGCTCGATGTAGACGTCCGGGGTCAGTTCGCCGAGCGCGGCGAGCCCCGCCGCGGTGGCCAGTGGATTGCCGGACAACGTCCCGGCGTGGAACACCGGACCGAGCGGCGACAGCGTGCTCATGACATCCCGGCGGCCGCCGACGGCGCCGATCGGCAGCCCACCGCCGATGACCTTCCCGAACGTCGTGAGATCGGGCCTCACGTCGTACTTCGCCTGTGCGCCGCCTGTGTCGATGCGGAATCCGGTGATGACCTCGTCGAAGATCAGCAGCGCACCGACCCGGTCGCACTCCGCGCGCAAGCCGTCGAGAAATCCCGGCTGCGGGGCGATGACGCCCATGTTGGCGGCGACCGGTTCGACGATGACGGCTGCCACGTTCTCGTCGAGCGCTGGGACCTGGTTGTACGGCACCACGAGCGTCTCGGCGACCGCGCCGGCGGGCACGCCAGCGGTGCCGGGGAGCCCGAGTGTTGCGACCCCGCTCCCGCCGGCGGCGAGGAGCGCATCGGTGGCGCCGTGGAAGTTGCCGTGGAACGTGACGATGCGATCGCGGCCGGTGTGCCCGCGGGCGAGGCGTACCGCGGTGCTCGTCGCCTCGGTACCCGAGTTCATCAGCCTGACCTGCTCGCAGCTGCCAACCCGTTCGCCGATCGTCTCGGCGAGCTTCATCTCCCGTGGTGTCGGCGCTCCGTACGACGTTCCGTCACCGGCCGCGCCGCGGATCGCGGCGGTGACGGCCGGGTGGGCGTGCCCGAGGATGACCGCGCCGTAGCTCTGGACGAGGTCGATCAGCCGGCGCCCCTCGACGTCGTAGACGTACGGGCCATCGGCGCGCGCCACCAGGTACGGGCGCCCGCCGACGGCCTTGAACGCCCTGATCGACGAGTTCACGCCGCCGGGGATCGCAGCTCTTCGATCGCTCGAAGAGCGAGTCGTTGGACGGGACGCCACGTCCGGTGCACAGCACCGGATCGCAGCCCGCCGCGACACACGCCGTCGTGTCGCAGTAACGAATCACATGCGGCCCGGACCCTCGCCGAACCAGCGGGCGAGATAGGTGAGGATGACGTCGGCGCCGGCTCGTTTGATCGCCGTGAGTTGCTCGAGCGCCACCGCGTCGAAGTCGATCCAGCCGTTCGCGCCCGCGGCGGCGATCATCGCGTACTCCCCGCTGACGTGGTACGCCGCGATGGGAACGGTCAATCGCTGCCGGGCTGCGACGATCACGTCGAGATACGACAGCGCCGGCTTCACCATGATCACGTCGGCACCCTCGGCGACGTCTTCTTCGATCTCGCGGAGCGCCTCCCTGGCGTTGCGCCAGTCCTGCTGGTACCCCTTGCGGTCACCTCCGCCTGCGATCGTGACGTCGACCGCGTCGCGGAACGGTCCGTACAGTCCGCTCGCGTACTTGGCGGCGTAGGCGAGGATCGCCACGCCGGTGTGCCCGTCCTCGTCGAGGGCCCGGCGGATGCGAGCGACCTGACCGTCCATCATCCCGCTCGGGGCCACGACCGCCGCGCCGGCGCGGGCCTGGGCGACTGCCGCCTTGGCGTAGATCTCCAGCGTGGCGTCGTTGTCGACGTTGCCCGATTCGTCGAGCACGCCGCAGTGCCCGTGGTCGGTGTACTCGTCGACGCAGAGGTCGGCGATCACCACCATGTCGTCACCGACGTCGGTGCGAAGGTCGCCGAGCGCGACCTGCACGATCCCGTCGGGGTCGAAGGCGCCACTCCCGACCGCATCCTTGCGGGTCGGAACGCCGAACAGGATCACCGACTTGATCCCCAGCGAGGCGAGCGCGGCCACCTCGGCGCGCAGACTGTCACGCGAATGCTGCACGACGCCGGGGAGTGACGGAATCGGCACCGGCGCGTCGATCCCCTCGCGTACGAACAACGGGGCCACCAGGTCAGACGGGCGTACCGTGGTCTCGGCCAGCAGGTCACGCATCGCGGCCGTCGAGCGCAGCCGTCGCAGCCGGGTGGTCGGGAACATCACGACCATCGTACGGTTTCGTTCGGGCCGGTCATCCGAGCGCACAGGCGACCGCGGCGACGACGTCGTCAGCGGCGGGCGAGGCAGCTACGGCCGCCACCATCAGCCCCGCCGCCGCGGCACCTGCGGCGGTGCTCGGCCCGATCGCCACCACCGAGGCGCGGGTCGGGGTCGCCTCGCTCAGCGCGCTGCGCTGCCGACCCGCTCGCCAGCACGACCACGTCGGCCGTGCGCAACAGCTCGAGTTCGATGGCATCCGGGCGGCGCAGCACCGTCGCGTAGGCATCGACAGACGTGACCGTGTAGCCGAGGGAGCGCAGCCCGTCCGCCAGTTCGGCACCGGCCAGGTTGCCCTTCGCGACGAGCACCTCGCCGGTCCCTCGCGGGAGCTCGGCCAGCAGCCCTTCGACCCGATGCACGGAGGGAACGAGGTCGACGGGACGACCGGCTCGTTCGGCCAGGGCTGCTGCCGTGGCGCTCCCGACCGCGGCCAACCGGACGAACGGCGCTGTGGCCGCAGCGGCGCCCACACGCCGCGCGCCGTTCACGGACGAGACGACCAGCCAGTCGAACCGCTCGAGGCGGTCGAGGGCCGCGTCCAGCGCGGCGCGGCCAACCGGCTCACCGATCTCGGTGAGCGGCACGTGGTCGACGGTCGCGCCGTATGCCCGGAGCCGGTCGGCCAGCGCCGCGGGCCGCTGCTGGGTGACCACCACCCGGCGCCCCGCGAGCCCCGACGGGTTCACACGCCTCCGACGGATTTGCTGGCCTGTCTCGCGAGTTCGGCGGCCCGTTGCGATGCGACGTCGGTGTTGTCGCCGACGTGGACGTGCTCCCGGAACACGGAATCACCGGCCAGGAAGACGTCGAGTCGGCTGCCGGTGCAATGCCCGCCGACGGGGAGCGAGCACCCTGAACCGAGCTCACGGAGGAACGCCCGCTCGACCGTCACCGCGTGCCGGGTCTGCGCATGGTCGATCGCCGCCAGCACGGTCTCGGCGTCGTCGTCGTCGGCGCGGCACTCGACGGCGACGCAACCCTGTCCGACGGCCGGGACGAATCGCTGCGGGTCGAGCCGCTCCGCAGTTCGATCGGTGAGCCCGAGGACTTCGAGCGCGGCGATCGCCATCACGATGGCACCGGACGCTGGAACCTGGTCGAGCCGGCGGGCGATGTTGCCGCGCAGCTCGACGAACACGAGGTCAGGGCGTTGCTCGCCGAGTTGCGCCCGGCGGCGGACCGACCCGGTGGCGACGGTCGCACCCGCCGGCAGCTCGGCGAGCGTTCGGCCGATGAGCGCGTCGGCCGCATCACGGCGCGCGCGCAGAAGGCGCCGATCACGAGCCCGGCGGGTGTTTCGCTCGGGAGATCCTTGGCTGAGTGCACGGCGAAGTCGGCGCGGCCGTCCAGCACCGCCTGCTGGATCTCCTTCACGAACACACCCTGGCCGCCGATCGTGTGCAGCGGCACCGACCGCTCTCGGTCGCCGGTCGTCTTGATCGGCACCAGCTCGGCGTCGTGGCCCGTGGCCACGGCCAACGCGTCGGCCACGACGCGAGCTTGGGTCAACGCTTGGGGACTGCCGCGGGTGGCGAGGCGCAGACGGCCGCTCGCCGGCCCGGTCATGAATTCAGATCGAACAGATCGCTGATTGCGGCCGCGTTCCGTTCGCCCTGCGGCGTGCCGGCGTCTTGCCGGAGACGCACCGACGGCGAGTGCAGCAGCTTGGCGACGATCGATCGCGTCAGCGCCTCGACCGTCTCACGCTCGACGTCACCGAGCTGGCCGAGGCGACCATCGAATCGCTCGAACTCGGCGCTGCGGATCTGCTCGGCTCGATCGTGGAGACGGGCGACCAGCGGTGCCGCCTGGCGGGCCGTCGACTCGATGAGGAATCGTTCGAGCTCCTCGCTGACGATCTCACGCACCTTGGCCGTCTCGGCGGCGCGAGCGGCGCGGCCACGGTCGGCCCAATCACGCAGGTCGTCGAGGTCGAGCAGCGTGACCCCCGGCGTCGAGGCGACGGGGCGGTCGACGTTACGGGGCACCGCGATGTCGACCACGAGCAGCGGATCGTCCCGTTCGCCGATCATCTCCTTGGTGATGATCGGCTCCGACGCGGTCGCGCACGTGACGACGACCGTGGCGTCGGCCAGCGCCGACGTGAGCTCGTCGAACCCGGCGATGGTGCCGCCGACACGACCGGCGAGATCGGCACCACGCGAAGGCGTGCGGTTGGCGACCACGATGTGCTCGGCCCCGGCCCGGCGCAACGACGCGGCCACCCCGGCGCCCATGTCGCCAGCCCCAACCACGAGGACCCGGCTGCCGTCGAGCGCGCCGATGCGGTCAGCGGCCATCTCGACCGCGGCGTGGCTGATCGACGTGGTCCCTCGGGCGATCGAGGTCTCGGTCCGCGCCCGCTTGCCCGCTCGCAATGCGTGCCGGAACAGTAGGTCGAACGTGGTGCGCGCGCCGCCGTGCTGGACGGCGACGTGCCAGGCGGCGCGGACCTGCCCGAGGATCTCGCTCTCGCCGAGCACCGCCGAGTCGAGCCCGGCCGCAACCTCGAACAGGTGGGTGGCCGCAGCGTCGTCGTGCTGGACGAAAAGGAACGGCTGCAGCTCGTCGTGCGACATCCCGCCGAGCGCGACGAGGAAGTCCGCGACGTCGGCGTACGCGCCGTGGAAGCGCTCGGCGACCGTGTAGACCTCGGTACGCCCACAGGTGCTCACGACCACGGCCTCGCGGATGTTGTCCCGGCTGACGAGGCCGCCGATCACCTTGCCGAGGTCGTCAGGGACGATCGCCAGCCGCTCCAGCACGGCCAGCGGCGCGGTGCGGTGGTTGACACCGATGACGACGATCGACATGGTGCGCTCAGCCTATTCCCTGAATGGTGCGGCCCGGCAAGGCGTTCGGGCGGTCGGGGCGGCGGTCGTCGGTCACGCCTGGGCCACCCGGTCCGGGGGCGACGCCGACGAACGATCGGACGACGCGCGGCGCTGCTCGTAGTAGCTCAGGATCTGGAGCTCGACGGCGAGGTCGACCTTGCGGACCGACACCGCCGGCGGCACGCTGAGCAGGACCGGGGCGAAGTTGAGGATGCTCGTGACCCCGGCCGAGACGAGACGTTCGGCCGCGTCCTGGGCGGCGCCGGGCGGCGTGGCGACGACACCGATCGAGACGCGGCCGCTGCGCACGATCGTCGCCAGCTCGGTCGAGGTCGCGCACCGTGACGTCTCCGATCGCCATGCCCACCTTGCCCGGGTCAACGTCGACGATCCCGGCGATCGGGAACCCGCGCTGGCCGAACCCGCCATAGCCGGCGAGCGCCTGACCGAGATTGCCGGCACCGACGATGACGACCGGCCAGTCGTGGTCGAGGCCGAGCTCGCGGCGGACCTGATAGATCAGGTATTCCACGTCGTAGCCGACCCCGCGCACGCCGTACGTGCCGAGGTAGCTGAGGTCCTTGCGCACCTTGGCGGCGTTGACGCCCGCCATGTCGGCGAGCTCCTCGGACGACACGTTCGAGACTCCGGCGTCGAGAGACTCGGTGAGCAGACGAAGATATTCCGGGAGCCGCTCCACGGTCGCCTCAGGAATCCGGCGCCCGTTCGTTGTACCCATCGACCGGAACGCTACGCGGCTCGTGCAACATTTCACAAGTACCGCCGAACGCGGGTCCGAAACCCTGGCGGCCGTGCTCTCTGACGAGTACGTCGGAACGGTTCCAACCCACGCCGGCGTGACGAACCACACGTTAACCTCGCCGAGCAACGGGGACACGACGAATGGGGAAACGCATGGGAGCGTTCGCGCCGTGAATTTGGCTCGGATCGCGGAGGGCCACAACGCGGACGACGTGGCCGTCATCAACCGGAACCGGTCGACCACCTACGGGGAGCTGGGAGACCTGGTCGCCCGCGCCCGGGGCGGCATCGCGTCGCACGGAATCGGCGATGGTGACCGCGTCGCGTTGATCTGCAGCAACGGTCTGCCGTTCGTCGTCAGCTATCTCGCTGTCCTCGGGGTCGGTGCCGTCGCCGTGCCGCTCAACCCATCCAGTCCAGCGGCCGAGCTCGAGCGCCAGCTCGCCACCGTCGAGGCCGTCGCTGCGGTCGTCGACCGGAGCGCGGCATCGTCCTGGCGTGACATTCACCTCGACCGGATCCCGTCGCTACGGGCGGTGGTCGCTGCTGACGATGCCGAGATTCCCGGCAGCATCCTCGGTTCCGAGCTCCTGAAGTCCGATCCCGTCGCGCTCGTCGACGTGACGGCCGACCACCTCGCGCTGCTGATGTTCACGAGCGGCACCGCTGGATCACCGAAGGCCGCGATGCTGACGCACGGCTGCCTGCAAGCGAACCTCGATCAGGTGCGGGCGACGAACGACCGGGTCGGGAGCACGGATGTGCTGTACGGCGTCATCCCGCTGTTCCACGCCTACGGCGTGAACGTCGTGCTCGGCTTGTCGCTCAGCACCGGCGCCACGCTGGTCCTGGTTCAGCGTTTCGACCCGACGACGGCGATCGAGACGTTCCGCTCGCGGGGTGTCACGGTGATCCCGGGGGCGCCGGCGATGTGGGTGGCGTTCAGCCACTTCGATGAAGCCCCGCCCGATTCGTTCGCCGGCGTCCGCGTCGCGTTCTCGGGCGCAGCCAAGCTGCCGGTGTCGGTCGCCGAACGGATCGAGGCGCGTTTCGGCGTGGTGATCTCCGAGGGCTACGGGCTCACGGAGGCGTCGGCGGTCGTCACGTCGTCGACCGGCCTCGAGCCGAAGCACGGATCGGTGGGCGTCGTGCTCGACGGGATCGAGATGCGCATCGTCGACGAGGACGGAGAGGACGCGCTCGTCGGCGATGCCGGTGAGATCTGGGTCAGGGGCGCCAACGTGTTCGCCGGCTATCTCAACGACCCCGAGGCGACGGCACGGGTCTTGACCGAGGATGGCTGGCTGCGCACCGGCGACATCGGCTACTGCGACGATGACGGCCGGGTCTACCTCGTCGACCGGGCCAAGGACCTCGTGATCGTCTCCGGCTTCAACGTGTTCCCCGCCGAAGTCGAGGAGGTGTTGCTCCAACACCCGGGGGTCGACGACGTTGGTGTCATCGGCGTGCCCCACCCGCACACCGGTGAAGCCGTCAAGGCATTCGTCGTGCCGAAACCGGGCGCGACCCTCGACGAAGAGGTCTTGATCGACTTCGCCCTCGACCATCTGGCCCGGTACAAGTGCCCGAGCAAGATCGTCCTCGTCGACGAGCTGCCACGCAACGCGGCCGGCAAGCTCGTTCGCCGCAACCTCGACTCCGTCCTCGCCGGCTGAGCCTGCGCACCTGCCAACGGACGTTTATGTCGACCAGAAACGCCCGTTTGGGCTCTCTCGCTCGACATAAACGCTGTCGGCCGGTCCCGTCGCGACGCTCACCGCGGCACCCACCTTTCGGGCCCAGCTGACGCGATGGCGCACCGCCCGGATCCGTCACCATCTTTCGGCTCGAAACCTCACAGACGCATCAGCGAGATCACGCCGGCGACGAGGATCAATGCCAGCAGGAGGCCGATCGTCAACGTCGTCGCCGGTCGCACGGCGAGCAGGTTAACGGGACCGTCGCAACTCGACGCTGCTCGTCGACCCGGCGCGAGCTGCGCCGTCGCCCGGTGCGCTGATGACGACCGCGTCGCCCTGCGCGAGCTTCAGCTCGGCGGCGGCGGATCGCTGGTCCAGCGCGAGTGCGTACATCCCTTGGCTGTCGAGCACGAGCCCGATCGATCCGGCCGGCAACTCGGCAAACGTGGTGGCGAGACGCGCCGACCGTCGGTCGTCACCGACGGTGACGGCGACGACGCCGTCCACGATCCCGTCCACGACCGCGAGCTCGTCGGGGCCGACGTTCAGCTCGCAGTTCCCGAACCGGTCTACCCACAGCACCTCGGCGTGCACCCCGCCGGGTTCCGACCGCGGCAGCGGGACCATGCCCGGAAGGAGAAGTCCCGGGTCGACCGGCGATCCGAGCTCGGCAAGGTCGACCCCGAGACACAGGTGGGCCGCCGCCGGCGCGAACACGTCGCGCCCGGCAAAGGTCGCTCCCGGAGTGGCGAGATGGAACTCGGGGTTGTCGAGCACGCTGGCGCGGCTTGCCCCACCGGCAACGGCGACGGCCGGCGCCAGCAGACCGTTGTCCGGACCGACGAGGACACCGGCGCCATCGGCCACTTCGATCGCAACGGCGCGCCGCTTGGTGCCGACTCCCGGATCGACGACGGCAAGCACGACCCCTTCCGCAACGTACGGGATCGCTCTGGCCAGCGCGAGCGCTCCGGCGCGCACGTCGTAGGGACGGATGCGATGGGTCAGGTCGATCGTCACGGCGTGCGGCGCGAGGTCGCGGATCACCGACTTGAGGACCCCGACGAACTCGTCGTCGAGCCCGTAGTCGGTGAGCAATGTCACCGTCTCATAGCGCCGCCCCATCACGGACGAGGCTACGGGCGCGGCTCGCGTGGGCGGACGCCCTGTGCAGCCCGGCGAATTACGTGACTGTTTTTCGGACGTGACACTTTTCGCATTGACATCTCTTGGCGTAGGCTTCTCCCGTTGAGACGCGCCGGGTTGATTCCTGGCAGCGCCGACAGGGCCGGTGCCATCGGGGGGTTGGCATCGGCCCTCGTCGCGTCCGGGTCAGGTCGGGTCGGCGAGCTCGCGGCTGCGGGCCGCGGCGGCCTGGACGGCGTCGGAGAACGCAGCCCGCACGTCGCGGTCGTCGAGCACGCGTAGCCCGGCGGCGGTGGTGCCGCCTGGCGACGTCACCATCACACGCAACGCCGCGGGGTCGCCGCGTTCGGCAAGCAACGCTGCCGAGCCGACCAAGAGCTGTGTGGTCAGCGCCGACGCAAGGTCCTCGGGGAGCCCGGCACGCACGCCGGCATCGATCAGCGACTCGGCGACGAAGAACAGGTACGCCGGGCCGGAGCCGCTGAGCGCGGTGACCGCGTCGAGTTGATCTTCTCGCACCCGCACGACGAGCCCGACGGCGCCGAGGATGCTCTCGGCCCACGCCAGGTCGTCGTCCATCGCGGCCGCACCGCCGGCGATCGCCGAGGCACCCTGGCCGACGAGCGCCGGCGTGTTCGGCATGGCGCGGATCACCGCGAGCGGTTCGGCAGCGGCCGCGACCACAGCGCGCTCGATGGCCGACGTGGGGACACCGGCGGCTATGGACAGGATGCGGACCGCCCCAGCGGCCGCCGCCGTCGCGGCGGCAGCCGCGACGTCTGCCGGCTTCACGGCCAGCACGGCACCACGACAGCGCGGCAGTCCCGCGGTGATCCGCACGCCGGGGAACATCGAAGCGAGCTGCTCCCTGCCGCGTCGCCAGCGCTTCACAGATCACGATCGACGACGGCGCGGTCGCCCCGGAGGTGAGCAACCCACCGACCAGTGCCGCGCCCATGTTCCCGCCGCCGACCACCGCCAGCTCGAAGACCCCCTCACCCATCGCGTGCACGGTACTGGCGGGTAGTGTCCGGGCCGCTGCAACAGAAACCCGACATCCCCGATACGCAGCGACCCGGACACTTCCCCTGGGTGTCGCGGGATCAACGGTCCGGAAACAGAAATCGGAGAACCCCCTGCGAGCAGTTAGCGGAAGAAGCGGGGGAAACCGATACGGAGGAGTGATTGGAAGCACTGCTCGACCGTCGCGTACAGCGTGCCGATCGCCCGGTCGATCTCGTCCGGCGTGAGCGCAGAGACGGGGAGCTCACCGCGGAGGAAGACCGCGTCCTCGATCCCGATCGAGAAGTGGGCGCCGACGAGCCGGTCGTTGCGCCGCAGGAGATGCTCGTACAGTTGCTCTCCGTTCTCCTCCGGAGCCGGCATCACGTACGTCTCGTAGCGCAGCGTCCGCTGGCCGAGCGTGATCCACACTGTCGTGAAGTCCTTCTCCTCGCCGGACATTCGCACGTACCAGCGGATCTCGTCGCCCCCCGATCGACCGGTGGCGGCCCGATCGACGGCCCGCACAACCGGCGTCGTGGCGGCGAACGAGGCGAGCCACTCGTCGATCCGACTCTCGACGACCGCCAGCGCATCGGCGTCGAACAGGTCGCTCACCGGCGCGACGCTACTTCCCGGCCCGGTGGCGGCCGGGGCGTCGTGTGCCCGCCGGTCGTCAGTCGTGCGCCGAGACGAGTGGCGTCGACTGGCTCACCAGATCCGCATAGAGCCGCCGCAGCCTGGCCGCCGTGAAGCTCCACGTGAAGTGACGGGCCCTGACCGCGCCGGCGGCGCCCATCGCCGCGGCGCCGAGCGGATCGTCGATCACCTGCGTGAGCGCGCGGGCAAAGCGGGCCGGATCGCGACCCTCGACCAGATGCCCCGTCACGCCGTCATGGACGATGTTCAGCAGACCGCCGACAGCCGTGGCCACGACCGGGACGCCACATGCCGCGGCCTCGAGAGCGACGAGTCCGAAGCTCTCGCTGCGGCTCGGGACCACGACCACGTCGGCTGCCCGGTAGTAGCTCGACAGGATGTGGTGCGGCTTCGGCTCGACGAACCGGACCCGGTCGCTGATGCCGAGTTCGTCCACGAGGATGGCCGCCTTCTCCATCTCGCGGTCGCCGTCGAGGCCGCTCGCGCCGCCCACGATGATCAGCAGCGCGTCTCCGCGGGTCATCGCGGCGAGGGCTCTGATGGCGACGTCCGGGCCCTTGAGCGGCTGGATCCGGCCGACGAACAGCACGACCGGGCGATCGGTGGGCAGCCCGATCGCTCGGCGGGCGCCGGTCCGGTCGCCAGGAGCGAAGAACGCGTGCTCGACGGCGGGCGGCACGATCTCGATCACACCGTGCGGGTTCCCATACAGCCGGCGGAACTGGCGCTCCTCCTCCGGGCAGCTCACGCAGATCGCATCGCTGCACCCGATGACCTCGGCCTCGGCGCGATCCCGCCACACCGGCTCCATGTCCCCACCCTCGGCCTTGACCCGAGCCAGCGTGTGGAACGTCGAAACGAGGGGTACGTCGAGCTGGTGCTTGAGCCGATGGCCGGCGACTCCGCTCAACCAGTAGTTGCCGTGGATGACGTCGACGCCGCCGGTCTCGCGAATGTGCTCGCCGACGCCGTCGGCGAAGATGTCGACGAGATCGGGCAGCTCCTCCTTGGCGACGTGGAACGGGCCGGCCCCGATGTGGACGACCGTGTGACCCGGCTCGACGAGCAGTTCGCGCGGCAGTCCCGGCCGATCGGCACGGGTGTAGGTGGTGCACTCGACGCCGGCCTGAGCGAGCGCCGCCGCGACCTCGCGTACGTACACGTTCATGCCCCCGCCGTCACCCGAGCCCGGTTGCACGAGGGGTGACGTGTGGAGAGAGATCAGGGCGACCCGCTGCACCAGACGTCAAACCCTAGTGAACCCGTCAGAATTCCCGCCGTGCGGGGAGATGGGCACGGTTCTACTTGGCGACGAAGCTCTCGTAGACGTTCAGGAGTGCGTGCTTCTGCTCCGCGGTCAGCGCATCGTCGCGGGCGATCGCTTCACGCACGCTCGGCGCCGGTTCATCGGACGGATCGGCGAGTAGTCCGGCCCGCACGTACAGCGTCTCGACGCTGATCTTCAAGGCGCTGGCGAGCTGCTGGAGGATCTCGGCGGATGGTCGGCGAAGGCCCCGCTCGATTTGCGACAGGTACGGGTTCGAGACTCCTGCGAGGTCGGCGAGGCGGCGAACCGACATGCTGGCGACCTCGCGCTGGTTCTTGATGAACTCGCCGAGCCGATTCTCGAACTCCTGGCGGAGGTCGGCGGAACGGCTCGTCACTCGTCATCCCGATCGAAGTATCCGCCCGGCGGTGTCGCGTCGCGGAGGCGGTTGACCAGCTCGTCGGTCAGCTCGTCGAGCTCGACGAACACGGTGCGGCGCTGTGCCGACACGCGCTGCTCGAACGCATCCAACGCATCGACGAGGTCGGCGAGCTGCGCCCGGGTGAGTCGGTCGAGCCGGCTGAACCCGTGCTCGGCGCACAACGAATCGAGCTCCTCGCTCAGCGCATGATCGCTGAAGTCCTCAGCCGGCCTCGGGGGACGATCACCGGCGGCGAGCAGCCGGTCGGAGAGCACGTCCCGCAACCCGGCTTGCAGGTCGTCCCGGCCGTACACGGGAGTGCGGTCACCGTCGTCGCTGGATCGTCCGAGTGCGTCGCGAGCGAGGTCGGCACGGCCCTGGGCGACGCGACGGACGTACGAGACGGCATCGTCGATTCTCTGCAGTTCGGCACGTCGAGCGCGCAGCTCCTCGAGCGAGAGCGCCGCCAGCGCCTCGGTGCTCACCGGGAACCCCCTGACACGGGAGGCAGGACCGCGACCTCATCGCCGCTCCCCACCGTCGTGGACTCGCTCGCCGGCTCGCCGTTGACCCAGATCCGGCACGTCCGGAGCACCTCGTCGAACGGGGCGCCGTAGCGTTGCCGGGCTGTCGCCAGCACGGCACCGACGGTGTCGCCCGGAACGTCATCACGGCCGCGTCCGGCGGCTGCTCTCGCCGACGCGAACATCCGCACGATTGCCACGGAACGAGCGTATCGACCGCCACCGTCGGCATCGTGTTGGCCGCCAACGGCGCATGCCACCGGGACTTGTATCGTTCGGCCTCCGTGGGTACGGAACGACGTGAACGACAGAAGGCCAATCGTCAGCGGAAGCAGGCGGTCGTCGACAAGCAGGTGCGCCGGAGCAAGCTGACGCGCAAGGGGATCTTGTTCGCGGTCGCGGCCGCGGTCATCTTCCTCGCCCTCGTGCTGATCGCGGTGATCGGCGGGGGCGACGACGACGATCCCGCCGCAACCACCACGACGGTCGCAGCAGTCGCGACGACGTCGGCCACCGAGACGACCGACTCGAGCGACACGACCGAACCCGCAGCGACCACGGCCGACGACACCTCGGGCCCGGAGACCACCGACAACTGAGATTTCCACAGGCCAAATTGCCCAAAAACGGTGAATCTGGCCTGTGGAAATCTCTCAGCGGGCGAGCGGGGGGTCGCCGTGGGCGACGGCATCGCCGTGCAAGGTCCACACTCCGTCGGTGAGGATCGCCGCCGATCCGGTCGGCAGCTCGATGAGCGGCATGTTCGCCAGTGACAGCGTGCGGTGCAGACGGTCGGCGGTCCAGGTCTCGGCTTCCGGGATCACGGCGATTCCCGTGGCCAGACCGAGCCCGAGCGTGAACGCGCCGCCGCGCTGATCGAGCATCGGGTCACACAGCGCGGCGGCGCTCGGTCCGATCGCGGCGACCAGCCCGCCGCGCCCGAGCACGTCGCGAATCGACTGCATCACCGCGGTGTCCTTGAGCGTGCTGCGTAGGTGCAGCGACGAGTCGCCGACGAGGTAGACGGCACTCGCGCCGTCGATGACCCCGGCTGCTCCCGGGTCCTCGGCCTCGTGCCGGTGCAGGACCATCAGTGCCGCGATGTCGACGTCGAGGCGTTCGGCCCACGACATCCCGGCGGTGACGAGCGCCGCCGGATCCTCGAACGCATCGGCCGTCGGCAACACGACGACCTGTTCGGCGCGGGCGGTCGCGAGGAGCGCGCGGTCGAGGTCGTCGTTGGCGACGAACGAGCCGCCGCCGAACAGGGCCAGAGTCACGTGACGGACCGTAGCGTGCCACCACTTGGCGTCGGCTCGCCGGTCGGCTCCGACTCCCATTGAATTTGTTACCGCCGGGTAACTACGCTTGCGCCATGGGTGACATCAACATGGTGGGCATCGTCGGTTCGGGGATCATGGGCTCAGGACTCGCGGAGGTCGCCGCCAAGTCCGGGTTCGACGTGATCGTCCGCTCGCGAAGCCGGGCCGGCGCCGACGGCGTGGTCGCCGGGCTCGTTGCGAGCCTCGACAAGCAGGTGGCGAAGGAGCGCATCGACCGTCGACGAGAAGGACGCCGTTCTGACGCGCGTCACCGCGACCGACCACCTCGGCAAGCTCGCCGACTGCGACCTCGTCATCGAGAGCGTCGTCGAGGAGCTCGCCGTCAAGAAGGAGCTGTTCGCCGAGCTCGAGCAGATCGTCAAGCCGGCCGGGATCCTCGCCACGAACACGTCGACGCTTCCGGTCATCGAGCTGGCGATGGCCACGCAGCGCCCTGACCAGGTGTGCGGCATCCACTTCTTCAATCCGGCACCGATGATGAAGCTCGTC
Organism: Ilumatobacteraceae bacterium; assembly: GCA_963764455.1. Lineage (GTDB taxonomy): Bacteria > Actinomycetota > Acidimicrobiia > Acidimicrobiales > Ilumatobacteraceae > Desertimonas. Next base: position 79,357 of record CAVXSN010000005.1, read on the forward strand.
GAGGTCGTCAAGCCGATCACCGCCAGCGATGACACGATCAAGTCGTGCCTGGCGTTCGCCACAGCGTGCGGCAAGGACGCCATCGAGGTGGCCGATCGGGCTGGCTTCGTCGTCAACGCGCTGCTGTTTCCCTACCTCAACAACGCGATCCGCATGCTCGAACAGGGAACCGCGACCATGGACGACATCGACACCGCGATGCAGGGAGGCTGCAACTTCCCGATGGGACCGTTCGCGCTGCTCGACCTCGTCGGGCTCGACACGTCGCTGGCGATCCTCGACGCCTTGTACGCCGAGTTCCGCGACCCGAACTACGCCGCGGTCTCGACCCTTCGTCGCAAGGTGGCAGCGGGGCAGCTCGGCCGCAAGACTGGACGAGGCTTCTATCAGTACTAGGACGTCTCGGGAAGGGAGGTGCTCGTCGTTGCAGTCGCTGCCGGGTACCCGCCTCCCCGTCGATCCGCCGCCCAGCCGGTGGGCGCTGCCCTCGCCGCTGAGCGCCGATGCCGACGGCATCGTCGGCATCGGCGGCGACCTCGAGCCCGGAACCCTGCTCGCCGCCTATCGGCGCGGATTGTTCCCGATGCCGTACGGGCGCAAGCGCATCGTGTGGTTCTCGCCCGACCCCCGCGCCATCCTCCCCCTCGACGGACTGCGCGTGCACGCGGTCGCTACGGCGCAGCATGCGCCGCTACCGCTCGCCCGGGATACCGCGTTCACCGAGGTGATGCTGCACTGTGGCAATCCCCGGCGGCCGGGCGCATGGATCAACGCGGCGTTCGTCGAGGCGTACACGCCGGTTGCACACGCTCGGGTGGGCGCACTCCTTCGAGTGCCGCGACGACGGCGGCCGGCTCGTCGGCGGCCTGTACGGCGTGCGAATCGGCGGGTTCTTCGCCGGCGAGTCGATGTTCCACCTCGCGACGGATGCGTCGAAGGTCGCGCTTGATCGGCCTCGTCGACTGGCTCAACGACACCGGCGGCGAAGCTGCTCGACGTGCAGTGGCCGACCCCGCACCTGATCTCGATGGGAGCGATCTCCGTGACACCGTGACGACTACCTCCGGCGACTGAGCGCCGCGGTCGGCATGACCGAGCCCGACCCGACCGCCCGTGGATGATGCGGACGTACTCGGGTCACTCGACGGCTGCGGCGTCGAACCGGCTGTACCGCACGAACCTGGCCAAGGGCCAGACCGGACTGTCGATCGCGTTCGACCTCCCGACGCAGACCGGCTACGACCCCGACTCGCCGATGGCGAAGGGCGAGGTCGGCAAGGTCGGCGTGCCGGTGAGCCACCTCGGCCACATGCGCACGCTGCTCGACGGCATCCCGCCCGGCGAGATGAACACGTCGATGACGATCAACGCCACCGCGGCATGGCTGCTCGCGCTGTACGTGGCGAACGCCGAGGAGCAGGGGTCGCACCGTCGGCGCGCGCTACGCGGCACGACACAGAACGACATCGTCAAGGAGTACCTCTCTCGCGGCACGTACATCTTCCCGCCCGAGCCCTCGCGCCGGCTGATCGTCGACATGATCGCCTGGTGTGCAACGAATGCTCCGCTGTGGAACCCGATGAACGTGTGCTCGTACCACCTCCAGGAAGCCGGGGCGACGCCGGTCCAGGAGTTGGCGTACGCGCTCGCGACCGCCGTCGGCGTGCTCGACGCGGTCAGGGAGTCTGGGCAGGTCGAGCCGGAGCGCTTCGACGCAGGTGTTCGGGTCGATCTCGTTCTTCGTCAACGCCGGGCATCCGGTTCGTCGAGGAGATCTGCAAGCTGCGGGCGTTCAACGTGCTGTGGGAGCGGGTCGGTCGCGAGCGTTACGGCGTCGCGCGACCCGAAGGCGCTGCGCTTCCGCTACGGCGTGCAGGTCAACAGCCTCGGGCTCACCGAGGCGCAGCCGGAGAACAACGTGCCAGCGCATCGTGCTCGAGATGCTCGCCGTGTCGCTGTCGAAGCGGCGCCAGAGCACGCAGCATCCAGCTGCCGGCGTGGAACGAGGCGCTCGGCCTGCCCCGCCCGTGGGACCAACAGTGGTCGCTGCGCATGCAACAGGTGCTGGCGTTCGAGAGCGACCTCCTCGAGTACGAGCGACATCTTCGACGGCTCACACGTCATCGAGAAGCACACGGCGGAGCTGTGCGAGGCCGCGCAAGCCGAACTCGACGAAATCGTGTCGATGGGCGGCGCGTTCGAGGCGGTCGAGACGCTCAAGTCGCGGCTCGTCTCGTCGATGGCCGAGCGCACACGCCGGATCGAGTCCGGCGAGCAGATCGTCGTCGGCGTCAACCGGTTCACCGAGACCGAGCCGTCACCGCTCGGCGGCGAGGGTGCGATCCTGCGCGTCGATCCGAGCGTCGAGGCCGAGACGATCGCCGACGTCGAGAAGTGGCGCGCCAACCGCGACGGCGCCGCCGTCGCCGCGGCGCTCGACGAGCTGCGACGGGTCGCGAGCTCCGGCGAGAACGTCATGCCGGCGTCGATCGCGCTGGCCCGCGCCGGTGGCACCACCGGCGAGTGGGGCGCCGTCATGCGCGAGGCGTTCGGCGAGTACCGCGGCCCGACCGGCGTCGGCGGCGCCAGCGGCGGCGGGCGCGACCTCGCCGCGGTGGCCGAGTGGGTGAAGACGCTGCCCGGCGGCCCACCGAAGCTGCTCGTCGCCAAGCCCGGGCTCGACGGTCACTCGAACGGCGCCGAGCAGATCGCAGTCGCCGCCCGCGACGCCGGCATGGAGGTCGTGTACTCGGGCATCCGCGTGACGAGCGAGCAGATCGCGGCGTCGGCCGGAGACGAGGACCCTGAGGTCGTCGGGCTGTCGATCCTGTCCGGGTCGCATCTCGAGCTCGTCCCGACGTGATCGCCGCATCTGCGCGACGTGGGCGTCGACGCGCCGGTCGTCGTCGGCGGGATCATCCCCGAGGAGGACCGACCGCGGCTGATCGAGCGGCGGCGTCGCCGCGGTGTACACGCCGAAGGACTTCGACTTGTCGCGGATCATGCGTGAGATCGCCGAGCTGGCCGTCGCGCACCGGGATGGCTGACCGAACATCTTCCCTCGCGGCGCTGCTCGCGGTGCTGGCGCAGCGCGTCGCGGGATGCGACGCGACAGCGACGTCGGGCGCCAGCGATCCAGCCACCGCAGCCAGCGACCGCGGCGGATGCGACCGTTCCCGGCGACACCGATCGCGTCGATGCCACGCTGTCGGCACCGGGATCGACGACTGCCGTCGAGCTGAGGCTCTGGTTCGCGGCGACCCGCGACCAGTGGCACCAGGGTCTCTCCGGCGTCACCGATCTCGGACCGGCCGACGGCATGCTGTTCGAGTTCGACAGCGAGGGCGCCTACCGGTTCTACATGTGGCAGACGCCGATGCCGCTCGACATCTACTTCTTCGACGCAGGCGGCGGATTCGTGGGCATGAGCGAGATGGACCCCGTGCCTCGACGCCGACGGGGGCGGTTGTGAGCGCTACTCGCCCGGTTGCCGTTCCTCATCGCGATCGAGGTTCCGGCCGGCTCGCTGACGCGCGTCGACGTCGACGAGAGCTGGACGCTCTCGTACGAAGCGCTGCCGCCCAGTCCGCCGGCAACGACCTCGAGCTGACTCGTCAGGGGCGCTGGGTCCAGGGGGAGGTTGCCCTCCCCCCGGATCCACGAGAGTGCCGCCGCCGCCGCAGCGACACTCCGATCTCTCGACGCTGCGTCAGTCGAGCCCGGTCGACTTGCGGCGGGCTGCGAACAGCGTCGCTCCGCCGACCAGCAAGAAGGCGAGCGCCGATCACGGCCGCCACCGACGAGTCAGCCATCCGGTCGCCGGCAGGGTCCCGCCGCTGTCTCCACCGACGACCCGTGGTCGGGGGTGCCGGTGGTCGGTCGGGTCCGTTACCGGCGGATCGGTGGTCGTCGCCGCTCGTCCGGTCGTGGTCGGGCCGCTCCGTCGTGGTCGGCGCCTCGGTCGTCGTCGGCGCCTCCGTCGTCGTCGGCGCCTCGTCGTCGTGGTCGGCGCCTCGGTCGTCGTTGTCGGCGCCTCCGTCGTCGTCGTCGGCGCTCGCCTCGGTGCAGTCCCCGCTGCGCCGGTACGTTCGTGCTCGTCGAAGCCGGTTCGGTCCACGATGCCGAACACGTGAGCGACGTGCCGGAGTAGGCCGACGGTGGTCGAACCACCGGCCGGGCCGTGCACCGGCGTGGCCTTGATCGGTCGTGAACGTCTCGGCCAAGTCGGGCTCGCGTAGTTCACGATCGCCGGACGCCCGGTGACTGGCAGCTGACGGTGTTGTGATGGGCCGCCGCGACCTGGGGAATCAGGAGCGCGCCGCCGCACGAGAGCAGAACGCACGCGACGAGGACGCGTGCCCTTCGAAAGGGATGCCATGAGTTTTTCCGCCTTTTAGCGCCCCGCGCCGGACTCTCCGCCGAATCCTGTTACCGCCGCAACGAGATCGAGCCGCGGAACATACCACCGATGGGCCGTTTCGACAACGCCCCTCGTGGAACGTTCTTTCCGGGCGATGCGGGGCCCAGAGCACGTACCCCGGGCCCCGCCGGCACGTACAGATCCGGGCGGCGGTATACCCCGATCTCTACGCGCTCCGGTGATCAGTGTGCCGGAATTGGCGCCCGATTGGCCAGTATCCAGCGCTCGAGCACGTCGCCGGACTCGAAGCTGGTGATCAAGCGCGTAGCGAGGTGCGTCGCCGTTGTGCACGACGACGTGCCAGAGGCGCTGGGTGTCGACGACGAAGCGGGCGCCCTTGTGCAGCGGCACGCGGACCTCGGTCGCCGGATCGGGCAGCCCGTCGGGCCCGTTGTCCATCAGCAGCATGTAGCTGTCGGGGTTGTCGGTGAGCTCGACCCACGACCGCACGACCCAGCCCTCGTCGTCGGGGTTGAACCGGTTGTTGTCGTCACGGTGGATGCAGCGGATCGCCGTCTCGCGGTCCTGCGGCTCGAGCTTGATGACCCGGACCCGACCGAAGTTGGCGCCGACCGCGTCGACGTAGTCCCGGATCGCCGGCACGATGCTCGGCGTTCGACGTCCACAGCGGCGTCCTTGTCGGTCTTGCCCTTGTCCCAGAACCCGCGGCAGTCGAGCTCGCCGTCGGCCGACGCGATCGGCGCGAAGTTGGTGTCGCCGCCGCTCTTCCAGTCCATGTACTCGAGCGCCTCGTACTCGCTGGCCGGCACGTCGAAGTCGGCGTCGGCGAGCACGACCACGCCGGTGCTCGTCGAGCACCGGCAGCCGGCGGTGCGGCGTGTCGAGCGGGATCTCAGGCTCCAGTGGTCGGCGTTCGGCCAGAACGAACTCATGACAGCAATGTTACGGCCGGAGCCGGCGGTCGCGAGGGACGCTCGCTACGGGACGCGACGTCGGACCGCGGCTCCCGGCACCGTCGGCAGCGTCGGAGCGGTCTGGCCGGGCACCGTCGCCGGCAGCTGGTCGGCGACCAGGCCGTCGCGTGGCGGGATGACGAGGAACTGGCCGGCCTGGATGTCGTCTGGGCTGGTCGACTCCGGGTTGGCGGCGAGCAACGCCTGCACCGGGATCGAGTACGCAGCGGCGATCTCGGTCAGCGTGTCGCCGCGTTGCACCTCGTAGTACTGGGGCAGCGTCGTTGGCACGATCGAGCAGCGTCGTCGGCGGTGTCGTCGTCTGGATCGAGGGCAACGTGGGCGCCGTCCCGGGTTCGTCATTGGAGCACGCCGCGAGCGTCAGCCCGGCGAGCGCACCGATCGCCGCCCCCGCCAGACATCCCCAACCCATGGGCGGAATCGTACGAGAAACGTGGCCACCCGCACGGAGGCTCCGCAGCGCGATCCCTACCCGGGGCGACCCACCACGTAGTGGGCCAACGCCTCCAACTCGGCCGTCGCCGGTGCGTCGAGAACGATGCGATTGCAGCGCGTCCACGCGCCTCGTCGGCGAGCCGCTCGATCGTCGACCTCGAGCTCGGCCAGGGCGCCGGTGTCGACGATGACCTGCTGGATCGCCGCCACGCCGTCGCGCATCGAGGCCCGGCGCGTCCGACGCGATCGAGCACGGTCCGCTGCGTCGCGAGGCGAGCGCGACAGCCCGTGCGAGCAGCGGAGTCGGTTTGCCCTCGAGCAGGTCGCCGCCGACCGGCTTGCCGGTCTGGGCCGTGTCACCGAAGACGCCGATCACGTCGTCGCGCATCTGGAACGCGTCGCCGAGCGGCAGTCCGAACGCGGCTGAGCGCGGGAGCAGATGCGTCGGCGCGCTCGGGCGCGGCCAGCAGCGATCCGAGGTGCAACGGTCGTTCGATCGTGTACTTGCCGCTCTTGTACCGGGCGATCCGTTCCGCCTTCTCGAGCCGCCGCTCGCGCCGCACCGAGCCCAGGATGTCGAGGAACTGGCCGACGTTGAGCTCGGTCCGCAGCTCGTTCCACATCCTCCACACGGCGGCGGGGCGCCCGACGAGCAGCTCGTCGGACAGCACGAAGCGCGAGGTCGCCGATGAGGATCGCGGCGCCCTCGCCGAATCGACGCGATTCGCCCGGTCCAGCCAGCCGTCGCGATGCCGATCCGCGTACACGGCGTGGGTGGTCGGGGCCCCGCGTCGGGTCGTCGGCGTCGTCCATGACGTCGTCGTGGAACAGCGCAAACGCGTGCATCAGCTCGAACGCCGCGCCGAGCGTCGACGACCCGCTGGTCATCGGCGTCGCCGCCGGCACCGACGAAGCCCCAGTGACAGAACGCCGGCCGAGGCGCTTGCCGCCGGCCTGCACCATGCGGTTGATCTCGTCGAACGGACCGGCGAGGTCGGCGTCCAGCGCGGCCCAGCGGTCCCGCTCTGCTTCGACCAAGGTGACGAGCCGGTCGTCGACGCGCGCGGCGATCGCGGCAAGACTCTCCGGGGGTGATGCCGCTACGCGATTATGCGTCTGGGTGGTCACCGGGCCGGGCCATCGAGGTCGGCGATGACCTCGTCGATGCGCAGCCGGGCTGCGCCGATGCGCTCGCGGCAGAGGGCGATGAGCTCGGTGGCCCGGGCGACGCGGTCGGCGAGCTTGTCGACGTCGACGTCGCTGCCCTCCAGCTCGTGGAGGATCTCGCTCGAGCTCGGCGAGCGCGCTGGCGTATCCGAGCGGCTCGGGGCTCGATGCGGATTCGTCGTTCATGGGTCGGGCTCCGTGTCGGACTGCTTCTCGGCGCGTGCTGCGCGAGCCGGCCGTTGGCGAACTGCGTGGTGATGACGTCGCCGTCATGCACGATGTCGGGGGATCGCAGGATCGTGCCGTCCGCGGCGCGGGTGATGGTCCAGCCCCGCGCCAGCATCGTCACGGGGTCGAGCGCCGAGACCCTGGCGGCGAGCCATCGATGTGGCGCTGCTCGTTGGCGATGCACTGGACCGGACGCGTGCCGATCCGGGTTGCGATGTCGTCGATCCGCCGGCGCACGGCGTCGGCAACCTGCCGGGTTGCACCAGCGCGGACACGTCGACACCCGCAGTGCGAGTCCTTCCTCGGCCCGGCCAACCGCCGCGTGGGTGCGGCGGGCGATGCGGTGGGTGACCGACGCCGAGCTGCTGCTCGGCGTGGTCGACGCGCTCGTGCGGCGATCGCGGCGACCGCCGTGAACGCCTGCTCGGCGTGGGCGAGGTACTGCTGCGCCGCCGCGACGAGAGCGTTGGCGCACGCCGTGGGGGTCTTGTACGAGGTGTGCGCGACCTCGTCGGCGATGCTGCGGTCGATCTCGTGGCCGAGGCCGGTGAGCACCGGCACCGGAGACCGCGGCGATCGCGAGGGCGATCGACTCGCTGTCGAACACCGCCAGCTCGTTGCGAGCGCCGCCGCCGCGGATCACGACGATCGCGTCGAGCGGTCGGCGCCCGAGCGTGTTGATCGCCCCGGCCACCATCGACTCTGCCCGTTCGCCTTGGACCCGCACGTCGCACACCGACAGCTCGAACCCGATGCCGCTGCGCGACAGCTCGTTCTCGAAGTCGTGCCACGCCGCGCTGCCGACGCTGGTGACGACCCCGATGCGCAACGGCGATGCGGCTCAGCGGCCGCCGCCGGTTGGCTTCGACGAGCCCGGCCGCGATCAGCCGTCGCAGCACTTGGTCGCGCTGCTGGGCGAGATCGCCCAGCGTGTAGCGGGGGTCAGGCCGTCCATCTTCAACGACAGTCGGCCGGTCGGGGCGTAGAAGTCGAGCGACCCGTGGATCAGCACCTTCATCCCGTCGCCGAGCACGAGATTGCTGCGCTTGAGCATGGCGCGCAGCCGGTCGCGTTGCGGTGCGAAGAAGGCGACCGGGATCACCGCCTTGGCTCGGACTTGTCGTCGGCGAGCGTGAAGTAGGCGTGGGCGCCCTTGCCGTTCCACCCCTGGATCTCGCCGCGGACCCAGACGCCCTGCTCGAAGCCGGCGCGCAGGCGGTTGCGGATGACATCGGCGAGCTGGCTGACCGTGTACGTGCCCTCCGGCTGGAGCTCGCTGCCGCTCGCCGTCGGCCGGTCCCGAAGTCGAGCTCTGGCTGCGACATGACGCGACGAGTCTTATCAGGTTCGGCCCGAAACGGGCGCTAGTCGTCGCGGCCGACCGCACGCAGGACCGGCGCGGTGTCCGCGTCGTCGCAGCTCGTCGACGTCGTCGATCGGGAGCGAGCGTTGGAGGCGGATCGCCTCGATCTTGTGCAGCGGGCGTTCCAGCATCCGCTGGCGGGTGGTGGTGAGGCGGTCGAACTCGTCGTGGGCCTGGACGAGGTGCTTCTTCACCTTCTCGGCGGACTCGGTGTATTTGCCCCACTGCGACTTGAACGAGCCGACGAGCTTGAGGATCTCGTCGCTGGTCTGCTCGATCATGAAGTTGTCGAACGCCTGGCGGATCACGCCGAGGAACGCGAACAGGGTGAGCGGCGAGCACATCACGACCCGCTGCCCCAACGCATCGTCGAGGAGCGCGGGGTCGTGCTCGTGGATGAACCCGGAGAGATGCTCGTTGGGGAGGAACAACAGGACGTAGTCGACGGACGGCTTGGCGCCGTCGCTGTAGTTGCGCCTCGACAGTTCACGTACCCTGGTGCGCACGTCACGCAGGAACGTCTTGAGGTGCTCGGCGCGCTCGCTGTCGCTGGTTGCATCGAGATGGCGGAGGTAGGACGACAGGGGGAACTTGACGTCCATGTGCAGCACGTGGCCCTTGGGCAGGTCGAACGTGAAGTCGGGGCGCCCGGACACGCCCGAGTCCGCGCCGGTGAGCTGGGCCTGCTTGCGGTAGTTGACGTTCTCGGTGAAACCGGCGAGGCGGAGTACGTCCTCGGCCATCCGCTCGCCCCACTGGCCGCGGGCCTGCGGGCTGGCGAGCGCCTCGCGCAGCGAACGGGTCGAGTCGGAGAGCTTCCGAGCGACTTCGGCGTGGCTGCGCAGCGACTCGTCGACCTGCCCGAACCGCTGCGCACTCGACTCGCTCATCTTGGCCACGAGCTCGCCGAGACGGGTCAGCTCCGTGCGGACCTCGTGCCGGACGGCGTCGAGGTTCGTGCCGATGACGTCCTGGCGAGCAGCGAGCTCGGCCCCGAGACGATCCTTGGCCGATGCCAGCTGGCTCTGGTTGAGCAAGTCCACCTGGCGCAGCGCCGCCGTGACCGCCTCGTCGCGGTCCTCGCGATGCCTGCTGGCGACGTCGTCGATCGCGGCAGCGAAGGCGCGCGTTGCGTAGCGCGCCAGGCCGGCGAGCGCAGCCAGGACGGCCACCGCGGCGACGATGAGGATCACGATCATGCATCCAGCATGACAAGAGGGTGTGTCACCGAACGGGGATGGTCCGCGGCGTCAACGACCAGAGGGCTGCGACCAGTCGCCGCAGGGATTTCGGCCGCAACCCGAACTGATCGGGCTCGTGGTCGTCAGGCAACCACCCGCGTGTTTAGTTCGGTTTCGGGACGCGAGTCACCAGTCGGTGATCTCCGGGATCACTGCACCACCGAACACGTCCACCGTGTCGAGTGGCGCCGGCCCGCCCACGTACACGTAGGCGACGGTGAACCCAAGCTCGTGCATCGCACGGAGCTGCTCGATGAACAGGCCGGGCTCGGTCGACGGATCGAACGAGAGGATGGTCGTCTTTTCGATGTCGTCGTAGTTCCGCCCTTCGGTCTGGCAGTGTTCGCGCAGCACGTCGAGCTTGTGGGCCGCCTCGGCGCCGGCGAAGATGTTGCACGCGTCGGCGTACTTCGCCACCAGCCGCAGTGTCTTGCGCTCGCCGGTGCCGCCGATCATGATCGGCGGGTGCGGCCGCGCGATGTTCCGCGGTGAGTTGAGCGTCCGGCCGAGCTGATAGTGCTGGCCGTCGAACGGCTTGTCGCTGTCGCCCCACATCTGGAGGCAGATCTGCAGCGTCTCCTCGAGACGCTCGAACCGCTCGGCCGTCGGCGGGAACGGGAGACCGAGACCGAGTGCCTCCTCCTCGTTCCATGCGGCTCCGATGCCGAGCCCAGCGCGGCCGCCGGACAGCACGTCGAGGGTGGTGACCTCCTTGGCGAGCAGTCCCGGCTCGCGGTAGACGACGCCGGTCACGAGGGCGTGCAGTTGCACCCGTTCGGTGTGCGCAGCGAGGAAGCCGAGCGTGGTGTATGCCTCGAGCATCTCGTGCTCGGGCGGGCCGACGACGCCGATCTGCCACAGGTGATCCATCACCGTGACGCGTGTGACCCCGGCGTCCTCGGCGGCCTTGGCGAGTCGAGCCAGCGCAGGCGCGAGCTGCGTCCCGCCGCCGTCGGTCCACGTGAAGTTGGCGATGTGCAGTCCGAGGTCCATGTCGTCGATCCCTTCCGAGCCCCATCGAGGGGCGGAGTGCTAAAGTGGAGGATTCCCTCCGGAACGCTACCGGAGGTATGCCTCCGGTTGCAAGCGGAAATCGAGTCATGACGAGCACGAACGGACCGGCCGGCTCGCCGGTGCGCCGGCAGCGAGCCGACGCCAGACGGAACTACGAGTCGCTCGTGACCGCCGCCCACGACGCGTTCGCCGACGATGGGTCGGCGGCCTCGCTCGAGGACATCGCCCGGCGCGCCGGCGTCGGGATCGGCACGCTGTACCGCCACTTCCCCACCCGCAGGGACCTGTTCGAGGCGGTGTACGTCCACGAGGTCAATGAACTCTGCCGGTCCGCCCAAGACGTCGTGGCACGCGAGCCGTGGGATGCGCTCACCACCTGGCTGCACCGGTTCGTCGAGTACTCGGCCACCAAGCGAGCGGTGATCGAGGAGCTCGCCAAGGAGTCCGAGCTCCTGCAGAACTGCCGGGCCGACATCGTCGCCGCCGGCAGGCCGCTGCTCGAGCGGGCCCAGGCCGCCAGCAAGGCGCGACCGGACGTGACGTTCGACGACGTGCTGCAGTTGGTCATGGGCGTCACGTACATGCAGATGGGCGAGCCCGCCGAGCGGCGTCAGCACCTGCTCGGGGTGGCGCTCGACGGGATTCGCTCCCAACCGAGCCGGTGAGCGGGATCAGCGCGGATGCGATGACCAACGCGCACGACTGCCGTGCGGAGCTCATCGCAAGCTGATCTCGAAGCAGCGGTGCTCGAGGCGGCCGAGGCCGTACTCGGTGTAGTCGATGCCGAAGTCGGCGTAGAGCCCACGGCACTGCTCGCTCCAGGCCAGCGCTCGCGGTGACGAGATGCGGTGGACGATCTGCAGGATCCCGCCGTCGAACACCTGGTACTCGGCCCACGTGCCGGGAAAGTCCTTCACGCAGCCGACCTCGATGCTCGGCACGTCCCCGGCGGCGCGCTGGACCCGATGGCTGTGGGTGTGGCCGGCGGTGTAGGCGACGATCGACCGCCGCCGCTCGAACACGCCGTTCAGCGCCGCGCTCGCCTCGAGCGACAGGTTGAAGGCGGGGTTGTCCGGTGCCCGGAGCACCTGCGGATGGTGACCCATCACGATCACCGGGTCGGTCGACGCGGCGGCGCGGGCGTCGAGCCAGTCGACCTGCTCCGCCAGCAGCCGGCCGCCGGTGTGGCACGGGGTGACGGTGTCGATCACAGCGATGGCGATGCCGGGGAGCTCGATCCAGTGGTCGCCGGCGTAGACGTCCTGACCGCGGTACGCGTCGTGGTTGCCGCGCACGACGTGCAGGCGGTCGCCGAACGGTGGGCGGTAGCAGGCCTCGAACGCGGCGAACTCCTCTGGCCTTCCGTCGCTCGTGACATCGCCCTTCACCACGACGGCGCCGAACGTCTCAGCGGCGACGATCTCGGCGACGGCGGCCCCGTTCATCACCTCGGGATACGGTGGTGCTCCTTCCGGTACCCGTTCGATCGGTCCGAGGTCGCTCGACCCGAGACGGCCGGCCTCGACCTCGCCGAAGTGGACGTCATTGACCGTGGCGATGCGGGTGCGCAGCTCGCCGGCCGGTCGCGGCAGGGTCCGGAACCGGAACCCCCGGTGCTCGTACTGAGCGCCCGGCACCAGCCCGTCGACGACGTCGACCTCGGTGCCCTCATGGAACACGGCCCGATCGGTCGTCACGGTCGTCAGCTCGAGCCGCGGAGATGCGTCGAAGTCACCGACGTGACGAGCGCGGTCGGTGACCGGGTCGACGTGTGGATCCGGGCCGGCGTCCTCGACGCTCGCGCTCACGTCCATGGACGAGCGCGGCGAAGCGGGATCGGCTGGCTCCACCACCGGCCGCTGAACTTCCACGCCGACGCCCGGCGCGCGCTCGCCTCATCGACCGCCGGGCGGGGCCACAGCACGTCGACCGCGGCGACGATCGCGGCAGCCTCCTCGTCGCTCGGCGCCGGGCTGGCGCTCACGGAACTGGGCATGCCGGCGAGGCTACTGCCCGCCACGAGATCGACGCAGGTTGCCCGAGGTCCAGCAGGTGGCCCGTATCCTGGAGGTGATGTCAACCACCGCCGTCGCCCACCCTCCGGCCATCCTGCCGCAGGCCAACGACCCGTGCTGGTGCGGGAGCGGGCGCAAGTACAAGCGCTGCCACAAGCGCACGGAGGGGCGCGTGCTGCCCGGGGATCGTCGGCCCGATGCGAGCGGTGCCGGAGCACATCCAACGCCCGCCCTATGCCGACACCGGCGAGGTCGAGAGCTGGGACGAGCCGCGCGTCAAGTCGTCGGACACCATCGAACGGATGCGAGTGGCCGGGAAGCTCGCGGCCGAGATCCTGCGCCTCGCCGGCAAAGCCGTCCGGCCCGGGCTGACCACCGACGAGCTCGACGAGTACGTGCACCAGCTCTACATCGAGCGCGACTGCTATCCGTCGCCGCTCAACTACAACGGCTACCCGAAGAGCGTGTGCACGTCGGTGAACGAGGTCATCTGCCACGGCATTCCCGATTCCCGCCCGCTCGAAGACGGCGACATCATCAACCTCGATGTCACCGCCTATCACGGCGGCGTCCACGGCGACACGAACGCCACGTTCTTGGTCGGCGACGTCGACGAGCAGAGCCGTCAGCTCGTGCGGGTCACCGAGGAGGCCACCTGGCACGGGATCGAGGCGGTCAAGCCGGGGCGCCCGCTCAGCGACATCGGCCGGGCCATCGAGCAGCACGCCAAGAAGTACCGCTACGGCGTGATCAGGGCGTTCATCGGCCACGGGATCGGCGAGCAGTTCCACTCCGACATCCAGGTCCTGCACTACTACGACTCGCGGAACTCGCTGATCATGCGGCCGGGGATGACGTTCACGATCGAGCCGATGATCAGCCTCGGTTCGTGGCAGCACAAGATGTGGGACGACGACTGGACGGCGGTCACGGCCGACGGCAAGCGCACGGCCCAGTTCGAGCACACGATCCTCGTCACCGACGACAGCGTCGACGTGCTCACCGGCGGCGAGGGTGCGGTCTCCCCGACCGCACCATGGAACCGCTGACCGCTGTCCGAGGCGGTGCGGTGCCGCTCAACGTGCTGGCGGTCGCTCGGGCTGGCCGCGTGCGGACGACGTGGCGCGGCATCAGTCGGGCTAGCCGCAACACCGCCAGTGAGGGTGCATGGCTGGTTACATGACGTCGGGCCGGGCCGATGCCGCGGTCGCGGTCGCCCGCTCTGCGAAGCGTCGCACGGGACGGTGTCGTCGCGCCAGTGTCGATGGACCGCGCGGCGTCGCGTCCCGGGCGGCGTCGCGTTCGAGCCGGCGGTCACGTGATGCTGAGGACCTGGCCCTCGTCCCGGACTCTGGGTCGACGCCGCTTCGAGCACGCGCGCGATCCGGTGCGATCGGGCGCCTGAGGCGGCGTTTGCCGGACCGCGTCGGTCGCGTCCGCCTGCAGCGACGACGGCGAACGAGGCCGCCTCGGATCCGCGCGCGGTGACGGCGACGCTCGACGTGGCCGCTGACGGGCCGGCGTCGTGAACTTCTGGGCGAGTGGTGCGACCGTGCATCGCGAGCTCCCCGACTTCCAGCGGGCGAGCGCGGACTTCCCCGACGTCCGTTCGTCGGGGTCGACGCGACCGGTTCGGCGAGGACAGCGAGTCGGTGCCGCGCGACTCGGCGTCACGTACGAGCAGTACGTCGACACCGACGGCGAGCTCTAGCGAGCTCGAGGCACCGAGCTCGCCATCGACGTGCTCGGCGATGCGAGGGCCTGACGACTCCCGCACGACCGGTCAGACTCGTCGCGACCGCGTCACTGAACGGTATTGGGGCTAGCCGGGCGGGCGGATGATGCGGGAGCCGCGGTCGTACGTCAGGTAGTTCCACGCCCAGTTGACGAGGACGTTGGCCCGGTTGCGGAAGCCGATGAGGTACACGAGGTGCAGGCCGAGCCAAGCGACCCAGCCGGGGAAGCCGGTGAGCCGCCGGCCACTCGGGAACTCGGTGACCGCGTCGTGGCGGCCGATCGTGGCCATCGTCCCCTTGTCGTGGTAGTGGAACGCCTCCGTCGGCAACGCCGTCGAGCCTCCTCGCGATCTGGCGACCAGCGTGCTTGCCGCCCTGGATCGCCGGTTGCGCTACTTGCGGCAGCACCGCCCACTCGGCCGGCGTCTCGGCGTGGGCGGCGAAGCTCGCCAGACCGGGTGTGGCTGGGGTCGCGGCGATGTCGCCGATGGCGTACACCTCGGGATGGCCGGGCACCGACAGGTCGCTGGCGACCACGATGCGCCCACCCTTGGTCAGCTCGACGCCGAGCATCTCGGCCAGCGGGTTGGCCCGCACGCCCGGCCGCCCAGACGACGACCCCGGCCGGGAGAACGGTTCCGTCGGCGAGATGCACGAAACGGTGATCGCCGGCGGCCACTACCCGGTCGACGCCGACGCCGAGGCGGACCTCGACCCCGCGCCGGGACAACGTCCGCCTCGCCCGCTCGCCGCTCTTGTCGCTCATCGCCGGCAGGAGCCGGGGCGCGGCTTCCACGAGGACGACTCTGACGGCAGCGGACGTCGAGCTCGGGAAGTCCTTGGCCAGCACCCGGGTGAACAACTCCATCATCGCCCCGGCGGTCTCGACGCCGGTCGGCCCGCCGCCACAGAGCACGACGTTGAGCTCGCCGCGCTCGATCATCGCGGGATCGGCGGCCGCGCGCTCGAATCGTTCGAGCACGTTGCGGCGCAGGTCGAGGGCGTCGTCGAGGGACTTGAGCGCGATCGCGTGCTCCTCGACGCCGTCGATCCCGAAGTCGGTCGACACGGCGCCGGCGGCGAGACGAGCGAGTCGTACCCGATCTCGTCGGTCGCCCCGTTGCCGCGGTCGAGCCGCAGCCGCTTCCGATCGAGATCGACGCCGATCACCGTCGCCATCTGGACGCTGACGTTGCGCTGCCGGCGGAACACGCCGCGCACCGCGTAGGCGACGTCGTCGGCGTCGAGACCAGCCGTCGCCACCTGGTACAGCAACGGCTGGAACAGGTGGAAGTTGTGGGCGTCGATGATCTGCACATCGACCGGGCTGCGCTTCAGCGCCTTCGCCGCCGCCAACCCCCCGAATCCGGCGCCGACGATCACCACACGGTGTCGTCGATCCATAGCCTCAGGTTACGGCGGGAACCCGACGCAGCAGACCGGCTCGGGAGCGACCGGCCTGCCGCGCGAGTCACGTCAGCCGATGTGAGCCGTCGGATGAAGTCGGTTCGCGCCGGCGACGTCGACGCGGTAGGCGAAGCCGGCGCCGGCGCAGTTCTGATTGAGCACGAACGAGTTGACCCCGACGATCGTGTAGGTGCCCGGGAGGAACACCGGGCCACCCGAGTCGCCGAAGCACGTACCGCCACCGGTGCCGGGCGCCGCGGTCTGGTGGATGTTGAAGCCGTCCGTGAGCGCGCTGTTGAGGTTGACGAGTCGCGTCGTGGCCCGCAGCCGCGACCGCTCGGCCATCTCGATCGGGCGGATGTCCTGGAGGCCATATCCGACGACGGTCGAACTTCTGCTTGTGCTGCTGGTTCTGCGCCAGCGAGTCGAGCGTGCCGACCGGCGCAACCGACGCTGCGCCGAGGCCGGGGGACTGATCGAGCACGACCACGCCGACGTCGCCGGTATCGGGAGCGTCAGCGACCCGGTGAACTGGCTGTACGTGTGCGGGCGTCGCCGGTGAACCCGCCAGCGAACGGGTAGCCGCTGCCGTCCGCAGGCCGTTCGACATGCTCGTCGAACCACACCTGGGCCGACGCCGCACCGAACGTGCAGTGACCGGCGGTGAGCAACGTATCCCCCGAGATCATCGCGCCGGAGCACCGATGGGTCGGTGTCCCTGACGAATTGTAGAACACGACCAACCCGACGAAGGGATGGACGCCGTTGTCGGGCTGGCCGTTGGTCACCGCTTCGTGCCGGAGCCGAGACCCCCACGGCCAACGAGCAGCCGCGGCGAACGCCGCAATGAGATCGAGTCCGCATGGCGTTTCCTTTCACACAAAGGACCGCCACGGACGGCGGCCCAAGGCGAACCCACCTTAGGCACGTTTGCACTGCACAGGCACAAACTCCGGAACAGACGTTCCAGCTGGCTCGTCGGCCGCAACGGCGTCAGTCATCGACCGGCAGCCGGAACATCCCGACGACGGCGGCGAGGCCGCCGATCACCGCCGCGAGCGCGGCGCCGCTGGTGACGGCCCGGTCGAGCCAGAACGGCGCGTCGGTGGGGATGATCGACCGCGTCAGGACGTCGCGGCGCAGGAAGGCCCAGAGGCCGAGCTCGATGCTGCCGACCAGCACGAGCCCGTGCGACACCGACGACCGGCCGAGCACCAGGGCGATCAGTCCGAAGGCCCCGGCGACTGCGGGGAGCAGCCACCAGATGCTCGACGGTCCGGTGAGCCTGGGGACCGAGCTCACCTGCACCCAGCCGATCGCCGCCGCGGCCGCCGCCGCAGCCACGAGTACCCACACGGTGCGCCGGACGCATCGACAGCACGATCATCGTGGCGAAGCCAGCGACGACCGCGCCGCCGACGAACGGGACTGGCGACGGTGCCTCCTTCCACGTCGTCGAGACCAAGATCGTGACGGCGACCCCGTCGACCTCGAGAGGGATCGTGCCGTCCTGGATGAGTTCGCCGCGCTCGAACCCGGGTGGCGCGTCCGGACTCATCCAGTGGGCGCGGTGGTCGTGCCAGGCATACGTGCCGTCATGGGCCACGGCGACCCATTCGGGCGCGGCCGACGTGTCGCCGCCCGTCGCCGGGGCGTCGCCGTAGCGGTCCTCGTTCTGGGCGACCGTCGGAGACTGCCGGTTCTCCTCGACGGTGCCGTCGCTGCTGAACCGAAGGTACGGCTCGCCGGCGTATCCGACGACGATGACCTCGGTGCCCCGGTCGACGGTGAGCTGCACGAACGAGTCGCCGCCGATGATCTCGACGTGAATCGTCGGTGTCGCCGGCTCGATGCCGAGCACGGTGGTCTCGTAGTCGGTCGGCCCGGGCGGATCGGCTCCGACGATGCCGGCCGGGATCACGACGGTGGCGAGGCCGGCCACGACCGCAACTGTTCGATGTGCGCTCAATCGACGCCTGAGCTCAGCAGTTGGCGGAGGTCTCGGGCGAGATCGTCTGGCCTCGTCGCCGTACGGCCACGTGAGCACCAAGGTGCCGGTGTCGTCGACCAGCGAGCCGGCGATCCAGGATTTCCACAGGCCAGATTCGTCATTTTCGGGCACTCTGGCCTGTGGAAATCTTGTGAGGGCGTTCACGAGCTTGCCTCGGACGCCCCCGCCAGCGATCGGATGTAGGCAACGATGGCGGCGACATCGTCGTCGCTCAGATCGTTGGCCGGCATCTTGACGTCGTACCCGTCGACGACCTCGCCGTCGGGATCGGTGATCGCGGCGCGTCAGGTACGCCTCGTCGGCGACGACGGTCGAGCCGTCGTCGAGCGCGACGGTCGAGCCGTACAGGTCATCCCAGTCCGGGCCGATGCCCCCGCCGCCCTCGCGATGGCAGGCCATGCACCCGTTGTCCTCGGCGACGTCCCGGCCGCTCGCCGACTCGCCCGCGGAGCCCCCGCCCGACCCGCAGGCGGCGACCGCCAGGCCGGCGACGACCGGCACGAGCGGGACCAGGCCGCGGAACACGGCGCCGAGTCTGACGGCCGTCACGAGCGTTCGCTCACGGTGTGCCGGCCGGGAGAAGGGCGCGCCACCACGACACCAGGTCGGCGCCGGACCGCTCGCCGATCCCGAACGCGCCGTGCGTCGCGTGCGCGGTCGCCAGCAGGTCGCCGGCGCGCCACGCCTGGACCGCGGCGTCGAGCGACCCCGCCGGCCAGGGCACGCCGGCGAGCAGCCCGGGACCGACCCGCACGGTCCTCGCCGACAGCCCGGTGCCGGCGACGCGATGCCACGCCCACGCCGACACGTAGGGCGAGGACAGCACCGCGGCGATTCCGTCGAGGTCCTGATCGCCGGCCCGCGGTCGGGCCGTCACCACGGGCACGCCGGGGAGCATCCCGCCTTCGCGGTCGACGATGCACTCGACGATCCTGGTCTGGTTGGCGACGAGCAGCTTGGGGACGGACATTCGTCGCGCCCACTCCTGCATGCGCTCGCTCATCGCCGCGACGTCGAGGCGCGGCCGGTGGAACGTCCGCCGGTTGAACGTCACCGATCGCTCGCCCCACCGGCATCGATGGGGATCGATCAGGCCGCTGGTGATCAGCCACGGTCCGGAGTCGTGATCGCCGACCGCCGGGATCATGCCGTAGTACTCGTCGCGGAAGTTGGCGGTGAACGACGCTCGGTCGCCGGCCGTGCCGGCGCTGCGCACCGCCGGTAGCGACGGCACGCCGAGGGACCGCACGATCACGTCGCTCCATACGATTCCCGGGTCGTCCCGCGTCGGGGCTGAGTTCCCCGGCGCGACCGACTCGACCGGACGCCGCTCGAAGCCCAGCGCACACACGTACACGTCGGCATCGAACTGCTTGTCGGACGACCACCAGGACCAGATCATCGTGGCGAGGCAGTCGACAGAGTCCCGAATGTGCCGGGCGTCGCGTGATCCGAGGATCGATTGCGGGAGCACGAGACCGGCCCTTCCGCCAGCCGGGACGGGCCAGCTCCACGGCGAGGGCGAGGAACTCGGCGGCGACGTCGGCGTACGGCCCACCGCCGCGGGCGCTCGCCCGGCCGCGGGTCGTCGCTCTGGCCAGCTGCGACAGGTACGGCGGATTGCCGACCACGACGTCGAAGGTCTCCTGCCCCCAGTCGTGGGTGAGCGCATCACCGACGTGCACGTGATGCTCGAACCGAGCGAGGGCGCGCCTCGCGTCCGTCACCGCGCCCTCGTCGACGTCGATGCCGGTGACGACGGGCACGCCGCCCGCGCTGGTGACATGCTCGGCGGCGGCGGCGAGGAACCGGCCGTCACCGCACGCTGGGTCGAGCAAGCGCACCGCCTGTCCCGCGCCGATCGGTGGCATGACGGCTCCGACGACGAGCTCGACCAGCGCCGCCGGCGTCGGGAAGTCGCCGCGGCGCCGACGGCTCGAAACCCCGGCGCCAGCCGTTGGCGGGGGTGTGGGGGCAGCGGCTCCCCTCGAAACCCCGGCTTGTGTCGTGGCCACGATCGCAGCGTAGGGTCGTGCCCGTGGACGGGGCCGCCAGCCGGTTCATCACCATGGAACGCGACGAGTGGGCCGCACTGCGCGCCGCCACCCCGTTGACGTTGCGTGAGGATGACCTCGACAAGCTTCGCGGCATCAACGACCAGATCGACCTCGACGAGGTCGCGGCCATCTATCTCCCGCTGTCGCGCCTGCTGAACCTGTACGTCAGCGCGGCGCAGGACCTCGCCAAGGTGTCCTCGACGTTCCTCGGCACGATGGCGCCGAGGGTGCCGTACGTGATCGGCGTGGCCGGCAGCGTCGCCGTGGGCAAGAGCACGTTCGCCCGCATCCTGCAGGCGCTGCTCGCCCGCTGGCCGGATCACCCCAACGTCGGCCTCGTCACCACCGACGGATTCCTTCACCCGAACAAGGTGCTCGAGTCGCGGGGCCTGATGGGCCGCAAGGGCTTCCCGGAGAGCTACGACACACGCCGTCTCCTCGCCTTCCTTCGTGACGTCAAGAGCGGCGCCGACGTGGTGCGCGCTCCCGTCTACAGCCACGTGATCTACGACGTGCTGGAGGACGAGGAAGTCATCATCCAGCGCCCCGACATCGTGATCCTCGAGGGACTCAACGTCCTCCAGGTCACCAGCGCGGCCAACGAGTTCGTCAGTGACTACTTCGACATCTCGATCTACATCGACGCCGAGGAACCGGACATCCTCAGCTGGTTCATCGCACGGTTCATGAAGCTGCGCGAGTCGGTGTTCCAGGACCCGAACAGCTTCTTCCGGCACTACGCCACGCTGACCGACGAGGAAGCCGTGGCCACGGCCACCACCATCTGGCGCGACATCAACGGCCGCAACCTGGGCGAGAACATCCTCCCGACCGCGAGCGGGCGTCGCTGATCCTGCACAAGGCGGCCGACCACCGCGTCACCAACGTGAAACTCCACAAGCTGTGATGCTCACGGGGGAGGGCCAGCCCCTCCGTGCCCCGTTCCGAGCCGAGACTCAGATCTGTGTCGCGATCAGGGCGGTTGCGGACGCGGCGCACAGCACGAGCAGGCTCGGGCGGAACCACGGACCCATGAGGTGCTGCTTCACCCAGCGTGACGCCACGACGCCGAGTAGGACACCGGGAACCAGCAGCAGCGCGAGCCGCAACTGGCGTACGCCGATGTCGCCGGCGATCGTGAGCGCCACGATCGACATCAACGTGCCGGCGAAGAAGTAGGCCGACAGCGTCGCCCGCACCACTGCCGGATCGGTCCGCTGGTACAGCAAGGCCATCGGCGGACCGCCCACTCCCGTCGTCGTGCCCATGAACCCGGACACCGATCCGGCGGCGACCGTGCGAACAGGGGTGACCGGGACCGAGGGCAACCACACCGACATCGCGACGGCGATCAACACCACGCAGCCGAGGCCGATCGCAATCGAACGGTCGCTCACCGACGCCGCGACGATCGCCCCGGCGACGACCCCGGGAACCCGGCCGAGCACGGCGAGCCCGGCGCCTCGATGGTCGATCTGCGAGAAGCTGCCGATCGACACCGAGAGGGTCAGCGGAATGATCGCCACGAGGATCGCGCCGGGCACGAAGGCGGTGTCGATCATCGCCAGGATCGGCGAAGCGAGCAGCCCGAAACCGATGCCGACCGACGCCTGGACGGCCGCCCCGACGAACGCGATCGCGACGCACACCAGCGCGACCGCAGGCGACACGGGGAGTGGCTACTCGTTGCTCGCGCGGGCGATGAATGCCTCGGCAAGCGCACGATCGCCGAACACCGTGACGGCGTCGAGGGAGCCGCGACGCCAGAGCGCCATCAGCAGATCATGGGCTTCGCCACGCAGCGCGGCGTCAGCCTTCGTGTGATCGCGGGTGACGACGTACGCACCGTCCTCGCCGGCCCGTACGGTCCACTCCCCCTGGCCCTCGGGGACGGCCGCATCCGTGCAATGGAGATGGACGCTGCCGCCGAGCGGTTCTGCGTCGGCCTTCGAGTGCGGCAAGAAGAACGCGAGGAACTCGTCGACGCCGTCCGCGGCGAGCTCGGGATCGAGACGGCGGTCGCGTCGGGCGGCGTGCTCGGCGTCGACGCGATGGACGGCGGTCTCGTGGGCCATGCGTCGCACCACGAAGGCAACGTCCTTCTGCGGTGCCCAGGTCCACACCGCCGTCGCCGGGTCGGCTTCCGACAGCACGCGATGCAGCTCGGCGGCCCGCTCGCTGGCAAACGTGTGCACCGCCTCGAACGCCTCGGCCGGTGTGGCAGCCGCGCCGGGACGCACCGGATCTTCGTAGCGGTCCGGGGCGGTCGAGCGCTCGCGCACCACGTAACCCCAGAAGTCGTGCACCTCGCCGATGTGCCAGACGAGGTCCGTGGTGGTCCAATCCGGGCACCCTGGCACGGGCGGCGACCGGGTCGGCTGCGCGCGCCGCGGCGAGCAGCGCAGTCGATTCGTGGTGCAGGACGTCGAGGTAGGCGTCGCGGTTCATCGCCTGCACGGTAGCGAGCGCACCAGCGCCGGCACCTCGGCGATCGACCCGGCTGTCACCACCGACTCGTTGTGGTCCACGAGCTCGTGCTCCCACGTGTACTGGTACTCGATGTGCACGGCGTGACCGCCGATCGCGAGCACGGGCAGCACGTCGCTGCGCACGGAGTTGCCGACCATGCAGAACCGGTCAGGCGCCACGTCGACGTCGGTCAGCATCCGCCGGTACGTCGCTTCGTCTTTCTCCCTCACCACGTCGATGTGCGCGAAGTGATGGGTGAGGCCCGACATGTCGAGTTTGCGCCACTGATGGACGAGGTCGCCCTTGGTGATGAGCACCAGCCGATGATCGGCTCCGACGTCGGCGAGGACCTCCGCCACGTTCGGGAGCAGCCGAACCGGCTCGGTCAGCATCGCCATGCCGAGCCCGACGATCCTGCCGATCACGGCCGCCGGTACCGCTCCCTGGGTGACGGTGACGGCGCATTCGACCATCGAGAGGGTGAAGGCCTTGACCCCGTAGCCGGAGATCGGCACGTGCTGCCGTTCGGTCGCGCGCAAGGCATCGCCGATGTCGACTCCGTCGGCCGTGTACGGGGCGACCAGATCGACGTACTGCTGCTCGGCGGCGACGAACGAGTCCTCGCTGTGCCACAAGGTGTCATCGGCATCGAATCCGATGACGTCGAAGTGCTGACTCGCTCCGGTCACCGCCTGCCCACTTGCGTCATCGCTGGATCGCATTCAGGTAGTTGTAGACCGTGATCCGGCTGACCCCCATGCGATCGGCGATGTCGTCGACCGCGCGCCGCAGCACGAAGGCGCCCCGATCCTCGAGGAGACGCACCGCCTTCTGCTTGTCGTCGCGGGTGAGCTCGGGTAGTCGCCCGCCGAGCTCGGCCTCGACCGATTCGATGAGCCGGTCGAGCGCCCCGTGCAACGGGGGTGTCCGCACGCCGGCGACCACGGTCCCGTCCCACACCAGCGGGATGTCGGAAGGGAGCCGCTGGTCGGGGTGCACGAGTTTGGCGCCAACGGCGTCGAGGAGCGGCTTGATCGCCGTGAACAGCGGGTGCTGGGCCATCAGTCGGGCCCCTCGTCGGCCTCGACGACGAGTTGACTGGCGGCCACGTGCATCGACACGTGCGTCGCCCCGTTGGCGAACGCGTGCTGGACGATTGCCGAGACGACAGCCGGCATGACGGCCGGAGGCGTGCGGCACGACGATCCGAACGGTCCGAACTCGACGGCGACGCCGAGGGCCTCGACCGCTTCGACCGCCGCCCGCACGTGGGGTCCCGGGTGCCCCTCGACGAACGGCTCGATCGTGAACTCGAGCTCCTGGTCCTGCACGCCGTCAGCGTACGCGGCGTCCAGCGCGGGCGGCCTGGCCGGCGAACTGGGCGGGCTGCGGCTCGGAAACCGCGACCTTGGCCGCCCAGAACACCGGTTGAGGCGATCGCCGCCCAGTTCGCGGCGCTATGCCGGGGTGCCGGCGCCCATCACCTGCTCGAGGGCGTTCGCCCGGTTCATCGCTTCCATCCCGGCCGCCTCGAATGCCGCGTTGAGCCCGTCGAGCGCCGGCTTGAAGCTGCCGGCCCAGTTCGCCTCGAACTGGTCACGGGCCGGCCCGGTCCACGTCGTTCCCTGGAGGGCGGACACCACGGTGAGGGTGATCTCGTTGACGTTCTGCTGCTGGGCAACGAACTTGAGCCCGAGGGCCCGCAGTTCGGAGGGGACTGCTCCGTACATGGTCATGGTCGGCTCGCTCCTTGTTGGATCATTGCGCTGGATTGCGGGGTTGGATGACCGGCCGCGCGTGCCGGCTACTCCCCCTGGGTGTCACGAGCGAGCGGAAGCGGAAACGGAAACCCCTCGGGTCGGGTTCTGTGCGCGTCCAGGCCGACAAGCGTTACGGTGACTCCATGCCGACGAGGATGTCCGACCACGAACGGGCCGAGCGGGTCGGCGCCGCCGGGCTGCTCGACGAGGCGACCGGACTGCTGCCCGACGCCGTCGAGCTGCGCCGGTCGTTGCATCGCCACCCCGAGGTCGGCAACCACCTGCCGGTCACGCGGGAGCAGGTGCTCGAGGCCATCGACTCGCTCCCGCTCGACGTCACCGTCCACGAGACCACGAGCGGCATCGCCGCCCTGCTCACCGGCGCGAAACCGGGCCCGACCGTGTTGCTGCGCGGCGACATGGACGCCCTGCCGCTGCACGAGGACACCGGGCTCGACTTCGCATCCGGCATCGGCAACCAGATGCACGCGTGCGGGCACGACACGCACACGGCGATGCTCGTCGGCGCCGCCCGGCTGCTGTCGGGACGCGTCGAACGACCTCGCCGGGCGGGTCCTGTTCATGTTCCAGCCTGGCGAGGAGGGTCGATCACGGCGCCCGGTTCATGCTCGACGAGGGGCTGCTCGACGTCGCGGCGCTCGCCGACGGCACCCCCTCGCCGGTCACCGGCGCGTTCGCGCTGCACATCACGTCGGCGCTCCCGACCGGCTGGCTCAGCGCCCGGGGCGGCCCCACGATGGCGTCGGCCGACACGCTGCTCATCGACATCACCGGCAAGGGCGGCCACGCCAGCGAGCCGTTTCGGGCGATCGACCCGATCCCGGTCGCCTGCGAGATCGTGCAGGCGCTGCAAACGATGGTCACCCGCACGATCGACGTGTTCGACCCCTCCGTCGTGACCGTCGGTCGGATCACGGCCGGCACGACGAACAACATCATCCCGGAGACGGCGCAGATCGAGGGCACGATCAGGGCGATCAGCGAACCGACCCGCACGAAGGTGAAGGACAACGTCAAGCGGGTCGTAGACGGAATCGCCGCCGCCCACGGCGTCGAGGCGACGGTCGCGATCGACAACGGCTACCCGGTCACGGTCAACGACCGTGCCTTCGCCGACGAGGCGCTCGGCGTGGCCCGCAGCATCGCCGGTTCGGACAACGTGGTCGAGCTGCCGCACCCGATCATGGGCGCCGAGGACTTCAGCTACGTGCTGCAGCGCGTGCCCGGCACCTTGATGTTTCTCGGCGGCACCCCGCTCGATGCCGACCTCGCGACCGCGGCACCCAACCACTCCAACCGGGTCTACTTCGACGAGCAGGCGATGGCCCGCGGCATCGCCACGTATGCGGCGATGGCGATCGACCACCTCGCGTCTGGCTGATTCCGGCGCCGGCCACGCGAAGCGGTCACGGGCGAAGGAAGGCGACCGCGAGGTCGCCGCTCCGATGGAACGTGTAGCCGACCGCGCCGAGCGCCGGGTCGGTGCCATCGGGGTGCGACTCGCCGACGATGGTCGTCGACGGCGCCCAGACCGAAGCGGTCCCGCTGGATCGAGCGGTGCCGGTGCCCGGTGGCGATCAGGCGCACGTCGCCGCCGGCGATCGCCTGCGTCGAACGCCTCCCGCGCCCACGGCGGGGTCTCCCATCCATCGTGCGGCTCGTCGCTCTGCGGCTGGTGGATGAACACTGCGGTCGGCTCGCCCGACGTGGCCTCGGTGTGCAGCCAGCCGTCGTGGGCATCCGTGCCGAGCAGGTAGGCGTTGGCGCCGACGAGCCGCCACCCGGCGACGTCGAGCGCGAACCGGTCGTTGCCCCACCGGTCGCAGAAGGCCTTGATCCGCCGTTCGCGATCGTCGTCTTCACCGTAGAAGCCGATGTCGTGGTTGCCCGGGATCGCCAGCGACCGGGCACGGAGCGCCCGTGAGCACGGCGTGGGCGAACTCGCGGTCGGCGTCGTCGTCGGGGTCCTCGAGCACGATGTCGCCGGGACGATCAGCAGGTCGGGCGGATCCTCGTCGAGCGTGTCGAGGAGGCTGCATCAGCGGCTCGGGCACGCCGTCGCGGTGCGAGATGTGCGTATCGGAGAACTGGACGACCCGTCGCCGAGTCGGCATCGGCCAGCGTTCGTGTCACCGTGTCGACGCCACGCGTCGTACATGCGTGACATGAATCGGGGGTCGATGCTCAGGCGCCGCGAGCGTCGATCGCCGCCTGGTCGTACGGCTCGATCATGATGCACTCACCGGGGCACTCCTCTGCCGCCTCGACCGCGGTGTCGATGAGCGAGTCGGGGATCTGGGCGACGCCCTTCGCACCGTCAGGGCCATGACCCGGCCCATCGACAGCGTCGAACACGATCGTCTTGCCGAAGTGGCTGGCTTCCTCCTTGACCACCCAAAGACCGTCGTCGCGTCCGACGAACACGTCGGGGCAGATCTCCGAGCAGATGCCGTCGCCCGTGCACAGATCCTGATCGATCCAGACCATGAGGGTGGTTGCCATGGGTGCAAGGTTACGACGAACGCAGGCGGTTTCGGGTCAGGGCCGCTGATCGAGGGTGAGCCGCAGCGTCATCAGCTGGAACGGGCGGAGGGTCGAGCGCGACGATGCCGTCGGAGACCTCGAAGTGGCGTTGCGGGGACTCCAGCAGGTCGCACGCCGCGGCCACGATGATCCGGCGTGGCGCGGCGACCGTCGTGCGCACGCGGTTGCCGGTGGCCTCGTGCAGGCGGACGACGAGGTCGCCCGACCCGTCGTCGGCCACCTTCACCGCGTCGACCTCGACGCCGCGACCGGTGATCGCCGCTGGCGGGGGCGGCAGCGCGACGGCGCGGCGTCCCGGGCACGACGCGCAACGGCAGGTCGAGACGTTCCGCCTCGGCCACCACGTCGGCGAGGCCGGAGCCATGCGGGAACAGCGACAAGCGTCACCTCGTGGTGACCGTGGTCCGCGCCAGGGTCGGGGTACTTGGCGGCCCGCGCCACGACGGCTCACCCGCACCGCGACCGTCGAACACGCCGTGGCCGTAGCGGCCGTTGTTCAGCACCGCGACGCCGAAGTCGGGCTCGGCGACGTCGACGTAGCGGTGGGCGCACACCTCGAACTTGGCCGCGTCCCACGACGTCGAGGCGTGGGTCGGACGTCGGACGGCGCCGAACTGCACACCGCAACTCGCGGTGTCGGCATGGACGTCAACCGGGAAGGCCATCGACAGCAGGTGCTCGTCGTGGTGCCAGTCGAGCGCGATCTCGATGTCGAGGCGCGGCCGAACCGGCGCGCAGACGTACCGCACCGTCGCCTCTGACGGGCCGAAGACCCTCCGCACCGCGACCCGGCCGAGCAGCGGCCCGCGCTCCTCGATCGTGACCGACTCTGCGTCATTGAGCGGCACACCGCCGGCGACCGTCCACGACTCGACGTCCCACGCGTCGTAGTGCACCGGATGGTCGGCCGCAAGCACCAGGACCGCGGCCGGACGGCCGGCCGGCAAGAGCTCGCGTCCGCGGACGATGTCGATCACGGACACGAGGTTCCCGTCGAGGTCCCAGTTCACGGCGAGTCTGACCGTTGGCCATCGACCGGTCGGTGACCACGACCCGGTCGTCGTGCGTCACCGGCGAACAACGGCGCCATGCCGAGGCCGGGCGCCGCGACGAACACGGCCGTTCGCCCGTCGGCGAGTCGCTGACCGGACCCGTCACCCGGCGGCGTGCCGTCGACCACCACCACCTCGGCGCGGGCCGACGTCGCCGCGTTGACCAGCGCCGCCCGGCTGGCGCGAGCGCCGACAACCTGGCCGCGATCCGCTGCTCGAGATCGCCGGCGATGCGCTCGAAGACCTCCTCGGCGTCGGCGTGCACCCAGGCGATCGACGAGCCGGGCAGGATGTCGTGGAACTGCTGGGTGAGCACGTCGCGCCAGATGTCGTCGAGCTCGCGCGGGTCGGCCTCGCCACCGTGGGCGACCGCCGTCGCGGCCAGCAGCTCGATCTCGCGCAGCAGCTTCTCGCACCGCCGGTTGCCGAGCTTCGTGCGCAGCTGGCTCGTCAACGTGCCGCGATGGGTCTCGAAGTACAGCTCGCCGCGCCACACCGGAACCGGCGCGCCGCCGGCCGCCTCGGCCTCGACGTCGGTCGAAGAAGTCGGCCGGCGACCCGAGTTGGACGGTCGGCATCCCGTCGAGGTCGGCGAGGCGCGCCGCCCGCTCGAGCATCTCGCGGGTCGGCCCACCGCCGCCGTCGCCGTAGCCGTATGGTACGAGCGACCAGCGGCTCCAGCCGTGCTCGGCGAAGCGTTCGACCGAGGGCGCCAGCTCCCTGGGCGTGATCTCGGCGCCATAGGTGTCGACGGGAGGGAAGTGGGTGAGCACACGGCTGCCGTCGAGGCCCTCCCACCAGAACGTGTGGTGCGGGAACGGGTTCGTGCGGTTCCACGAGAGCTTCTGGGTGACGAAGCGGCGCATGCCGCCGGCGGCGTAGACCTGGGGCAGGCCGGCGGGATAGCCGAACACGTCGGGGATCCAGACCTCCGTGCTCGCGACGCCCGAAGTGCTCGCGGAAGTAGCGCTGGCCGTGCACGATCTGGCGCACGAGGCTCTCGCCCGACGGCAGGTTCATGTCGGCCTCGACCCACATGCCGCCGACCGGGATCCACTGGCCCGCAGCGACCTTCTCCGTGATCCGCTGCGAACAGCTCCGGCTCGCGCCGTCGGACCCATTCGTACTGCTGCGCCTGCGAGCACGAGAACACGTAGTCCGGGTCGGCGATCCATCAGGTCGACGGCCGAGGCGAACGTGCGGATGCACTTGCGCACGGTCTCGCGGATCGGCCACAGCCACGCCGTGTCGATGTGCGCGTGGCCGGTGGCGAGGACGTGGTGCGAGCTCGGCCCGGCCGGCAGTGGCGAGCGCCGGGGCGACGATGCCGCGGACGGCGCCGGGCTCGGCGCCGGCCGCGACGGCATCGAGCGCGTGCGCGACGGTGTGCAGCGGCCGCGGTCCGGCGCGGGTCGCGCACCGGCAGCTCGCGCATCACTCCGTCGAGCACGTTCAGGTCGTGCAGCAGCGCCTCCCCGTCCGGATCGACGACCACCAGGTCGGCCCGGTTGAAGCGGTACAGCTGCTTGTCGCCTGCGGTGTCCGGCGAGCCGAGCAGCGACGGCTGGAACTGCGGGAACATCGGGTTCGACGCCGCCTCGATCGACGATGTCGACTGCTGCCGTTCGCGGCGTCGATGGGTACGGCCTGGCGCCGGGGGTGGATGCCCTGAACCGGGCGGCCATCGGCGTCCCGAACGAGCGCCTCGCACTGGAAGCCCGGCGAGTCGGCGTCGAACCCGATGTCGATGATCGCCTCGATCCGGCGTGCCGACCAGCTCTCCGGTACGTCGCCGCGTGAGGCGGAACCACGTCGTGCCCCACGGTGGACCCCACTCGCTGCCCACCTCGAACGGGGTCAGCTCGTCGAGCGACGGTCCCGCCTCGATCGCAAGCGGCAGCCGGTGCGGGTGCACCAGCGGCAGTGACCCGCTCGAACAGCTCACGCGTGATGCGTTCCTCGATCAGCTCCCGATCAACGTGCACGGGAGCACGGTAGCTACTACGCCGAGGCGAGCACTCGCACGTCGAGCGCCTCCGGACCGCGCCGGCCTTCGCCGACCGCGAACTCGACCATCTCGCCACCCGTGGGGATCGCGCGCCGGACAGATTGCTCTGGTGCACGAACAGGTCACGGGCGGAGCCGTGATCGATGAACCCGTAGCCGCGCTTGCTGTGGAAGACCTTGAGCCTGCCGCGAACGCGACCGCGATCGGTCGTCTCGACATCGGCTCGCGGCGCGTCGGTGGCTCGCAGGGCGGTGACATCGACATCCGTGATCGGAGTGTCGATGCCGACGTCACGCTGGAGCTGCGCGCGCGGCGCGGTTGTTGGACCGCTCGACGAGCGAGACGACCACCCCGGTTGCGCCGGCTCGGGCGGTTCGTCCGGAGCGGTGGACGTAGGCCGTGGCATCGAGCGGAGGGTCGAAGTGCACGACGGCCCGAACGCCGTCGATATGCACGCCGCGGGCGGCGACGTCGGTGGCGATCAGTGACGAAACGTCACCCTTGGCGAACGAGCGCAACGCGCGGTCTCGTTGCGGCTGGCTGCGCCCACCGTGGATCGGCGCAGCACTGACGCCGAGACGGCCCAGCTGCTTGGCGAGACGGTCGGCGCCGTGGCGCGTCCGGCAGAACACGATGGTCGAACCCATCGCCTTGATGGCCGCCGCGGTGGTGTCGGCACGGGCGGCGCCGTCGACCTCCCAGAACACGTGGTGCGCGGCGGACATGTCCGGTCCCTTGGGCCCGACCTCATGGCGCGCCGGTTTGCTCTGGACCGTCTGCGCCAGCTTCGTGACCGCACCGTCGAGCGTGGCGGAGAACAACTGCACCTGGCGTCGGCTACCGACCAGGCCGAGGATCCGGCGCACCGCAGGGAGAAAGCCCATGTCGGCCATCCGGTCGGCCTCGTCGATCACGACGTGACCGACGCGGTCGAGCATGATGTCGCCGGTGTTGATCAGGTCCTCGAGGCGGCCGGGGCAGGCGACGACGAGCTCGGCGCCGGCGCCGAGCGCCCTGCGTTGCGGGCCGTACCCGACGCCGCCGTAGATCGCCGCGACCGCGTGGTTGCGGGCCTGCACGAACGGGCGCAGCTCGGTCGGCGATCTGGTCGGCCAGCTCCCTCGTCGGTGCGAGCACGAGGGCCGTCGGGCGACGGTTCGACGCTGGCTGCAGGCCGGCGACGAGCGGCAGCCCGAAGGCGAGCGTCTTGCCCGAGCCGGTCGGGGCGCGGCCGCAGATGTCCCGCCCGGCAAGGGCGTCGGGGATCACGGCGGTCTGGATCGGGAACGGCACGGTGATGCCGGCGCGCTGCAGCACAGCGCAGAGGTCTTCGGGAACGCCGAGCGCGGCGAACCCGTTCACGGGGGGAGTCATCGGGGGTCTTTCTGTTGTCTCGACAGCGGCGAACAGCTGGAGTCAACAAGCGTCGGCGCACCAATGGCGGGCGCCATCAGACCAGCCAGGCTACCGGGCGGACAGGTGTTCGCGTCGGTGACACGGAGGTACCGGTCGTCGCCGCGGTTGCATGCAGCCCGGATCGACCCGCTCGGGCACGTTCAATCATCCGGGGCGCGGCAGGCCTAACCAGTACAGTCCCCCTGATGGCGCCCGACCCGACGCGGTCGGCGGCGATGGTGAAGCTGGTGCTCACGCACCGCCTTACCCTCGTTGTGGCAGCGGCCGGCTGGGGCAAGTCGACGCTGCTCCGGAGGCTGGCGGACGACGCGTCGAGCTTCGTGTTCAGCCGGCCGCCGGTGGGATGGACCCCCTTTGCGTTCGCCCGCAACGTCATCGACGCGATCGGCGCCGCAACCCCCGAGTTGGTGGCCGACGCACTCCCCGCCTACTCGAGCGCCGACTCGCAGAACCATGAGGACCAGGTCGCCGCGCTCGCCGCCGCCGTCGAGCGCGGTGGCCGCCGATGTCGTCACGGCCGACACCGTGGTCGCGATCGATGACGCCGACGTGCCGCCTGGCGATCCGATGGAGCGGTTTCTCGAAGCGTTGGTGCTCAGCCTGCCGCCGCGTCTGCACCTCGTCGTCGCCTGCCGGACGCAACCGGCGATGCGCATCGCCCGGCTGCGGGCGGCCGGCGACGTTGCTCGGGTGTCGCCGGCCGAGCTCGCGATCAGTGCCGACGAGCTGAAGCACTTCGACCTGACCGATGTCGACCCGGCGGCCGAACCGACCCTGGTCGAGATCGTGAGGGCTACCGGCGGTTGGCCGCTCGCCGTGCACCTCGCGGTCGAGGCGTCGCGGCGCACGGGACCGCTCGACCGAAGCGCGCTCGTCGACCACCTGCTCGCGCCCAATGCCGTGCTCTTCGACTACCTCGCCGAGGACGTGCTCGCCGGGCTCACGGCTACCGACCACGAGCTGCTGGCGCTCGCTGCGCACGTGCCCGAGCTGTCCGAGGTCGTGCTCACCCGGGTCGGCCGGGGCGACCTCGTGCCGAGCCTTGCGTCACTCACCGGGGACCGGATCTTCCTCGAGCCGGTCCCGGTCCGGCCGGGTCACGCCGCGGCGACGCTGCTCGGCGGCGCGTTCATCCGACGCGTCCTGCCGCCGCCCGACACCGCCGTGCTGTCGCGCATCGTCGACGCCCAGGTGGCGCTCGGCGACATCGACCAAGCGCTCGTGCTCAGCGCCCGGGTCGGCGATCCCGACCTCGCCCAGCGCGTCGTGCTGACGATCGACCGTCCCGACCAGCTGCCGGCCACCGCCGTCCTGTCCGATGTGCTCTCGATCGCCGAGTCGAGCGGGCCGCACCCGCACATCGCCGAGCTGCGTGGCGACCTGCACTACTTCGCCGGGGCCTGGGACGAGGCGCTGGCGGCGTACACCACCGCGGCCGACCTCGGCGACCGGAACACCACCCGGCTGGCCCGCAAGCGGGCGAACATCCTCTACCTGAGGGGGCGCTTCGACGAGGCGATCGCCGTGGGTGCCGCCGTCGAGCCCGGCGGGTCCGACCCGGGCGAGGAGGCCAGGGTTCTCGCCTGCCTGGCGGTGATCTGCTGGGCGCGGGGCGACATCGCCGGCTGCGATGCGCTCGTGACGCCGGCGGAGGAGCTCGCCCGGAGGTCGGGCGACGACGCCGCGGCGGCGACCGTCTACACGGCGAGAGCGATGCTCGCCGCCCTTCAGGGCGACCTGCCGGCCAACCGTCGCTACTACCAGCGAGCGCTCGACCACGCCGAGCGAGCGGGAGACGTCAACCTGATCGTGCGGATCCGCACCAATCGGGGGAGCCGGTTCACGTCGGAAGGCGACTACGCCGAAGCATTGACCGAGCTCGATCAGGCGATCTGGCTCGCCGAGCTGACGGGCTCGGACACGTTCTCGGCGCTCGCCCACTGCAATCGCGGCGAAACGTCGCTCCTGATGGGCAACATCGACGTCGCGCTCACCGAGACCCGGCGCGCTCAGGCGATCTGGACCCGGCTCGGGTCCGACCGCATGCTCTACGCGCTGGTCCAGCTCGGGCAGATCCAGCTGCTCCGCGGCCAGCGCAGCGAGGCGATCTCGATCTTCAACGAGGCGGTTGGGCTGGCCAAGGCGCAAGGCGACTCGCAGGGCATGGGACCTGGACTGGTCGGGCTGGCGCAGGCGTTCGAGAGCGACGACCCCGACGTGGCCGCCGACTACGCCCAGCGGGCGATCGATTCCGGGAACCCGGTGTGGATGCCGAGGGCGCTCGCTGCGGCGGCGTCTGTGGCGCTGCGGCGGGGCACGCGTGAGTCGGCGCTGCACCTGGTCAGTGATGCGATCGCGTCGGCGACGAAGCGACGCGATCGGCCGGCGCTGGGTGAAGCGCTGCTCGTGCGGGCCGCCGTGGACCGCCCGCCCTCGGCGTCCATCGCCGCCGAGGCCAAGCGGCTCTGGCAGGACCTCGGCAACCCGATCGGCGAGGCGCGGGCGGATGTCCTCATGCGCGGCCACCGCGACCGGCGAGCGCCGCCAGGAACTGATCGCCAGCGCCGAGCGCCGGCTGTACGACGCCGGAGCGCTCGGCCCGCTGGCGGAGATCCGCAGCGCCGCCGGCGACGATCGTGTCTCGTCGGCGATCGCGATCTCGACGCTCGGCGGGTTCCGGGTTTCCCGCCAGGGCGAGCCCGTGGACGTCAGCGAGTGGGGATCACGCAAAGCGCGGGATCTCGTCAAGCTCCTCGTCGCCCGGCGCGGAGCGCCGGTGGTTCGCGAAGAAGTGGTCGAGATCCTGTGGCCGGAAGAGGCCGACAAGTCGGCGCGCCGGCTGTCGGTGCTGCTCAGCACGGTTCGCAACGTGTTCGATCCCGACAAGACGCAGCCTCCCGACTATTACGTCGCCGCCGACCACGACACGGTCTGGCTCGTCCGCGATCACGTCGACATCGATGTGGAGCAGTTCATCGCCGAGGCGGCGGCCGGCCGCCGGCGTCTCGCCGCGGGCGACACCGAGGCCGCAGGCGCGGATGCTCAACGACGCAGCCGCCCGGTACCTCGGGGAGTTCTGCTCCGATGACCCCTACGCCG
The DNA here is from genome assembly GCA_963764455.1 of Ilumatobacteraceae bacterium. GTDB lineage: Bacteria > Actinomycetota > Acidimicrobiia > Acidimicrobiales > Ilumatobacteraceae > Desertimonas. Next base: position 113,755 of record CAVXSN010000005.1, read on the forward strand.
ACTGGGCGGCGGGTCTTCGCGAGCTCGCCAAGCACACGTTCGTCGACACGTCGTTCGAACTCGCCGGGCTCGCCGACGCCAAGGGCGAACACAGCGAGGCGATCCGCAGCTGGCTGCGGATCCTCGACGTCGACCCCTACGACGAGGACGCGCACCTCGGGATGATCCGCTCACTCCTCGCCCAGCGCCGCCACGGCGAGGCCCGCAGGGCATACCGCGCCTACCGTGCCCGCCTCGCCGAACTCGACCTCGACGCCGCGCCGTTCCCCGAGATCGCCGCCGCCTGAGCCCGCATCCAAGATTTCCACAGGCCAGATTCACTGTTTTCGGGCAATCTGGCCTGTGGAAATCTGAATTCTGGGCCGGAACGCGGGCTGAACCTCGGCGGAACACCGTCGGAATCGGCGGGCGGACGATGGCTCCATGGAGTCGTACTCACCGGTGACGACGGTGGGAATCATGGCGCTCCGCGCCCACCGTCAACGTGGCGCGAATTGCCGCAATATCGCGACGAACAGCCATCGACTGATGCCCTACCTGATCTCCGTTTCCAGCGCGCGCGGCGGGTGCGCCCGCACGAAATACTCGACGCCGAAGAGGTCGAGCAGGAGTGACGTCGGGATCAGCTCGGGCTGAAACGCGAATTGACTCCGATAGGCCGCGATCGCCGCGATCTTGCGGTCGATAACGGCGGCGACGTCGATGCGCGTGGTCGCCTCTCCGAGCTCCTCCTGCCCGAATTGCAGTTCCGGTACGAGGCCGGTGAGATCGGCTCCCGCGCCACGTCCCAGGTACGGAGCTGGCTCGGCCGGTGAGAATTCCAGACAGGTCAAGTCGGTATGGGCGATGACGTGGGCGTTGCGCGGCTTGCCCGCCGCGATACCCATCTCGCCGAAGAACTGGCCCGGCTCCAGGCGTCCCAGGATCTCGGTCGAGCCATCGTCGTGCTCACGCACCGCCTCGGCTTCGCCGGACAAGATCAGATAAAGCGTCGTCGCCGCCTCGCCCTGCTCGATGACGAAGGTGCCGGCCGGGAACCAGCCGGTCTCGATATGGTCGGAGATCGAGCGCAGATCGCGCGCGCCCTGGGCGATGTGCAGCAGCGCCTTGACGAAGCCGACGTCGCCGCGAAAGCGCTCGTCCTGACCGACCAGCCAGCGCACCATGCGGTCCAGCAGCCGTCGCGGGTGCTGGGGAAAGTGCGCGTAGTAGAGCGCGGCCGGCGCGTGCGGCATCAGTCCCTCGGCGAGCTGTTCCGGGAATTGCAACGCGTCGCTCGCGCGATGCCACGCCTCCGTCGCCGCCGCGCTGATGGCGACGTGGTCGGGATGACCGTAGCCACCGTCGGATCCAAACGTGAAGACGGCTGTCGGCCGGAATTCGCGGATCGCGCGCGTCAATTCTCCGACGAGGATCTCGTTATCCGCCGTCGCCAGCCCGCCATCGCGATAGTCCAGGCATCCTACCGACTGCACGCCGAGGCGCGTACACGCGAGTCGCAGCTCTTGATCGCGCACCTTCGCGATCGTGCGCCGGGTGGCGATTCCCGCATCGCGGATTTGCCCTGCCTCGCCGCGGGTCGCGGAGACGACCATGATTTCGGCGCCCCGTGCCGCGTAGCGGGCGAACGTCCCTCCCGTGCAGAAGGTCTCGTCATCCGGATGCGCGTACAACCCGAGGAGACGCGTCCGATCGTCCGCAGCGGGACGTTCCACCCGGTCGACTGCTTCGTCACGCATGCGGTTGCTCCGTTCCCACGACGCCGGCGCAGAGCACGTTGTAAAACGGGACGCCGCCGGAATGCACGTCGGAACCTCTAATTGCCGGCCTGTCACAGCAGTCCGATATCAAACGGCATCTCCGGACCGAATCGCGTCTCAGCGGCCAGAAGCATCGACGCTGCGCCTCATCCGTCCGAAAACCCCCTCGAGCCGGCCCAGGGATAGGGGTGTGGGAGGAGCGGTGAATCCACGGCGCCACGTCGAGCGGCGTGGGGGTGAGGCCAGCCAAGCGATCGGGGGTGCAGGCTTCGTCCTCCGAGTCCCCGCCATGGCAGCTTAACCGACACTACACCGCGGTCACGCGATAGGGGATATTCTTCGCCACGATGAACAGCGCTTCTCCGGGATCGCGACCCGAGGTCATCAAGTCCGTCGTCCTGGCGGTTTCGCCGGCGGCATCTCTCGCCCCGCCTCCGTCACGTCCGGGTGAGACGGGGCCACCAGTCCGGCGGAAGGCAGGAGCCCTGATGACGTCGAGTACCCGAGGGACACCAGCGACGGGATCTCGATCGTCGAGGGGGCATGTATATGGAGGAGTTGTTTGGTCAACGACCCGGGCCTGCCGGTCGGCGGCTCGCTGGCGCGGCAGTTGCCCCTGTCCGGGGTGAACTAGTTGGTGCAACCAGAACCGGGAGGCAGACCGATGGACGATGAGGGGCGCGAGAACGTGCTCTGGCCGACTGTCCCGCCGCGAGAGGCGCATTGGGTCATTCGCGTCTTTTCGAGCAGTCGCTACTTCGCGGCCTTCGCCGTGCTCGGTACCTTTCTCGCCGCCATCACCCTCTACGTCTATGGCACCCTCGTCGTCATTCAGCTCATCTGGCACACCCTCGAGGAGTACCGCATCAGTGTCGAGGGGTAAAGCACCTCCAGGTCGTTTTCATCGAGATGACCGACGTCTTCCTCCTCGGGACGGTTCTCTTCATCGTAGCCTTCGGTTTGTACCAGCTCTTCATCCAGCCAGATCTGCCGGTCCCGACCTGGCTCAAGATTCACAATCTAGACCAGCTCACGGAGCGGCTGATCGAGGTGGTCGGCGTGCTGCTGAGCGTGACGTTTCTCGCTTTCGCCGTCGAGGGACTGCGGGAAGCGAGTCTGATCGAGTTCGGCGCCTCGGTCGCCGTCGTCATCGCCGCGCTCAGTCTGTTGCTCGTCGTCACGCACCGCCGCCCGAGGGGGGGCCACGGTGCTTCGCGCGGGAAGAGTGACGAGGGTGTCGGCCGCGGCGCTGCATAGTCGACGCGATGTAGAAGGACCGTGCATCGTGAGAATGATCCAGTCTCTCTCCCGTCGCTCTACTTGTCGCAGGGCATCGCCGCCGGGACCGGGCCACGGCGTTCGGCTCCCACGCGTTGGCGCGGCAGGCCACGCCCGGCGACCGGAAGCGCAGTGGGAGCCACGATTTCGACGTGATCGTCGTCGGCGCCGGCGTCGCCGGGATGGGCGCGGGCCAGACGCTCCGCGTTGCACGGGGTGCGGGCCGTCGTGCTCGAAGCGCGCGACCGCATCGGCGGCCGCTGCTACTGTGACAACACCTTCCCCGCTCCGTTCGATTTCGGCGGCCAGTTCTTCCAGCAGGTCGTACCCAATGTCTTCGGCGGCACGAACAACCCGCTCTACGATCTGTACATCGCCCAGGGCGGCCAGGACGTGCCGTGCGTGCTCATCCCAGACTTCTCCGAGAACGGCGTGCTGCTGCCCGATGCCGAGCAAGCGCCGTTTCATGACATGGCGACGCGCCGTCGGCGCCGAGCTGGCGGCCGCCGGCATCGCGGCCCAGCTCGGCGCGCCCGACATGTCGGTGACCGACGCCACGGCCGACCTCGCCGGGCAGCCGTGGTACACGCTGACCACCGCGTTCCTGGGGCTCGCCTTCAATGTGCCCACGTCGCAGATGTCGGTGCTGGATGCCTGGAACGATTTCCAGTTCGCCATCAACCCCGACGGCTCGCCCTCGGACAAAGTCAACCCGACCGGGATGGGCAACTTCGTCGCCCAATTCGCCAGCGGCCTGGACATCCGGCTCTCGACGCGGGTCACCGAGATCGACCTGACCGGCGCCGATCGGATCACGGTGGTGACGGACCAGGGACCGCTCACGGCCAAGGCGGTGATCGTGACGGTGCCGGTGACCTTGCTCGCGGCCGGCGAGATCACCTTCCGCCCGCGCTGCCGCCCGCGTACACGCAGGCGTTCGACGACCTGCCGTTCGGGGTCGTCGACAAGGTCGGTATCGCCTTCACCTCGGACATCTTCGGCGACATGCCGGCCAACACGATCGTCACGTCACACCAGGACCAGGACACGGCCCAGTTCGGCATGGGGTTGGCCAAGCTCGCCGGCCAGCCGATGATGAACCTGTTCGTCGCCAACGATCTGGCGCACGAGCTGGAAGCGGGCGGCGACGAGGCGTTCAACGCCTACGCGCACGAGTTCCTCACCGCCACGCTCGGCGCGGACGCGGCCGCCGCCATCGATCGCACGCACATCATCGCGTGGGGGACGGACCCGTTGACGATGGGCTCGTACTCGGCGGCCAGGGTCGGCAAGGTCGCGGCCCGCGCCACGCTCGCCGAGCCGCTCGACGACCGGCTCTATTTCGCCGGCGAAGCGATCTCCACGACATGCCCACAGCTCGCTGCACGGCGCGTACCTGACGGGCCAGGCCGCGGCGACAGAGCATCGCCGACCATCTCGGCGCTGCGCAATAGACGGCCCAGCGCCCGGATAGATTCAGACGATTCCACCACCTTCGCGAATGCACGCCCCTCATCCCCAACCCGGTCTCCCCAGCGCGTCGGGGAGAAGGGAGCATGTACCCCCTTTCCTGCAAGCGGGTCGACGGGCTAGGTACCCGCGAAGCCGGTGGCGGTTGGGGTGAAAGCCCATAGCGGAATCAAAAATGCTCATCAACGATCATGAGTCATCAACCGTCACTATCCTGTGTTTCGCCTAACTCCCCGGAAGTTCAGGAAGTTCAGGAAGTTCAATTGCCCTCGCCTTCCCATGCCGCTCGACACGGATCTGCACAGGTGAGAGAGTAGCGGCGCTACCACGTCACTCCGTAGTCTCCCGATCCGTGACCGCGTCCCGCGCCGGTCGTCACATAGAGGGATGGTCAACAATGGATGATCGTCGATTTGATCGTCTGGCGCGTAGCCTGGGGCGCTCCCGCACGCGGAGAAGCGCCATCGGGGTTCTGCTGGCGACGGTCGCCGCGGTGCTCGGCGGCAGGCGGGCCGGCGCCCAACAGGGGTGGGTCCCCATCGGCGGCGCCTGCTACAACACGGGCCAGTGCATCCAGGATGGGTACTTCATCTCCATCTTCTGTGACGACAACGGATTCGACTACGACGGCCAATACAACTGCTGCCGCTATGAGGGCTACTGCCAGGCCGATGAGGAGTGCTGTGGCGCCAGCTTCTGCTACCAGGGCCAGTGCACCACTACTGACGACAACAGCTACTACCGCGGGCCAGGCGAATCGTGCCAGAGTGACGACCAGTGCCGCGCCGCCTCCGGTGCCCTCTACTGCGCGGACAACGGGTACGGCTACACCGCCTGTTGCGCCGTCTATGGCGATCGTTGCTCCGATGATAGCGGCTGCTGCGGTGATTTAGGGTGCTTTGGCGGCGCCTGTAGCTACGGTGGACCGGACATCTCCGGAGGACTGCCCCTCGGCGCACAGTGCTCGTACGCGACGCAATGCGAGGGGGGCGGCTACTACACCGACTGCGCGAATAGCGGCGGGTACGTTCCGGCCTGCTGCCTGATCAGTGGGCAAGGCTGTTCGTCGGACCTGGACTGCTGCGGCATGGCCACCTGCGTCTACCAGGCCGCCTATCGGAGCTCCATCTGCATCTAGGCGAACTGCGGGCCGCGCCGCTTTGGCGATGGTTGGGATGGCGGATTGGCCTGCACCGGCAGCTACTGTCAGTACGGTCGCATCGCGATGGACCAGCGCGGGGCGCCGGCGACTGGTCCATCGCCGCAATGTGGATTGTGTTATTGCGCGGCCGCGGGTGGGGCAGGGGGGCGTCGACCCGCTCGTGGCGGTGGTACTCGCCGGCGGGGGTGATGGCGATGCGGATCGCCGGTTGCTCCCCCAGCACCTCGATCAGGTGAAAGGTGTTCGCCGGCGCGAAGATCCACTCGCCCGCCTTGACCCGGACCGGCTCCGACCTGCCCTCCAGCGTCCAGGACAGCTCGCCCTCATAGATCGACCAGCACTCGTCGACCAGATGGTAGTGCCAGTCGTTTCGGTGGCCCGGCGCCTGGCAGATGACCATGACCATAAAGTGGTCGTTGGCCACCAGAGGCGCGGCCCACGGCGGCGGGCCGTGGCGGGATTTCAGCTCCTCGATGCCTATCGAGACGCGCTCGGCGCTCAATGCGGGCATTCTTTCGTCGGTCATGTTGTGCTCCTTCTCCGCGGCGCTCCCGGACTGCATGATCGCCCGCGACGCCCCACGCGGCAACCCAACCGGTGGTCAACGTGCGCAACACCGATGGCGTTCAGGGTAGGATGACGCCCTGATTCCGGCCGCAAGCCGACATGAGCGCCAGGAGGACCCTGCAATGACGAGCGCGCCGACCGCGATGACAGAAGTCGAGGCGCCCTGGAAGCAGCGGTTCCGGGTGGAGCGGTCCTCTGGTCGGGTCTGGCGGAGGGACGGCCGGAACGGGGATTGGTCGGCGAGCAACCGCTCGGGGCGGTATCAGCTCTACGCCTGGGAGGTCCCGACCGGGGAGCTGCGGCAGCTGACCGACCGGCCGGAGGGCGTCCTCTTTGGTTTCATCGATTCCCTCAGGGCGGCACGTCTACTACCTGGACGACACGGACGGCAACGAGATCGGGCACCTGGTGCGGGTGCCGTTTGCGGGGGCGAGCCTAGAGGACGCATCCCCGAATCTGCCCCCCTACTCCACCTGGGGTGGAGCCATCAGTGCGACGGGGAATCGGCTCGCCTTCACGCGCGCGGACGACGAGGGGTTCACGCTGACGGTGATCGACCTCGGCCCGGACGGCGAGATGAGCGCGCCGCGGATCCTCTTCCGCAGCGAGCAGGTCATGTCGCCGCCGGTCCTATCGCCCAAGGCGACCTGGCCGTCGTCGCCTCGACCGAGCGCAGCGCCATGCAGCACTACACCCTGCTGGCGTTCGACACAGCACCGGTGAGCGGGTGGCCGAGCTGTGGGACGGCGAAGGCACTAGCGTCGAGGGCGGTCCGTTCGCCCGTCGTGCGGCATCGACAACGGCGGGGCCCGGCTGGCCGGGACGACGAACCGAAGCGGCTTCGTGCGGCCGCTGATCTGGCATCCGCGCAGCGGCGAGCGGCGCGACTCAGGTCGACGACCTCGACGGCGACGTGGCGCCGCTCGATTGGTCGCACGATGGGGATCGCCTGCTGCTGCTACAAACGAGTCGCGCCCAGCGCCGGCTCTGGATCTACGATGTCGCCGACGATGCCCTCCACGAGCTCGACCATCCAGCCGGGATACTACGGCTGGGGCGCCTACTTCGGACCGGACGGTGAGATCTTCGCCACCTGGGAGGATGCGGCCCACCCGACACGGTCATCGCGCTCGATCCCGAGACGGGCGCGCTGCGGCGGACGGTACTGGTGCCGGCGAGACGCGCGCCGGGCCGGCCGTTGCGCTCGGTGACCTTTACTTCGACCGACGGCCAGGAGATCCAGGGCTGGCTCGGCCTGCCCGAGGGCGACGGACCATTTCCGACGATCCTCTACACGCACGGCGGCCCGAGAGCGTGCAGACGGAGGAGTTCTCGCCCGAGGCGCAGGCCTGGCTGGACCACGGCTTCGCCTTGCTGTCGATGAACTATCGCGGCTCGACGACCTTCGGCCGCGCCTTCCAGCAGCAGATCTGGGGCGATCTCGGCCACTGGGAGGTCGAGGACATGGCGGCGGCTCGCGACTGGCTGATGCGCGAGGGGATCGCCCAGCCGGACCAGATCTTCCCCAGCGGCTGGTCCTACGGCGGCTACCTGACGCTGCTGGCGCTCGGCCGTCGCCCGGAGCTGTGGGCGGGAGGAATGGCCGGCGTCGCGGTCGCCGACTGGGCGATCCTCTATGAGGACTCCTCCGAGACGTTAGGGGCTATGCGTCGCGCGATGTTCGGCGGGACGCCCACGGACAAGCCGGCGCAGTACGCCGCCAGCTCGCCGATCACCTACGTCGAGCGCGTGCCGCGCCGGTGCTGATCATCCAGGGGCGCAACGACTCACGACCCCGGCGCGACCGATCGAGGTTACGCCGAGCGGCTGCGCGCGTTGGGCAAGCCGGTCGAGGTCGAGTGGTTCGAGCCGGCCACCTCGGCGGCTTCGCCGACACCGGGCTCGCCATCGCCCACCAGCAGCGGATGCTCGACTTCGCCCGGGCCGTACTCGATGGATCGTTGCTCATTGCGCCCGCGCGGCAGGCTCCGTGAAGCGCTGCTTGCTCACGCCGTCCCGGTCTTGCCGTGCGGGGAGGCAACGGGTTTTGATTCCGGTGAGCCGCGTTGCCGCAGGAAGATGGACAGCGCCACGATCGAGAAAACCACCAGGAACTCGCTCTGCCAATTCTGGAACGATTGAAACCAGAACTCACTGGTACGGAGGAACTCCACCGTCGAGACGGCCTGACCACCGTGTCTAGCTGCTCCTGGCTGTACTCGCGGGCGCCGCCGATCGCATGCAAAAGGAATGAGACGAGAAAGAGGAGTACGAACGCGATCGCCAGTGAGTGCTCGTACAGTCGCAGGACCGGTCCGCCATAGCGCACCGGCCAGGGAACGTCTCCATGATCCTGTGCCTGTCGTGGGTCCTCGTTGACCGGGTCCTCCTTGTCAGGGTCTTTTGATTCTGACGAGCCGCGCTGGAAGAGGTAAACAGTAAAGAGCACATAGGCGCCGATCTGGAGGTATTCGCTTTCCCAGTTCTCGAACGCAGCTTCGACGAAATGTCCCGTGCGCAGATACTCTGGATAGCTAATTGTCGACTCGCCGTGCTCGCGTTGGTCGTCGTTGTAGACGGCGAATCCCGTAATGCTTTGGGCGACGAGGAAGAGGGCAAAAAACCGAACATGACGAGACAAAGACCGTTGTCCCTTAAGAAACGCTTCACGCCGTCGTCCTTCGCGCCCAACTATCGAAATCATTGACCCGCTGAGTTCGACTGCCTGGCGGCCACCCGTCAGCGGCTAGCGACTATGTGCAGATTACGTGCCGCGCGCTGCGGCCAGACAAAAAAGGCCGAGCCGCACGACAACGACAGTCATGCAGCCCGGCCAACGAATTCGCGGCCTGGGGTCGAGGGTATTAGGCGCGCCGGATCAGCCGCAGGATGAAGAGCAGCACCACCGCACCGATGACCGCCACGACGAAGCTGCCGATGCTCCATTGAAAATAGGTCTGCTGTCCGGTGAGCAGGCCAAACAAGAGCCCGCCCAGGAAGGCGCCGATGATGCCGACGATGATGTTCTCGAGCCAGCCCTGCTCGCGATTCGTCCCTGCGATCATGCTGGCCACCCAGCCCGCCAGCGCAAGAGAAGATGATCCAGGAGAGGATGCCCAAACTACTTTCCATCGTAGTCCTCCGCTTCCGCTTCGCCGAAACTCGGCGTCGGCCCCAGACTACAGGGCCAGCAGGCGGTGTCAAGTCCCACGGCAGGCCACCAGGTAGATCATGGCAACGTCGTCATTGTGGCAACGTCTCTACCAGATGACGATGCGCTCCTCCGGTGGGAGATACATCGGGTCGCCCGGCTCGATGCCGAACGCCGTGAAGAACTCGTCCATATTGCGTGATGGCTGCACCGCGCGCACCAGCGCCGGAGCGTGAGAATCGGTCTGGACCAGTGTCGCCAGGAATTCGTGGAGGCGGGTCAGCCCAGGCATAGGCGTGGGCAATGAAGAAGCGCTGGTCCTGGGTGAGCCCCTCGATCGGACCCGGGTCGCCATCTTCGGCCAGGGCGGCCCGCAGGGCGTCGTGGGCGATCTGCAATCCGCCCATGTCGGCGATGTTCTCACCGATGGTCAGCTCACCATCGGCGGGGCGCCGGGCAGAACTTCCACTTCGTCGTACTGAGCCTCGACCCGGTCCGTGAGCGCTGTAAACCGCTCGCTTGTCCTCCGGCGTCCACCGAGTTCACGAGATTGCCATTGGCGTCGAACTTGGAACCGCTCTGGTCAAAGGCGTGCGTGATCTCGTGCGCGATCGTGCTTCCGATGCCACCATAGTTGTAGGCCGGATCGGCCTGATAATCGAAGAATGGCGGTTGCAGGATCGCCTGCCGGGAAGACGATCTCATTGTTCGTAGGCGAGTAGTAGGCGTTCACCGTGTTGCGGCAGCATGCCCCACTCGTCGCGATCGACCGGTCCCCCAACGCGGGCGAGTACTCGCTTGTACTCGGCGATGTTCGCGCTCAGCACGGAAGCGACATAGGAGTCGCCGATCGTGACATTCTCGTACGTACGCCATTTGTCGGGATAGCCGACCTTAACGCG
>CAVXSN010000006.1:0-106687 GCA_963764455.1 Ilumatobacteraceae bacterium
AGAAGCCGCTGCCGGCGTGTGAGCCACGTCGTTCCCATCGTCGGGTGACCCGGGTAGTCACCGGCATACGCCACCGGGACCAACCGGGTTTCCAGGGGACAACGACACCGAACGGAGCGCACATTCTGTTCCCCAACCCCGCTGCACCAGTTCCGTCGATCGGATGCTGATGCAGCGGCCCGCCACGTGCCAGGGACAATCACTTCAAGCCGTAGCTCGAGTGGGCCGGTATCGCAGGGCGACCGCCCCCGATACGGAACTCATGGCGATGCACCAGCTCGAGCCGGATCCGCTCGTGCAGACCGGCGAGCAGCGTCGGCCCATGGCCCGCAAGAACCGGCTGCACACGAACTCGTACTCGTCGATCAGTCCCAGATCCGCCAACGCCAGGGGGAGCGCCACGCCACCCACCAACAGGCCCTCGCCCGGCTCCTGCTTGAGCCGCTGAACCGTCTGCCCCAGGTCGCCCTGCACCAGTTCGGCATTCCAATCGACCCCGCTCAGCGTGCTCGACACGACGTACTTCTTCGCCCGGTCGATGGTCTCGGCGAACGGACCTCCCACTCATCCATCCAGTCAGGCCACGTGCCCGTCGCCGGCTGCCGCCACGCCGACTCCATCATCTCGTAGGTCACCCGGCCGAATAGCAGGGCATCGGCTCGTCCCAACTGTGCGGTCCTAGTAGCGCATCGACTCCTCGTCCGGGGGAGCCCTGCCTCGTGATCGCAGCAGCCGTCGAGAGGTGACGTTGATCGAGTATCGAGTGGTCTCATCGCGATGTTCCCCCTTGATGCGTGCCGCTTGCCCGCCGGACCGTACTTGGACGGCCGCCTTTTACCACTTCTCATCGGTGGGCGGGTCACTCCTACTCTGTGCTGTGGTGAGCAAGCGCACCAGGTGGGGGACTGTTAGCGCCCAGACCGATTCGGCAGGGAGATGAGGAGGTTCCGGCTTGATGGTGAGGGTCCACCGATGGCCGGTGGGCCTGCGGTACCTTCAGGTGGCTTCGGGGTTCTGGCCTGACTCCTGATTCGGCTGACGTCGTCGGCTGTCCTGCGAAACGATTTGTCGGCCAGAACCCGGAGACGACCGTGGCACTCGACGGTTGTTGGGTGCGGCGGATCGCCCTGCGCCAACAGAGCGATCACACCGACGCCGCACACAACGAGCGGCGTGTGCCACCCCTTGAACCTGTTGAGAGGAAGGGATGGCGATGACCATCGTAAACACAGACACGGCGCGCCGTCACGGGCGGCGTCGACACCCATCTTGATGTCCACGTGGCCGCCGCGTTGGACGAGATCGGCGGACTGTTGGGCGTGGAGAGCTTCGAGGCGTCCGGCGCCGGCAACGACAAGCTGTTGGGCTGGTTGCAGTCGTTCGGCCCGGTGACCCGGGTCGGGGTGGAGGGCACCGGCTCCTACGGGGCCGGGCTGGCCCGCCTGCTGCGCACCGCCGGCGTCGAGGTGGTCGAGGTCGACCGCCCCAACCGTCAGGCCCGCCGCCGTCACGGCAAGTCCGACCCGGTCGACGCGGTGGAAGCGGCCCGGGCCGCCCAGTCCGGACGAGCGTGCGGGGCGGCCAAGACCCGCGACGGCAACGTGGAGGCGATCCGCGCCTTGGTGGTGGCCAAGCGCAGCGCCCGCTCGACGAAGATCAAGTCGCTCAACCAGATCCGCCACCTCGCCTTCACCGCCCCCGACGAGCTGCGCGAGCGCCTCAAGGGCTGCTCCCGCGAACACCTCGCCGCCGAGGCCGCGGCGTTGCGGCCCCGTCCTGGTGGTGATGCGGTGCTGATGGCCACCAAGACGGCGTTGCGCACCCTTGGTCGGCGGGTGCTTGGCCCTCGACGCCGAGAAGGCCACCCTCGACGAGCTGTTGACCGAACTGGTCACAGCGACCGCCCCGGCGCTGCTGGGCGTGCACGGCGTCGGCGTCGACACCGCCGCCACCTTGCTGGTCACCGCCGGCGACAACCCGCAGCGGCTCCGTTCCGAAGCCGCCTGGGCGCACCTGTGCGGTGTCGCCCCGATCGAAGCCTCCTCCGGCAAGGTGACCCGCTACCGGCTCAACCGCGGCGGGGACCGCCAGGCCAACTCGGCGCTGTGGGGCATCGTCATCACCCGCCTGCGATCCGATCCGCGCACCCAGACCTACATGCAGCGCCGGTTGACCGAGGGCCGCTCCAAGCCGGAGATCATCCGCGTGCTCAAGCGCTACGTCGCCCGCGAAGTGTTCCACCACCTCCCGCGCCCGAGCCCGTCTCCTAGCTCGCTCGCAGCAGCGGGCCTGGCCCGATATTCGGCTGACGCCCTTCCTCCTCCACGGGCGGGGCTGTCCTGAGAACGATCTGTCGGCCCGCTGCTGCGAGTCCCAACACTCCGTGTCAACGGCTGGGACGCCTTGGCCTCGTAAGAGCTTGCCCTCACCCTCGAGTGGCTCATCCCTGTCCTGCCTCGCCCCGGCCGCAGACACCAACCTCGAAAGGACACCCCCACATGGACACCGTCACTCCTCGACGCCCTCGACGCCGTCGAGCTCACCGAGATCCTCGAGTACTTCCTCGAGCGGCTCGACGTCCTCGCCGACCACGACCTCGCCGCGCTGCTGTTCAACCCAGTGCAGCCCCTACGACATCGACGACCTCCGAGCCGACGTCCTCAGGCTCATCCACCGGCTGAACACCAGCCCATTTGCCTCTTGACAAACGTAGGAGCATCGTTCGGTGTAGGCAAGTCGCATCGAGGACGAGCATCCGCGAGATGGGCGCCTCCGGCAGGCTCGGACCGATCATCCTGCCGGACGGCGCGCACCGAACGTTCTCTGAAGGGATTCGGTAGCGCCGGGCTTCCGGCCGTCGAGTCCCGCAGATCGCGAGACTGGCCCCGGTACTCGGACGCCGATCCACGGCAGTTGACGTCGTGGGGCCCGCCGAGCGGCCGCGGGGCGCGATGAATCGGCGGACGTTGGCGAGTCCTACTGCTATGCCCACCACCATCACGACCATCGACGACTACATCGGCTGCTACCCGCCAGACGTGCAGGACGTCCTCCAGGAGATCCGCCGCACGATGCACGGCGTCGTCGCCGGTGCCGACGAGACGATCAGCTACAACATTCCCACCATCACGCTCGACGACCAGCCGCTCATCTACTTCGCCGGCTGGAAGCGCCATGTCAGCGTCTATCCGATTCCCGACGGCGACGAGACCTACGAGTCACAGCTTTCGCCGTACCGTTCTGGAGCGAGCACGGCCCGGTTCCCACTGGCCAAACCGATCCCGTATGACCTGATCGCCCAGATCACGACCCTGCAACGGGACCAGCGCAACAGATGAGGGCGTCGGGATGCGCAACACGGGCGCTGGCGCGATCGCGCGACGTGCCGGTCCAGGTCCGCCTTGTACTCGATGACGTTTCGGGGTCGGTCGACAACTCGTACCCCGAAACCCGCACGGCCGTCGCTCCGGGCTGCTCGGCCCATACTCGTCGTGCCCGATAGCACTCGCCGCGGACTCACCGCCGACGCGGTAGTACCGCCGGATATGTCACGCACTCCGGCCCCGGAGTGGACCGGATGGCTGTGCGTTCAGCTCGTCAGCGTCTTCTTCGCGCGAACGACGCAGAACTCGTTGCCCTCTGGATCAGCCAGCACGGTCCACGTCTCGTCGTCTCGCTGACCGACGTCGACGGGTCGTGCCCCGAGGGCGATGATGCGCTCGATCTCAGCTTCACGTTCGCCGGCGCTGGCGTCGGCGCCGGGGTTGAGATCGAGATGCACGCGGTTCTTGACAATCTTGTCGTCGGGGCTCGGCATGAAGCAGATGCCGACGAGAGCATCGTCGGCCGGACCGATGACGACCTCCCGCTCGCGTTCGGAGAGGATGGGCCAGTCGAGCACCTGGCTCCAGAACCGGGCCAGCCCAGGAAGATCGTGGGCATCGATGACAATGTGGTGGAGGGACAGAGGCACAGCCTGATCCTGCTACAGCGCTGTCCGGTCGGCGAACGAGCCGGCGGTAGCGGACGCGGCGGCCCGGCATTATCCCCGTGGTTTTCGGACACCGCGTCGGGCGCGCGTTCTGTGCGCCGTTTACTGCCGGCCGTCTGCACCCACCACCAAGGACGGGTGCAGCTCTTAACGCTGGCCGTCCACGCCGAATGCGACCGTCGGGGACGCACCGCCATCCAGGGACACGCCGGACACGCCGCGGACGACGGTGGCTCCGGCGCCCGCCGCGGCATCGTGGAGCGCCTGGCAGGCGTCGGGGTGACGGAGGAGCGATCCCTCGACGCCAGGTTTCATCGTGTCCATCGGCAGCGGCGTCAGCTCGCCGCCGCCCTCGGCGTGTTGTTTCCAGACGGTCGCCGTGTGGGCGCCGGCGCCGCGCAGCACGGCTTCGACGCCCAAGGTGCGGGCTTCCTGCACGCCCCACACCTGCATGCTCTCGCCACCAACGCGATCAGGAAACTCGAGGGTGCTCTGGAGCACGGTGACGGCGAGGCCTTCGCGGGCGAGGGCGAACGCCAGCGAAGCGCCCGCGATCCCCCCGCCAACGACCGCTACGGGTCGATACGACCGTTCATCATGACGTCGAAGATGGTCGGCCCGACCGATACTGCGGGCTGGCGTGTTCAGGCTCGACTGGCCGTCGAGGACACGGCGACGATCGCGTCGGCGACGGCGACTGGCGCGTCGATGGGCACGAACGTCGACACGTCGGGGACTTCGACCAGTTCGGCATCGGCGAAGGCAGCTGCGAGGCGGCGCCCGGTCGGCAGCGTGAAACAACGATCGGCCGCACCCCAGACGATTCGTGCTCGCCCCGTGAAATCGCGCAGGCGGGGGGCGGCGGCGGTGAGAGCGTTGCGATCGAGTCCCCGTGCGAGGCTGGCGATGTCTTGGCGGATGCGACGGTCGGTCATCGCTGGGGTGACCCAGTTGCGTGTGAGGTCGGGGTCGCGAGGCGGGCGCAGCAGCAGTCCGAACGCGAGCGGCGAGTGGCGGAGCAGTCGCAGACGCATCGGCGCCAACAGCAGGCGCGTGAGCAGCGGCCGCTTGGCGGCGAGGAACAGCGGCAGGAACACCTTCGGTGGGAAGTTCTCGAACGCGTCACAGTTCGTCAGCACGACCTGCCCGACTCGTCGCGGGTCATCGGCGAGCAGAAGCTGGCAGATGGCGCCACCGGTATCGTTGCCGACGAGCGTGACCCTCTCGAGCTCGAGCGCGTCGAGGACGTCATTGATCATCCTGGCCACCCCCGTCGGGGCGAGGTCGGCGTCGGGCCGCATCGGCGTGCGATGACTGCCGAGCGGCCAGTCAACGAGGTAGGAGCGGATCCCGCGGGCGGCGAGGAGGCCGGCGACGCCGTCCCAGAGCCTGCTGTCGGTGAGAAAGCCGTGCACAAATACGACCGGCGGGGAGGTGGAGTCCTCGGGTCCGGCGGTCCGGTAGTGCAGGGTCCCGGCGGACAATGTCACGGACGGCATCGGGCCCCCTGATAACTTACGTGCAACATGTTTGTAAGTTACATGCTGACTGCACGGATGTCAACGTGGTCGTGACTCGTCGTACCCAGGCCGATCGCACTGCTGCGACGCGTGCTGCACTGGTCGCGGCCGCCCGGGCGTTGTTCGCCGAGCACGGCTTCGCCGACGTGGGAACCGAACGGGTCGCCCAAGCTGCCGGTGTCACGCGGGGCGCTCTCTACCACCAGTTCGCCGACAAGGCCGAGCTCTTCGCGGCCGTGCTGGAGGCGGTTGAGATCGACCTCGAAGTCCGACTGATCGACGCCGTCGCCTCCATCACGACCGACGATCCCCTCGCCGCGCTCGTCGCCGGCGCCGACGCTTGGCTCGACGCCAGCGCCGAACCCGCGGTGCGACGCATCGTGCTGCTCGACGGCCCCGCCGTGCTCGGCTGGGAGCGGTGGCGTGAGGTCGCGATGCGACACGGGCTCGGACTCGTCTCAGCTCTGCTGACCGAGCTCATCGACGTCGGTGCGGTTCCCTCCCAGCCGGTCGAGCCGCTGGCCCACGTGCTCATCGGCGCGCTGGATGAGGCGGCCCTGTACGTCGCGCTCGCCGCCGACCCCGTGCGCGCCCGAGCCGAGGCCAGCGCCGTGCTCCGTCGCCTCGTCACCGCCGTCACCGCACCACTCTGACCCGAGCTCGCACCGACTTCGTCAGCCGAACAGCGACATACGCCTTTCGGGAATGATCCGACATCTGCGGCGCCGATGGAGTCGCCCGGCGACCATGAGCGTGGGATGTACCTCGCTGCGGAGACGCGCATCTCATTGACGACCAGCGGGTCGTGCAGTCGCCGATCGGGTGCGTGCTTCCGGCCGGGGACACACTGTGCAAGCGGTGCCGGTGATCCGCAGCGGCGACGGCCGCGACGTTGTCTTCATTGTTCGCCGCCGACCCGGAATGAGTCCGGTGGTTACGTCTCGCGAACCTGCGCTGGTCGGAGATGCAGGGCCGTGCCGTCCCCCTGGGTCGAACGCGAATTTCGTTCTGCGAGCCGATGACGGCGACAGAGGCGCCTTGGATGATGGCACCAGGAACACGATCTGGTCGAATGTCACCCGTCGACCGATCATGGCGCGGTGGGGTCCTCTGAGAGTCGTAGATCGAACGGGGCGTCGAAGATCAGGACGAAGGTGCAAGCTTCGTCGGCGGCGGGCTCGTGCAGCATGGTCGTGTCGCCGGGGTGATGCGCGTACCCGCCGGGACCGAGGAGCTGGCCATCAACCGTCATGTGGCCGTCGAGTACGACGATGGTGTGGGCGGCGGTGTGGCGGTGAAGGCGAGCTCTCGTACCGGGTCGATAACGAACGATGTAGTGCTCGGCACCGGTCCGCTCGTCCTGGTGGAGCAGTTCCAACTCGAACGGCCGGTCGTACGCGGGCTGCTCGGTGGTGCGGAGTGGGATCACGTTCAGGTCCGGATGGATGACGGGTCCAGTCACGCCTTCAATCTTGCCGCGGCCGTCGACATTCGGCCGAGACAGCCGAGTCCGATCCGAAGTGCCTGATCTCGCGCTCGCTTCAGCTACGCGATCCGTTCAGAACCCGCGGTCCCAGAGAGTGAATGACACCGGCGCAGAACGACGGCCTCTCGGGTCTGAGAACGGCATCGAGGCGGACCTGACGCAGGAGATCAGCAGTACCGCCGGCGACCGGCTCCGTCCGTACGCAGCCGTGGCGTTCGGCCGCGCGGTGAGCGAAGCGGACCGCACCGCGATGAGGGACGTATTTCGAGAGGCGAACCCGGACGTCGTCTACGTCGACAGCCTTGCCCCCATCACGCCCCTGCTGGTTGCACAGTTCGAAGAGGCACTCGATCGCCGACCCGAGACGCAGCGGAAGCTGGTAAGCGTGAGTGCAGAGCACGGTCACATCGACGTCGAGCTTCGTGCTGCGACAGCCATACGCGTGACCGTGTACCGGCTCACCCGCCTCTACCGCACGCGGTCGGCGCGGCTTGTCGATGAAGAGTTCCCGACGGGCCGACGGGCGATCGAGGTTCCACGTTCGTTCGCGCGCGCCAGGGAAGCGTTCGCGGTCGTCCGTGCCGATCCAGGCGAGGTTCGAGTCGTCCCGCTCGCCGCGTAGGCACGCCGGGCCGTTTCTCCCCGCCGCTCCTCGAAGGACGACAGATCCGGCCGTTCCGCGACCCTCGACGACAACGACCACGTGGTGCAGGACTTCACCGGCTTCCACAACGGTACCTACGCCGTCGACCACGGCGCCGCCCTCAACCGTTACCGGTACGAGGACCTCGTGCTGTTCGGGAACGGGCGGGCCGGCATCCGGTCGATCGCGGCCGCCAGCGGGCAGGAGCAGGAGTGGCAAGGCATCGACACCGACGGCATCGTCATCTCCGCGCGGCCCATCGCGGGCACCCGACCAGTCATCTTCCGGGACGTGACAGTCCGGGGCACCATCCGGGTGGACGAGCAGCGCGGGGAGCGCACCGTCCATCTACGAGTTCCACGACGCCCGCACCGGCGAGCCCCTCACCGCGGCCGGCATCGACATCATCCGCAAGGTCTCGCAGATCGTCGTCTACGACGACGCCGGCAGCTTCGAGCCGTAGCGGCTGACCAGAGACGTCGGCTCCAGGGGTTCACAGGTTCTGACTGACGAGGGGATCGGCTGGTTGGTCCGGCTCCGCGGCCAAGTGCACGTCCTCGGTCGGAGGTCCGGATCTCGTCGTCGCCGGACGTGTCGAGGCCAGCCCGGACCAGTTGGCGTTGATCGGTCACAGCCAGGGCGTTGGCTCGAATCCCGCTGCTGCCGTACGCCCACAGTCGACCCGGCTGCCACCTGTCGGCGACGAGCAGCAACGAAACACCGAGCACGGCGGGCACCACCCAGCACGTCACGACCACCGCCAGCCGTGTCCCGCGGCGCAGCCCGTCGGGATAGGCCACCAGCACGTGACCGATCGCCAACGGAAGCACGCCCAGGCCACCGAACCGACGGCAAACCATCTGACCCCTTGGCGTCGGTTGCGGGATTGCGTTCGTGGCGGCGAACCCGGCAACAGTCAGCAACGGTCCGATGGGGCGTCGCGGGCGAAGGTTCCCACACCGCCAAACCACCGAGGACCGTCACCAGGTGGGCGTTTCATAGACGACCGCCGGCCCAGTCACTGGATACCGAGACTCCGGTAGAAGCAGTGCCCGGTCGCGAACCGCCGCCACGACAACGGCAACAGCGATAAGCGCAAGAAACACCGAACCAGTTGCGTCACATCGATCCCAGAGGTAACGACGCAACGAGTGCCGTCCCGACACCGTGAGTCCCCCGGGTTTCGTGCAGTGCCGATTCCTTGGCCTGATGGGGTCGAGGGCAAGGAGACTGTGACGATGGCTTGTCCGAAGTACAGCCCGGAGCTGCGGCGCCGGGCGGTCGAGGAGGTCCTCGTCCTCGACCGTGAGCGGTCGAGGAGGTCCTCGTCCTCGACCGTGAGCGTCCGATCGTTGAGGTTGCCGGTGACTTGGGGATCGGGTCGCCCGAAACGATGCCAACTGGGTGAAGAAGGCCCGCCGTGACCGCGGGTTGGAGCGGGCCCGACGACTGACGAGCTCGCCGAGCCGAAGAAGCTGCTTAAGGAGGTGGCCGACCAGCAGCGCACGATCGAGATCCTCAAGGAGGCGGCGACCTACCTTCGCGTCGCGTGGTGGGTAAGGAGTGCGTCCGACCCATGGTCGCATTCGTTACCAAGGACTGGACCACGGTCGAGCCCGTCACCGACACCGAGGCGGACGCTGGCGTACGGCTCACGCAGTCCTTGATAACGGATTGAGTGAACCGATCGCGGCTGCACTGGCGGTCAGTTCTGATGCGCTGCGCTCGGAGTGTGCGGGTGGTGGAAACCGACCATCTGCCGACTGCAATTATCGGGCGGGGACCAGTGCCATCCACCCGGCGTTCCCGGAAAGGGCGGGGTCGGCTTATTCCCCGCGAATATCGGACAGTCGCGCTCTGAGCGTTCGGTGCGTCGCATCGGGTCGCGGTCGCCGCTCCAAAGCGAATCCTCTTTGTGTCAAGGGGAACGTTTGTCCGTTGTTCGGGGCGCGGCGCGTCGGACCGGCGGTGAGGCCGGTGGGGTGCAGGGTTAGCGTGATGTCGGGTTCGGGAGTGACCGTTCCGAAGAGCCGGGTCATGCGAGGTGCAATGCCGGTCACGCCGGAGTTCGAGTCGTCCTCGCGTTGTCCTGCCGAGCCCACCGGGTGCTTCGTCGGCTGCGAGCTCGAGGTTGTCGCTCAGCGTTGAGCGTCGGCGACGAGGCGGTAGACAGCGTCGCTGATGCGTCGCTTGAGGGCGCGCAGTGCTTCTTTGCGGGTCTTGCCTTCGGCTTGCTTGCGGAGGTAGTAGGCCCGGCCGGGAGTGTCGTTACGGACCTGGATGACGGCGGCCATGTGCATGGCGTGGTTCAACTGGCGGTCCCCGCGGGTTAACCGGTGTCGCTTGGTCGGTCCGGACGAGGCTTCGATCGGGGCCGTGCCGTTGTGCCGGGCGAAGTGCCCGCCAGTCGGGAAGCGGCGGACTGACGCCGGTCGTGTCCGTGCAGAACCGCTACAACCTCACCGATCGGAGCTCGGGAGTCGATGGTCGACCTCTGCGAGCAACAGGGCGTCGCCTTCTTGCCCTGGGCGCCGATCCAGGAAGCCGACGGCCGGTCGTGGGCGAGATCGCAGCCAGGCACCACGTCAGCAAACGTCAGGTCACGCTCGCCTGGCTGCTCGCCCGCTCGACGGCCATGCTGCCGATCCCCGGCACCGGATCTCCCGCCCACCTCGATGACAACGTCGACGCGGCCGGACTGCGACTCAGCGACGATGAGAACGCCGCACTCAACGCTGGCGGCAGGAAGGCCTCCCGTCTCGGCCGCACCGTCAGATCGGCTCGCTCGGGTCTCCGCAGCCGCATGAGTCGCGGTGACGGATCATCGGGGCGACGAGGTCGTACTCCGGAGGGCGGTCGGTGCCAGCGATGCGTTCGAGGAGCAGTTCGACGGCGACTCGGCCGATCGTGGCGATGTCCTGGGCGGCGGTGGTGAGTCGGGGGACGAACGCGTCGGACCATTCGAAGTCGTCGTAGGCGACGATCGCCAGATCGTCGGGTACGCGGACCCCGAGGCGTCGCAGCGCCTGGGTGGCGCCGATGGCCATGGCGTTGTTGGCGATCACGACGGCGGTCGGTCGGGGCGAACGTTCGAGGAGTCCCGTGATGGCCTGCTCGGCGACGTCGGTGGCAGAGGCGCCGCTGACGCGGTAGGTGTCGGGGTCGAGGCCGGCGGCGGTCATGGCCGCGCGGTAGCCGGCGATGCGATCGTCGGTCGTTGTCAACCCAGCCAACCCGCTGAGCATCCCGATGCGCTGGTGGCCGGTCGCGAGGAGGTGCTCGGTGAGGCGGCGCGTCGTTTCGGTCCCCTCTGATGCCACGGCGTCGAAGCGGTCGTCGGGGCGGCGGTCGACGAGGACGACCGGTGTCGATCGTGCGGCGAGGCGGTCGAGTGTCGGCCCGGCGCCGACGCCGGGGACCATCAGCACACCTTCCACCCGGTGAGCCTGCAGGGCGTCGACGACAATTCGCTCCTGGTCGGCCTCGTCCTCGGTGTTGGCGAGCATGAGCAGGTAGCCAGCGGCGCTGGCTGCCGTGTCGATGGCGTGCACCAGCCCACCGAAGTACGCCGTGGGGCCGATCGAGATCGCCAGGCCGAGCTGTCGGCTCGACGACCGCACGAGCGAGCGGGCCACGTGGTTGGGCACGTAGGCGAGCTCATCCACCGACCGCAGCACCCGCTGGCGGGTCGCGTCGGCCACGGTGCGGGTGCCGTTGAGGACGTGGGACACGGTCGAAACCGAGACCCCCGCCCGTTCTGCGACGTCAACCATCGTGATCATGAGAACGGGTCGCGGCTCGCGTGCTGCGTTCCGCAGAGCGTCAGTGTAATCCCCGCAAGCGCTTGCGCAAGCGCTTGCGCTGCGTCGTCCACGGTGCCTAGAGTGGCCGGGCACTGGGGTCGCGCCACCGGCGCGATGGTGCATCACCACGGAAGGGGAGCTCCATGGATCACGCACGTCAGGCGCGTCAATCGGGGATCGGCCGCCGCCGCCGAGTCGTCGCCGTCACTGTCGGGGCGCTGGCGATCGGCATCGCCGGCACGGCGAACGCCACGACCACGCCGGTCGACAGCGCCCCCGAGGGGACCGCCGTCGACCGCGGCGATATCTCGATCGGATTGGTCACCAAGACCGAGACCAACCCGTTCTTCGTCAAAATGCGTGAGGACGCGGCCGAGATGGCCGATGCCGAAGGCGTCGAGCTGATCGCGCTCGCCGGCGCGTTCGACGGCGACAACGAGGGCCAGGTCGCGGCGATCGAAGACCTCATCTCGCGTCAGGTCGACGGCATTCTGATCACCCCGTCGAACTCCACCGGCATCCTCGATGCGGTCCAGAGGGCGCGTGAGGAGGGCATCATCGTCATCGCCCTCGATACCGAGACCGATCCGGTGGACGCGGTCGACGCCACCTTCGCCACCGACAACTTCGAGGCCGGCCGCCTGCAGGGCGCCTACGTCCGCGTTGCGCTCGGTGACGCCGAGCCGAAGCTGATCATGATGGACGGCACGCCGGGCGGCACCGTCGATCAGCAACGCCACGACGGCTTCCTCGAGGGCTTCGGCATCGAGGAGGGCGACCCCGCCATCATCGGCGCCGAGGCCACCAACGGCGACCAGAACACCGCCCAGACGGCGATGGAGAACCTGCTCCAGCGCAACAGCGACGTCAATGCGGTGTACACGATCAACGAGCCTGCCGCGCGCGGCGCGTACGCCGCCCTCGAGGCTGCGGGCATCGCCGACGATGTCGTCATCGGCTCGATCGACGGTGGCTGCCAGGGTGTGCAGGACGTCGCCGACGGGTTGTACGCGGCAACGGTGATGCAGTTCCCCGGCAAGATGGTCGAACAGGGCATCGACGCCGTCATCGGCTACGTCGAGACCGGCGAGGCGCCGAGCGGCTTCAACGACACCGGTGCGGTGCTCATCACCGACGTGCCCGTGGAAGGCCTCGACTCCCAGACCACCGAGTGGGGGCTCGAGAACTGCTGGGGCTGATCTCGGCCGTGGCCGCGGGGCGGGTGCCGACCGGCGCCCGCCCCGCACGACGGCTCCACGTTCCCGCCGCCGCCGACGGGCCGATGTCGTACCATCGGCCCCGATGCTGGGGGCGTCAGGTATGACCGAGAGCTTGGCGATGACGTCCGACGAGCGTCCCGACACGCTGGGCCGGCTCATTCGCACCCCCGGATTCGGGCCGGCGATCGCCCTCACGGTGGCCGTCGTGATCTTCTGGATCACCACCGACACGTTCTTCACGGCGAGCAACCTGTCCCTGATCCTCCAACAGTCGATCGTCATCGGGCTGCTGGCCCTCGGCCAGACGCTCATCGTCCTCACCGCCGGGATCGACCTCGCCAACGGCGCCATCGCCGTCTTCGGCACGATCGTGATCGCCAAGTACGTGTTCAACGGCGGCGACGCCGCCATCGCCCTGCTACTCGGCCTGCTTGTCACCACCGCCCTCGGCGCAGCGAGCGGCCTGCTCGTCACCCGTCTCGCGCTCCCGCCCTTCATCGTGACGTTGGGGATGCTCACCGTCGTATACGCGATGAGCCGCATCTACTCCGACTCGCGGTCGTACCGCGTCGACGACGACCTGCTGCGAATCTGGGGACGCGGCTTCACGATCGGCGGCGCCCGGTTCACGTTCGGGAGCCTGCTGCTGATCGCTGCGTACCTGCTGTTCTGGTACATCCTCGCCAAGACGGCGTGGGGGCGCCACGTGTATGCCGTCGGCAACGCGCCCGAGGCGGCGCGGCTCAACGGCGTCAACACCTCGGCCACCGTCCTGTCGGTGTACGTCATCGCCGGAACGCTCTACGGCCTGGCGGCGTGGCAGGCGCTCGGGCGCATCCCCAACGCCGACCCCAACGCCTACCAGACAGCCAACCTCGACAGCATCACCGCCGTTGTGATCGGGGGAACCAGCCTCTTCGGCGGCCGCGGCGGCGTGATCGGCACGCTCATCGGCACGCTCATCGTGGGGGTACTGCGCTCCGGGCTTACGCAGGCCGGCATCGACAACCTCTATCAGGACGTCGCCACCGGCATCCTCGTCGTGGCCGCCGTGTCGGTGGACCAGATCTCGCGGCGGAAGGCGCGATGACCGCCGTCCCGGCCGCGCCCGCGCTGACGACTGCGGCGACGCCGATCCTCGAGGCCCGCGGGCTCGTCAAGCACTACGGCCACATCATCGCCATGGACGGCGCCGACTTCGACCTCTACCCGGGCGAGATCGTCGGCGTCGTCGGCGACAACGGCGCCGGCAAGTCGACGATGATCAAGGTCCTGTCGGGCGCGGTGATCCCCGACGCCGGCACCATCCTCATCGACGGCGAATCGGTCAAGCTCAATTCACCACTGGCAGCCCGGCGCTATGGCATCGAGACGCTCTACCAGGACCTCGCCCTGGCCCCGGCGCTCGACGTGGCCACGAACCTGTTTTTGGGGCGCGAGCTGCGCCATCCCGGCCTGCGCGGCCGCGTGTTCCGGTCGATCGACTCCCGCACCATGATCCGCGAGGCTCGCCTCCACCTCGATGCGTTGGGCGTTCGCATCCCCGAGGTCCGGCAAGCGGTGGAGAACCTCTCGGGCGGACAGCGCCAATGCCTCTCGGTCGCCCGCTGCGCCGCCTTCGGCACCCGCGTCGTGATCATGGACGAGCCGACCGCCGCCCTGGGCGTGCGCGAGTCGGCGATGGTGGTCGACCTCATCCTTCGCATCCGTGACGGAGGCATTCCCATCATTCTCATCAGCCACAACATGCCGCACGTCGTCGAGTTGGCCGACCGCATCCACATCCACCGCCTCGGCCGGCGCGCCGCGTTGCTGCAGCGCGGTGAGTGCACGATGGCCGAGATCGTGGCGATCATGACCGGGGCGATCCCGGCGCCCGGCGCGGCCACCGACGGGACCGCCGAGGAGAACGGGGTCGCCGCACCGCCGGCGTGGACGTCCGGCGGCGCGTGAGTGCGGCCGCGCCCTCCACCGCCGGCCACAGCGTGGTCTGCGTAGGGTTGACGACGCTGGACGTCGTCCACCGAGTGGAGCGCTACCCGACCGTCGAAGAGAAGGTGACCGCGCTCGAGACCGTCGTGGCCGCGGGCGGTCCGGCGGCCAACGCCGCGATCGCCGCTGCCGCGCTCGGCGCCGACACCGCGTTGATCACCGCCCTCGGTGGCGGCCCCCTCGCCACGTCCGCCGCGGCGGATCTGGCGGCCCGCGGCGTGGACGTCTTCGACGCCTTGCCCGCAAGCGGCGACGACACGCCAACCCGGCAGTTCGGGGTGTCCAGCGTGCTCGTGGTCGACACCACGGGGGAACGCACGGTCGTCTCGCGCAGCGGCGCCGACCTGCCTGTCGAGGTGGACAGCCAACTGCAAGCGCGCGTCAGCGCCGTGGTGGAGGGAGCCGCCGTCGTGCTCATCGACGGCCACCACCCGGCCTTGGCCGCCGCGGCAGTGGAGGCTGCCACCGGCCCGGTGCTGCTCGACGCAGGAAGCTGGCGCGGCACCATCGAGCCGCTGCTGCCCGGGGTCACCTGCGCCGTGTGCTCATCCGTGTTCCGGATGCCCGGGACGCTCACGGTCGACGAGTCGGCCGCGGCGTTGCGCCGGGCCGGTGTGCAGCGGGTGGCCGTCACCGCCGGCCCGCGACCGGTCCGCTGGTGGGACGCGACAGGAAGCGGTGTGATCGATACGCCGACGGTGATGGTGCGCGACACGTTGGGCGCCGGCGACGTGTTCCACGGGGCTGTCGCGCGGGCACTCGCCGTCGGCGCGGAGTTCCCGGCCGCCCTCGCGTTCGCCTCGCGCGTGGCATGCATCAGGGTGGGCCACGCCGGCCCGAGGAGCTGGCTCGGTGATCCCGCGCTCGGCGAGCTCGCCCGCATTCTTCCCGACGCCAGTCATCGCACTGCGAGTACCCGATGACCGAACAGCTGGAGCATGCCAGCTTCGACGATCTCGTGGCGCGGGCGCGGCGCCTCCTGGATCGCGGCAGCCGCACGATCCTCGGCATCACCGGGGCCCCGGGAGCCGGCAAGACGACGGTCGGCACGACGGTGACCGAAGCGCTCGGCGACGACGCGGCGCTCGTCGGCCTGGACGGCTTCCACCTGGCCGACCAGGAGCTCCATCGTATGGGACTCCACGCCACCAAGGGCGCCCTCGACACGTTCGACGGCTACGGCTACGTCGCTGCGCTCGAGCGCCTGCACGCTGGGGACGATTCGGTGGTGTACGTGCCGCGCTTCGATCGCGCCCTCGAGGCGGCCATCGCCGGCGCGATCGGCGTGCGCCGGGAGACGCCGCTCGTGGTCACCGAGGGCAACTACCTGCTGGTCGACGCGCCGCCGTGGGACCGGGTGCGCCCGCTCCTCGACGAGTGCTGGTACGTCGATATCGGCGACGACGTCCGGCTCGCCCGCCTCGTGCGGCGTCACGAGGCCTACGGCCGCAGCCCGGCCGAGGCCCGGGCGCGCAGCTACGGCTCCGATCAGCGCAACGCCGACCTCATCGCGTCGGCGCGCGGCCGCGCCGACCTGGTCATCGCGGTGCGCTCGTATGGTGATCTCGGTCCTCGCACATGACCGCCCGTGTCAGCGCCTCTGGACCGCGCGGTCTGGTCGGCTTTGACGGGGCACGGCGGCCTGTCGGCCCAGGAGCAGCGCCAGATCACGACCAGCGCCGGGGCCGGTGACGTCTGACGCGAACAGTTGTGTGATGGCGGCCGCCGCGAGCCGGCGGCACCGGACAGCGGGCCGACGTCGTTATCCACGATTAGCGGACAGTGCTCGCGGTGCGTTCGGTGCTCGTCATCAATGCGCTCGCGGCTTTCGGCATTGTGGGCCGCGCCGGCGTCCGCGATGCCCGACCCTCACTTGGGCCGATGCCGATCCGTCGATCGGTCGCGCTCTTGCCGACGACAGGGCGCGATGCAGGCGCCAGGTGGTCCCATCGCTTGTTGTGACTTCGAGTCCCGAAACCCATTTCCCGGCGCGTCGGCGGAGCAGTGGGGAGAATCCAAGACCTGACGGGCTATCTCGCCATGGTCCTGCCGGGCGGGAACAACGATCCGTGGGCGGCGCGAGCCAGCCTGCGTCGCGCACGATGCGGATCGCGTCCATTCGGTTGCGACGACCGATGTTCTTGGGGATGCCGTGGGAAAGCTCGTGCGACCGGAGAAGGTCGAGCACGGTGGCTACCTCCTCGATGGTCTTCCCCTCCGACGCGACGGCGGGACCACCGTCCCTAGCGGGAACGGACTCTCGCCGATCTCGATGGCGGCGGCGACGCGTGTTGGTGGTCGGCGATGACACGGTCAAGCCGTGTCGACAGCCACCGGGTGAGGCTCCCGGTGCCGTCGATGGCCCAGGTGACGAGGGCGCCGTTGTAGACGGTGTAGACGGTGTCGGCGAGTTCGGCGGGATCGGTGTTGTTGATGTCGCCGTCCATGATCGCCTCGTCGAGGAGCTGTGTGATCGCTCGCCGGAAGAGTCGGCTCTGTGTCGCTGCGTGTGCGCCGAAGTCGGCGTCGGTGAGGTCGAGGTACAGGAACGCGAGATTGTTGGCGATCGCGGCTCGTGAGTCGATGCCGGCGGTGAGCTCGAGCAGCGCGGCTCGCAGCGCCGA
Source organism: Ilumatobacteraceae bacterium (assembly GCA_963764455.1). Lineage (GTDB taxonomy): Bacteria > Actinomycetota > Acidimicrobiia > Acidimicrobiales > Ilumatobacteraceae > Desertimonas. The sequence continues at coordinate 17,280 of CAVXSN010000006.1, forward strand.
GAGCGCCGTCGGCGAGCTACTGCGGACTCGGTTGAACACGTCGTCGATCCCGGTGACGGCCGCTTCGTCGAAGGCCAGGAGCAGGCTCCGCTTCGACCCGAACCGCTGGGTCAAGGCGGGGGCCGAGATCCCGACCCGACCGGCCACCGCGGCGAGCGTCAACCGCGCCGGGCCGAGCTCGGTCACGACGGCGGCGACGGCCTCGAAGATCGCCTCGTCGCTCACGGTCCTCGGCCTGCCGGTTCGCATGGAGTCCACGATACCAGCTTGACTTTGTGAACAAACATAAAGTAAATTGGCGACATGATCTCCACTCCGAAGAACCTCAGCGGCCGCGTTGCGGTCGTCGCCGGCGGCACCCGCGGGGCGGGCCGAGGTATTGCTGTTGAGCTCGGCGCGGCGGGAGCGACCGTGTACGTGACCGGTCGCACCACCTCGGTTGAACGCTCCCCGATGGCGCGGAGCGAGACGATCGAGCAGACGGCTCGCCTCGTCGACGACGCAGGCGGGACCGGGATCCCGGTTCGCGTCGACCACGCCGACACCGATCAGGTGCGAGCGTTGATCGGCCGCATCGCCGACGACGGCGGCCGCCTGGACATCCTCGTCAACGACGTCTGGGGCGGTGACCCGCTCACCGAGTGGGACACCCCGTTCTGGCGGCACGACCTCGCCAACGGCATCGCCTTGCTGCGTAACGCGGTCGAGACGCACCTCATCACCAGCTGGCACGCCGCCCCGCTGCTCGCCAGTACCCCCGGATCGATGATCGTCGAGGTCACCGACGGGGTCTCCGATCGCTACCGCGGCTCACTGTTCTATGACCTGGCCAAGGCGGCCGTCATCCGCCTCGCCGTCGCACAGGCCGAGGACCTCCGGCAACCTGGCGTCACCGTCGTGGCGCTGACGCCCGGATTCCTGCGATCCGAGGCCATGCTCGAGGGCTTCGGTGTCGACGAGGCGAACTGGCGGGCCGGGATCGACAAGGACCCCAACTTCGCGTTCTCCGAGACGCCCCGCTACATCGGCCGCGCCGTCGCCTCCCTCGCCGCCGACCCGCACAAGCTCCAGCGCACCGGCACCGCCACCGCCACCTGGGAGCTCACCAAGGCCTACGGGTTCACCGATGTCGACGGGACCCAGCCCGACTGGGGGCAGCGGGCACGAGACCTGGGCGTTTCGCCATGACCACGGTCGCCACCTCCAATCCCGCCGCCGTCGACAACGGCGTCAACAGCGGCGGGCAGCAACCCAACCCGCCTCTGAAGGAGGCATCCATGACCACCACCGCACCGAGGACCACCACCCCGGCGGCGCGCGTTGGCGCCGCGACCACGCTCATCGGCATACCGGTCGCGGCAATCACGACTGGGGTGCTGGCGGGCGCTGCCCGCACGTTGCTCGAACTCGACCGGCAGTTCGCCGGCGTCGATCCAGGCACCGTCGCGCGGTGACGACCCTTGTCGCGCTCGCGGTCGGCTCTGTCCTCGCGGCAACGCTGCGGCGCCTCGGCAGGCCGCACCTCGTGCGCCCGGCCCTCCTCGGCGGCGCCACGCTCTCGATGATCGGGCCCGCGACCGTACTGTTCACCGAACCGCCCGATGGGCCCGCCCACAGCAACCCGCAGACCGCGCTCGTCCTTGTCTGCCTCCAGGCACTGGCCGCGCTCGCCGCGCTGCGCCTCACCAACTCCCTGCCCACCCGACAGCAAGCACATCGATGACCACCACAACCCAGACACGGCTCGAACCGACCGCGTCAAACCGCAAAAGGAGAATGTGATGACCATTAGAGGCACAGCAGTGCTGGTGACCGGGGCCAACCGCGGCATCGGCCGGGCGTTGGTCGAGGAAGCCCTGAGGAGAGGCGCGACCCGGGTCTATGCGGGGATGCGCCAGCCATTGACCCATGCGGACCGGCGCGTCACGCCCCTCACGCTGGACGTGACCGACACGGCACAGATCGAGCGCGCCGTCGAGCAAGTGGAATCGCTCGACATCCTCATCAACAACGCCGGCGTGGCGCTCTACGACGACTTGAGCGATCGCGCCGTGCTCGAAGAGCACCTCGCCGTCAATCTCTTCGGCACCTACGGCGTCACCCGGGCGTTCCTGCCGCTGCTGACCCACGCTCGGGGAGCCGTTGTCAACAACGTGTCGATGATGGCCCTGGCCCCCTTGCCACTCACCCCGGCCTACGCGATCTCGAAGGCGGCCGCGTTCAACATGACACAGTCGCTGCGCGCCCTGCTGGCCGGGCGGGGCGTCACGGTTCATGCCGTTCTGACCGGCCCCACCGACACCGATATGACCCGAGGCTTCGACATCCCCAAGGCCTCGCCGGAGTCGGTCGCCCGAGCGATCTTCGACGGTGTGGAGAACGGGGAAGAGGACATCTTCCCCGATCCCATGTCGGAGTCCCTGGCGGAGAGTTGGCGCCGCGGTGCGGTCAAGGAGTTCGAACGCCAGAGCGCTGCGTTCGTCCTGACAGAGCCGGTCGCGTCGTAACCATCGCGCGGCGGCCGTACCGGCTGACGCCGACCCACGGCGGGCCTTCTGCTCGGAATCCTTGCCCATCTGATCCAGCCCCGGGGTCACCAACCCTCACGCTCACCGCTCGAACTCGAGAGACAGGAGAACCTCATGAACGATCACGACTTCACCACTGCCTTCACCGTCGACCAAACACCACACGAAGCATTCGCCGCGATCACCAACGTTCGTGGCTGGTGGTCACAAGAGGTCGAAGGTCGCACCGACGAACCCGATGAGGAGTTCGTCTACCGGTACAAGGACGTTCACCGTTGCCGGATCAAGGTCATTGAGGCGGTTCCTGGGCGACGCCTCCGCTGGCTCGTCCTTGACAACTACTTCAGCTTCACCGAAGACGAGACCGAGTGGAAGGGCACCGAGATCACCTTCGAGGTCACTGACAAGGGCGACGAAACGGAAGTCCGCTTCACGCACCGAGGCCTGACACCCGAGTATGAGTGTTTCGATGTCTGCTCGAACTCATGGGGCTCATACATCAACGGCAGCCTGAAGCGCCTGATCACCACGGGCAAGGGGCGGCCCAACCGGAAAGGGACAAGCGCATGAGCGCCGAGCACGTCGACTCGGGCACGCTGGAGAAGGCCGACCCCGAAACCCGGCAGTGTGTCACCGAGGTTCTCACCCGCGGCGTGGCCCAGCTTGTCCGGCGAACCACGAGGTAGCGACGCCATGACTCGTACGGCTCCCGATTGGGAGGTGCTGCGGACGGCCATCGACGGCCGGGTCGTCCTTCCAGGCTCGTCCGACTACGGGTTGGCCCGCAAGCCCGAGATGGTCCGGTTCCAGAACGTGCTCCCAGAAGCCGTCGTCCTATGCACGTCTGCGGCGGACGTCTCCGCCACGATCGCATTTGCGAGGCGGCACCGCCTGCAGACAGCGGTCCGATGCGGAGGACACTCCGTCGCCGGGCGTTCCTCGACCGAAGGCGTCGTCATCGACGTGACGCCCATGAACGCCGTGGCGGTCGGGGACGGGGTGGCAACCGTCGGCGCCGGTGTTCGCCTCGGAAGTCTCTACGACGCGTTGGAACCACTTGGCCTCACCATCCCGGCCGGCTCCAGCCATTCCGTTGGGATCGCTGGCCTCACACTCGGCGGCGGGCTCGGGATTCTCGGCCGGAAGAACGGCCTGACCTGCGACCATCTGCTACGAGCACAGGTCGTCTTGGCGGACGGTCAGATCGTCGAGTGTGACGAGCACAAAGACGAGGACCTGTTCTGGGCGCTACGCGGTGCAGGTTGCGGCAACTTCGGTGTCGTAACGTCATTCGTCTTTCGCACCGTGCCGGCGCCGCCCACAACGATCTTCCACTTCGTCTGGCCATACACCCGCGCCAGCGAGTTGATCCAGGCTTGGCAGGACTGGGCTCCAACCGGGCCCGACGAGCTCGACGCGACGTTGCGGCTCAGTGCTCGCGGCGACGGCGATCGGCCACCGCTGGTCGACCTCTTCGGTGCCGTCCTCGGCAGCGACGCCGATACCGTAGAGCTTCTCGACGAGTTCATCGCCGGGGCTGGAGTGGACCCAGCGTCAGCGTCTCGCCGGCACGTGTCCTACCGGAAGGCGAAGCGATACCTCGACGGTGTCGGACCGGCTGACGATTGGCACGAGGAGGCTCCTCCGCCCCCGCTACCGCAAGCGAGCCACTTGTTCACCAAATCAGAGTTCCTGCGACATCCGCTCCCCCGCGAGGCGATCGCAGCCCTGGTGGAGAACCTCCCCCGCCGGTTGGCCGGGGGTCAGTCGCGCGAGGTGACTTTCACGCCCTGGGGCGGTGCGTACAACCGCGTGCGCGCCGACGCAACCGCCTTCGTTCACCGCGATGAGTTGTTCGTGGTCCAACACCTGCTCATCCTCGACCCCGACGTCGAAACGACCGGCGGCGGGTCCCTCCAGGACTGGCTCACGCAGTCGTGGGCGCTCGTGCATCCGTGGGGCTCGGGGGGCGTGTATCCCAACTTTCCGGACCCGGATCTGCAGGACTCGGCTCGCGCCTACTACGGGGAGAACCACGATCGCCTGCTACGCGTCAAGGCGAAATATGACCCCGACGGATTCTTCCGGTTCCACCAATCCGTGAGGGCGACCGTCCATTCGTGAGCGCGCCGCAACTCGGAGATCTCCTCGCAGGCCTCGATCACCAAGCAGTACACCGCCCCAGCGGTTGGCTCGGTCACCTCTCCGGCGACCACCGCGACCATTGCCTCATCCAACGCGGCCAGACCCTCGCCCACGCGTCCCTCGCCGAGCAAGGCCCGGCCCTCGATGTTGAGCGCCAGCGCCACCACATCCGGGTCGCCGAACCGGCGCCCGTAGTCGGCGGCCCGAACAGCCGTCTCCGTCGCACCGGCGAAGTCACCGAGCATCGCTGCCTGCTGGAACGCCCGCGGGAGCAACAGATAGCCGTGCGCGGCGCTCTCCTCGCCGAGGTCCTCGACCAGCCGGCCAGCCCGAGCGAGCCAGCCCTCGGCCTGCCCGAAGTCCCGATTGTTGATCAGGTGGAAGCACAACCAGAAGACACAGCGCACCGCGTCGTCAAGTCGCCACCTTCGACGTGCCGCTGGTAGGCCCGCTGCAGCGCCCCGACGCTGTCATGAACGTGGCCCATCAGATAGGCCGCTGTGGCCAGTAACTCCAGATCGGCCGGCCCCATCGTCGACGACGCGTCGGCCTCCGACAGCGCCCCGTACGCCTCCGTCCACTCCGAATGCCCGGCAGCGTCACGACCACGCGCCAGCGCCTGCCCGTCAGTCACCGAAGACTGCTCGTCCATGTCCCTCAAACCTGCTTTGGATGAGCAAGACCGTAGCGACCCCGCCGGTCGCGGAGCGGGCCATATCGTCGATCTGGCCGCCCGGACCTCGGCAAACGATCCGGACTCCACCACCTCCACTCGCACATGCTGACAGCGGCATTCATCACGGCCGCCATCGACGCTGGGGGTCCCCTGCGAGACGTCCGGATCGCCGGCCGCCCATGCCGACCCACGCACCACCCACGACCCGCGCCGTCAGCACTACGACCGCCACACCGAGTACACCGTCGTCGCCTTCGTCACCAACTGCTGAGCACACAGCAGAGAGCATCTTCCATTTCGCCCAGCGCGTTCGGGTATCTGCGTAACCCACCGTCCCCGAACGCCGGCTCGATGGCGCACGCGCTTGCTTCCGGCGACACGATCGCTTGCTCTCGCAAGCGCAACTAATCGGCATCGTTCCGCGTGGTCATCGCATCGACTCTGAGATGCTCGCTCTTCGCCGATGGCGACCGCTCCGCCCGCCACCTGTCGCGCATGTCGCGTACCGAACGACACCGGCCGTCGATCTGATCGGGTCGAGTGGCCGGGGGGAATCGCACCCCCCGGCTCTCTCAGAACCGGACGTGAGCCTCTCGGCTCATCCGGCTCCCATCGTTCAGCCGTCAAGGTCGGACACCGAGCCGCCAGTGCGCAAAGAGTGTCGGGTCGCGTCTCGCGACGCTCCGCATCCAGTGCACTGCTCTGGCATGGTGGTGATGTAGCCGCTTGTATTTCCGTGACGCCCAGCGAGCGAGGTGCTCGTTGAGTCGGCGGAAGAGGGGATACAGCAAGGACTTGTAGAAGCGCCCGTAGTAGTTGATCCACCCTTGCACGATGGGATTGATCATGCGTGCAAGGTCCTTGAGGGCCAGGTCACTGCGCCGGTTGAGCCGCCAGGAGCGGATCTCCCGTCCGATCGTCTTCTTGGCGTCGTCACCAACCGCCGGCAAGAAGCTCACGAAGAAGTTTCCGTGTCTGCTCTTCGCCAGTCGGGGACGAAACGTGTACCCCAAGAAGTTGAACCGCTGGTGCTCGTGTGAGCCCCGGCGGCTGGCGTCCTTGCAGTACACGATGCGCGTCTTGTCTGGATGCAACTCCAAACCGACCTGCGCCATCCGCTCGACGATGGCCCCCAGCACGTGCAGTGCCTGGGCCTTGGTCGCGCAGTGAACCACCGCATCATCCGCGTAGCGCTCGAAGCTGACGGTCGGGAACTCCCGGGTCAGCCACCTGTCGAACGCGTAGTGGAGGAAGAGGTTCGCCAACAGGGGCGAGATCGCCGAACCCTGTGGGGTTCCCCGATCTCGTTGCACCAGAGTGCCGTCCCCCATCTGGAGCGGCGCTTTGAGCCATCGCTCCACATAAAGGAGAACCCACCGCAGGTCCGTGTGCTTGGACACCGTCCGCATCACAAGGTCGTGGTCCAAGCTGTCGAAGAAGGCCCGGATGTCGAGATCGATCACCCAGTCCCTCTTCCAGCACCGTTGCCGGCATGTCGCCACCGCATCGAGCGCGGACCGCCCCGGCCGGTAGCCGTAGGAGTCAGGATGGAACAGCGGTTCCACCTCCGGCTCCAGATACGACCGCACGACCGTCTGGGCGATCCGGTCCGACACCGTGGGCACCCCGAGCACGCGGACACCCTTGCCTGCTGCCTTCGGTATCTCCACCGCACGAACCGGCGGCGGGAAGTACGTCCCCGAGGACATCCGATTCCAGAGCTTGTAGAGGTTCCCTTTCAGGTCCCCCTCGAACTCTGCGATCGACTCCCCGTCGACACCCGCAGCCCCTTCGTTGGCCTTGACCTTCTCATAGGCCTCCCACACCACCCGCTTGGAAATCTCAAACGACTTCACCGTCGTCGGCTTTGACATGCCCACCGGCTCCTCCCGCACGATCACGGTTGACCGCCAGACATGCCTGAATGACCCGGCCCCTTCGCTCCGCCCGCATTACCAGGCATCACCGCTACTACGAGCCGGTCCGTCCCTGTGCCCCGCATCGGTACTCTGCCCCTCGCAGTTCCCGCTGCTTGGAGTCCTCCCTCTCGCGACCGGCGAGCCATCACAGCCCAATGACCGGCCGCCGTATCGGGGCGACAGGTTCCCACGTTCCATACCAGAGCCCGAACTGAGCTCGCGCCGCCTCCATGCCGGACACCACCTGGGCAGTAAGCAGGTCGCCCCCAGGCTCATCCCGGGACAGGTGATCATCCCCCGGTTTCGATGCCATCTATACACTTTCGACACGTCATCAGCGGTTCGCTTCCGCTCGCCTTCTCAGCTCATACCTGACACACTCTCGGCGCGCCTTTTCCGCAACGCTCACCACCCCGGCTCTTGACCGACGCAGCTTGCGGTGGTTTGAGACCTCCCCCTGCAGGGCGATCCCGGAGGGCGACCTCCATCTCTGGCACAGCACCGCATCAGTGCTTCGACCTTCTACATCGACGCCTCCTCTGCGTTCGTGGCACACATCACCCGTATAGCCGGCGGTCGAGGACGCGGGGGCTCGGTGTTATCCCCGTCGTTTGTGGACACCGCCCACCGGGTGTTCTGTGCGCCCGTCTCCTGGCGCGTCGACGCCCAACGGCGGCACTATGCGCTACTTGTGCGACGCGGCTTGGGGCGCTGCTGTCGCATGAGACTGCGATCTGCACTTATGCCAGACTCAGCGACGTGGCGGAACTCGCCCACCTGAATGTCGCTCGCGTTCGCGCCCCTCTCGGCGAGCCGTTGATGGCCGAGTTCACGAACAACATCGCACGGATCAATCACCTCGCCGCGCAGAGCGACGGATTCGTTTGGCGGCTCGAAGCCGATGACGACGCAACCTACGGCATGGCAGCGGGTGCTCCCGACGTGATCTTGACGTTGTCGGTGTGGGAGTCGCTCACAGCACTCCGGACATTCGTATTTAAGAGCGAGCACGCCGACTTCCTTCGACGCCGACGTCAGTGGTTCCTTCCATATGGCGGTCCCTCCGTGACGCTGTGGTGGGTGCCAAACGGGACGAGGCCAACCCTCGACGAGGCGATGTGCCGACTCCTGCACCTCACAGAACATGGTCCTTCCGAGGAGGCCTTTACGTTCGCATCCGCGTACGAGCCGAACTAGGCGCAATGCGGCAGCGCCATAACTGCCGCGATAGCGGACGCGGGCGCCGGGGTTTCCCCGTCGTTATCGGATAGGCGCGGGCGCGTTCTGTAGCCGTACGACGGTGTCGCGTGTACTCCCACCATGCTGCCGCGCGCACGCCGACCGTGCCGGCGAACGGCTCGAGCGCGAGCACGTAGCCGTCGATCGGAGCGGATCCGGCGTGCCGAGCGGAGTCGACGTCGCCGCTCCCGAGCGAGCATTCGGAGCGCGACGTTGGCCGGGGTATGGCTGGGGTGCAGTGACGTCCGCTACTGGCCGGATGGCGGTACCGGGGATGCAGGGATGCTGCCCTGGATGATGTAGCCCCGGACGGCGCACTCCCCGTAGTCGCCGAGGCCGCCGAGAATCGCGGTCAGGCCCTCGTAGGCGCCCTCCCCGACCAGCACCACCGGTGGGTCGTAGCCACCTTCCGGGGTGCGGAGCCACACGGCCGATCCCTGCCAGGCGCCCTCGTCGTTCTCGATGCGGTCGGTGGTGACAAGGATGCTCGGGTCCTCTTCGCCATCGGGACGGAGGTAGATGTCTTCGTCCCAGCTCCGGGTGTAGGTGCCCTCCAGGCGCGGATCGGACACCTCTGTCCAACCCTGGGCGTACCGCGTGCCCCGGGACCGAGTAATCGTCATGTCGCCGTCGGCCGACGGGACGACAACCTGCTCCTCGGTACCGATGGGGCCAACCAACGGGCCGGGGTCAATGCACGCGGTGACCGCCACCGGCGGCTGGGCCACGGTGGCGGGTTGAGTGGCGGCGACCTGGCGGGTTTGGTCATCGTCGCGTGTGGCGATCACGAGGCCGCCGACGGCGATAGCCACGACCGCCGCGGCGGCGGCGCTCGCGGTGATTTGGTGTCGTCGGGGCCGGCGGCGGGCGGTCTCGATTTGCCGTTCGACGATCATCGGGGCGAGTCCCTCAACTGGTTGCTGGCGGCTCTGACGTGTGCCATCGGTGGCTCGCTCGGCGAGGCGGAGCACCTCGTCCAGCTCCAGTGGCCGAGGACGAACGCGCCCGGCGGCGACTTTGTAGTGGGACCGCAGCCGATCCTCGAGGTCCGAGTGAGTGGGGGTGTCTGTCATCGGTGGATCTCCTTACGTAAGCAGGTGAGGGCACGGTGGACGCGGGTGCGCACGGTCGCTGGGCGGACGCCGAGCGTCGAGGCGATCTCATCGTCGCTGAGATCACCGAAGTAGCGCAGGGCGAGAACGACTCGGTGCGGCTCGCTGAGCCTGTGCAGCGCCGCGGCGAGTCCGTCGTCGGCGACATCGGGTGAGGGTGCCACCTCCGAGATTGGTGGTAGAGCCACGCGGCGGCGCACACCGACCCAACGGCGATGGGAGCAACACCCGTTGACTACCGCAGTGCGTAGGTAGCCGACGGGGTTGTGCACGTGGTCCCAGGCTGTGTGCAGTTTGAGAAACGCGTCTTGCACGATCTCGTCAGCCACCGACTCGTCATGCGTGATCACGAAAGCGAGGCGCACCATCGGCACCCGCCACTCCCGGAACACCGTGTCGAGGTCGCCCGTCCCCATGTCCCGAGCCGTTGCACTGATCGGATTGGTGATCACACCATAATGACGCCCCAGCCTCAGGAACTGTTCCGTCTCGCGAACGTGTCTTCGCCGAATCATCCGCGTCATCGACAATCGGGTGGCGTACGGGAGCGGTCGTGAGCAACCCGCCCCGACGGTCGAACGCGTCGTACCCACCAACACGGAAATCGGGAGGCAGCGCCCGAACTGCCGATCTTCGCACGCTGCTGGGAGACATCGCCGAACCGAACAGCGACCAGCGACCTTGTGTAACGCGGGGACTGCCGGCGATAGAGGATGCTGGCGCCCGGCATTATCCCCGCGAATATCGGATAGGGCGTCGCGCGTCGGTGTGCCCTTCTGGCTCCCCGCCGATGCTCATTTTGATCAGTCGCCGCTTCTGGTCGACATCAACGTGCGCTGCCCGTCGAACGGGCCGGGATTCCCGTCAGGAAGTCGTCTGGCGGGACGCGTACCACGCTCGGAGGCGGGCTGCTGCTTCGTCCTTGCCGACGAGACCCTCGTCGAGGCGGATGTCGAGAAGGAACGACAGCGCCTCGCCCACGGTGCGTCCAGGCGGGATGTCGAGAATCTCCATCACGTCATCGCCGTCCAACTCCGGTCGGATCGCGGCGAGCTCCTCGGCAGCCGACAGCTCGGCGATCCGGTCTTCGAGGTCGTCCATCCGCTTCGCCAGCATGGCGGCCTTGCGCGGGTCGCGGGTGGTGCAGTCGCACCGCGTGAGCACGTTCAGCTCGTTGAGCAGCGGGCCGGCGTCGCGGACGTACCGACGAACGGCCGAGTCGCTCCATCCCATCTTGTAGGTGTGGAAGCGCAGGTGCAGCGCTACCAGCTCGGCGACTGCATCGACGTCGGCCGCGGGGTATCGCAGCGCCTCCATCCGCTTTCTCGTCATCCGCGCCCCGACGATGTCGTGATGATGGAACGTCGTCCCCCTGCCGGCCTGGTAGCCGCGGGTCCGCGGCTTGCCGACGTCGTGGTAGAGCGCGGCGAGCCGGGTCAGCCGGAAATCGAACGCCGGCGTTTCGGCTCCGCCCGCTGCAGGAACGATCGCCGGTGGGCGAACGTTCTCGACAACCGCGATGGTGTGGCTGAGCACGTCCTTGTGGCGATGGATCGGGTCGTGCTCGAGCCGGAGTCCGGGAAGCTCGGGCAGGAAGTGGTCCGCCAGCCCGGTGTCGACGCAGAACCACAGCCCGTCGGCCGGGTGGTCGAGCACGATCAACTTGTCGAACTCATCCCGGATGCGTTCGCACGACACGATCTCGAGACGCCCGCGACGTTCGACGACGGCGTCGACCAGTTCGGGGACGGGCTCGAGGTCGAAGCGGGCGATGAACCGGGCCGCTCGCAACATCCGCAGCGGGTCGTCGTCGAAGCTGATCTCCGGTGCGAGCGGCGTGCGCAGCACGCCCTTGACCAGATCGATCGCGCCGTCGAACGGGTCGACGAGAACCGGGTCACCTCCTCCGGCGACCGGCGTGAGCTCGAGTGCCATGGCGTTGATCGTGAAGTCGCGCCGGCTGAGATCGGTCTCGATCGAGTCCGAGAACGTGACCGTCGGCTTGCGCGAGTCGTCGTGGTACACCTCGGAGCGGAACGTCGTGACCTCGACGACCCGTTCGGCGCCGTCCGCTGACCGTCGCTTGGCGCCCACGGTCCCGAACGCCTCACCCTGGTCCCACACCGTGTGGGCCCACCCGCCGAGGCGGGCTTTGATCTGCGCCGGCCGGGCGTCAGTGGTCAGGTCGAGGTCGAACGTCGGGACGACGGGACGGTCGCCGGCGACGAGCATGTCGCGGACTGCTCCGCCGACGAGGAAGAGGCGGTGCCCGGCGGCGGCGAACCGTTCGGCGAGCGGGGTCAGCTCGGCGAGCACGGGTCCGAAGCGCTCAGGAATCACGGTGCCCGAGGCTACTGGCGTGCCTGGGGGAGGCTCAGGAGAGGAAATCAGGCCGCCGGGAAAACGGCGGGTGGCGGCGGAGGTTCATGGTTGGACCTCAAATCCACTGTGAAGAGCGGCGGACACTTCACCGTGGAGAGGTCGGCACACCATTTACCGCCGCCGCCACGTGTACCAGTTCACCTCACCCGCGTCCCACGCGCGTCCCAGTGCGTTACGCCGCGTCAAGTGTGGTCAGCAGGCTCATCGCCCGCTGACCACACCGCCATCTGGCTCCCGTCGTCGGTTCGGCTGCTACGCAGACCCGACGATCTGCACGGAGCAGCGGGCGATCCCGGCTCGCCGGAGCAGCGGGCTGTCGAGGTCGACGGCTGCGACGCCGAGGCCTGACCGACCCATGAGCTCGCAGAGTTCGGGCAGCTCACGGCGCACGTCGGGGTTGCCGTCGTCGCCGTACATCGCCCGGCGCATCGCGCCGTACCACGTCGCCGCGGCGCCCCACCGCACCATGTCCTTGCCGAGCACGACCACCGTGGGGACGTCGTGACCGAGCCGGCCGTCGAGAATGACCACATTCTCGTCGGTGAAGTCGGCCAGCGCCTCGGCCTCCGGGAGGTCTCGGCCTCGTTCGAACTCGAGGACGGCTTCCCAACCGAGCCGATCGCTGAGCCCTGCGACCAGGGCTTCTTCACGGGTTCCGGCGGTGGCGAGACCGATCGGGAGGGGATTCTCGGGATGACCGGAGCCGTCGGCGTCGCTCCAGACGGCGCTGGCCGCGATCCACCACCCCTGGCCCTGTTCGTCGTGGGCGGTCACGAGGCGATCGCCGGCCGCCGAAGTGCGCTCTTCGAGGGCGCCGAGGGTGACGACGGCGCGTTGGCGCAGCGCGACGACGGGACCGTGCCGCACCACCGTGGTCGGGCGTGCGGTCGGACGAGGGGCGCTCGACCACTGCTCTTTGACGGAATGGTGAACCTGACGCTCGGGAGTCACGGTCATAGTCATAGGTCCACCATCCTTGCGACCCGAAGTAACGGCGGCGTTTGCCCCCGTCCCGCAGCGCGGTGGTACGCAGATGAGACGGGTCAGGATCAGTCTGGCGCGCATGTCTTCCCGCTCCATGTCTCGTCCCCGTGCCCTCAAGGCCGTGCCCGCGCAGCTCGGCGGCTGGAAGGCCGTCGCCGCAGCTCCGGCGGCTGGTAACTCGGCGCCGGAGCTGGCGACTTGTCAGCTGTTCGAGGCGCGTCGCATCAGGTCGTCGCGCCGACGCTTGACGGTGCTCGGAACCGCACCGCCGATCTCTGATGCCACCCCCGCAGCATCCTCGAGCACCGCGACGGCGGCTGCGGTGCGACCCTGCAGCGTGAGCAGTTCGGCGAGTCTCACGTACCGCGAATCGGTGTAGCGGTCGAGACGGAGGGCCCGTTCCGCCAAGCGACTGGGCCAGCGGCAGGTCGCCGGCGTCCTCAGCTCTGACCGAGAGCAGGTCGAGCAGCCCGATCAGTCGGTGCTCCACGGAACGCCGCGCAACGATCGCCCATTCCTCGTATTCGAAGTCGCCGAAGACCGGCCCGTCGGCCAGACGGACCGCCTGCTCGGCAAGATGGCCGGCCAGATCAGGATCGGTGCGCGCCGATGCCATCGCGTCGTTGGCGAGGCGTTCGAACTCGTAGAGATCGCAGCCGACGTCAGGAGCGAGCCGCACCCCCGAGCCGGATCGGGTCAAGATGTTCCCGGCGACTCGCCGCAGGCGGAGCAGCACGTTGCGCAAGCGGGCGCGGCTGGCCTCGACGTCGTCGCCCGGCCAGATCGCTTCGCTGATCTGGTCGAAGGTGGCGAGCCCGCCCTGGGCGACGACGACGCCCACGAGACGCTGGGGGTTGCCGGCGGGGAGTTCGACGACGCGCCGGCGCTCTGCTCGACGACCATCGGCCCGCCGATGACCCGAACCCGGCGGCCGGCGACCGTGAGCGGCGCAGACGATCGCGCCAGCACCGGGGCGGCTGGCACGGGCTCGACCTCCGGCTCGCCGGCGCATTGCGCAGCAGCGCCCGCAGTTCCTCGTGCGCCCGTCGCTCACCCAGCGTCTTGAAATCACTGAGACCCAGCGTGATCAGCTCACGCTCGGACTCGAGGAGCAACCGCTGCGCCTCTGTGATCGCCCCGGTGCGAGCAGCGGCCAGCGCCGACACGAGCAGCACCCGCCACGCCTCGACCGGCGGGGTCTTCTCCAGTTGCGCCGCGACGTCGCCGCGCACGCCACGCCGGGCTTCGAGGATGAACTTGGTCAGCGCGAGCCTGTCGGGATAGGAGTTGCCTCGTTGTTGCGCGGTCGCGAGGTGCCGCTCGGCGAGCTCGAGTTCGCCGAGCGCCCCGAGCATCGTCGCGGCATCGCAGTGGAACGGCACTCCGAGGAGGTCGTCGTCGGTGCCGAGCGCCGTGTTCTCGGCGGTGCCGAACCAGCGCACCGCACCGCTCACGTCGTCACGCCGCGCCGCGATCACGCGCCTGTCCCCACGCCGCGGCCGCGATGATCCGCGGGTTGTCCTGGACGTATCCGAGGTCGGCGACTCGCTCGAATCGGGACTCGGCGCTCTCCAGGCGGTTCGCGCTGACGAGGATGAACCCTTCGCACGAACAGCATCCATGACCGCTCCGCGTCGGCGAGGTCACCCGCGGCCAGAATCGTCGCCATCTGGGCGAGCGCCTCGTCGAAGCGGCCGAGCGGCTCGAGCACCTGCGTCGCGAGATCGCACCGGCACAACCGGGCCTTGGCCGAACTCACCGCATCCCTCCCAGGCGACGGCCGCGACGCGATACCACTCCGCGGCGCGCTGCAGGTCAGCCCGGTTGGAGCTCGTGGACGCGGCGTCGGCGAGCACGGAGTGCGCTCGGGCGTAGCGTTCGATCCTCGCCTGGCCCGAGCTGGCTGATCGCCTCCTGGACGGTGGCCACCGCCTCGTCGCGCCGTCCCTGCAGCAGGAGCCACTCGGCTGCCTCGACGGAGATCCGCCGCCGCATCGGCGGGTCGACCGAGGTCGCCAGCTCGAGCGCCCGGTCGATGTCGGCGCCGGTCAGGTCGACGCGCCCGATCTGCGCCGACGCTGCGGCGCGCAGGAGCAACAGTGCGGGCTCGCGCTCGGTGACCGTGCCGAGTCGGGCGAGCAGGGCGAGCAGGGCACGTGGTTCGACGAACCGGGTGACGGACTCGGGCAGGTCCATCAGTGTTCGGGCGGCGCGTTCGTGCGCTCCCCCGTCGATGAGCAACCCGATCGCCTCGATGTGACGGCCGCGCTCGATGAGCGCCGCCGCCAGCCGACCCGACAAGGCGGGGTCGACGGTGATCGTCGGGAACGCGTTGGCCGCGACGAGATCGATCCCACCGGCGGCCTGGCGCCGGACCAGGACGCCGGCCGCGAGAACCCGATCGAGAAAGCCCGGGCCACCGAGCCGTCCGAGGAGAGCGACGTCGAGCCCAGGGGCGCGGGTCAGCAGGCTGACCAGCCCGGCGTCGTTGGCGTCGAGCAGCTGCAACGCCACGGAGCCCATCGATCGCAGCGTCCGGGTGGCGATCGTGACGACGTCGGCGTTCGGTTCGAGGCGTGACTGGGCGACCGCGGCGGCGATGACCTTGATGCAGCCGTCGACGGCTTCGACGAGTTGTGCGGCTTGGCTCTGCGATGAGCTCCGGACACTCCGCGACGAGCTCCGGAACCGTGACCGTCGAGCGCCGACACGTCGAGCACCAGGCCGTCGACGAGATGGGCGACGTTGTGGATCGGCATCGGGCAGAACCCGTCCCGACACGATCAGTCGAGCGTCGGGCGGAGCGTCCTCGACGAACTCGACGAGCCGCTCGACATCGATCGGCTCTGAGCAGGTGCGCGTCGTCGATGATGACGGCGGCATCCGGCACGTACGATTCGTCGGCGATCGGCCCGAGTTCGCCACGGAGCCGGATCGCGCCGGGCGTCGCCGCCTTGCGCAGCAGCCAGGACTTGCCGAACCCGGTGGGCGCCTCGATGACGGCGAACGCGGGCGCGTCGAGGTCAGTGAGCCTCGCGAGCAATGAAGTTCGTGGAAGACGCATCGGCGGAGCGACCAATCCGTAGTCGTGGTGTTCTGAACACTGATCGTGGGCTGTCTTCCGCCGAACAGCCCTCGCCGTTGTCCCGGCCTCCCCGTGTCCGGTGACCACTAGTGTGCCTGATTCAGCCACAGTTCCGCGACATCGTCAACTTCGGCCGCGCCCGGGCCACCGTTGCTGACCGCCTCGCCGGCGGCGAGATCGGACCCGGCGAGCACCCCGAGAACGGCCCGCGTACTGGTGCTCAGGGCATCGAGGTCGTAACCACCTTCGAGCATGGCAAGCGTCCGGCCGGCGGGAACGTGCGACCATCGCGCGAGCGGTGAGGGCAGCGAAGTCGCCGGCGGTGAGACCGAGTTCCGTGATCGGGTCATCGCGGTGGGCATCGAAGCCGGCCGAGATCAGCAGCCAGGTGGGTGCGAAGCGCTCGGCGGCCGGCGCGATGACCTCGTCGAAGGCCTTGAGGTACACATCCCCGGTTGCGTACGCAGGAAGCGGGATGTTGACCGTCGTTCCGGCGCCGGCGCCGGATCCGGTTTCGGTGCGCCATCCGGTGCCGGGGTACAACGGCCACTGGTGAGTGCTGACGAACAACACCCTCGGGTCGTCGTAGAACACGTCCTGGGTCCCGTTGCCGTGATGGGCATCGAAGTCGAAGATCCACACCCGTTCGCCGGCGTCGGCGAGCGCCGCCGCGACGACGGCGATGTTGGACACGAGGCAGAAACCCATCGAGTCGGTGCGGGTCGCGTGGTGGCCAGGCGGGCGAACGGCACAGAACGCCGCCGGCGCGGTTCCCGCCCGCAGCTCGCGAACGGCGGTCAGCCCGGCGCCCGCGGCGAGACGCGCCGCGGCCGCCGACCGGGGGCTCATCACGGTGTCGGCATCGATCCATCCACCGCCGGCCTCGGACATCGCATCGAGCCGGTCGAGGTACGCCGCCGGGTGCACCCGTTCGAGGTCCTGCCGCGTCGCGGGACAGGCTCGATCGGCACCAGCGCCTCGGCCATGTCGGCGTCGGTCGCCGCGCTGAGCACCGCGGTGAGCCGGGCAGGGCACTCGGGATGGCGCGTCCCGGTGCGGTGCTCGAGATAGAGCGGGTGGGTCACCCACAGCACGGTCACCCCCTCCAGGGTAGGGCCGCCAGATACCCTGCCTTCGCAGTGGCTCGTCCTCACGTCCGGGTGCGCCGATGAAGGTGCGCGGTCCCTCGTGGGACCCGATCGGCGACGCGATCTCGTCGCGAAGCCGCTCGATGCTGGTCCGCAGGGCCGCCTACGACCGATCGATGGTTCACGTTCGGTTGACCGACGATTCGACCATCCCGGCTCACGACGAGATCAGCGAGTTCATCGAGTCGATGCGTGACCACCGAGACCTCGCGACGATTCGCACGTCCGCACTGTTCGCACGTGCCGCGGAGCGATTCGCCAAGGCTGGGTTCACGGTTGCCGACACACTGAGCCTGCTTCGCGCCGACCTGCGCGCTCCGGCTCTGGTGGGCATGACAACGCGTGCGCGGTCCGCGAGGGCGGCGCGGATCGCAACCCTGCGACGGTGGAACTACGAGGCCGCCGCCCGTGTCGACCGGGCCGCGTTCGGAGCGGCATGGGGACACGACGCGAGCGAACTCGACGAGATTCGTCACGCGACGCCTCGTCATCGGGCCCGCTACCGCTTCGAGCCAGGGCGGCCGCTCACCCGGGAGCCCTACGCGTTCGCCGTCGCCGGTGCGTCCTCCGAGCATGGATACCTCCAGCGACTCTCGGTCGATCCGGCGCACCAGCGCCACGGTCATGGACGCGCGCTCACGATCGATGCCCTTCGCTGGATGACACGACTCCGACTACCCGACTGCTTGGTCAACACGTCCGTGGCCAACGCGCCCGCGCTGGCGCTCTACGAGTCGGTCGGTTTCGTCCCGATGCGCGATCAGCTGAGCGTGATGCAGTTCGACGTGCGCGGACCCTTGGCGTGATCCGCCGTCCTGGTCGGTTGATCTCGGCGCTCGCGGCGGTTCTCGTGGCCGCCACGACCATCGCGGCGGCCGACGGCGCACCGACCGCCGCCGCTGCAGTCGACTCGCCCGCGATCGAGGACCGCGCACTGCAATTGCGCGTCCTCGATCAGACCTTCGGGGTTCCCGCAGGCGGCACATTCACAGCGACGATCGAGGTCGTCGGCCAGCCCGACGATGTGGGCGAACTCGGCGAACTGCTGACCGCCGGTGCCAATGACCCGGCGGCGGCACTGGTCGTCACCGCTCACGACCGGATCACCGCCGGCGAGCAACTGGTCGAGCTCGACGAGCACGGTCCGATCGGGAACGTCGCGTCGATCGAACTGCCGGCGTCCGCCGTCTTCACGACCGCCGGCTCGCCGACCGGCCAGGTCAGCGTGCCGCTCGACGTCGAGCGACCGGCAGGCGGTCTCGGGCTCGGGGAGGCGGGGATCTACCCGCTGTCCCTGGACCTCTTCGCCGACGGCGCGATCGTCGCCACGGCGATGACGTTCGTCGAGCTCGTTCGACCCGGAAACGACAGGGACCCCGCCGCTCGCCGTCTCGATCGTCGCCGGCATTGCCGATCCGGGACCGTGGCCATCGGCGACCGAGCAGGCCAGCGCCTCGATCGAGCTCGCCCGGCTGATCGAGCTCAGCGAGGCCGTCGACGGGCCACTCAGCATTGCGCTCCCGCCAGGACTGGTCACGATGCTGCCTGCGTCGCCGGCGCCGACGACCGAGCCTGCTGAGTCCGGGACGACGACGGAGGTGGCCGCCGCGACGTCGGCACCCACGACGTCCGAGTCCGCCGACGCCACGGTGCTTGCCGGGTCGCCGGGCGATACCCAGCCGGCGTTCAGCGGCATCGATTCCCCCGAAGTGCTCGCCGACGCGTTCCGCGCCGACGAGCTGTTCGCCGTCCCGGCGGTCGCCCTCGATCCGTCGTCGCTCGTCGCCGTCGAGCAGAACGACCTGTTCACCAGCCAACTCCGTCGCGGCGAGGACGTGCTGTCGACGGCCAGCCCGCGTGCCGTCGTCAGCCGGGCGGTGTGGTTGTCGCGTGACCCGGTGAGCGCCGACGCGATGGTGATGCTGCGGAACCTCGGCATCCGCATGCTCGTCGTCCCCGACGAGACCGCGAACTCGCTCGGGGTGCCGACCGGCGGCCCGACCAGCGGGATCTTCGCGGTGAGTTTGGGTGCGGACGGCTCGCTTCCCGGCATGACGTTCGGGAACCTCGGCGCCCAGCTGCAGAGCCCCGTCCCCGGTGCCGACGCGCGCGGCGCCCAACGAAGTCGCCGTCCGGCTTCTCGTAGAGTTGCAATTGCAACGGGCCATGTCCGGTGCTCCGGCGGTGCTCCTGGCAACACCTCGGATCACGGTTCCGGACCCGGCGATCACCGCCCAGTTCGTCGAGCTCGCAGCCGCGATGCCGGACATCTCGATCGTCCCGATCTCGCGCCTCCCCGGGATCGTGGACGGATCGCTGGCCGGCGATCAGGCGATCCCGGTCACCCTGCCGGTTCGCGCAGGTGTCGACCTCTCGGCCCGGCTCGTGCGGGTCGACGACGCTCGCGTCGACGCGTCCGCACGCGGCGTCGATGCTGGTGGATTCCGACCGCGACGCGGAGTGGAACCTCGAACTCGACCAGGTCATGTCGACAGCAGTCGACGACGCGACCGCCTTCCAGCACCTGTCCGAAACGCAAGCCGAGATCGACCGCGTGCTCGACGCCATCGTGCCCCCCGACTCCGACACGTTCCGGCTCACCGGGACCTCGAGCACCTTGCGCCTCAGGATCGAGAACACGTACCACGAGCCGCTCAACGTGGTCGTCCACGTGCGCTCGCCGAAGCTGCGATTCCCTGAACCCGATCCGCTCGTCACCGTCCCTGCCTTGGAGTCGCGGCTCGTCGAGATACCCGTCGAGGCTCGTTCCAACGGCACGTTCACGATCGAGGTCGATGTGCTCGCCCCGGACCGTGCACCGCTCGCCCAGCCGGTCATCCTGAAGGCCCGTGTCTCGCGGATCACCGGCCTCAGCCAGGTGGTCACGGGCGCCTCGGTGCTCGTTCTCGTGTCGTGGTGGTACAGCCACTTCCGCCGTAGCCGCCGGAATCGGTTGGTCGCGGTCGGCCACACCGATCGTGCCGGCGCGGCCTCGCTGGTCGCCGTCGTCGCCTGATGCGGCCGAAGCCCTCGACGCGCGGCCGCTGACGACGCCGTGGGCTGCCGGCGACTCCGACGACGAGTCGGGGCGCGATCGCGATCCCGGGTAGCTTCGCGGGCTGTGACCGAGTCCACGGACCCAGCAGGCGGACCGGCGGCCGTCTCGGTCGGCATCGTGTCGGACAGCTCGAGTGACCTGCCTGACGACCTGCTGACCAAGTGGGGCATCGAGATCGCGCCGCTGAGCATCCGCTTCGGCGACGAGGAGTTCGTCGATCGCGAGGAGCTGTCGACCGATGAGTTCTGGGCCCGCTGTGCGAGGTCACCCGCCCTGCCGTCGACGGCCGCGCCATCGCCCGGCCGGTTCGAGCACTCGTACCGCGTGCTGGCCGAGCGTGGCATGTCCGACATCGTCGCGATCACGATCTCCGGTGCGCTCTCGGCCACCCACCAGAGCGCCGAGCTCGCGGCCAGGAACGTCGCCGCCGACGGGATCAACGTATCGGTGATCGACAGCCGCACGGTCACCCTCGGGCTGGGCACGATCGTGCTCGCAGCGGCGGAGGCGGCCGGCGCCGGCGCGGCACGAAGAGTCGGTCGTCGGCCTCGCCGTCGACCTCGTCGCCCGCACCAGGGTGTTCGGCGCCCTGGACACGATGGAGAACCTCAAGAAGGGCGGCCGAGTCGGCAATGCCAAGGCGCTGCTCGCCACCGCCCTCGCGATCAAGCCGATCATCGCCGTCGAGAACGGGGTCGTCGAGCAGTACGGCAAGCAGCGAACCAGGACCAAGGCGATCCGGTTCCTCGTCGAGAAGGTCGCCGCGGCGCAGGGCCACATGGAGCACCTCGCGGTTGCCCACGCCGACTGCAGCGACGTCGACGAGTTCGTCGCCCAGCTCGAGCCGCACTTCGCCGGCGAGATCGTCGTCGGCCAGATCGGTCCGGTCGTCGGAGCCCATGCCGGCCGGGGAACCATCGGCGTCGTGTACCAGGAAGTCCCGTAGACCACTTGCCGCGCGAGGGTTCACCTCGGTGGACTTCACGGCTGCTGGCTCTGGAAATGGATCGTCGCCGGGCCTCCCGACGAGTCCGAGGTCCGCTCGCCGTTTCCTAGCGCAACCTCACGTGACTCGTTCGGAGGCAGGCATGTCAGGTTGCGGTAACCGCAACAAGCCGTGACCACCTCCGAGCTGGGCACCGCAGGTTGCGATCGAGCGCGGCAGAGTCGTCGCGGCGCTCGCCGCGCACGCACTTCCGGAGCAAACAACCGATCCCGCGACCAGGCCGATCGCCCTCCCCCCTTTGATCGCCGCGCAGAACTACCGTTGCGGTCGGAATGCCGGCTCCGACCACTCCCCCTCCTGCTCCGCGCACGTCGCCGGGCGCGTCCGTCGGACGACGCCGAACGCCCGACGGTGCTGCACGGGCGCTACCAGCTGGAGCGACGCCTGGCACAGGGCGGGATGGCCGAGGTGTGGCTGGCGATCGACCTGTCACTCGATCGGCGGGTGGCGCTGAAGTGGCTGAAGCCGAGCTTGGCGACCGACCCGATCGTCGCCGAGCGGTTTCGTCGCGAGGCCGTCGCGGTCGCCGGGCTCACCCATCCGAACATCGTCGCCGTGCACGACGTATTCGAGGAGGGCGGCCGCCAGGCGGTCGTCATGCAGCTCGTCGACGGCAAGAGCCTCCGCCAGCTCCTCGACGTGCAGACGCGGCTCAGCCCGGAACTGACGATTCACATCGGGACCTGCGTGGCGGCTGCCCTCGACGCCGCGCACCAGGCCGGCTTCGTGCATCGTGACGTCAAGCCCGGCAACATCCTCGTGACGCCGGATGGCCGCGTCCTGCTCACCGACTTCGGCATCGCCAAGGGACTGGACGGCGGCGATGACCTGACGAGCGACAACGTGATGATGGGAACCGCCAAGTACCTGTCGCCCGAGCAGGTCCGGGGCCGAAGGCTCGACGGTCGAGCCGACATCTACGCCCTCGGGCTCGTGCTCTACGAGTGCCTCGCCGGGAGGGTGCCGTTCATCGGCGAGACCGACGCCGACACCGCGCTCGGCCCGGCTGCAGCGCGACCCCACCGATCTGGCCCGCCTGCGCCCGACGCTGTCGAAGGGACTCGTCGAGCTCGTCCACCAGTGCCTCTCGCGAAACCCGAACCGGCGCCCAGCGACCGGCGCCGAGCTCCGGATCGCATTGCAGAAGGTCGCCGGCGAGCCTCCGAACACGCTCGAGGTCATCGAACCGGCAGAGCAGCCGCCGCGGGTCGCCAACGGGGTGCGGCCGCTGCGCGGCCAGCCGCCACAGCTGGAACCATCGGGCCGCACCCCGCGTCCGTCCGGCCGCACGCTGGCCGCACGGGCGATCGCCGGCGAGGCGACCCCACCGCAGCCCCCGCTCCCCCGCCGCGAGCCACCTCCCGACCACACGCCCACCGCAGGTCCCAAACTCCGCGGTCGTCCGGCCAAGGACATGCAGACCCGGTTCGCGCCCGAGCTTCGTGATGATCTGCCTGCTGCTCGCCGTCGGGCTCGTCGTGTCGCTGATCCTGTGGGCAACGATTCGTCCCAACGATGGCGACGGATCGTCGCCGAGCACCGTCGTACCGACGCAACCGGGGATCACGACGATCCCCAGCCCTCCGAGCGGTGCGGTCCAGATCGCCGGGGTCACGACGTTCGACCCCGAGAGCTCCGGCGGCAACGGCGAGGAGAACGAGGAGCTCGCGCCGCAGGCGCTCGCCGACGACGACCCGGCCACGAACTGGACGACGGAGTGCTACTCCAATCAGTACATGGGCAAGTCCGGCGCCGGCCTGGTGATCACCCTGCCGACCGCCCTCGCCGGCACGCTGAGCTTCGACGTCGGGCACGCTCCGTACCAGGTCGACGTGTTCGCCACCGCCGACGATTCCATTCCCGGCTCGAGGGCGAACTGGGGTCAGCGGTTGTCGCACTCGGTCGATGCGACGACCCGGGCACGTCGAGGTCACCGTCCCCACCGCGGCGAAGCACGTGCTCATCCTCGTCATGGAGCCGGGTCGCTCGGTATCGGGGTGCAGCTCGGACACGCCGCACCAGGGCATGATCGGCGAAGTCGCCTTCACCGCCGCGTCGTAGCCGAGGGCCGTGACGTTGTGCCGCTGATCGACACGACCGATGACCGGTCGCTCGTTGCCGCCGCCCAGGCCGGCGACCGCCGGTCGCTCGACATCCTGCTCCGCCGCCACTACGACAAGGTGCACGCGATCTGCCGGCGGATCGCCGGGTCGAGCCGCGACGCCGACGACGCGGCCCAGGAGGCGATGATCTCGATCGTCCGTGGCCTGGCTCGCTTCGACGGGCGATCGGCGTTCACGACCTGGATGTACCGCATCGCCACGAACGCCGCGCTCGACGAGCTCCGCAAGCGGCATCGGCGCCCCGCACTGCACGTCGTCACCGAAGATGACGGCTACACACCCGAGGCGGTCGATCCCCTCGCCGAGCGGTCGGTCGCGGCGATCGCCGATCGGATGGCCATCGACGAGGCCCTCGCCGGACTTCCGGACGAGTTCAGGGTCGTCGTCGTGCTCCGAGACGTCTGTGATCTGGACTACGGCGAGATCGCTGACGTGCTCGGGATCCCCGTGGGAACGGTCAAGTCGCGCATCGCTCGAGCCCGGACGCAGCTCGTACAACGACTCGGGAACCACGACGATCCCTCCGAACGTCAAAGTCTCGATCAGCATTCCACGGATCGTTCCGACGATCGGCCATCAACACCATGAACCCCTCAGCAGCATGACGGACGAACAGCTCGAACTCGTCACCGCCTACGTCGACGGTGCCGCGACCGAGGACGAGCGCGCCATCGTGGAGGCCAACACCGAGCTGATGGCCGAGGTCGATCGCCAACGCTCGTTGCGCAGCGCGCTCCACGACGTCACACCCGCGCCCGCGGAGTCCCGCGAGGCCGCCCTCGCCGCCGCGCTCGCGGTGTTCGACGAGGAGTACGCGCCGGTCACCATGCCGCCCGGGCCGGATCGGCGCGCGGACGTCCCGGCACCGACGAACATCGTTCCGCTCGCCAGCGGCGCCGCCTGCGTTGGATGCAGGGGCTGGGCGCCGCGGCGGCTGCCGCGGTCGTCGTCGTCGCCGGGGCGGTCATCGCGACGCGAGGCGGCGACGACGACGGCACGGCCGCCGACGAGCAGCAACCCGCGGCGGCGTCACCGCTCGAGCTCGGCAGCAAGCCCGACGACCCGGCGGCGATCCCGACGACGGACGGACCGGAGCTCATGGCCGCCGCCGAGGCATCGGCCACCACCGAGCAGCTCGACGAGGACGGCCCCGCCGGCGCGGCAGACGAGACCGCGTCGCAAGAGGAAGAGGAAGCTGCCGGAGCTCCGGCCGAGTCGCCGCCGACGGCACCGGCGCCTGCCGCTGCGCCGCCGACGACCACCGCGGCACGCCTCGCCGTGATCACCACCGAGGACGATCTCGCCGCGCTCGCCGACGAGATCAAACCGGAACCGCCGGCGGTCGACGATGCCCACTCCGCATGTGAGTCCCAAGACCTCAAAGCCGATGCGACGTTCGAGGACGACGCCGGCGCGACGCACCCGGTGGCCGTCGTGACCATCGACGGCGACACGTTCGGCGCCCTCGGCCTCGACAGCTGCGAGATCGTCCTGCAGGCGGAGCGCTGACGCCGCGGCGCTCGATCGACTGGGGCCCGGCCGGTAGTGTCGTCGCCCATGCCGGGGAATCCATTCACCGATCCGAACTGGGCGGCTGATCTTGCCGACACCGTCGAGCGGGCCGTGGCCAGCGTCCGCAAGAAGTCCACGCAACCGCTGGTCAAGGTCACCAGGGGCGTGGTGTACGGCTTGCTCGCTGCCATCCTCGGGATCGCGGCCATCGTGCTCGCCATCGTGATGGCCATTCGCGCGCTGCAAGAGCTCCTCGACTTGGCAAAGATCTCGCGGTCGGCCGCCGTGTACCTCAGCTACCTCGGCGTCGGTGGAATCTTCAGCCTCCTCGGCTTGTTTGTATTGGGGAAGCGCTACTCCAAGGACTGACCACTTGGGACCTGACCGACCCGGCCGGACCGCAGCGCCCATGCTCGAACAGAACGGATTTCACCGCATGACCAACGAGACCGCTACGCGCCGCAGCGTCGTCATCATCGGCTCCGGACCAGCCGGCCTCACCGCGGCGATCTACACGGCCAGGGCCAACCTCGCTCCGCTCGTCATCGAAGGCGAGCCGTCGAGCACGAGCGACCAGCCGGGTGGACAGCTCATGCTCACCACCGACGTCGAGAACTACCCCGGGTTCCCCGACGGCGTGATGGGGCCCGACCTGATGGCAAAGTTCCGTGAACAGGCCGTCCGCTTCGGCGCCGAGTTCATCACCGAGAAGGTGACCAAGGTCGACCTCTCGTCGCGCCCGTTCAAGGTGTACGTCCGCGACACGACGTACGAAGCCGAGTCGGTCATCGTCAGCACCGGGGCGCAGTCGCTGCTACTCGGGCTCGAGGCCGAGCAGCGTCTCATGGGACACGGCCTGTCGACGTGCGCGACGTGCGACGGCTTCTTCTTCCGTGGCCAGCACATCGCCGTCGTCGGCGGCGGTGACTCGGCGGTGGAGGAAGCCACCTTCCTCACCCGGTTCGCCGACAAGGTGACCCTGATCCACCGGCGCGATCATCTTCGTGCATCGAAGATCATGCAGGACCGCGCGTTTGCAAACCCGAAGATCGAGATCATGTGGGACACCGTCGTCGACGACATCCGCGGCGACGAGCGGCTCGAAGGCATCGAGGTCCGCAACGTCAAGACCGGAGGCACCTCGACCATTCCGGTCACCGGTCTGTTCGTCGCCATCGGCCACCGGCCGAACACCGATCTGTTTGCCGACATCCTCGACCGTGACGACAACGGCTACCTGATCACACAGCCGGGCTCGACCGCGACGAACGTCGATGGCGTGTTCGCATGTGGCGACGTCCAGGACCACACGTACCGCCAGGCAATCACCGCAGCCGGATCGGGTTGCATGGCAGCGATCGACGCCGAGCGCTGGCTGGAGAATCAAGGGGGAGGGCCAAAGCCCCTCCCCCTTGACCCTCTCGGCGTAGCGCTGCGATCGTCCGGCAAAGCCGGCCGATCTCCGCACCGAAATCCCTCACTACGGTCAGTTCGGGTCACGGTGTACCGGAGAGTCACGTCCCCACTGCCCCTCCGGTCAGTTCGGGTCACGGTGTACCGGAGCTCACGTGCCCACTGCCGCTCGGTGCGGGAATGCCGTCCGTCGCCGATGCGTTGTAGGTAGGTACACTCGGTCCGCCACCGGACCCCCGACCGACAAGGATCCCCGACATGGCTGCAGGAATCGTCCACCTCTCGACGAGTACGTTCGACGAGCACATCCAGGGCTCGGACAAGCCGGTCGTGGTCGACTTCTGGGCAGAGTGGTGCGGTCCTTGCCGGGCGATCGCACCGATCCTCGACGAGATCGCCGCAGAACGCGACGAGATCTCGGTCGTCAAGGTCAATGCTGACGACAACCCCGAGTTGGCGATGCGCTTCAACGTGATGAGCATTCCGACGCTGCTGGTGTTTGCTGGTGGAGAAGTGTCCAAGCGCCTCGTTGGCGCGAAGGGCAAGAGCCAGCTGCTCCAGGAGCTCGACGAATTTCTCGTTTCCACCCACTGACCCCGGGCCAACACGGCGAAGCGATTCGCGACCTCCAGCGCCGCCTCGGTGGCGCCGGCTTTCCGCCGTCGGGCGCCCAGGCCGGCACGTTCTGCTCGGCCACCGAGTCCGCGCTGCGCTCGTTCCAGTTGCACCGCGGCCTGCATGAGCAGGGCGTCTGCGACGAGGCGACCTGGCTCGCACTCGTCGAGGCGTCCTGGCGCCTCGGCGACCGGCCACTCAAACTGATCGCCCCGAACATGCGCGGCGATGATGTCGGCGCGCTCCAGTCGCAGCTCGGCCGGCTCGGCTTCGACTGTGGCCGGGTCGACGGCATCTTTGGCCACCGTACGGCCACCGCGCTCGAGGACTTTCAGCGGAACTGTGGTCTCGAGGCCGACGGCATCTGTGGTCCGGCGACGTCGCGGGCGCTCGACGCGATCAGTTCCCGAACCGGTTCCGGACCAGGAGTGGCCACGATCCGCGAGATCGAACAGCTCGGCAGCTTTGGCGCGTCGCTCCAAGACCTGCGCGTCGTGATCGGCCAGTTCGGCGGGCTGTCGTCGCTGACCCGCTCCGTCGCGCAGGAACTCCGCGCCCGGGGTGCGAAGGTGATCGCGGTCGACGAGCTCGACCCCTCGCTCCAGGCGGCAGCCGCCAACCGCCACGCGGCGAACGTGTACGCCGGGTTCGAGGCCGATGCCCAGGCCAGAGCCACGGTGTCCTACTACTCGACCGAAGGCTTCGAGTCGGCCGGCGGGCGGTCGCTCGCCGCGCACCTCGTCTCGTGCCTCGACGGAACCCGGGTGCTCGCCGGGCTGCGCGCTGCCGGCATGCGTCTGCCGGTCCTGCGCGAGACGCGCATGACTGCGGTGGTCTGCTCGCTCGGCCCGGTGCAACTCGTGACGGACACCGCGGGCGTACTCGCCGACGCCATCGTGGCAGCGCTGGCAGCCTGGGCCGAGTCTCCTACGCTGCTCGCCCGGGCTGAGACCTGAAGCCACCCGGCCAGTTCACGCACAGGCTGTACGTGGCCAACACGCAGGGGTGACGTGGCCGATTGTCCAGGTTATCCACAGCATTATCCACTGCTGTGTAAACTTGGAGATGAGGTTCTCGTCAACTCTCAATGAAGACTTGAGATTGTGGACAACCTGTGGATATCTGGCTCATTCGACGATCAGCCGATAGATCCGCTCGAGGTCTTCGAGGTCGGCGAATTCCACCGTCACCTTGCCCCGTTTCGTCCCCATCTGCACCCCGACACGGGTGTCGAGGTGGTCGGCGAGGAGCTGTTCCAGCTCGAGCAGGCCGGGTGGCCGGAGTCGCGTCGCGCCGATCAGGCCTGCGCCATCGGTCGGCTTAGGCCGCGGAGCCGTCGGCGGTTCGACCGGTGCGGGCGCCGGTGACGGAGCCACTCCCCCGTTTCGTACGACCTCCTCCGTGTAGCGAACCGACCAGCCGTCGCTCACCGCCCGCTTGGCGATGTGCTCCTGAAGCGTGCGGTCGGGTGTCCCGAGGATCGCCCGGGCGTGACCCGCCGAGAGCTTCCCGTCGGCGAGCAGGCGCTGTACCTCGGGCGGCAGCCCGAGGAGACGAAGTGTGTTGGTCACCGCTGACCGGCTCTTGCCGATCCGCCGGGCTACTTCGTCGTGGGTCAGCTTGAAGTCCTCGATCAACTGCAGGAAGGCCGCAGCCTCCTCGAGCGCGGTCAGGTCTTGGCGGTGGAGGTTCTCGACCAGGGCTTCCTCGACAGCGCTGATGTCGTCGGACACCCGCACCACAGCAGGCACCGCGGTGAGCCCGGCGCGCTTGGCGGCGCGCCATCGGCGCTCCCCCGCGATCAGTTGGTAGCCGCCCTCGGTCGCCCTCACCAGGACTGGTTGCAGGACGCCGATCTGGGCGATCGACTCCGCCAGTTCGGTCAGCGATTCCTCTTCGAAGTGGACGCGCGGCTGATTCGGGTTCGGCGCGATGTCATCGACCGCGATCTCAATGAGCGTCGGCCTTCCGTGGGTATCGACCAAGCCCCTCTGTTCGGCTTGCGGGATCAGCGAGCTGAGTCCCCTACCGAGCCCGCTGCGTCGAGACATCGTGCACCTCCTTGGCCACATCGCGGTAGGCGAGGGCGCCGCGCGACCTCGGATCGAACGTGATGATCGCCTGCCCGAATGACGGTGCCTCGGAGAGCCGGACCGAGCGGGGGACGATCGCTCGCAGCACCTTGTCGCCGAAGTGCTCGCGCACCTCGCTGACCACCTGGTCGGCGAGCTTGGTACGGGCGTCGTACATGACACAGACCAACGTGCTCACGTGGAGTCGGGCGTTCAAGTTCCGGCGCACCAGGTCGACGTTGCGCAGCAGTTGCCCGAGCCCTTCCAAGGCGTAGTACTCGCACTGGATCGGGACCAGGACTTCGTGCGCCGCGCTGAGGCCGTTCACGGTGAGCAAACCGAGCGACGGGGGACAGTCGATGAGCACGTAGTCGTACTCGTCGAGCACCGCGTCCACCGCCCGGCGCAGCCGGTTTTCCCGGCTGAACGCGGGCACGAGCTCGATCTCCGCTCCGGCGAGATCGAGACTGGCCGGAGCGACAAAGAGGCCCTTGACGTCGGTCGGTTCGACGCAGTTCTCGAGCGCCACGTCATGCATCAGGACGTGGTACATCGACGTTTCCAGCCCACGGTTCTCGATCCCCAGGCCGGTGGACGCGTTACCTTGCGGATCGAGGTCGATGATCAGGACCCGTTGACCGAGCTCGGCCAGGCACGCGCCGAGGTTGATCGTCGTGGTGGTCTTCCCGACGCCCCCCTTCTGGTTGGCGATCGCGATCACCCGCGGCAACTCGTAGTGCCCGGCCCGTTCACCCGGGGTGATCCCTTCCAGCGGACTCGGTACGGCCGGGGGCTCCGACGGCGCGGGCTCCGCAAACGCCGGCTCGACCGACGGTTGTGCCAATGGGTCGAGCAGGGGAGTGTCGTCATCCGCGGAGTTCCTGATCGGGCTCCCCCCGGGCACAGCGGAGTCCATGCTCATCGTTCACCCTCCACGGCCATCAGGTGCCGAGTGTACGTGGTGGCGTACGCGCGACATGCGGATGGTGCCGTGTTCCGTTCGATGATTCACGTTAAACCTTGCTCAAACAATAATTGTGATTACATGGTTTAACGTGAATCCATGATTCGTCGCAGGCACACCAGACGGTCGTCACTCTCGGCGCGGATCAAGCCGTTCCGTGCCAACAACTCCGCCGGCCACTTGTCGACGCTTCCCGAAGGCGGCGCACTCACCACGACGATCCCGTGGGCCGCCAAGATCGGGTCGACGGCACGAAGGACCGCCTCGGGCGGACCGAAGCCTCGGGCGACGATGGCGTCGACCGGATGGTCGAGCAGGCGGGGGAGTACCGTCGCGTCGGCGTTCAGCACCGAGGTCCGCTCCTGCACGTGCAAGCGAAGTACCAGTCGTTGCAGGTGATCGGTCCGCGTGGCACGGCGGTCCACGAGCACCAGGCGCAGATCCGGGCGCATCCAGGCGATCACCAGACCGGGGACGCCACCGCCGCTGCCGAGGTCGACGACCGTGCCCGATACGTCGCTGAGTGCCGCGAGGAATA
This sequence comes from Ilumatobacteraceae bacterium, assembly GCA_963764455.1. GTDB lineage: Bacteria > Actinomycetota > Acidimicrobiia > Acidimicrobiales > Ilumatobacteraceae > Desertimonas. The sequence goes on from CAVXSN010000006.1 coordinate 47,799, forward strand.
CCGCGCTGTGCTCGATGACCTCGGCGATCGGCGCCGCGCCGAGCATTCCGAGACGCCGGGATCGCTCCAGCGCAGTGACGAGTTCCGAGTCGTCGAGGCGGGCTGTGCGGTCAGGCGGGGCTGACAATGATCCGGCGGTTCGGGTCCTCGCCTTCCGACCGACTCACGACGCCCTCGATCGAGGTCAACGTGTCATGAATGACCTTCCGGTCGGCCGACGGCATCGGGTCGAGCGAGCGGGCGATCCCCGACTCCTTCACCAGGTCGGCGACGTTTCGGGCGAACCGCTCGAGGGCAACACGGCGCTTCTCGCGGTAGCCGGCGACGTCGATCCGCAGCCGAGTGTCGTGGTCACCGAGCCGGCGCTGGGCCGCGACCCTGGCGAGATCCTGGATCGCCAGCAGCGTGCGCCCGCCCGGCCCGATCAACAGCCCCAGACCGTCGCCCTGGGCGTCGATCCGAACCTCGATCTCGATGCCGTCCACCGTCGCCGACGTCGACCCGGTGAGTCCGAACGCCTCGACCAGGCCGGCAGCGAACGCTTCGGCGGCTTGGCGCACTTCGGCGACCTCGACCACCGCGTCCCGCGGCGTCTGGTCCGCTGCGGAGGAACCGTCGTCGTGATCGTTGCTCATGCTGTCTCCCTGTGCTGTTCCGGAGGGGCGGGTCGGAATCGTCTCGAGGCCCTTCGCCGAATTGTCGCTGACTTGGCGCCCGCGGCCGCCCTCGGCCCGCGGCTTGTGCGTCGACGGTGACGAGGGCTCGGCGGTGGTGTCGCCACCGGCCGCGTCCTGACCGCCGTGAGCTCCACCACCCGATCGTTCCCCGCCCCTCGCGTCAGCCCGCCGCCGGCCGCGGCGATCCTGCTTCGGTCGAACGGTCGCCGGGCGGACCCGGGCGCGAACTCGCGCTTCGCCCCGGACCCGACCGAACAGTCCGGTTCGCGGCTCTTCGAGCACTTCGAACTCGGCATCTTCGGCGGCTACCCCGAGCTGATCCAAGGCGAGATCCTTCGCCTGGTCGAGCGACTTTCCTGTCGTCTCAACCCATTCCATCGTCGTCTCCTGTCTGGCCCCGTCATCCGGCGGCCGATGCCCTCAGCGGAGGGCCGTTGTCATTTGCGGCGTTTCCCGCCGCTCTTCGTGCGAGCGCCTCCTGGACGACCGGCAGTGGACGCCTTCTTCGGTCGTCCCGCCGGTCCGCCGCCCGACGGCGTCGGGCGGTTCTTTGGCTCGGTCGTGCGCTTCGACGGTCGACTCACTGCCCGGTTCGCGGTCTCGGTGGCCGGTTTCGGAGTCGGCCCGCGGGGTTCGGTCGCCCTTCGCGGGGGAGAGGTCGCGGCGCGCCTGGGCGAAGAACCCACCACCACCGCCCCGTCTTCGCCCTGCTGCTCCTTGGCGAGCTCGCGCGCCCGTTCTCCGGCACGCTGGGCCTGGCGGCCGAGGGCTTCCTCGTGACCGTAGAACGCCCTGGTGATGTAGGCCTGCTGTGCGATCCGCAGGATCGCCTGGGCCATGTAGTAGATCACGAGGCCGAGCAGGAAGAACACCTGGAACACGGCGAACACGACCGGCAGGTATTGCATCAGCTTCTGCTGCGCCTGGCGACATCGTCGGGCTCGCGGCGGCACGGGCGGCCACCATGCGCTGCTGGAAGAAGTACAGGGCGCCGAGCGCCACGACGAGCAGGGCGTAGATCAAGCCGGTCGCGAAGTCGTCGGCGAGCGCCTCGGCCGGTGACTTCGCCAGGTCGAGACCGAACGAGATCATCTCGGTCTGACCGACGAGGGTCTGATACAGCTCGGACGTCGTGCGAGATGTAGCGCGGGAGGAACCCGAGCTCGGCGCGGGGTTCGCCGGCACGCAGTGAGCACGCCATGGGCGAGGGCCGCTGATCCCCCCGACGGCGTGAACGTGAGACCGTGGAGGATCCGGAACATGATGATGAACACCGGCATCTGAGCCAGCAGTGGCAGGCACGACGACATCGGGTTGACCTTGTGCTCTTGGTAGAGCTTCATCATCTCTTCGTTGAGCTTGGTGCGATCGTTGCGGTACTGGTTCTGCAGCCTGCGCATCTCCGGCGCGAGCCGCTGCATCTCGAGCATCCCCTTGGTGCTCTTCAGCGTCAGCGGGGTGATCAGCAACATCACCACCACCGCGATGAGCGCGATCGACACACCGAAGCTGCCGGTGAAGTCGTAGAACTTGGCGAGCAGCCATGCCGGTGCTTCGAACACTCCAGCGATCATTGCGGCATCGATCCTTCACGGTTAGGCGGGCCTGCAGGAGACAGCAACCCATCGGAACCAGCGACCGTGCGGCGCGCCGATGACTCGGCCGGCTCGCCAGGCGGTGTTCGGCCGGCTCGGGAACCGGGTCGAAGCCGGAGGGTCCGAACGGGCGGCACCGGACCAGGCGGCGAATCGTCAACCAGAGCCCACGCCACGCGCCGTGACGCTCGAGTGCCTCACGAGCATACGACGAGCAGGAGGGTGTGAACCGACACGGTGACGGTCGACCGTCGGCCGCTCGTTGATACCAGTCGACGAGGCGAATCAGGCGCTCGGCGATCGGTGCTCACCGCTGACCGCGCCCGGTGATCGTCGGCGCTGCGACCTGCCTGCAACAGCGCGTCGACCTCCCGGCCCAACGATTCGAACGTCTGTTCCAGAGCACTCGGGTTGGTGCCGATGAGCAGCCAACCGCTGTCCACCCCGGCTCGCTCCGCCGACCGTGCGACGAGGGCGCGGAGCCGGCGCCGCAGCCGGTTGCGTCGGGTGGCCGGACCGAGCGAACGGCCGACGGCGAAGGCGACGCGCAACGGCGAGGCGGCGGGATCGGTCACGAAACTGCACCACAAGGTCTGTGTCCTGGCTCGGCGACCGGTGCGTGCCAAGTTCTGGAACGCTCGACGCTCGCTGATCCTCCAGATCAAGCCGTCAGCCGCGTGCGACCCTTGAGCCGGCGGGACTTGATGATGGCCCGCCCCGCGCGAGTGCGCATGCGGGCGCGAAAACCGTGCTTGCGGGCACGGCGGCGGGTGTTGGGCTGGAATGTGCGCTTCACGGTGACTCGATACCTCTGAACAATTCTTGGCAGCAATCCTGGCAATGAACCTCGGCCAAGCAAACCTGCAATGAGTTTCGGCATTGACTCCCGGCACTGCCTGCCGGCTCGCTCATGCTCGACGATCGACCGGGCCCGGTGACCCAGCCAGGTGCGGGTCGCCCAAGAGCGGCACGCGCCAGAACGAATCAAGGCTACGGCGTCTCGCTTCACAACGGCAACCGGCCGCCGAACAGCCGCCTCACCGACGGTGTCACGGAAGTCCTGACCGCCCCGCTTGCACGTCGCCGGCCGCCTGCTAAGGTCCGACGCTCTCTGCGCCACACCACATGACACGTTCGCCGGGCCGGTTCTGGCCGGTTCGAGCCCCCAACGGGACGTGGTAACGTCGGGCGCTCGGAGCACCAGCAGCTTTCCACAACCTGTGCGTAACTTGTGGACCTGGACGAGCCGGTGGAGCGAGCGATGCAGGTAAGCGACGGCAATCAGGTCTGGGCATCGGTGGCCGAAGTCCTGCGTACGCAACTTACCGAAGCGGTCTGGATGTCGACGTTCAACGACGTCCGTCCGATCAAGGGCGACCACCGCGAGCTCACCGTCAGCGTGCCGAGCAACCAGGCCCGCGACCGCATCCTCAGCCGATGGTTGCCGCTGGTCAGCGATGCCTTGGAGGAGGCAACGGGCTCGTCGTGCCAGCTCGTGATCCTGGTCGATCCGACCCACGGTCCAGGCGACATCGACTACGCCTCGGATGTTCGGGATCGCCTCGATCCGACGTCCCAGGACGGCCGTGGCGTCGGATTCGATGCCTACGACGGAGGTTCGTCGGCGCCGCTCCCGCCTCCTGGCGACTTCGGTGGGCAGGTCGACGAGGCGGGGCTGAACCCCCGGTACACGTTCGAGACGTTCGTCAAGGGCAATTCCAACCAGTTCGCGCTCGCCGCCGCGCTCCGCGTCGCCGAAACTCCGGGCCGCACGTACAACCCGCTGTTCATCTACGGTTCGGCTGGACTCGGCAAGACTCACCTGCTCCACGCCATCGGGCACTACATCCATCACAACTACCAGCACCACGATGTGCGGTACGTGTCGACCGAGCGGTTCCTGAACGAGTTCGTCGACGCCATCCGTTACAAGACCAACACGTCGTTCCAGCGCCGCTACCGCGAGGTCGACGTGCTACTGATCGACGACATCCAGTTCCTCGAGAAGCGGGAGGGTCTGCAGGAGGAGTTCTTCCATACGTTCAACGCGTTGCACGGCGCGAACAAGCAGATCGTGATCTCGTCCGACCGCGTTCCCGACGCCATCCCGACCTTGGAAGAGCGACTCATCGGACGCTTCAAGTGGGGTCTGATCACGGACGTGCAACCACCCGATGTCGAGACGCGATTGGCGATCCTGCACAACAAGGCCGAACGTGATCACGTCCAGGTTCCCCAGGACACGCTGGAGTTCATCGCCACGAGGATCGCCTCGAACATCCGTGAGCTCGAGGGCGCGCTCATCAGGGTGACGGCGTTTGCGAGCCTCAGCGGCGTGCCGATCACGACGGAATTGGCGCAGCATCTCCTGGCCGATCTGCTCGGTGACACCAGCGTGCGGCCACGCACCGACGATGAGCTCCTCGCCGAGATCGCCGACATTCTCGGCTTCGACGTAGCCGCATTGAAGGGCAAGAGCAGACAGCGACCGCTGGTGACGGGGCGCCAGATCGCGATGTACGTGTTCCGCAACTCGACGGAGCTCAGCTACCCGAGCATCGCCCGGATCTTCGGTGGTCGCGACCACACGACCGTCATCCATGCCGTCGACAAGATCCAGAAGCTGATGAGCGAACGCAAGCAGATCTACGACCAGGTCACCGATCTGCTGCAGAAGCTGAAGTCATGACCCCGGGTACCGTGGTGGGCACCCGCCGGTCAACTCCCAGTTGCCCTGCGGACATCTCTGCGGACAGCATGGGGACACCCGCTCGCCGCTCGGTGGACAACCTCTGTTCGTCCACCGAACGACATCGTTGTGATCTCGCGCGCTGGGGAAGGCACGGCAAAACACCGCGCGCGCTCTCCAGGCGCCTCTACCCTGCGGCGATGCGGGGTTATCCCCAATCCACAAGACCTACTACGACTATTACTTTCTTGTACTGACCAATGATGGGAAAGGCGCCACTGTGAAGTTCCGATGCGAACGAGACGTCCTTGCCGATGCGCTGGCGACTGCCGGGCGCGCCGCGACGAGCCGCACCGGGGCGCTCCCCGTACTCGAAGGGCTGCACCTGTCGGTGCAAGGTGACGAGCTCGCCGTCACGGGCACCGATCTCGAGATGTCGATCAGGCTGACGACGACGGTGGGGGGTGTGAGTGACGGTGCCGTCGTCGTACCCGCTCGTCTGAGCGCCGACGCGGTCAAGTCGTTGCCGATCGGGGCGGTCGAGTTCAGCTCCGGTGACGACGAGGTGACGATCAGCGCCGGCCGTTCTCAGTTCTCGCTACGGAGCTACAACATCGACGATTATCCGGCCCAGGTCGACCCGGCCGCCGAGGCCGTGAGATTGTCATCGGCCGCCTTCGCCGATGCGTTGCGGCAGGTCGTGCGCGCCGCAAGCTCCGACGAGGCCCGCGGCGTGATCACCGGCGTGCTGATCGCCGCCGAGGAGGACAGCGTGCGCATGGTCGCCACCGATTCGTATCGGCTCGCGGTTCGTGATCTCGCGGAGACCGGGATCCTCGCCGGCGGTCAGAAGGTGCTCGTGCCACACCGGGCACTGACGGAACTGCAACGAATCCTCAGCTCGAGTGAGGACCTGACCGTTCGGCTCGGCGCGCGGCACGCCACGTTCGAGTGCGGGCGGACGAGGCTCACGACACGGCTGATCGAGGGGGAGTACCCGAACTACCGAAACCTCGTTCCGGCATCGAGCCCGAACCTGCTCACGGTCAACAAGGACGCACTGCTCGAGTCGTTGCGCCGCGTCAAGATCATGGCCCAACGCGACACATCGTCGGCGGTGCGGCTGAACCTCGGTGGCGACACGATGACCCTGTCCGTTCGGGATCAGGACTATGGCACGGTGGTCGAGGAGCTCGATGTTCGCTACGAGGGTGACGAGATGCTCGTCGGGTTCAACCCCGACTATCTCATGAGCGGCGTCGACGCGATCGATGCCGACGAGGTGACGTTGTCGCTGCGGGACCCCGTGAAGGCGGTCGTCCTGCGCGGCGTCGGCAAGGACGACTATCTCTACCTGCTGATGCCGTTGCGGGTCTCCTCGATCGACACGTAGCTGGGAAGTGTGAAAGCAAACAGCGGAAACGTGTTGCCAGGTTTCACACTTCGCGACGCATCGTGATCATCGAGCGGCTGGAACTCGTCGACTACCGCAACTACGAGTCGGCCACGTTCGAGCTCACCGCCGGCACCACCGTCGTGGTCGGGGACAATGGGCAGGGCAAGACCAACTTCGTCGAGGCGCTGGCCTACCTCGCTTCGCTGTCGAGCTTTCGGGGTGCACCGACCGAGGCGCTCGTAGGGTCGGTGCTGATGCCGCGATCGTCCGGGCCGCGCTGCGCGACGATGACGGTCGCGAATCGCTGATCGAGACCGAGCTGGCGAAGGCAGGCCGTGGGCGGGTGCAGGTGAACAAGCAGCGACTTGCCCGAACCCGTGACCTCCTCGGCGTCGTTCGGGTGACGGTGTTCTCTCCTGACGACCTCGTCCTCGTGAAGGGTGCGCCAGGCGATCGCCGACGGTTCATGGACGACGCACTGGTTGCACTTGCAATCAAATACGACGCACTCCGCTTGGAGCTCGACCGCATCGTGAAGCAGCGCAACACGCTGCTCCGTCAGGTGGGTGGCAAGCTCGATGGAGAGGCCGCGTTCAGCCTTGACGTGTGGGACGCCAAACTCACCGAGACCGGTGAGTTGTTCGGCCGGGCGCGGGCCGCGCTCGTCGAGCAGTCACGCCCGCAGGTGCAAGCGGCGTACGAGGAGTTGGCAGCGGCGCCGACCGAGATCACGATGGCGTACGAGCCGCCGTGGCGGGACGATGGACTCGCCGCGGCGCTCGCGGCCGCTCGGCCAGACGATCTGCGCCGCGCCGTGTCGACCGTCGGACCGCATCGCGACGAGCTCGAGCTTCGTATCGCGGACATGCCGGCGCGCACGCACGCTTCGCAGGGGGAGCAGCGCACACTGGCCCTCGCGCTTCGCCTCGGCGTGCATCGGCTCGTCGCCGACCGCAGCGGGAGCAACCCGGTGCTCGTGCTCGACGACGTCTTGTCCGAGCTCGACACCCACCGGGCTACCGCGCTGCTGAAGTCGCTTCCAGCCGGGCAGATCGTCATCACGACTGCTGGCGTGATCCCCTCCGCTGCGACTCCGGATCGCGTGATTCGCATCGTCGGCGGTTCGGTGGTCGACCGCCGACGAAGCGGGCTCCGACAGTACGATCGCGACGTGAGGAATCGCACCGATCCCCGCCCGTTGAGCGAGGCGCTCGACGGAGTTGTCCGGTCGTTGCAGGGTGGTCGGCAGCTCGGCGGGGCGGCAGCCGTCGGGGGAGTGTTCGGTCGGTGGGCCGAGATCGTCGGGAACGCGATGGCGGCCCAGGTTCAGCCGGTCAGGCTGGAGGGTGACCGGCTTCTGGTCGAAGTGCGCGAACCGGCGTGGGCGACCCAGGTCCGCCTGCTGTCCGATCAGATCCGTGAGCGGATCAAGGTCGTGGTGGGGATCGACGTCGTGACCCTCGACGTCCGCGTCGCCGGCTCCCGACGGTGAGTCGCGACGACGGACTGGACGTGCCGTCGAAAGCCGAGCGAGGTTCCACCGGGCTGTGATACCCCCTTGGTACACTGGAATCCATCGCACAAGCGCTTCCTAGGGGCAGTTCCCGTACCGATCCAGACGTCATGAAAGGGCGTCTGACCAGGAAATTCGCCACGGCAGGTCGGAAGCGCCGATGCCACGGCTGCTGCCAGTACTTCGGTCGCATCCTCGAACCGGCCAGCCTGCTCATCGACCCCCAGAATCAGCGACCCGAGACCATCACATGACGAGAACCGAGAGCACACCTGTGTCGAGCGACGACCCCACTTCCAACCCCCTGAGCCCGTCCGGAAACGGGGGCGCCACGCCGTCCAACGGAGCCGAGAATCGCGGCTCGGGCACGTACGGCGCGAAGGACATCCAGGTGCTCGAGGGTCTCGACCCGGTGCGCAAGCGCCCGGGCATGTACGTCGGCTCCACCGGTCTCGCCGGGCTCCACCACCTGATCTGGGAAGTCGTCGACAACGCGGTCGACGAGGCGATGGCCGGCTACGGCGACAGGATCATCGTCAGCCTTCTGGCCGATGGCGGCTGCTCGGTCGAGGACCACGCCCGCGGCATTCCCGTCGAGCCGTACCCGTCTGGTCCGCACAAGGGCAAGAGCGCAGCCGAGGTCGTGCTCACGGTGCTCCACGCCGGTGGCAAGTTCGGCGGCGACGGATACAAGGTGTCGGGCGGTCTGCACGGCGTTGGCGTCAGCGTCGTCAACGCGCTGTCCGAACGTCTCGTCATCGAGGTCGACCGCGACGGCAAGCACTACCGCCAGGAGTACGCCAAGGGCGGCAAGCCGCAGGGCAAGATGGAGGTCGTCGGCCCGACGCCCAGCCGCGGTCGCAAGACCGGCACCACCATCACGTTCTGGCCGGATCCCACCGTCTTCGTCGCCGAGGGCACCGAGTTCGTGTCGCGTACCGTGCTCGAGCGGCTGCAGACGATGGCGTTTCTCAACCGCGGCCTCGAGATCGTGTTCGACGACGAGCGTCCCGACAAGGAGCAGAAGCTCAGCTACCAGTACAAGGGCGGCATCGTCGACTTCGTCAAGCACCTCAATGCGTCGAAGGAGGCGCTGTTCTCGAAGGTCTGCTTCTTCGAGGACTTCGACGAGGACGGGCAGGTGCTCGACATCGCGATGCAGTGGAACACCGGCTACTACGAGGGCATCCATGGCTACGCCAACGGCATCTCCACCACGGAAGGTGGGATGCATGTCGAGGGCTTCAAGACCGCGCTCACGTCGGTGGTCAACAAGTACGCCCGGTCCAAGAACCTGCTCAAGGAGAAGGACGACAACCTTCTCGGCGAGGACATCCGCGAGGGCATCACGGCGATCATCTCGGTGAAGCTCCGCGAACCGCAGTTCGAGGGTCAGACGAAGGCCAAGCTCGGCAACGTGCCGATGCGGTCGTTCGTCCAGAGGGCCACCAACGAGCGGCTCGCCGAGTGGCTCGAGGAGAACCCCACCGAGGCGAACCGCGTCGTCAAGAAGGCACTCGCCGCGGCGCAGGCGCGGGTCGCGGCGAAGAACGCCCGCAACGCGATCCGTCGCAAGACGTCCTTGTCCGGTGCGGGCATGCCCGACAAGCTCAAGGACTGCTCCAGCCGCAACGCAGCCGAGAGCGAGTTGTTCATCGTCGAGGGCGATTCCGCCGGCGGCACCGCGATCAACGCCCGCGATCCGCGCACCCAGGCGCTGCTGCCGATCCGCGGCAAGATCCTCAACGTCGAGCGGGCTCGCCTCGACAAGATGCTGAAGAACAACGAGATCCAGGCGCTCATCACCGCGATCGGTGGCGGTGTCGGTGAGGAGTTCGACGTCACCAAGGCCCGCTACCACAAGGTCATCGCGCTGGCCGATGCGGACGTCGACGGCAGTCACATCCGCACGTTGCTGCTCACGTTCTTCTACCGCCAGATGAAGCCGCTGGTCGAGCACGGCTTCGTGTACATCGCCCAGCCGCCGCTGTACTCCACCGAGGTGGGCAAGGAGAAGATCTACCTCAAGGACGACGCGGCCAAGGCCCGGTTCCTCGAAGAGCGTCCGAACCACAAGAAGGACTTCAGCCGCCTCAAGGGTCTCGGCGAGATGGACTGGCACGAGCTCAAGGACACGACGATGGCCGCCGCGTCCCGAACGCTGCTGCAGGTCACGATCGAGGAGGCTGCGCTGGCCGACGAGGTGATGAGCGTGCTGATGGGCGACGACGTCGAGAGTCGCCGGAACTTCATCGCCACCAACGCACGAGATGTGCGCAACCTCGACTTCTGAGCGAGCGAACGAGTGAGAGCAAGAGAGTGACTGATTCCACGATCCCCCCGAACTTCCGTTCGAGCCCGTGCAAGCCGTTCAGCTGCAGGACGAGATGGAGACGTCGTTCCTCGACTACGCGATGTCGGTCATCATGTCCCGCGCCCTGCCGGACGTGCGTGACGGGCTCAAGCCGGTGCACCGCCGGATCATCTGGGACATGGAGGAGCAAGGCTTCCGCCCCGACCGCCCGTTCGTGAAGTGCGCCCGCGTCAGCGGGGACACGATGGCCCGCTATCACCCCCATGGCGACGGAGCGATCTACGACGCGCTCGTGCGCATGGCCCAGCCATTCTCGCTGCGCCACCCGCTCATCGACTTCCACGGCAACTATGGATCTCCCGACTTCTCCGCGGCTGCGCTCGCGTTACTGCCTCACGGGACACACGGGTTCGCCTCGCCGACGGGAGAGCGTGCCGATCGCTGAGTTGGTTTCGCTTCCCGCCAACTGCGAGAGCCGATGCTGATTTCTCCGTTCTGGACAAGGACGGAAAGACGGTCCACGTGTCGAAAGGTGATTCAACTCCGGACCGCAACACATCAAACGGCTCATGACGAAGTCGGGATTCTCGTGTGCGGCAGCGACAACCGCCGGTGCTGTGTCTCGTGCCGGTCGCCGGTGTGCCGATGTTCGAATGGCTGCGTCTCGACGAGATCGATGCCTGGCACCGTTGTCTGCCTCGCTCGCAATGCATGGATGGATATCGTGCCGACCGCTCGCGAGTCGGCGCTCGGCGTGCTTGCCGGGGCTTGGGTCAGCGAAGGGTGGGCGAACGAGGATCGCGCTGGCTTTAACAACACCGATCGCTCGTTCTTCGACGACGTGCTGTGGGCGTACGACCACGATCGTCGGTGGCCGCGCTACGACGTTATCGCGTCGCACGCGAGTAGATGGAAAAGATATTGATGAGCTCGACATCCAGGACATGTCGGCCGTCCGACGAGTTGCTCGCCGAGCTGATCGGAAGCAGAGACAGCTGAGAAGTACATTCTGAGGCAGTGTGGCGCGGAGGATGGGGCGTCAAGCGTGCCTTCCTGATGGCGTGCTTCGAGGGCGACGGGGTTCGACGTGAGACGCCTGACGGATTCACGATCCACTACTCCACGGACAGCGACCGGCTGGGCCAGAGCTCCAGGAGCTTACGCTGAGTTCGGAGTCATCGCCAACGCGGCACACCTACGCTACGCCCGAGCGGAGCGCTCGAACACCGGCTTCATCGTCGGTGGTCTCCGCAACGTCCAGTGCCTTCGCCGACCGAGTCGGGTTCCTTGCGACGAAGCAGGAGAAGCTCCGCGAACTCATCACGAGGGCGCCGCTGCGGCCCCATCGTCTCAGCGCCGACCACGTCCCCGACGTCGCCGAGTTCGTACGCTCCGAACTTCCGCCCAACATGCGTGGCACGGGCTGTTCGTGGTTGTCGCGCGACAACTTCGATCGTGTCGAGCGATGGGAGATCGAACGCCTACGGATCATCGATCGAATCAAGGACCAGAGCGCTTGGTGAAGATCCTGTCGATCAGGGACTATGGGTTATCGTTTAGAGGAAGTCGAGGTCGACCGAGGACTCTGGTCGGCGAGCGGTCTACTGGATTCGCGTCGACAGCGACGACCACTCGTTCCTCGCAAGGCGGCTTCGTCAACGACAACACCGAGTGCCGACTGCACCCGCTGGCGATGGAGATGCTCGCGGACATCGACGAGAACACCGTCGACATGGTCCCGAACTACGACGGCAACTGCGAGCAGCCGGTCGTGTTGCCGTCGCGATTCCCGAACCTGCTCGTGAACGGTCGCAGGGCATCGCCGTCGGCATGGCCACCAACATCCCGCCGCACAATCTCGGCGAGGACGATCGACGCCACCATCCACCTGATCGACAACCCCGGCGCGACGCCCGACGACCTGATGCAGTTCGTCAAGGGTCCCGACTTCCCGACCGGCGCGAGCATCCTCGGGCGGGCCGGGATCATGGACGCTTATCGCACCGGACGAGGCAGTCTCAAGCTGCGGGCAACCGCCACGATCGACGAGAACAAGAAGGGGGGGATGGAGATCATCGTCTCCGAGCTGCCCTACCAGACCAGTTGCTCGGCGATCGCCGCCCGGATCCAGGAGCTCGTCGATGGCGGCGACCTCGACGGAATCGCCGACGTCAACGACGGGTCGGCGGAGGGCAAGACGAAGCTCGTCATCACTTCAAGCGCGACGCCAACGCGAACGTCGTGCTCAACAATCTCTACAAGTTGACCCAGCTGCAGTCGTCGTTCTCGATCAACAGGTCGCGCTCGTCAACGGCGTGCCGCGCACGCTCAACCTCGTCCAGGTCCTGCAGGGCTACGTCGATCATCAGGTCGACGTCGTCACCCGCCGCTCCGAGTTCCGGCTCGACAAGGGCCCAGGAGCGCGAGCACATCCTCGAAGGCCGGCTCAAGGCACTCGACGTGATCGACGAGATCATCGCCCTGATCCGGGCGAGCGAGGATGCCAACGCGGCGAAGGACGGCCTCATGGCCGAGCCATTCGTGTTCTCCGAGATCCAGGCGGTCGACATCCTCGACATGCAGCTGCGTCAACTCACTCGGCTGTCCCGCATCGACATCGAGACCGAGTTGGCCGAGACACGCGAGACGATCGAGGGCTCTGGCGATCCTCGCCGACCCGGTGCTGCTGCGCACCGTGATCAAAGACGAGATGTCGGCGATCAAGGAGAAGTTCGCCACCCCGCGGGTCTGCCAGATCGTGCTCGACTCTGGCGAGATGTCGATCGAGGACCTGGTCGACGACAAGGAGCTGGTCGTCGTGATGACCGAGGCGCAGTACGTCAAGGCGGTCCCGGCGGCCCAGTTCAAGACCCAGTCTCGCGGCGGCCGCGGGGTGGCCGGGGCCAAGCTGAAGGCCGACGACCTCGTCCGCCACGTGATCTTCACCACGGCGCACGCCCACTTGCTGTTCTTCTCGAACCTCGGCAAGGTCTACCGCCTGCGGGCACTCGAGATCCCCGAGCGGGAGCGCACGGCCAAGGGCATGCCGATCGTCAACCTGCTGCCCTTGCAGCCAGGCGAGACGATCCAGGCGATCATCGACACCCGCGACTTCGCCGGCGAGCGGTTCCTGTTCTTCGCCACCCGCAAGGGCACGGTGAAGAAGACAGCGTTCGACGCCTATGACTCCTCACGCCGGGACGGGCTCATCGCGATCAACCTCCACGACGGCGACGAGCTGGTCAGGGTGATCGAAACCGGCGGGGGCGACGACATCTTCATGGTCAGCCGGCGGGGCATGACGATCCGCTTCAACGAAGACGACGTCCGCCCGATGGGACGCGGGCGCGGCGGGCGTGCGGGGCATGAAGATGAAGGCCGACGACGCCGTGGTGTCGGTCGACGTCGCCCGCGACGACACGGCGATCTTGATGGTCACCGAAGCCGGTTACGGCAAGCGCACACAGCTCAACCAGTACAACCGCCAGTCCCGCGGCGGTCAGGGTGTCATCGGCATCAAGCTCACCGGACGCAAGGGTGAGGTGGTCGCGGCGTTCATGGTCGGGCATCGACGACGAGATCGTCGCCGTGTCGTCCGGCGGCGTGATGATCCGCATGGAGGTTCGTGAGATCTCGTCGCAGGGTCGCGCGGCCACGGGCGTGCGGGTGATGAACCTCGACGACGGCCAGACGGTCGCCTCGGTGGCCGCGATCCTCGCCAACGACGACGAGTAAGCGCACCTGGTCACGCGACCCGCATCGGCACCGAACGGTGCCCCGAACCCGACGAGCACGGGAGAACACCGATGCGCGTCCGGAGCACGAACCACCGGGACACACGCGGCCAGGCCACGCCGCTGGCGCTGGTGGTCGTCGTCATCGCCGTCGTCGCCACGCTGGCGATCGCTCACGTCGGACGCACTGTCGTCGACGCCGGTACGGCGAGGACGGCCGCTGATGCGGCAGCGCTGGCCGGCGTCGAAGACGGGCGGGCGGGATCGCTGAGACTGGCCGCCGAGCACGGCGCGACGTTGCTGTCCTGGTCGTCGTCCGGTCCACCTGACGCGATCACGGTGACCGTGACGGTCCGCGTCGGCCGCGCTCGGGCCACCGCATCGGCGTCCAACCGGGGGCCGTGAGCCCACCGATGCCTGCCCCGGATCCGGCAACCCCTTGCCTACACTCGAACTCATGGCCCGCACCGAACCGCGACGACGCGCCCGACGTGTCGCGTTCGGCCACCGAGGAGGTGTTGCCGGCCGTGCCTGGTGACGGGAACCGGGCGCTGACACCCGGCTCGACCGAGGATCGCCGCCTCCCGGCGAACCCGGCTGAACCAACGCAGCCGGCACTCGGTCCGGCCGCCGAGAGGCAGCCCCGGGACGCCTCCGTCGAATTGCCGCGATTCGTCCAACCGGAGCGCGCCGTCGAAGTGCCGACGTGTCGCGCTCGGCCAGCGAGGAGGCGTCGCCGGCCGTGCCAGGCGACGAGAACCGGGCACTGACACCCGGCTCGACCGAGGATCGCCGCCTTCCGGCGAACCCAGCTGAACCAACGCAGCCGGCACTCGGTCCGGCCGCCGAGAGTCAGCCCCGGGACGCCTCCGTCGAAGTGCCGCGATTCGTCCAACCGGAGCGCGCCGACGGGGCCGGCCCGGAAGCCAAGTCAGTCGGCGCCGGCCACGCCCATCCCGCCTGTGGTCGAATCGCCGAAGGAGCCGGCGCGACGAGGGAGCCGCGCGGCCGGACTCGACGACACGGATTGGTCAGCGAAGGCGCTGGTCAGCGGCGACCCGCTGCTGACCGGGCCGACGCCGGCGGTCAAGCAGGCGCCGCCAGGCCCGCCCGTTGCGCGAGACGGACCGCCGGTCCACCACCGGCACCGAGGCCGCCCGCGACGAGACGCCTCCACCGCCGCCTCGTCAGTCGGCGGCCACGATCCCGCCGACCGCAGCCGGCGAAGCGGGGGCCATCGGGGGCGTCGTCGTTCCAGGGGGCGCCGGGGCAGCGGCGGTCGAACCGCTCGGCGAGCGGCACGCGGTGCCTACGTCGCCAGCCAGCAGCCCACGAGCACGGTCGCGCGCCAGGCCGACGCCTCTGCTCCGATCCCGACGCTCCGACCCACGACGGTGGCGCCGGTGCCGCGGATGGCCGGTCGGCGGCCGCGGGTCCGCCGGGTCACCCGCGTGGTCCGTCATGTCGATCCGTGGAGCGTTTTCAAGGTCGCCGCGGTGTTCAGCCTCGTGGCGTACGCGATCGCGCTGGTCGCCGGGGTCCTGCTGTGGAACGTGGCCTACTCGACCGGGACGATCGACAACATCGAGCGCGGCATGGAGTCGACGGGTTGGACCGTGTTCGAGCTCAAGGGCGGAGAGATCTTCCACAACGCGTGGATCGGCGGGCTGTTCATCGCCGTCGGGCTGACCGGCCTCGCGGTTCTCGTCGCGACCCTGTTCAACCTGATCACCGACCTCGTCGGTGGCGTCCGGTTCACCGTGCTCGAGGAGGAGGTCATCGAGAAGACCGCCTCGCCGATGCGCCGCTTCGCCACCAGACGCGACGACGGCAGGCCCGCGCCGCAGCAACGCGCACCGCACTGACGGGCGACAACCCGGGCAGGAATCCCGCCGGCCGAGCGATAGCCTCATGCGTTGCCCTGCACGACGTAGGGGGCTATAGCTCAGTCGGTTAGAGCGCATCCCTGATAAGGATGAGGTCACAAGTTCGATTCTTGTTAGCCCCACCGTGAAGCTGATTCGTCGTGCGCTGGCGGCCGTCGGCCTCGCTGTCGGCATCGCCGGCGCCCTTCGTTTGCGTGGCAAGGGGGGCACCCCGCCGCGACATGGCGGCTGGCAGCCGGTCGACCTGGAGGCAGAGAGGTCAGCGGCAGATCCGCTAGAACCCTGTGATGCCCGCCCAGCATCCCGGTCTCGCCGTCGCCGTCGTCGGGGGCGGCGTCGTGGGGGAGCGGGTCCGACGCAATCTCGCGAGCCCACCGGATCGTGTCGGCCGATCTCTCCGCCGACGTCGTGGTGCTCAGCCGCCCGGTCCGCACGCCGAGGTCGCGGCGGTTCCTCACGAAAGGCATGCACGTCGTGTCGACAACGGGTTCGCTCGACGACGTTCGCAGCTCCTCGACCTCGACGACACCGCCCGGGGCAACGGGTGTCGCTCGTGGTCGGCGCCGCCGTCGCCCGGGTCTGAGCGGCTTGCTCGCCCGCTACACTCAGCCGCCGCCTCGCCGGGTGCGACGAGATCCACGTCGCGAGTCCACGGAACCGCCGGCCGGCGTGCGCCCGCGAGCACCATCGGTCGCTGCCGGGTGGGCGCTGGGCTGGCACGACGGTCAGTGGCTCGAACGACCAGCCGGCAGCGGCCGCGAGCTGTGCTGGTTCCCTGAGCCGGTCGGCGCCCGGGACTGCTACCGCGGCGAGCTCGCCGACCCCGTGCTCCTGCACCGCAGCTTTCCCGACGTCGAACGGATCAGCGCCCGCCAGTCGGCCACCCGCCGCGACCGCCTCACGGCCCGGCTCCCGATGCTCAGCCCGCCCCATCCCGAGGGTGGCATCGGAGCCCTGCGGGTCGAGGCACGCGGCTGCGACGAGACCGGCGTCCCGCGTCACCCACGTCATCGGCATCGCCGAACTGGTCGGTACCGCGACCGCGGCCATGGCGGCCGCCGCCGTCAACCTGCTGAGCACGCCGGGTCCACCACGGGGGCGTCGTGACGACCTCGGATGACGACCTCCCGACCGAGGCGCTCCTGCGTTCCGTCCTCCGCTTCGGCGTGCGCCTCCAGGAGTTCAACGGCGTCCCCATCCCGTAGCGGTTTCGCTCGACAGCCGTAGGTCGGCGGGCGGTCGGCCAATCGGGCGGCGACGACATTGGCCGATGTGGGCGTCCGGCGGCTCGGAAACCCGGCTGTCGGCCGCCAGATGGCGCTTCACGATCGAGGCGCTCGATCAGTTCGGCGAGCTGATCGCGGAGCTCCTCGCCGGTCACGACGTCGGCGAGCATCAGCCGCACGCTGGCGATCTCGCGGGCGAGGAACTCGGTGTCGGCCTGCGTGCGCTCGGCGACGCTCCGGTCGTCCTCGGACTGGACGCGGTCGCGGCGCCTCCTGCCGGTTCTGGGCGAGCAGGATCAGCGGCGCGGCGTAGGAGGCCTGCAGCGAGAGCACCAGGGTGAGCAGCACGAGGCCGCGGTCCCACGGGTCGAACTGCAGCGCTCCGGGAGCAGGACGTTCCACGCGATCCAGACGAGATGATGCCGTCTGGAAGACGAGGAAGCGGGCGGTGCCGAGGTAGCGGGCGATCGATCTCGGCGAAGTGGCCGAACGCCTCGGGGTCGTAGCCCAGGCCGAGACGCCTGCTCGCCCGCGGTGCGGTGAGGTCCTCGCGGCGCTTGACCATGGCGCTGACGCGGTCCTCGTCTGCGTCGGTGCCGCCGCGGCGCTGGCGCCACGCCGTGCCGAGCTGGCGGTCGAGCGACGTCGTCGACGGTGACCGCGCCGAGCAGCTGGCCCTTGGCGTCGCACACCGACACGGCCAGCATGTCGTAGCGGGCGAGCAGCTCGGCCACGGCGCGATCGGTGGCTTCTGGGCCGACGACCGGGTCGTTGCTCACGCAGTGGCGCAGCTCGAGGCTCGGCGACTCGCGCAAGCAGGCGCTGGAAGTGCGCCGTGCCGAGGAACTTGCCGGTGGGTGCCTTGAACGGCGGCTGGCAGACGAACACCTGGGCGGCGATGCTCGACCACCCAGTCGGGGTCGCGGATCTGGGCGAGCGCGTCGGCGACCGTCGCCGTCGGGCCGAGCACGATCAGCTCCGGCGTCATCATGCCGCCCGCCGTGCCCGCCTCGTACGAGAGCAGCCGGCGCAGCACGTCGGCGTCGTCGACGTCCATCGCGTCGAGGATCCGCATTCGCTGCTCGCCGGTCATCTCGCCGAGCAGGTCGGCGAGGTCGTCGTACTCCATCTCGTCGAGCACGTCGATCAGCCGATCGAGATCGAGGCCCTCGATGAGGTGCAGCTGCTCGGCCTCGGGGAGCTCCTCGAGCACGTCGGCGAGCCGCTCGTCGTCCATCGCCTCGGCGAGCTGGCGGCGATGTGACAGCGGCAGCGCGCGCACGACGTTGGCGACGTCGGCCGGGTGCATGTCGCGCAGGCGGGCCGCCTCGGCGGCGACCTCGCTGGCGCGGGTGAACAGGCCCGGCACCTCGTCGACGTCGACGAGCCGGTAGCTCGGGCGGCGGCGCAGCAGTTGCGCGGGCGAGCCGGACCTTGGCGATCTCCCACGACTTCCCTCGCGTCGTGCTCGACGGCGCGCAGGCCGACGTCGCTGACGGTCTGGCCGCCGACCTTGCGGTCGATGATGTCGGCGCCGATCAGCACCTCGCCAGGCTTCGGCTTGAACGGGTGGAGGTCGACGTCCCAGCTGCGCAGCCGGGCGCCGTCGCTGGCGAGCTCGGCGATCCGGTTGGCGTTGACGAAGATCCGGCGGCGCTGGCTCTCGGCGACGAATCCGACGACGCGCGGCAGCGCGCCCGGCCGACCGGGCACGGCGACGATGTCCTGGATCCGGCCGATCGTCGCCCCACCGGCGTCGAGCAGCGGCAAGCGCATCACCCGGAACGCGTAGATCAGGTCGCCAGCCACGCGACGAAGGTTACTCGTGGGTTTCGCTCGGAAGGGCGAAGGCTGTCCGCCAACGGGCATCTGGCGGCTTCGGCGATCCGGCTGTCGGCCGCCCAGTTCGAGTGTCGCAGCCGCCCAGTCGCCTACGGGTGCATACGGCCTTGCGACCTGGACGAGGGTGTCGCGAGTAGGCGACGCCGCCGCCCCAGTCGGTGAGCGTGTCGTTCGTGAGCGCGTTGGCGGCTCGGCCGTCGGGGTGCTGTGACGCCCACCAGCCGAACGGGATCGCTATCACGCCGGGCCGGACGCGGCCGCCGATGCGCACCGGCAACGTCGAGGCGACGCACGGTCGTTGAACACCTCGGCGCAGGTCGCCGTCGGCGAGACCCGCGGGCGTCGGCGTCGGCGGCGTCGAGCTCGACGAACGGGCGCGCCTTCGGCCGGGCCGTGCTTCGGCAGCTGCGAGTAGCTCGAGTTGAGGAACGGCTGTGGTGCTTCGGGTGTCATCAGCTGGAGCGGGAACCGCGCGACAGCGCCGCGTCACCCGCCCGGCCCTCGAATGCCGGGACGAACGTCGGCAGCGCCGGCTGGCCGATCGTCGCGAGCGCGTCGCTCACGAACTCGACCCGACCCGACGCGGTGGGGAACACGCCCTCGCCGAACGGGCGGCCGTCTTCGGGGTAGGGCACCTTCACCCAGCCGGCGGACTTCAGATCGTCGACGGTCGTCCTTCGAGCCGAGCGCCTGGATCAGGATCGACTCGTCGTCGTCGAACAGCGCCGGCTCGGTGTAGCCCATCGCCCCGGCGAGGCGCCGGAACACTCGGTGTTGCTGCACGACTCGCCGAGCGGGCTCGATCGCCGCCTCGTTCCAACCCAGCCAGAGGTGACCCCACGCCGGCACGACGTCGCTGGTCTCGATCTGCGTCGTCGCGGGGAGCACGATGTCGGCGTAGCGGGCGGTGTCGGTGAGGAACTGCTCGTGGACGACCGTGAACAGGTCGTCGCGGGCGAGGCCACGCCGGATCGCCTCGGCGTTGGGGACGGTGACGAGCGGGTTGGCGTTCCAGACGATCGATCGCCTTCACCGGTGGGTCGAGCGTGGCGTCGGTGCAGGATCGTCGCCGAGCCGGCTCATGTTCAGCCAGCGTGGCTCGCGTCCGGCGAGCAGGTCGGGCCGGGTGAGCGGCGTGCTCGTCGACGACGCCGTCGCCCTGGTAGACGCCGGTGCTGCGCGAGAGTCCGCCGCCGACGGTCGCGCCACGCGCCGACGAGCGCCGGCAGGCACGCGAGGGTGCGGTAGAACATCGCGCCGTTCGTCGTGGTGCTCGGCGCCGATCAGCGTGCGGATCGCCGCCGGGCGGATCGTGCCGTACTCGTGGGCGAGCCGCTCGATGACGTCGGCGTCGAGGCCGCACGTCGGCGGCGACGCGCGCCGGCGTCCACTCGGCGACGTGGTCGGCGAGCTCGGCGAAACCAAGCGTGTGGTCGGCGATCCATTCGTCGTCGGCGAGGCCGTCGCGAATGAGGACGTGCATCATCGCCAGCATCAGCGCGACGTCGGTGCCGGGGAGCGGCTGGATGAACTCGTCGGCGCTGTCGGCGGTGATCGTGCGGAGCGGGTCGATCACGACGACCCGGGCGCCGTCGGCCGCGCCGCCTCGATCGTCGGCCAGAGGTGGCGGTTCGTGAGCCGGGTGTTGGTCGCCCAGAGGATGATCAGCTTGCTGTGGCTCAGCTCGAGCGGGTCGAGCGTCTTGCCCGGTGCCGTTCGTCATCGTGATGCCGGCGCCGACCGTCGGGCCGCACAGCGCGCGCACGAGCCGGGTGGCGCCGATGTGGTGGAAGAACCGGCCGTCGAGGCCCATCAGCGACAGCAGGCTCTGGTTGCCGGCGCTCGCTGAACGGCAGCACCGCCTCGGCGCCGTGGTCGTCGATGACGCGGTGCAGGCTGCCGGCGATCTCGACGAGCGCGTCGTCCCAGTGATCGGCTCGAACTCGCCCGATCCCTTCGGCCCGGTGCGGCGCAGCGGCGTGAGGATCCGGTCGGGGCTGTAGACGCGGTCGAGGAAGCGGTTGACCTTCGGGCACAGCTCGCCCTGGCTGTACGGGTGATCCTTGTTGCCACGCAGCTTGACGGCGACGCCGTCGGTCGACGGTGACCTGCCAGCCGCACGAGTCGGGGCAGTCGTGGTGGCACGTGCCGTTGACCACCGTCGGTTGCGCTCATCGACGTGAGGCTAGACAGAGATCGGCCCGGACCACCGGTCGGTTGCGTATCGTCGGTCGCCGTGCCCCACCCGCTTGCTGCTGTTCTCGATCGTGCCGCGGCCGGTGTGTTCCCGCGGCGGACGGGGCGGTGGAGATCATGCCACCGGACCGTGACGGGACGATCGCCGTGGTGGCGTTCACCGGACACGCCTACGTCCTCGCCGATGTCGATCCGGCAGGTGTCGCGGCGAGACAGTCCGACAGCGCCGAGGGTGGCTTCGGCGGGGCGATTTCACCGGGCCTGCTCGGCTGGCTGGCGGGCGAGGACCGCTGGATCGGTTCGATCGACGTGGTCCTCGCGGCAGAGTCCGGCCCGCACCCGGCCAGCTCGCTCCAGCGGCGCGACGATCAACTCGACCACGCCAGGGTGCGCCGCGCGATCAGCCACCGGCGCGACGTCGAGGTGTTCGGCGCCGACGATGGCCTCGCCATCCTCGGCCGCGGTCTCGTCGACCGGTGGGAGCTCTCGGTCGAGCTGTTCGACCCCGAGACGCCGTCGGCCGGCGCCGGACGGCGGCTGATCCGGCCGGACTCGACCTGGTCGCCGACGGCGAGTGGTGCTGGGCGCAGGTCGCGGCCGGGAACACCCGGTCGCTCCGCGCGTTCCTCGCGTGCGGGTTCGTTCCGATCGGCAGCGAGGTGCTCATCACCCGCCGGCACTGATCGATCCAAGGAGCGCACGACACTTTGTCGCGACGTGGAATTACTTTCCGCCATGGAGCCCGGAGGGGTTGCGCTGCTGGCCGGAGCGTGCGCCGTCGCGGCGTGCCTGCCCGGCGCCCGAGAAGCCGGCGCGACGGCGGTGACGTGGCCGTCGACCGGCGAGTCATGCATCGTGATCGTCGAGGCGGGAGACTCGTTGAGCCTGATCGCCGACGGCATCCCCGATCCGGCGGTCACCGCCGGCAGCCTCCAGGCCGAGAACGGGATCGACGACGCCGACGTGATCGAGGAGGGCGATGCCCTCGACGTCTGTGTCGGCAACGGGATCAACGACGTCACCGGCGGCGCTCACCAGCCGGACGGCGTCGCGGCCGACGCCACCGGCGTCGAGGCCCAGCAGCGCAAGCTCAACGAGCTGTTCTCCGGTCTCGGCATCGCCGAGCTCGCCGTCGACGGGGACTCCGGACCGCTGACTCGCCAGCAGTTGTGCGCCGCGCGGTGGCGCTCGATCTGCCGATCAGCCGCGGCCGACATGGCGCCGGGCAGCGACGAGGAGAAGGTGCTGATGGCCGCCACCGCGCTACCGATCCCGGCGAGCGTCTGCCGGCGAGGCCCGCTGGATCCTCGTCGACAAGACGTGCCAAGTGCTGTTTGCCGGGGAGACGGCACGAGACTGACGTTCGTCGTTCGGCACGTCGACCGGTCAGCCGGGATGGGAGACCCGCAACCAAGAGGCGGCGCGGGCGTTTCGGTACGACCCGGCGCTCGAGAACGCCGGGTGGCACAACAGCACGAAGTTCCCGGTCGCTGCCGACAACCCGCTCAACGGCAACATGTACCGGCCGCTGTACTTCTTTCGCGGCCAGGCGATCCACGGCTCGAACAACGTCCCGCCAGAGCCCGGAGCAAGGGCTGCGCGCGGTTGCGCGTCGAGGATCAGGACACGCTGATCGGCTGGCTCGGGCTGACCGAGGCGACGGGGCCGATCTGGAACCGTGATCGCATCGACGTCACGGTGACCGTGCAAGGCGGCTTCGTCCCCGATCCGGCGGTGGGGACTGACCCTGCGGTATGCCTCCCCGTCGCTAAGTTCCGGGAGGTGAGCGACACGATGAACGTCACGTGCCCGCGTTGTGGCGAGCAGGCTGTGGTCCGCTTCTACGGACCGTGTGACGACTGCCGGGCGGCGCTGCGAGAGCGGTACCACGCGACCGCGCGGGTGATAAAGCTCGCCGAGTACGAACCGAAGATGAACGTCACGCCGAACGCGGTCGCGACGAAGGACGACTGACCGGTATCGTGGGTGCGCCCCGGGGACGTGGCGCAATTGGTAGCGCATCACCTTTGCAAGGTGGGGGTTGTGGTTCGAGTCCCATCTCTCACGTTTTTTTTTTTTTTTTTTTTTTTTTTTTTTTTTTTTTTTTTTTTTTTTTTTTTTTTTTTTTTTTTTTTTTTTTTTTTTTTTTTTTTTTTTTTTTTTTTTTTTTTTTTTTTTTTTTTTTTTTTTTTTTTTTTTTTTTTTTTTTTTTTTTTTTTTTTTTTTTTTTTTTTTTTTTTTTTTTTTTTTTTTTTTTTTTTTTTTTTTTTTTTTTTTTTTTTTTTTTTTTTTTTTTTTTTTTTTTTTTTTTTTTTTTTTTTTTTTTTTTTTTTTTTTTTTTTTTTTTTTTTTTTTTTTTTTTTTTTTTTTTTTTTTTTTTTTTTTTTTTTTTTTTTTTTTTTTTTTTTTTTTTTTTTTTTTTTTTTTTTTTTTTTTTTTTTTTTTTTTTTTTTTTTTTTTTTTTTTTTTTTTTTTTTTTTTTTTTTTTTTTTTTTTTTTTAATATATCGGCGAGGAAGCGGCCGATGCGGTTCGTCTCGTCGGCGAGCCGCTCCTCGAGGAGCTGTTTGGTCATAGCTCCTTGGCGAAGGCTCCTCTCGGAGGCACCGCGGATGATGGCGTGGATGGGCCACGTACGGGCGAGGATGCGGCAGCTCTAATCGACGAGATTCTAACCGAGGCGCTCGGAAGCGACTCCAGGAGTGGCGGCGTGGAAAGGGCTGCTTTTACTGGTCTCGCCCTCAACGACTGGCGTCGATTAGACCGGTGATGTCCATCACCTCTTCGAGCAGAATACGGTTTTCGCCGAAGGCGTGGTAGATGATCTCGGGAGGGACGCCTTTAAGGTCGGCGACGGCGGCGACCGTGGTGCCGGCATAGCCATGGTCAATGAAAATACGGCGGCTGCCCTCGACGACCCGCCGGCGCGTCTGTTGGGCCTGAGTAGGCCCGGAGCGGGGAGTGATACGAGCGAGTCCCTTGCATCTTGACATCCTAGGGCGATTCCACTACAGTAACTCTCAATTCACTCCAGAGTTCATCTCTGGAGGAGATTGCACGGGTAGGCGGTAACAATTGGTAGGGTTGGTCATGGAGCACTTCAAACTGGGCGACTGGGAAGCTGTTGCACGGAGGGCGGTGGGGATGTCGTACACGTTTACCCCGACGCGTTCTCTCGTGGTACGGACCTCTGCTGGAGCGGCTGCCGGACCTGTCGACCCTGTGGTACCGGCGTCGCCTCCAGCCACCCAGAAAACAGCGGTCGGCCCCTGACGGTCGCCGAGGACGAGGCCATGTGCTGGGCGTGATGGACCGCGTGAGCTGGTAGAACGGCTCGCGTCGTCGGTGACTCCTCCGGCGCCTCGTCGCCCTGCAACTGGCTCTGGAACACCCGGAGAGGCCTCGCTCGATGAGCGCTCCTGGAGCCTGCGGCGGGGAGTGTCGACTCGGCTGCGGTCGTCGCCGCGCTGCAACCGGTCATCGCCTCGTACCACTCCGGCGACACCACAGGCGCGGTCGACGCGTTCTTGCGCCACGTACGGCGTGTCAACCGCTCCACCCTAGAGCACGCGTGCCGGTGCGTTCGACGAAGCGGTCGCCGAGGCCGACCTGTTCTTCCAGGCAGGAGATGCCCACGATGACGATAGAACTCGGGCCGAGCGACGCGAGCTGATCAGGCAGCCGGTCTCAACGTGCTCGGTGCCGGAGCGCGCAGCGCTTCGTAGAGGGAGCGCGCTCGTCAGTGTCGTTCTTTTTTTTTTTTTTTTTTTTTTTTTTTTTTTTTTTTTTTTTTTTTTTTTTTTTTTTTTTTTTTTTTTTTTTTTTTTTTTTTTTTTTTTTTTTTTTTTTTTTTTTTTTTTTTTTTTTTTTTTTTAAAAAAAAAAAAAAAAAAAAAAAAAAAAAAAAAAAAAAAAAAAAAAAAAAAAAAAAAAAAAAAAAAAAAAAAAAAAAAAAAAAAAAAAAAAATTTTTTTTTTTTTTTTTTTTTTTTTTTTTTTTTTTTTTTTTTTTTTTTTTTTTTTTTAAAAAAAAAAAAAAAAAAAAAAAAAAAAAAAAAAAAAAAAAAAAAAAAAAAAAAAAAAAAAAAAAAAAAAAAGTGCCCAGAGGGCTTGGGTGGGTGACATGCGGGCGGCGCGGAGGGCGGGCATGAGACCGGCGATGGCGCCGATGAGGAGGGCGGCGGCGAAGCCTCCGGCCCAGGCGACGGTGGGGATGACGATCGACCAGCCTTTGAGTGGTGGCGTAGATGACGGTGGCCGCGACGCCGACGGCGATGCCGATCGCGCCGCCGAAGAGCGACAGCAGGATCGCCTCGGAGAGGAACTGGGTGCGGATGTTGCCTTTGGTGGCGCCGAGGGCGCGGCGCAGACCGATCTCGGATCGCCGTTCGAGCACGGAGATGACCATGATGTTGGCGACGCCGACGGTGCCGACGAGGAGCGAGACGGCGCCGAGCCCGAGGAACAGCGAGTTGAGGGCGCTCTGGCTTTGGCCCGGGCGACGAGGGCGTCGGAGGGCCGGCTGACGGCGACGCTGCTGGGGTCGGCCGGGTTGGCGGTGGAGGCGAGCACGGCGTGGACGGCTTCGACGTGGTCGGTTTCGGTGCGCACGTAGATGGTGGTGGGGTGGCCGTCGAGGTCGAGGTAGGTGCTGGGCGGCGGGGTACCCGACGAGCACGGCGGTGTCGATCTCGGGGGCGAGGGCGGCGGGTTCGAGGATGCCCACGACGTAGAACCACTGGCCGGCGATCCAGATCCTCGCACCGGGTGTGACGTGGTCGATGCCGAGGCGTTGGGCGGCCGCCGAGCCGAGGACGGCGACGGGCTGTTCGGCGGTGGCGTCGTTGAGGAAGCGTCCGTCGTCGACGGTGGTGGCGACGGCGGCGAGCAGTCCGACGCTGGCGGCTTGGACCGAGAGGCCGTTGGTGTTGACGGCGGGGATGTAGGGGTTGCGGTAGACGGCGACGTCGTCGAGCGCGGCGACCGATTCGACGTCGGTGACGGGGGTGATGCGGCCGATCATGCCGGGTGCTTCGATCGGGAGCTGGACGGGGTCGCCGGTGATGCTCTGGCCGGCGGCGACGGTGAGGAGGTTGGTGCCGAGCCGGTCGATCTCGTTGAGCAGTCCGGCCTGCGACGACGACGACAGCCCCAACACGGCGACGATGGCGCCGACACCGATGGCGATGCCGATGGCGGAGAGGCCGGCGCGGAGTTTGCGGGTGCGGATCCCGATGCTGGAGACGCGGGCGAGGTCGCGGACGCGGAGGCGTCGTGGGGTGAGGGCGGCGAGGGCGGTGGTCACGGCTGCACCTCGCTGGTGGATGGCGTGGTGCGGGTGTCGGCGAGGATGCGTCCGTCGAGCAGTTCGATCCGTCGGGGTAGTTGGGCGGCGATCTGCTCGTTGTGGGTGATCACGACGATGGTGGCCCCTTGGTGGTGGAGGTCGTGGAGGAGGGAGACGATCGAGGCGCCGGTGTGGCTGTCGAGGTTGCCGGTGGGTTCGTCGGCCAGCACGATGGCGGGCCGCCCGACGAGGGCGCGGGCGATGGCGACGCGCTGGCGTTGCCCGCCCGACAGCTGGTTGGGTCGTGACCGGGCGCGGGCGGCGAGGCCGACGTGGTCGAGGGCTTCGAGTGCCTGCTTGCGGCGTTCACCGAGGGGGAGGCCGGCGTAGAGCAGGCCGTCGCTCGACGTTGTCCAGGATCGTGGTGTGTTCGGCGAGGAAGAACTGTTGGAACACGAACCCGATGCGAACGGCCCGCAGGGCGGCGAGCTGGCGGTCGGACAAGTCGGCGACGTCGAGCCCGGTGATGCGCACCGTGCCGCTGGTGGGCCGGTCAAGGGTGCCCATGATCTGCAGCAGGGTCGTCTTGCCCGACCCGGACGGCCCGACGATCGCGACCAGCTCACCGGCGCCGATCTGCAGGCTCAGTGTTCGTAGCGCGGTG
The DNA here is from genome assembly GCA_963764455.1 of Ilumatobacteraceae bacterium. Classification (GTDB taxonomy): domain Bacteria; phylum Actinomycetota; class Acidimicrobiia; order Acidimicrobiales; family Ilumatobacteraceae; genus Desertimonas. Next base: position 74,815 of record CAVXSN010000006.1, read on the forward strand.
ACCGGCGGTTGGCTCGGGTAGATCTTGGTCACGCCGTCGAGCTCGAGCAGGGCTGCTCCGGTCGGGCGTGTCGCCGGTGTCGTTGGCGTCGGTGGACGACGCCGCCCGGGTGGTCGAGCGTCGCTCATGTCGAGGGCACCACGACCTGCTGGCCTTCTTGGAGCTCGGTGTTGGTGACCTCGACGACGCCTTGGGCAGCCGTCGAACAGTCCGGGGGTGACGGGCACCAGATGACGCAGGCCGTTGTCGTCTTGGACCTCGACGGCGTAGCCGCCGCCGGCGAGCGAGAGCAGCGCGGTGACCGGCACGACGAGCGCGTTCTCGACGGTGGCGGTGGTGATGGCGACGAGCACCGGCGCTTCGTCGAGGCTGCCGGCGACGGAGGGGTCGATCAGCGCGACCTCCACCTTGATCGTCGGCTCGGCGCCGTCCTCGCCGGAGCTGGTGGCGACGGTGCCGACCGACCACACGACACCGTCGGTGGTCGAGTTGTTGGGCAGGATGATCGACACCGGGTCGCCCGGGTTTGACCTCGGTCTGGCGGGCCGGCTTCGAGCTCGACGGTCACGATCGGCGTGGTCGAGGTCGCCTCCAGCACCGTGCTCTCCCGCGGTGACGGGTGCGCCGAGGGCGGTCGGTGTCGACGTCACCCGGATCGCCGATGGCAGGAACACCACCTGCCCGAGGGTCAAGGTGCCGGTCTTCCTTGACCCCGAGCGCCTCCTGCAGCTTCTTCACCGCTTCCTTGTGTGCCAGTTGTAGGTGTTCGAGTTGGGGTCCAGTTCCTCGGCCGTGGCGTACCCCAACGCCACCAGGGCGGCGTTGAGTTGTTGGATGTCGGGGCCCGTCAGGTCGGCCGTGGTCGAGCCGGCGGGCAGGTCGCGGTGGGCGGGCACGGCGCCGTACAGCAACAGCACGGGCGCGGCGTCCAGCCCGAACAGGACCTCGCCCTGGTTGACGACCTGACCGATCGCCGGCAGGGCGGTCAGCGTGCCCGTCGAGGCGGCTGACCACGTCGTGGTGGCCGGCGTACCCCAGCGTGCCGTTGACCTGTGTCCGCGGCGTCAGCGTCCGCCGCTCGACGGGCGCCAGGGCCGTGCCCGGTTGCGTTGGTGCACGGTCTCCTTGTCGCCGGTGTCGTTGAACGGCTTGACCGCCACCAATGTCACCCCGCCGGCGGCGAGCGCTGCCAGGGCGGCGCCGCCGACCAGCAACGACCGTCGGCGGAGGCGACCCCGCCGGCCGCCCGGAGGGTCGACGGCCGGCGGGCGCTGGGGCGGCCTCGGCAACGCTCGGGGTTGACGGAGCCGACAAGCGGTGCTCATCCGCCGCCTCCGCTCTCGTTGGTGCTGGCGCCCTCGCCGCCACCGGGCATGTACTGCTTGCACGCTTCGTCGGCGGCCTGGAACTGCGGCGAGTCGAGGTCGAGCACGTTGCCGTCGAGCTGGATCCCTCCGTCGGGGCCCGGGTCGGGGAAGTCGGCGATGCCCTGGTCGCGCATGCACTGGGAGTACTGGAGGTTCGCTTCTCGATTGGCCTCACTTGAGCGGAGGAGGGCGGCGGCATGAAGTGCTTGCATGCCTCGTCGGCGGCCCGGAACTGCGGGGATTGAGGATCGATGCCGAGCGCTCCGGCGTCGAGGTTCATGCTGCCGTCGCTGTCGGGTCCGGGAAGTTGACGATGCCGTTGTCCCGCATGCACCGCGAATAGGCGCCCGGGTCGGGCTCGCCGCGAGCCCGACGACGCCTGCGCGGAGGTCGGCGACGAGCCGCTCGCACCCGGCCGACGTCGACGCCTCGGCGAGCCGGCGCTGGTGACGCGTCGGCCACGCCGCCGCCGCGTGTCGTCGATCACCGCCACAGGCGGCGGCGGTGAGGCGCCAGCGCCACCAGCGCCGCCGTGAGCGGAGCGACTCGCCGCGCGTCGGCGTGTTCGTCGATCTGCCCCGGTGGTGCAGTGGGGACTCGCTGACTGAAGCATGGTCGGTGCCTTTCGCGTGCGGCTCGATATGCCTGGTGCGAGTTGTACGAAAGGCGTGGTTGCATGGCGGTGACGTTGTAACCGTGCCGCAACCGTCGGCTCCTGTCATCCTGAGACCATCGGCGGAGGCGAGCCGGACAGCGGACGAAGGAGGCACGATGAGGGTGCTCGTGGTCGAGGACCACGCCAAGCTCGCCACGACCGTGGCCGCGTGCTGCGCCGCGAAGGCATCGCCGTCGACGTCGTCTTCGACGGCAACGACGCCCTCGCCCACGCCACCGTCACCGGCTACGACGTCATCGTGCTCGACCGCAACCTTCCCGGCCTGCACGGCGACGAGGTTGTGCCGGACCCTCGTCGCCGACGGCTGCGACAGCCGGCTGCTGATGCTCACCGCCGCCGCCACGATCGACGACCGTGTCGACGGTCTCGGGATCGGCGCCGACGACTACCTCCCCAAGCCGTTCGACTTCGCCGAGTTGGTCGCTCGCATCCGGGCGCTCGCTCGGCGCTCCCGCCCGCCTCTGCCGCCGACGCTGGTCCACGGTGACCTGACCACTCGACCCCGCCCATCGGCGCGTCACCAAGGCCGGCCGCCCGCTGGCGCTGAGCCCGAAGGAGTTCGCCGTGCTGGAGCTGCTGCTCGGCGCCGGGGGCGCGGTCGTCTCCTCCGAGGAGATCCTGGAACGGGTGTGGGACGAGGCCGCCGATCCGTTCAGCACCGTCGTCAAGACGACCATCAGCCGGCTGCGCGCCAAGCTCGGCGACCCGCCGCTGATCGAGACCGTCGCCAAGTCCGGCTACCGGATCTGACGATGCCGGCGCCGCCAGCACCGACCGTGTGCGCCGCCCCCGCCTGCCGCGCGCACGGTGCGGCTCCGACTCACCCTGCTCTACGGCGGTCTGTTCCTCGTCGCCGGCGCCGCCCTGCTCGCCATCACCTACGCCCTCGTCGAGCGGGCCACCGATGCACGTCTCCACCGTCGACGCTTCCCAACGGTGCCACCGTCGTCGTCGAGCCGAGCGAAGAATCGGCCCCACCCGTCCGCCGGGCAACGGACCGCGACGTCCAACGTCGCCGGACCCGCCGCGGACGCGGACCTCCGACCGCCGCCCAGATCGAAGAGGCCCGGGCCCTCGCCGCCCAGCAGCACGCCGACCAGATGCACGAGCTCCTCGTCCAGTCCGGTGTCGCCCTCGCCGATGATGGCGGTGGTCTCGATCGGGCTCGGATGGCTCGTCGCCGGCCGCGTCCTGCGCCCGTTGCGCACGATCACCGCCACCGCACGCGACATCTCCACCACCAACCTCCACCAACGACTGGCACTCGACGGCCCCGACGACGAGCTCAAGGAGCTCGGCGACACCTTCGACGACCTCCTCGACCGCCTCCAGGCCGCCTTCGACGCCCAACGGCACTTCGTCGCCAACGCCTCCCACGAACTGCGCACACCGCTCACCCGGCAGCGCACTCTCATTCAAGTTGCGCTGTCCGATCCGACGCCCCGGTCGACGGTGCCGCGCGACGACGTGCCACCGAGTGCTCGCCGCCGGAGACGAAAGCAGGCTCGCCTCATCGATGCGCTGCTCACCCTGGCACGCGAGGCTAGGCCGGCGTCGACCGGCGCGAGAGACTTCGACCTGGCGACAAGTCGCCGACAAGGTGGTGTTGCGATGCGAGGCAGAGGCACGAACACAGGCACCTCGCCTTGCGATCGACACTGGCTTCAGCGCCGGCATCCGGCGATCGGCGCCTGGTCGACCGCCTCGTGGCAAACCTCGTCGACAATGCCGATGCGAGCACAACATCAACGGCGGCAGCGACGCAGGCGGTTGAGATTGAGGTGACGACGGTGGCCCACGGACGGCCGCGCCGTCGTCACCGTCGACCAACAGCGGCCCGCCCGTTGCGGCCGACGACATCGACGAGCTGTTCGTTCCGTTCCGCCGCCTCGGCGCGGAGCGAGACGCGCAACCGCGAACGGTCTCGGACTAGGACTCTCGATCGTCAAGGCCATTGCCGACGCCCACAGCGCCACCGTCACAGTCACGCCGAACGATGGAGGGTGGCCTGCGCATCGAAGTCGGTTTTGCGAAGAGCGCCGCCGAACGGCGAGCCGTAGCCGCTGTCGCACCCCCCACCGCATGTAGCTGCGCGCGCAACAAGTCGGCACCGCATCAGCTCCTTCGGGTCACGCGACGTTGAGGCGCGGCGGTGAAGCTGCCCACTCGGCAACCTCGACGACGTGACGCATCTGGTGGAGATGCGGTCCCGGCATGCTCTACGGCCTTGCTCCCCGCTGCACACGCCCACAGCTCACGAGCTCGCCTTGTGAAAGGCTGCCCCCGGGCGACCAACTCCACCACCGGAACCATCCGACCGAGTCGTCGAGTCACCCGAACGGTGGCACTTCCCACCCTCAAGGAGGGGGGGGCCAGAATCTCGCCAGTCAAGCCCACAGAACCGACAGCCTCAGGCTTCCTCGCCCGCCTACGAGGTGTTGCGTACCGGCGCTGACCGCGTCGGCGACACCGCCACCAAGGCGTCCGCCTCGGCGTGAGTGCCGAAGCGAGACATCTTCGCACTATCGAAGGACTACATCGACATGACTCCCGCCGACATCGAAAGGCTGCTTGAAGCATCGGACCACGACGTTCGGGTCGGTGCGGTGGCGATCATGGACTGGCAAGCCCGCCGCAAATCGACATCACCAGAACGCCGCCGGCAACTCTTCGAGCTCTACGTGCGGCGCCATGACCGCATCGACACGTGGGACTTGGTTGACCGTGCCGCACCGTACGTCGTGGGCGGCTACCTGGCCGACAAGCCACGCGACCCGCTGTACGAATTGGCCAGGTCGAACCACTGGTGGGACTGATGATCGGCGATCGTGGCGACCTACTTCTTCATCCGTCAAGGTTGACCTCGACGACACCTTCGTGATCGGCGACCTGCTCGCCGACGACCCGCACGATCTGGTCCAGAAAGCGGTCGGCGGGTGGATCCGTGAGGCCGGGAAACGAGACCGGCAGCGACTGCTCGGCTTCCGCAACCGGCACGCCGCGACGATGCCGCGGACGGCGTTGCGCTACGCGATCCAGCACCTCGAGCCCGATACTGGTAGCACCACCCCAACCTCGGAAAAGGATCAAGATGAGCAAGACGCACCCCCGGGGAGCAACCGAACAGCGCCGGCTCGCGTTCAGTGACGCCATCCAGCCGGCGGTCTCGGATCACCACGACGCCCAACTGGCCGGGCTCGAGAAGTTCAAACCCGTCGACATCGGCGACCGTTTGGCCGTCCGCCCGGGCACCGCACCCCGACGGCAGACGTCAATCCGATGCCTCGGTGGCGGTAACCGGTTCCGGCGACCGGGCCTCATCGTCGGCTGAGATGGCGGAGGTAGCGCCGACCCTTAGGCGGTCGACGATCCGCCGGAGCTGCTCACCGTAGCGAGCCACGTCTCAGGGGCTTGCAGGGTCGACGCCGCAGAGCCGTATCACCATCTGGGGCATCGTGGTGCCGGCGGCGACGGCGCCCATCAGGGCGAGCAGGAGGAAGGCAGGATCGAGGTCGGCGGCGATCTCACCCTCGGCCTGGCGGCGCCGGATGTCTGTCACCTCGGGAGCATCGCCGGATTCGACGACGGCATCGGTGTGCGCGGTCAGCCCGTCCCAAACAAGCAGCCGGGCCATCTCCGGCTGGTCGTGGTTGACGGCGAGGTAGGCGACGACGACATCGGCGAGTGACCGGGATGGATCGGCGAGGGTGACCTGGCGTTGGTGCCAACGGGCAAGCAACTCGTCGTAGACGCCCTCTTTGCCACCGAAGTAATAGGAGATGAGTTGCTGGTTGAGCTCCAGCTAGATGGGCGATGTCGGCGACGCGGGCGCCGGCGAATCTCTTATCGGCGAACTCGTTGAGGGCGGCTTCGAGGATCCGCTGGCGGCTGCGTTCGGGGTCGCGCTGCCGAGCATCCTTGGTGGGAGACTCGCCGCGGCAGCCGCACCGCTTTGGGCGCAGGACGCTTCGTGGCCATGCGAGGCAGGGTACTCCCCGCGATCTGTGATGTCACCTGTTCGACTAACGATATCGAACGAACAATTGACGGATTCATACGAACGTGTAAGATACGCTCTCGTGAACAGCATTCAGAACTGCCCGACGGAAAGGCGCCTGCGCGTGCGGCGCGGCCTTGGTGACGCGAACATTGTCGTCGCAGAGAAAATGGACGACCTCTACACCGCCCACTGCACCGGACGCCCGCCGAAGGCGAGGCTCCGACAACGGCAACGTCGAGCTCACCTACCCGCGCCTCTCGCGTCGCCATCGGCGGCACGCAGATGTCATTACCTGCAACGCCGCCATCCCGTGGCGGATGGACATCGACGGGGCGTCGGCAACGTCACCGCCGACCTCACGGGGATACTTTTGCGGCACCGTCCACGTCGACGGCGGCATCACCCGACCCGCATCGACCACTCTGCGCCCCAAGGAACCCTGCCGGTGCGCCTCGGGTCGGTGAATCGTGTAACGATCCGTCGCCCCCGAGGAGCTGCCGTGCGCGTGACCGTTCGGCGAGTCACGACAGAACTCACGGTGGACGACCGATCCTCGGTGCCATGGGCGATGCGACCACCATCGTGACCGACGGCTTCGCTACTGCGACCGACCGCGTCGACATCTCCGTCGACGCCGCCGATCGCCTCACGGTGACCGCCTACTAGCCACCGTCGGAACCGCCCACTGGTGCCACGGATGTGCCCGAGGTCACCGGTGTCCTCGTCGGGCGATGGGCCGAACCGCGGAACTGACCAACGCGGTCGCGCTTCCCGCGACCGGAGCATGGCTCTCCTGCCGTGGGCGAAGAATCGAGCGACGTTGGCTCGCGAGAGGCTGTTGCCGGTCAGGTCCGCAACTCGTGGGTGTGCGTGATGCTGGTAGGCGAGCCGGGCACGTCGAGTGCGATGGCGGGTGGGTGGACGTTTGAGTCGCTGCTGGTGGTGCGTCCGTGGAGCACGAGAGACCAGGCGAGGCAGCCGAATGCCACCGTGGTCGCTAACACATGTACGGTGTTCCAAACGACCCAGCGGGTCAGGTGGAAGGTGTCGCGGACGGCGGCGAGGTCGGCGATCGGGCGGGGTCCCCGGCCGCTTTGATGTCGTGGTTGAGGGGCACGTGGACCGCGACGGTGATGACGAAAACGGCGAGATACAGGGCGAACGTGACGAGCGACCCAAGGCAGCACCGACCGGCCATCGTCACGCAGGCAGAGCGCCGCTGCCACACCACTGAACACCAACGCGCCGAGGAAGGACAGCATGAACAACGGGTTGATGATCGCCCGGTCGATCGACTGGAACGCCCCGACGAACGTGCGGTCGTCGGTGGTGGAGAGGCCCCGCATGATGGTGTGGGAGAAGATACCGAACACCCCGGCCATCAGCCCGGTGGCGATCGTAGCGGCAGCAGTGAGACGACCTGTGCCATTTTGAGGTTCACTTCCCGCTACGCCGGCTTCCAGATGCCGGTAGCAGCGGTGCGGGTGGCGTAGTCGGTGAAGTCCCCGGGCGGCCGGCCCAGGACCCGCTGCGTGGTGTTGGTGACGTAGGCGTTATTGCAGAGGACGTCGCTGAACAGGTAGGTCAAGAATTTCGACGAACTCGGCGGGAACGCCGTATTCGGCGGCCCCGGCGGCGTAGTCCTCGACCGACACCGGCACATAGGTGATGTCGCGGCCGCTGGCCTTGGCGATCTCGACGACTGCCTCGGGGAAGCTCAGCAGCCGGGGGCTGGTCAGCTCGTAGACCTGACCGGCGTGGCCGGGCTCGGTGAGCGCCGCCACGGCGACGTCGGCGATGTCGTCGATGTCGACGAACGCCTTGAGTTGGCCGTCGTCGGCCGGGAGCACCACCTCGCCGGCCCGGATCGAGTCGAGGAGGAAGTCCTCGCTGAAGATCTGCATGAACCAGGCGCCGCGCACGATGGTGACGTCGGCGCCGGTGGCCTGCACCTCGCGCTCGGCCCGCTGGGCCTCGTCCTCGCCGCGGCCGGTCAACATCACCAGCCGGGTGACGCCGTGCTCGATCGCCAGCTCTGCGAACGCCCGCACCACCTCCGGCGTGCCGGGGACGATCAGGTCGGGGTTGGGGATGTAGGCCGCCTGCACGCCCTGCAGCACCGGCGCCCAGGTCGACTGCTCGGCCCAGTCGAAGCGCGGCTGGCCCGAACGGGAACCGATCCTGGTCGGGATGCCGCCGGTGGTGAGCCGCTCGACGACCCGGCGCCCGGTCTTGCCGGTGCCGCCGAGAACGAGGATCGGCTTGATGTCTCGCGTGTATGTCGGTCACTTGTTGCTCCTTTGGGGGGTGTACTTGGTGGTACTCAGTGGATGCGGGTGTCGCCCGCTTCAGGTCGTCAACGAAGCCGAGCCAGCCGACGAACCGCTCGTCCGCGCCATGGCGATGCGGCAACCAGGGAAGCCCGTGGCGTAGACCCGGCGTGCGCCGGTTCGGGGTGATGTGCATGCCCCCAGTGATACGGAGGCCGCGGTTTCGGCCCGGTTTCGGCGACGACACGGAGCTGAGCAGCTCGCTGAAATCCGAGACCGTGGCGAAACCGAGGACACGCCACACTGGGGCGCGATGCGAGTGCTCGTCATCGACAACGACAGCAAGCTGACCGAAGCCGTCGCCCTCGGGCTGCGTCGCGAGCGGATGGCCGGCACGAATCCGAAAGGAGGCGATGATGCAGGCAGCTGCGATCATCGGCGAGGCGACCACCACCGTCCGAGCGACCCCCGACGAGATCATCGAGTTCGTACTTGACCTCAAGCGCTACCGCCAAGCGGACCACAAGATCGGACACGTCGGCGCCATCGAACGCCACGAAACCACCGGCACCGCCCGCTTCGCAGGCCGACTGCGCGGCCTCCCCGGCCCGTCGGGAACCTATCCCTTCACGATCACCGGCACTCGGCTGGAGTTCGGCTCACCAATCGCCGGCGGCGCCCGATGGTTGCTCGACTTTGAAGGAAGCTTCGATCTCGAGGAGACGGCCGACGGCACTCGTGTGACGCACCGAGAGGTGTTCATGTTCAAGCGTCCCTGGCGATGGCTCGCCGGGCCGCTGCTTCGACGGTGGCTCGACAAACGACACCCGCGAGGAGATGGCTCGGTTCAAGAACCTGATCGAAGACCAGCACACCGGCGGGGTGACCGATGCCGACGATTGATCTGCGAGCCGACCTGAACGCCGAGGATGACGAGGGTCGCTGGTGGTCGCTGCTCCGGGACGCCGTCGACCCAGCCAGGATCGTGCCGGGCACGGTGCTGGTGGCCGGAGCCGAACGATTCTGGTCAGTGGTGAGGATTGATCACTGGTAGCGTTCTTGGGTCCCGGGCACGAGAACGGCGCCCGGCCAGTTCGCGTTCACGCCACAAATCGACGACTTCGGCCATTGTCGTGTTGCGAATTTGGGGTCGGCTGCCCCGCCCGAACCTCGGCGCGCAGTCGGTCCGACCGTACGAGCGCTTCGCGCTTGGTGTGTCCGGTCACCTTCCGCCGGCCTTCGGGACGTCACGATGGCCCCGATCCACCGCTCCCCGCGGCGCAGGTCGACCTCCCGGTAGACGGATCCCTCGCCTCTCGATCGGCGTCGTCCGCCCACCCTGGCACCCTGCCCGAGTTAAGCTCCCCAACTTGCGGGGAGCATAAGTGGGAGCGACAGGCGGCTCGAATCTGCTCCATCTGACACCCTCTACCAAAGCCCGTTTATCAGGAGATTCGTCTGCTGCCAGTTCGAGTCCCATCGTCTCCACCCCGGACGGCGTGACGGACGCCGCTTCCGCGGCGACGCAGTCGATCGGGTGAATCACTTCCGGTTTCCGTGCTTTCAACGAGGGATGAGTCCGGTCGCGTGCGCGCGTGAGGTGGGTGTGAACGGCGTCGGCACCGCGTCTGCGTCCTTCGATGACTTCATCGCCGACGCCTCGGTGCGGCTGCGGCGCGCGTTCGTCGCCCGCTACGGGGTCGATCTCGGGATCGAAGCCTGCTCTGAGTCCGTGACCTGGGCCTACGCCAACCAGACCCGTCTGATGGCCATGGCCAACCCGGTTGGCTACCTCTATCGAGTCGGGCAGACCGCGGTGCGCGCCCAGGTCCGCTGGAAGCGAGCCCCGCTGTTCCCCGCCGAAGCCACCGACCGCGACCTGCCGCTGCCCGACGACGGCCTCCACGTGGCGATGACCAAGCTCACTCGCGATCAACGCTGTGCCGTGATGCTCGTGCACGCCCACGGCTACCGCTACGCCGAGGCCGCCGCGCTGCTCGACATCCCGGTGTCGACGCTCAAGAACCACCTCAACCGCGGCCTTGCCCGGCTCCGCCAACTCTTGGAGACCGCATCATGAATCCAGAACTGGCCGAGCGCCTGCGCCGCTTCGGTGACACGGTCGATCAGGCGGCGATCGCCGCCCAGAGTCAGCGCGCGGCCCCGGCGGCGCACGCCGGCGACCCGTCCGTCGCCGAGGACGACACCGAGATCCTTCCCACCGTCGTGCCGATCACCGCCGCCCGCACCGTCCGCCGCTATCGGCTCATCACCGCCGCGGCCGCGGCCGCCATCGTGGTCGTCGCCGGCGCGCTGATCGCCACCCGCATCACCGGCGAGAGTGATCGCCGACCGTCAGCGTCCACCGAGGTCGGTGTGAACAACACGGCGCGCTCATCGACGACCACGGACCCCCCGACAGTGACCACGGTGCCGGGAATCCCTCCGCCCGCCTCGATCGCCTCGACGGCCAGCACGACCACCACCACCACCACGACCTCGACGTCTTCGCCCGTCGGGGCCGTTGCGACGCTCCCGGTCACGTGCCCCGACGGGTACAACCCGTACGATGCGCGCTACCCGATCCGGCTCTGCGACGAGGGCCCCGCGGTCGAGTTGATCCAGTGGGTGACGGGAGCGGATGTCGACGGTGCGTTCGGACCCACGACGGAGCAGGCGGTGCGGGTGTTCCAACAGCTTCACGCGCTCAACGACGACGGGCTGGTCGGCCCGCTCACCTGGGCGGCGATGTTCCCCAACGGCGCCCCCGGCTCCGACAGCGATGGCGACGGGACGGTCGAACCCTGGGAGATCGGCTGACCGCGATGCGAGTACGGTCATTCCTGGTGCCGAGTGCGCTGCTCGTGGTCGTCGCGCCGGCGTTGCCCGGAGCGGCTGCCCCGCCCGCACCCGGGCCGGAACCGGCGTGCACCGCCGAGGCGATCGGTGCCGACGCCGCGATGACCGTGCGGCCCGAGGTGGTGTGCTCGGCGGGCTTCGCGATGGCGTTGCTCGCGCCGGCGGAGCCCTCGTCGTCGCCGGCGGACGGCGCCACGACGACGACCGTCGCATCCGACGCCTGTGAACGCGCCGACACCTGCCCGCAGGCGGAGATCTTCCACGTGACGACGTCGGGGTGGGTGCACGACGGGCGCCACGACCGGGACTGCGCGGAGCACCTCGGTGTGCTGTTCATGTCGCCGCAGACTGCAGCGACGTTCGCTCCGGTGTGCGATGACGCGGCGTGGCCCGCACCGGAGACGGTCCAACGGGACGACGGCAACGCGTCGGTGATGTACGTCCAGATCGCGCTCGTCGCCAGGGGTTACGACGTCGCTGTCGACGGGACGTTCGACGCCGCGACCGAGTCGGCCGTGGCCGCGTTCCAGCAGGCCAACGGGCTCGCCGCCAACGGCATCGTCGGCCCGGAGACCCACGCCCTGCTCGGGACTGGCCCGAACCCGCCGCTCCCACCGACGACAACAACAACCACCACCACCACGCCCGCGGCACCGATGACCCCGGGACCGCCACGCGCGTGCACGGTCGAGGCGATCGCCGCCGACACCGGGCTCACCGTGGCGTCGATCGCGGAGTGCGCCGGCGGATGGACGCTCGGGTTGCTGACGACGACGTGTCCGCTGCACCCTGAGGAGCCCGATGTCGAGTGCGAGGCCGGGGACCTGTTCCACGTCACCGAGGACGGTTGGGTTCATGACGGCACGGTGTACCCGTACTGTGCCGACTACCTGGCGGCGAACGAGGGGATCTCGATCCACACCGCGCTGACGTGGGCACCGGTGTGCGGCGGTGACCCGATCCCGGAACGAACCAACATCGAACCCGGCTCGAGTGGTCAGCGGGTGGCCCAACTCCAGATCGCCCTCGTCGGTCTCGGCTACCCGATCGCGATCGACGGCGAGTATGGCCCCCGTACGGAGGCCGCGGTGCGTGACTTCCAACAGCGCAACGCTCTCGCGGTCGACGGCATCGCCGGCCCGCAAACCCAGGAGTCACTCGCCATCTAGCGGATTTCCCCAACCACTTTGTTTCACTATTGCATCACATCGGTTGTGGAAATCGCCGACCGCCGGGTCGCCGCGAACGTCACGGCCGCGGCATGACCGACATTGATCGAGTCCACGGCGGGGTCGATCGGGATTCGCACCCGACGATCGGCGCATCGCATCGCGATCTCGGTGAGACCGGGACCCTCGGCGCCGAAGATCACGGCCAGCCGGTCTGGCACCTGCAGGTCCCAGAGGTCGACGGCATCTGGCGCCGGCGTCATCGCCCACGTGTCGAGACCGGCGGCGGAGATGACATCGAGATCTCCCGGCCAGTTCTGGCTCCTGGCGACGTCGAGGAGCAGCACTTCGCCCATGCTCACTCGCACCGTCCGGCGGTAGTACGGGTCGATGCACGTCGGGTCGAGCACGATGGCGTCGATCGCAAACGCTCGAGCGGTCCGGGCGATGAGCCCGAGGTTCTCCGGGTCGTTGAGTCCTTCGAGCACTGCGATGCGCGTCGCCCCGTCGAGCACGGTGGCGACGCTCGGGAGCGGGCGACGTTCGGCAGAGGCGACGATCCCGCGGTGCATGTGGAACCCGACGGTCGTTGCGAGTACGTCGTTGTCGGCGACGTACACGGGGCACGCGAGCCGGCCGATCATGTCGGCGAGCCGGTCGAGCTTGCGGCGCGTCGACGAACACAGATCGGACGATGTGCCGGGACTCGACGAGACGGCGGACGGCGACGAACCCTTCGGCGATGAAGATCTCATCCCGCTCGCGCCGGCGGCGGGCCGCCGGATCGGCGAGCTCGACGAAGTCGGCCAGCCGCTCGTCGCGGGGATCGGCGACCGGCTCGATCACGAGCTCGCGAGCGGCAGCGCGTACGTCCCCTGAGCGACGGCGGACGGGCGCTCGGTGTTCTCGCCGGCCCACACGGTGACCGTGCCGACCACGCTGCGGCGGCTGATCGACGCCAGGTCGGCGCGGGCATGGAGAGTTGACGCCGACGGCCGGTCGGAGGAAGCGGATCGAGAGCTCCGACGTCAGCGCCATCAGCTCGACCCGCCCGAGCGCTCCGAACACGAGGTACCACAAGCGCGGCGTCGGCGACGGCGAACTGCGTCGGACCCGAGATGAAACCACCCGGCCGCAGCGTCGTCAGGGTCCGGAGTGACCTCGGCGCTCGCCGACGATGGCGAGAGCGACGTGCACACGATCGATGTCCCTGGGTAAGCCGCCCTGACGATTGCGTTCACGGTCGCCGGGTCGAGCACGCCGCCCGCAGCTCCGTGGTCGACGGTCGGCTCGCTCTCCATGGCTTGACCGTATGGCATGGTGGACAGTGTGACGGCCACGCAGCGCACCCTCGGCCGGGTGCTCGATCGGGTCGTCGTGGTCGGTGGTTCGCTGGCTGGCCTGCGGGCGTGTGAGGTGCTCCGCAGTTCGGGCTTCGACGGGACGATCACGCTCATCGGCGCCGAGGCGCGCCGCCCGTACGACCGTCCACCGCTGTCGAAGCAGTTCCTGGCCGGTGCGTGGGACGAGGATCGCATCGCGCTGCGCAAGGACGACGCCTTCGACGCGCTCGGCGGTCCACGCCAGACTCGGCGTCCCCGCGGCCGCCCTCGACCTCGACGCTCGTTCGGTCGGCCTGGCCGACGGGACGGACGTGCCGTTCGACGGGCTGATCGTGGCCACGGGTTCGCAGCCCCGCCGGCTTCCCGGCCAGCCCGACGTGCCGCACGTCCACGAGCTGCGGACGCTCGACGATGCCGCACGACTCCGCGACGCGATCGCGCGCCCGGGTGCCCGGGTCGTGGTGATCGGTGCCGGGTTCATCGGCCTCGAGGTCGCGGCCACGGCTCGCGTGGCGGGTGCCGACGTGACGGTCCTCGAGGGCGCGCCGGCCCCGCTGATCCGTGGCGCCGGCCCCGAGATCGGCCGGGCGCTCGCCACGATCCATCCCGACAAGGGCGTCGAGATCCACTGCGCGGTGTCCGTTGCAGCGATCGAGGCGGGCGGGGTTCGCCTGGCCGACGGATCGCTCGTCAGCGCCGACGACGTCGTGGTCGGCATCGGCGTCACGCCACGCATTGGGATGGCTCGAGGGCAGCGGACTGCAGTTGCGTGACGGCGTCGTCACGTCCCGGGCGCTCTCCGTTGGGCACCCCGGGGTCTACGCCGCCGGCGATCTCGTCCGTTGGCACCACCCTCGGTTCGACGAGGAGATGCGGCTGGAGCACTGGACAAACGCGGCCGAGCAAGGCGCCCTGGCGGCCCGCAACCTGCTTGCCGAGTTCGCGGGTGGCGATCTGACGGATTGCGACACCGTCCCGTTCGTCTGGAGCGACCAGTACGAGCACCGGATGCAGTTCCTGGGGCGTTCAACGGCACCGGACGGCTCAGCGGCCGAAGCGACGATCGTGATCGGGTCAGCGGACGAGCGACGCTTCCTCGCGCTCTACGAGGCTGCCGGCCGGCTGCGTGGCGTGCTCGGGCTCAATGTGCCGAAGTTCGTGATGAAGTACCGCGCGCTGCTCGAACGTGGTGCGCCCATCGCCGACGCGCTCGGCGTTGGCCGACGAGCAACGAACGGCTCGGCCGCCGCGTCCCGCCGGCTGACGGGGCGGTGCCGCCTCGTGAACCTCGGGAGGGGGTCCGTGGGGGAGGGGCGATGGCCCGCCCCGCGCGACCGGTTGCGCGAACGATCGTCGCATGGCTGCGAGAATCACGCCGTGGCCCGACTCGACGCGACCAGAGTGTCGGCGTGGCGTGAACTGCAATCCGTCGCCGCCGCGCTCGAGCGGGCGATCGATTCCGACCTCCGCGCCGAGTGGGACCTCTCGCTGGGCTGGTTCGACGTGCTCGCAGCACTGCAGCGATGCGGTGGACGAGCGCGCCCGAGCGAGCTGGCCACCGAACTGCGGCTCGTGCGGTCGAGTCTCAGCCGCCGGCTCGACCGGCTCGAGGAGGAGGGGTGGGTCGTCAGACGGGACCGCGACGACCCCGACCATCGCGTCGGTCACCGTCGAGCTCACCCGCCGTGGCCGCGTTCTCTGGCGGGAGATGAACGTCACCTACCGCCGCGCCGTGCAGGGCCACTTCTCGTCGTGGCTCGACGACGACGAGGTGGAGTCGTTGCGGACCGTCGTCGCCCGGGTCGCGCCGAGACGACTGAGCGAGCGCGTTCGCTCCACCTCTGCCGTCCGAGAATCGCAACGCTACGGTTCGCGTGGTGACGACAGCCGTGATCATCGACGCCGTGCGGACCCCGCTCGGCAAGCGCAACGGGCAACTGCGGGATTGGCATCCGGTCGATCTCGCCGCCGAGACGCTGAAGGCGCTCGCCGATCGCAGCGACATCGATCCGGGCACGGTGGACGACGTCGTGATGGGCTGTGTGATGCAGGTCGGCGAGCAGGGTCTGAACGTGGGCCGCAACGCCGTGCTCGCCGCCGGGTGGCCGGACAGCGTTCCCGGCACGACGATCGATCGGCAGTGCGGGTCGAGCCAGCAGGCCGCCCACTTCGCCGCCCAGGGTGTGATCGCCGGTGCCTACGACGTCGTCGTTGCCGCCGGCGTCGAGGTGATGACGCGGGTTCCGATGGGGTCGGCGATGGCCGACGGCAAGTTCGGCTGGCCGTTCGGTCCGGCTGTCGGTGCTCGCTACGCCGACCAGGGCGGCCTCGTGCCGCAGGGCATCTCGGCCGAGTTGATCGCCGAGCAGTGGGACATCTCCCGTGAGCAGCTCGACGAGTACGGGTGCCGCAGCCAGGAGCTCGCCGCCAAAGCGACCGCCGAGGGCCGATTCGAGCGCGAGATCATCCCGGTGCTCGGGGCGGGCGGTGCGATGGTGTCGACCGACGAGGGCCTGCGCGACACCACGCTGGAGTCGCTCGCGCAGCTCAAGCCGGCCTTCCGCCCCGAGGAGGAGGGCGGGCGGGTCACCGCCGGCAACTCGTCGCAGATCTCCGACGGCGCATCGGCGGTGCTGATCATGAGCGAGGACCGGGCGCACCGGCTCGGCCTGACGCCGCGGGCTCGGTTCGTCGACTTCGCGCTCGCCGGCCGCCGATCCGCGGCTCATGTTGACCGCCCCGATGCCGGCCACCCAGAAGGTGTTCGCCCGGTCCGGACTCTCGATGGACGACATCGACCTCGTCGAGATCAACGAAGCATTCGCGTCGGTGGTGCTGGCCTGGCAGAAGGAGCTGGACGTCGACATCGACAAGGTGAACGTCAACGGAGGTGCGATCGCCATCGGCCATCCACTGGGCGCCTCGGGCACTCGGCTGCTCGCCACCCTGCTGTGCGAGCTGGAGCGCATCGACGGCCGCTACGGCCTGCAGACGATGTGCGAGGGTGGCGGCATGGCCAACGCCGCGATCATCGAGCGCTTCTGAGATGTCGCGGTTCCGAGCGGGCTCGG
This sequence comes from Ilumatobacteraceae bacterium, assembly GCA_963764455.1. GTDB lineage: Bacteria > Actinomycetota > Acidimicrobiia > Acidimicrobiales > Ilumatobacteraceae > Desertimonas. The sequence goes on from CAVXSN010000006.1 coordinate 91,570, forward strand.
TGCGGTGCCCATAGCCTGAACTCGTGCCCGCGATCTCGACCGTGCTCTGGGCGCTCGCCGGGGTCGGGCTGGCCTACGTCGTGTGGAAGGTGGGGATCGGGATGCTCCGATCGGTCACCCGCCCGCTGCCGCCGCCGCCCCCGGCGGGGGAGATGCGCAAGATCAGCGTTCGCTACCGATGCGACGTGTGCGGGGTCGAGCTCAAGATGACCCTCGCGCCCGACGAGGAGCCACCGCCGCCGAAGCACTGCCTCGAGGACATGGTCGAGGTCGCCCCGCTCTACGACTGAGTTCATCGGTCGATTTGAGAAGACTCACTTATCCACAGCCTGGGGATGAAACCGGGGACAACTTACAGAGCTGTAAGTACCAGAGGTAACGGGAACGTGTCGAGCAGGGGTTGACCGTCGGCGTGGCGACCGCCACTTCGTGCCCGCCAGCGCCGCCTTGTGTCCGGTCCGCTAGCGCCACTTCGTGGCGGTGTAGAGGCCGGCGAGCAGGCAGCCCATCCCGACGACCATCGGCAGCTGCTCGTCCCAGAACAGGTACCGCGCCATGATCAACAGGCCGCCGACGACGAACAGCGCGAGCATCAGGAGCGGCACCCACTTCGGGCTCTCCTTGAGGTACTTCGGGGTCGGCGCGGTGTAGCGGCCCGAGTCGTAGTGATGCGTCGCGCCGCCGTGGTCGTGGTCGGCCGTCGCCGTCGATCCGGTCGTCTTGCGCTTGTCGGTTGGGCGTGTGCCGGTCGGGGTTACCCGCCCGCCGGTCTTGCGCTTCGGAGGAGCCACGACCGGCGAGTGTAATGGCAGGGGGCTGCTCCCCGGCGGCCTGTCTAACCTCTTCCCGATGACGGCTGCGCCGCGGATCCTGGTGATCGACAGCTACGACAGCTTCGTGTTCAACCTCGTTCAGTACCTCGGCGAGCTGGGGGCGGAGCCGATCGTGTACCGCAACGATGCGCTCACCGTCGACGACGCACTGGCGCTCGAGCCCGACGGCGTGCTGCTGTCCCCGGGCCCCGGGCGCCCCGAGAATGCAGGGATCATCTGTGACGCCGTCACGGCGTTCGCCGCGAGCGGGACGCCGGTGCTCGGCGTGTGCCTCGGGCATCAGGCCATCGGGCTGGTCTACGGGGCCGACGTGGTCGGCGCGGCGTCGCTGATGCACGGCAAGACGTCCGAGATCACCCACCACGGCGACGGCGTGTTCGCCGGCCTGCCGTCGCCGCTGACGGCGACCCGCTACCACTCGCTCACGCTGCAACCAGAGTCGATCCCCGACGTCCTGGCCGTCACGGCGACGACCACCGACGGCACGATCATGGGCGTGCGCCACCGCGACCTCGACGTCGAAGGCGTGCAGTTCCACCCCGAGAGCATCCTCACCGCGGCCGGGCACGACCTCCTGCGCAACTACCTCGCCCGCTGCACGTCGGCACCCGCGGCGGTCACCGCCACCACCACTCCGTACTAAAGAACCCGAGCGGATAGGCCGCGACGGGTTGTCGCGTTGCGACACGGCGCTGGTCGCTGCTCTGGACGGATCGGGGCCGGCCGATCCGGTGGTTCCGTGGCCGTGGACCGGCCGAATCGCCGTTTCGGGCGCGCGAAGACCGCTTATGTCGACCAGAAACGCCGATTTCGGTCGTTTCGCTCGACATAAACGCAGTCGACCGACACCGACCGCACGGCGGAGAGGCACCACCACCTCAAGAGCGATACCGACGTGTTGACACATCGATCGCACCCGTCAGGGGCGCCAATCCGCTCGGCCCCTCAACCGGTTTGTGGTCGTGGGACCACCACAGGCCCGTTGAGAACGGACTCGGGCGCGATTCGCCACGAAACCGAACAGATCGGACTGGTGGTGATTCTCGGCCCGAACCCGTACTGAACGGGCTCGTGGCTGCCAGGCGACCACGAGCCGGTTGAGAACGGACTCCGGGTGTTCGGCCGGTACGGGTCACTCGCCGGGGTCGATGCCGGCGGCGCGTAGCGGGTCGAGGATCCGCTGCGCCTCGGCGGCGTCGAGTACCCCCTCGTCGACGACGACGTCGATGATCGAGCGGCCGGACGCCTGCGCCGCCTTGACGATCGCCGCCGCCCGCTCGTACCCGATGATCGGGTTCAGCGCGGTCGCCAGCGCCGACGTGCGCTCGGCGTAGGCGCGGGCGCGGTCGTCGTCGACCCTGACCCCGTCGACGCACCGCTCTGCGAACACGCGAGCGACGTTGCCGAGCAGCGTCGCCGACTCGAGCAACGCGTCGGCCATCACGGGCAGGTACGTGTTCAGCTCGAGGATTCCCTGCGAGGCCGCGAACGCGACCGTGACGTCGTTGCCCAGCACCCTGGCCGCGACCTGGTTGACCGACTCGCAGAGGACCGGGTTGACCTTGCCCGGCATGATCGACGAGCCGGCCTGGAGCTCCGGCAGGAGCAGTTCCCCGAGCCCAGTGGCCGGCCCGCTGGCGAGCAGCCGGATGTCGTTGGCGATCTTGGTCAGGGCGACGGCCACCGTCCGGAGTCCGCTCGATGCTTCCGCCAGCGCACCCTGGCCGCCCTGGTGGACCATCGGGTTCGCGGTCGTCCGCAGCGCGAACCCGGTATCCGACTCGAGCGAGGCGACGACGGCGTCGGCGAACCCGTGCGGCGCGTTGATCCCGGTGCCGACGGCGGTGCCGCCGAGCGGCAGCTCTCCGAGCGCGTCGAGGTCGCTGACCGACCGGGCGCAGTGCCCGCTCGAGCATGCCCCCCCACGCGTCCGCCTCCTGCCCGATGGTCACCGGCGTGGCGTCCATCAGGTGGGTGCGCCCCGCCTTCACGGCGTGCCGAGTCCGCTCGCTCAGCGACCCCAAGGCACCGGCGAGCTGGGCAGACACCGGGATGGGTGTTGCCGGTCAGTTCACGGATCGCCGCGAGGCGGATGGCCGTTGGCACGACGTCGTTGGACGACTGCGAGGCGTTGACGTGATCGTTCGGGTGGACGATCCGGCCGAGCTCCGCCGAGGCCAGGCCGGCGATCACCTCGTTGACATTCATGTTCGTCGACGTCCCCGACCCGGTCTGGTAGACGTCGACAGGGAACGCGTCGTCGAGCTCTCCGGCCTCGATCCGCCGCGCGGCGGCGCCGATCGCGGCCGCCATCTCGGCATCGACGCCACCGGCTCCGAGCTCGGCGTTGACGGCCGCGGCATGGCGCTTGATGGTCGCCAGCGCGTGGGCGACGCGGACGTCGAGCGGCCGGTTGGCGACCGGGAAGTTGCCGATGGCCAGCTCCGTCTGCTTGCCCCACAAGGGCGTGCGCCTGCTCATGTGAGCCCGGTACCCATTAGACGGTTGTCGTCGTCGCCGCCACGGTGGTGGTCGGCGCGGCGGTGGTTGGTGCCGGAGTCGCCGGCGGGTTGGTCGCCGGCGGGTTGGTCGCCGGCGGGTTGGTCGCCGGCGGGTTGGTCTGCTGGCGGGTTGGTCGCCGGCGGTTGCGTGGTGGCGGGCTCGTCCGGTGCATCGCCGACGTTGATCGTGACCGTGTCGCCCTCGCTGACCATCGTCGGCGAGCGCGGACTCTGGTCCATCACCTTGCCGTCCCACTGCTCCGGAGCGTTCTCGATGACGTTGATCTGCACCTCGAGACCGGCCTCCTCGAGCTGCTCGATCGCGCTCTGCCGACCGTCGCCGATCAGGTGCGGCACCTGGAACGAGCCTGGTTCGGTGGTCTCCGGCACGGAGGACTCGATCGCCCCGCTGGCGTTCGAGACGACGATCGTCACCTGGTCGTCCACCGGGATCTCGTTGCCCTCACCCGGCTCGGTCCGCAGCACGGTGCCGGAGTCCACCGGGTCGCCGTTCTCGTTCTGGGCGACGATGTTGACGAACCCTTCGTCGGCGAGTCGTGCCCGTGCGTCCTCGACGCTCATCCCCTCGAGGCCCGGGACGACGGAGGTGGCGTCCGTGGCGTTGTGGTAGATCTCGACCGGCGCTGACCCGGAGATCACGACGCCCGCCTCGGGCGTGGTCCGGTGCACGATCCCGTCACCGAAGTCGGGATCTTCCTCCTCGATGGCGATGTACGGGATCCGGAGCTCCGTGAGGTCCGCCACCACCTCGGCCAACGGCTGGCCGATGTAGTTCTTCATCTCCCGCTCGGACGACTTCTCGCCGCCGGTGAGCGTGTTGAACAGCAGGAAGCCGCCGAGGCCCAGCGCGACGAGCGCGAAGAACGCGGCCAACGCGTACCACCCCGTGCGCGGCGGCTGCTCGCGGTAGCGGTTGGGGACGACGACCGCCGGGCGCGGCCCGGTCGGCTGCCCGCCCGGTCCCATCCGACCCTGCACTGCCGTGCGCTGGTTCATCTGCGGGTCGAACCCGGTCCCGGCACCGCCCCGCCGACCACCGTCGGGGTCTGCCCCGTCGAGCGTCCGCTGGCCGCGGCAAGCGCGACCGGGCGCTCGCCCGTCCGGAACCGGCGCAGGTCCTCGCGCAGCGAATCGGCGCTCGAGTAGCGAACGGCGGGGTCCTTGGTCAGCAGCTTGGCCACGATCGCCTCGTACGGCCGGGGCACGTCGGCGACGAGCCGGTTCAGTGGCGTCGGGTAGTCGTGGACCTGCTTGTAGGCGATGCTCACCGGGTTCTCACCGGTGAACGGCGGCCGCCCGGCGATCATCTCGTACATCACGATCCCGAGCGAGTAGAGGTCGCTGCGCGGGTCGGGCTGCGCGCCCTGCGCCTGCTCCGGCGAGAAGTACGTCGCCGTGCCCATCACCGCGCCGGCCTGGGTGAGGTTCGACTCGGTCGGCGAGTTCATCGCCCTGGCGATGCCGAAGTCGGCGACCTTCACCGAGCCGTTCGTCCCGATCAGGATGTTGGCCGGCTTGATGTCGCGGTGGACGAGCCCGGCGGCGTGGGCGAACCCGAGGGCTGCGGCGACCTCGCTGGCGATCTCGGCGGCCTGCTTCGACGTCAGGTGCCCGTTCGAGCGCAGGATGTCGGCGAGCGTCCGGCCGTCGACGAACTCCATGGCGATGAAGTACGTGCCGGAGTGCTTGCCCCAGTCGAACACGTTGACGATGTTCGGGTGGCTCAGGTTGGCGGCGGCCTGGGCCTCGCGGCGGAACCGCTCGACGAAGTTCGGGTCGACCGCGAACTCGGCGAACAGCACCTTGATCGCGACGCTGCGGTCGAGCAGGCGGTCGCGGGCGAGAAACACATCGGCCATACCACCCCGCCCGATGCGTCTGATGAGCTCGTAGCGCTCGTTGATGATCGCCGGTCGGTCTTGCGTGGTCACTGATGCCTGCCCGTCTGCACCCGGGTCTGGGCGGTGCCCAGAAGCACCCGCTGGCGCAGATCGCATGAGGAGGTTACCGACGGAGGTCGCCGCCGGTCGGTCGGGCCGCGGACGCCGCGCACCCGGGTCATCGGCCGAACACCGCCTCGAACATGCGCTGGGCGATCGGTCCGGCGAGGCGGCCGCCGGTCGAAGCGGAGACCTCAGGGGCCGCCTCGAGCATCACCGCAACCGCGTACTGCGGGTCGTCGGCGGGGGCGAACGCGATGATCCAGGCGTTCGACTGCTCTGGCTCGCCGGTGTCGTTGAGCTGGGCCGTTCCCGTCTTGGCGGCGATCGGGATGCCGCTGATCCCGAGGCAGCAGCTCGCCGTGCCGTCGGTGACGACACCCTGCATCAGCTCGTTGAGCGTCGCCGCGGTCTCCGGGCTGATCGGGCGCAGCCAGACCGAGGGATCGGTTCGAGTGAGCACGCGGTCCTGGCTGTCGAGGGTGGCGTCGACCACGAACGGCCGCATCATCTCGCCGCCGTTGGCCACCGCCTGGGCGACCATGGCCATGTGCAGCGGGACCATCTGATCCTCCTGCTGCCCGAACCCGCGCATCGCCAGGAGCGGGAGCTGCTGGTCGAGGTTGTCGGTGCTGCCGAACGTGCTGGCGGCCGGCCGGGGGAGGTCGATCGGGATCGGCTGGCCGATGCCCCACGCCTGGGTGCCCGCGATCATCCCGTCGACGCCGACGTTGAGCGAGGTCTGGGCGAACGGGATGTTGCAGCTGCGCCGGAACACCTCGGGCAGGTCGCCGCCGCAGTTCGAACCGTCGTAGTTCTGGATCGGGTTCGACGTCTGCGGCGGCGTCCACTCCGACACCCGCTCGAACTCGGTGTCGAGGTTGATGATCCCGGCCTCCAGGGCGATTCCGGTGGTGATCACCTTGAACGTCGAGCCGGGCATGAAGCGCTCCTGGTAGGCGTGGTTGAGCAGCGGCTGGTCGGGGTCCTCGAGGAGCGCTCGCATCGCCTCGCCGGCGACGTCGAAATCGGGGTCGACGACCAGGTTCGGGTCGTACGTCGGGTTGCTGTACATGACCAGGATCCGCCCGTCCATGTCGAGCATCACGACCGCACCGACCCGGCCGTTCAACGCGTCGCGGGCGACGGTCTGCAGGTCGTTGCGGATGGTGAGGCGGACGGTGCCGGTGCCGTCACCGCCGGTGACGATGTCCTCGAGGTTGCCGATGTACTGCTGCGCGGTCTGGCCGGTGAGCACCGAGTTCTGGGTGCGCTCGACCTGGGTGGCGCCGTAGCCGAACGAGTAGTAGCCGGTGATGCCGCTGTACAGCGTCCCGAGCGGGTACTGGCGCTGGAACGGGAACTCGCTGCCCTGCGGGTTCCTCACCGACCGCGCGACCACGACACCATCGGCGGTGATGATCTCGCCGCGTGGGCGGTCGAACTCTCGGCGGATCGCCCGGTAGTTGTCGGCGTCGCCGTTGAGCTCGGAAGCCCGCCCGACCTGCCAGTAGTTCGTCGCCGCGAACAGCAGCACGTACAGCGCCATCATCCCGAACGCGAGCTGGCGGATCCGCTGGTTCATGACGCGCTCCTTGCGGCCACGGCTCGCGGTCGGGAACGGCGAAGTCGCCTGGCGGCCCAGCGCTCGGCCATCGTCGGGTCGTCGGGGATCTCGTGGAGGCGCCGCGCCGTCGAGTCGCTGAGCCGGATCAACAGCGCGAGCAGCACGTAGTTGGATACCAGCGACGAGCCGCCGTAGCTCACGAACGGGAGCGTGATGCCGGTCAGCGGCACGAGCTTGATGACGCCGCCGACGATGATGAACGCCTGCATGCCCATGATCGTCGTGAGACCGACCGCGAGCAGCTTCTCGAACGCGTTCTCGGTGCGCAGCGCGACCCGCAGGCCGGCGCCGACGAGGAGCAGGTAGCACATCAGCACGGCGGCGCCGCCGAACAGGCCGAGCTCCTCGGCGATCGACGTGAAGATGAAGTCGCTCTCGGCGACCGGCACGATGTCGGGGCTGCCGCGGCCGAGCCCGGTGCCCATGATCCCGCCGTCCGACATCCCGTAGATCGCCTGCACGAGCTGGTAGCCGCGGTCGTTGCGGTCGGCCCACGGGTCGAGCCAGATGTCGACGCGGAGCTGGACGTGGTCGAACATCCGCCACGACACAAAGGCCGCGGCGCCGAACAGAAACACGCCGATGACGAGATACAGCACCCGTTCCGTCGCCACCCACAGCATCACGACGAACAGCGTGAAGAACAGCAACGACGAGCCGAGGTCCTTCTCGGCGACCATCACCAGCACGGCGAACGCCCACGCCGCGGCCACGGGCAGCAGGTAGCGCGGCTCTGGCAGTCGGAGCGGTCCGACCCTCCATGTCGCGCCGGAGATCAGCTGGCGGTTGTCGGCCAGGTAGCTGGCGAAGAAGATGGCCAGCGCGATCTTGGCGAACTCGCCGGGCTGAAAGTTGACCGGGCCGACGCTGACCCAGATGCGCGCTCCGCCGAAGCTGCTGCCGAGCCCGGGAACGAGCGGCATCACGAGCAGCGCGACGCCGGCGGCGAGGAACGTCCAGCGGTAACGGGCGAGGTCCGGGGCGCGCTGCACGACGGCGAGCGTGAGCACGAAGACGACGATCGCGATGATGCTCCACGTCGTCTGCAGCCCGGACAGCTCCTCAGGGTCGAGCCGGGTGATCATGACGTAGCCGAGACCGTGGAGCAGGGCGACGAGCGGGAGCAGCGTCGGGTCGGCGCCGCGGGCGAACGAGCGGACGCCGAGGTGCGCGAGCAGCAGCATCCCGAGCAGGGTCAGCAGGAACGGGATGATGCGCGCCGGGATCTGCGTGTACTGGCCGAGCGAGGCGAGCGTGTACGCGCCGGCGGTGATCAAGCCGGCCATGACCACCAGCGAGAGCTCTGTCGATCGCCGGGCCCGGGCGAGGGGGGATGCCGTCGCCATGGCGCGCCGCTAGCCCGTCGTCCGAGGCACCGACGTCGTCGTCCGCGGCACGGTGGTCGTGGTGGTGGTGCTCGTGGTCGTCGTCGTGGTCGTCGTCGTGGTCGTGGTCGTGGTGGTCGGGTGGAGGTTGTCGGCGACGTAGTCGACTGCCTCCTGCCGGTTCCCGAACTCGTTCTGCTCGTCGACCCTTTCGATCGACGCTTCGTCGAGCTGGTCGCGGTCGAACTCGCCCTGCGCCTCCGGTGTCGGATCCCACCAGAGGAATCCGTCGGCGCGGCCGCGATAGATCACCACGTCACCGTCCTCGTCGAAGGCCACGAAGTAGCCGCGCCTGGCGTACGCGGCGGCGATGACGAAGGTCAGGACCAGCGCACCCAAGATGGCAACGCCGGCGATGAACCCGGCGACCTTGCGGCGGCGGTTGCGCCGGCCGATCGCGGGCACCTCCTCGGTGATCACCCGCGGCGTGCTCGCCGGCGTGATGGAGCGCGCCCCTTGCGAGCTCGCCAGCGCGGCGAGGTCCTCGAACGCGGTGGGCTCTGCCGGGGTCGGGTCATCCAGTGCCCACGTGCCGGCCGCCGAGTCCGTTTCCCAGACCGGCTCGATGTCGAGCTCCTCGTCTGGTGCCGGTGGGTCGAGCCCGTCGACGACGTCGACGACGATCGCCGAGATGTTGTCTCGCCCGCCGGCGCGGTTGGCTGCCGCGACGAGCTCGTCGGCCGCGGCCTGCGGGTCGGTGATCGTGGTGACGATCTGGTGGATCTCGTTGTCGTGGACCTCGTCGGACAGCCCGTCGGAGCACAGCACGAAACGGTCGCCACGCACGATCGGCAGCGTCCAGGCGTCGACGCGGACCGAGGGGTCGATGCCGAGCGCCCGCGTGATGATGTTGCGTCGCGGATGGGTGCGGGCTTCGTCGTCGGTGATGTGCCCGGTGTTGACGAGCTCCTGGACGTAGTTGTGGTCCATCGTGACCCGGCGCAGCCGTCCGTGCCGGAGGAGGTAGGTCCGCGAGTCGCCGACGTTGATCAGGGCGAAGGACTCGGTCGGTTCGCCGGCACCGGCGTCCGGCTTGTTGATGACGAACAGCCCGGTGAGCGTGGTGCCCATGCCATGGTGGTCGATGTTCTCGGTGGCGGCGCGGAAGATCTCTCCGTTGGCATCGACGACCGCGGCGAGGACGTCATCGAGTGATCCGGCCGAGGCGCCGAGCCGCGCCTTCAGCTTGTCGACGGTCAGGGCGCTGGCGACCTCGCCGGCCTTGTGCCCGCCCATCCCGTCGGCGACGGCGAAGACGTGGGCGTCGACGAGGACGCTGTCCTCGTTCTGCTGGCGGATCCGTCCGGGATCGGTCTTGATGCCCCACCGCAACGTCGCCATCACTGCGTTCCCCGGCCACGTAGGCCGCTGTCGGCCGCTCCCTCGCTCGCGCTCGGTCGCTCGCATCGGTTGAGTGTCGTCACGTCCATCTCACTGCGCCTCGAGCACCGTGTAGCCGACCTGGATGCGGTCGCCGGGGTGCAGCAGCCGCGAGCCGTGCAGCCGGTTGCCGTTGTGGAACGAGCCGTTCGTGGAGCCGAGGTCCTCGACCATCGGCTGACCGTCGACCACGAACACCCTGGCGTGGCGCTGCGACACGAAGGTGTCGCTCTCGATCATCACGGTACAGCCCGGATCACGGCCGACGGTGATCTCGCTGGCGAGCGGGAACGTGGTGCCGCGACGGGTCTTCGGCTCCAGGATGACGAGTCGTCCGACTCGCCCGCGCCTGCCCTTGGGCGCCTTGCGCGGCTTGGGTACAGGCGCCGGACGGGTCTCGGAGCGCTCGTTGACGGAGTGGCTGGCGGCGACCCGGCGGTCGGTGCGCACCTCCTGCCAAACCGCCCAGAGCACGCGCGCGAAGAAGAGGTACAGCATCGCAAGCAGGATGAGCTTGAGGATGTCGAGTGCCAGGTCGGTGCGCATGTGGGGTGAATCAGGGACCGGCTCTCGAGGAGCGCCGGCGGGGTGGGAACGGCCGCGAGGCCTACGACGCCTCGAATCGTACGTACGTCGAGCCGAAACTGATGATGTCCCCGTCGCTCAACGCGGTCTCGCCGTGAATCCTGGTGCCGTTCACCATCGTGCCGTTCGTCGACCCGAGATCCACCACGACGAAGTGCTGGCGGTTCGGACGGATCTCGGCGTGGCGCCGGCTGACGTTCTGGTCGTTGAGCGGCACGGTGCACTCGGACAGGCGCCCGACGGTGACCGGGGTGTCGCCGAGCGGGATGCGCTGGCCGGATGGCAGCACGAGCGAGCCGGCGCCGGCGCCTTCGGCCGACTGGCGGAGCGCGGCGAGGACCTCGAATCGGCCGGGCTTCTGCTCCTGGTCGACCGACAGCTCGACCTTCACCGGGCCCATGAAGTGGTAGCCCTCGCTGCGGGCGTACTCTCGGGCCGCCTCGACGAGCTCGGTCTGGAGCACGTCGGAGATCTCGGCGAAGCCCTCGAAGTCCTTCGGGGAGAGCTGAACGGTGAAGTCGTTCGGGACGACGCGTCGCCCCTTCACGTCGACGGAACGTTGGTCGTCCATCTCCCGCACGAGGCGCCGGCCGAGCTCGATGGGACGGATATTCGTACGCGAACCACGAGAGAACACGCCAACGACCATACGCTCCAGACGGCGTTCTAGTGACTGCATCCCGGCGATCCGCAGGATTGTACCGGTGCCGCCCAGCCGGCTACCGGCGGCGACGGCCGCGCCCGAGAATCTGAGCGGGAATCGTGTTATCCCGCCCAGAACCCGCCTGACAGATCAGTCGGTGACGCTCGGCAGGCCATGCCGGGGGTCGACCGGTGAACAGCGACCGCGCGGCGGAGCGCGGCGGTAGCGTGTTGCTTCCACTCGGGCGAGTGGCGGAATGGCAGACGCGCTGGCTTCAGGTGCCAGTGAGGGCAACCTCGTGGGGGTTCAAGTCCCCCCTCGCCCACCCTGAAACCCCTGCTGGCGGGCGTAGATCCCCGCCGACGGAGGCAACTTCTACCGGATTTCTACCGGACGGCGATTCAGCCGGGCTGAGGAGCCGCTCAGTCCTCGCCCGACTTCCTTCGGATCTCCTGACGCATTTCCGCTCGGACCTGAGCGTGAAAAGCTGCGTGTCCCGGAGCCGATCCTGACGTGTGGGGTCGCCATCCCGAATCCACGTTTCGAAGGAGGTCGCCGGGTCATCTACACGGTCAACGAGCGCCTCCGACCACTCCTCGAGCAGGTCGGCCTCTTCGTAGGTATGCGCGAAAGCCGTCCAAAGCGATGCGGTCGGTACGTCGAATCGGGTGGAGTGGTACACGAGCCTCTGCTGGAGAAGGTTCACACCAAACTGCGAGAGGCAAGCTAAACGCTTCGCCGCGTGTATGTCCAGCGAAGTTGCGCGACCGGCTCTTGATGCCGGCATCCGTGCTCGTGGTCGCCACCGTCACACCCGCCCGGGCGTGGGGCTCCACCGGTTGAGAGCCACGAGTGAAGCGGTATCATGCTCTGCCTCAAAGTCAGACGAACGCGCTGATGCCGGTGATGCTGCGCCCGACGATCAAGGTGTTCATCTCGCGGGTGCCCTCGTAGGAGTAGAGCGCTTCGGCGTCGGCGACGAAGCGGCCGACGTGGTGGTCGAGGAGGATGCCGTTGCCGCCCAGCAGCTCGCGCGCCCAGCCGACGGTCTCCCGCATCCGCACCGTGCACACGGCTTTGGCCAATGCCGAGTGCTCGTCGAGGTCTTCGCCGGCTTCGGCGAGTTGGGCGAGGCGCAGGCAGAGGCAGGCGGAGGTGGTGCAGTTGCCGAGCATGCGCACCAGCAGGTCTTGGACCAGCTGGAACCCGGCGATCGGTCGCCCGAACTGGTGGCGCTCTTTGGCGTAGGCGAGGGCGTGCTCGTAGGCGCCGAGGCCGCAGCCGACTGCCATCCAGGCGACACCGGCCCGGGTGAGTTTCAGCACCTTGGCGGTGTCGCGGAACGAGGTGGCTCGTTGGAGGCGGTTGGTCTCGGGGACGATCACACCGTCGAGGGTGATCAGCCCGTTCTGCACGACTCGCAGGGCGATCTTGTCTTGAAGGTCTTCGACGCTCATGCCGGGCGTGCCGCGCTCGACGACGAACCCTTTGACCTGGTTGTCCTCTTCGTCGCGGGCCCAGATGATGACGAGGTCGGCAAAGCTGGCGTTGCCGATCCACTTCTTCTGGCCGTTGAGGATCCAGTGGTCACCGTCGCGGCGAGCCGTCGTGGTGAGACCCCGCGAGGCGCCCGATCCGACGTCGGGCTCGGTCAGCCCGAACGCGCCGATCTGTTCGAGGCGGGCCATGCCAGGGAGCCAGCGATCGCGTTGCTCGTCGGATCCGCACACCGAGATCGTCCCCATGGCCAGCCCGCTGTGGACGCCGTGGAACGTGGCGATCGACGGGTCGGTGCGGGCGAGCTCCATGAACACCATCCCGTCCAGGATGCGGCTGCGGCCGGGGCAGCCGTACCCCTCATAGGGGAGGCCGGCGATGCCGAGTTCGCGGAACCCGTCGAGGATCTGGAACGGGAACCGGGCGCGGGTCCAGTAGTCGTTGATGATCGGCTCCACCTCTCGCGCATGAACGCACGCACGGCGTGCAGAACGGCGAGCTCGCTCGGCTCGAGTGTCCGTTCGAGGCCATAGAAGTCACTCGAGGGCAAGGCGGCCGTGTTCGTGGGGCCCATGTCACACGCTCCGACCAGTTGCGGCCTCCACAACAGCGCGCGGCACCTTGATGCTGCGCGAGCGCAGCCATTCGCCGAGCGCCTTTGCTTGCGCGTCGAGCCGCAGGGACGAGGTGGCGCCGGTCCCGAGCAATCCTTGGAGCACGAAGTTCACGGCGCCGAGGTTGGGGAGCTCGTAGCGCGAGATCGCGAGCTGACGTGTTTCGGGAAGGAGGCGTCGGAGCTCCTCGACGGTGAGGGTCGACGTGAGCCAGTCCCGTGCGGCCCGGTCGCGTACCCACACACCGAGGTTCGCGTCGCCGCCCTTGTCGCCGGAGCGGGCATGCACGAGCTCACCGAGCGAGACGGCGACCAGCTCGTCGCTCGACGGTGCCGACGCGGACGGCGCCAGCAGCGGTTCGGCGGGCGGCGCCGCCGCAGCCTCAGCGTCGGGTGCCGTGGCGGGGACGATGATCTCGGTGGTGCCGTCGTGGTGGTGGACCGTGTGCTCGAGCATTGACTGGTCGAGCAGTGCCGGCCAGTAGACGCCGAATGGCGACCCCGGTTGCGGCGGGCCGAGGGCGTACAACCCCGGGTAGCTCGACAGCGCCAGCTCGACCATCCACGACGAGAACGGCCGCCCGGCGGCGTGTTCGGTGCCCTGCACCGCGATCCTGAGCAGCTCGGTGGCCGCTTCCTGGCTGTCGGGGTCGTGCTGCGCCTTACCGATTCGGTCGAGTGCGACTGCGTTGATCCCATCGACGGACTCGGCGTAGTGGCGGACGGATCGCTCGATCAGGGCGGCCTTCGCGTCGAGGTCGGTGCCGGTCAGCGCGAACACGGCGCTGTTCTCCCAGCCGCCGATCCCGGTGATGGCGACCTTGGTCGTCGGCGGTGGCGGCGAGCCCTGCACGCCGTGGATCTCGACGCGGTCGTCGCCGAGGTCGGACAGCGTGGCAGTGTCCAGATGGGTGATCACGTCGGAGTTGAGGTAGGCCGGTTCGCCGATCTCGTAGAGCAGCTGGGCGGTCACCGTGTCTTTGGTGACGGCGCCGCCGGTGCCGGGGTTCTTGGTGATGACCGAGGAGCCGTCGGCGGCGATCTCGGCGATCGGGAACCCTGGCTCGGTGAGGTCGGCGATGCTGCGAAATCCGGAGAAGTTGCCCCCGGTGGCCTGCGCCCCGCATTCGATGACGTGCCCGGCGCAGACGGCACCGGCGAGGGCGTCGTAGTCATGGGGAGTCCAACTCCACCACCAGGCGGCGGCACCGACCACCACTGAGGCGTCGGCGACACGGCCGGTGATGACGATGTCGGCGCCGTTGTCGAGCGCCCGGGCGATGCCGAACCCGCCGAGGTAGGCGTTGGCGGTGAGTGGCTGATGCGGCCATGACGTCAGCGGCTTGCCGCTCGTCAGGTGCGCCAGCGGATGGCCCGCCTGTTGCAGCGCGTCGAGGCGACCGAAGACGTCATCGCCGTCGACGTGGGAGACGCGGAGGTCGTGGCCGTGGCGGGCGATCAGGTCGCGGGTTGCGGAGGCCAGCCCACCCGGGTTGAGCCCTCCCGCGTTGACGACGAGGCGGATCCGGTGGGCGACGAGGTGCTCGAGCGCGGCGTCCAAGTGCTGCAGGAACGTGGCCGCGTAGCCCTTGGTGGGATCTTTGGCCCGGGCCTTGCCGAGGATGAGCATGGTGACCTCGGCGAGGTAGTCACCGGTGAGGACGTCGATGCCGCCGGCTCGGGCCATGTCGGCCATGGCCGAGGCGCGGTCGCCGTAGAAGCCGGAGCAGTTCCCGACGCGGATTGGACGCTGCCCCCGCCGGGCGCGGCGGTCATGGCGTCGCCCCCGTGGTCGTGCTGACCCACGCCGTGCCTTCGAACCCAAGCTCGCCGGAGGGGTTCTCTTCGATGAAGTCGAGGGTCATTCTGTCGCCCTCCGCGGCGGTCACCCGGGCGGTGTACGCCAGGTCGGCTGGCGCGTAGACGGGCTGGCGCAGGCGGTAGGCGAACTTCGTGACCTGCCAGTCCGGGCCGAGGCCTTCGGTGACGCAGCGCATGGCGAGCGCGGCCCGCAGGTGCGAGTGCAAAGCGAGACGGGCGTGGCCCTCGTCGTGTGCGTAGGACTCGTCGAAGTGGATGCGGTGCGGGTTCCA
>CAVXSN010000007.1:0-55576 GCA_963764455.1 Ilumatobacteraceae bacterium
TGCGTCTCACTTCGCTGACTAGAGCGAGTCCGCAGTGCTGATCGTCGCGTTTGCCGTCGTCACGTGCGTCGACTGGATCGTGGTGTGGCGAGACGATCGTCGGTGGCGGCCGTTCACCAAGATCGGCGCGACGCTCATGCTGGTCGCGAATCGCCGCGGTCGCCGGTGATATGGCCGGCGACGCCCGGGCCGCGCTGGTGGTGCCGCGGTGGTGCTGTGCCTCGCCGGCGACGTGGCACTGCTCGGCGACGGTGACGCCCGGTTTCTCGGTGGTCTCGACGCGTTCGCGCTCGGACACGGCGCGTTCGTCGCGACCGCATTGCTCGTGGGGGTCTCGTGGCCGCGGCTGGCCATCGCCTTCCCGTTCCTCGCGGTCGTGCTCGGTGTGCAGGCGGCGACCGGCATGTTCCCAGGCGCCCGCCGTCAGGGTGGCGCGGCAATGATGGTCACCGTCGCGATCTACTCGGGGATCATCTCGGCGATGGTTATCACGGCGACCGGCACGAGCTGCTGGCTCGCCGCCGTCGGGGCGATGCTGTTCGCCACGAGCGACTCGGTCTTCGGCTACAACCGGTTCGTCAAGCCGGTCCGCAAGGCCGACGTTCGCGGTCATGTCGACCTACCACGCCGGCCAGTTGCTCCTCATCCTCGGCCTCATCGCCGCCGGCTGAGAGATCTCCACAGGCCAAATTCACCGTTTTTGACAGGTTTGGCCTGTGGAAATCTGGCTCTCCTGACTATTCCGTGGGTCATGGCCGTCCAGGGAGTGTCGGGGTGTGACCGCCAAGGGCGAGCAGGGCGAGGGCGATGAGGGGTTCGGGACCGTGGAAGCCGAACGCGATTCTGGTGAGCAGCCGGATCTTCGTGTTGGTCGATTCGATCAGCGCGTTGGACAGGCCGCAGTCGAGCGTGGCGTCGATCTCGACGCGGTCCGCGACGATGCGTCGTTGCAGCGCAACGAAGGCGGGGAGTCGTGATCGTCGAGCCCAGCTGATCCAGCGATCGAGGGCTTCTTTGCCCTGCTTGCCCTTGACCACGAACACGTATCGCAGACCTTCTTTGAGCAGGTAAGCCCGCCACAACCGAGGGTCGGTCTTGGTGATCCAGTCGAGCTGTTGGCGCTGCCGGACGGTCAGATCCTCGGGGTTCTTCCACAACGCAAAGCGGGATCGTTTGATCGCCCGAGCAGCATCGACGGCCGATTTGGGGCGGCCGGTGTCGCTGGTGTGTCGGCGACCCGTCGCCGTGTTCCAGGCTCGACGACGCTCCACGTCAAGGGCTTCGGTGCCCCAGGCGACGACGTGGAACGGGTCGGCGGATCGCCTGGGGTGCTCGTCCTCAACGACGCGGGCGATCGCTGGGGCCATGTCCGCTGAGACGTGGCTGAGCTGGCTGGACCGGTCCCGGCCGAGCGCATCGAAGAACAGATGGATGGTGGCGTCTTCGCGACCCGGAGCCGCCCACACCAACCGGCCGGTGTCATGATCCACGACCACCGTGAGGTAGTAGTGGCCACGCTTGTAGGAGATCTCGTCGATTCCGATGCGACGCAGTCCAGCAAGTCGGTCCACCCGACGATCGATGTCCGCTGCGACCCGGGCCAGGATCGCTCCGACGGTCCGCCACGCCACCCGTAACAGCTCGACCACTGCAGTCTTGGAGATCTGCACGGCCAACCAAGCGACCTGATCATCGAAATCCCTGGTGTGCCCAGCACCGTGACGGGCCCACGGCACTCGCGTCACGGTCGGACCATGATCGCGGCAGCGCCACGCGGCGCATCGGCCTCGACGAACACGCGGGTCGTTCCCATGTCGAGCGCCCGCCAGCGACGACGACCCTCGCCACGGTCATAGCGAACCGAACGTCGACCACACCGGCCACAGCGATACCGAGCCCACGCAGTAGGGCGCACCGACACGATCACAGCACCCGCGTCGTCATCAAAGCTCACGTTCTCGATCACCGCCCGCGCCAAGCCGAACGCCCTGCGCCATACGATTCGTTTCCGCACCCCGTTTGCCTCCTCCGATCAGAGCCTTCGACAGCGCTGAAACGTAGAAAGCACACGGGGTGCAACCGCGGATACCCACCCAAACACCCACGGATCAGTCAGGAGAGCCGGAAATCTTCTGAGCGGGCGTCATCCCCGAGGAGCTGGACCTCCATGCCGTGGACCGGGTGAATCGTTCTGGCGTCGCCCGCTTTCAGAGTTACGGGCATCGTGGTACGAATCGAAAGGGGCAGGGTGTGATGACCATGGGGGGACGTTTCAGGTCGGTCGCCGCCGCGATCGTGTTCGGGCTCGCGGCGGTGACCGCGGGCGGCACGCTGGCCGGCGCCGTAGGCAGCGCCGCCACGGCTGCTCCCACGTTCGAGGCATCGATCGAGCCGATCAGCAACGAGCTCGCCGGTGAGATGTCGGGGTGTCGTGGCGTCCGGGGTGCCCGTGCCGATCTCCGACCTGCGGTTGATCCGATGAATCACTGGGGTTTCGACGGCGAGCTCCACCGCGGCGAGCTGGTCGTCCACGCGACGTCGCCGACGACATCGTCACCACGTTCGGCGAGATGTACGCGGCTCGCTTCCCGATCCTCCGGATGGAGCGCATCGAGGTGTACGACGGTGACGACGATGCGTCGATGGCGGCAGACAACACCTCGGCATTCAACTGCCGCGAGATCACCGGCGGCGGCGCGATGTCGCTGCACTCGTGGGGTATCGCGGTCGACATCAATCCGGTCGAGAACCCGTACGTCCGCGGCGACGTCGTGGAGCCGCCTGCCGGCCAGGCGTTCCTCGATCGCACGAACGTCCGCCAGGGCATGATCGTGGCCGGCGACGCCGTCACGCAGGCGTTCGCGGCGGTCGGATTCACCTGGGGAGGCGACTGGACCGGCTCAAGGACTACCAGCATTTCGAAGCGCCCGAGCAACCGGCCGCGCGTCCGGCTCGCCCGTCTGCCCGAGTTACACCGAGAGTCCGCAGCGCTATCCGGTGCGGCTGTGCCAGCGTGGCGGCGCCGTCGTCAGCGTCCAGACGCAACTGGTGCGCCACGGCTACGAGGTCGAGATCGACGGCTACTTCGGACCGCAGACCCAGGCCGCAGTCCGCAGGTTCCAGGCCGATCACGGCCTCGAGGCCGACGGGCTCGTCGGCCCGATCACGTGGCCCGCCCTGTTCGCCGGCGCGACCGGCGGGGCCGACGCCGACGGCGACGGCACGATCGAGCCGTGGGAGATCGCCGACACGCGCAACCTCCGGGACTGCTCCGCGCAACCGCCGAACTCGGAAGGCTGGGCCGGATCGATCGCCGAGCTGGTGGCAACCGACGGAGCGATTGACGTGGCACCGTTCAACGCGTTCCTCGACTCGGCGGCACCGCCGATCAACCGGTCACCCTGCGACGCCGCCCGCGTGCTGCTCGATCTGGATCGTCCGGCGCAGGACGCGGAGACGGTCGTGGTCGTGGTCGAACCGGAGGGCGTCGCCAACGCAAGGGCGACGATCACGATCGAGCACCTTGCCGACGATTCCGTGGCCGCAGTGCGGTACGTGCTGCAGTTCGAGGACCACGGCAACGACGCGATTCGGTTCGGCCTCCGGCAGCTGGTCGCAGCGCTGTCAGCCGGGCCGCGGCCACCAGGACTTCGCCACCGGGCTCTGCGTCTAGATCCACTCGGCCGTGATGTTGGTGACGGGTGCGATGACGCGACTGACGGTGCTGGCTCTGAAAGTGGGATGCTGCGGCCTGCGACAGGGCCCGATCTTCCCGAGGATGAGGCTGACGACCCGCGCCTCCGGGTTCGACCGGGCAGAACGATTGTTCGGTCGGTACACTCGCTTGGGTGTCCGATGTCCCCGCGATGCCAACGGGAACGCTGATCGACCTGACGCAGTTCCGCACCGAACGGTCATCGAGCCGGTCGGCGACCAGCCGTTCAAGGTGGTGTCCGACTTCGGCCCGGCCGGCGACGAACCGCCGCGGTGCAGGGCCTGAGCAGCGGGGTGCTCGACGGGAAGCGCTTCCAGACCCTGCTCGGCATCACCGGGTCGGGCAAGTCGGCGACGATCGCCTGGACGATCGAGAACGTGCAGCGGCCGGCGCTGATCCTCGCCCCGAACAAGAGCCTGGCGGCGCAGCTCGCTCAGGAGATCCGCGAGTTCTTCCCGCACAATCGGGTCGAGTACTTCGTCAGCTACTACGACTACTACCAGCCCGAGGCGTACATCCCGTCGAGCGACACGTACATCGAGAAGGACTCCTCGATCAACGAGGAGATCGACCGGCTGCGCCACTCGGCCACCGCCGCGCTGCTCACGCGGCGGGACACGATCGTCGTCGCCAGCGTCAGCTGCATCTACGGCATGGGCAACCCCGACGAGTACCGCGGGCAGATGGTCGACCTGTCGGTCGGCGTCGACTACGACATGCGCAGCATCCTGCGCCGGCTGGTCGACATGCAGTTCGACCGCAACGACGCCACCCTCGGGCGCGGCAAGTTCAGGGTGCGCGGCGACACCATCGAGGTCCACCCCTCGTACGAGGAGTCGGTGCTGCGCATCGAGATGTTCGGCGACACCGTCGACCGGCTCGACGGTGATCGACCCGCTCACCGGCGAGACGCTGAAGGAGCTCGGCCGCACCCAGGTGTTCCCGGCCACGCACTACGTCGCCGGCGCCGAGCGGATGGCGAAGGCGATGACGAAGATCGAGGTCGAGCTGCAGGAGCGCCTGGCGTACTTCGAGAAGGAGGGCAAGCTGCTCGAGGCGCAGCGACTGCGGATGCGCACCTCGTACGACCTCGAGATGATGGGCGAGCTCGGCTACTGCAACGGCATCGAGAACTACTCGATGCACATCGACGGCCGTGACTTCGGCGAGCCGCCGTTCACGCTGCTCGACTACTTCCCCGACGACTTCCTGCTCGTCATCGACGAGAGCCACGTCGCCGTGCCCCAGCTCCACGGCCAGTTCGAGGGCGACCGCAGCCGCAAGGACATGCTCGTCGAGCACGGGTTCCGGCTGCCGTCGGCGCGGGACAACCGGCCGCTCACGTTCGACGAGGTGCTCGAGCGGATCAACCAGGCGATCTTCATGTCGGCCACGCCGAGCGCCTACGAGCTGCGGGTGTCCGAACAGGTCGTCGAGCAGATCGTCAGGCCGACCGGCCTGGTCGATCCCGAGGTGATCGTGAAGCCGACGAAGGGGCAGATCGACGACCTGATCGAGGGCGTCAACGACCGCGTCGCGCGCGGCGACCGGGTGCTCGTCACCACGCTCACCAAGAAGATGGCGGAGGACCTCACCGAGTACCTGCTCGAGCAGGGCCTGCGGGTGCGCTACCTGCACTCGAACATCGACACGATCCAGCGCATCGAGATCCTGCGGGCGCTGCGCCTCGGCGAGTTCGACGTGCTCGTCGGCATCAACCTGCTGCGCGAGGGCCTCGACCTGCCCGAGGTGTCGCTCGTCGCGATCCTCGACGCCGACAAGGAGGGCTTCCTGCGCTCCGAGACGTCGTTGATCCAGACGATCGGTCGGGCCGCCCGGAACGTCGACGGTCAGGTCGTGATGTACGCCGACCGCATCACCGACTCGATGGAGCGGGCGATCGGCATCACCCAGCTCCGCCGGGCCCGCCAGCTCGCGTTCAACGAGGAACACGGGATCAACCCGCAGACGATTCGCAAGGCGGTCGGCGACATCCTCTCGCTGCTCCGCCCGGACGACATGTCCCCGGTACCGATGAAGGACCGCCGCCGCCAGCGCGAGCGGGACAAGGTGCAGCGTGAGCTGAAGACGATGCCGCAGCAAGAGATGCAACGGCTGATCCAGACCCTCGAAGCCGAGATGCACGAGGCGGCCGTCGAGCTGCGCTTCGAGTACGCGGCGCGCCTGCGCGACGAGATCAACGACCTGCGCCGCGAGATCCGCGACGCCGGCTGACCGCGCGGTCCGCCGCCGCGCGACAGATTTCCACAAGCAATCTGTTTCACTTCTCGCGTCACATTGCTTGTGGAAATCTCAGATCTCGACGTGGGTGCCGATCGTGACGACGCGATCGGCGGGGAGGTCGAAGAAGCGGGCCGCGCTGTCGGCGCCCCGGTCGAGCAGCACGAAGAGCTGCTCGCGCCACGGGTGCATCCCCACGATGTCGTCGGCGATGACCAGCTCGTCGCCGAGGAAGAACGTCGAGCGGGTTGGGTCGAACGGTGCGCCCGAGAGCTCGACTGACGTCAGCACGTCGACGATGTTCGACGGCTCGATGAACCCGTGGGTGATCACCACCTGCGTGATCCCGGCGCCGAGCTCCTGCACGGCGACCTTCTTGTCGGGGTCGACCGTGGCGTCCTCGCTCACTTCCACGCACACGACGAGGATCCGTTCGTGGAGCGCGGCCTGGTGCTCGAGGTTGACGAGCAGCGCGTGGGCACGGCGCCGGGCTGCTTGAAGAGGTACACCGCGGTACCGGGCACGCGATGGACGTTCTCCCGCTCGAGCCGCGCCGGAAGCGTCGTGAGTGGGGTCTGGGCATGCCGTATCCGCGCCGCCACGAGTTGGCGGCCCTTGCGCCACGTCGTCATCTGGATCACCAGGATCAGCGCCACGACCAGCGGGACCCAGCCACCGTCCGGGATCTTCGGGATGTTGGCGGCGAGGTACGCGAGATCGATCACGAACAGCGGAGCGAGGATCAGCCCGGCCTTGCGCGCCGACCAGCCCATCCGCTCCCGGGCGACGTGGTGGAACAGGAGCGTCGTGATCGCCATCGTGACCACGATGGCGATGCCGTAGGCCGAAGCGAGGTTGCTCGACGTGCGGAAGCCGACTACCAACCCGACACAGGCGATCATCAGGCACCAGTTGACGAGCGGAACGTAGATCTGCCCGATGTGCTGCGCCGAGGTGTGGTGGACGGCGAGGCGGGGGAAGTAGTCGAGCTTCACCGCCTGGGCGGTCAGCGAGTATGCGCCAGTGATCAACGCCTGCGAGGCGATCACCGTGGCCATCGTGGCGAGGACCGCGAGCGGCGGGATCATCCAGTCCGGGGCGAGCCGGTAGAACGGGTTCTCGACCGCTGTCGGATCGGCGACGAGCAGTGCGGCCTGCCCGAAGTAGCACAGCACGAGTGACGGGAGCACGATGGCGTGCCACGCCAGCTGGATCGGGCGCCGCCCGAAGTGCCCCATGTCGGCGTACAGCGCCTCACCGCCGGCGACCACGAGGAAGAGCGAGCCCAGCGAGAGGAACGCCTTCAGCGGCTGGTCGAGGAAGAACTCGACGGCATAGCTCGGCGAGATCGCCCGGACGACGCTGGGGTGTTGCGCGATCTGGGCGAGACCGAGGCCGCCGATCACCGCGAACCAGAGGACCATGATCGGCCCGAACACCCTGGCGATGCTCGCCGTCCCCCGACGCTGGACGTAGAACAGCCGCGATCAGGATCACGATCGTCACCGGTACGACCCAGTCCGAGAACGCGTCCGTGGCGACTTCGAATCCCTCGACCGCGGCGAGCACCGAGATCGCTGGGGTGATCACGCCGTCGCCGTACAGCAGCCCGGTGCCGAACACGCCGAGCGTGACCAGCACAGCCGTGGCGCCGGTGATCTTCGCCGCCCTGTGCCCGACGGTCGATCCGCGCGGCAACACCAGCGCGGCGAGCGCGAGGATCCCGCCCTCGCCGCGGTTGTCGGCGCGCATCACCAGGAACAGGTACTTCACCGAGATCACGATGACCAGCGTCCAGAACACGACCGACGCGGCGCCGTACGCGGTGGTCGTGTCGACGTCGAGGTCGGCGTGATGGAACGCCTCGCGGAACGCGAAGAGCACGCTCGTTCCAATGTCGCCGTAGACGACGCCAAGCGCCCCGAGCGCCAGGAAGGCGACGCCTCCGGGGCCCGTCGAGTGGTGGGGTTGGCTGGCCGCGTCGTGGTCAGTCACCGGCGGGACATTAGCGAGGGGGATCGCCGGTCAGGTGGCCGGGAGGCTCGCAGCGATCTGCTCGATGATCGGGACTGCGGTGGCGACGTCCGGCAAGGCGGCGATCTCCTCGGCGATCTGCGCCGCGGTTCGCCGGTACGACGGCACGTCGAGCACCCGGCGGAGCTGATCGGAAGCTGGCGGGTCGCCACGAGGCCGCCTTCGAGGCAGACGCCGGCGCCGACTTCGGCGATACGGGCGGCGTTGATGAACTGGTCGGAGGAGAACAGCGGCATCACGACCTGCGGGAGCCCCGTCGCCAGCGTGAGCATCGTGGTCCCGAACCCGCCGTGACCGACCACGGCCGCGCACGCCGGCATCACGTCGGCCTGCGGCCACCATCGCTCGACGTGAACGTTCGCGGCAGCGGTCCGAGCGACGTCGGGTCGAATCCCTCGCCGGTCGTCACCAAAACGCGCTGCGGGGTTTCGGCGAGTTCGTCGAGGACGGCTGCGTAGATCGGAGCGAACGGCGGGAGCGTGCCGGCGACCGATCCGAAGGTGACATAGACGAGCGGAGCGTCGGGATCGCCCCACGCCGTCGGGAGACGAGCCGCCCTGCTCGGCTCGAGCGGGTCCCGGAACCGCCATGGAGCCTCGACGGCGCCCGCACGGGCCCCGTCGAGGCTCGCCGGCACGAGCGTGAACGTCGAGATCGCCTTCAGCCGGTCGAGTTCCGGGTCCGGCGGCAGCCCCGCGATCCGCGCAGCTCGGCGAGCGGTTCGCCGACCACGCTCAGGAAGTAGTCGACCATCGCGGCCAGCCCGATCGTGATGATGACCTGCGGCACGCCCGCCCGTTCGGCGGCGGCCCACGAGGCGAACTCGGCCGGTTCGCTGATCACGATGTCAGGCTGGAAGTCAGCGATCGTCGCCGTCACTCCCGGCAGCGCGGCCTGCGCGTCGAGGCGGCCGAACACCTCTCCGATGACGACCTTGTCGGCCTCCTCGCGAGGGAGGCCGGGGAGTCGTCCGAAGACCGCACCCATCACGTCGGGCGGCACGTCGTCGAACGCCGCGTGCTTCAGGTCGGCGGCGGCGACGGAGTCGGCGAACGAGGCCGGCGCCGCCACCAGGACGTCGTGACCAGCCTCGGCGCATGCGTTGGCGAACGGAACGAGCGGTCCGAAGTGCCCGGCGCCCGCGGTGGTCGAGAACAGGACCCGCATGGAGGGCATCGTGCCCGCTCCCGCCCGGCCCGTGAAGCGAATATCGCGATCAATCGGCGAAAGGCGGCCAGTCGATCTGGCCGGCGAGGTCGGCGACGTCGACATCGAGCAGCTCGCTGTGTTCGGTCGGCTGGTAGGCGCTGTCGCGCAAGACGAGCCACGTGACGGTGCGGGCGGCAGGATCGACGATGACGACCTCGTCGACGCCGCGGGCAGCGTAGAACGGGATCTTCTCCCACGTCTCGTCGTCGGGGGACAGGATCTCGAGCACCAGCGCCGCAGTGTCGACGTACGCCGCGTCCGAGTCGTCGCGGTGCAGGCCGGCGTCTGGGATCCGGTAGTTGTTCGGGACGCCGAGGTTGAAGTCGGCGGTGCCGGACGAGCCCGATCTGTCTCGCGTGTGGGCCGAGGAGCACGACGAGTCGGCTCAGCGGAGGATTGCGTGTCGCTTTCGGGGCGCCGGGTTCATGTGGTAGTCGCCTTCCCAGATCTCGTCTCTGCGGTCGGCGCCTGTCCGTCGGCGCGATTCGATCAGTGCCTCGATCGCCGGAGGGCGTTCACCGAGGATCACCGTTCGCATGCTGGCAACTTTACCGACGGGGTGTTGCGGGCAGCCTGAGTCCACGATCCGCCAAAACGAACACGTGTTCTCTGCGGTTGCTAAACTACGCCGGTGGCATACATCGGTAACGTGGTCCGCTGATGGCCCCCCGAACCAGTGCGACCAAGAGCAGGGCGGCGCCCGACGCGCCACAGATCCCAGCCAACCAGATCACGGTGCGCGGCGCCCGCGAGCACAACCTGCGCAACGTCAACGTCGAGCTGCCGCGCGAGCGGCTGGTCGTGTTCACCGGGCTGTCCGGGTCCGGAAAGTCGTCGCTCGCGTTCGACACGATCTACGCCGAGGGCCAGCGCCGGTACGTCGAGTCGCTCTCGTCGTACGCCCGGCAGTTCCTCGGCCAGATGGACAAGCCCGACGTCGACGTCATCGAGGGCCTGTCGCCGGCGATCTCGATCGACCAGAAGTCGGCGGGACGCAACCCGCGCTCGACGGTCGGCACGATCACCGAGGTCTACGACTACCTGCGCCTGCTGTACGCCCGCGTCGGCGAGCAGCACTGCCCCGAGGACAGCACCCGCCTGCAGCGCCAGACGCCGCAGCAGATCGTCGACCGCATCCTGCTCCTCGCCGAGGGCACGCGCTTCCAGGTGCTCGCACCGGTCGTGCGGGGCCGCAAGGGCGAGTACGACACGCTGCTCGAGGACCTCTCGGGGCAGGGGTACGTGCGCGCCCGCATCGACGGCGAGGTCGTCGTGATCGACGAGTTCCTGAAGCGCGAGGAGCGGCTCGCCCGCTACGAGCAGCACACCATCGAGATCGTGGTCGACCGGCTCGTGCAGCGCGAGGGGATCGAGCGCCGGCTCACCGACTCGCTCGAAACCGCCCTGCGGCTCGCCGAGGGTGTCGCCGAGATCGAGATCATCAAGCCGGCCAAGGAAGACGGTACAGCCGAGGAGAACGAGGCGATCACGTTTTCCGCAGCACCTCTCGTGCCCGACGTGCGGGCGCAGCTACGACGAGCCGGCGCCGCGCAACTTCTCGTTCAACTCGCCCTACGGCGCGTGCGTGACGTGCGACGGTCTCGGCACCACGTTCGAGATCGACCCCGAGCTCGTCATCCCCGACCCGGATCTGTCGATCAACGGCGGCGCCATCGCCCCGTGGCGCGGCGCCCACACCCAGTACTTCTCGCGGATGCTCGACGCCGTCGCCCAGGCCAACGACATCGACCTCGACGCGCCGTGGGTCGAAGCTCACCGCCAAGCAGCAGAAGGTGCTGCTCAACGGCGTCGCCGGGCAAGGTCACGGTCAAGTACCAGAACCGCTACGGCCGGACCCGCCAGTACACCACCGACTACGAGGGCGTCATCCCGTGGATCAAGCGGCGCCACGACGGGTCGGAGAGCGAGTGGTCGCGGGAGCAGTACGAGGGCTACATGCGCGAGGTGCCGTGCCACGTGTGCAACGGCGCCCGCCTCAAGCCGGCGTCCCTCGCGGTCACGGTCAACGGGCGCAACATCTCGGAGATCTGCGACCTGGCGATCGTCGACAGCGCCAAGTTCCTCGCCGGGCTCGAGCTGTCCGAGCGCGACCGCATGATCGCCGAGCGGGTCACCAAGGAGATCAACGCCCGGCTCGGGTTCCTGCTCGACGTCGGCCTCGACTACCTCACCCTGTCGCGCTCCGCCGGCACGCTCGCCGGTGGGGAGGCCCAGCGCATCCGCCTGGCCAGCCAGATCGGGTCAGGGCTCGTCGGCACGCTGTACGTGCTCGACGAGCCGTCGATCGGCCTCCATCAGCGCGACAACCGCCGGCTCATCGACACGCTCACCCGGCTGCGCGACCTCGGCAACACGGTGATCGTCGTCGAGCACGACGAGGAGACGATCCGCGAGAGCGACTGGATCGTCGACATCGGCCCGGGCGCCGGCGAGCACGGCGGCGCCATCGTCTACAGCGGCCCGGTCGCCGGCATCACCAAGGTGAACGAGTCGATCACCGGCAGGTACCTGAGTCGGCCGCGAACGGATCCCGGTCCCGAAGCGTTCGCCGGCCGCTCACCGGCGAGACCATCGAGGTCCAGGGCGCCCGCGAGCACAACCTGCGCGACATGGACGTGACGATCCCGCTCGGCAACTTCGTGACCGTCACCGGCGTCTCGGGCTCGGGCAAGTCGACGCTCGTGCGCGACATCCTCCTGCCGGTGCTGATGTCGAAGATCTACTCGTCGAAGATGCCGGCCGGGAAGCACCGGCGGATCGTCGGCATCGAGAAGCTCGACAAGGTCATCGACATGGACCAGTCGCCGATCGGGCGCACGCCGCGTTCGAACCCGGCCACCTACACCGGCGTGTTCGACAACATCCGCAAGCTGTTCGCGTCGACGAACGAGGCCAAGGTACGTGGCTACATGCCCGGGCGGTTCAGCTTCAACGTCAAGGGCGGGCGCTGCGAGGCGTGCGCCGGCGACGGCACGATCAAGATCGAGATGCACTTCCTGCCCGACGTGTACGTGCCGTGCGAGGTGTGCAAGGGCGGCCGTTACAACCGGGACACCCTCGACATCGAGTTCAAGGGCAAGAACATCGCCGACGTGCTCGACATGCCGGTGGCCGAGGCGGTCGAGTTCTTCGGCAACCAGCCGTCGATCTGCCGCTACATGCAGACGCTGATGGACGTCGGCCTCGGCTACGTCCGTCTCGGCCAGTCCGCGCCGACGCTGTCGGGTGGCGAGGCCCAGCGGGTCAAGCTGTCCACCGAGCTGGCCAAGCGCTCGACGGGGCACACGATCTACCTGCTCGACGAGCCGACCACCGGCCTGCACTTCGACGACGTCCGCCGGCTGCTGACCGTGTTGTCACGGCTGGTCGACCAGGGCAACACGGTGCTCGTGATCGAGCACAACCTCGACGTCATCAAGACCGCCGACTGGATCATCGACCTCGGCCCCGAAGGAGGCAGCGGCGGAGGCCGGATCGTCGCCGAGGGCACCCCAGAGCAGGTCGCCACGGTGGAAGGAAGCCACACCGGCCGGTACCTCCGCGACCTGCTCGGCTGAGCGTGACTGGAGAACCGGGAGATTTCCCGGCGACACGCGGCTCGCCGGGACTTACCGTCGGAGGAAAGGAGGCAGCGATGCCAGGTCCCGACGACGACAAGGCCGGCGGTCAGCCGGTGCAGAACTACGAACCGGCCCGGCGCCACGTGGGTACCGGTCCCGACACGGACGGTGACGGCCTGTCCGACGACTTCGAGACCAACGTGTTCGGCTCCGACCCGACGAAGGAGCACTCCGACAACGACGGTCTGAACGACTACGTCGAGTACTGGCTGGACACCAACCCGAAGAACGACGACACCGACGGTGACGGCTGGCTCGACGGCGAGGACCTCGCCTTCGGCGATCCGCTGCGCTGGAACGACGGCGGCAAGGAGCGTACGGAGCTGCGCGAGCGGGCCCGGCGGCAGTTCGACGCCGAGGGATCCGACAAGGACAAGGATTGGTTGCGCGATCACGTCGAGGCCGGCGAGGGTACGAAGGTCGACGACCTGGACAGCGACAACGACGGGCTGAGCGACGGGGTCGAGGTCCAGCTGCGCAACGCCGGGGTCGACACTCACCAGGACAGCACGCCTGATGACACGACCGACCTCGATGCCGCCAGGGCGAAGCTCGGGGAGCGGCGGTGGGAGTCGGACAAGCCGCCGTGGGAGAGCAGCGTGTCGACCGACGATGCGAGCGAGCTCGCGGCAAACGACCCGTGCTCGACGCCCTCGCAGTCGACGACGCCGCTTCGCTCGCCGCCGACATCGCTCCCGTCGAGGCGCCGGCCTACGAGGAGACCAGCTACGCCGGCGAGAGCTACGGCGCCGAGGCCATCGCCGCGGACGTGAGTGCCTCCACCGACGGGTTCAGCGACAGCGCCACCGACTCCTGGGCCTGACGAATCGGCAATCTGGGCGGCCTGCGCACCGGTTTCCGGGTCGGTGGCCGCCCAGTTCGGGAAATGAGGCGTTGGCCGCCCAGTTCGTCTCGCTTGCCTAGCGGCGCCCGCGCATGCGCTTGGAGAGCTCGTTGAGGCGGCGCTTCTCGTCGGCGCTCAGCCCGTCCATCCCGGCGTCGGAGATCTTGTCGAGCAGCGCGTCCAGCTCTCGCTGATCGGCTGCGATGTCCGCCGACGAGACCGGGGGCTGGGGGAGCGGAGCGGATCTCGTCGGGCCGGAACGGCTTGCGGACGTCCACGGTCCGGCCACGACGTCGCCGCCGCCGCGACTGCCGCGGCTGCGCGACGGCTTCGACCGCCGCTTCCGGCCGGAGCGGCTGGCGCCGATCGGCACCGCCGGAACCCACGGCAGGTTGAGCAGCAGGCCCATCGTGCGCGCCGTGAGCGCCGCTACGGCGAGGACCACGAACAGGAACAGGATCCCCTTCTCGTTGCGCTCGCTGAGCAGCTGGAGGATCTCGATGCCCAGGATCACCGCGCCGATCGCCCACGCCGGGATCCCGAAGAAGAACCGGATGAATGGATATTCGACGACGAACAGCAGGAAGACGGCCATCTCGATCGGCCGGATGCCGGCCTGCGGCAGGTCGATCAAGGTACCGACGACTCCGGGGATGACGGTGACGAGGAGCAGGAAGATGGCGAAGCGGTTGCGCCCGAGGAGCCGCTCGATCTCCGAGCCGAAGTACCACAGCAGGGCCAGCGAGATGACGATCCAGATCGTCGGTTCGTTGACGAACGGCCAGGTGACGATCCTCCAGACCTGGCCGTCGAGCACCTTGTCCGGGTCGAGGTACAACTTCTCGCTCACCGGGTGTTCGGGGCCCTCGAACGCCCAGACGAGGATGCTGACGACGCACATCAGCACGACCACCATCGTCGTGTTGACGTCGAGCGTGCCGATGCGGAACCACGGATCACTCGGCCCTCGGCGCCCCGGAACCGAGATGGAGAATCGACCGGCCATGGCCCGCCACGGTATCGGCTCGCGTTCGCTCCGGATCCGCATCACCCCGTCCGTATCCTCACTCTTGATGGTGAAACGACCCGCGGCCGGAACGATTCCCGACGCCCCGGGGTCGTACCAGTTCAAGGACGCGGCGGGCCGGGTGATCTACGTCGGCAAGGCGGCGAGTCTGCGGCAGCGGCTCTCGAACTACTTCGCCGACCCGCGCACGCTGCACCCGCGCACGGCGGACATGGTCGCCGCCGCCGAATCGGTGGAATGGATCGTCGTGCGCAACGAGGTCGAGGCGCTGATGCTCGAGTTCTCGTTGATCCAGAAGTACGACCCCCGGTTCAACGTGCGCCTGCGTGACGACAAGAGCTTCCCGTTCCTCGCGGTCACGGTCGACGAGCAGTTCCCGCGGGCGATGGTGATGCGCGGCCGCAAGCGCAAGGGCACCCGCTACTTCGGGCCGTACGCCCACGCCTACGCGATCCGCAGCACGCTCGACGAGCTGCTCCGATCGTTCCCGATCCGCACGTGCAGCCCGGCGAAGTACAACCAGCACCACCGCCTCGGCCGGCCGTGCCTGCTGTACCACATCGAGAAGTGCAGCGGTCCTTGCGTCGGCGAGATCGACGAGGTCGCCCACCGGCAGCTCGTCACCGAGCTGTGCGAGTTCCTCGACGGCGAGACCGCACCGATCGTCAAGCGGCTGGACGCCGAGATGAAGGCGGCGGCCACGACGCTCGAGTTCGAGAAGGCGGCCCGGCTCCGCGACCGGCTGGCCAGCGTGCGCCGGGCCATCGAGCGTCAGCAGATGGTGGCCGAGACCAACGAGGACATCGACGTCATCGGCCTCGCCGACGACGATCTCGAGGCATCGGTGCAGGTGTTCTACATCCGCAGGGGGCGGGTCGTCGGTCGCAACGGCTTCGTCCTCGACAAGGTCGAGGAACTGAGCCCAGGCAAACTCGTCGACCGCATCCTCGAACACCTCTACGGCGACGACCCGCCCCAGGGCGTCCCGAAGCAGGTGCTGGTCCCGGTCGAACCGCAGGATCAGGCGCTGTACGAGGAGTGGCTCACCCATCTGAAGGCGGGAGGGCAACGCGGCGCGAACGTCAGGATCCGGGTCCCCCAACGCGGCGACCGCAGGGCGCTGCTCGAGACGGTGACGAACAACGCCAAGGAGGAGTTCAACCGGCACCGCCTGCGGCGGGCGGGCGACCTCGACTCGCGCAGCCGGGCGCTCAACGAGCTGCAGAAGCACCTCGACCTGCCCGAGGCGCCCCTGCGCATCGAGGCCTACGACATGGCGCACCTCCAGGGCACCGACTATGTCGGCTCGATGGTCGTGCTCCAGGACGGGCTCCCCGACAAACGGGAGTACCGCCGGTTCAAGGTCAACGTCGAGGGCAACGACGACTACGCGGCGATGGAGGAGGTGCTCACCCGCCGGCTGACCGCCTATCTCGCGTCACGGGATGAACCCCCGCCGCATCCGGGTCTGGGCGGTGCCCAGGATTCACGTCGACGCGCGGCGAAGTTCCGCTACCCGCCGCAGTTGCTGCTCGTCGACGGCGGCAAGGGTCAGCTCGGCGTCGCCGAGCGGGTCGTGCACCGGCTGGGGCTCGCCGACGAGATCCCGGTGGCCGGCCTCGCCAAGCGCTTCGAACAGGTCTTCGTTCCGGGTCAGCCGTACCCGGTCGACATCCCGCGGGGGAGCGAGGCGCTGTTCATGCTCCAGCGCATCAGGGACGAGGCGCACCGCTTCGCCAACACGTTCCACGCCGAGCGGCGGAGCAAGCGGATGACGAAGAGTGCCCTCGACGGCATCCCCGGCCTCGGCGAGACCAGGCGGAAGCGCCTGCTCAAGGAGCTCGGCGGCGTCGGCAAGGTGAAGCAGGCCAGCCGCCCCGAGCTGCGGGCGCTGCCGTGGCTGCCCAACACGGTCGCCGATGCCGTGCACGACCGGTTCCACGCGATCCCAGGTCCGTCGTTCGACGAGCCGGACGTCGACGGCTGACGCCTCCACCAACTGGGCGGTTTACGCATCACTTCGCGAACTGGGCGGCCAACGACCCGGAAGCCGAGCCGCGGGCCGCCCAGAAGGCCGAACGACGCACGATCAGCCCTTCACCGCCCCGGCTGTCAGGCCACCGACCATTCGGCGCTGGACGATCAGGAAGAACACGATCACCGGGATCGCCATGAGCGTCGACCCGGCCATGACGCCGCCCCAATCGGTGCCGCGGGCGCCCTCGTTGAACGCCTGCAGCCACACCGGGAGGGTCTGCTTCTCGGGCCGGTTCATGATCACCAGGGCGAAGATGAACTCGTTCCAGGCCAGGATGAAGGCGAACACACCGGTGGCGACCACGCCCGGTGCAACCAGCGGCAGGGTGATCGTGAAGAACGCCCGCAACCGGCTCGCACCGTCGACCATCGCTGCCTCCTCGAGGTCGCGTGGCACGTTGCCGACGAAACCTCGCAGCGTCCAGATCGTGAACGGCAGCACGAAAACGAGGTAGGTCAGTGACAGCCCGATGATCGTGTTGGTGAGACGCCAGTCGTTGAGCACCTTGAACAAGGAGATGATCATCGCCTCGGCCGGGATCATCTGCACGATGAGCACGATCACGATGAACGCCATTCGCCCGCGGAAGCGAAAACGCGACACCCCGACCGCTGCGAGAAAGCCGATCAGCAGGGCGGCGGCGACGACCAGCAACGTGACCGAGAGGCTGTTGCGCACCGCCTGCCAGAAGAAGTCGCGGCCGAGGGCGTTGCGGTAGTTCTGCAGTGTTCCCGGGTTGGGTACGAAGTCCGGCGAGGTGCTCTGGACGTCGATGCGCCGGCGGAACGACGTCAGCACCATCCAGTACACCGGGAAGATCACCACCACGAACACGGCGAGGCCGACCGCGTTCCACAGCACGCGGCTGCGCCGCGACCGGGGGCCGACGCTGAGCACGACGCCGCTCACAGTTCCTCGGTTCGCGTCATCGAGCGGAGATAGAAGATCGTCAGCACGAGCGTGATCAGCACCATCACGATGGCGACCGCGGCGCCGGTGCCGAACTGGTTCTGCCCGATCGAGATCTGGTAGGCGTACACCCCGAGCAGGTTCGTGTCCCGGCTGATCCCGCCCGCCTTCTGCAGCACGTAGATCTGGGTGAACACCCGAAAGTCCCACAGCACCGAGAGCGCGGTGAGGATCATGATGATCGGCTTGAGCATCGGGTAGGCGACGACGCGCAACCGCTGCACCGGTGAGGCGCCGTCGAGCGCCGCGGCCTCGATCAGCTCGCGCGGCACCTGGGTGAGTCCGGCATAGAGCGTGAACGTCACGAACGGGACACCCATCCACACGACGATGATCGAGGCCACCATGAAGAACGAGAGCGGTTCGGCGAGCCACGATTCGCCCTGCCGGCCGAGCGCCCAGTTGGCGAGCCCGTACTGCGTGTCGAACACCCACTGCCAGACCACCACTGCGGCAAGCGGCGGTGTCGCCCACGCCAGGATCAGCGCGACGGACAGCAGCCCGCGAACGACGGTGTTGAGCTTCGTCAAGAGCAGGGCGAACGCCCCACC
Source organism: Ilumatobacteraceae bacterium (assembly GCA_963764455.1). GTDB lineage: Bacteria > Actinomycetota > Acidimicrobiia > Acidimicrobiales > Ilumatobacteraceae > Desertimonas. The sequence continues at coordinate 18,270 of CAVXSN010000007.1, forward strand.
GATGACCATCGTCAGTGCCACGTTGGCGAAGCAGAAGACGATTGTCCTCAGGAGGACCGTCCAGAAGTAGGAGTTGCCGAGGATGTCGCGGTAGTTGGCGAGCCCGACCCACGGCGCCGGCGTCCCGAACTGCTGGCGCAGCCCGAACTCCTGGAACGACATCGTGACGAGGCGGACGAGCGGATAGCCGAGCAGCAGCACCATCACCGCCAGCGCGGGAAGCAGCAGCAGGAACGGCAGCAGCCGAGGCCTGGATGCCCCGCCCGGAGGTCGACCTCCCGCGGCGCCCGCGCCGAAGGGGGGCGAGCCGTGTGACTCGCCCCCCTTCAGGGAGTCAGGCGCAGCGACAGTCGTCTGCACTGTCTACTGGTTGAGGATCTCTTCGATCGCTGCGTCAGCCCGCTCGGCCTCGGCCTGGATGTCGCCGCCCTGGGCGATGGCGACGAGCATGTCGGGCAGGATGTTGGCGGCTTCGACGCCGGCCCAGTGCTCGCTGGTCGGGACGAAGCGGCTGTTCGCGGCCGCCTCGGCCTGGGTGACGGCTGCCGGGTTACCGGTGACCGCCTCGAGCTGCGAGATGCGCGCCGGGATCAGGTTGGCGGCGGCCATCTGGGCCTGGTACTCCTCGGACGCCATGATCGTGACCACGTCGATGGCGAGGTCCGGGTTCTGGCTGTTCGCCGACACGGCGACGTTGGACCCGCCGAGCAGCACCGGCGCTGTCGTGCCGGCCTCCGAGCCCGGCATCGCGAAGTAGCCCATGTTCGCCTCCATGTCCGGGCACCCGTCGTCGGGGTTGATGATCTGGCCCGGCTTCCAGCCCGGCGCCGGCATCATCCCCACCTCGCCGGCGCAGAACGCCAGGTAGTCGTTGGCGTCGTCGCTGTCGACCGGGGCGCGGTTGCCGACTTCCACCATCTCGCGGAAGGCCTCCAGCCCGGCGACCGACTCTGGGCTCGACAACTGTCCGACCCACTGGTCGCCCTCCTGCACGGCGATGTCACCGCCGGCATCCCAGATGAACGAGAGGGCGGCGTGCCAGTTGCGGCCGGGGAGGTAGAACCCGGAGAAGTTCGGTACGTCTGCGTTGGCCTCGATCAGCGTCGCCGACGCGGCCATCATCTCTTCGATCGTCGTCGGTACCTCGACCCCCGCGGCCTCGAACAGGTCGGTGCGGTAGATCATGATCCTGGCGCCGGCGTAGTAGGGAACGCCGTAGAGGCGGCCGTCGTAGGTTCCGGCCTCGAGCAGGCTCTGCAGCAGGTCGTCGCCGCCGAGCTGCTCCGTGTAGTCGGTGAGGTCGAGCAGCGCTCCCGCCGCCTCGAACGCTTGGGCCTGGGTGTTGCCCATCTCGACGACGTCAGGGCTGTCGCTCGACGACAACGCCGTGGTCAGGCGCTCGACGAGTCCGGTCCACTGCTGCTCCTCGATCACCAGCTCGGCGTCGGGATGGAGCTCGTTGAACTCGGCGATGAGGTACTCGCGTACCGAGTCGGGCGTGTCACTGCCGTTGATCCAGACGCGCACTGTCGCCGCTTCGCCACTGGCGTTGGTGACGGTGCTGCCGAACGCTGCGGTCAGCATTGCGAGAGCGGCGCCGAGCGCCGCTGTCCTTCTCTTCCTCATGGGTACCCCCTGTTGTTGATTGTGGTTCATGTGAGGTCTTGGTCGGTGGGTTCAGGCGACGCCCAGCTCCTGATCGAGGATCAGCACGGCGGCGCCGAGCAGGGCGTCGTCGTCCCCGTAGTCGCTGAGCCGGAGCTCGAGCCGGTCGCCGAACTCGGCGAGCGTCCGGCTACGAATGGTGTCGAAGGCGGCGAGTCGGAACGGCTCGCCGAGCGCCTCGTCGATGCCGGAGAGCACGACGGTGTCGAGGTCGAGTCCGCTCACGAGGTAGGCGAGGGCGGCGCCGAGCTGGCGTCCGGCCCTGGTGAGCACGGCTCGGTCGACCCGGCCCTCGGCGCGCAGCAGGGCGATCGGGACCGACACCACGGTCTCGAGGCAGCCCCGGTTCCCGCACGCGCAGACGTCGCCGCGGGGATTGACGACGACGTGGCCGATCTCGCCTGCCGCGTGCGCCGTTCCGGTGAACAGGTGGTGGTTCAACACGATCCCGGCCCCGATGCCCTCGGTGATCCGCAGGAGCAGGAGGTTCCCTGACGCGGTGGGGGCCAGCGCCAGCTCGCCGAGTGCGGCGGCGTGGGAGTCGTTCGCGACGCGGACAGGGAGGGCAAGCGTGTCGGCGATGATCGGCCCGAGCGGGAGGTGGTCGAAGCCGAGGTGCGCCGACTTGGCGACGACGCCGTCGGTGTCGACGACGCCGGGGGTGGAGACACCGACGCCGAGCAGCGGCCGCTCGGCCGCGCTCGGCGAGGTCCCGCGCCACCGTCGCCGCCAGGTCGGCGAGCGGGTGACCGGAGACGAGCTTGCCGTTCCGGCCGCGGCGTCGAACGCTGCGCCGGATCACCGGCTTACAGGCGAGGTTCACGACGGCTCCACGGATCTCGTCCTCGCTGCTGAGGTCGAGGCAGACGACGTGGCGGGCGTCGGCGACAACGGAGACGAGGGTCGCCGGCTTGCCGACGGATCCGGTCGGGGCGCGGCCCGCCGCTTCGATCATCCCGGCGTCGACGAGCTCACCGATCACCGTCGACACGGTGGTGGGGGTGAGGCCGCTGGCGCGCGCCAGATCGGCACGACTCATCGGACCGGCGCGGAACAGCGCCCGCAGCAGCAGCGAGCGGTTCTGCCGCCGGGCGTCGGCGGGCGCGGCTTTGCTCCGGCCTTCCATACCCGTGCGCAAGCTGGCCATACCCGTGCGCAAGCTGGCCATGCCCGTCCCCGGGCGTCCGCCGGCACGGTCCCCCTCTCCCATGCGCGGAATAATACATACACTTTCCTTATAAATCCAGTCCAGAGTTCAGACTGGCGCTGAGAGGGGTCCAGTAGGTTGCGCATGGTGACGATTGACGAGGGCTCGACGAGCGCCGACGAGGGTGCCGTCGCGGCGCCGCCGACGAGCCAGGAGCTGTGGGAGTCGCATGCCCAGTGGTGGATCGCGGGGTTCACGGAGGGCGCCGATCCCGAGTACGACGAGCAGATCCTTCCGCTGGCCGCGAGCGAGCTGTCCGGCGCCCGCCGCGTCCTCGACGTAGGATGCGGCGACGGTCAGATCAGTCGCTTGGCGCGCGCACTCGACGGCGTCGAGGTCGTGGTCGGGGTCGACCCGACGTGGAACCAGATCGCCGTCGCCTCCCACCGCGGCGGGGCCACCGGCTTCGCCGAGCGCGTTCGCCGACGAGTTGCCGTTCCCCGACGACAGCTTCGACGCCATCGTTGCGTGCCTCGTGTTCGAGCACATCGACGAGGTCGACGGGGCGATCGCCGAGGTCGCGAGGGTGCTCGAACCAGGCGGGCGTTTCTGCTTCTTCCTCAATCACCCGCTGCTCCAGACCCCGGAGAGCGGCTGGATCGACGACCAGGTCATGGAGCCGCCCGAGCAGTACTGGCGCATCGGCCCATATCTCGTCGAGGCCGAGACGATCGAGGAGGTCGAGCTCGGCGTGCACATCCGCTTCATCCACCGGCCGCTGTCGCGGTACATCAACGCGCTGGCGGCCAACGGCCTGTACATCGAGCGGATGGTCGAGCCTGCGCCGCCGCCGGGCTTCCTGGCCCTCGCCCCCGAGTACACCGACGCCGCCACCGTGCCGCGCCTCTTGTACCTGCGCACGCGATTGCGGCCCGAAGTAGGTTGACGACAGATGGCTGACATCGTGGTGATCACCGGGCTCTCCGGTGCCGGCCGGTCCGGCGTTGCGGATGTCATGGAGGATCTCGGCTGGTACGTCGTCGACAACCTGCCGACGTCGCTCGTCGAGAAGATCGTCGAGCTCGCCTCGCTCCCTGAGGCGGCGGGGATCGACCGTCTCGCCCTCGTCGCCGGTCGCGACCACGGCGAGATCCTCCAGCGGGTCGCCGCGATCCGGGCCGTCGGCCATCACGTCACGGTCGTGTTCCTCGACGCGTCGACGCCCGGAGCTCGTTCGACGATACGACGCCACCCGGCGCAAGCATCCGCTGGCCGCCGCAGACCGAGGGGCTGGTCGAGTCGATCGAGCTGGAGCGGACGATGCTCCAGCCGACCCGCGAAGCCGCCGACCTGGTGATCGACACCACCGGGCTCAACGTCCACCAGCTCAAGGAGCGGGTGGTCACCGCGTTCGCCGAAGCCGGCAGCGTCGCAGATGCAGGTCGCGGTCGAGAGCTTCGGGTTCAAGCACGGCCTGCCGCTCGACGCCGACATCGTGATGGACGTGCGCTTCTTGCCGAACCCTTACTGGGACGAGCAGCTGCGCCCGCTCACCGGTCACGACCCCGCGGTCCGCGACTATGTGATCGAACGGGCCCAGACGTCGGAGTTCCTCGACTCGTTCGACGAGATGCTGAAGATCGTCGTACCGGGCTATCAAGCCGAGGGGCGCAGCTACCTCACCATCGCCATCGGCTGCACCGGCGGCCGCCACCGCTCGGTGGCCATCGTCGAGGAGCTCGCCAGCCGGCTCCGCGCCCGAGGGCTCGCCGTGCGCACCAGCCACCGCGACGTCAGCCACTAGCGCCCTGCCGCGAGCTGATCCACCCGAGTGCCGGAGCGCACCGGAGTGCGGAGGGCCCCGACGGGGGTCCTGCGGCACTCGGATGAAGCCGAAGTCGGCGAGATAACGTCAGGGTCGTTCGCGAATCCCCCACGAAAGTGAGCCTCTCCCACCATGACTGTTCGCGTAGGCATCAACGGATTCGGGCGCATCGGGCGCAACCTGTTCCGCGCCGCCAAAGCCTCGCAAGGCCGACATCGACTTCGTCGCCGTCAACGACCTCGGCGACATCGAGACGATGGCGCACCTGCTCAAGTACGACTCGGTGCTCGGCCAGTACCCGGAGCCGGTGAAGGCCGGGTCGAGCGGCATCAAAGCCGGCGACGACGAGCTGCAGGTGCTCTCGGTGCGCAACCCGGCCGAGCTGCCGTGGGGCGACCTCGGCGTCGATCTCGTCGTCGAGTCGACCGGCATCTTCACGTCGCGGCGAAGGCGGCGGCACACCTCGACGCCGGCGCCCCGCTCGTCATCGTGTCGGCGCCGAGCGACGGGCGCCGACGCGACGTTCGTGTACGGCGTCAACCACAAGGACTTCGATCCCAAGCAGCACAAGGTGATCTCCGACGCGAGCTGCACCACGAACTGCTTCGTGCCGCTCGTAAAGGTGCTCGACGATGCGTTCGGCGTCGAGCAGGGACTGATGACGACGGTTCACGCCTACACCGGCGACCAGATGCTGGTCGACGGCCCGCACCGCGACCTGCGGCGGGCCGCGTGCGGCAGCGATCAACATCGTCCCGACGAGCACCGGCGCCGCGAGGTCGACGTCGCTCGTGCTGGAGGCGATGAAGGGGCAAGCCTCGACGGCACTTCGCTGCGCGTGCCCGTGCCCACCGGTTCGGTCACCGACTTCAACGCCGTGCTCAAGACCGAGGCGACGCGTCGCCGAGATCAACGCCGCGTACGCCAAGGCGGCCAGGAGCGGCCCGCTCAAGGGCGTGATCCGCTACACCGACGAGCCGATCGTGTCCGGCGACATCGTCAGTGATCCGCACTCGTGCATCTTCGACTCCGAGCTGACGATGAGCATGGGCACGCTCGTCAAGGTGCTCGGCTGGTACGACAACGAGTGGGGCTACTCCAACCGCCTCGTCGACGTCATCGACTACACCGCCTCGAAGCTGCGCGGCCGTAAGAAGTGAGAGACGGGATCCCGACGCTCGAGGATCTCGAGCAGCATCTCGGGTCGCTCGACGGAAAGCGGATCCTCGTCCGCACCGACTTCAACGTGCCGCTGGATGACGGTCGGATCACCGACGACTTCCGGATCCGAGCTGCGCTGCCCACGATCGAGTGGCTCACGGCGCGCGCGCGCCGACGTCGTCACGGCGAGCCACCTCGGGCGGCCGAAGGGCGCGCCGAACCCGAAGTACTCGATGGAGCCGGTCCGCGCCCGCCTCGCCGAGCTCGCCCCCGGCGTCGAGCTGCTCGAGAACCTCCGGTTCGACCCAGGCGAGGAGGGCAACGACCCCGCGTTCGCCGAGCGGCTCGTGGACGGCATCGACGGCTACGTCAACGACGCATTCGGGGCGTCGCATCGGGCCCACGCGTCGATCGTCGGCCCGCCGGCGAGGGTGCCGTCGGCAATGGGGCGGTTGCTCGAACGCGAGGTCGAGGTCCTGCTCGGACTGCGCACGAACCCGAACCGGCCGTTCGTCGCCGTGCTCGGCGGGGCCAAGGTCAGCGACAAGCTCGGCGTGATCGAGGCGCTGCTCGAGATCGTCGACTCGCTCGTGATCGGCGGGGCGATGTGCTTCACGTTCTTCGCCGCCAAGGGGCTGCCGATCGGCGACTCGCTGTTCGAGCCGGACCAGGTCGACACCTGCCGGAGTCTGCTCGAGAAGAGCACGAAGCCGATCCATCTGCCGAGCGACATCGTCGGGCTCGACGCCGGCGGCCAGTTCGCCACGTTCGGGACCCGCCTGCCGGACGGGGCCAAGGGGCTCGACATCGGGCCCGGTACGGCCGCCGAGTTCGCCGACGTGATCACCGAGGCGCGCACCGTGTTCTGGAACGGTCCGATGGGCATGTTCGAGGACGAGCGGTTCGCGTCCGGCACCCGCACGGTCGCCGAGGCGGTCGCCGCCACGAAGGGGTTCACGGTCGTCGGTGGTGGCGACTCCGCCGCCGCGCTCGCCCAGTTCCGGCTCGACGACGACGTCGATCACGTCTCGACCGGCGGCGGGGCGTCGCTCGAGCTGCTCGAGCTGGGCGACCTCCCCGGGTTGGCCGCATTGCGCGCGTCCGCCGCCGATCGATGAAGATGGGTATGTGACGGAACGCCGCCGACCGCTCATCTCGGGCAACTGGAAGATGCACCACAACCACTTCGAAGCGATCCAGGCGGTCCAGAAGCTGGCGTACCTGGTGCCGCAGGAGACGACGGACGTCGTCGACGTGAGCATGCACCCGCCGTTCACCGACCTGCGGAGCATCCAGACGCTGATCGACGCCGACGACCTGCCGTTCGCGCTCGGCGCTCAGCACTGCCACTGGGAGGACAAGGGCGCGTTCACCGGCGAGGTGTCGCCGGTGTTCCTCGCCAAGCTCGACGTCAAGTACGTCATCGCCGGGCACAGCGAGCGACGCGAGCTGTTCGGCGAGACCGATGACATGGTCGCGGCCAAGGTGTCGGCGATCCAGAAGCACGGCATGACCCCGATCGCCTGCGTCGGCGAGACGCTCGAGGAGCGCGAGGCGGGCGGGACGGACGACAAGGTGATCGGCCAGATCGACAACGTCATCGCCGGCCGGACCAAGGCGCAGATCGCCGCCATGGTCGATCGCCTACGAGCCGATCTGGGCGATCGGCACGGGCAAGACCGCCACGTCAGAGGACGCCCAGGCCGTGTGCGCGTCGATCCGGGCGCGCATCGCCCACGTCACCGACCCGGACACCGCGGCCGCGGTGCGGATCCAGTACGGCGGCTCGGTGAAGCCGGGCAACATCGCCGAGCTGATGGCGCAGCCGGACATCGACGGCGCGCTGGTCGGCGGCGCCAGCCTCGACCCCGACGAGTTCGCCAAGATCATCAACTACGGCGCGTACGCCCCGGTGAGAGATTTCCACAGGCCAGATTCGCCCAAAAATGGTGAATCTGGCCTGTGGAAATCTTGAGCGGGCTGCGAACTTCGTCACCAGTTGGACTGGCCGTCGGGGAGCGCGCCGGAGGTGTCGCGGTCGCGAGCTTCTTCGCGCTGGTTGGCGCCGTCCTGGTTGCGGAGCTCGACCTCATCGATCTCCTCGCTGTCGCCGCGCTCGCTCTGGGTCGGCGAGTCCGGGTCCGGCCGATCCTCGTCGTCCGCATCGCCCTCCAGCGCGGCGAGCTTGGCGGCGAGCCGCTCGCGGGTGTCGGCCAGTCGGTCGCCGGCGTCGTCGGCCGCGGCCGATGGACAATCGCCGGCATCCACCACGTCCAGCGCGAGCGAGTAGCGCTCGACGGGGTCGGCACGATCGATCGACGCATCGAACGGCAGACCGGACGTGGCCGTGAGCGACTCGTTGGCGACCAGCCGGTCGCCCTGCGCTTCGATCGTGACCGCCAGGTTGAACCGGATCTCGCAGTCGCCCGGTGCCTCGCGCGAGCGCCTCGGCGAAGGCGTCCTCGGCGCCCAGCAGGTCGTCCTGCCGGTAGCGGGCGTCGCCGACACCGACGAGGGCGAGCGACGGATCGATGACGTTCAACGTCTCGAGTCGCCCGAAGCTCGATTCGCTCGCCTCGTAGCGGCCATCGTCGTAGGCGTCGGCCCCCGACGCGGCGAACGCGTGCATCGTGGCGAGCTTGGCCCCGACGGCGAGCAGGACCACACAGAGCGGCACGACGAGCAGCCGCTTGCGCCGCGACCGAGGCATTCCGGCGCGGCTCACGCGGCGGACTCCCTGCTCGGCCGCCGGCCGGCGGCGACCTCCGCCACCGGTGCGCGCTCCGGCGTCGCCGGCTTGGCCGCCCCGCCGAGCAGCCGCCCGGTGCTGCGCGCCTCCATCGCCGTGACCGCCGCCTGCCACAGCACCACGGCGAGCAGGCCGAGCGCCGGGATCCAGTACAGCCGGTCGCGCGTCTCCCGCGAGCCGTCGCTCACGATCGGTGCGGCCCCGGCGAGCTCGGACGCCAACCCGCCGAGCCCGCCCGGCTCGACCCGGTGGAGGTACGGCACGTCGAGCTCGCCGGCGATCCCGGTCAGGTTCTCCTCGTCGAGGCGGGAGATCGCGGGTTCAGAGGTCGCGTAGTCGATGACGTAAGGCGAGTCGCCGGTGACCAGCTCGTCGCTCCCGTGGAACTCGATCATCGGTGCGCCCTCGGCGGTGCCGTAGCCCAGCACCGCCCCGCCGTCGATGTCCGGCGCGAGCTCGGCGAACGTCGTCGCCAGTTCGTCCGTCCCGTCGTCCATCTCCGATGACCATCGCCGGTTTCGCGTGTCGACCGTGGGCACGTCGTCCGCCGGCGGGGTCCGCTGCTCACCGTCGGAGAAGTAGAACACGACGGTGTAGGAATCGCGACCGGCGTCGCCGGCCGGTCACGCCCAAGCGCGGGATGAGCTCGATCGAGCACCTCGAGCGGCAGGTCGAGCGAGCTTCCCCGGCTGTAGACGGCCCGCTCCTGACGGATCACCGACACGGCGGTCTCCAACGCGCCGAAGTCCGTCGTCCACGGCAGTTCGAGCCGCGCCTGCGAGTCGAACCGCACGAGTGTGAAGTTCGCACCGCGGAAGCCGGCGGCGATCTCGAGGATGTCGGCGCGCACGCCGTCGAGCCGCGGCGACTCGCCGTCGTAGTCGATCGCCGCCATGCTGCTCGTCGAGTCGACGACGAAGATGACGTCCGCCGAGACCCTCCGGGCGTCGCTCGTGCCGCCCGCCACCGTCGGGTCGGCAACGACGGCGATTGCCAGCATCGCGCCGAGCGCGCCGCGGGCGACGCCGAGCGTGGGGCCGGCGCGCACGACGCGGGCCACGAGCGTCACCGCGATGACGACGACCCCGGCGACGATGAGCGGGACCGGAACGAGCGGATCAAATCGCATCGGTCATCTCCGCAGCACCCATGACACGACGCCCAGCAGCGACGACACCCCCGAACGCGATGGCCGCCCACGTCGTCGGGCGGTCATCCCGGATGACCTCCGGCGGCTGATCGAGATGGGTCGCCTCGATCTCGACGATTCGTTCGATCACGCGGTCGACCACCTTGTCGTCACTGGTCGTGAGGTACGCACCGCCGGTGGACTCGACCGCCGATTCCAGCTCGGCGGCGTCGTCGGGAGTGATGTAGTACGCCGGCGCCACGGCGTACACCCTGATGCCCCGCTCGGTGGCGACCTGCGCGGCGCCGGACAGTGAGATGAGCGGGTCGCCGGCCAGCGCGTTGTCGGTCGCGAACACGATCGACCGTGCGCGATCCTCGTCGAGTCGGTCGAACCGCATCGTGCACGACGCCAGGCCGTCCCCGATCAGCGATGCGCCACCGACCTCGGTGCCCAGCATGAACGAGCGCGCCCCGCGGTTGAGCTGGTCGACGGAGAACTCGAGCATCGCCGTCACGTACCTGGCGTCGTCGGTGAGCGGGAAGACGGTGATCGCGGCCCCGTTCCAGATCGTCAGGCCGATCCGATCGCCGGGCAACCCGGCGGCGATGTCGGTGAACCGCCGGAGGATGTTCTCGTCGAGCTCCTTCATCGATCCCGACACGTCGAGGCACAGCATGACGTCGCGACTGAGCGTGTCGCGCTCGCGCGGCTGGTCGCTCAGCGGTCGCATCGCGAGACCGAAGGCCGCCAAGCCGATGACGGCGAGCACCGCCAGCTCGCCGCCGACGAGAATCCGATACCGGCGCAGCACCTTCGCGAACAACGGCGACGACAACGCGTGGTCGGCGTGGGCGATCGGCGCGCTCTGGCGCCACTGCGCCGAGCGCGGTCGACGCCAGCGCCACCACGACGACGCTGCCGATCAGCGCCGTCGCGACGAGCACGAGAATTCCGATCCACGGCGACCGGAACGCGAAGCCTGTCACCGCGCTCACGGTGCGCCCACCGACTCGCGCAAGTCCGGCTCGGGGGCTTCGGCGATCACCGCCCTCGCGATGCCGAGCGCGCCGAACGGGTCGCTTTCCGGTTGCTCCTCGAACTGCGGGTGCTCGTACCGTCGCACCGCCGCGGCGAGGCGACGCTGCCCGGCCTCGTCGAGGGCGCCGGCCGACATCGAGCTGGCCCTCGCGATGCCGAGCTCACCGGCGAATCGTCGCAACGTGCGGCTCAACTCGTGGTGCAGCGCACGGGGCGTGAGCTCCTCGGCGCCGACCTGGCGCTCGAGCTCGTCGAGTCGACGCAGGTAGCGGTCGCGCAGTCCGACCACGTGTCGAACCTCCGGCGCGATCCGAGATCGACGCGCCGGCCAGAGCGCCCACACCAGACCACCCACCGCGGCCGAGTAGAACGGCGACCGCCGCGACGAGCCAGCCGGCGCCGAACGTGTCGGGCCCGAAGAGCCGGTCGTCCGCCGGCGGAAGGCTCCCTGCCGCCGCCACCACCGGCGACGCACCCAGCATCTCGATCAGCCCGACCGTCATCGTTGGGTACCGAACAGCCGCTGGCGCTCGAGCAACCCGAGCAGGGAAGCGATCACGTCCTCGACGCCCGACGAGGCGGACACCACCGATGCCCGCCTTCGCGAGCATCGGCGCGTCGCGATGCGTCGCGGCGGCCGGCCAGCGCCGTGAGATCCTCGTGGAGACCCTCGTGGCTCCGCAGGAATGCCGGGATCGTCGTTGCCGTCTCGACCGAGCGCAGCGTCGCGCCGGCGAGCGCCGGCTCGGTCAGCGCGACATCGCCGACCGTGCAGTGCAGCACCTCGTGTTGCGCCGCCAGACGCCGAAGCGCCCGTTCGTGACGATCGTCGAAATCGTCGTCGTCGGCGATGACGACCAGGATCATGCGGCGCTCGAAGCGCTCGGCGACGTAGCGGAGCAGGCCGAGGTTGTCCGACGGCTCACCGTCGAGGTCGATCGCGTCGTGGATCGAACGCAGCAGCCGTTCGAGGTGCAGGTCGCCGCGCAGTGGAGGGAGGTAGACGAGGTGCTGCGCGTTCCCCATGCGGCCACCGCGGCCCGCGGGTGCGGTGGCGACCGGACCGGCGACGAGCCCGACGGAGTCGCCGTGCCCCGTGGCGATCTCGCCGATCACGCCTGCTGCCAGCACGGCGACGTCTCGCTTGACGCTCGGTCGCGTCGACGAGCGCCGCCATCGTCCGCCCGGTGTCGACGACGAGCAGCACGGCGTGCCGGCGGGTCGCCACGTAGCGCTTGATCAGCGGCCGCCCGGCACGTGCGGTCGCCTTCCAGTCGATGTCCTTGACGTCATCCCCGAGCGTGTACTCGCGCAAGTCGTCGAAGTCCATGCTGCGACCGCGGTGGATCGAGCCGTACTCGCCCTCGAGCATCTCCTGGGTCGGCTTCCTGGCCGGGATGGCCAGGCGCGCCTTCACGTTCGCGAGCAGCGACTCCCGACGCATCGGCGACCTACGGCGTCGCGACGGCGTCGAAGATCGCGTCGATGATCGTCTCCACCCGCACGTCGTCGGCGATGGCCTGGTATCCGAGGCGGATCCGGTGCCGGAGCACGCTGTACCGGAGGTAGCGGACGTCGTCCGGGCACGACGAACGCCCTGCCGTTGACGAGCGCGAGGCCTGTCCCGCCTGCTGCAATGCGATCGCCCCCGCGGACTGGCCCCGAGATCGATGTACGACGCGAGCTCGGGATCGATGATCGCGCCGGCATCGCGGGTCGCCTGGCTGATCGCCACGGCGTAGCGCTGCACCTCCTCGTCGATGTACACGCGCGACGTGAGCTCGATCAGCGAGCGGACCTCCTCGACGACCGACGACGTGATCCGGCGCCGACGCGCGGGTGCCGAGGACGCCGCGCTTGATCCGGCGCAGCACCTCGAGCTCCTCGTCGGGGGACGGGTAGGCGATGACCTCCTTCAAGCAGGAAGCGGTCGAGCTGCGCCTGGGGCAGGTGGTACGTCCCCTCCTCCTCGATCGGGTTCTGCGTGGCGAGCACCATGAACGGCCACGGCAGCGGGTACATCACCCCGCCGATGCTCGTCTGGCGCTCCTGCATCGCCTCGAGCGTCGCGCTCTGGGTCTTGGCGCCGGCGCGGTTGATCTCGTCGAGGAGCACGAAGTTGGCGTGGATCGGACCGAGCCGGGTGTCGAACTCGCCGTTCGACGGGTCGTACACCTGGGTCCCGACGATGTCGCTGGGGAGCAGGTCGGGCGTGCACTGGATGCGCGAGAACGATGCGCTCACGATGCCGGCGAGCGTCGACGCCGCGGTGGTCTTCGCCAGCCCTGGCACGCTCTCGAGCAGCAGGTGCCCCTCGGCGAGCAACGTCACGAGCAGGCTCGTGCGGACGCTCGGCCTGGCCGACGAGCTTGGCGTCGAACGCGGTGGTCATCCGCTCGACGAGGTCGGCGGCGCGTTCCATCTCCGGGTCGGTGATCGGGCGAGCGTCGTCGACGACGCGCCGCCGCTCGGCCGGCACCGTGCTCGTAGCCGCCCTGCGGTCGGGGGGCTCCGTTTCGACGTTCACGCGGCGCTCGAATCCCGGTAGTTCGTGGCCAAGATCGTAGCATCGCGGCCCGATTTGTCCGGTCGCTTGAACGGAGTTGCGACGCCGCGGGGCCTGTCCCGTCGAACGGAGAGGGCAAGAACGTTCCAGCAATGGCACGGCGATTCCAGCAATGCTTCGAAAGTGTGAGCGGGAGATTCCGATTCCGGAACGTTTGCTCCAGCGCACCCGGCTCTCTGGCCGGTGGGTTTCCTCCGAAGGCTGTGCCTGATAACGTCTGGCCACCTTTGGCAGGGGGCGGCCATCGGTCGACACCCAGTGGTTGTTCATGCGCGAACGGACACGACGGTGCCGGAGAGCCTCATCAAACCAAGCACTAATCAGGAGGTCGATGACGTGTTAAGTCGTCGAAGGAGCAAGACGCTCGTTTCTCTATTGGCAGTCGCGTCGGTCGGCACGCTGGCCGCGTCGACGGTCTCGGCGACGACAGAACCGCCCGGCACCGAGCCGGCGGGCACGGAAGCGGCGGGCACGGAAGGCGGCCGAAGCAGCGCGGAAGCGCCGCGGCGGTGGCGTCGGCGAGGTCGGCGGAAGCGGCTGCGGTACCCCGCACGGTCCGTACGACGACCCGGGCGATCCGGTCGGCGAGGTCCGCGTCGCGTGGAACGACCCGTTGCTGTCGTTCAACAACAACACGATCCACGCCAACGCGCTCGCGAACACGAACGTGCTGTACCTGATGAACAGCGTCGTTCACGTACTACGACGCCGACATCAATCTGATCAACAACGACCAGTTCGGCACGTGCACGATCGATTCGCTCGATCCGCTGACGATCACCTACCGCATCAACGAGGGCATCACGTGGTCCGACGGCGTGCCGGTCGACGCCGCCGACATGCTGATGACCTTCGGCGCGATCAGCGCGCAGTGCAACGACGCCGACACGGTGACGACTCCGCTCGAGGGCATCATCGCCGCGGCCGACCCGGACGGGCAGCCGATCGTCGTCGGGCCCGACGGCGCCGAGATCACGTCGGCTGACGCCGAGGCGTACGCCGCCGCGTTCGACCCGGAGACCGGCGCGCTCGCTCGAGGGCTATCACCTACAAGGAGTCCGCCGGCGTGGCGTTCGACGCGTCGAGCGAGGCGTGGGAGAACGTGACCCAGCCGCCGGTGATCTCCGAGGACGGCCTCGCGATGACGCTGACGTACGACATCCCCTACGTCGACTATCCGTACACCACACCTGATCGCCGACCGAGGCCGCCCACGTCGTCGCCGGTCGCGCGCTCGGGATCGACGATCCGGCCGCGGCCGAAGCAGGCGCTCATCGACGCGTTCCTGAACGACGACCCCGCGGCGCTGAAGCCGATCGCCGAGTTCTGGAACACGGCCTACGACACCGATGAGCTGCCCGACGACCCGGGGCTGTACCTCAGCACCGGCGCCTACACCGCTCACCGGCTACACGCAGCGGACCGAGATGACGTTCGAGGCCCGCGAGGACTACACGTGGGGCCCGCAGACGCAGATCCAGACGATCGTCTACAAGATCATCGGTGACCCGACGGCTGCGGTGCAGGCGATGGAGAACGAAGAAGTCGACATGATCCAGCCGCAGTCGACGAGCGACCTGCTCGTCCAGCTCGAGGGTCTCGCCGATCGCGGCATCGTCGTCGTTCCCGACAGCGAGGCGACCTACGAGCACATCGACCTCGCCGTGAACAACGGCGGCCCGTTCGACCCTGCGGCGTACGGTGGCGACGAGGCGACCGCGCTGGCCGTCCGCCAGGCGTTCCTCAAGACGATCCCCCGCCAGGAGATCCTCGACCGCCTGATCATCCCGTTGCAATCCGATGCGATCATCCGCAACTCGTTCACCCAGGACGTCAGCTTCCCCGGCTACGAGGAGATCGCCGCCGAACAACGGGCTGCAGGAGGCCTACGGCGAGCTCGACATCGCGGGCGCCCAGGCGCTGCTCGCGGAGGCCGGCGTCGAAACGCCGATCCAGGTGCGCTACCACTACGCGGCGAACAACCCGCGCCGTGCGTCGGAGTACGAGCTGATCCGTGACTCGGCCGCCCAGGCCGGGTTCGAGGTGATCGACGGCGCCAACCCGGACTGGGGCACCCTGCTGCCGAACACCGACATCTACGACGCCGCCATGTTCGGCTGGATCTCGAACTCGACAGCGGTGACCGCGTCCGAGGCGAACTTCGCCACCGGCGCTGCCAACAACTACTACGGCTACTCGAACGAGACCGTCGACGCGCTCTACGAGGAGCTCAAGGTCACGACCGATGCGGCCCGCCAGCAGGAGATCCTGCTGGAGGTCGAGCAGAACCTCGTCGCCGATGCCTTCGGAACGACGATCTTCCAGTTCCCGGGGATGATGGCGTACAACAGCACGTACGTCGAGAACGTCACCTCGATCCCGTTGGCGCCGAAGATGTTCTACGCCTTCTGGGAGTGGACGGCTGGCCGGCTGAGTCAGCGCGGCCGCGTGCGTGCACGCGGCCGCGGTTGGGTCACAATGTGATCCTGGTGTCCGGCCGAACTTGGCCGGGCACCAGGATCACGTCGATACGAATCAGAACGGAGTAGCTGGCCTCCAAATGTTTGCCTTCATCGCCCGACGCTTGGTCGCCGGCTTGTTCGTCGTCTTCGCGGCGTCGTTCGTCGTGTACGTCCTGATGGCGAACGCCGGCAATCCGATGGCGTTCCTCGTCGAGATCACCGACGTGAACCGCCGCGCCGCTGTCGAGGAAACGATTCGTGAGAACCTCAACCTCGACACCCCCGTGATCCAGCGCTACTTCCTGTGGCTGCAGGACCTCGTCCTGCACGGGGACTTCGGCATCTCGGCCCGCACCCAGCTGCCGGTGTGGGACGAGCTCAAGTTCCGGGTGCCGATGACCCTCAAGCTGGTCGGCACGGCGACGATCCTGTCGATCGTGGTCGGCATCGCCGTCGGCATCGTCACCGCCCTCCGGCAGTACTCGGGCTTCGACTACCTCGTCTCGTTCTTCACGTTCGTGTTCTTCTCGCTCCCCGTGTTCTGGGCGGCGATCATCCTCAAGGACATCGGCGGCATCAACTTCAACGACTGGCTGCGCGACAGCGCACAGTTCTCCACCACGTTCTACGTCATCGCCGGCATCCTCGTCGGTGTCGTCGTGTACAGCTCGGCCGGCGGGAGGCCGCTCCGCAGGCTCGCCATCACGGCAGTCGGCGTTGCGGCCGTCGAGGGGCTGCTCATCTACATCTCGGCGACGAGATGGCTTCGCAATCCCGGATTCGGCCCCGTCGGTCGTCGCGCTGCTCGCGATCGGCATCGCCGTCGCCGTCACCGCCGTGATGGCCGGGTGGCGCAACACCAAGGCGCGCAACGCCGCGCTCACCACGGCGGCCATCGGTGCGGTGCTCTGGTGGCCGATGCAGGAGTGGCTCGACGACGTCAACGTCTGGACGGTGATCGGCCTTGCCGTGGTCGCAGTCGGCGTCGGCGTCGCCGTCGGGTACGCATGGGGCGGGTTCGACAAGGGCTTGTCGGCCCGCACTTCGGCGATCGTCGCGTTTCTGGTGGGGATCGTGATCTTCGTCGACCGGGCGATGCAGGCATGGGACGAGTACTCGGCCAATCCCGTGATTCGAAACCGCCCGATCAGGACGCTCTACGACAAGGAGGCCCGGCTCGAGGGTGACTTCTGGGTCAAGACCGACAACATGTTCAGCCACTTGATCCTGCCGACGCTCGGCGCTCATGCTCATCTCAGTGGCCACGTACACGCGGTATTCCCGTGGGAGCATGTTGGAAGTGCTCAACCAGGACTACATCCGTACCGCCCGGTCGAAGGGTCTCACCGAGCGAACGGTCGTGATCCGTCACGCATGGCGCAACGCGATGCTCCCGCTTGGCCACCATCGTTGCCTTGGACATCAGCGCCGTCCTCGGCGGGGCGGTGATCACCGAGAGCGTGTTCCAGTGGGAAGGGATGGGCACGATGTTCATCGACGGACTGCGCAACCTCGACCCGAACCCGGTGATGGCGTTCTTCCTGGTCATCGCCACCATGGGGGTGTTGTTCAACCTGATCGCCGACCTGGTGTACGCCTACCTCGACCCGCGAATCCGACTGGTGGACCAATAGATGACTGTGCATTGCGTTCCCCGGCCACGCAGGCCGTTGCCGGCCGCTCCCTGCGCTGGCGCTCCGGTCGCTCGCATCGGTGAAGGGGGTTCACGATGACTGCACCGCTGCAACTCGAACCGACCCATCACACGGACGTCGTTGCCGAACCGATCATCGCCGACGAGCAACTGTTCGAGCAGAAGGAGGTCGCCGGGCTCAGCCAGATGCAGATCGTGCGCCGGCGGTTCTTCCGCCACAAGGGCGCGATGGTCTCGCTGGTCGTGCTCGCGTTCATCGTGCTCACGTCGGTCACCAGCATCGGGGCCGGGCCGATCCCCGGTTGGTGGAAGTGGGAGCACACCGACGTCGTGCCGACCGTCGCCGGACGACGGACCGACGATGTCGCTGCGGCCGACGCTGGCTCGGTGGCGCCGGCATCCAGCTCGGCGACCATCCGTTCGGCGTCGACAACGAGGTCGGCAAGGACATGTTCGCGATGACGATGAAGGGCGTGCAGACGACGCTCGTGGTCATCCTCGTCGTCGGCTTGATGACGCTGGCGATCGGGGTGACGGTCGGTGCCCTCGCGGGCTTCTTCGGCGGGCGGCTCGACTCGGTCCTGATGCGGACGAACGACGGGATCATGGTGATCCCGCTCCTGCTCATCGTCGCGGTGGTGGCGTACGTGACCAAGGCCAGCGGGATGTGGACGCTCGCGGTGGTGATGGGGTTGTTCCTGTGGACCGGACTTGCTCGCCTCGTCAGGGCCGAGTTCCTCGCCCTCCGAGAACGCGAGTTCGTCGACGCGGCACGCGTCGCGGGCGCGTCGTCGCGCCGGATCATCTTCAAACACATCCTGCCCAACAGCGTCGGCGTCATCGTCGTCAGCATCACGCTGCTGATGGGCGCGGCGATCCTCACCGAGGCGGCGCTGGGGTATCTCGGGTTCGGAATCCAGCGGCCCGACGTGTCGCTCGGCAACATCGTCGAGCAGTACAAGACGGCGTTCTCCACCCGGCCGTGGCTGTTCGTGTGGCCGGGCGTCTACATCGTGGTGATCGTGCTGTGCCTCCAGTTCGTCGGCGACGGCCTGCGTGACGCGTTCGACCCACGCCAGAAGCGGATCCCCAAGCGCAAGGACCTGGAGGCGGGCGCGGAGCGTGCGAACGTCGAAGGCAGCAGCGACGACGCCGTGATCACACGATCGCGCTCGATGACCGCGAGCAGCAGCAGAACCAGGCCGGCGGCGAACGTCTCGAAGTGCCAGCGAACCGGCGCTCTGGCGTGCTCGAGCACCGGATTGTCGAGATGACCGGCGGCCCGCAGCTGCTCCCAGCGCGGCCGGACGATATCCGCAGCATCGGTCGGCGGCGCCGTGCGACACGGCAGTCCGGTCGGCCGGGCCGCTGGTTCCGATCGAGCGGCCGAGAATCCGCTGCTCGGACCGTGCACGCCCGGCGCGCCGGAGCGCGGCCCGCCGGACGGTGCCGCCCACGCCGTGAACCGGCCGTACGCCGTCACCAGCGTCAGCGCCCAGCGGGTCTCGACGTCCGTGATCGCCGGCCATGGCACGTCGATCGTGCGCGTGACGTTGACGATCCGCACACCGCCGTCGGACACCTCGACGCGGGGACGCCAGAACGCCGCCCAGCATGCGCCGCCGACGAGGGCCAGCCAGGGCACCAGCTGCCAGAAGTCACGGGCGCCACCCCCGACCGCGGTGACCGCCGCGGTGACGACGCAGATGACCGCCACTCCGATCACCAGCACGCGACCGAACGAAGATCGGTACACGGCGTGCATCACCCGTATCCTGGCACCGCGCAGGCAGCACGAGGAACCAACCGATGACGACCACCACCCCTGATCGCAACCCGGTCCTGTCGGTACGCAACCTCAATATCGACTTCTGGGTCGACGGCACGTGGTACCCGGCCGTCATCGGGGCCGAGTTCGATCTCTACCCGGGTGAGGTGCTGGCGATCGTCGGTGAGTCCGGATCCGGGAAGTCGACCGCGGCGATGGCGATGCTGGGCCTGCTCCCGAAGAACGCATCGGTGCGTGGCTCGATCAAGCTCAGGGGCAAGGAGATCGTCGGCATCGACCGGTACTCGCTGCGCCAGATTCGCGGCGCCGAGGCGTCGATGATCTTCCAGGAGCCGATGACGGCGCTCAACCCGGTGTACACCATCGGCTTCCAGATCGCCGAGATGATGCGAAGCCACCAGGCGATGTCGCCGAGGCTCGCCAGGCAGCGGGCGATCGAGCTCCTCACGCTGGTCGAGATCCCCGACCCGGAGCGGCGCGTCGACGCCTATCCGCACCAGCTGTCGGGCGGCCAGCGCCAGCGGGCGATGATCGCCCAGGCGCTGGCGATGGACCCGGCGCTGCTCGTGGCCGACGAGCCGACCACCGCCCTCGACGTCACGGTGCAGGCGGAGATCCTCAAGCTGATGCGCGACCTGCGCGACCGCATCGACGCCGGCGTCATCCTGATCACCCACGACATGGGCGTCGTGGCCGACCTGTCCGACCGCGTCATCGTGATGCGGCGCGGCGAGATCGTCGATTCGGGCACGTCGAGCGAGGTCTTCTACACGCCCAAGCACGAGTACACCCAGCAGCTGCTCGCCGCTGTGCCGCACCTCGGCGCGATCATCGGCGAGGCGGCCGGCGTCGGTTCAGCTCGGCGAACGCGAACCGGTGGAAGCCGTTGCGCCGTCGAACCTCGTCGTCGACCTGCACAACGTCGCGATCGAGTATCCGAAGCACGGCCGCGTGCCGGCGTTCCGAGCGGTGGACGGGGTGTCGATGGACGTCGAGCCGGGCGAAGTCGTCGGCCTGGTGGGGGAGTCCGGCTCCGGCAAGACCACCATCGGACGGGCGATCGTCGGCCTCCTTCCGTTCGTCGAAGGCGAGGCGACGATCCTCGGCACGAACATGGTCGGGATCGACAAGGGTGCGCTCAGGAAGGTGCGTCGCGATGTCAGCTTCGTGTTCCAGGACCCCGGCTCGTCGCTCAACCCGCGCCTGCCGATCGGCGAGTCGATCGGCGAGCCGCTGCTGCTCCAGGGCATCGCCAAGGGTGCGGCGCTGAGCAAGCGGGTCGAGGATCTCCTCGATCAGGTGCACCTCGCGCGGGACCTGCGCAACCGGTACCCGCACGAGCTGTCCGGTGGCCAGCGCCAGCGGGTCGGCATCGCCCGCGCCCTGGCGCTCGGCCCGAAGTTGCTGATCGCCGACGAGCCGACGTCCGCACTCGACGTCTCGGTGCAAGCGCAGGGTGCTCGATCTGTTCCAGGAACTGCAGCGCGAGATCGGGTTCGCGTGCCTGTTCATCTCCCACGACCTCGCGGTCGTCGAGATCCTGTCGCGGCGGATCGCGGTGATGCAGCTCGGCAAGCTCGTCGAGTTCGACACCAGGGAGCGGATCCTCACCAACCCGCAGGACGCCTACACGAAGCGTCTGCTGGCGGCGGTCCCGGTCCCGGACCCCGACGAGCAGCGGACGCGCCGCATCGAGCGCGACCGGCTGTTGCAGCAGGCCGCCCAGGAGGAGGCCGCGGCGGAGGCGGAGTCCGCAGCCGTTTCGTGAACCCGGCCGGTAGGCTCGTCGGCCGTGCGTGACGTGATGATGTACACGGTCCTGGTCATCAACGTCGTGTCGTTGGTCGCCATGGTCTCGGGCATCCTCATGCACAGTGGTCGCGGTGGCGGCCTGTCCGACATGTTCGGCGGCGGCGGTGGCGCGGCCCTCGGGTCGTCGGCGGCCGAGCGCAACCTCAACCGGATCACGTTCGTGTTCGCGCTGATCTGGATCATCACGGTGATCGCCCTCGGATTCCTGTTGGTGCGCATCTAGCGCGCAGATATCGTGGTCCGGCCACGTCGGAGTGGCGGAATGGCAGACGCGCTAGCTTGAGGTGCTAGTGGGAGATTTATCCCGTGGGGGTTCAAGTCCCCCCTCCGACACCACCTGACCCGGGCAAACGCCCTGGTCATCGTGCTTTTCAGGGCGGGTTTGACCGATCCGAACCGCCGTTTGTCCGCGATTTGTCAGCAATCGTCTGCAATCGCCTGTGACACGTACGTCACCGGGTCGCTATGACCGATCTGCTCGCCGCCACGGAACGGCACCTCGGGGTCATGCTCCGCGTCGATCGATATGTGCGCGCGTTCGGGGACGCCCCGGACCTGAGCGGCGCGCGCATCACCGTCGATATGCGTGGTTTCGCCAGCCCTGCCCTGAGCTCGGTGCTCGCGATCGCGAGCGGGAGCAACCGCACTTAGCCCACGGTCTCGGCGCCGGCATTCGGAGCGTTTCCGGACGCGCGAAATCGGACATCGCGTGGATCTGCCGGCCGCGGGACGAACGGCACGTATCGGACGCCCGGCGGACCGCCGAGCGGAGCGTTATCCGCGCTCATTATCGGGTGCTTTCGCTACTGCCTCGCACTGCGCCGGTCGATCCGCCGCCCTGGCTCGTGCTTGCCCGGGAGCCGCATCGAGCAGCGTCGATCCACATGCAGAAACAGTCGGGAGGCGGGCCTAGAGTCGGGTGGTGTCTGGTCCGGTTGGGCGCGCTGTTGCGATGGAGGTGCTTCCGCACCTGCGCCGCGCCCGCGACCACATCGACGCCCACTACGACGAGGAGCTCGACTTGGACCGGCTCGCCCGCGTCGCCGGCGTGTCGAAGTACCACTTCGCCCGCAGCTTCGAGGCCTCCTACGGGGAGACGCCGATCCGCTACCTCACCCGGCGGCGGATCGAACGGGCCGAGGACCTGCTGCGCTCGGCCAACCTGACGATCACCGAGATCTGCGTGATGGTGGGGTTCTCCAGCCTCGGCTCGTTCTCCGCCCGATTCAGCGACCTCGTCGGCGAGTCACCGTCCGCCTACCGGGCCCGCTTTGCGGCGTCCGGCGGTCCGCACATCCCCGGGTGCTACCTGTTCATGTGGGGCCTCCGGCCGATCGAGCAATCTGAGAGAAGCGTCACCGACGACGCCGGGCGTACGGTCGACCCATAATCACCAACGTGTCACTGACCACCATCTACTGCACCGACCAGGACGCGACCCGTGAGTTCTACGTCGACAAGCTCGGCTTCGAGACGCGCGACGACGTCTCGTTGGAGGGCTTCCGCTGGGTCACCGTCGGTCACCCCAACCAGCCGGAGCTGGAGATCACTCTGATGAAGTCCGCGCCGCCGCTCGACGACGAGGCCGCCGAATTCATACGGCGCCAGCTCGCCAAGGGGCAGTTTGGCGGCCTCGGTCTTCGCGTCGACGACTGCCACAAGACCCACGAGGACCTCGTCTCCAAGGGCGTGGAGTTCGTGCAGGAGCCCGCCGATCGGCCATACGGCGTCGAGGCCGTGATGCGCGACAACGCCGGCAACTGGCTGGTGCTCATCGAGCCGAAGGAGTTCAACCCGACCGGCGCCAGCTGACCCCGACGCCGCGTGGGTTGCCACCTCCAGCCAGTCACTCGTGGCCTGGCATTGGGGAGGCCCACGCACACCGATGACCGCGGGCTCCGACGACACCGATGCGCGTTGGTCGTTCTTCCCCCCGTAGGTGGAGGCGCGAGTTCCGCCTCCAGTCCGACGACATGGCCGGTCCGCTCGTTCATCGTGGGATCTGAGCCGATGAGTTCGCGGTCGGCTCGTCGTCCCTAAAGGGGCATCGATCTCGAAGCGTGCGAGCCAAACCCTCGGCGTGCCAGCCGGAGCGTGGTCGCTGATCACACCGCCGCGCAGACGACAATCGCCAATCGAAAGGAGCGATGCAATGCATACACCCATCAACGAATCATCGACGACAGCCGAGTCATTCGAGACAGCACCGATGTCTCGTCGAGCGTTGTTCGCCGGGGTGGCGGCGGCTGGGCTCGCCGCCACGGACCTGGCAGGCGGAAGTGCGGCCGAGCGTTCGCGACCGTACGTCGGTAGCCGGCTGCGTGTCACTCCGCGCCAGTCGTCGAACCCGTACCTGACCGCCAACTTTGCACCGCTGCCGGCCGAGGTGACGGCGTTGCGACTTCCCGTTGACGGTGAGGTACCCGAAGCAGTGCGTGGCGGGACGCTGCTGCGGATCGGTCCCAACCCGGTGCTCGTCGAGGACCCGGCGTCGTATCACTGGTTCGTCGGCGACGGGATGGTCCACAGTTTCGGGTTCAGCGACACCGGCACGGCGGCGACTGTCGATCACCGCAGCAGGTGGGTGCGCACCGACAGCGCCGCCGAGGACCTCGGCGAACAGCCGATCGCGGACCAGCCCGCCGAGGTCGGTCCCGGCAATGAGGCGAACACCAACATCGTCGTCCACGGCGGCCGCATCCTCGCCTTCTTGGAGGTCGCCCTGCCGACCGAGATCCGCCGCGACGCCAGCACCGTGGGCCGCTATGACTTTGCCGGCGAGTTGCGCTCGGCGATGACCGCGCACCCGAAGATCGACCCGACGACCCAAGAGTTGGTGTTCTTCGGGATGTCCCTCGACGGCACGTTGCGCTACCACGTCGCCGAACCGTTCGGGACGTTGGTCACGACCCAGGAGATCGCCATCCCGCGGGCGGTGATGATGCACGACTTCGCGATCACCGCGACCCAAGCGGTGTTCTTCGACCTGCCGGTGGTCTACTTCGCCGAACAGGCCGCCGGACGCCCGTTCCCGGCAGCATGGGCACCCGAGCACGGTGCCCGCGTCGGCGTGATGCCACGCCACGGCGGCGACGTCACCTGGATCGAGATCGAGCCGTGCTACGTGTACCACACCGTCAACGCCGTCGACGGCGACGGCGGGACCGTCGTCGTCGACGTCATGCGCTACCCGAAAATGTTCGACACCGACACCGACCCGTACGGCATCGGCGGCACACCACCGCGGCTCGAGCGCTGGACCATCGACCCCGTCGCCGGAGCCGTCGGTCAAGAGATCCTCGACGATCGGCCCCAAGAGTTCCCCCGCGCCGACCCGCGACGCTTGGGAACCGAGCACCGATACGCCTACACCACTGCGATCACTCAATACGAGCACTCCGTCGAGTTCGGCACGCTGCTGCGTCACGACCTCACCAACGGCACCGTCACCGAAGCACGCCTTCCCGACGGCGCCCAAGCAGGGGAAGGGATCTTCGTGCCGGCCCGCGACGACGCCGCCGAGGACGACGGCTGGGTACTCGCCACCGTGTACCGGCCCGAAACCGACACCAGCGACCTCGTCGTGCTCGCCGCCCACGACTACGCCGCCGGCCCCGTCGCCACCGTCCACCTCCCATTCCGCGTCCCGTTCGGCTTCCACGGCAGCTGGATGCCAGCCAGCTGACGATCCGAGTCAAACACCGCAACCCAAGGAACCACTCATGTCAAACACGATCCGAGCACTCGTCGCCCAACGCGTCGGTGAACCGGCCGAGGTGCTCACTGTCGAGTCGAGACCACGACCGACGCCCGGCGACGGTGAGGTCGCGATCCGGGTCCATGCCGCTCCGATCCACCCGTCCGACTTGCACATCATGCGAGGGCGCTACGGCTACACGCCAGAGTTCCCCACGGTGTTGGGTACCGAGAGCGTCGGCACTGTCGAGGCGGTCGGAACCGGCGTCGACACTGTCGAGGTCGGCCAGCGCGTCGTCACCGTCCTCGTCACTGGCACCTGGCAAGAAGTCATCGTGGTCGGCGCTTCCCAGGTCGTCCCGGTGCCCGACCAGCTGAGCGATTCCGCCGCCTGCCAAATGATCACCAACCCGCTGACTGCGTTGCTGCTCGTGCGCGAGATCGGCGTCCAGCCAGGCGACTGGCTGCTGCAGACGGCGGCGGGCTCGACGGTGGGCAGGCTCGTCGTGCAGCTGGCCCACCACCGGGGAGTCCCCACGATCAACGTCGTCCGGCGACGCGCCGCGGTCGATGAGATTCGCCACCTCGGTGGCACCGACGTGATCTGCACCGAGGACGAGGACCTCGCCGCCCGCGTCAACGAGATCGCCGGCGGCGGCGGGGTCCACAAGGCGTTGGACTGCGTGGCCGGGCAGCTCGGCGCCGACGTCTTTTCGGCGTTGGCGGCAGGTGGCGACCTGCTCGTCTACGGCGCGCTGTCGACCCACCGCCAAACCGATCCATCCGCGCTGACCATTCCGCTGTTCGCCCGCTCCGTGATCTACGACGCCAAGAGGCTGCGCGGCTTCTGGCTCTTCCGCTGGGTCGTGACCACGCCACCCGGCGAGACCACGGCGACGGTCGCCGAAGCTTGCAGCCTCGTGACCGCCGGCGTCCTCCAACTGCCTGACGGTCAGCCCATCGCCGTCGACCGCTACGCCGAAGCCGTCGCGCGCGCTGAAGCACCGGCCCACGGCGCCAAACCCCTGCTCGTCTTTCCATAGCCACCAACATCGTCCAGAAAGTGATACTCAACTGCGAAGTGAACTCCAGTCAGCACCCCACCACCCTTCCCGGGCGAACACCACGACGTGCAACCGTCAATCGTCGAGCGTGCGTCCTTACCAACTCGCCGGCGAGCGCTCACCTCCTCCGACAGCCAGCGAGGCTGACCTAGCACCACAATGACGCGCATAACACCCCACACCGGCACTGCCCGACAATCCCAGCCAAGAACGCGAGCCGCGAGTATCCGAGATCGCCGGCTCGCGGCAGCCGCTCTCGCACAGCGGTTTGCGTCAGACGTCGAGTCGAGTCCACAGCTCGTTGAAGGAGATGCTGTCGTAGAAGGCTGTACCGTCGACGACCTTGCCGCCCGAGAGTCGCATGATCCAGGCGTAGCTGTTCTCATAGGGACGGCCGTCGTTGGCGACGCCTCGGCCGTCCCACACCACGACGACGGTGTCGGCGTCCGCGTGGATCGAACGAACGGTGACCGGCCGGAACGGTTCCCCGTCGGCGAACCGGGCGCCGAAGGGTTCCAGCACTTCATCGATGAAATCCTGTCGATCTCGGTACTCCCGCGAGGCCACGGAGTGGCCTTCGATGCGCCACACCATGTCGGGCGCGAAGATTTCGGTGATCGCGCCGGTGCCGTGCTGCCAGTCGTCGAACGCTTGACGGATGATCTCTCGGTTCGCCTCGTGATCGGCGGTCGTCGCGGTCGGGTGGGTCATGACTCTGTCCTTCTTTCAGCGGCCGCACCAGTCGACGCCATGGTGCGCTGCGGGCTTGGAACTGTGGAGACGGCGGACGAGTGGGCACCGGAAAGCGACCTATCCGGTAATCGCGGCGGCACGGCTTCAGCCCAGTGTCCAGACTCGCCGGATGCGCGACCAACCAATACTCTTTCAGAAGTCCCGTGCCATCACATTGCGGACGTGGTGACCGGCTGAACGCCCTGGTCGACTCGACCACGACCCCCGAACTCGTCGACGGCGGCGACGCTGGAGCACTCAGATCAACGGGCCCGTTCCCGTGACACCAGTCGACCACTACGGCGGCCGCGCAGCGTCCGAATGGCGAGAGGCTGTTCATAGGGCAGCCATCATGGCGCTGTCGCGCGTGACGGTCGTAACCTGTCCGTCATGGAACCGCTGTCAATCTTCGGCAAGGTCGACAACGTTGGCCAGGACGGCCAAGCGAATGCCAAGCCCTTGCACATCTTCCACGGCGAGGTGCGAACCTGGATCGACATAGCCGTCGATGACGGGAACCTGATCGAACACGTCACCATCCCGAACGACTGGGCCGGCTTCATTGCGAAGGGCATGACGGTCCGAGTCAGCGACATCACCGACTGATCCCGGCCCCGGGCGGCTGTCGCAAACGCGGGCACGCGGACGATCCCGAGAACGGTGAGCGCGGCGCTCACGAGCCTCGAACGCACCGCCAGCACAGTCCGATAATCACAGGGATAACGACGTCTCCCGCGTCCGATACCGCCAGGTCGATGGCGCGTGCAGAACGACGACGGGCGCGGTTCGGTACGCGGCATGCGCGACAGGTGGCGGGCGGAGCGGCCGCCGTCGACGAAGAGCGAGCTTCTCAAAGTCGATGCGATGACCACACCGATCGCCGAGTATGTACCTGCTAATACCCTCTTGCTGGCGGCGTCGCGTCAGCCCCGCCTTTGGACGGTCAAGTCCCCGCGGTTGCTGTCGTGTCCGGCGAGCTTGAAGGCTCGGTCGTAGCAGCAACCGCGCCTTGATCGGTGCCGCCGATGGCGTAGATGCCCGTGTAATCCGCCGTGTCGAGGTAGGCTCGGCCGCCGCCGACGGCGGCGCCGCCGAGGACCGGTTCGACTGTATAGCTCCACAGTTCGTCGCCGGTCGCCGCATCCAGTGCGAAGAGCGTCGCATCGATCGGGTCATTGAGGCTGACGACATAGACGACACCGTTGGCGATTGCAGGGTTGTTTACCGCACCGCCGAGATCCATCTGCCAGCGCTCCGTGCCGTCGGCAGTATTGAAGGCGGTGAGGGTGCCGGTTTCGGAACCGGAGTAGCCGACTCCGCCGAGCACCGCCGGAGAAGCCAACGGTTCGTCACGCGTCCACAACAGGTCGCCTGTGTTCGCGTCGAAGGCGTACAGGTGACCCGTCCCGTTGTCTGTGGCGCCGCCGACGTAGGCAATCCCCTCGGCAACGACGGCTGTCCCGGTGCGATCGTCGCCGATATCGCCGCGCCACAGCAGCGTCCCGGACGCCGCGTCGACAGCGAAGAAGCCGTCGACGCCGGCGCCGACGTAGGCGACCCCGTCGGCGAGCGCGGGATTGCCCGCGCCGCCCTGCGTACTAACCTGAAGCCGCCACCGTTCGGCGCCGGTAGCCGCGTCAAGGCCAACCAGGTAGCCCTCACTCGTCCCGGTCACCAACATTCCACCCTCCACCACCGGCAACCCATTGGGAACCGCGACATGCCAGCGTTCCTGCCCGGTTGCGGCGTCGATGGCGCGCACGACAGTCGTCTCCAGCTCCGTGCTATCGCCTGGCTCGCGGTCGGCGACGTAGACAAGATCGCCTGCCACCGCCACGGCTTTCATATTCGTTCCTTCGAACATCCAGCGCTCGCTGCCGGTGGCAGCGTCGAGGGCGTGTAAGCCGTGGGTGCACGGGGCGTAGACGACCCCGGCAACGACCGCTGGCTGTCGGTGGCATTCATCGGATAGCCGCAGGTGCCACACCTCGACCGGCTCTCCGGTAGGACCGGCATCGGCCACACCCGTGTGGGCGGCGTTGCCCCTGAACTGCGACCAGACGCCGGACGTCTCCTCCGTCGCGGGTGAAGTCGACACCACGGCAACGTCTTCTATCCCTTCAGGCTCACTGGTGGTCGTGGCTCCCGTCGTATCGGCAACGGCAACACTGGTCAACAGCAGGAACACTCCGGCCGCGAACAGAGCGCGAGAACGAAGTCGAGACATGACTCTCCCCTCACAATCAATGCCTAGGTTTCCCCCGAAACCCCCGCGACCGTAGCGACGTGCCGCCGCGTCGTCAGCCGATTACTCGGCCGCGCACCGACCGTGCCATCCTCGTCGCCGCCCGCCCAGAATCACGCTTACGCATTCGGCATCCCCTGGACGAAACCGCACCGAACGACGGTAGTGGCGCCGGACCTCGGCAGCGGCGCAGCTGTCGGGGCCATGAATCGAACCCTGACCGGCGTCGCTCGACGCGTGGTGCAAGCCGCACAGAACTCCGCTCCGAGGCCCTATCCGATAATTCCTGTCAGTAATGCCGGGCCGCCGCGTCCGGTAACGCCGGGCGGATGGCGCGTCTTCGGGGGTCGGTGATCTGCGTTGACGACGATCGCTTGGGTGGTCGCTGTTGTGGCGGATCGTGGCGGCCGCGGATGGCAGGGCGATGGGGGTGGCCCGCCGGTGCGTTCTCGGGCGGGGTTACCATGCGCCGATCGCACGACTGGCTGTACAGCACTGGCGTCGGGGAGCCGCGGCGCTTGTGGTCGCTCTCGTCGGTTGCGCATCGGACGGCGAGTCGGCCGATCCCAGGTTTCTCGGCACGAGTCCCGACTCCGCGGAGTCGGCGAGGCCGCAGGCGCTCCATCGGCCACGTACGTCGTGGTCGCCAACGACTCATTGAGTGGAATCGCGGCTCGTGCCGCTACCTCCCTCGAGGCGCTGCTCGCAGCCAACGACTGGCCCGAAGGAGCGGCGCATCCGATCTTCCCCGGTGACGTCGTCGCCCTGCCGGCCGGCGCATCGATGCCCGAAGCCCACGTAGCTGACGCAGGCACGCCGGCCCTGGAGACGCCGCAGACCCCAGCCGAGACGGCGGCATCTCTGGAGCCGACCGATGTTGTGCTGCCCGCTGGTGTCATCCCGTTCTCCCAGTTCGACCAGGTCACCGTGCCCCCATCGGGCCGCTCGGCGAGCGACCCCATCTTGGACCCTCTCGAGGACGGCCGCTACTACGCCAACCACTACACGCTGGGTAGCGACGGGAGTCGAGTCGAGTTCACGTTGGCACGGTTCTTCACCTCCGACGAGTGTCTGTCTCGGCATTCGATTGCGCCGGGCTCGGAGGAAGCCACCGGGTGCTACGGCTACGAGGTCGATACGAGCTCGACGGCGCACGTGTCGATGCCGGTCTCCGGCGGAGCGGACGTGCTCCTCCAGCTGCACGGAGGGCCCGAGGGTTCCTACT
This sequence comes from Ilumatobacteraceae bacterium, assembly GCA_963764455.1. GTDB lineage: Bacteria > Actinomycetota > Acidimicrobiia > Acidimicrobiales > Ilumatobacteraceae > Desertimonas. Next base: position 48,232 of record CAVXSN010000007.1, read on the forward strand.
GGTACGTGGCGTCGAGCGAGGAGTTCGGCGAGCTGCTCGCCGGCACCGGGCCGCCGTGGCAAGCCCGGTGGATACCAGGCGGCGCATTCGTTCACCTCGTCGGCGGCGAGGTGGGACGCGTCGACATCACGTTGACCGGCTCGTAGCCGATCCCTCGACGCGCAGCAGCAGTTCGGAGTCGCCAGTGACGAACATCGCCCTCGTCGCGACGAGCCCCAGCGGCCTGGTCGATCACGTCGTCGCGAAGGGACCGCTCGACGATTCCAGCCTTACCGCCGGCAAGCACCATTGGGCTCGGGAGGACATGGCGAGGACGTCTCTGAAGCCGGCGTGACCGGCATTGCCCCTCACATGACCCGGCTCTTCGGAAAGTCCACCCGAACCCGACATCACGCCAACTCTTTGACGCCGACGGGCCGTCCGCCCGACACCGCGACCGCGCGCCCCCGACGCCGACAACGCCAGCCCCCTAACACTGACCGTCACCGACAGAAGGTCAAGGACTCGCGAGCCGCAGTCCGCGACAGCGTCCGCCACGGGTTTGCAGCCGTTGAGGCTCGAACGGCTCCAGTCGTTGGTGAGGAATGCGACCATGGCCCGGACGAACTCCTTACCCGCCGCGCGTCCTGCAAGAACGCCTGCCCGCCCGCCTGTCAAAGACGGCCGCGGCATGGGTCCTGGGTCGCCGCGTCGCCGGCAGTCCGCCGCTACCAAACGTCGCACGAAGCCGTTCGGTCGCCGAGGCGCCACGGCAAGGCTGCGGAGTAACGGCAGTTATGTGTGGACGACTTCGGCTGCGAGTGGTCGGAATCAGTCGCGGTTCCGACCGGCGGTGCCGATTGTCCGGTTGGTTGAAGTGTCAGCTTTCGAGTTCGGTTGAGGCTGTGGCATCGTCGAGATCGAGCATTTCTACGACGACGGGCCAGACGAGTTCGGCCGCTGATGCTTGACCGCGGACGTTGAGGTGGTTCCCATCCGACGAAAACTCGTCCTCCACCTGGATGTAGTTGGCACGCACACCGCCGTCAGTCCGACATTGCCTAACCGCGCCACAGCGCCGCTGCTGCTCGCCTTCGTACGCACTGATGCTGGCGTTGAGGAGGTCGAAGGTTTCCTGGACCAGCACACCTGATGGATCAAAGAAGCCGTTGCAGTTCTCGCCGGTGCCGGTGAGTTCTGGCAGTACTTCCGGATGGCGAGCGACGAAATCCTCGACGCCCGCAGCAATCGGACGGCCCCACTGCCCGACCATCAAGATCTGCGAATCCGGCGACGCGGTGACGATCTGGTCGAGGACATCGGCGAGCGATTCACCGAACGCCGCAAGGGCGACCTCGTCGAGCGGGCATTGCAGGTCGCCGTCGATCGTCTGGATGATCACCAGTTGCGGGGTCGGCACCGTGCTCATCGCGCTCTCGGCCTGTTGGGCAAGTCGTGACGCTGGCGCACCACCTTCAGCGGTGTTGGCGACGTGCCCCTCGTTTTCCGGACGCGCCGCGACGAGACGCAGATAGATGCTGTTGACATCCGGGGTCGTCCCCGTCGCCCACGAATTCTCCAACGCTGGCTGGCCGGGCTGAGCGGGGTCGGAGTTCTCGCCGGTCAAACCGGAGTGGCCGATGGCGATAACGCCGACCGGCCCTTCGCCGGTGCTTGGCAACGTCGTGTCCGGGGTAGTCTCGGCGAGGCCCTCGCACGTGACCGGCGTCTCGGCGGGGATTCCGGCGACCAGCTCGTGAAGCGCCTCGAGCGTCGCCGCGTTGCCCGGCTGGGCCGCAACCTCGGCCTCGACGGGAGCCAGCGCGGCCTCGAACGCCGCGATGCCCTCCGGTCCGGCCAGGGCGTAGCCCGGATCGCCCACTGCGCACGCCTCATCGGCCGCCTCTCGGTCGACCTCGCCGAGTTCGGCCGTGCGGGCGGCGGTGTCTGCCACCGCCTCGGCGATCCAGCGGCGTTCGTTCGCGTTGAGTTCGGCGGCCGGCCCGGCGACGAGCGCCGACATCCGCGTCGTGAACGGCACGTCGGCCACGAGATGCGTCAACACGTTCAGTCGGTCGGCCTGGAACGCCACGCCGTTGTCGAACCCGATGATCGAGCCGTCGGCGAGCCCCTGGTCGCGCTCGTCGAACCCGACGTGTTGCGGATCGGCGCCGAGCGAGACGACCGCTGCCATTCCGACCTGCGACTCGAACGTGTAGAACGGTTGGCCGACCCAGTCGGCCGGTGTGGTCAGCGGTACGCCGGTCGACATCGGGTAGCGCAGGCTGCCGGGCATCAACCCGAGGCCGACCAGGCCGAGTGGCTCCAGCTGAGCGAGCAGCCCGTTGGCCAGGTCACTCTCGATCACCGCCTGCTCGGCCGCGTAACTCCGGATGAGCAGTGGCGTGATGAGCGGTTCGAACGCGGTCGTGCCCGCCTGGGCGAACGCGCGCACGCCGACCCAGCCGAGATCGAACTCTGCCGACTTCACCCGCTCGAGCAGGGTCTGCTCGACGTCGGCTTGCCGACCGCAGCACCCGAATCCGATCTCGGCGGTGAGTGCGCCGCCTGAACGCTCCGCGAGCGCGTCGGCGAACCAGCCGGTGGCCAGGTCGATTGGGCCGCCGTCGATGTGAGCGACGTGCAGCACCCGCGGGGCCGACGCGGCGTCCGTGCTGGTCGCCGTGACCGCGAAGGCGGTGAGGGTGAGGCTGGCGACCAGCGCACGGCGGATCGCGGTTCGTGACGTGGTGTGGACCGGCCCTGAGTGGTTCATGCCTGCGCACGATGCACGCGGTGAGCTCCAGAAGCGCTCTAAAACGCTCCAGGCCACCTCTACGAAGCGCTAGACACGCGGCGTGCTCCGATTGTTCGGAACGCTCAGGGTGGACGTCGACGGGGCGGCGGTCGAGCCGGGGTCGCCCAAGCAGCGCGCCGTGTTGGCGATGCTCGCGCTGGAAGCAGGACGAGTCGTGCCGACCGACGCCCTGATCGACGCTGTGTGGGGCGAGGCGGCACCGCGCACCGCCGGCCACTCGGTCCAGATCTACGTGTCCGAGCTGCGCAAGGCGCTGGCTCGAGTCCCCGAGCTGCGGATCGCGACCGCCCGACCGGGCTACCGTCTCGATGCGCCGGCCGGATGGGTGGACATCGCCGAGTTCGAGCGGCTCGCCGCGCTCGGCGCCGAGTCCGGCGACGTAGCCGCGCTTGAAGCGGCGCTCGCACTGTGGGTGGCCGAGCCCCTGCACGAGTTCCGTCACGAAGGCTGGGCGCGACCGCACATCGAGCGCCTGACAGAACGGCGCGCACATGCCGCTTCGGAACGCGCCGCGGCAGCACTGGACGACGACCCGAATACCGCGCTGCGATGGGCTGAAACGGCGCTCGCCGCGGCGCCGTACGGCGAGCGTGGCTGCGAGCTGGTCATGCTCAGTCAGTACCGGCTCGGGCACCACGTAAAGGCGCTGCGCAGCTACGACGAGTTCCGTCGGCGGCTGGGCGACGACCTCGGCCTGGTGCCCACCCCGGCGCTGGTGCGGCGTCACGGGCAGATCCTGCTGCACGACGCCACCCTCGACGCGCCGACGCTGGTCGGCGTCGGCGGGGCGGGCTTGCGCCGGCGTTCGCGTTGGATCGCGGTGGGAGCGTCGCTCGGCCTGCTCGGCCTGGCCGTTGGCATCACGATCGAGGTTGCGGGCGACGGCGGTGCGTCCGAGCCGCGCCAGGCGCTGCTGCTGCACAACGACAGCGTCGTCAACCAGATCCGGCTGCAATTTGAAGCCGGCTTCCAAGACGGGCTGCAGCAGACCGGCCTCGCCGGATCAACGTTCGAGGTCGGGGAGACGGACGCGATCGAAGCCGCGTTCGACGCGGGGGTCGATCTCGTGGTCGACGCGGCGGTCGAGTTCGACCTCGGCGCGGCGGCCGCCGACCACCCAGACGTCCACTTCGTCGCTTTCGACCAGGTCGTCGAGGGGCCCAACGTCACGTCGGTGATCGTCAACAGCAATGAGGCGTCGTATCTCGCTGGGGTCGCCGCCGCGCTCGACAACCCGTACGGGCAAGGTGGGATTCGTCGGCGGCGTCGACGAGGAAGTCATCTGGGAGTTCGCGGCCGGGTTCGCCGCCGGCGTCGAGGCCACGGATCCCAACGTCGAGGTGTTGACCGAATACCTGGCCGAGCCACCGGACTTCGGCGACGGCTACGAGAACGCCCCGGCCGGCGAGGCGGCCGCCCGGCGGCTGTATACGGCCGGCGCCGACGTCGTGTTCGCCGCCGCCGGCACGTCGGGACTCGGCGTGTTCGAGGCGGCCGCGGACGTCACGGCCGAGACCGGCCAGTATCGCTGGGTGATCGGGGTCGACACGGACCAGTACGAAACGATCGCCCACCTCCCATTGATCGTCGACCGCGGGCGCTGGGAGCCGCACATTCTGACGTCGGTGTTGAAGAACTCTGACGTGCTGATCCCCGACGTGATGGTCGAGTTCGCCGACGGCGAGCTCGAGCCCGGCACACGGCTGGTCGGCCTCGCCGAGGGGGCCGGTGGTCTGTCGTACAGCGGTGGCTTCCTCAATGATCACCGAGAGCAGCTCGAGCGAGCGCGCGAGCAAATCGTCGCGGGCGAGATCGACGTGCCGTGCCGCCCGGTAGACCGGCGCGGCCAGTCGAGTCCCGAGCGCGTACACCCCTGTGAGTGATGGGACCAGTTCGCAGCGCGCACGAACCGCACACGACACCCGAGTGCATCAGCTGTCGGTAACACCACGCCGCCGCGACAGGTAAAGGCCGGCAGTTCGGCACAGTCTCCGAACGCCCCGGTCCCGGATCTTGACAGGTCAAGACATGCGCCGGGGTGGGCTCGGCGAGCGGTGAGCCGCTCATGGCGCAGCTGTACGGTTGATCTCGGCGCAAATCGTTCCCGTAGACAATGAGGTCGCAGCAGTGACCAGATCAACCACGACGACTGCCCGAGTGATCTGGCACACGGTGCTGAGCCTCGACGGCTTCATCGCCGGGGCTGACGACGACATGCAGTGGGTCTTTGGCGTCGACGGCGGCGGTGGGAGTACAGCTGACGACGTCGTGCGATCAATCGGTGAGCTTCTGGTCGGCCGGAGAACCCAGTCCGTCGAGGACCGGTTGCAACCAGGCTTCTACGCGGGCGTGTATTCGGGCGTATTCGGGGCCGTTCCTCGTCCTGTGCCACGACCCGCCGAGCGAGCCGCCCATCGTCAAAGGCGTTGCCGGCCGCTTCCTCGACACCAGCATCGAGGAAGCGGTGACCATCGCGCGAGCGGCAGCGGACGGCGGCAATGTCGTGGTGCTCGGCGCAAACGTCGCGCGACAGTGCATTGAGGCGGGTCTTCTCGACGAGATCATCGTGCACATCGCGCCGGTCCTGGTGGGCGACGGCGTCCGCTTCTTCGAACGCCCCGGCGGCGAGCCGATCAAACTCGAGCCGATCTCGTCCGTCGTCGAGGGCGACACGACTGTGCTCCGCTGCCGCGTCGCCTAAACGGGACGGCGCGCCGATGTCGACGACGGAACCGCTGCAGTCGTCGACGATCACACCTGCCACAGCCCAACTGCAGCAGGTATCCGAAAACGACGCCGAATAACGCGGCGGGGCCCGCGTCCGGGATCGCCGGGTCGACAGCGCTACGCAACGTCGCAGGACGCCGTTCGGTTCGGCGACGTGACTCGGCAACGTGCACGTGCGAGGAATGGCAGATCGGGCGTGTTGGCGTTCCGCTGCGATACGTCAAGAACGGGTCACCGCCGACGACAGACGCTGACTATGTGCTGCCAGCCAATGCCCCGTTGCTGGCTGCTTCGGGTCAGCCAGCCTGAGGTCAACTGGCCGTGGTTGCTGCCGTGTCCGGCGAGCTTGAAGGCAGCGATGCTGTAGCGGCAACCGCGCCTTGATCGGTGCCGCCGATGGCATAGATGCCGGCGAAATCGGTGTCGACGACGGCGACGCCACCCGCGACGGCGACGCCGCCAAGCGCTTCGCTGTGGAGCGTGACGCTCCACAGTTGCTCGCCGGTCGCCGCGTCCAGAGCGAAGACTGCCGAGGCGCCGGGACGGGCGCTGAGCGCATAAAGCACACCGCCGGCGATTGCGACGTTGAGGACTTCAGCACCGCCGAGTTCGGTCTGCCAGAGTTGCGTCCCGTCCGCGGTGTCGAAGGCAGTGACGGTGCCGTCTTCAGCACCGGTGTAGCCGACCCCATCGAGCACCGTCAGGGAAAACAGCGGTTCGCCTTTCCACAAGAGCTCACCCGTGGTGGCGTCGAAGGCATACAGGTGCCCGCCGCCGCCGAATACAGCCACGCCGATGTACGCGACACCCTCGGCGACCACGGCATCCGCGACCTGTTGTCCGCCGATGTCGCGCGCGCACAGGCAACGTCCCGGACGTAGCGTCGACGGCAAAGAAGCCTTCGCCGTCGACACCCGCGTAGGCGATCCCGTCGGCAAGCGCGGCCGGGTCAACGGTGCCCTGCGTGCTGATCTGATAGCTCCAGTGCTCAGTCCCGGTTGCCGCGTCGAGACCGAGCAGGAAGCCCTCAGCTGTCCCGACCACCAACACGCCGTCGTCGACGACCGGCCCGGTACCGCCACGGTGCGGTGTCGACCTACGTCGTCGCGTCCCAAAGCCGAATCGGGGCGCGCGTTGGTGCCGCGACAGCAAGCAGTCGGACCTACGCTCACTCGTCGCACGCGCCCGAGGGACGCCAAGGGTCGTCGGAGCGCCTTCGAGCCCGCGTTGGGGGCGCACACCGGAGCCTGGTGTCAACGACGAGGCCCGTCGCTGACACCTGGTCGCCGACCGTTGTCGGAGCCCCCGATCGGCAACGTTGGGATGCGCGACTGATGGCGTCGCTAACTTTGACTTGTACCGCAGGTCAGGCCGCAGGGTCAGGATCGTGGACGAGTCGCCCCTCTCCATCGGACGGTCGCCGGCGTGTGCTGGCTGTCGCCAAGGGCGCTCCGCCTGTTCCAGTACCGGGGCCTTCTCGAGCCGTGCCACATCGCCCCGGCCCGTTAGGATGTTCTCGGTCGTCCCGGGTTTCGCGAGGCGGGGGAAACTTGGTTGATCGGCCGGTCCCCCTTGAATAGCAATGGGCCCGTGATACGTGGCGAAAAGATCGGGCTGCGTGCCCGTCACGAGAGCGACGTCCCAGTTCTCCACTCCGAGCTGTACGACGATGTGCCCACACGGTCACGCGCCGACTCTCGCCCGTGGCGGCCCATCCCGCCAGGTTCGGATCATTCGCCCTTCGCCGTGACCGGACCGTCGGACCAGGCAGCGTGCTTCTCCGTTGTCGAACTGGAGTCGCAGGAACTGGTCGGCGAGGCC
>CAVXSN010000008.1:0-92691 GCA_963764455.1 Ilumatobacteraceae bacterium
GCTGAGGTGAAAGAACTGGTGTTGAAGACCGTCGACGACGCGGTCGCTGACGGGTTCGCCCACTCCTGGGTGTGTTCGTTGTGGCAGGTGTCCGACGACCGTGTGCATCGTTGGCGGGCGCGTCGTCGTGACGTCGGCACGTTGGAGGACTGCGCCGCCGGCGGGGTCGCGCTGCACGCCTTGACCCCTGTCGAGATCGACGCCGTGCTGCAGCTCGCCGAGCAGTGGGGTGACGGTTGACCGGTCCCATCGCAAACTCGCCCACCGTGGCTCCTACACCGACACGGTGTGGGTGTCGCCGTCCACGTTCCGGCGTGTTCTGGCTGCTCACGGCCTGGTTCTGCCCGAAGCGCCGCCTCGGCCGAGAGCTGAGCGGCGGCCCTGGCCGGACTGGCTGATCTGGGAACCGAACCACATCTGGGCGTGGGACGTCACCCATTTCACCCGGGCGAAACGCTGCGTGTTCGCGATCATCGACCTGGTCTCGCGCAAGTGGATCGCCACCTTGGTGTCGGTCGAGGAAACTTCCACCCAGGTCACCGTGGTGTTCGACGCCGCGCTGTGCGCCGAAGGGCTGAGTGAGCTGATCACCCCGGAACGACTCGACCTCGCCGTCGATGACCCGGCCCGGCCGATCCTGCTCGCGGTCTCCGACAACGGCCCGGCGATGACCTCGACCACGACCCGCCAATACCTGGCCGCGCTCGCCATCGCGCAGCATCACGGTCGGCCTCACACGCCGACCGACCAGGCCTGGATCGAAACACTGTTCGGCCACATCAAAGCGGAGTGGCCACACCTCGAGACGATCGACGACCCGGCCGTGCTCGAGGTCGAGTTGGAACGCGTCCACCACGAATACAACACGATCAGGCTTCACCAAGCGATCGGCTACGTCACGCCCGACGATGAACACGAAGGCCGCGGCGACATCATCCGTCAAGCACGCATCGAGGGCCTCCGGCGAGCCCGCGAACAACGCGTCAACTACCATCGCCGGAACCGAAACCACAACCCCGGAGAAACACGATGACTTGGCTCAATTCCAAGCCGATCTCCGCGGTTTCTGAGACACAGCTAACCGCGGGAGGGCGGAGCCGACCGCCTATCGTTCGGCTCCTATGCCGCCGTGAACGTGATGGCGAACACAGAGCCATCGTCGGTGTCAACGATTCCCCAGATCACCTTGTAGGTGCTGGCGATGAACTCGCCCGAGTCGGTGGTGTTGTACTGCTCGATCTGCGCAGCGGTCGCCCCGATGCTGTCGAACCCGCAGCTCACCGCGAGGCCCTGGATCCAGCCAACTTCGGTAGCTGGGTCACCGCTCGCCGCTGCACCCGCCCAGGGATCGAACATCGTCCAGCGGCCCGTTTCGGCGTTGAACTGACCGTTGACCGAATCGGTCACAAACTGATCGACGGTGACCCCACTTTCGGCGGCCAACCCAGCAATGAACCCCAACGTCTCGGGAACGATCTCCTCGGGGCGCACAGCCACGAACTGCTGGGCAACCTGAGTAGCGCATGACTGGGCAACGCCCTGTAGTCCAGCGGGAACGGCCAGCGTCGTCACCGGAACCAGCGTCGTCACCGGAACGGTCGTCGCCGGAGCCAGCGTCGTGACCGGAACGGTCGTCGCCGGAGCCAGCGTCGTCACTGGAACGGTCGTTACCGGAACCGACGTCGTCGGAGGCGCTGTCGTTGGCGTCGCGGCGACTGTGGTCGGAGTCGTAGCCGGTGGGACTGTCGTCGTTGCGTCCGTACCAGGCGTCGCTTCAGCCTCGGCCGGTGGGATGATCGAGATGTCGGTGACGAAGAAGTCGCAGGTAAACACCCCTTGGTCGTCGAAAGCGTTGTATCCGACGAAGAACGCCCGGATGCGTTGATCGATCGTGCCGTGTTGCTGCTGTTCACCGATCTCCTCTCCGGCGATGAACAAACCCTCGAAGAGGTCGATCAGATCGTCACCGGTCGCCACCGAATCGACGTGGCCGAACCGAGCGGCGTAGTCGATGAACGCCCCCGAGAAGCAGTCGGCCTGGTTCTCGGTCGGGATGAACTCGTTCATGTTCGCCGGTGAATTGGCGTTGGCGACGTGCTGCACCCGATGGCCCATCTCATGGGCGAGTATCCCCCAGAGTTCGGCGTCCCCGACATGGGAGTAGAACAGCCAGACCACTTCCTCCCCGAGGTAGATGTTGCCGTCCTGCGGGCAGTAGTGGAGCGCCTCGGCCGATGTGGTCCCACCGCAATACTGCCCGTTGTTGGGAACCTCAACACCCGTGGGCACGTACAAGAAGTTGTTCGGCAACAGGGTGCCGCTGAGCGACGCCCACTCGGCCGGAGGAACCAGCGTGCCGTAGTACTCCCACGTCAACCACTCAACAGCGATCGGCAAGATGCACTCCAGGAACGTCTGCATCTGGCTCGGCACGGTGAACGTCGGCGTCCCGTCAGCATTCGTCTCCAGGTCCGTCTGGATCGGGCACGGCTGGTCGATCCGCAGCGCCACCGTCCCAGGCGGCAGCGGTGAAGAGGTTGGCGCACAGCCGATCGGGGTCTGCGTGAAGTCGGCGTACGTGAGTGGCCCGCAGTCAGGAACCTCCGGATCCGTGCCCGAGACACCGACACCGAACATCTCGCTGTCGGTGATCGCGGGCGGAGTTTCCTCACCCGCAGCCGGTGTCCCCAAATCCGTGCCGGTGGTGGTTCCGGTGCCTCTTGGGCCAACGCGACCGCCGGTACGGTCATCAGGCCGATCCCCCCGAGGACGAGCGCCACCACGCGTTTGAACATCATTCCGCCGTTCCGCCTTCCGCCAGCAACTTCCACCCGTCGTGGGTTCCGCCGAGTCCGCCTGCTTGGTGCATAGCACGCTATAGCTGACTGCGAGGACAAGCAACCTCTGACTCAAGCTCACAACGGCCTGGTAGGACTTCGGCTGCTTGGTTCGGGTTCCGACAAGGCCCGACGACGCCTGATTCGAGGACGAGGACGACTACGAGGACGAGTGGCTGTCCAGGGCTGGATGGTGGTGTTAACGCGGTTACCCAGCCATGTCGCCGTTGGTGAGTCCTCCGGAGCGGCCTTTGGTGGCTTTGCCGAGGTAGCCGAGTTGGCGGGCGCGGATCACCCGTTTGATCGCCGAGCCGGGTTGCAGGTTGCGGGCGATCGCCACGGTCTGGGTCGGGTTGTGCCCACCGAGGGCATGCGCCAGGGCGTAGATCAACGCATCCACCGCCGCCGGGTCGGCGTCGTGGTGGTCTTCGATGATCCCTGACCAGCCCCGCGAGTCGAGGACTTCGGCGGCGAGGTTGGTTTCGATCAGTTGGCCGATCTGGATCCGGCCTAGGTCGGCGGCGCGCACTGGGATGCCGTCGGGTCGCCGGGTGACCCGTACGTCGTCGGGGACGAGTCGTTGCTCGTCGTCGTCCCACGACAGTCGGATGTCGAGGTCGTAGGGCTCTTTGTCGGTGACGACGATGCGTACCGAGCGGGGAACGGTTCGGGCCAGCCCGTTGGGGCCGACCGAAACCTTGCCGCGTGTCGTGATGTCGAACTCCACTATTACTCCCGTCATGTCCTAGGTGCGTCGCAACATAGGCTCGTCGGGAACATCTTACACCCGTGTAATCAGCATGACAGCGTCATCGATCCACGAGTGGCCGCGTCTTGACGGTTCGCCGAAGTTCGAATGACGGGCTGCCCGGGGGCGTTCGTCCTACGGTATCGAGCACAACGTCCCATATGCCGTGTGCACATAGGGTGTAACTGGCCATCAAGACCCGATCGCTGCACTGGGATGCTCGTCGCGGCGAGTCGCTTGCGGGCAAGCTCGACAACATGGCCGTGGAGGCCTTCGCACACTCGGCTCCTCAGCGGATTCGACGCCTTCATGTCACAGGCGACGTCAACGATGCGTGGCAGCACCCGCTCGGCATCGATTCCCGTCGCCACTCCTTCGGGTCGGCCAGCCAAGGCTGGCGACCACGTCCGTAGCAACGTCGACTCGTCGCGACTGCCCAATCTCGGCCTCGACGTCCGTGATGCGCACATCCGGCGACGTGTCGAACGGGCGGTCAGCGTCGAAGGAGAAGTCGCCCTCTACGCCATCGTCTCGACCAACTCGAGCAGCGGCTCGCCGCAATCGAGGCGCGCCGCTGATCCGCCCGCGGAACCGGTGGCCGCTGAGACCCAGATTCGGCACCCCCGGGGAACGCGAACCTCCGCACCCCGACTGATGGCCACCTCCACTCTGCACCCGATCAACGTCCGCCCGTCGGCGAGCCGCATCGCAGAAGCACCGAACGTCGCTGCAGAACATCAGCGCCGAGGCCATCGGCGCGCGGACACCTCTCGAAAACCTCGTCGCTACGGGTGTAGCCAGGATTGGCCCGATACGTCGTCCCATGCGGTGGGGTCCGCGAGCACCTGGTCAACCTCGCCGCGGCTGAAGCCGCCGGAGGCGCTCCATCCGTCCGGGCCGAGCACCGTGATCTCCCGGACGCCGTCGGACAACCGACGAAACGTGCCGGATACGACACCGAGAAGGCATTGGTCGAGGCGATCGAGCTCGTCCTTGGAGCCGCTATCGCAGGCGTCGCAGCCGCAGTCGGGGAACCACCCGGCGCAGACAGCGGGGTCGCCCACTCCGATGACGACGCCAGCGTCGGTGACCTCGCCGACCTTGCTGCGGGCGACGACCAACTCGAGCGCACCCACCGCTGCGGGATGCGCCCGATCGATGCGCGTGATGACCGGACCCGGCGCGATCCGCCACTCGACAATTGGGTTCTGCTCAATCGCCGCGACGCGTATCTCCGCGAGAGCGAGGAGCCACGCCTCGGCCCGGGCGCCCAGGATCCGCCATTTCGCCGGGTCGAGCAGCCGGGAGTACTCCTCCGGCAATGGTGACCGATCAGGGTGCGGATCGGGCCAGTGCGCCAAGCCCCGCCCGGTTATCGCGAACGCCTCGTCGACTGCGGCGATCATCTCGGACTCGGCGACCACCTCTTCATGATGCTCGGCCGCAATCGTGAGACCGGAAACAGTTCCGCGAATCGAATGCCGGATCGCTCGTGTTAGCCGCGCTCCGAACGCGCCGCCCGAACGACGACGGTTGGACGCCAATCGTTGGATCGGCACGCCACCGACATCGCCGTTGGAATCGACGTGCTCGGCCGTGGACCGTCGGAACGCGGCCTGGACTCGCTCAGCTGAGTCCGTCCGCGCACTCCCGAGCGGACATTCGGTGTTCGGTGCTTGCCCTTCCGCGTCTGGCTCCGTCACCTCAGGGTTGGTCTGCTCGAAGGAGCAGGTTGATCTCGTCGATCGCAGTCTGTTGCTGGGCCATGAGTGCCTGGAGGTGTACGACGTTGAGCTGTGGGTCGTGGGTGACGTCGGGTGGTTGCGCGGCAGCCTTTTTCCTTCTCGGAGCTAGGAACAGGTTGGCCAGGTAGCCGGTGAAGGTGCCGAAGATGCCGACGCCGATGACGATGATGAGTGAGCCGACGATCCGTCCGTGGTTGGTGACGGGGTAGCGGTCGCCGTACCCAACGGTTGAGATGGTGACGATGTTGTACCAGAGGGCGTCGGACGCTGATGTGATGTTGGCCCCGGGAGCGTCCTGTTCGATGTGCAGGATCTCGAGACTTCCGAACTCGAGCACGAGGATGCCCATCAGGAGCAACGTGACAAGGGCGCTTCCGGCGCGGTCCTGGAGGAGACTGCGGCCGACGTTCTTGATGCCGTAAGCGCGTAGGAGACCGAAAACGCGGACGAGGCGGAAGACGCGCAGGATCTTCACCTGTTGGAAGGGCAGGCTGGCGAGAAGGTCGGCCCAGCCGAACATCCGGAAGAAGTAGTGGGTCTTCGACTCGGCGGTGAACAGCCGATAGGCGAAGTCGATCAGGAAGACGCCGCTGAGGATCGCGTTCATGAAGAACAGGACGGTGTCGAGGCCGTCGTCCTCGATCGCGTAGAGCATCACAAGGTTGACGATCGACAGGACCGACAGGATCCCGATGAAGATCTCGTACCCGCTGTTCTTCAGTTCGCTGTCGGTGCGTCCCACCTTCAGACATGCCCGTTCTCCCTGTTCCTCGCTTGTCGACTGCCGATCTCGATGTCGTCGATTGCATCGGTCGGTCTCATCCTGATCCAACACGACGAACGTCGCAGCGACCCAGCCAGGGTCTGCGGACGCGCGATAGCGGACGCGTGTTAGAACGCGAACGGCGCCGTGCCCGTAGAGCTGGTGACGACCGCCGCGACTGGGGTGTTCTGGGGATTCGACGCGTCGGACTCTGTGGTGATGATGCGGGCATGGATCTGGGGCTGACGGGCAAGGTTGCTGTGGTGACCGGCGCCAGCAAGGGAATCGGTCTGGCCGTCACGCAGGCGCTCGCTGCGGAGGGCGCATCGGTGGTGGCCGGCGCGTGTGACACGATCGGCCTCGAGGAGCTGGACGGCGTGCGTGCGGTGGCGATCGACCTGATGGCGCCGGAAGCGCCGGGCCGGCTGGTCGAGGACGCGGTCGCTGAACACGGGCGGGTCGACGTGCTCGTGAACAATGTCGGTGGCGTACGGCTCCGTCTCGACGGGTTCCTCGCGACGACGGACGAGGACTTCGAATGGGCAATGGCGCTGAACTTCTACACCGCGGTGCGAGCATCGCGCGCCGCCCTCCGGACGATGGTTGAGCAGCGTGCGGGTTCCATCGTCAATGTCGCGTCGGTCAATGCGTTCTTTCAACCTGACGGCGCCACGATCGACTACGGGGCGGCCAAGGCCGCGGTGGTCAACCTCTCGAAGTCGCTCGCCCAGGAGTTCGGGGCGCAGGGCATCCACGTCAACTCGGTGTCACCTGGACCGGTCAGCAGTGCGCTCTGGCTCGGAGAAGACGGCGTAGCCCAGACGGTCGGCAGAGCACTGGGTGTCGACGCCGAGACGGCGCGGGAACAGATCGTTGCTGGCATCGGCGGGTTCGCGACGGGCCGGTTTACGACGCCGGAGGAGGTGGCGACGCTGGTCGTTCTGCTGGCGTCGGAGCGGACTGGAAACGTGACGGGCGCGAACTTCGTCATCGACGGCGGACTGATCAAGACAACGTGAGGGCATGCCCGTCGGGTCAGTCGACGAGCACTCCCTTGAGTTGACGGCGCGAACGTGACGGCCAGTTTCCTGAACACCTTGCGTAGGTGATACTCGACGGTGCTCGCGCTGATGAACAGGCGGGCTGCGATCTCGGAGTTGGTATGACCCTCGCTTGCGAGCCGGGCGACGTGTGCCTCCTGGGGCGTGAGATTGTTGTTGGTCTCGACCGTTCGCTTCCGTGGGTGTTCGCCGGTGGCAAGTAGTTCGAGGCGCGCCCGCTCGGCGAATCCACCGGCGCCCACGGCGACGAACATGTTGTGCGCGGCGCGGAGTTCGTCTCGGGCGTCGGCCCGCCGCCGCTGGCGGCGGAGCCACTCGCCATAGAGCAGGTGCGACCGCGCCGCCTCAATCGTCATGCGAGTCGAGGCGAGGAATCGTTGTGCCTCACGGTAGAGCACCTCGGCGTCTTCGTCGGTGGCAACCAGGGCGCGGGAACGAGCGAGCACGCCGGCCGCCCACGCGCTCCCACTCACCGGTGCCCGTACGGCAAGCCGGTCGAGCGCGAGCGTGGCCGCTTCGCCATCGCCCGCTCGCACCGCCGCCTCGACCATGTCGCTCAGGACCTGGTTGCTGAACAGGATGAGATCCTCGTCGAACACGGCTCTCGCATGACGAAGCGCATCCTCGTACTGCCCGGCGGCAAGGTCGAGCACGGTGAGCGCCATGGCCACGATCGTCTGGCTCGCGCCCATCCCAATCCCATCGGACAGCGCCAGGGTGGTGTCGGCTCGGGTCCGTGCTTCCTTGTCGCGACCTGTCCACGCGAGGACGTCGATGTCGGTCAGTCCCGACAGGGGAAACCGGCTGTCGGTCGCCGCGCTCGATTTCGTTGGCCTCCTCGCTGTACGTGTCGGCACGGCTGAAACGCCCCGACCACAGCTCGGCCGTCGCACAGCCTCGAAGCGCGAGTTGAAGCCAGCGGAGCGCACCCTCTGTCCGGCTGATCGTGGCGAGTCGATGAACGATGGTCTCGTGAGCGTCCTGGTCCCACAGAGCCCGAGCGGCGAAGCTCCCCAGCATCGACCAGCGCAGGGCATCAGCCATCGACACGTCCTGGCCAGCAAGCGCATCGACCGCTCCGCGAAGGAACGGGACGGCGGACGCGTAGTCGGTGGTCAAGCCGGTGGCCATCGCGGCGAGCAGTTCGTCGACGATCGGGACTCGATCCGATGCCGCATCGAGGTCGTTGGCCGCCTCTCGTGCGATGTCGCGCCACGAGACGCCCTGCCCGCCGGACAGGCAGGCGGCCTCGAATGCCTCCAGCATCGTCAAGCGGCTCGTCGCCGCGTCGAACGGCCGCGCCGCGAGCGCCGCCTCGAAGAGGATCGACGAGGCGACGGATGTCTTTCCTCGCAGCAACCATGAGATGCCGCGCAGTCGATCCGCCTGGGCGCGCAGGCGGGGATCGTGGAGGTCGGGGAGCGCCAGCTCGAGGATCTCTTGAGCCTGCACTGCCGAGCCGGCCGCGATCGCGGCCTCGGCAGCGCCCACCCGCCGTTCGGCAGCACGAACCCGGTCTGGGGTGAGGTCGGCTGCACACTTGAGGAATGCCGCCTCGGCCGGTCGACCACCTCGGTCGTTGGCCAACTGCGCGGTTTGCTCGAGGAGCGACGCTACGTCTTCGTCCGGCGACGCGGCGGCATTGGCGAGGTGCCACGCGTGGCGGACCGGGTCGATGGTCCCATCGCTGACCGCGGCCAGCACCGCGTGCGCGTGCCGACGGTCAGCGGCCGACACGCCACCGTAGATCGCCGAGCGGACGAGGGGATGCCGGAAGCGAACGCGAGGCAGCAGCCCGACAAGCCCGGCAGCTTCGGCTGGAATCGCGGCGTCCGCCGGAACCCCATGACGTTCGGCCGCATGCGCAAGCAGAACCGGATCGCCTGTTGGATCGGTCGCCGCGAGCAACAGCAGCGACTGGGTCGCGGGTGGGAGCGCGCCGAACCTGACGAATGAAATGCGCTTCGAGGTGATGGCCGAGCGGCATCGGGTCGGGAAGCAGCACCGCCCCCGACAGTTGTTCGGCGGACAGGCTCTTGGCGAGTTCGATGAGCGCGAGCGGATTTCCCGCCGTCTCCGCCGACCAGCCGCCTGACAACGTCCCGATCGAGGCCGGTGGTGGCGTGCGCGGCGAGCAACGTGTGGGCGTCGGGCACGGACAGGCCGGCGAGCTCCAGGATCGAAAACCCGTCAAGCGGGCTCGCAATTCCGGAAGTCGATCGCTCGGCGAACACGAGGGCACACCGTTCCGCCTGCAGTCGTCGTCCCCAGAACGCCAGGGCGTCGATCGATTCGCGGTCGACCCATTGCGCGTCGTCGACCACGCAGAGGAGCGGGCGGAACGAAGCGCTCTCGGCGGCCAGTGTCACGGTGGCCAACCCGATCATGAAGCGGTCGGTCGACGCCCGCGGCCCGAGCCCGAACGCGGCCTCCATCGCGACTCGTTGCGGCTCGGGCAGCTTGTCGATCCGTTTGAGAATCGGTGTCAGCAGCCGATGGAGTGCCGCGTAACCGAGGTCCCGTTCAGACTCGATTCCGGTGAGGTAGACAACCTGCAGATCGGCTGCCGCGCGCACGAGGTACTCGAGGAGCGCGGTCTTGCCGACGCCGGCCTCGCCACGGATCACCATCGTCGCCGCCTCACCTCGGCGCGCAGCATCGAGAATTCCGTCGATCTGCCGGCGTTCCTCGACCCTGCCGACCAGATCCACGGACGAAGGGTAGGCGCGGCTATCCGTTGCGATAACTACGCGGTTTCCGGGATTCGAGCCCGCCGGCGCTGAGGCATCGTCGATTCATCCCCAACATCAGGGTGCGGCCAATCCAGGCCGCCGATCCGAACGGAGCAACATGTCCACGATCACCTCAGCGGGCGCGAGACACATGTTCAGGTGGCTGGCCGCGACCATCGCGTCGATCGCGACCATCATCGGCTTAGGAACCGCCGCCGGGGCATCCACGCCGCCCGCCAGCACGACCCCGACAGTCGTTCTTGTCCACGGCGCGTGGGCTGACGCTTCGAGCTGGGCAGAGGTCAGCGCGATGCTGCAAGAACAGGGATACACCGTGATCGCGCCGGCCAACCCGCTACGCGGTTTGGCATCCGACTCGGCGTACCTCGCGAGCGTCCTCGCCACGATCGACGGACCGATCGTGCTTGCCGCCCACTCCTACGGCGGCATGGTGACCACCAATGCGGCCACGGGCAACCCCGACATCACGGCACTCGTCTACGTCGCAGCGTTCGCGCCCGACACCGGTGAGTCCCTCGGCGCGTTGGGAGCCTTGAACCCTGGCAGCTTGCTGACCCCAGAGAACCTCACATTCCGGCCGTACGACGGCGGAGCCGACGTCTACATCTCGCCCAGCGTCGTTCGCCGAGGCATTCGCGGCCGATGTGCCCGCGGCGACGGCGGCGGTGATGGCGGCAGGGCAGCGACCAATCGCGGCCCCGATTCTCGAGGAACCGTCCGGCGACCCGGCGTGGGCACATGACGTCCCGTCGTGGTACCTCGTCACCACCCAGGACATGGCCATCCCGCCGACGACCCAGCAGTTCATGGCCGAACGCGCCGGCGTGACCATCGTCGAGGTCGACTCGTCGCACGCGGTGACGATCTCGCATCCCGACGTGGTCACCGACGTGATCGTCGACGCCGCGACGCCGTGACGACCGTACCGGACACTGTCGTCCTGATTCACGGGCTGTGGATGACGGCTCGCAGCTGGGAGCACTGGGCCGATCGCTACAGCGCCCAGGGGTTCAACGTCATCGCCGAGGGCTGGCCGGGTCTCGACGTCGAGGTCGAAGAACTCAAGCGTGACCCGGCGCCGATCGCCGCGCAGAGCATCGATGGCATCGTCGAACACTATGCCCGCATCATCGTCGGGCTCGAGCGACCGCCGATCATCATCGGCCACTCGTTCGGCGGCGCGTTTACTCAGGTATTGCTCGACCGGGGCCTTGGCGCCGCGGGCGTCGCGATCAGTTCTGCCGCCGTCAAGGGAATCAGGAAGCTGCCGTGGTCAACGCTTCGGACCGGCTGGCCGATCCTTCGCAACCCGGCCAACCGGCACCGGGCCGTCCCGATCAACCTGAAACAGTTCCACTACCGGTTCACCAACCACCTCAGCGTGAGGGAGTCCGAACCGGACTACCAGCGCTACTGCGTGCCCGGCGCTGGCCGGGTACTCTTCGAGGGCGCGATGGCGAACTTCCGCCGGCGCGCCAGCGACGAGGGTCGACTTCGGAACCACCAGCGTCCACCCGTGCTGTTGATCGCCGGGGGCATCGACCACGTCAGCCCGCCCTCGCTCGTAAAGGCAAACCTGCGGCGCTACCGCAACTCGCAGGCGCGAACCGAGTACCAGGAATACCCTGGCCGCTCCCACCTCATCCTTGGCCAAGACGGATGGGAACAGGTCGCCGACTTCGCCCTCAACTGGTCATGTGATGCCGCGACGACAAACCCACACCAACCAACGACCAACTCGTGAACCGAAGGGTGTGCGCCACCGCAGTGGCCCGGGTCGGACCGACGATTCTTGGCCGGCGACCATCGCCAGCTCAACGACACGACGGCGCGAATCGGGCAACGCGAATCACGGCCCTGTTGCAGGATCAGCACGTTGGCGCATGGCTCGGCGTGGACCCACCGCGCGTTCGAGGACGCGCTGGTGAGAGGTTGCGGTCGAGACGAGCTCCGGCCGTTCCGTTCGCGGGTCGCGAAGGCGATCCAGTCTCGGGCGATGTACGTGCATCAATGCTGATTGGTACTATACGGCACCCCAACCGGGGTCGGGCGAAATCGAGGGGATCGTGAAGACGGGCGGCGGCTGCCATTGCGGTGGTGGGCGGGATCTTCGTGGGTGGCGCGCGATTTCGCAATGAGATGCCATCCACCGCGGGGGCACGCGGCGGGCAGCGTCGGTCGCCGCTGTGTTTGGTTGGGCCGACATCACCGGTCCTTCGTCGATCCGACTCTTCGCCTGAACGCAGAAACCAGGAGAGGAGCTCGTCATGACGTTCGCACCGATCGCGCCGACGACCTATGTCCCACCAACTCGTATTGCGGCCGACACCTATGTGATCCACCAGGTGCAGCCCACACTCGGCGAGCCCTTATTCGTCTATCTCAACTCGATGGTGATCCTCGGCAACGAGCCAATGATCGTGGACACCGGCACGCCCGCCAACCGCGAGCAGTGGCTCGCCGACGTGTTCTCCTTGTCGAGCCCGACGACGTCCGCTGGGTGTTCTTGTCGCACGACGATGTTGACCACAGCGGCAACCTCGATCAGGTGATGACGGCATGCCCCAACGCCAAGTTGGTGTGTAACTGGGCGATGATCGAGCGTCACACGAACTGCTTCAACTTCCCGCTCGAGCGGTGCCGGTGGATCATGCACGACGAGTCACTCAGCATCGGGGACCGGACATTGCACGCTGTGCGGCCGCCGGTCTTCGACTCGCCAACGACCCGAGGGCTGTTCGACCCGACGACGGGCGTCTACTGGGCGGTGGACACCTTCGCGACACCGCTTCCCGACCCGTACCTCGGCATCGCCGAACTCGACCCGGACTTCTGGCAATTCGGGCTCACAATGTTCGCGTTCGGGGCGGTCAGCCCGTGGTTGGCGATGGTCGATCATGACAAGTACGGACGCTTCGTCGACACCGTGCAGGGTCTCGACATCACGACGATCGCCGCCTGCCACACTCCCGTCATCGAGGGTCCGTTCATCCAACTGGCGTTCGACCGGATCCGGGAGTTCCCGTTGGTGGTCCCGCCGCCGATGCCCGACCAGTCGATTCTCGACCAGATCATCGCTGCCACCGCGTTACCGACCGCCTGAGCACCACTCCGAGCGAACGATCGGCCACCGTGCCCATTCGCGCTGCCAGGCGGCGTGGTCTCGAGCGGGAGGTCGCCGAGCTGCGGATGGCGCCCACCAGACGAGCATGGTCACGTCCCGCCCTATCGGCGGTTCGAGCACACAACCCGGGCGCTACGTCAACTCGGCCCGCAACGACTGGATCACGGGGCGGCGGGCGCTGAGGCGGGCCGGGATCGCCGTGAGCGCCGCCACCACCAAGGCGGTGCCCGGGACCACGGCGAGCAGCTGCCACGTCGGAGGGAGGGGCACACCTGCCGCTGGCCGCCGGAGAGCGCCGCCGGGAGGAACAGCCGCAGCACGATGCCCTCCACAACAACGCCGCATCCGAGCCCTCCGGCTCCGCCATCGCCGCCCGCTGGGCGTCGCGGCAACCGGCGCAACAACTCCCGCCGCTGGGTGTCCACGATCGTGAGCGGGTCGGCCAGGCCGGCCACGGCGGCGGCGACGAGCTTGAGGTGGAACTCCACCAGATCGGGTTTGGGCCAGCTCACCTCCTCCGGCCAGTCGGCCACCCGCCCTTGCCCGAGCGGGGTGAGCGCGTGGCATCCTGCCGGTCGGGGCGATCTGGCGCGCCCGCCGCCCGCTCGGACGCCACCAGTCCCGCCCGCTCCAGCCGGGTCAACGTGACGTAGACCTGCCGTCGTTCATCCCCTCCCCGACAGGACCGAGGGCGTCGCGCAGACGAGCCCGCAGCTCGTAGCCGTGCGACGGTTCCTTGGCCAGCATCGCCAACGCGACTTCTTGACGCATCGCACACCTCGTGGCCCGTTCGACAGCTAACGGCTAGCTATACATCTAACGGCTATCTAGGAAAATGTCAACCGGCCGCGGGGCCGTGCTCGCCGCCGGCGGGTTGCACGGTCGGTGGGGAGATTCAGGTCGCTGCGGCGACGTCGCGGCCGCGGGAGATCCAGGTGCGTGAGATGACCAGCGCGGCGCAGGGCAGCACGACGAGGTTGGTGATGACGATGAGCGGGTCGCCGATGCCGAAGCCGTAGGAGGCCCACGAGACACAAGTGAGGCAGAGCAAAGCGTACGTGGCGACCGACACCGCCTCGAGGCTGGCGGCGCGCAGCACGTGGAACGTCTGCGGCAGCGCCGACGTCGCCCCCGCGGCGATCGCCAACCAGCCAACGACATCGGGGGAGATCGTCAGGCCACACCCGCCGACGATCGCGATGGCGAGCGCGGTGAGTCCCGCGGTGCGCGTGGTGAGCGTCCGGTAGCGGATCTGCTGGATGGCGATGAGCGCCATTGCGACCACGACGGCGGCGTTGGCGGTGCTGATCGCCACGTCGGCACGGGCGAGGCCGTAGATCATCCACAGCGAGGCGGCGACGGCGACGTGCAACGTCCCCTTGGGAGCGATCCCGTCGACCGTGCGGTGGCGGTACACGTGGGCGACCTGGGGCCAGACGAACGCCACGCTGAGGCCGGTACACCACAAGCCGAGCAGTCGCAGAACGTCCATCAGGCCACCGTACCGGCATTCGGGTTAACTGCAATCACCGTAAAGTAACTAGCTGCGGAGAATCCGTGAACCGCGGGGCTCGCACCATTGGCGCTTCTGGGCGGCGTGCGACCCGGAATCCGGGCCGTGGGCCGCCCAGAATGCTGAATGAGGCGCAGGCCGCCCAGAACGCGCCTCGCCGTCGACCATCCGCGTCAGGTCGGACGGTGGCGGCCGGTGGCGACATGCGTTCCAGTCGCCATCCACTCGGCCCCGGTCCAGCCTCTTGGACGGGTGCCGCCATGCCGACACGTGCGCGGCTCGACGAGATCGTTCGGCGTCATTCCTGGCGACGTTATGGGCGCATCGACGAGCCGCAGGGTGTGCTAGCGACAACGCTCGTATGGGTGCTGACCGTCTGGAGGGTGTCGATGCCGATGGATACATCGTCTCTGGTGTCGATCTCGAGTTGATCTCCGAGGGGTATCGGGCGGTCCTCGAATCGATCGTCTCGACTGTGCTGGGCGCCGTTGACGGCGTGGTCGCGATCTACTTGTACGGCAGTGTGGCAACGGGTACGGCGCGCCAACCGCAATCGGACGTCGACCTGTTCGTGGTCACCCGGGACAGCGGGTCCAGGGACGCGGTTGCGGCTGTGGCGGTCGAGCTGTCACGGCGATATCGGCACTTCGCCCGCGAGGTCGGCATCGCCCACGCGACGATGGCCGGGTTGTTCGGCGACGACCTCGACGCGCTCGGCGGGCGATGCTTCATCAAGCACTACTGCCTCCCGCTGTACGGCGATGACATCCGTGCTCGATTGCCCCGATGTCGACCGTCTGCGGCGATTGCCTGGGCGTTCAACCACAACGTCGGCACGGCCATCGACGAGGCTCGCCTTCGGCTCGATGCCGCCGATGGCGGCAATGATGTCGAGCAGGTGTGTCGCCGCATCGCTCGCAAGGTGATGTTGGCGGCTGCGTCGTTGACGTCGGTTGTCACCTCGTCGTGGACGACGGATCGGCGGTGCGCCGCAGCGGCGATCGCCGAGCGCTATCCGGAATGGGCCGAGCAGGCCGCGATGGCACTCGACTGGGGCTCGGATCCAACCGATGATCCAATCGTGGTGCGTGCCTTCCTCGACGGCTTCGCCGCATGGATCGCCCAACAACTGCACGACAACGCGGCTCCCGCATGAGCCACACCCCGACCTTCTCTTGGGGCGGGACGCGAGTGAACCGAGGCCCGAACGTCGCTCACGGATAACGGCAGGTACGTGCTGGTCCACTCCGCGGCGTCTGTGACCGACGGCGGGGCGGGTGGAGGTCGTGTTAGCGTGCCGCCCAGCCAGCAGGGGACTCGGCGGAATCCACCACGGGCGGAGGAGCTGGCGGAATGGCGGAGGAACATGCGGAGGCTGCTGCTGCTGCTGGCGTTTGCGCTGACGTTGGTCGGCGTGACGGACACGGCGGCTGCGAGAAGTGGCTCGGACAGTTCAGGCACGCACAGCTACACGTCCACCTGTGAAGCCGGATTGCCCCACTTCACCAACACCAGCGACCCGACCAGCACCGGTAACGGCGTGATCGAGTTCAGGGCCGCCGGTGCGACACTGACCCTCGGCCCCGGAGAGAGCGGCGTTCTCAATCCTGGCGAGGTGTCACCCGACACCCCATGGGATGTCGTGTTCTTCGACCTCGGTGAACCGTATGTCTTCGACGGCGGCACGTTCGGGGTCTGCGAGTCGCCGACGGTGCCGCTCACCTACTCGCTGTCGGTCGCTGAGGGCTGTAACGACGGCGAACCAGTAGTGAACTTCACCAACACGGGCACGGGCCTGATTCACGCCAACATCGGCACCTTCGCCCAGCGGGTCAATCCGGGGGCGACCGTCGCGGCGTCCTGGCCAACGGCGCACGGCGACCTCAACCAGCAGTTCGATTGGCACGCCTACGAGTCTCCCGACCCAACCGGAGACATCGGACCGGAGTTCGCCACCGGACGGTGTTGCTCGCCAACGCCTGCGGTGTCACGACGGGTCCGGTCGATGTCCCGACGCGTCGTCCGTAACATCGGCTATTGCGGCGCTCTGATTCCGGCGACACTGACGTCGGCGCAGAGTGCGGGCCGCATCATGTTCCAGCGAGCGCCAGGCGGGCGAAGTCGTCGAGGCAGGATCTCGAAACCGACGTCTACGTGGTGGATGCCGACGGGAGCGAGAGTGACGTCGAGTTGTTGTTCGCCGATGGAGGGGCGGGGCAGTGGTCTCCTGATGGCAGCGAGGTCTCGGTCTTCTGCTGCGGCGACCGGGATGGTTGCCCACATCGTCGATGTCGTCACTGGCGATGTTCGGGCGGTGGAGACGCCGGATCCGACCTTGGAGCTGTACTGCAACTTCGGCTGGTCTCCCGACGGCGAGCGCCTGGTCTGTGAGGGCTACGGGGTCGACGATCCGAGCCGCAATGGCATCTACTCGGTGCGCGCCTCCGACGGTGGCGGCCTGACGCGGATCACGTCCAACCCGGACGGTGGGGACATCCCCGGGGACTACTCGCCCGACGGGACCCGCCTCTCGTTCATGCGCTTCGAGGACGACGTTCCGACGGGGATGTTCGTCGTCGACATCGCCGCCGACGGCGCCGGGGAAGGGGAGCCGCAGCAGCTGACCCCGGAGGGGATGGTCCTCGACGACACCGGGCACGCCGGTCGCTGGTCGCCGGACGGGAGGAGATTCTGTTCGTGGCCCGGGAGAGCGAGGACCACCACAAGGCGATCTGGGTCGTCGACATGGGGGCCGACGGCGGCGCGCCGCACCGGCTGCCGATCGCCCCGGGCTGCGGCGGTCCGCTGGGCGAGGCCGACGCCTACGGCTGCTACTCGCCGGACTGGTCGCCAGACGGCGACAGGATCGTCTTCACACGCTCGGAGCCGGACGGCTCGAACGAGAGCATCTGGATCGTCAACGCCGATGGAAGCGGCCTCGTCCAAGTCACCGACGGCACCGACGACAACCCGGTTTGGGGAACACCACCGACGACAACGTAGGCAACCCGGCAACCCGGCAACCCGAGTCAGCGTGAACGTGCGGACGTCGCGGTCCGCCACATGATTCCCGGTCAAGGGCGCGGCCGTGACGATCATCCGTTCGCCTCACCGCCCGTAGCGGGCATGAGGTCCTGCGTCGGCCGGTGGTGAGCGCTCGTCTCCTTGCGGAGTTGTTCGCGTTGACCGATCCGGCGTCGGGCGCCGATCGGCCTCCGCCTGACGGTCGAGTCCAGCCCTGTGCTCGCCGACAACCGGGAGCCGGTGGCCCGTCGATCACGTTGTCGACGGTGGTGGTTCGGTGGCGGCTGGTTCGCTGGCGGCTGGTTCGCTGGCGGCTGGTTCGGTGGCGGCTGGTTCGGTGGCGGCTGGTTCGCTGGCGGCTGGTTCGCTGGCGGCTGGTTCGCTGCCGGCTGGTTCGCTGCCGGCTGGTTCGCTGCCGGCTGGTCCGCTGCCTGCCGGTTCGCTGCCCGCCGGCGCGGTGCCCTCCTCGGGCGAAGAGGCGGGGAAGAGGGCGTCCAGGGAGCCGGCCGGGGTGCCCATCGGCTCGACGTTGATACACGTTCCGGTCGCGGGCCGGGGCCGTACTCGCCGGGGGGAGGCCTTCGCCGGTGAATTCGGCGGTGAACTCGGCGGTGAAGGTCTGCCCGTCCTCACTCACCTCGCCGGTGGCGCGGATGGTCTGGATCCCGGTGGATCCCTCGTCGTCGATCGTGAAGGTTACGATAAACGTCAGGTTGAACGAGTTCGGTCCGGTTGCCTCCCACGACCCGATGCCGGCGGTTCCGTCGCCACTGGCTTGTTGGTAGATCCCGTCGGCGTGGAAGGCGACGGGCGAAGGCGGTTCGTCTGGAAACTCCTCGACCGTGAGTAGCCAGGCGCCGACGATGGACGAAACCTCCACCGGCGCCGACGACGACGGCGGCGGGGTGGTCGCCTGAACGGCAGTCGAACTGGCGAGTGCGCCTCCGCCGAACAACAGCGCGGCTGCCGAGCACCCGATGATTAAGCGACGCATGACGCACTCCTTCCTGACCAGCGTCGCCGGCCGGCGACGCGACGACATCGACGCTACGCCTACCGTCGCTGTCCCGACGAAACGGCTAACGCCGAGAGTCCTGACCGTTGATCATCCGCGCCAGCTTGTTGAGCGCCCGCCGTGCTCCCGTCCGCGGCCGCCCGCGGTCGTCGAGGATGCGGGCGATGGCTGCACGCTCGGCGAGCAGGGGGTGCGCCGGGCAGTGGTCCGGCAAGCGACGTCGACCCACTCGAGTCCATGTCCAGCGCGCGCCCGGACGTACGCTGCACGGCGTGGTCACCGACGCGTCCGCCGCCATCCGCTGGCTCGGGCACGCGTCTGTGCAGATCGACCTCGCCGGGGTCAGGGTGCTCACGGATCCGGCGCTGACGCCCAGATTGGCACACCTGCGGCGCCACCATCTGGTCGATCGGGCGACGATCGCACAGCCCCACGTCATCCTCATCTCGCACGTCCACCTCGACCACCTGCACCTTCCGTCGTTGCGGCTGTTCGACAGGGACGTCTTGGTCCTCGTGCCCGCTGGTGCGGGACGGCTGCTGCGCCGCAACGGTTTCGGCAACGTCCACGAGACCCGCGCGGGCGACACGCGGGACGTCGGGCCGATCACGATCGAGACCGTTCCGGCGGTGCACCCTCGGCGGCGCGGCCCGCACAGTCGGATTGCCGCAGATGCAGTCGGCTACGTCCTGCGGGCGCCCGGAGCGGCGGTGTACTTTCCCGGCGACACGGATCTGTTCGACGAGATGGGATCGTGGGCGCCGGTCGATGTCGCCCTGCTTCCGATCTGGGGCTGGGGATCCACCCTCGGCGAGGGCCATCTCGACCCGGCGACGGCGGTGCGGGCCACGGAGTTGCTCCAACCGGGTCTCGTGGTTCCCGTGCACTGGGGTACCTACAGCCCGATCGGGCTACGGCGCCCGCGCTGGCTCGATGCGCCGGCAGACCGGTTCCGGTCCGAGCTCGCCGCGGTTGGTGCCGAGCACGTGCTCCACCAGCTGGCTCCCGGCGGGTCGCTCGTGCTGCCTCCGTCCATCGTCATCGGTCCCGCGGAAACCGGCCGCGGCGGATGATCGCGAATGTCTCGTCGAACTTTCGACGCTGCCGCGGGGCGTGCGTTCGCGGTGGCACGTTGGCCAAGGGCGAGCAGGCGGTCGGCGTGCACTCCGTTGTCCTGAGGACAACAAGTTCGTCGGGTCGACACGGCGTCGGACGTCGGCCTCGCTCGGCCGCCGATCTCGCTGATTGACACCGGCCGATACGGCGGCGACAGTGTTAGGGCGCCGTCGAGGCGGGCGGCGCAAGAGGGGAACGACGATGTACATCTTTGCGCGCAGTCGCCGCATCAACCCGGGCTCGTTCCGTGCCGGGCTTGCCGCGGCCGTCGAGGGCGGTGCCAAGGCGTCGGAGCTGGTCGGGCAGCCGGTCTTCGTGTGGACGTCGGTGTTGTCGCCGACCGTCGGCACCGTCGTGTGGTCGATGCGGGCCGATGATCTCGATTCGTTGATCGGCTACGGCGACACGATCGCCGCCGACGACGGGTTCGACCTATGGGCCCGGCGCAGCGACCCGCTGTTCAGCGGGCCGTTCTCGGACAGCGCGGCCGAGGTCCTCTCCGGGGCACCGACTGGTCCTCCGGCGGCGTACCTCACCGTCGTCACGGGCACGTGCGCCAACGGCTCGCTGGCGGAGGGCATGGCCGTCGGCATGGAAATCGCCGAGTCAGCGACCAGGATCACCGGTCACCAGACCATGTTCACGGCCGCGGTGGCCGGGGACTATGGCTCGGTCACCTGGGTGACCGGCGTACCGGATCTCGCGACCATGGCGGAAGCCAATCGCACACTCTCGTCGGATTCGGATTGGGTGCAACTCATCGATCGCGCTGGTCAGGCATTCGCCCAGGGCGTCAACGGCTCCATCCTGCGCCGCCTCAGCTGACCTGACCCCGCAATCGGAACTCGTTCTGGTCCGCGCTCCGCTAGCTTGCCGACCTGTGCCCGGCGAGCCACCCATTGTCATCGAGAACCGCAAGACGCTCACGTATCTCCTCTGCGAGGCGGCCGAGCTCGAGCACGGCCTGATGTGCGAGTACCTCTACGCCGCGTTCAGCCTGAAGACCGAGCCCGACGAGACCCTGCCCGCCGAGCACATGGAGACCGTCGAACGATGGCGGTCGATGGTGCTCGGGGTGGCGGCGCAGGAGATGCTGCACTGGGCGCTGGTCAACAACCTCCTGACGGCCGTGGGGTCGGCGCCGTACGTGGCCCGCCCGCACATGCCGCACCAGGCCAAGGGGTATCCGGCCGGGGTGCAGCTCGCCCTCGTTCCGTTCGGTGAGCGGGCGCTGCGGCACTTCCTCTTCCTCGAGCGCCCGGAAGGCATGGAGCTCGCACGACGCCGAGGGGTTCGATCCCTCGGGCCCGGCGCTGCCGATCATGGCCGAGACGGACATCGTCCCGTGGGGCCAGGAGTTCCACACCGTCGGCCACCTCTACCGCTCGATCGAGGCCGGCATCGCGCAACCTCGCCGAGCGGATCGGCGAGGACCGGCTGTTCATCGGCCCGCATGAGGCCCAGGCCACCCCGGAGTCGTTCCGTTGGCCGCAGCTCGTCCCGATCACCGACGTCGCGACCGCCAGCCGGGCGATCGACGACATCGTCGAGCAGGGCGAGGGGGCGAGAGGCGACTGGAGCGCCGCCCACTACGGCCGCTTCCTCGCCGTCCTCGACGAGCTCCTCGCGATCAAGGCAGCCGACCCCACGTTCGAGCCGGCGCACCCGGTCGTCGCGCGCCGGCGTGCGTCCGGTCGACGGTGTGCATCCCGACGTCGTGATCACCGACCCGGTCACCGCGGCGGTGTCGGACCTGTTCAACGTGAACTACGACCTCATCCTCCAGATCCTCGTGCGCTTCTTCGCCAACGTCGGCGAGGACCGCGAGCAGCTCGGCCTGCTGGCGCGACGCCGCCGTGACGCTCATGTTCGAGGCGATCAAGCCGCTGGGCCTGCTGCTCGCCACGCTCCCGGTGGGTCCCGAGCACCCCGGGGTCACGGCGGGGGCCAACTTCCAGCTCTTCTACCAGAAGAGCTTCCTGCTGCCGCACCGCCGGGCGACGTGGATCCGCTTCACCGAGCGGCTCGACGAGGCGGCCGAGTTCGCGGAGCGCATCGGCGCCGACCGGCGCAGCCAAGGCCGTGCTCGACGACGTCGGCAAGACGTTCCACGCCTGGCTGAGCTGATCGGCGCTCGCGGATCGACTGATGGCAGGAGCGACGATGACACCTCGACTCGGTCTGGCGGCGGCGGCCGGCAGCCCGATCGCCGACAGCCTCCTGGAGTGGCCGCCTGACGTGTTTGCGCTGACCGAGGTCATCCTCGAGCACGCCGAGGCGTACCGGTTCGTCGTCTCACCTCCGCCCGGTCACGAGTGGCCGCCGCCGGCGATCCCAGAGTGGAGCCGCACGGCCGTCGCCGTCGGCGCAGCATGGGCGGTTTGGGCGAGGGAGCACGAGGGTCCGCTGCCCGAACTGATCGCCGGCGCGCTGGGCGGTCGTGCGGACTGCCGCGGCGACGCCATTGGAGTCGCGTCGCGGAAGGAAGTCGACTGGCCGGTCTGCGAGGCGCTCCTCACGCTGCACGCCGTCGCCGACGAGGCGTGCGCCGGAATGGGCGTCGCCGTCGTCGGGGCCGACGCTGAGGGATGCGCGGTGCGCGGCCGAGGCCGCGAACTCCTGGCTCGCACCGGTTCACTGGCACGGGTCGGGCAGGCCCGCCATCAGGGTACTGCCCAAGGTGCGTACCCCGGCCGGCGGCATCTCGCTGCGGTCGCTCTCTCGGTACGCCTGCGTGCGCGGTCCCGGCGTCGACGCGGTATGGCACAAGGTGCCGGCGCAGCGTTCGGGAGCCGACCCCCGCCGCCAGCCCGCCAACGTCCTGCTGTTGCCGTGGCCGCTGCGGGTCAGGGACAGCGACTTCCGGCCGCGGCAGGAGTCGGTGCAGCGCGTCGATCGGGAGCCGTTCGGGTTCTTCGACTTCGTCCCGGCCGAACCGGTCGATCTCGATCTCGTCGATCGACTGCTCGCCGCGGCGCTGGACGAGGTCGACGTCGTCGACATGGTGGTCCTGCCGGAGAGCGCCGTGCCCGAGGACGAGATCGCCGACGCTCGAGGCGGTCCTGTCCCGCCACGGGGTGGGCGTGCTGGTGGCCGGAGTGCGAGATCGAACGACGGCGGCGGACCGCCTGCCTGGCAACTGGGTGCACATCGGCGTCTTCCTGGGCGGCCGTTGGTGGCACTACCGTCAGAACAAGCACCATCGCTGGTCGCTCGACGAGGGTCAGGTGCTGCAGTACCACCTCGGCGGCGCCCTGCATCCCCGCTTGCGCTGGTGGGAGGCGATGGAGGTCCCTCGCCGTTCGATCCAGTTCCTCGAGCTCGGCGGAGGGATCACGCTCGTCGCCCTGGTCTGCGAGGACCTGGCCAGACTCGACGCCGTCGCCGACCTGCTCCGGACGGTTGGCCCGACGCTCGTGATCACCGTGCTCCTCGACGGGCCCCAGCTCGCGTCGCGCTGGACGGCCCGCTACGCCAGCGTCCTCGCCGACGACCCTGGCTCGGCCGTGCTGACGCTCACCTCGTTCGGGATGGTAGAGCGGTCCCGGCCGGGCGGCACGGCGCCGTCGAGGGTGGTCGCGCTGTGGAAGGACCCGGCCAGGGGCATCCGGGAGATCTCCCTCGAGCCAGGGGCGCAAGGCGTGCTCTTGTCCGGGTCGCGTGGACCGCGGCTACGCGCCACAGCGCCGACGGACGGTGGCCGGCGGACGATGCCGTCGATCTACGCGACGTCGGAATCCACCAGGTACGAGCCGCCGGTGTCGCGGCCGCGGGATCGGCGACCGCCGCAGCGGACACCGACGAGATCGCGCCGCTCGACGTGTGCGACCTCTCCGTCCTCTCCTCCTGGGCAGAGGCGCTCGCCGAGGCGGAGACGGCCGACCAACTCACCGCGGTCATCAGCGATGCAACGGCTACCGCGACGCTGGCGCGCCGATCTCGGACTCGAGCCGCCGTCGGCCGCCCTCGCGACCGCGCTCGAGGCGTTGACGATGGGCGTCGAACCGGCCGGTGATCGAGCACCGAGCGACGATCCGCTCGCGCGGCTTGCTCGACGAGTGCTCCGTTCTGCCCGCGAAGCCCGCCAACGCAGCGACGGCCGCGCTCTCGTTAGTGTCGACGATGTGGACAAGCTGGCGGCGATCGACGGTGCCATCGCGGCCCTCGAGGCCCAGCGGCCGGTGCTCGGCGACGCGGTGGTCGACACGGCGATCCAGCCGTTGCTCGAGCAGCGCGACGGACTGGTAGACCGGGCCGCGGTCGAGCAGCGCAAGCTCGTCACGGTGTTGTTCTCCGATCTCGTCGACTTCACGGTGATGTCCCAAGCGCTCGACGCCGAGGACGTCCGCACGATCATCGACTCGTACTTCCAGCGCTGGCAAGAGCACATCGCGACGAACGGCGGCGTGGTCGAGAAGTACATCGGCGACGCGGTGATGGCCGTCTTCGGCCTGCACAAGGCCGAGGAGCAGGACCCGCATCGCGCCATTCGCACGGCGTTGTCGATGCGGTCGTCGCTCGACGAGCTCAACGCCGGGGTCGGGTCGGAATACGGGGTCACACTCGACATGCGTGTCGGCATCGACACCGGCGAGGTGGTGGTGAGCACACTCGGCGAGCGACCCGGCCAGGAGTTCGTAGTGGTCGGCGACATCGTCAACCGGGCGAGCCGGCTCCAGGGCGCGGCGCCCCGTGGTGGCATCCTGATTTCAGCTGACACGTATCGCCACGTCAGAGGCTCGTTCGCGGTGCTGCCGCTGCCCGGCATCCAGCTCAAGGGCATCGCCGAGCCAGTCGACGGGTACCTGGTCGAGAGCGAACGGGCACGCGGTTTCCGTCTCGATGACGCGCGCGGGGGTCGAGGGCGTCGACACCAAGACCGTCGGTCGGGAGACCGAGCTGCGCCAGCTGCAGGAGCACTTCCACGATGTCGCCGAGGAGCGCCAGTGGCACGTGATCACGGTCGTCGGTGACGCCGGCGTCGGCAAGTCGCGACTTCTGTCCGACTTCAGCCGCTGGTTCGACGAAATCCCGGAACCCGTGTGGTGGTTCAGCGGTCGCGCCGCCCACTCCGGCCCGAGCCTGCCGTTTGCGTTGCTGCACGACGTCTTCGCCACTCGCTTCGACATCCACGACAGCGACAGCCCATCCGAGGTCAGGCAGAAGTGGGAACACGGCGTCGAGCGAGCGCTCGGCCCCGGACCGGACGCGATCGACATGGCGCACACCATCGGGCTCTGGCTCGGCTTCAAGATCGGTGAAAGCCCGGTGCTCGCAGGCGCCGACCACGACCCGAGAAGTCTCAGCGAACGGGCGAGGGGCTACCTGGGCGAGTTCATCCGGCGCCTGGCCGATCGAGCCCCCGTGGTCCTGCTTCTCGAGGACTTGCACTGGGCGGACGAAGCGATGCTCTCGCTGATCGACGCGGCCGATGCGGTGCTGCGTGACAGCCCCGTGCTCGTGGTCGCCACGACCCGCCCGACCCTGCTCGAACGCCACCCGCACTGGGGCGAGGGCCTCGACTTTCACATCCGCCTTCCCCTCGACTCGTTGTCGCGGCGCGAGACCCGCCAGCTGCTGGCCGAAATCCTCAAGCGGGCCGATCACATACCGCAGACCCTCAGCGATCTCGTGGTCACGGCGTCGGAGGGTAACCCGTTCTACGTGGAGGAGCTCGTGAAGTGGCTCCTCGAGGCCGGCGTGATCACCAAGGAGGCGGATTCCTGGCACGTGATCGACGAGCGCCTCGATCAGACGGAGGTGCCCGCCACGTTGCGGAGCGTGCTGCAAGCCAGACTCGATGCGCTGTCGCCCGAGGAGCGCTTGGCGCTGCAGCGGGCGTCGGTGATCGGGCGGATCTTCTGGGACGACGCGGTCGATGCCCTGCGGGCCGACATCGACGCACGCCTCGCGTCGGGCGACAGGCCGACGGGCGAGGCGCTCGATCGGCTTCGCGAGCGCGAGGTCGTGTACCAGCGGGAACAGTCGGCGTTCGAGCACACGCGGGAGTTCCTGTTCAAGCACGCGCTGTTGCGCGACGTCGCCTACGACGGGATGTTGCGTCGGCATCGTCAGACCTACCACGGTTTGGCGGCGCGGTGGTTCGAGCAGATGGTCGAACGCACACGGCGGGCGGACGAGTACGCCGGCCTGATCGCCGACCACTATGCGAACGCGGGCGACGACGAGGCGGCCGCCCAGTGGTACCTGGTTGCCGGACGGCAGGCGTCGTCGGTCGACGGGATCGCCGACGCCGCACGTCTCCTGGGGCGGGGTCTCGAGGTGGCGCCTGAGTCGTCCACGCTCGTTCGGTTCGATCTGCTCCTGGCCCGCGAATCGGTGCTCGACCGGATGGGCGACCGCGAAGCCCAGCAGGCCGACCTCGAGATCCTCGACGACCTCGTCGGCGGGATCTATGACCCGGCCAGGCGCATCCGATTGCTGCTGACCCAATGCGGCTGGAGGTTCCACCACAGTGAGTACGACGCTGAGGCCGCGGCGGCCCAGGAGGCCATCGAACTCGCGCGGGCGAACGGACTTCCCGAGCTCGAGAACGAAGCCCGGCTGTGGATGGGCAAGGGGCTGGCGTGGATCGGCCGGCACGACGCGGCCAGACAAGCGCTCGACCAAGCTCTCGCCGGTGCCCGGGCGCGCGGTCAGCGGAGGGTGATCACCGAGACGCTGCGGTATCTCGCCATCGTCGCCAACAACGTCAGCGAGTACCCCCGCGCCGAGGCGTTGCTCGACGAGGCGATCGGAATGCACCGCGACGCGAACGACACCGAGGGCGAGAGCCTCATGCTCGTCCAGCTGGCGACCGTGATGTACAACGCCGGTCGTTTCGCCGAGGCCAGGGAGAGCCTCGAGACCGCGCTACCGATTGTCGTCGCGTCGGGGTTCCGGTATCGCGAGGCCGTTGTCGTCAGCAACCTGGCGGCCATCCTGATCCAGCACGGCGAGCTGGGACGCGCTCGTCGACTCATCGCGAGGGGCCTGGAGCTCTGCCTCGAGCTCGAAGACAAGGAGGGGGCCGCGACCGCGCTCAACATCCTCGGCGACATCCACTGGCGGGTCGGCGAGGTCGAGGAGGCGAACACGTACCTCCGACGGTCACTCGAGACCGCGCCGCACGCTGGCTTCGACGTGGTCTCGAGCGACAACCTGCTCAGCCTGGCGCTGATCGCAGCTCAGCGCGGCGACCTCGACGATGCGCTCGCTCATGTCGATGACTCCCTCGTCCATGGCCGGCGCTCCGGCTCGGCATTGCCCGTGGCCAGGTCGCTCGTTGGGCGCGGCTACGTCCTGCTGGCGCGCGGCGAGGTCGATCAGGCTGGTGAGTCGCTTCGCGACGGACTCGCCGAGGCCGAGCGCTTGCACCTTGCCTATCTCGTGGTCGAAGCGGAGGCGGCTCTCGCGCGGGTCGCCCAGCTCCGCGGCGATCGCCACGGGGCGGTCGAGCTCGCGGAACGGGTGCTCGAGAACCTCGGTCGCCTGGAGCTCGCGGGCGCGATCCAGCCGTCGGAGATCTACCGGACGTGCTGGCGGGTGCTCGTCGATCTCGCCGAGCCCCGCGCCGGTGCAGTTCTCGAGTCCGCTCGTTCGTATCTCGACGAGATGGCCAGCAGGATCGACGACAGCGAGATCCGCGAGTCGTTCCTGACGCGCGTGCCCGCAAACGTCGAGCTCACCCGGTAGCGGCAATGGCGCCGGACACTGGATCTGGCGCCACGCGGACGTCTCGGCGTCGACGTGCGGTGGCCAAGGTCGTGCTGGTCGGCGCGATCTGCGTGCAGATCATCCTCATCGCCCGCGGCGCGAGCGACCCGCACAAGCTCTTCGCGTTCCGGCCGTTCAACGAGTCCGACACATGGCACGCGGAGGTCGTCAGGGTCATGCCTGACGGGTCGCGCCGTCCCGTCGACGACGGGACTTGGGCCTACGACTGGGACGAGCTCGTCGGCACGACCAGGCTGCAGCGCCTGGACCGGTGGCACCATGCGTCGTCGGGGGCGCGCGCCAGCGTCGACTTCCTCGATCGGGCCCTTGACTGGGTGCTCGACCACATCCCGGATGACCGTGACACGATCGCCCTCGAGGCGAACGTCGAGGTGATCCACAACACCCGCGGTCCAGAGCTTCTCATCCTGCACAGCGACCGGGAGCTCGACTGATGACGGTGGCGCTGTCCCCGGCCGATGCGCCTGCGAGATCGGCGCTCGACCGCGCCGTCGACCGGCTCGGCAGCCTGCGGGCGATCTGCCTCATGCGGGCGCTGATCGGCGCGGTCGTGGTCCTCCACCTCTGGCCCGACCTGCGCGCGTCGGTGCTGCCGGTCGACCGGTTCCACGTGCCGTGGTGGTCGTGGTGGCCAGTTCCGTCGCACAGCGGCTACCGACTGCTGCTGTGGATCGGGTTCGTCGCCGGGGTCGCCATGATCCTCGGTGTCGTCGTCCGGGTAGCGACCGCTGCCGCGCTCACCGTCGTGAGCTTCCTGTTGATCGTCGACATGACCGGGTTCTCGCACAACCGCGCCTTTCTCGTCTGGATCCTGTTCGGGCTGTCGTTGCTGCCGACCGGCGGAGCGTTCACCGTCGTTCCACGGCGGACCGATGCCGGTCGCGGCGACGCCATCGGCTACCTCTGGCCGGTCCTGCTGCTCCGCCTGATCGTGTCGTCCGTTTACCTCGCTTCGGGCGGGTCGAAGCTCGCCAACCCGGACTGGCGGGGCGGGCTCGTGCTCTGGGACCGCGTCACACGTCACCAGCGCTACATCCCGTTCGACGGCTGGATTCATGATGTGCTCACGAGCCGGTGGTTCCACGAGGTGCTCGCACCGGCATCGATCGCAGCCGAGTTGTTCATCGGGATCGGGTTGTGGTTCCGCCCAACGCGCCTCATCGCAATCTGGACCGCAGTGGTGTTCCATGCGTCGATCGAGCTCGCGGCGGCGGTCCAGACATTCAGCTACTCGGCGATCGCCGCCCTGCTGATCTGGGTCACGCCGGTCACCGGAGACCGGACGCTCGTGGCACCGCGATGGCTGAGCAAGGTGGTCAGGTGGCTCGATTGGCTGCATCGATTCCGCGTTGACCAAGCCCCGGCGGGGGCGCCGACCACCCTGTTCGACCGAGACGGATCGGTTCGCCGCGGCCGCGACGCCACGCTGACCGCGCTCAGCCGCCTCCCCGTGCTGTTTCCGCTGGTCGCGCCGATCCTCGCGTTGCCGCGAGCGCGTCGGTGAGCGGACGCGGCGCACGGTCGAGGTCGACGGCGGCGCCCGTGAGCAGACGGGCGTAGCGCAGTTTGCGCCGGGCGCCGGCGCTGATGAAGCGCCGCAGTTGTGCCTCGACCGGCTGGCCGCGCCACGCGACCTGCTTCTGGAGCGTGGTGAACGACCCGAGATCGCCCTGGCTGTCGAGCACGGCGAGCGCCATGTCGACGCCGACCGCGCGGATGAGCTCGGCCTCCAGGTCGGTGACGCAAACGAACACGGCTACCTGGAGCCCCGAGGTTTCGATCCCGCGTCGAACCAGCGCCTCCTCGCCGGCGTCGCACAGCGCGACCCGCCGCAGGGTCGCCGACGCGTGCTCGGCGAGCACTCGGCCGATGGCACCGGCACCGCCGATCGGAACGACCGCAACCCGTTCGGTCGTCAGGTCGCGACCATGGCGGAGCGCCAGTGTCTCGACCGCGATCTGATCGCTGACCCCCTCGACCATCACCATCGCGATCGGCTCGGGGGTCTTGGCCAATGCGACTCCGGTGGCCTCGGTAGCCGCCGCCGGGCCGTGCGTGTAGCCGCGGAGCGCCAGTCTCGCCAGCTCGGCCCGATCGACCCTCACCGCCACGACGCTAACCGTCGGCGTGCTGAGGTCGCCGCCGTGACAGCGCCCGCCTCGGCGTGGCCGGGCGCGAATGCGTCGCTCGACCGCGTCGCCGGAAGACCGGTGGTCCCCGCGCTGGGCGAGATCGACGGAGTGGGGGCACCGCACTGCGGACCCGTGATGTCGAGGTAGCCCGCGCCGAACGGGTCTCCGATGGGATCTTGCCAGTGCAACCGCGCCACGTAGTTCCCCGCGTCGAGCATGCCGAGCGTGCCGGACACGGCGGCACCGTCGTGGCTCCGGTCACTCCCGCCAGCACGACCCGCGTGAATCGCAGCACCATCTTCCCCCCAGCGGCGGCCACGCCGCGACCGATTGTGCGCCACCGTTCTACTCGGGCTCGACGACCACTGAGGGGAGTTTCTCAGGTTCCGGATCGATCGATTGGCGCATCCGGTCGAGGACTTCGCAGGCCGTCGGTGGGCAACTCCGACGGCCAACAGGGGGCAAGTCGTGGGCGCCCACGGGCAGAATCTCATGGCCGGTGGCACGCGAGGTGATCCGGGCGGCACTGTCGGTGCCGCGCAGACTCCCATCACCCTCCACGCTGGCGCACTCTTGGAGAGGCAACGCGACGTCCGTTCGCCGCCTGATACCACACGATTCGCGCCTCGCCAACCGCGTGAACGAAGCGCCGGATGCGGACGCGCGGGCAAGTAGCACGCACCACGCGCCAGCGGCAACGTGCGGAGTACAACGGTGCCGGATCTCGACCACACATGGTGGGGAAGGGGACCCCGGCGCACCGACAGCCAGGTTCCTGACGGTTCAGCTGGCGCTGGTCGTGGGTTGTCGGTTGGTGGTGGTGCCGGCGTAGTAGCGGATGCCGTCTGGTCGGTGGACTGTCACGTCGCGGTGTTCGCCGAGGTTGAGTGTCCAGCCGCCTTCGTGGACGAGGTGGTGGTGTTTGCAGCAGAGCGGGACGAGTTTGTTGAGGTCGGTCGGCCCGTTGTCGGCGAGCCATTCCTCGGTGTGGTGGATCTCGCAGCGGTCGATGCTGACGGTGCAGCCGGGGAACCCGCAGGTGCGGTGCATCGTGAGGATCGCTGAGCGTTGGGCTGGGGAGGCGAGCCGTTTGCCACGTCCGAGGTCGAGCGGCTGGCTGTCGCCGTCGAGCACCGCCGGGATGATGTTCGCCTCGCAGCACAGCCGGCGCACCGTGGCGGGCGGTAAGGCGATGCCGTCGGAGGTTTCGCACAGCGACCGGTCGGACAGCCCGTTGATCAGGGTGTCCAAGTCGACGAGCACGATCACTTCCGGCACCCGTGGGTCGAGGGTGGTCGAGCCGGTGACGAGGTCGATGAACGCCTGGGCCTCTTGCTGGTCGTAGCTCATCGGCGCCCCGGCGGGATCGTCGGCGTCCTGGCTTCGGGCGGCGCGTTGCTGGCGGCGCACGACCCGCAGTCGGGCGTAGATCGCGGCGAGGACTTTGGCGTGTGATTCGGGGTCGAGCTCGCTGTGGATGTGGCCCATC
Organism: Ilumatobacteraceae bacterium; assembly: GCA_963764455.1. GTDB lineage: Bacteria > Actinomycetota > Acidimicrobiia > Acidimicrobiales > Ilumatobacteraceae > Desertimonas. Next base: position 31,058 of record CAVXSN010000008.1, read on the forward strand.
CCGGTGGTGTGGTCGATCCAGTGCTTGATCCGGTTCGCCTGTCGTTGCCGTTCGAGCTCGCTGGAGCCGTCGTCGGCGGCGGCGGTGCGGGCGCGGTCGCGGCAGGATTGTTCGAAGTGTTCGACCGACGAGCGGCGAGCCTCGTCGAGCAGTTCGGCTTCGTGGGCGACGAACTCGGCTTTGGCAGCGTCGTCGAGTTTGGCGGTGGCGTTGGCCAACGCGTTGAGGTGACCGGATGAGACGGCTCCGTCGGCGAGCGCGGTCTCGAAGCTTGGGAGCTGTTCGCAGACCTTCTCGCGTCCGGCGGCTGCGGCGGCCTCGCGGGCCGATCGCCGGCCACCCTCGCGCAGCACGTCGGCGGCTGGTTCGGAGCGGCCCTCGGCGGCGAGCTGCCGGGATCGACGGGCGATGCGCATCTCGACCGAATCGCAGTACGCGATGACGTCACGTCTGGCCTTGACGACGGCGTCGAGATCGGCCCGGTTCATCGACTCGACATCAGCCGCCGCGAGCAGCTCCAACGCCGCGAACGCCCGCTGCACACGCGAATCGGCGAACTCGATCCGGGAACCCACGTCGGGCTCCTCGGTCGTGCAACTCATCGTTTCCCTCCATGCACAAAGAGTGATCGGAGGGGATGTCGGTACCCGCAAGCTACCACGAACACACGCGCGAAACAACCCCGATAACAAGGAATTTTGCATCGATATGAGAAGCGCTAGTACGCGGCATCCCAGCGGCCGTCGGCCTTCGCGGCATCGACCTCGACCTGGCCGGGCGGCTGCATCCGCCCGGCCGCGGTGAGCGCCGCGACCTTGGCGACGTTGACCTTCGACCAGCGGCTGTTGCGCCGGCGCGGGGTGTACTTCTGCAGGTAGTACGTGTCGTCCAACGCTCTGCGGAGACTGGAGATCCAGCCCCAGCACAGGCCGATGTCGACGCACTCGTCGTCAGTGACGGACGAGACACCCGTGTGCTGCTTCGCGATCTTGATCCAGATGCCCTCAGCGCGGCCATGGTGCTCGGCGAGCCACGCCTCGAACGCATCGCCGTCGGGGAACGAGATGACTTCGAGGTTCACGGCTTGCAGCGGTACCCGCGGGGCGACCGGCGACACGACGCAGCGGGCCCATCGGCCCAGCTCACGCCGGTCGGACCGGCCTCAGCGGTCCTCGCGGAAGTAGGCGATGGCGAGCGACGCCGGCGCGGCGCTGGCCCGGAACCGGCGGCTGAAACCGGCGAGACCGGCGGGGACGAGGATCAATACCAGCGTCACCAGGTACGGCAGCATCGCCAGCACGTAGCTCGGCACGTCCCAGCCCCGCGCCTGGGCGATGAAGCCGAGCGACGTCATCGCCCCGAACAGCAGCGATCCCAGCACCACGAGGAACGGTCGCCACGCGGCGAAGATGACGACCGCGAGCGAGACCCACCCCGCTCCGCTCACCACCCCGATCGACCAGTTCTGGGTGTAGCCGAGCACGAGGTGGGCCCCGCCGGCGCCTGAGAGCGTGGCGCCGATCGTGGCGTAGGCGAACCGCATCCCGGTCACGTTCACGCCGACGGCGTCGGCGGCCGCCGGGTTCTCGCCGACCGCGCGGAGGTTCATGCCGTGGCGGGTCTGGAACAATATGAACCAGAGCATCACGGGGAGCACGAAGAACGTGAAGTAGACCACCGGATCCTGGTCGAACAGCGCCCGACCGACCAGCGGGATGTCTACCAGCACCGGGACCTCGACCGGCTTGAACCGGCTGATGAGCAGGCTGCCCTGTCGGCCGTTGCCGAGCTGGTTGGCCAGACCGATGCCGCCGACGGCGAGGGCGAGGCCGGCGAGCACCTGGTTGGCCCGGACTACGACGGCGGCCGAGGCGAACACGGCGCCGGCCAACGAGCCGACGAGCATCCCCACGGCGAGCGCGAGGTACGGGTTGCGGGTGTTCGTGCCGACCATGAACGCGGCCACCGCGCCGAGGCTGAGCACGCCCTCCTGGCCGAGGTTCAGCGTCCCCGCGCGCTCGTTGAGCATCTCGCCCGACGCCGCCAGGGCGACGCTCGTGCTCGCCGGCAACGCGGTCTGCAGGATGTCCGCCACCAGGCTCATCGATGCCTGCCGCCACGTCCTCGTGCCGTCGACGCCACGAAGTACCCGGTAGCGGGCCGCCGCCTCGCCGACGGCGATGCCCATGAGCACCAGCCCGTACACCGCGGCCACCACGTAGACCGACAAGCCGTCGGACTGCAGCGTGATCCCGGCATGCAGGACCGTGGCGATGAAGATCGAGCCGGCGACGACGCCGAGGACCGAGCTGCCGGCGAGGGCGGCGACGATGAAGCCGGACAGGCCGTAGTTGTTGGAGATCGACGAGTTCAGGCGCTGGGCCGGCCCCGCCAGGTGGAGCACGCCCGACACGCCCACGATCGCCCCCGACACGAGCATCACGACGACCACCCTCCGGATCACTGGCATGCCGGCGAACTCCGCCGCCCGCTCGTTGCCGCCGATCATGTCGACCTCGAACCCCCAGCGGGTGTAGCGGAACACGACGAACGCCGCGGCGGCCACCACGAATGGGACGAAGATGCTGACGAACAGCGTGTTCGAGCCGGGGAAGAAGGGCAGGCGCGACTGCACCCGGGGGTCGACTGGACCACGGCGGCGGCCCGGTCGCGCCAGATGTCGAAGCTGAACCACGCGACCCACTGGATGGCGACGAAGTTCAGCAGCAGCGTCGTGATGATCTCGTTCACGCGCCAGTGCGCCCTCGCCAGCGCCGGGACCAGGATCCAGGCCGCACCGGCTGCGGCGCCGGCCAGGCCCATCACCAACAGCACGAGGTGGCGCGGGCCACCCCAGTGGATGCCGATGCCCGCCGCCGCCCAGGCACCCATGAAGAACTGCCCCTCCGAGCCGATGTTCCAGACCTTCATCCGCAGTGCGACGTGCACGGCGAGCGCGTTCATCAGGATCGGCGTGAGCAGCAGCGCCATCTCCTCGAACCCCTGGCGCTCCAGGAACGTCCCGTCGAGCGACTTCCACATCAGGCTCGCCGGGTTGCGCCCGGTCGCCGCCAGGACGGCGGCCGCGATCACGAGTGACACGAGCACGCCGCCGATCCTGGCCAGCGCGGCCCGCCGCGGCGTGATGCTCAGCCGGCGTTCCAGCCGCAGGCCGCGCAACCCGACGGGAGTCGGCGGCGACGCCGTGACGGTCATCCGCCGGTTCCCGCGATCGCCGCGTCCTCCGCCGTTCGGCCGCCCATCAGCAGCCCGAGGCGCTCCCGATCGGCGTGGCGCCGGTCGAACAGCCCGACGACGCGGCCCTCGTACATCACGGCGACCCGATCGCTGATGAGCAGCACCTCGTCGAGATCGTCGGAGATCAGCAACACCGCGCACCCGCCGTCGCGAGCGGCCAGCAGCGCCGCCTGGACGTCCGCGGCCCGCGTGGACGTCGAGCCCCCGCGAAGGATGGACGGCGACGAACGCGGCGGTAGCCACCAGCGCCTCGCGGTGGACGATCAGCCGCTGCTGGTTCCCGCCGGACAGGATGCTGGTGATCGAGAGCAGCGACGGCGTCTGCACCCTGGCCCGCTCGACCAGTCGCCGGGCGAACTGCATGATCGCTGTTCGCCGCAGGGCGAACGCTCCCGACAGCTCGCGGCTGCGGTAGTGACGCAGCACGGCGTTGTCGCGGACGAGCGCCGAGCGCACGAGCCCGGTGCCGATCCGGTCCTCCGGGATGTTGCCGACGCCGGCGTCGGCGAAGCGTCTCGGCGACGCGTTCGTGAGCCGCTGCCCGGCCACGACCACCTCACCGTCGTCCACGCGGCGCAGTCCGGCGAGCACCTCGGCGAGCTCGGACTGGCCGTTGCCCGAGACCCCGGCGATCCCGAGGATCTCCCCCCGCCGGACCGACAGCGTCACGTCACGCAGCGCCGGCAGGCCGCGTGAGCCCCGAGCCGAGACGCTCCGCAGTTCGACGACGGCTTCGTTGGCGGACGTGTCACGGTGCACCACCGAGAGCTCGCGTTCCTCGCCGGTCATCAGGCTCGCCAGCTCGCGGGCCGTCACCCCGGCGGCCGACCGCGTGACGACGCGTTCGCCGTGCCTGAGCACGGTGATTCGGTCGGCGACCTCGAGCACCTCGTTGAGCTTGTGCGAGATGAACACGACGGTCCGGCCGGTGGCCACCAGCGCCCGGATCACGCCGAACAGCTCGCGGGCCTCGGCGGTGGTGAGCACCGCCGTCGGCTCGTCGAGGATCAGGATCCGCGTCCCCCTGGCCAGCATGCGCAGGATTTCGACCCGTTGCTGTTCGCCGACCGAGAGCTGCCAGATCCTGGCGTCGGGATCGACGCGGAGCCCGAACTGCCCCATCAGCCGCTCCGTACGGGCGGCGAGCTCCCGGCGGGTCACCCGGGCCGGCGTCTCGGCCCAGCCGAGGTGGATGTTCTCCGCCACGGTCATCGGTGCCACGAGACGGAAGTGCTGGTGCACCATTCCGATGCCGGCCGCGATCGCCTGGGCGGGGGAGTGGAACTGGCAGACCGTGCCGTCGACCTCGACGTGGCCGGCGTCGGCACGGTAGATGCCCGCGAGCACGTTGCAGAGCGTCGTCTTGCCGGCGCCGTTCTCGCCGAGCAGCGCGTGGACCTCGCCGCGGCGCAGGTCGAGGTCGACGTCGCGGAGCGCGGCGACGCCGTCGAAGCTCTTCGAGACGTGGTAGGCGCGCTACGCGCTGGGGCATCGCGCGTCAGCCGTCGACGCCGGAGACACCCTCGACGGCCCAGTCGATGAGGTAGGCCTGCTGGTCGTCGAGGGTCTCGCCATCCGCCAGCCGCTCGGTGCCCTGGTTGTCGACGATCGGGCCGGTGTACGGATTGAGCGTGCCGTCGAGAAGTTGCGGTCGGAGCTCGTCCACCGCGGCGGTCACCTCCGCCGGCACCTGGTCGCCCCACGACCCGAGATCGAGCGGCAGCAGGTCGGGCTCGGTCTTGGCCTCCCAGGTCCCGGCGAGCGCCGCCTCGGCCTGCGCGACGTAGTACGGGCCGAAGTCGAGCTGCAGGGTGTTCACGTACACGTCGGGTCCGAACTCGCGCACGTCGGTGTTCCAGGCGGCGGCCCACACCCCGGCGTCGTTGGCCACCTGGAGGAACGACGGCTCGTCCATCACCGCGAAGAGGAAGTTGATGTCCTCGCCGAGGAGCGCGTTCGCGGCCGCCGTGGCCTTGGGTGGGTCGAAGAACGAGCTGATCATCACCGCCTGCACCGTCGCGGTCGGATTGATCGTCCGGGCGCCCAGGATCAGCCCGTTGACGTCGTTGTAGGCGGTGGCGGTCGGGAACGCGCCGATGTAGCCGATCCTGCAGTCGGAACCCTCGTTGAGCAGCGCGGCGGCGACGCCCGAGCGCGTAGGTCGGCTGGGTGTGCTTCACGTAGTACGAGTACAGGTTGTCGGTGTAGGTGTGGCCGTCGCACTCCAGGAAGTGGACGTCGGGGTAGTTGGCGGCGACGTCGGACAGCAGGTTGGCGTACTCGGTGTTGGCGATCACCATGTCGTGGTTCTGGGCCAGGTCCTCGAAGATCGGCGTCGTCTGGGCGGGGTCGAACAGCACGTTCTCGACGAAGGCACCCTCGACCTTGTCGCCGAGCGTGTCGAGAACCGCCTGGCGGCCGCGGTGATGTTCCTGGGTCCAGCCGTTGTCGTTGATCGGACCGATGTAGGCGAAGCCGAGCCGGAGCGTCTCCAGCGCTCCGCTGGCCGGACGGCTCGCAGGCGCTGACGCCGCGGCGGCCCGCCCGCCGCCGAGGAGCACACCGGCCGCTCCGACGGCACCGATCTGGATCAGGCGCCGCCTGTCGATCCGGGACTGGGGACCCACCAGTCGAGGTTGCCGCCGCTGATCGTTCATCTGTCCTCCCCTAATCGTTCACCGAGCGTTCTGATCAACCCGGTCTGCGGATGGTAGTGGTGGCTGGCGCGACATGCGAACGAGACGCGTTGGTCCGGCTCAGCTGTCGAGCTTGCCGATCAGCGCGTCGACCTCGGCCGACCATTCCCGGCGCCAGCGGCGCTTCGTCGGCTCGTCCACCCAGGATCCGTCGATCGCGTTGAGCAGGAACTGCCTGAAGTCCTCGGGCCCGAAGCCCATGTGGTCGGCGGCGACGATGTAGTCGTTGGTGGGGTCGGTCTTGAACATCGGCGGGTCGTCGGAGTCGAGCATGATCTTGAGGCCCCGCTCGTTCATTTCCTTGATCGGATGGGTGCTGAAGTCGGGGCCGAAGTACACCCACGCCGTCGACACCGGCGTGCACGTGAACACGACGCCTTCGTCGCGGCAGCGGTCGACGATCTTGTCGCTCTCGATCACGTGGTAGCCGTGGTCCACCCGCTCGCAGCCGAGCAGGTCGAGGCACGTCTCGATGTTCCGCGGCGGCGCGTCCTCGCTCTGGTGGGCGGTGAGGTGCAGGCCGAGGGCGGCAGCCATGCGGTACGCCTTCCAGAAACGCTCGGGCGGGTACTCGGCTTCGGCGTAGTCCATGCCGATGCCGATCACCTCGTCGCGGGGGTGGTCGGCGAGCGTCTCGACCATCGAGACCGCCAGCTCGGGCGTCTCCATCCGGTTGACCGCGGCGATGAGCGTGCAGCCGATGCCGTGATCGGTGCGGGCGTCGCGGATCCCGTCGATGAGGCCGTCGACGCACGTGTCGTAGCTCGCGCCTGCGGCCATGTGGGTGGTCGGGTTGAAGAACATCTCGCGGTAGCGGACGTTGTGGTCCGCCGCCTCGGTGAGCGTCTCGTAGGCAATGCGCTGGAAGTCCTCCCGGTCGCGCACGGCGAGGGCCGTGTTGTCGTACATGTGCAGGAACTTGTAGATGTCCGGGTAGTCGTACAGGTCCTCGGGCTCCTCGTACTCCGGGAGCGGGATCCCGTGCTTGTTGCACAGGTCCACTGCCGTGCGGGCCTGCACCGATCCCATCAGGTGGACGTGCAGGCTCACCTTCGGGATCGCCTTCAGGAACTCGTGCATGTTCATCCGTCGGATCCTCCTCAGCGCGGCGCCAGGCCGTACTCGTCGCGCAACTGGTCGAACTCCGCCGAGAAGCGGTCCCGGAGCGCGTTCTTCTCCGTCGTCGGGCGCCCAGCAGGCGTCGATCCCGGCCAGGCTGATCGCCTCCATGTCCTCGAGCGAGTAGCCGAACGCGCGAGCGACCGCGACGTACTCGTCGGCGACGTCGAAGCCCATCATCCCGGGGTCGTCCGAGTTCAGGGTCACCAGCACGCCGGCCTCGCGTTGCCTGGCAAAGGGGTGGTCGGCGACGGTGGGCACCACGTTGGCGATCACCACGTTCGACGTCGGGCAGACGTCGAGCGGAATCTGCCGCTCGACGATCTCGGTGGTCAGCGCCTCATCGTCGAGGAGCCGGAAGCCGTGGTCGATACGTTCGCACCCGAGCTCGCGGACCGCGATGCCGATGTTGTCCGACGGTCCGTCCTCGCCGGCGTGGATCGTCCGGCGCAGCCCGTGGCGGGCGGCTTCGGCGAACGCCGCCGCGAACGCGGCGTGGTCGATGTCGCGCTCCACCGAGTCGGCGCCCATGCCGACGAGGAGGTCGCGGTCCGGCACCGAACCGGCGAACGCCGCCATCTCCAGCGCGTGGGCGGGACCGGTTGGCTTGTCGAAGTCGAGGATCATGCGGCAGTTGATGTCGAGATCGTGCCGGGCGTCGAGGACCCCGGCCCTGATCCCGTCCCAGACCGTCTCCACGGGCACACCGAGGCGGATGACGAACCCGGGTGAGAAGAACATCTCGCGGTAGCGCACGCCGGCGGCGACGCCGTCCTCGAGCGCCTCGTAGGTGATCCGGCGGAAGTCGTCGGCGGTCTGCAGGCTGGCGCAGATCACCTCGTAGATCGAGAGGAACTGGTTGAGGCTGCTGAACCGGAACAGCTCGGCCGGGTCCTCGACCGGGAGGGTCACGTCGTGCCGCCGAGCCAGGTCGGCGATCGTCGACGCCCGGGCCGCCCCCTCGACGTGGCAGTGCAGCTCGACCTTGGGGAGCCGGCGGAGGTGCTCGTCGGTGGCTGTGGTCGTCATGAGGTCATCCACTCACGGATGCGAGCGAGCGAGCGCCAGCGAGCGAGCGGCCAACAACGGCCTGCGTGGCCGGGGAACGCCATGACAGTCATGGGTCATCCACCTTCCGTGCCGTATCGAAGTCCGAGGCCGGCCAGCCAACGGCGATAGGCGTACGACGCGCGGTCGGCGTGCTGTGCGAGCTCGGCGCTCGGGTCGAGCGGGAGCCGTCGCGGACGTTGCGATTCGAGGATCGGCACGTCCTGCTGGAGGATCTGGTGGTTGAACTCGATGACGTCCTCGGTGCTGAGGTCGGGGTCCGTGAAGGCACCGATCATCCATGCCCGACATCGTTCCTCTTCGAGCGGTGACGCCATGATCATCAGCGAGAGTCCACCCGTGCCATCGCGCGGCAGCTTGGTCAGGGTGGCCACGTACGGGTGGGGGACCCGGTAGCGGTACTCGACGTCGGTGCCTCCCGCGGATCCCGCGGTCGCCACGGGTTGCCAGAAGACGCAGTCGGTCACCTCGATGCCGTCTTCCTTCGTGGTCACGGTGTAGTCGCGGACCTCGGGGTGCGACTCCGCCCCGAGCACGCCAGCGTGCACGAACGGGAAGTGCGCCATGTCGAGGAAGTTCTCCACGATCCGCGGTCCGGAGGCGTGGACGACGATCGGTACGTCGTGGTAGTGGCGGACGCCCGGTTCGTCCCACTCCGGGAAGTAGTCCGGCGCTCCGTTCGGTGCCGAACCGAGCGCCGCGAACACCACGCCGTAGCGCTCGCACACGCTCACCATGTCCAGCCGCGCGTTTGCGGGCGGCGTCCGCCCCGGCGATGCGGGCTGCATGACGCAGCGACCGCCGCCGTCGTAGCGCCAGCCGTGATAGGGACACATCAGCGAGTCGTCGCGCACCTGCCCGAGCGAGAGCGCGGCGCCGCGGTGCGGGCACTGATCGCGGGCCGCGTGCGGCGCGCCGTCGGGGGTGCGCCACAGCACGAGTGGGCGTGTCGAGCAGGATGACGCCGAGCGGTTCTTCGGACGTCACGTCCCGGCTGTTCGTGACCGGCAACCAGCTGTCCGCCAGGACCGTGTCGCCCATCGGTACATCATCGCGCTCCGGTGATCGGCACGTCGACCGAACGGTGGGCTGGCCGGCGGTGGGTGTCACTCGCGGTTCTTGGCCAGGTCCGTCGCCGGGCTCGGGGTGCGGCCGGTGAGCGCACGCCGCCTCGCGAACAGCTCCTCGGCCGCCGCCTGTGCCGATGCCGCGATCGCCGGTGCGTCGACGGACACGACGGCGCCGTCCGCGACCAGCCGCCGCCCCTTCACCCAGACATCACGCACGTCATGGCCGCTCGCGGTGAACACGAGGTGGGCGGCGACGTTGAAGTCCGCACCGTGGAGCACGGGAACGAAGTGCACACCGCGCAGGTCGACGGTGACCACGTCGGCGTCCTTGCCCTGTTCCAACGAACCGGTGACGCTGTCCAGTCCGAGCGCCTTCGCTCCCGATCGCGTCGCCATGTCGAGGATGTCCCAGGGGTCACCGGTGGTCGGATCGAGTGTGCTCACCTTCTGCAGAAGCGAGGCGAACTTCATCTCCTCGAGCATGTCGAGGTTGTTGTTCTCTTTCTCCCCGTCCGTGCCAAGCGCGGAGACCACACCATGCGCTCGGTAGTGACCGATCCGCGCTGCTCCCGACGCCAGCTTCATGTTCGAGCAGGGGCAGTGAGTCATCGCCGTGCCGGTCTGCGCGAGCACCTCGACCTCGCGGTCGTCGAGCCACACCGTGTGGGCGATGACCGTCGCCGGGCCGAGAATGCCGCGCTGGTACATCTCCTCGATCGGCCGGCGACCGTGCTGGCGCAGGCACTCCTCGACCTCCCAGATCGACTCGGACGAGTGGGTGTGGATGCCGGTGGCGAACTCGTCGGCCAGCTCAGCGGCCGCCCTGAACATCTCCGGCGAGCAGTAGAACAGGTGCTCGAGGCCGACCCAGCTGCGCACTCGACCGTCCGCTGCGGTGCCGTGGCTCTCGAGCAGGCGACGATTGGTCTCGATCGATTCGAAGTAGTCGTAGCGATCGGCGCCGTACGGAGCCAGCGTGGCGCGGATTCCCACCACGGTGGCCGCCTCGGCCGAGCCCTCCATGAATCGCCACATGTCGAGCACCGAGGTGGTGCCGCTCTGCAACGCCTCGGTGTAGGCCATGTACGAAGCCGCCCGGGCGATCTCCGGCGTGAGCGCGCGATGAGCGGGGTCGACGTGGTTCTCCAGCCATTCCCACAGCGCCATCGATTCGGCCGTGCCGCGCAGCAGTCCGGAGTGCAGGTGGCCGTTGTGGAGGCCGGGGATCACGGCGTGCATCGACGCGTCGACCGCCGGCACCGTCGCTGCGGCCGGGTGCCTCGCCACCTGCTCGGGCGGACCGACGGCGGTGATCACCCCGTCGACGACGAGCACCGAGCCCGGATCGTGAACGGTCCTCGTGCCGTCCATCGGCAGCACGATTCCGTCGTGCACCAGCACGCTCGTCGAGTCGGTGTTCATGACCAACAGCATGGCCGGACGGATGACGCGAAGCGATCGGTCGGCCGCCGCGCTCCCGGTGATGACGTCGGGGCCCGGGTCGCGCCGGTGATCAGGAGATCGGGTGAGTCAGCAGGTCCTCGCGGCCGAACAGCTCCTCGACCAACGCGTGCAAGCGCTTCGTGCCAGGGCGTTCTGTGGCGGCGTGGCCGGGGTCGATGACGGACAGGCCACGGTCGTTGGCTTCGACCATGCGGTGATGCGAGATGTCGCCGCTGACGAGCACGTCGCAATCGGCGGCCGCGGCCGCACCGATGCGCGACTCGCCGGCGCCCGGGGACACGGCGACCCGGCGTGGCACGACCCCCGACACCGCCGAGAGCCGTAGGCCCTCGGGCTCGAACGCTCGTGTCACCGTCTCGACCAGGTCGTCCCACGTGCCGTCGAAGCTGCCGATCCGGCCGCCGGCGACCTGGTTGGCGACGACCGGGTAGACGTCGAACGCCGGCTCCTCGTAGGGATGGTCGGCCAGCAGCACGGCCACCACGGCGTCGCACGGCTGCGGGGCGCGACCATCTCGATCCGCACCTCTGGCTCCGCGTTCGACGCGCCGGCCTGGCCGGCCACCGGTGACGTCGACTCGCCGGCGACGAACCGGCCGGTGCCGTCGACGGTGAACGCGCACTGCTCGTAGTCGCCGATCCGGCCCGCCCCGGCCGCCGACAGCGACGCGATCAGCGACGTCGTCGATGCCGCCGGTACGAACGTCACGATCTTGACCTGCTCGGCCGTGGCGACCGGCGCGAAGCCGATGACGTCCGTCAGACCGAGCGCCTCGGCCATCGCGTCGCTCATCCCGCCGGGCATCGCGTCGAAGTCGCTGTGCGTGACAGATGACGGCGACCCCGGCTCGGAGCAAGCGGACCGCTCGTCCCGCTGCGCTGCGGTCGGGAACCAGGCGGGCCGCCGGGCGGAACAGCAGTGGGTGATAGGCAACGACGAGGTCCACCGGCGTCTGCTCAAGGCGCGTCACACGGCCTCGGTGACTTCGTGTACGACGGCAACGGTGCGAGCCGGTGCCGCGGGATCGCCGACCTGCAACCCGACGTCGTCCCACGACGCCGCCCGCTCGGGATGGGTTCGTGCTGCGAGCCGGGCGACCGCCTCACCGACCGTCAGCGTCATCGCCTCGTCCCCGCCAAGCGGTTCACTGAGCACCGCTCCGCCGGGCGTCTACCCGAGCAATCCCGCGCTCGACGGCGGCAATCAGCTCGGGGCGGAGCGCGGCCGCGGCGATGATCCGGTGCACCGACCCGACCTGCCTGGCCCGCTCGACGCTGTGGATCGCGTCGAACTCGGCGGCGACCTCGCCGAGCTTCTCGGTGCGCACGAGGTCTCGCGTCGTCGGCCAACTCCGCCCGTCGGACCGTGGCCTCGTCGTCCGACCTGGCGTTGGCCACCGCCGCTTCGACGGTTCTGACCCGCTCGTCGGCGTTCGTGCGGTCATCGACCTCGCGGGTGAAAACCACCGCGGCGGCGGGCGCCCCGCCGATCACCGATGCGAACGATCCCTCGACCGCCAGCACCTCCATGTCGTCGTTCAAGGTTGCCGAGAAGACGACGAACGCCCCACCGTGATAGCGCGAGATCACGCACATCACGAAGGGTCCGTCGAAGTTGACCAACGACCGGCCGATCTCGGCGCCGTACTCCAGCTGCAGCCGGCGCAAGGATTCTGGCGATCCGTCGAAGCCCGACAGGTTCGCGAGCATCACCAGTGGCCGGGCCCCGCTGGCGGCGTTGATCGCTCGCGCCACCTTCTTCGACGACAGCGGGAACAGGGTGCCGGCCGACCACTGCGCCGGGCCGTCGGCCGGCGTCAGCCCGTGGCGGGGGAGTGGTCGCGACTCGATCCCGATGACCGTCACGGCGTTCCCGCCGAGCCGGGCGTCGTAGACGACGGCCATGTCGGCCTCGGCCATCTCGGGCCAGCGCTCGAGCGGCTCGTGATCGGCGTCGATCACCGCGCCGATCACCGTTCGGATGTCGAAGGGCTTCTTGCGATCCCGGTTCGCGGTATCAGAGAAGATGTCACCGACCGTCTTGAACTCGCTGCCCTCGACCTGATGCGGCGCCCCGCGGACGTCGCGGTCGAAGGGGTCGCTGGTCGCCACCCGGCGCGGCCACCGCTCGCCTGGCGCCCTGTAGCTGAGCCGGTAGTGGTCACGCAGCAGCTCGCACGCGGCTGCGATCGTCGGCGCGAAGTACTGCGCCTCGCCGTTCGGGCCCATGATCCGGCTGTACCCGCCGATGCCCAGGTTGTCCTCGGCAGACACGCCGCCCGAGTAGTCGATGGCCTGCTTGCCGGTCAGCACCATGGCGCTGTCTGGCGTCATGACGAGGATGCCGTTGGTGTGCATCAACATGGTCGCCTCGGCGTTCCAGTACGGCTGGGCGCCGACGTTGATGCCGGCGACCACGACGTTGACCTCGCCACCTGCTTGTGTGTGCTCGACCAGGCGGCGAAGCACTCTGGCCACCCAGTCGAGGTTCTCACTGCCGGAGTCCATCGCGATCTTCGCCCCGGCGGACAACGCGAACCACTCGACCGGAACGTCCATCGACGCCGCGAGGTCGATCGCGCCGAGGATCCGCAGACACTCCGCCTCGGTGATCGCGCCCATCGCCTTGGTGGCGTCGCCCAGGATCGCGACCCTCGTGACCACCGCGTCATCGTCAGGCGGCTCGTGACGAGCCGGCGATGACACCACGCCGACGACAACCCCGGCCTTGTTCTCCCCGGGCGCCCGCTCGATGGGACGCAACGATCCGTCGTCGAGGTCGTACTCGGTGAACGTCCCGCCTGGCCCGGCGAGCATCGGCGCCAGCTCGTACGCGTAGACGAGTCCCCGGCGGCGGGTCTGGATCCGCTTGCGGGTGAGGTCGTCGAGCGGCAGCATCGGGGCGGTCGGCGGCGGCGTGATCCTGACGGTGAGCCCGTGCCCTGGCTCGAAGCCCAGCCGCATCACCGCCTCGACCGGCTCGGGGTAGCCCTCGAGCAGCAACCGCCCGCTCACTACGACCTGCTCCAGTCCGAGCCCCTCGGTGAGCGGCGCGAGCCGCCGGGCGATCGCCGACACTTCGGCGAGCGGCAGCTCGATGACCGGCCACACGTAGAGCATCACCCGGTTCCACTCGAGACGTTGGCGATCGGGTCGGCCGGAGCGCGCGTTGCGGATCGCATCGAGACAGCCGACGAGCACGTGCTCGACCCCGGGCAGGCTGACCGCGACCCCGTCGGCGTCGAGCACGGGCGTTATCTCACGCACCTCGGCGACGGCGATCAGGCGCCGGTCGGTCGCATTGTCGCGGGCGACGCAGTCGAACGCGTAGACCTCGTCGATCGAGGGCAGCCGGCTGATTTCGAAGTTCTCCAGCCGCCACATCTGCAGGCGCCGCGCGATCATCGGATGGAGACCGCGGAACTTGACGTCCTCGGTGAACCGGTCCGTGCGCAGCGCCGACGAACTCATCGGCCGGCATCCAGTACGGCGGGATCCCCTCGTCCCCGGCGCGCCGGAACGTCAACAGCTGGGGGGTGCTGTCCGGCGTGGGGTGCGACGCGATGACCGCGACGCGGCGGATCGAACCCGGCAGCTCGATCGTGTCGAGCCGCATCCGGACGCGCTCGGACAACTCGTCGGCGGTCGGACGATCGCCGACGGCCAGCGAGAGGTAGATGTCGATGACAGCCGTGTCGGGCAGCGTGACGAACGCCCCGGCCACCGCGAATGCGTCGAACACCGACTCGAGCTCGTCGGGGCGTGCCCTGGCCGACATGACCGCCACCGTGCGGTCGTTGCGGCGGTACTCAGCGCGCGCGACGTCGAAGTCGCCCGACCGCTCGGTTCGTACGTTCGCGATCTCGCGGATCTTGTAGTACCGGCTCATCAGGACGAGCAGCAGCGGACCGGGGTTCTCCGTGGTCGCCAGCAGGTCGCCTTCGGTCATCGCCGGCAGCAGCGGCATCGGGCAGGCGACCAGGTCACCGAACGCCGCCCCGGCGTCGTCACCGTCGCCGACCAGGGTGAGGATCCTGTCGCGCATCTCCGCGGAGACCTTGTCGCGGTGATGCTCGATCAGCGGGCGGTCGAACAGCCGGTGCCGCACGCCGCGAGCCATCCCGGCGACGGCAGGGTGGCGGCGTTGCGTCGACTCGATCACCCGGTCGAGCGTCTCGCGCAGCCGAGTCGACGGGTCGGCCGGATGGGCTCGGCCGGCGAGTCGGTCCTCGAGCAACGCGAGCACGACCGCAGCCTGGTCGGCGCGTCGTTGCTGCGCCATGAAGATCCGCATCAGTGCGTCCTGGAGCTCGTCGCACTGCGTCAGGTCGTCAACGCCGTAGTGGGCCAGGGCGCGGCGCAGCCGTTCGGCGAACCAGTCCGGCACACCCTCGCGCTCGGTGTCGAGCGAACGCAGGTAGTTGTTGAGATGCTCACGCGGGCCACTCACCTCGTCGCCTTCGGGATCGCGGTGCTCGGGGACGAGCGACCACAGATCGGCGAAGACGGTCAGTACCTCGAGATCTCGATCGTTCACCGCGTCAGCGCAGAGCGCCGACGCGGCGACCTTCGCGTCTGGCAGCGGCACGTCGAAACCGAGCATGAACGATCGCAGTGTCCCGGCTGGCGGGGAGGACGCAGCGATCGCCGCGAGGTCGGCGAGGGCGATCCTGGTTGCCGTTCCCGCGGCCTCGTTGGCGTCACCCGACGCCGCGGGTTCGATTCGCACCAGCGGTGCGCCGGCGTCGACCTGCACGTTGCGCGCCACGAAGACGTCGCCGACCCGACCGGCCAGGGGAGCATTGATCGCGATCTCCATCTTCATCGCCTCGACCACCGCCAGCCGGTCGCCGGCCGCGACCACGTCGCCGGGTTGCACGTCGACACCGACGACGAGCGCGGCGGCCGGTGCGCGGACCACTCCAGCGTCGTCACGCGAGAAGCGATGTGCCACCCCGTCGACCTCGACGAGGTGCTCGCTGCCATGGATCGACGACACGGCCGCAAACGACCGGCCGCCCACGACGACCCTGGCCCGCGCCCGGCCCCGGCGTTCGACGACCAGGTCGACCTCGTCGCGGCCGAGGCGGACGGCGTAACCGCCGGCACCGAGCCGGCGGGTGTACACCCGGTACGCGTGCGGTCCGCTGCGCAGCTCGACCTCGTGGCCGATCGCGGCATCGACGTGCGGGCGGCCGCGGCTGGCCCACGACAGGAATCTCGTTCGCTCGTGTGCGTCGAGCGCGTCGGCAGCGTCGATCGCGGCGACGATCAGGGCGACGTCGGCGTGGCGCGTGGGGATGTGGTCGCCGGTCGCGGTCAACCGGTCGAGCCAACCGGTGTCGACCGTACCGGCCCTGACCTCCCGGCGATCGAGCAGATCGAGCAGGAACGTCTTGTTGGTGGTCCCGCCGCTCACGATCACCGTCATCTGGGAGAGGGCGCGGTGGAGCCGGGCCATCGCCTCGTCGCGATCGCGCCCGTGGGCGATGACCTTGGCGATCATCGAGTCGAACTCCGGCGGGATCACATCGCCCTCGGCGACCCCGGTGTCGACCCTGATCCCTGGCCCGAAGGGAAGCGTCATCGTGTCGATCGTTCCCGGGGCCGGGGCGAACCCACGGTGCGGGTCTTCGGCGTTCAGGCGGGCCTCGATGGCGAATCCGTCGGTGGTCGGGGGGTCGCCTTCGAGTCGTCCTCCGGCCGCGACGTGCAACTGCAGCTTCACCAGGTCGAGCCCGGTCGTCAGCTCGGTGACCGGATGCTCGACCTGGAGCCGGGTGTTGACCTCGAGGAACGCGAACTGCTGCTGCGCGGGTTGGTACAGGAACTCGACGGTGCCTGCGTTCGTGTATCCGGCGAGGGCGGCGAGGCGCACCGCCGACGCCCTGAGGTCGCGGTCCTGTTCGGCGGTGAGCGCGACGCAGTGCGACTCCTCGAGCACCTTCTGGTTGCGGCGCTGCATGCTGCAGTCGCGGACCCCGGCGGCCCACACCGTCCCGTAGCGGTCGGCGATCACTTGCACCTCGACGTGCCTGGCGTCGGTGACCACGCGCTCCATGAACACGGTCGGGTCACCGAACGCCTTCGCGCCCTCGGAGCGAGCGCTCGCGAACGCCTCGGCGAGCTGGTCGGCGCGGTCGACGCGGCGAATCCCGCGTCCGCCGCCACCGGCGGTCGCCTTGACCATCAGCGGAAACCCGATCCGTTCGGCCTGAACGTGTGCGTCGTCGAGCGTGTCGACCGCGCCGCCGCTCCATGGCGCCACGGGAACATCGGCCTTCTCGGCGAGGAGCTTGGCGCCGATCTTGTCGCCCAGCGATCGCATCACGGCCGGGGGGGGACCGACGAACACGATGCCCAGCTCGTCGCAGAGCTCGGCGAACTCGGGACGCTCGGCGACGAAGCCCCAACCGACCCATGCCGCGTCGGCGCCGGACGCCTTCAGCGCACGGCCGAGCGCGTCGAGATCGAGGTACGGGCTGCCGGGGGCATCGGGCGAGCGGTGGTCGTCGATGCACACCGCCGCGTCGGACTCCCTGACGAACATGGCGGCGCGCTCGGCGTGGGTGTGCAGGGCGATCGTGCCGATGTCGCGGCCCAGCTCGTGGCGCAGCTCGCTAACCGCGTTGACGAGTCGCATCGCCGCTTCGCCCCGGTTGACGATGGCGATCCGGTGCAGGACGCGTTCCACGCCCCGACTGTATGCACGACCGCCTCGCCTGCCGGCCAAGCGTCCGCTCGCTAATGCTTGACGGCGGCGCGGGGGTCGAACCGCTGGCTGAACCGGGGGTCGAAGCGTTCGCTGGCGGTGGACTCGCCGACGCCGGTGAGCTCGAGCCAGTCGGCGTACGTCATCGTCCCGTCGGCGATGTCGGTCATCATCTCGTAGGCCGACGAGTAGAGCGTGCCGTCGACCGTGACCTCGAGTCGGGGCCGGATCGTGGCCGTCGAGTCTCGCAACGGTTGCCCCTCGGCCCACAGGCCGGACGCCACGTCGGTCACCACGAAGGCGATGGCGTTGCGCACATCGGCGTCCGATGCCGTCGTGGTGACGCTGATTTCGAGCGTGCCGGTGGCGTCGAAGAAGCTGACGTTGTCGACGGACGCAATGTCGCGGGTTTGCCTGCATCAGCATGGCCGGCAGTCGAGAGTCGGCCGACGTCACGGACCCGAGCAGGTCGAGGATCGCCGCGTCGGCGCGGCTGACGGACGTCGTGCCGGTCGCCGCAGCGCCCGCGACCTCGACCTTGGTGATCGAGATGAAGTGATAGCGACCGGGCGATTCGAGCTCGGCGAGTGCCGCCACGGTCTGGCGGTTGCTGACCAGTGCGTAGCAGATCATCGGACCGGTCGGCGCGGCGTCCGGCAGCGCAGCGCACGTGACGTCGAGCGCGACGAGCGTCGTGTGGCCCGCCAGGTACGTCGCGAACTGGCTCTCGGCCAGATCGGTGTTCTCGTCGCCGGCCGCGGCGGCGGATTGCCACCCGAGTCCGGCGAGTGCGGCCAACGTCGTGGTCGTTGTCACGACGATCGCACGGCGGCGCATGACCGGAACGTTAAACCATCGGGGAGTCCCGGCCGCGGCATATCGACCATCATGGGACGATGCACGTTCTGTTCGCGACCGCCGAGGTGGCGCCGCTCGTGGCGGTGGGCGGGTTGGCCCAGGCGTCGGCGGGTCTCGTCGCCGAGCTCCGCCGCCAGGGCGTCGACGTGACGCTCGTGCTGCCTGACTACGGCGGGATCGAGCTCACGGGAGAGACGATCCGCGCCGTCCCAGTGCCGGCGTGGGCCGGCCCGGCCGGCGTCCGCAGCGGGGTCCACAACGCCGTCGGCCAGATCTCCCTCGTGCGCGCGCCCGGGACTCGAGCGCAGCCATCCCTACCTGCAACCGAGCGGGGAGGGATGGCCGGACAACGCCCGGCGGTTCCTGACCTTCTCACGGGTCGTGGCGGCGATGGCGGCAGCTGATCCGCCGGACGTGTTGCACCTCAACGATTGGCACACCGGGACCGCGCTGGCGGCACTCGACGGCTCGATCCCGAGCGTGCTGTCGTTGCACAACCTTGCCTACCAGGGTCTGACCGACGGTTCGTGGCTCGGGGCGATCGGCCCGCGAGCGAGCCACTTCGAGTGGTACGGCGGCACCAATGCGTTGTCTGGGGCGATCGCCCTCGCTGATGCCGTCGTCGCGGTGTCGCCGACGTACGCCAAGGAGATCATGACCGCCGGAGGGTGGCTTCGGGCTCGACGGTGCGCTCCGCCATCGGTGGGACGCGCTGTCCGGGATCCTCAACGGGATCGACACGACGATCTGGGACCCGGCGACGGACCCCGCGCTGCTGGCCCGATACTCGGCGTCGACGCGGGCCGGAGAGCGCGATCTCGCCCGGCGGACGAATCGGGCCGCGGTGTTCGAGCGGGTTGGGTTCGACCCGGCCGGTCTCGACGACGGCGTGCCGCTGGCGGTGATGGTGACCCGGCTGACCGGACAGAAGGGCGCCGATCTGTTGCTGCCGATCGTGCCCGTGCTGAAGTCGATCCCCCTCAGGGTGGTCGTGCTCGGCTCGGGCGAGGCGGCGTTCGCGGCGGCGCTGCAGGAGGCGGCGGCCAAGCATCCCGACGTGGTTCGCATTCGTCCCCGGCTACGACGACGCGTTCGGTCATCTGCTCTTCGGGGCGGGGGATCTCTACCTGATGCCGAGCCGGTTCGAGCCGTGCGGTCTCGCGCAGATGCAAGCGATGCGGTACGGGGCCGTTCCGGTCGTCACCGACGTCGGCGGCCTGCACGACACGGTGTCAGACGCGGACGAGTCGCGCAACGGCACCGGGTTCGTCGCCCCCGCGGCGACGTCGGTGGCGGTCACGTCGGCGCTGTTCCGGGCGGTTCGTCGGATCCGGTCGACCAGGCCAAGGCACTCACTCGTCAATCGGATCATGAAGCTCGACTGGTCGTGGGCTGGGCCAACCCGCCAGTACATCGAGCACTACGGACGACTCCGACGCGATCCTCGCTGACACGACGTCACGCCGACGCGTTAGGTTCGGCCGTGATGGCCGAACCGCGTGTCCTCGTCATCGTGCTCGCCGGAGGGGAAGGCAAGCGGCTCCTTCCGCTGACCAACGATCGGGCCAAGCCGGCGGTGCCCTTCGGCGGTTCCTACCGGTTGATCGACTTCGCGCTGTCGAACTTCGCCAACGCCGGACTGCTCAAGATGGTCGTGCTCACGCAGTACAAGAGCCACAGCCTCGACCGTCACATCAGCCAGACGTGGCGGTTCTCGACGTTGCTGGGTCAGTACGTGACACCCGTCCCGGCGCAGATGCGCCGGGGACCGTTCTGGTTCTCCGGGTCTGCTGACGCGATCTACCAGAACCTCAACCTGATCTCCGACGAGAACCCCGACCTGGTGTGCGTGTTCGGCGCCGACCACATCTACCGGATGGACCCGCGCCAGCTCATCGACCACCATCAGGAGGTCGGCGCCGGCGTCACGGTGGCGGCGATCCCGGTGTCGATCCCGGACGCCAGGGACTTCGGGGTGATCGAGTCGGCCGACGACGGTCGGATCATCGCATTCCAGGAAAAGGTGCCAGAGCCGCCGACGATGCCGGGGGACGACACGCGCTGCCTGGCCTCGATGGGGAACTACGTGTTCGACACCCAGACCCTCATCGACGTGGTGACGCCGCGCGAGTCGACGTACACCGACCTGGGCGGGCACGTGATCCCGGCGCTCACCGCGCTCGGCGTCGCCCACGTGTACGACTTCTCGAAGAACATCGTTCCCGGCCAGGACGACCGCGAGCGCGGCTACTGGCGCGACGTCGGGACGATCGACTCGTACTTCGCGGCGAACATGGACCTGATCGCCCCGCTCCCGGCGTTCAACCTGTACAACGACGAGTGGCCGGTGTACACGTACCGTGGCGCGGAACCGCCGGCGAAGGTGTCCCGGGGACCCGGTTACGAGCCGCCGTACGTCGACGGCAGCCTGCTGTGCCAGGGCTCGATCGTGTCGGGTGCTCATGTCGAGCGGTCGATCATCTCCACCGACTGCTACGTCGAGCACGACGCCCACGTCACCGACTCGATCCTGTTCCCCGGCGTGCGCGTCGGCGCCGGCGCTCGCCTGCACCGGTGCATCGTCGACAAGAACGTCCAGGTGCCCGGCGGCTACCGCGTCGGCCACGACCCCGACGACGACCGCGAACAGTTCACCGTCAGCGACAGCGGCATCGCCGTCATCGAAAAGGACCGCAAGCTGTAGCGGCACTCACGCGGCGGCCGCAACATCGCCGGACATGCTCGGAGGATGTCGCTGATCGTTGCGCTTTGCGCAACCAGCGGTGCCATCCTCCGAACGTGTCGTGGATCGTTGCGCTCAGGCAGCCCGGCCGACGGCCGACCGCACCGTTGCGAGTACGTATCGCCCATCCTCGACGACGTCTTCGGTGGCGAAGAAGTACACGACTCGTCCGAGAAGCTGGAGTGCGTTCCTCCTGCGCTCCTGTCGCCGGCGCTCCTCCAGGCTGAGGTACCCACGCCTTCCGCCGACCTCGACGACGACAGGCGTTGGAGCAAAGTCGAAGTCCACCCGGGCAACGTGTACTCCGTCCGACCGGAACGTGCGCTGGAGGGTCGGCTCGGGTAGTCGGGCAGATCGGACGAGTTCGAGAAACCGTCGTTCCAGCCAGCTCTGAACGCCAGCTGACTCCATCGCTCGTTCGAACGTTGCGACGCCAACGCGCCCCTGAGTGCCGAGCTCGTCGAGACGCTTTCGCACGACGGTCGGCGCGGTGAGATGCCTTCTCGTCGCACTGTCCAAGGCATTTCCGACTTCGCGCTCCGAGCCGCTCTTGAGGAGCTGAACGACGGTTCTCGTTCCAGAGGTGCACGCCAGTCCATCCACCTCCACCCGGTCCAGGCGGCTGATCTGCGTCGACGTGGTCACCGTGCCTGTCGTTGACCGACTCCGCTGCACGCGCGGCTGGAGGTACTCGAGCGGTCCCTCATCGAATCCGTCGAGTTCCAGCAACACCGCAGCGGCCCTGCCCGAGACGAGGGCACGCGGTCCGAGATCGAGGAGCCCGGCCTTCAGCCGTCCGCGGTACGTCAGGTCTGTCCCGCCAAAGCAGAGCGACCCGGGTCCGATGGCGACGTACAGACCCGATTGGATTCGGCGGCACAGTGCAAACTTGCTCAGGCCCGCCGCCATCGCCTGGCCTCGGCTGAACACCTGGTGCTGGCGCTTGGCAAGTTCGGCGAGTTGGCGGTCGGCGTCGTTCATCCACCGAGTTTGACGAAGGGGTGTGGCGCAGAGATCAGGTGCCGGCGAGGGCGGCGACGACGGGGGCGAAGGGCTCGACGTCGTCGGGGCCGACGATGACGTAGCTGAAGCCGAGCTGCTCACGACGGCGGACGAGGTCCTCGGTGATCGAGTTGACGCTGCCGATCAGCGCGAACGGTGACTGTTCGACCATGCGCGCCCTCGACGCCGATCATCGAGGCGACGTTGTCCACGACGCTCGCCCGGTCCTCGGTGACGCTGACCATGAATGCCCTGATGTTCAGCTCGATGTCGGCAATGCGTTCGCCGGCGAAGTCGCGAACCCAACCCACCCGCTCGGTGACGGCGTCGAGCGTCATCGTGCCGAGGGCGTCCGGGCCGATCACGCCGGCGTGGAGCGACCCGTTGATGCCGACGATGTCCGCCTGGGTGGCCGCGATCCTGAGCACCCGCTTCCCGCCGCCGCCGATCAGGATCGGAGGGTGCGGCTGTTGCACGGGTTTCGGCTGGCCGTCGTAGTCCTTGATCGTGTAGTGCTCGCCGGCGAACGAGAACGGCCCGTCGCGCATCGCGCCCCGGATGACTTCGAGGGCCTCCTCGAGCCGGTCGATCCGCACGCCCGCTCGGTCGTAGGGGATGCCCGACGCCTCGTAGTCGCTCAGCATCCATCCGGCGCCGATGCCGATCTCGACCCGCCCGCCCGACAGCACGTCCATCGTCGCCAGCTCCTTCGCGAGCACGACCGGATGCCTGTAGTCGTTGTCGAACACGAGCGCCCCGATGCGCAACCGCTCGGTCGCCGCGGCCGCGGCCATCAGCGCCGGCACCGGGGCGAGCTGTTCGGTGAAGTGGTCGGGCATCGTCATCGCGTCGTAGCCGAGGTCCTCGATGCGCTTGGCCTGCTCGACCCAGCTCCGGCCGTCCGCGGCGACCGAGGACTGCACGCCGAAGCGAAACGGACGTTGGGCGGGATCGGTGACGGGAGGCGTGGCGGTCGCACGAGCAGCGACGTTACGACCCCTGCCGCCCTGGCGCCGAGTCCCGCAACTAGCCTCGACCTCGTGCGTCCCGTCACATGGCTGTGCCGTCTCGGCCTCATCGCGATGGCCGCGGCGCTGCTGTTCGGGGCCGTCGCGGTGGCGGTCGTGCCGCGCATCTGGGGCGTTGCCAACTCGTGGGAGGGCACGCCGGTCGCGCTCCCGGAGCTCCAGCCGTTGTCCCGCCGCACCGAGGTGTACGACCGGGACAACAACCTGATCGCCGTGTTCCAGCGCCAGAACAGCCAGCCCGTGACCTTCGACGAGATCCCGCAGCACGTGCGGGACGCGTTCCTCGCCGTCGAGGACCGCGAGTTCTACACCCACAACGGGGTGAACGCCCGCAGCCTGTTCAGAGCGACCCTGTCGAACGTCGCCTCGGACGCCCCGCAGCAGGGCGCGTCGACGATCACGATGCAGGTGGCGAAGAACGAGTTCCTCGCCGGGCTGGAGCGCGACGTCCGTTACAAGGTGCTCCAGATCCACTACGCGCTGATGCTCGAGAACCGGTACACGAAGGACGAGATCCTCGAGCGCTACCTCAACACGGTGTTCTTCGGCAACAACGCCTACGGCGTCCAGGCCGCGTCCGAGGTGTACTTCGGCCGAGAGGTCAAGGACATCACCTACATCGAGGCCGTGTTCCTCGCCAGCCTGGTCCGCTCGCCATCGGGGTACGACCCGATCGACAACCCGGAGCGCAGCCGGGCCCGCTTCCGCCAGGTGATCGACGGGCTCGTCGAGGCGGGCACGATGACCGCGGCCGAGGGCGACGAGGCGATCGCCACCTTCCAGGTCCCTGCCCGCGTGCTGTCGATCAACACCGAGCAGGCGATGCCGCGCACGTACTTCACGGAGGCGCTCACCGACTACCTGCTGCGCCGCTCGAACATCCTCGGCGACACCTTCGAGGAACGACAGGCTGCGCTCTACCGCGGCGGCCTGCGGATCCACACCACGCTGACGCCGTACCTCCAGACGAAGGCCGAAGAGGCTCGCGACGTCCTGCCCGGGACCCAACAAGGCTTCGACGCCGCGATCGTGTCCCTCGACACTCAGACCGGTGCGATCGTCGCGATGGTCGGCGGCTCCGGATTCGTGCCCGGCGAGAACGAGATCAACATGGCGCTGGCGCCGCGTCAGACCGGGTCGAGCCAGAAGATGTTCATCCTCGCCGCCGCCCTGCAGGCGGGCGCCACTCCCGACGACATCATCGACGGGCGCCGCCCTTGCGTGCTGCCGAACCCTGGCGACCCGAGCGATCCGTTCGAGATCAGCGACGCGGTCAGCCGCGAGCCCGACACCCTGCGCGTGATGACGTGGCGATCGATCAACTGCGCCTACGGCCGGCTGGCCCAGATCGTCGGCCTGCACCGGGTGGTCAACATGACGTACCGGATGGCCGAGTCGCCGTATCTCTACCTCGGCCAGCCGGAATCTGAACGTGACCCGCTGCTGTCGATACCCGCCCTGGCGACGGGCGGTAACCCGATGTCGCCGATGGACATGGCGTCGGGAGCGCAGACGATCGCCAACGAGGGCGTGCACAACGAGCCGTACTACGTCGACTTCATCGATTCGTGGGACGGCCAGCGGATCTACGAGCACCAGGAGCAGGACATCCCGATCCTCGACCGCGGCGTGGCACTCACCACGATCGACGTGTTGAAGGGCGTCCTCACGGACGGCACGGCGCGCAACTGGCCGCTGAACGGGATCCCGGCCGCCGGCAAGACCGGCACCCAGGCGGACAACACGAACGCCTGGTTCGTCGGGTTCACCCGCAATCTCACGACCGCAGTGTGGATCGGCGACCCCGACGGCTACACGCCGATGCAGAACGTGCCGGAGTTCGAGGGCGCGAACGAGAACAACGTCCAGGGCGGTCGCTACCCTGCGCAGATCTGGAACACGTACATGCAGCCTGCCCACCAGTTCATGACGATCTCTGACTGGGAGGCGCCGCCGGCCCCGGCTCGCCCGCCGATGCGGCTCTACCTGCCAGGCACCGATTGCCTCTACTACGTCAGCGGCTACCAGCCGGATCCGAACGCGCCGGCCCCGACCGCGCCAGTCCAGCCGGCGGGTTTCTACTCGAATCCCGAGGCTCCGCCGGCGACCCCACCGCCGGCGACGCCACCGCCGGCCACCACCCCGCCGCCGGTGATGGTTCCGCGTGTACTCCCAGGTCGACGGCGGCAACACGATCCCGCCCGACGTCGTCGACCCCGCGTGGCCCGTCAACGTCGCTCCGCTCGACTACGCCGTCCGTCCGTGCTGACCGACGACCTGCGCGAGCTGCAACGAGCAGACACCGCCATCGACCAGCTCACTCATCGGCGGGCCAATCTGCCGGAGCGAGCGGCCGTTGCCACGGCGACGGCCGAAGCCAGCAGCAATCGGAAGGCGATCGCCACGATCATCGCCCGCCAACGCGAGCTCAACGAATCGGTCGAGGCGGCCGAGCTTCACGGTGCCGAGCTGACGAAGAAGCGCGTACGGCTGGAGGCCCAGTTGAAGACGATCATCTCGCCGCGCGAGGCCGAGGCCCTGATGCACGAGCTCGACGCAGTCGCCGCCGAACGGGATGCCCTCGACGACGGCGAGCTCGAGGCCCTCGAGGAGGAGTCGAAGCTCGTCGACGACCTCGCGACCGCGCACACCGCCGAACCCGAGCTCGACACCGCCTCCGCGTCCGCCACCGCTGCGCTGGCGGCGGCGGAGTCCGAGATCGACAGGGAGATCGGCGATCTCACGGTGACCCGAGCCGACGTCGCCGCTCGCGTCGGGGGAGGCATCCTCGCCGACTACGAGCGCCGGCGCGCCCATCACGGCGGCGTCGCCGTCGCCCAGCTCGAAGGGCGGCGGTGCAGCGGCTGCCACCTCGATCTGTCGACGAGCGAGCTGGAGCAGGTTCGAGCCACGCCTCCCGGTGAGCTGGCCGACTGTCCGCAGTGCGGCCGCATCCTGATCCCGTAGGCGCAGGCCCGTGTTCTTCTGGTTCATCGGGACCGCCGTGCTCGCGGTGTGCTACGTGTTTCGCGACCCGCGGTTCGACTACCGGTTGTTGGTCGTCGGGTCGGTCCTCCCGATCGCCGATGCGTTGCTCGCGCCCGGCGACGGACCGGGCATGCGGTGGATGCACTCGTTGGTGTTCAGCGTCGCCCTTCTCGCGCTGGTGATGGCGGTGACGGCGGGTCGGAAGCCGCGGCGCAAGCTGCTGCTCGGGCTCCCGATCGGCACGTTTCTGCACCTCGTGTTCGATGGTGCCTGGACCACGACCGACGTGTTCTGGTGGCCGTTCAGCGGCTGGGACATCGGTGAACACCAGCTGCCGGAATCCCAGCGCGGCTGGTGGTCCGTCGTGCTCGAAGTGGTCGGTGTCGCCATCGTGGTGTGGATCTGGCGCCGGCAACGCCTCGCCGAGCCGGATCGTCGCCGCGACGTTCTGCGGACCGGCCATCTGTTCGCCGACGCCTCATGAGTCGTGTCACCGTGGAAGGGGCGGACCTGCTTCACTGGCGTGGTGCTCATCCTCGTCCGCCACGGCCGCACCGCGCTGAACGCCGGCGGGTGTCTCCAGGGCCGCATCGACGAGCCGCTCGACGACGTCGGCCATGACCAGGCGAAGGCGGTGGCCGCCCACGTCGGACCCGTCGACGTGCTCATCAGCAGCCCACTGATCCGAGCGCGGCAGACCGCCGAGGCGTTCGGTATGCCGTTCGAGACCGACGACCGCTGGATCGAGTTGTCCTACGGGGCCCTCGAGGGACGGTCCCTGTCCGACGCCATGTCGGCCGACGCGTGGGAGCACTGGAGGCAGGATCCGGCTTTCGCGCCCGAGGGCGGTGAGTCGCTCGTCGCGCTCGATGCCCGGGTGCGCGCGGCGTGTGCCGAGATCTCCGAGCAGGCCGGTCGACAAACGGTCGCCGTCGTCTCGCACGTCTCGCCGATCAAGGCGGCGGTGGCGTGGGCGTTGGACGCCCCGGTCGGCATCGCGTGGCGGTCACAGCTCTCCCAGGCGTCGGTCTGCCGGATCGAGGTGACGTCGCGGGGACCGGTGCTCGTGGCGTTCAACGAGCACGCCGTGACTGCGGGATGAAGGTCCGCTCGCCCGAGCGGCGGCGCTACTCCTGACGGGCGGCGGTGACCCAGTCGTCGCTGGCGATCAGCTGGTCGGCGACGTCCACCATCAGGTCGAAGTCCGACTCGTACCGTGTGCCGCTGACGACGAGGACGAAGCCCGGTCGCAACGTTGCGCCCTGCAGCCGGAACGGCTTGCCGCGCTCCCAGTGCAGCTTCTCGCTCTGCACCAGAATCCACGCCGCCGAGTCGTGATCGATCACCATCGTCGGAGTCAGGGTGACGTCGAGGGTGAGCGTCGCCGATTCGGCAACCCACGCGTACTCGTTGACCGCCCGAATCGCGCCCTCCGACGATTCGATGTAGTCGTCGATCGTCGACGCCGAACCGCGGTTGATCCCCGCGCCATACGAGAGGATCGACGCGTCGGCGATGTTCGTGTCGTCGCCGGGTTCGGTCGTCGACGGCACCGGCGGTGATGTCGTCGTGGTGACGGCCGGGCCGCCGTCGAGGGGCTGGTCGGAGACGACGTCCCAGTCGAACACGCCAGTGCCCTCCGACGACTTGCTCACCGCGACGATCACGCGATCGTCGTCGGTGAGCGCAAAACAGGTGATCGCATCGGACTCGTCAGGCCCGGCGCACGTGAACGCACCAGGATCGGTGTCGAACTCGAGCGTGATGAACATCGCGAAGCTGAACTCGGCGAGCTGGCGCTCCGGCGTCTCGCCCGGCTGCATCGGCGTCGGCGGATCGCTCGGCGGCGTTGCCGGCAGCGCGAGGAGCGCCATGGTGGCAACGACCACGGACCCGATCACGCGGCGAGCGTACCCTCGGGATTCTCGCCGGCAGAACACGCCGACCAGCGCCGCGATACTGTCGTCGTCGGAACCACACCGCGGACCGCCGCCCCCGCGTCCGGCTGCGTCGTCCGCCGGGTCCGAGCCCACGAAGGAGATCAGCCATGGCCCTGAAGAAGAAGGCCGCAGCGAGTCCATCGCGAACCGAAGAAGGCCGCCGCGCCGCGCACCTCGAGCCAAGCGAAGCGCGGCGGACCAACCGAACATCTTGATCATCTGGGGCGACGACATCGGCTGGTACAACATCAGCGCCTACAACCTGGGCCTGATGGGCTACCAGACTCCGAACATCGACCGGATCGGCCGCGAGGGTGCGCTGTTCACCGACTGGTACGGCCAGCAGAGTTGCACGGCGGGGCGGGCGGCGTTCATCACCGGTCAGTCGCCGATCCGAACCGGGCTGACCAAGGTCGGCTTACCGGGGTCGGACATCGGCTTGCAGGCGGAAGACCCGACGATCGCCGAGTTCCTCAAGCCGCACGGCTACGTGTGTGGCCAGTTCGGCAAGAACCATCTGGGAGACCGCGACGAGTTCCTGCCGACCGCGCATGGGTTCGACGAGTTCTTCGGCAACCTGTACCACCTCAACGCCGAGGAGGAGCCGGAGCACCCGGACTACCCCAAGGATCCCGCGTTCAAGGAGCGATTCGGGCCGCGTGGGGTGTTGAAGAGTTGGGCCAACCCGGATGGCACCCAGCGGATCGAGAACACCGGACCACTCACGCGCAAGCGCATGGAGACCGTCGACGAGGAGTTCCTCGATGCCACCCTCGACTTCATCGACCGTCAGCACGCGGCGGGCAAGCCGTTCTTCTGCTGGTGGAACTCGACCCGCATGCACATCTTCACCCATCTCAAGGCAGAGTCGCAGGGTGTCACCGGGCTCGGCGTGTACCCCGACGGGATGGTCGAGCACGACGGTCACGTCGGCCGGCTGCTCGACAAGCTCGACGAGCTCGGCATCGCCGACAACACGATCGTCATGTACTCGACCGACAACGGTGCGGAGGTGTTCACCTTCCCTGACGGTGGCACGACACCGTTCCGTGGGGAGAAGGACACCAACTGGGAGGGTGGCTGGCGGGTCCCCACGCTGATCCGCTGGCCGGGTCACATCGAACCGGGCACGATCTCCAACGAGATCTTCGCCCACCAGGACATGCTCCCGACGCTGGTTGCCGTCGCCGGGGAGCCTGACATCGTCGAGAAGGCCAAGAAGGGCGTGAAGGTCGGCGACAAGACGTTCAAGGTTCACCTCGACGGGTTCAACCTGCTGCCCTTCCTCGAAGGCACCGTCGACAAGAACCCACGCCCCGGGTTCCTGTACTGGAGCGACGACGGAGACCTCGTCGCGCTGCGCTACGGGAACTGGAAGTTCCACTTCATGGAGCAGCGGGCCCACGGGTTCGGCGCCTGGGTGGAACCATTCGTCACCACCCGCGTCCCCCAGTTCTTCAACCTGCGCAACAACCCGTTCGAGATCGACGGCGAAGACGCCGACGTCTTCTTCAACAAGGAGAAGGTCGACAGGATCTTCCTGCTGCTGCCCGCCGTGGGGCTGGTCAGCCAATACCTCGCGACCTTCGAGGAGTTCCCACCGCGTCAACGGCCCGCCAGCTTCAGCATCGACCAGGCCCTGGAAAAGGCCCGCCAACGCGAAGAGCAGATGCATGCCACCGCCGGCGGGCGGTGACCTCAGCGTGCTGGCGCGCTGGGGAATCCCTGCTCCGCGAGAGCGCGGAAGGATCGTGACGGTGAGTCGGCCCGTAAGCCGGACACCACTTTCCCGGGTTGTCCACCACTGGGCGGCCATCGCACCATTGGCGGTTCTGGGCGGCGTGCGACCCGGAATCCGGGCCGTGGGCCGCCCAGAATGCTGAATGAGGCGCAGACCGCCCAGAACGCGACGCGCCGATTCAGACACGGCGCGACGCCCGCCCACCGACGTCTTCCAGAGCGGGCAACCGTGATCGCGACACGGCCAGACCCGACCAAACTAGCCATGCACCCTCACTGAACGGTGTCCACCACTAGCGCGGTGACATGCGGCGTCGACGAGCCGGCGAGGACGCGAATCGAATGCTGCCCTTCGCACCCGCGTTGGCACGGCTAGAACATCCCGCGATCGACCTCTACGATCGCCGATGGTGGCTACCATCCGGCGATCGCTGACGCCGACCCAGCATCGGCTCTGGCGACTCGATCGCGTCCTCGGCTCGTCGATGCCCCTCGTCTGCACGTCCCGTCCCCTCGTCCGTGGTGACCGCGAGCTGCTGCAGCGCTGCCTCGAGCGGGTTGCCCGTCGGCATTCCGCGGTGCGGTCGCGTATCGAGGCCGACGATGGAAAGGCGGTACAGGCGACAGCCGCCCGTCTCGAGTGGCGTGTGGTCGTCGCTGACGGGACGCGCGATGTCGAGCCTGCCGTCAACCTCTGGATGGCCGAGCTCCGCGCGGCGACTACGCCGATCTGCTTGGCGGACTCGCCGCCGTGGCGCATCGAGCTCGTCCCGTTGACCGACACGCACGATGCCGTAGTCGTCGCCGCCCACCCGATCGTCGCTGACCAAGCATCCGTCGAGCTCGTGTGTGCCGAGCTCGTCACGATGTTCACCGCCGAGTGCGAGGGTCGCCTGCCGCCTCGGCTGCCGAGGCCTGTTGCGTACCAGGCGCACATCGACGCGGTCGCGGCTGCGATCGGTGCCGAGCGTCTCGACGAGTTGGCGGATCATTGGCGCGAGGACATGGCCGTGGCCGATCGTCTGTTGCGCCGAGCGTCGCCCGGCACGTCGATCGACACCGCGAGCGAGACGCTGGCCGTTGCGCTCGCTCCCCGGCACATGGCGCAGGTCGACGCACATGGCCGCGAGCGCCGGCTGCGACTGGGAGGCCGCCGTGACTTCGGCTGTCGCCATCGTGATCGGACGCCGTCGCGGCGCCGAGGACGTGGTGATCGCCGTCCGGACCGACTGTCGCGACGGACGTTGCGTGGTCGGGCCGTGCGAGTCGTGGGTGCCAGTCGTGGCCGCGGTACCGCCGAGCGAGCGCGTCGATCGGGTGATGTCGTCGGTCGCGGCCCAGATCGTCGAGCAGCGAGCCCGCACGCCATTGCCCGTCGAGGACCTCGTGGCCCTCGGGCGGGACTCGGTCCCGCGCCTCCCGTCGTTCGATGTGGCGCTCGACGTCAGCGATGCGTCGTCCTCGACGCTCGCCATCTTCGATGGCCTCTCGGACGCGTCCACAGCCGGTGCGCAGAGGTCGTTCGCTGTTCGGCGCCGCGCCTGCTCGCGCGAAGAATGCCGTCCGGAGCCGTCCTCGCGCTGGAGACCCGCACCGACACGTGGCGCCGCGAGTCGGCGCAGTGGCTGCTCGAGGGCGTCACCGAGCTCCTCGGCGCCGGCTCACGTCCCCGGATGGTCGGTGCCGCACCGATCGGCGCACGCCGTCAGCGGCGCCTGCTCGACGCACATGCCGATGGTTGGCGGGCACGCCCTCCTGCCGACACGGTCACCGAGCTCCTCGCCCAGACCACGGCGCGCTGCGGCTCGGCGGTCGCTGTCATCGAGGATGGCGGCCGCGTCCTCACCTACCGGCAGCTCGACCGCGAGGCCGACTCGATCGCTGCTGTGCTGCGCCGCCAGGGTGCCGGCTCGGATGACGTGGTCGGCGTCATCGGGCACCGATCGGCGTCACTCGTCGCTGCACTGATCGGGGTGCTGAAGGCCGGCGCCGCGTTCCTGGCGCTGGACCCGCAGGCGCCTGCGGACCGCACGTCGTTCATGATCCGCGACAGCGGGACGCGGCTGCTGCTCCGCCTGCCCGGCGACACGCCCAGCGGGCATCCGGAGCCGACGGTGGACGTTGTCCGGCCCGACGGTGGGTCGGACGCGGGCCGGACCGTGACGGGTCCGGCAGGCGCAGCGGCGGACCGGTTGGCGTACGTGGTGTACACGTCGGGCTCCAGCGGATGTCCGAAGGGCATCCTGGTCGAGCACCGATCGCTCGCCAACCAGCTGTGGTGGCAACACCAGGAGCTGCCGCTCGGGCCAGCGGCTCGTGTCGCGTTCAAGTCACCGATCGGGTTCGACGCCAGCCTGTCGGAAGTGTTCGGTCCACTGACGTGCGGCGCGACGGTTGTCGTCGCCGCGCCCAACGGCGAGCGTGATGCCGGCTACCTGATCGACCTCTGCCGAGAGCACGCCATTTCCTCGCTCGCTCTCACACCGTCGCAACTCGACGCGGTGCTATGGCACCCACGTTTTGACGGTCTGCCGTCTGTGCGGCGCATCGCCGCCGGCGGCGAGGAGCTGCGGCCGAGCACTGCCCGACGCTGTCTCGACACGACCGCGGCGGAGCTCGTCAACCTGTACGGACCGAGCGAGGCGACGATCAACTCGACGTTTCACCGGCTCGAACCCAGCTCGTCGCGGGATGATGTGCCAATCGGTCTGCCGGTGGCGAACACCTCGGTGCGCGTTCTGGACGACGAGCTCCGGCCGGCGCCCTTCGAGGTGGTCGGTGAGATCTGCATCGGCGGCGTGCAGCTCGCGCGGCGGCTACACCCGCGGTGCCGACGACGCCGATCACGCCCGGTTCACGACGGACCCGTCCGACAGTGGGAGGCGAATCTTCCGAACCGGTGACCTCGGGAGGTTGGCGGCCGACGGGGCGATTCAGTTCGTCTGCCGCAACGACCGCCAGGTGCAGATCCGGGGCGCTCGCGTCGAGCCCGCCGAGGTCGAAGCCCGACTTGCCGAACACCCCGGAGTCATGGCCTGCGCGGTGGTCGCGGTCGAGCATGGAGCGACCTCCTCGCTCCACGCGTACGTCGTGTCGCGCCGGAGCCTCCCGCTCGACGTCCGAGGGTTGCGCCAGTTCCTCGCCCGGCGAGTGCCGGCCGCGATGGTCCCGGCGAGGTTCTTGGCGATCGACGTGCTGCCGATGACGACCTCCGGGAAGATCGATCGACAGGCCCTGCCGCGCTGCCCGGCGGTCAGGCTGCGTCGTGCGTCATCGTCGCGGCGTCCGCTCGCCACGACCGAGAAGCTGATCGCCGAGGTCTTCGGTGCGGTGCTCGGCATGCCGGGCGTTCGAGCCGAGAGCGACTTCTTCGACCTCGGCGGCGACTCCCTGTCGGCGGTCGAGGTGGTGACGAGACTCGGCGACGAGCTCGACTGTGACGTCGAGGTGCGTGACGTGCTCGAGCACCCGACACCGAGCGACCTCAGCCGCCGGCTGGAACCGAGGAAGGGCCGACGTCGCGCGCCGGGCGCGACCGAACGGAGCCGGGACCTCGACGGTCACACGTGCGCCGGTCGGCGCGGCTGCAGCAGCGGTGGCTCTCGGCCGACAGCGAGACCAGTCCGGAGCAGCACCACCGCAGCTTGGCGGTTGCGCTGCTCGGCCCACTCCAGCACGACGCGCTGGTCGCCGCAACCGAATCGCTCGGCGCGACGTCATCCTGCCCTGCGCACGGCGATCGTCCACGACGAGGACGGGTGGCGTCAGTCGGCGCGTGACGAGGTCGCCGCCGTGACCGTGTGCTCGACCGTCGCCGAGCATGACGTCGCGGAGCACGTCCGACGCGCCGTTGCGCTGCCGTTCGAGCTGGCGTCTCCGCCACTCGTCCGGATCTCCCTGCTCCGGTGCTCGGACTCGCACCACGTCGTCACCTTCATCGCTCACCGAGTGATCGCCGACGCGTGGTCGATGCAGATCCTGCTGCGCGACCTCAGCCGCCAGTACTTCCACCTTGTCGACGGCTGTCCGCCGCCCGCACCGCTCGCAACGGACCTCTCGCGCACAGCGCCTGGCTCGCGGCGTCGCGTGCACGGTCGCGCGACGTCGCCGCCAGCCGCGCCCGAGCGAGCGTGGCAACCGACCTGGCAGGGCTGGCCCTCGGTGATCTCGACGATCGCCAGCGGGTACTCCACCGTCAGCGTCGACCGGACCATCCCGCTACCGACCGCACGCCTGCTGCGCGAGTTCGCCGAGCGCGTCGGCGTGGAGACGTCCGACATCTACCTCGCCGCCCTACATCTCCTCGTCGGTCGGGAGACGAGGACGCCCGACGTCACGGTCGGACGCTCCGACAGCGGACGGGCAGGGTGGCCGGAGCTCGAGGGTGTCGTGGGGTGCTTCGAGCGGGAGCTGCCGATCAGGCTCCGGTGGTCGGGCGGGGACTGCGTCGAGGATCTGCTCGGCGAGGCCGGCCGGCGGTCAGCGGCAGCACGCACATCGCTCGACCCACCCACGGATCACTGCGCCTCGGTCACGTTCGAGCACGCTTCGTCGGCGCCGCTGCGGCCCGGCACCGTCACCCTCGCGCCGCTCGACCTCGGCGAGCACCTCTCGGCCACGGACCTGCACCTGTCGGCGGTGGAAGGGTCGGCCCGAGCGCAGGCAACGCTGCGGTTCCGGCGCGCCCGCTTCTCCGACGCCCGCGCCGATGGGCTCGCTGACGAGTACGTCCGCATCGTCGAGCGGCTCGCCCGATGTGGGCACGGGGTGCGACTCGAAGACATCGCGTCGTGACGCGGCGGGTCAGGTCTGGACGATCTCGACCACGCCTTCGATCAGCAACTCCGTGACCAGCTCGACCCGGGCCTGATCGGTCAGTTCGCCCGGCAGTTCGCCGACGGCGAACACATCCGCCGCCGCGACGAACCGCAGGAGCGGCTCGGCGGCGCCGTTGCCGGCGATGCTGGAGCCGACGAAGCCGAGTCGGAGCGACTCCGGCGCGTCGAGCACCGTCGCCAACGCGCTCGGACGAACCCGCACCAACGTCTCCCGATCGAGTCCGGCGAGCTGATCGATCGACCCGAGGCGCCCGCCGGGAAGCTCTGTCGCGTCGAGCAGGAAGTGCTCCATGGCGTCGAGGACGTGGGCGGCGATGTCTCCCTTGGCGACGGCCTGGTCGATCCGGTCGCCCAGCTCGTTGCGGAGCTCGTCGATCGACGGGTCGTCCCAGGTGCCGGCGGGCAGCGCCTCACGGAGCGGTGCGGCCGACTCCAGGAGCCGCGTGCTCAACGCCAGCCAGGTCAGCGGGTACAGGTCGATCGTCACGTGAACGGAGATGCGCGCGCCCGCCTCGGCCTCGTGGACCCACCCACGCGGGACGTACAAGACCGAGCCCGGTACGAGCTCGACCTCGAGCGCCACCTCGTCGAGCGTGGCCGCCTCGAGCGGACCCGACTGCCGCTGCGACGGGAACGGCCGCACCGGCGGACGGACCCGCCACACCTTGGTCCCGGCGACTTGGAGGGCGAACACGCTGTGGTCGTCGTAGTGCGGTCGAAGACCAACCGCATGCGCCGGCGTCACGTAGACGTGCGACCCTGCATGTCGTGCGCAGCGGCGCGCCCGTGCGGCAAGAAGGCCGACTCGACATCTCGGCACAAGGCGGCCATCGCGGCGTGCCGGCGGTGCAGCTTGGCAAGTTGAAGGGTGTAGCCGTCGCGCACGGCTGCCGCGACCACGGACAGCGACGGCGAGCGTTGACGCCCGGCCAGCCTTGACGCGTGTCGACCTGATGACCGTCCCGGATCAGCTGCATCCAATCGGGATCGGGTTGGGCCAGCGAACCGACGAGCATCTCGATCTGCGCCAGCGTGATCAGCTCGGCGACATCGGGCGCCGGCCCACCCACCAGCGGCTCGCGGTCCCAGTACCGATCGAAGAACTTCCCCGAGCCGATCGGCGCGACGAGATGCTCGAGCCCGACGCTCATCGGTGAAGCGTCACCGCGCGAGCGACGGAGTCAGCAGCTCGGTCCTCCCGGCGAGGAGATGCATCCCTGACCGGCCTCCACCAGCATGTCGGGTGATTGGTCGAACAGATCGGCCAAGACAGCCTTGTTCAGCCGCAACTGGACGGTGCCCTTTCGATCGAGCTTGATCTCGACCTCCGGGGCGAACGCAGTCCGGTTCTTCCCGCTCTTCTTCGGGGCCGGACGGCCCTTGTCCTTCGAGGTTGGCATCGGTGCTCCTTGTCTTGTCGTGATCGTCACGCATCATCCCATTGCGACAGGCGCGAAGGAACGAACGAGGTTGCGATATTTCTCCTGCTTCTTCGCCGGCGTGCAGCTCGTGATCAGCCGTGATCCCTTCGCCCTGCTGGCCAGCACCCGACAGCTCCCGCCGCACAGGTATCGGATCTCGCAGGTGCTGCAACCCTCGACGTGGTCGACGTCGATCTGCTGTGCGAGCCCGCCGATCAGCTGCACGATCTCGGTCAGCGGCATGTCGTCGAGGTGGCAGATCGCCCCGTCGAGCAGGTGGCACGGGTGCACGCCTCCGTCGGGGGCGACGACGACCTGCTCGGCGTAGCCGCAACCGGTGACGCGCCGCGTGATCTGCGGCGAGGTGTCGCCGTTCACGGACGCGAGGAACGCGTCCACCTCGGCCTTCGACGCGACCTCGCGGCCGTCGATCTCCGTGCCCCGGCCGTAGGACATCACTCCGTAGCTCAGCTTGAAGGTGATGTTCGGCGAGTCGCGATACCGCCGGCGGACGGCCTCGAAGTTCTCGACCCACGTCCTCCACGTCGAGGGCACCATCGTCATCCCAACGCGGGTCGCTGTGCCGCTCGGCGAGCGCGTCGAGGGCGCGGGCGATGTGGTTGAAGGTGTTGCGCCCGCGGATGGCATCGTTCGACTCGGCGTCCGGGCCGTCCATGCTGATCTGCACCTCGTCGACGGACGCGGCGATCGCGTCGGCACGGTTGGGGACCCGGATGCCGTTGCTGAACAGTGTCACGTGGAGCCCATGATCGCGGGCGGCGGCCATCAGCGCGAGGCAACCCTCGTGCAGCAGGGCCTCACCGCCAGTGAACAGAGCGCGCTCGCCTCCCTGCTCGGCGAAGTCTGCGATGAACTGCATCCAACGACCGGTGGGCAGCTCGGCAGTGCGATCCACCCGTGGGCTCGAGTCGGAATAGCAGTGCGCGGACTCGAGCTGACAGGCACGCGTCAGGTGTAGCCGGGCGAATCGCCCGGGCCACGCTCGCTTGTTCTCCCGGTATCCGCTGAAGCCCTGGACGAGACCCGACGCCGCCAGCCTGCCGATGACGGCGGCCGTGGCATCCCAACCCATGGCGCCGGCGGCGACGGCCGCTGGCGGTGTGCCGTCCGCCAGTTTGTGGACGACCGCGTCGCCGGCGTCGTCGAAGACCGCGATCGCGGCCTCGTTGACACCCACCCATGCGTGCCAGCCGTCGACGAGCTCGTGGTGCAGCGGATCGACCAGCGGCAACGGCGTGTCGACGGCCAGGTCGAGCTCCCAACGTGCCTCCCGTTCCGGGAGCGGCGCCGTCGGTTCGCCGGCGGCACGAAGCACCAGCCGGTGCAGCTCGTCGGCGAGCGCGGTCTCCGAACCACCCCCGTGCACCTCGCACGAGGCGCACGCCGACGGACTTGACGCTCGCACGGCCAGTGCAGGGCTGTGAACTCTCACGATCGACCCCCGAGTTCGTGTTCCTCCCTTGTACCACAGCGCGCACGCGGTGCCAAGGGGAGCGGCGGGGCTTTCAATTGTCGGCGGCACGGATGACAATCGACGAGGTGGCGTCGGAGGTGCAGCTCGTCGGTGAGGCCAATCGGTGGGTCTCGCTCATCAGCGTCCTCGACGAGTCGACGGTCGCGGAGATCATCGACGTGTGCATGACGTGTCCGGCGACGGTGCCGGACGTCGTCGGCACGAGCAGGCTCCCCGCTCATCGAGTCGGTCGGATGCGTCGCGTCGAGCGGGCGCCCGCCACGACATCCATCTACGACCTGTTGGCGGAGCTGGGCCGCATCGTCAACGAGCAGCACTTCCAACTCGATCTGTCCGGGATCGTGAAGGCGCCCGAGTACGTCGAGTACACCGTCGAAGCCGGGCACTTCCACTGGCACAACGACTATGGCTTGGAACGGCCGATCTCCCGCCGCAAGCTGACGCTCAGCATCCAATTGTCGGACGGCGCCGAGTACACCGGCGGTGATTTCGAGGTCTTCGGCGCGCCCGATCCGTTGCCCCGCGATATCGGTTCAGTCATCGCACTGCCCGCGTACGTGCACCATCGCGTCACACCGGTCACGTCCGGGATGCGAAGAGCTCTCGTCGCCTGGCTCGCCGGGCCGGCACTACGTTGACACAGACGAGGAGGAGGGTGCGGACATGACGGTTGCGCCGGTCGAAGTCGCTCTCAGCGCCGCGTCCGCCCGACGGCGGCGCGAGACGCGTCGCAGCCGTGGCACCTTCGTGTGCCTACCGTTCCACTCGACGGCCAACCCGCCCGTCGGTCTCGCCTACCTGCGCGCCTATCTCGCCGACCACGGCGTCGTCGTGGGCATCGACGACTTGAACATCGGCAGTCGAGACGTCTTGCGGCGATGTGGACCTCCCGGGGTCGCGAGCGATGTGTGGCTGCACGAGGTCGACGGTCTGTTCCTCCAGTCCCGACGCTCGTACCTCGGTGAGGCGCTGTGCTGGTCCTGGTTCGACGCCGGCGGTGCGCCAGCCGTGGTGCGGCGGGCACTCCAGCACCCGTCGCCACTCATCCGGCGCTTCTGGGAGGGCGCTGGCATCCACCGCATCGTCGACGACGCGGTGATCGTCGCTCTCGGCTCGCACCTCGAGCAGATTCTGACGTTCGAGCTCACCCGCATCGCCGAGCAGGATGTGGACTTCTTCGGGCTCACGCTGACGGTCGGCAACCAGGCCGCGTCATTCCACGCCGCTCGACTCCTCCGTGGCCTACGACCTGACGTCCTCATCGTGGCCGGGGGTCCGCACGTCAACCACCGCAACGCGGCTGGTCTACTCGCCGCCTGCCCATCCTTCGACGCAGCGATCACCGCCCCTGCGTTCAGGCCGATGCTGGAGCTGCTCGAGGCCGAGAACCACAATGTGCCGCCGGGTGTGGTGCGCCGGATGCCTGACGGGAACAGCATCGTGTCAGGCGGCGCGGCGCGCGATGTCGAGCTGGATGAGATGCCCGGTCCGGACTGGACAGGCGTCGACTTTCACCGGTATGCGCCGTCCTTCGACGTGCCCGCCGCGTGGGGGCGTGCCGCGGTCGACCGTCGGACCCTCCCGATGCAGACATCCCGCGGCTGCTCGTACAGCAAATGCGAGTTCTGTCACAATGTCGTCGACTACCCGCGACTGGTCGCCCGCTCTCCCGCGCTTGCTGCTGTCCGATGTCGAACGGCTGAACGACGAGTTCGGTGTCGTCAACTTCTTCTTCACCGACGACGAGTTCAACGGATCGCGACGGCGGACCAAGGAGGTCGCCGAGGCGCTCGCATCGGGGCCGGACATCCGGTTCTTCGCCTGGTTACGCCTGGACAAGATCGACGAGGGGCAACTCGAGGCGCTCTACGCGGCCGGATGTCGGCAGGTCTTCATCGGCGTCGAGGGGATCGACGATGACATCCTGGCCCTCCTCCACAAGGGATATTCCGCCGATGTCGCGCTCGACCGGTTGCGTCGGCTGCACCGCTTCAGCAACGCCCATCCGGACTTCTCGTACTTCTACAACCTGATCATCGACCACCCGGCTGAGCAGACGGAATCAGTCGACCGGACCCTGGCGACGATCGAGCGGGAGCCCGAGCTCTTCGTCGGACGCGTCGCCGCGTTGTGCCGCTACCACCTGTATGAAGGGACCCCTGCGTTCGAGCGCTTCGGCGACGGTGCCCCTGGCGTGTTGGAACCACTCGTCCCGCCCGGTGTCACGGTCGACAGCTTCCGCTACCTGCCGGTGAGCCAGGACCGGCCCGACTCCGTCGCCCGCCTCGTGAAGTGGCGGGCGATCGGCCAGCTCCTCTCCGACGACCGTCGATCGGGGACCCTGCACACCGTGGACCAGACGATCTACGACTGAGCTGAGGCAGCAGCGAACCTATGCGAGCCGAAAGACCACGTCCCGCCGCCAGCCACCGGTGCCTTGCGCCAGGCACGAGCCGCCGTGTCGAGTGACATCGAGCCGGTTTTCCAGGAGTCACGACCTACGGGCGATCAGAGTGCTCGTGGAGGGAGGCAGCAATCGTGAAGTCGCCATGGAAGTGGTCCTCGCCTCTCGAGCCGGAACGGGACTACCTCGTACTCGCATCGAGCATCCCGCCCCGAAGCGTGCGCTCAACCTGGCGCCTGTTCCGCGGCGCCGGCAGCGTTCGCAAGCAGTTGGCACTGACCGATGGTCTCATTGGTTTCTCGCTGCTGGCTCGCCCGCTTGCCAAGCAATACGCCACCCTGTCGGTGTGGAGTGACGAAGCAGCCCTCGCGACGTTTGCTGGCTCCGAGCCGCACCGCGAGCTGATGAGCACTCTGCGTCCGGAGATGGGCCCGACCAAGTTTGTGCGTTGGACGATCCGCGGGTCTGACGGCAAGCCATCGTGGGGCGATGCGCTACAACGTCTGAGTTGACCGCCGTCCTTCGCGAACGAGCTCCTGGCTGCGCCGGGTATGTCGTTCGGAGCGGGCGAAGCGGTCAGACACATCCGGCTAAATCGACGGTCGCCGTGTCGACTCGTGCTACCATCGCGCTTACCGACAACCCAGGGCGGGTGGGCGGATCGAGGGCGGGGTCCAAATGTCGATAGTTCGAGTGGCGGCGAGCGTCGCCCTGGTTTCAGCTGGCCTCGTCGTCGCCGATCGCGTGGCGGCCGAGCCGACGACGGAGTGGACCGAGAGATCCTCGAACCCGGAACAAGCTGTGCCCCCTACAGCCGACCAGGTGGCGCGCTCGGTTCTGCAGATCTGGGTGTCTGGCGTCGACCTGGATACGGATGAGAAGAAGACCTGGACGGGCTCGGGGACGGTGATCAGCGCCGACGGCCAGGTCCTCACCAACGCCCACGTCGCCGCACGCCCTGGCTACAGGGTCGACAAGATTGAGGTCGCGGTCGCCGAGTCTTGGGATCAAGAAGCGGTTGTGACGTACACCGCCAACTTGGTTCAAGCGGACCAGGCCCTCGATCTGGCCATCATTCAGCTGGCCGGAAGCCTGAGCGGAGCGGAATACGTACCTGGCACGATCCCGGCGATTCGAATCGCCGAATCGGAGGTCCATTTGAACGATCCGCTGGTGATCTTTGGCTACCCGGGCCGGGGTGGCGACACGATCACCGTCGTGAACGGATACGTGTCCGGCAGTCGCGGTGACAGCGTCCTCGGGCAAGGCGCCTGGATCAAGACCGACGCTCCAATCAGCGGCGGCAACTCCGGAGGGTTGGCGGTCAACGCCGCGGGCGAGATGGTGGGCGTCCCGACCAAAGTCACTGGCGGGGAATGCGAACCGCGAGACATCGACGACGACCATGACATCGAAGCCGGCGAGTGCATGGTGTTTGGCGGCAACCTGGGCCTCGTGCGCCCCGTTCGCTTCGCCGCTGCGATGATGCGCGCGGCGGGAGGCGAGGTCGTCTACGAGCAGATCGCAGCCGAGGCTCCGTCCGACTTCGACGTGTCCGAGGTTGAATTCGGGCGTCCGCTGTTTACTGATGTGCCGCCCGAGACCGGCCCGCAGGGCGATGCGATCTGGCTGGAAAGCGGGAGTACCCAGCTGTGCGCCTGGTGGGAGTACACCAGCATGTCCGATGGTGTGCGCTGGAGTGCGATCTGGGCTGTAGACGGAGTGGTCCAGCAGGACGCCAGCCAAGTCAACGAGGTCTGGAGCGGAGGCGAGAACGGAGAGTCGTGGATTTGCGTGGAGCAGGCGGAACCGCTCGCCGAGGGCATCTGGGATCTGACCCTCAACGTTGACGACGAACCCATCGGCGGCGGGTTCGTTGGTATCGGCGACGCTTCCGCACCGGTGGAGCTCACTTTCTCGAACGCCAGCCAAGACGAGGTCTGCTTCCTCTACTTTTCCCCACACGTGTCCGGTCTCTGGGGCGACGACTGGCTCGGACCGCAACAGACCGTGCCCGCGGGTGAATCGGTCTTCGTCAACCTG
Source organism: Ilumatobacteraceae bacterium (assembly GCA_963764455.1). GTDB lineage: Bacteria > Actinomycetota > Acidimicrobiia > Acidimicrobiales > Ilumatobacteraceae > Desertimonas. The sequence goes on from CAVXSN010000008.1 coordinate 72,944, forward strand.
CCCCGCTCGACGTACGACGTGCGCGGGCTCGACTGCCAGCGCAACTCATTGTTCGAGGACACCCAAGAAGTCATGGAACCGATGACGTACACCTACCGCGGGTGATCAAGCAGCCGAGCGGCCTTCGAAGGATTCGGCCGAGGATGAGTACGTCGGACGAACCTCATGCGACAGGACGTGCGGGCGGAGGGCGCAGATGGTCACGAACAGCGGGGAGACGCAACGATGAGCGGCAATCGCGACCTTGAGCTCCGCGCCAGGATCGCCGCTGACCCGTCTGACACCGGCGCCAGGCTCGAGCTCGCCCGCCGGATGCTGTTGCTGGCCGCCAACGTCGCCGAGCTCACCTGGAGAGACGATGGCGGCGAACACAGCGGCACAGATGTCGTCGAGGCGACCGTCACCGAAGCGTTCTCCCACCTGTCCGCCGCCGCGATCACGCGGCTGCTCGACGTCGCATCCGGTCCTGCGATGTCCGACATGATCATCGAGATCGCCGACCTGATCTCCAATGTCAGCGTCACCCTCAGCCGGGACCCGCGATCCGACACCGGACCCGCGACCCAGCCGAGTGCGGCGCCCGCCTACCGCCCTCCGGCCGAGTCGGGCGCGCACGACGCCGCATCACCGGCCGACGAGAGGCTCACGGTCAGCAACAGTCCGGGTGACCTCGAGGGCTTCAGCGTTGACGACTCCGAGTTCGAGCGACCGTCGGTCAGCCTCGCCGACGTCGCCGGTCTCGACAACGTCAAGCAGATGATCAACGTTCGGTTGCTCGCTCCCGTCCGCAATCCCGACAAGGCGGCGCGCTTCGGTCGGCTCCCCAGTGGCGGACTCCTGATGTGGGGCGCCCCAGGATGCGGCAAGACGTTCATCGCCCGGGCACTCGCCGGCTCCCTCGACGTCGACATCTACGCCGTCGGACTGGACGAAGTTCTGTCGAAATGGCTCGGGCAGAGCGAACGGCATCTTGCCTCGCTGTTCGCCGCCGCCCGCCGGAGGAGCCCGTGCGTGCTGTTCTTCGACGAAGTCGACGTGCTCGGCGGGCGCCGCTCACGACTCGAGCACTCGGGGCTGCGCGGGGTCGTCAGCCAGTTCCTCACCGAGTCCGACGGCGCCACCAAGGACAACACCGGTGTGTTCATGATCGGCGCGACCAACCTTCCCTGGGAAGTCGACCCTGCGATGCGCCGCCCAGGGCGGTTCGACCGGACGCTGTTCGTCCCGCCGCCGGACTTCGATGCCCGGCTCGCGATCCTGGCCGGAAAGCTCGCCGACGTCCCGCTCGGCACGGACCTCAACGTGCCCCGCATCGCCCGGATGACCGAAGCCCGTTCTGGTGCGGACGTCGCCCACGTCGCCGAATCAGCGATCGACGCGGCGTTCACCGAGTCGCTCTCCAGCGAACATGACGTCGTTGTCACCCAGCACCATCTCGAAATCGCCGTGACGACCACCCACTCCTCGATCGAGGACTGGGTGACAATGGCCGTCACTGCTGGTGAAGCGTCCAACGACCGTGAGATGTGGGAACCGTTCTTCGGCTGGTACGACAGCCGTCACAAACGGTCGTGACCACCAGACTCCCCGTCGCCGGCTACTACGACGCGGTCCGCACTGCACTCACGCTCAGCAAATTCGAGCACGCCGACGAGCTGATCGACAAACTCGCCCGGGAGCAGCCCGACTCGGTTCATGTCCACCGCCTCCGCGCCGAGGCCGCGCTCGCCCGAGGGGATCTCCGAGCAGCTGAACTGTCATGGCGTGCCGCGACCGCGATCGAACCGGACAGCGTCGAGTGCGCCAACCTCGGTGTCCGATGCGCGCTCGTCGCCAACGATGACATCGCGTTCGAACGTGCCACGAAGGCCGTGACGGCAGCACCAGCGAACCTGGCGGCCCGCTACTGGTATGCGCTTGCTGCCGCTCGCGCCGGTCACGACGCGCAGGCACTCGAAGCGGTCGCGTTCATCACCGCAGCTGACCCGGACAGTAACGCGACGTTGGATGTCACTGCCCGAGTCGACTTGGCTGTCAGCCGACGCAGACATCACCGCGCCGTCGTCGCCGAGCAGGCGATCACCAAGATGCTGGCCCGCAACCCGGCCGACGCGAACGCTCACAACCTGCACCGCCACTTGCGATACACCAGTCGACGCGTCCTGCTCAAACGTCCCGGCGACAGCGAACAGGAACTCCACGATGTCTTACGAGCCACAGCAGCTGGCGTGCAGCCGTCGGCCGGCGAGCTGGCCGAGTTGACCCACGATGCGATCTGGCCGGCGAGCCTGACGGTCCTGATGCTCGTGCTGTACTTCGTCGGAGCGCTGTTGGTCGAAGCGCTCGGCGGAGTTCTGACGGCCTTGATCGCCGGTGGGGCCTGGCTGTTCGTCTACGGGCGAGTGTGGCGGCCTCGTCTGCGACGGGTGATCGACATACTGCCTGGCGCCGCTCGACGTCGCCTGCTACGTCCGGTCGTCACGTCGACTGTCGTCTGTGGCGGCGTGATGCTCGTCATCGGCAGCTTCGTCGCTGCCGACGCAACCCCACTCACCCGTGAGCATGCCGCCGACAAGTACCTCGAGGAACGGACCGTCGTCACCGTCGTCTATTACACCGTTCCCGGTGGCGGCGCGCAGCCACCGTGTTCCCGCAACTCGACCCGTTCGGAACCGGGCCAGCGCTACCTGGAGTTCCTTCGCGGCCGACCGTCCCGCCGATACCGGTGCCGACGCTGCCACCGATTCAGGTTCCCGTGACCAGACGGATCGAGGCGAGGGTCGGCAGCGCTGAAAACGCGTGGCAGGAACTGCTGTACGTCGCAGTGATGTCGTGGGCGATGATCATGTTCGGGGCGATCATGCTCTGGCATGCGCTCAGTCTCCGTCGCGTCTGTTGACCTTTCCCAGACCAGTCGAATGCGGTGCCGCACGATCGTGACGAGATGGGCGGCGGTCAGCGGAGCGGGCACTAATCGGCGGGTCACAACCGGATTCCAGGACGACACGCCCGGTCGATGCCCAACCGACCGTATCCGAGCGTGAGCGCCGCGGTTTGCGGAGCGAATCAGCCGCCGGGGTCAGCCATCAGGTGGTTGACGATCGGAGCGAGGACATCGATCGGTACCTCGCCGGTGAGACGCTGGCGCACGCGACCGTCGTCGTCGACGATCACGAACGTGGGGTACGACATTCGCCATATGCACCAATCGCCGGAGTGGGCGAGTCGGCATCCGGTGCACGGTCGTCGGCGAGGACCGGCCACTGCCAGTCCATTTCCTGCAGCCATTCATCTGGCGGGTAGTTCGGCGCGTCGGCCGAGACACTGCCGTCCGCCATCAGTGGTTATCGAACGCCTATCAAAACGTGAGCTAGGTCTGTACACTGCGCGCTCCACCCACCGAGAAGAGGGCGTTCTAACGTCACGCTCGTGATCACCAGACCGGCCACTTGTGCCCCGCTTCGAGGTGCTCACACCCAACGACTTCGCCGACCTCACCGACGTCCAGGCCCGCCTCGTCGCCTTCGAACGGCGCTACGAACAGACCGCCACACCGTTCGAATGGCGATTGACCCGCACCGACCTCACCAAACTGCTCGAACGCCTCACCGACTAAGGGTCCACGCCAAGTTAATACGCGTGTAGTAGGGTGTGGACGTGGAGGTCACGTCGGCGGCGCTCGCGCGATTCTTCGACATGGTTTTGCCGCATCTGAACGAGGTGCAGCGGCGGGTGGTGGCGGGGGCCGCGGCGGAGATGCTGGGTCGCGGCGGCAAGACTGCGGTGGCCGGCGCGTCGGGATGAGCCGCAACACGGTGATCAAGGCCGAGGCCGAAGTCGCCGCTGGCATCGAGCCGTCGAGCCGTCTGCGGGCCCCCGGCGGTGGCGACAAACCGTTGATCGACAAGCAGCCTGGGCTACTGGAGACGCTTGATGAGTTGGTCGATCCCGAAACTCGCGGCAACCCGATGTCGTTGCTGCGCTGGACCTCCAAGTCCTCGACCAAGCTGGCCGACGAGCTCGTTCGCCGAGGCTTCGACGTGTCGTCACGAACCGTGCTGCGTCTGCTGCACCGCCTCGGCTACTCGTTGCAGGCCAACGCCAAGGTGACCGAGGGGGCGCAGCATCCCGATCGTGACGGCCAGTTCCGGTATCTCAACGACATCGCTCAAGGCTTCATCGACGACGGCCAGCCAGTGATCAGCGTCGACACCAAGAAGAAGGAGCTGATCGGCGACTACGCCAACGGCGGCACCGAATGGGCGCCGCAGGGTGAGCCCGAACGAGTCCAGGTGCACGACTTCGCCGACCGGGCCCTGGGCGAGCGGGCCAAGGCGATTCCCTATGGGATCTATGACCTCGCCAACGACGAGGGCTGGGTCAGCGTCGGCGACGTTGCCGACACCGCCGAGTTCGCGGTCGAGTCGATCCGGCGCTGGTGGAACCAGATGGGACGAGCCCGGTTCCCCGACGCCGACCGGCTGTTGATCACCGCCGACGCCGGCGGCTCCAACGGCTACCGGCTCCGAGCCTGGAAAGTCGAACTCGCCCGCCTCGCCGCCGAGACCGATCTGCGCATCACCGTCTGCCACTACCCGCCCGGCACGAGCAAGTGGAACCGGATCGAGCACCGCATGTTCAGCTTCATCACCATCAACTGGCGCGGCCGGCCGCTCACCAGCCTGCGCACCATCATCGAGCTCATCTCCGCCACCGCCACCACCACCGGGCTCACGATCCAAGCCGCCCACGACCCGAACTCATATCCCAAAGGCGTCAAGATCAGCGACGCCGAACTCGCCGCCGTGCCCCTCGAACCCCACGACTGGCACGGCGAATGGAACTACACCATCAACGCTCAATCAGACGCGGCGTGAGCCCTAACCCGCCACCGCGATAACATGATCGAAATTCCGATCCAGAGCACTTAGCGGAAGCAGTTCGCCGCCAGGTATCGCGACACCGGTGCTGACGCTTCGGGGCCACGAATGCGGCCTGCGCCTGCAGTGCGTCGGCCTTGCTGTCGAATCGCGATAGCGATGGCCCAGGAGGCGCCGGGCGGTTGGCACCGCCTCCCCGGCCCCCTGACGGCAGTAGTTCGCAAACCAGCCGCCGTACCCCGCTGCCTCGGCGGCGGCGTACAGTGGCCACAAGCCGGGATCCTCCTCCCACGAGGAGACGCCGAGCACGACCGTCCACGTGGCGGGGAACGTGACACTGGCGCTGGCCAGCGGGAACCCGTTTAACGGTCCGAGCTCCCAGGGATCGACGATGCCGTCCCCGTCGGTGTCGACGCCCGGAGCGATGCCGCCGGTCAGCGCGACCCACGTCGGCTCGTCGATCTCCCGGTCACCGGCAGCCCGTGGTTGCTCTGGAACGTGCGCACCGCGGCCTGGGTGAGCGGACCGAAGTAGCCGTCGGCGACGAGGTCGCCGTCGACCACCCGGAGATAGACCTGCGCGGTGCGGATTCCCTCACCGCGCCCGCAGAGCTGCATCGGATAGGCGTAATGGCGCGATAGCTGCTACATGCCATGCTCGACGGAGGCGGCGCCGGCGTCGGGCTCCACTCCCACGGGTCGATGACCCGGTTGCCGTTGGCGTCGAACCCCGCCAGGTCCGGCCGCTCGGGGTGCTCCAACGTCAGGTAGAACCACGTCTCGAAGTCGACGAGGCCGGTCACGGGTTGGCCAATCGCCTGCTGGAATTGAAGCACTGCGGCTTCCGTGCGGACGCCGAAGTAGCCGTCGACGCTCAGGGGTCGGATCCAGCTCCCGAAGCGCGGACTGCACAATCCGGATCGCCGGTCCCTTGTCGCACCGCCTGAGCGGGTACTGATCGTTCTCCTCGTACACGGTGCACCCGCCGGCCTCCGGGAGTGCGCCGGCGCGTGCATCCCCAGCGGCGAGTGCGGCGGCGAAGGCGGCGCCGATGGTGAGCAGCACGCCGATCGTGTTGGCGAGCCGCGGATGACACGCGATGAACTGGTGCATGGTCGGTCCTCTCGATGGTCGCGTATACAAATTGAAAGTCGCGACGGGGCCCGTTCGATTCTGACGGTTGTATGCCAATGCGATAAAGCTCCGTGACGGCCGCGACGTCCAGAGTGGTTACGTCGACGAATCGTTTGGCGAGGCACTCCTGAGGGAGGTCGGCGGAGGAGCCGTACTCGGAGGTCGTGCCCGAGGGCAACGCGTGGGCTGACACACCCGACACCGAGACTGACATCGTGGCGACCTACTCAACGGCGTGCGCACCTGGTACGACGACATCGGCGGCGGCGAGCCGCTCGTCCTGCTGCACCCCGGCATGATCGACGCTCGGGCCCTGGCCTGACCGCCACCCGCGGCGCTGGACGCGCGACCGATCCGTCGTTCTGCTGCGCCCGCGAGTGAACTCGATCTAGCTGCTTGCATCCGCGAGCTCACCGGGGCACTCGTGTGGCTCTTGACGGCGGGGGTCGTTGTCCTGGGAATCACCGCGGATGATCGTGAGCTGTTTGTGATCGTGGTCCTCGCTGATTTCACCGGTGCGTGAACGGGGTTGGTTGCTTGGCTTGCGTGCGGGACAACGTGCGCGTCGACGTCGGTTCGGGTCGTTCCGTTTCTCGCGATCAGCCAATCGCGTCAACCCGATCGTGCCGGGTGTCGCTGGCTCGACGGCGTTTCGGCGGGGTTCTCGGGTTGCCACAGGATTGCCACAGAGTTCCGGCACTGTGTCACGTGCCCGATAACGTCGGCGGAGAAAGGCGGCGGATGACACAGTTCCACGCGCTGGGTGGGCTCACCATCTCTGGCAACGGCGACGAGGGGGCTCTCACTGGTCAGCGTCAGCGCCGGCTGGTGGCGATGTTGCTCATCCACCGCAACGCCGTGGTGTCGGTGGACCGGCTCGCCGACGCCGTGTTCGCCGGCGAGCCGACGGCCGCGGCGAGCACGACGTTGCGGAGCTACGTGGCGCGGATCCGCAGGGTGATCGACGGCGACGGATCCGGGCGCGGCGGTGGTGACCAAGGCGCCTGGCTACGTGCTCGCGGCTGCCGGACGAGCGCGTTCGACGTCGCCGCTTCGAGCGCTCGGTCGGCGACGGCCGGGCGCGTTTGGCACGCGACGATCCGGCGGGGCGTCTCCGGCGTTGCGCGAGGCGCTCGGACTGTGGCGTGGCGACGCCTACGCCGAGTTCGCCGACGAGGACTGGGCTCGAGCCGAATCCCAGCGGCTCGGCGAGCTGCGACTCGTCGCCCACGAGCGCCTGATCGATGCCGAGCTGGCGAGCGGCCGGGCGGCTGAGGTGATCCCGGAGATCGAGGCGCTCGTCGACGAGCACCCACTGCGCGAGGCATTCCGGGCGCAGCTGATGATCGCCCTCTACCGTGCCGGTCGGCAAGCCGATGCGCTGCGCGTCGTTCAGGAGTACCGGCGGCTGCTCGTCGACGAGCTCGGTCTCGATCCGACGCCCGCGCTGGTCGAGCTCGAGCGGCGCGTCCTCACCCACGACGCGACGCTGATGCTCGCCGAGCCCGCCGGGCTTCCGCTGCGCGGTTACCGGCTGGGCGAGCGGCTCGGTACCGGTCGTGACGGCACGGTGTACGCCGCGCACGTGCCCGGGGTGGGACGTGACTTGGCGATCCGGGTCATCCGCGAGGAGATCGCCGACGGTCCGGAGTTCGTGCGGTCGTTCGAGGCCGACGCCCACCAGGTCGCGTCGCTGCGCCACCCCGCGATCGTGCCGATCCACGACTACTGGCGCGAGCCGGGGGCGGCCTATCTCGTCATGCGCCGGATGCACGGCGGGACGTTGCGCGACAGGCTGCGAACGCGGCCCGTTGTCGATCGACGCGCGCGGCGGCCCTGGCGAGCCGCGTCGGCGGTGCACTGGCAGCCGCCGCCGACAGCGGGATCGTCCACGGCCGGGTGATCCCGGAGAGCGTCTGCTACGACGAGGCCGGGAAGCCTACCTCACCGACTTCGCCCTCGGCCCGACTGGACCCGGCCGCGTCAGCTGGCGACGACGTGCACGACCTTGCCGTGCTGGTGCGAGGTCTGCGGGTCGAGGCGGTGCATCGGCCGCTCGAGCGTCCGGAGCGCGGTCGCCGACGTCCTTGCACGTGGCACGTCGACGGTCGGTCGACCGCCGATGGCTGAGTTCGTGCCGACTGCTCGTGGCGGCGCTCACCGGCGGTGAGCTCGCCGCCGACGGGACATCCGCGCAACCCGTACAAGGGCCTGCGGGCGTTCGACGAGGCCGACGCCGCCGACTTCTTCGGCCGCGACGACCTCGATCGACGAGATCGTCGCCCGCCTGCGGCGACGACCTCCGGGGCCGGCTCGTGCTGGTCGTCGGCGGATCGGGAACCGGCAAGTCCAGCGTCGTGCGCGCCGGTCTGCTGCCGCGGGTCCGCCGCGGTGACGTCCCCGGATCGGAGCATTGGTTCGTCACCACGATGCTTCCGGGCTCGTCGCCGTTCAAGGAGCTGGCCGAGAGCCTGCGGCGGGTCGCAGTCGCCGAGACGACCGGGCTGGCCGACGCAGCTCGCCGACGGCGAGGGCGGCATCGATCGCGGTGATCCGCCAGCTCGTCCCGGCGACGGAGCAGCTGCTCCTGGTCGTCGACCAGTTCGAGGAGCTGTTCACCCTGGCGACGCGAGCAGGACCAGCGCGGCTTCCTCGACGGCCTGATCCACGCCGTCTCGGCACCCGACAGCCGGCTGCGGGTCGTGGCGACGCTGCGCGCCGACTTCTACGACCGACCGCTCGCCTTCCAACGGCTTCGGCGCCGCCGTCAACGAGGCGACGGTCACGATCACGGCGATGTCGCCTGCCGACCTCGAGGCCGCCATCGTCGAGCCCGCCGAGCGCGTCGGCGGCGGCGTCGAGCCGGCGCTGGTCGCCGAGCTCGTGACGCGGTCGCCGACGAGCCGGCCGCGCTTCCGTCGCTGCAGTTCGCCCTGTTCGAGCTGGCGGAACGGAGCGCCGACCGGCGCTGACGCTCGCCGCGTACCGGGAGCTCGGCGGGGTCGACGGGGCGATCGCCGCGCGGGCCGAGGTGCTGTACCGCTCCCTCGACGACGCCGAGCGCGCCGCGGTGCGGCGGATGTTCGAGCGGCTCGTCGTCGTCGGCGCCGAGGGGGAGCCGACGCGACGTCGCGCCACCCGCACCGAGCTGTCGGGCGTCGTCGACGGCTCGACGCCGTCGATCGACCGGTGGGCACAGGCGCGGCTGCTGACCCTCGATCGCCATCCCCAGACCCGGGTGCCGACCGTCGAGCTCGCCCACGAGGCGATGCTGCGCGAGTGGCCGCGCCTGCGGCGCTGGATCGACGAGGACCGCGAGGCCATCGTCGTGCGCGGCCACCTGCGCGAGGCGGCGGCGAGCTGGGTCGAGCTCGGCCGCGACGCCGGGACGCTGTACCGAGGAGCTCGTCTCCAGGTCGCCCTCGACCTCACCGAGCGGCCGCCCCGACGACCTCCGCAGCTGGAGCGCGAGTTCCTCGACGCCAGCCGAGACGCCCGCGACCGCGAGGAGCGGGAGGCGGCCGAGCGCATCGCACCGCCAGGCGCGGGCCAACCGACGGCTGCGCATCCAGCTCGCCGCCATCGGCATCGCCCTCGTCGTCGCGCTGGTCGGTGGCTTCCTCGCCGTCGACCAGCGACGCGAGGCCCAACAGGAGCGCCGAGTGGCGACCGCCCGCGAGCTCGCCGCGGCGTCCGAGGCGAGCCTCGCCGAGGACCCGGAACGCAGCATGCTGCTGGCCCTCGCCGCGATCGACGAGACCCGGTCGAGCGACGGGTCGGTGCTGCCCGAGGCCGACGAGGCGCTGCACCGCGCCGTGACCGCGTCGCGAATCGTGCTGAGCGTGCCCGGCGTCGGGTGGAGCGCTGGACTGGAGCCCGGCCGGGGACATCTTCGTGACGGAGGGTCCGGAGGAGTCCGGGCTGGTCGACATCCGCGACGCCGAGACCGGCGAGTCGGTCCGCTCGTTCGCACGGCCACGACGTCGACGTCAACGGCGTCGCGTTCAGCGGCGACGGCTCGATGCTCGCCACGACCGGTGACGACGGCGCCGTCCGCGTCTGGGACCCGACCACCGGTGAAGAGCTGTTGGAGTTCAAGTCGACGACGGCGGAGAAGCTTGGTGCGCCGTCGTTCAGTCCGGACGGATCCCGGCTCGCGGCATCGTTGTTGAACCGCCACCTGGTACGTGTGATCGACCTCACAACTGGCGACACCATCGCTGATGTCGAGTCAGTGGGAGATGTGCGGACACTGCGTTCAGCCCGGACGGCGCGCGGGCTCGCGTTGGCCAACGACGGACCGACCGCCCGAGTGGTGGACGCCGAATCGGGTGCGCTGCTGTTCACCATCGGCGGGAACGAGGGCTGGATCCGCGACGTCGGCGTGGAGTCCGGACGGCCGTTGGATCGCCAGCAGTGGGAGCGACGGCACAGCCCACATCTGGAACTCCGACACGGGCGAGCACCGATTCACCGTGGCCGGGCACACATCTGAGGTCAACGGCCTCGACTGGAGTTACGACTCGAGCCGCCTGGCGACGGCCAGCACCGACGGAACGGCGCGGGTCTGGGAGATCGTTGCCGATGGAACTCGTCAACTGCTCTCGCTCTCGGCGCAGTCCACCAGGAATGGTCTGCTGGCGGTGGAGTTCTCGCCCGAGGGCGATCGGTTGATGACCAGCGACTGGGGTATCGGCGCCGTGACCGTCTTCGACGTGAGCACGACCGGTGGTGGGGAGTGGGCGAACCTGCCAGGTGTGGCAGCGATGCCCGGCGACAGCGTGGTGTCGTTCAGCGGTCCGGCCACATAGCCGTGAGCAGCGGCGGAGGCGGCACGACGATCTGGGACGTCGAGAGCAGGGAGCGACAGGCGACGATTGGGCCACCACCCGCTAGCACCGCCGACGTCCACCTTCTGGACGTCAGCGCGGACGGGACCTTGATCGCCACCGGTTCCTTCGACGCTGCCACCGTCACTGTCTGGGATGCGTCGACGGGCGCAGCCGCATTCGAGGTGAACGGAGAAGGCGACGGGTATCAGTCCACGTGGGATCTGGCGTGGAGCAGTGACGGCCAACGGTTGGCCGTCGTCCAATTCGGGGACGAGGAAACCCGTGTGGTGATCGTCGACCGGGCTGGCACGCAGCTCGCCACCGTCGAAGAACCGGGATTCTGGTTGACGTCGGTGAGCTTCAGTCCGGATGGTCGTTTGCTGGCGACGCCACGTAGGAGCAGCGAACGGGACGACCCGACGACGGCGAGCGTGAGGATCTGGGACTGGGAGCGTGGCGAGGTCGTGAGCACCATCGACACCCCGGCGACCTTCGCTGTCTTCGACTCGACCGGCACGGCCGAATTGCGGCGACCCTTTGGAACGAGGGGATCGCCGAGGTCCGCGACATCGCCACCGGTGAACGGGTGGCGACACTCGCCGGGCACACCGGGACGATCGCGAACATCACCTTCAGCCCCGACGGGTCGAGCGTGGCGACGGCGAGCAGCGACGGCACTGTGCGGCTGTGGGATCCGCAGACGGGAGTCCAGAAGTTGGTGCTCCATGGTGCCGGAAGCGGGGTCGCCACGGTGGTGTTCAGCCCCGACGGATCGCGGGCTCGCATCAGTAGGAGCCGACGGCATGGTCCGGGTGTGGGCGCTCGACCTCGACGACCTGATCGCCATCGCACAGGGTCGACTCACACGCGACCTTCAGCGAAGAGGAATGCCGGCAGTACCTGCACCTCGAACGCTGCCCGGAAGCCCTGACGTAACTGACCCTCACCGGCCGAGAACCATTGCTGCCGCAGAGATGCCACACCGCCGAGCCGGCGCGCCACAGCCTCGTTGCACGCTCGTCGTGTCCACACAACCGCTGCTCACGCAGCCGATACGAGGAGTCGTCATGGCACTCATCACGGAGGACGTGCAAGCCTCTGAACCACCAAGCACCGCGCCATCCAAGCCGCCGGCCAGGTCGAACCGCGCCATCCTCGGATGGGCGGCCTTCATGCTCGCCCTCGCCGCGTCGGCGGTGCTGGCGATCGTGGTGCTCCGCGACGACAGTACGACATCGGCGCGGCCGTGGACGGGTGACGTCAACGACCACCTCGGGTTACGGGCCCGTCGACCCGGCGACATGGCGTGGACCGGCGAGGTCAAGGACCACCTCGGGCTGTCGACCCGGCGACACTGGCGTGGACCGGCGACGTCAGCGACCACCCCGGCTACGGGCCCGTCGCTTCCTGAATCGCCGTGGCCTGTCCGGGCGTAGCGCCCAGAACCCGATCCTCATGAACGCTCGTGTACCGGACGCCAGCGCAATCCAAACCCTCTGGCATCTCCGAGAAGCACGACCCTGCACCCGGCTACAGCACGTTCCCGAGATCGCCGGGAACACCTGGCACCGGGCCACGCTCCCCGAACGTGCTTGCTCCCGCGAGCGCGCCGTATTCGGCGATCCGTACTCGGCAAGCGCCTACCGAACGGCGTCCCATAATGCGTGGGCGGACGAGGCTCCGCGGGTAGCAGCAAACGCCGGATCACGGGCGGCGTTTCCAGGTAGCGCAGATTGCCCGATTGGTGCGCGCCGCGGCCCACGAAGGTGGGCTGGCACGGCACCAGCACTCAGGTGCTCGTCATTGGACAACACTTCTGCTTCTCAAAGAGGTCGAACTGTATCAGTCTTAAGACACCTCCGGACCCCGTTCAACTGTAATAATGGCGGAAGGAGTTGATATCATAATAGTAGGGCACTTCGTTGGTCGGTCTCTGGTAAGGAAGTCACGCACTTGGCAGCACAAACCGCATCACACTCACGTCCTCATCTATCTTTGGTGCCAACGGAACAATCCCCTCGTACAGATATCCCGACAACCGACGAGATCTGGCTGGCGGCGCTTCGTGCCGCAGGACGCTCGCCGGCGACGATCGCCTCATATCGCCACGCCATCGGCTGTCTGCAGCAATGGCGAGGCACCACCGAACTCAACGACCGACGAGGGCCGAGGCCTACGGCTTCGTCCAGTGGCTCGGCGACAACTACAAGCCCGGCGGCGTGGCGATCCGGGTGCGCTCGCTGCGGGCCTACTACGGGTGGCTCGTCAACGAGGAGCTGATCGACAAGAACCCGTTCAAAGGGATCACCATCTCGGTACCGGCCGAGGCCAAGCTCACGCCGAGCGACGACGATATCGACGCCATGCTGGCGAAGGCCAAGGGCCACCGCCGGGATCACGCGCTGTTCACCCTGTTGGTTGATTCCGGTGCCCGCAAGGGCGAAGTCGCTGCGCTCACCGTGAAGGACGTCGATCTGGCCAGCGGGATGGTGACGTTCCGGGTGTCCAAGACCGTCGCCCGGACGGTGCCGCTGACCGATCGCGCATCGTCGCTCTCGGCAAGTGGCTGCGCCAACGCGGCGACGGCGGCGGGTCGCTGTGGCGTGTTGCCGATCCGTACTCGCTGGTTCGGGCGGTGCTCGATCGCTACTCCGACTTGACCCCGCACTCACTACGCCGAGCAGCAGCGGTTCGTGCCCTGCGGGCCGGGATCAGCGTGCCGTCGATCGAGCGTCTCTTCGGGTGGAGGGCCGGGTCGGCGATGCTGCAAACCTACGTCGCCGCCCACGCCGACGCGATCGCCCACGAGGAGTTCACCCGACTGATGCGCTGAAACAACGCCGCCCGTCGACGGTGCGTTGGTCGTAAACCGAGACACCTCTGCCCTGAGCACGTGTCTCACGTTCCTTGACAACTGAAGACTCGGAGCCGCCACTCGAGCGTGGTCGGGAAGTTTCTCACGAAACTTTCCGATCACAACTCCGGTTCGCCGTCGCGATACGTGTGGCTGCTGGCTGGCGCCCGTCGAACCAGAAACGCATGCTCGACGCGGAACAGGCGATGGGTGCGTTGGTCCTTGGGTGAGAAACGCGGTTCCGCCACAGACATCGGAACGAGCTCCGGCTGGTCGACCGGAAAAATGCTCCCTTCGTGCACGATGGTGGCCGATCCGTTGGCGAGCACGTTCTTGAGCCAGTCAGTGTTCGGCCCGTAGGGCAGCGCGATGACGAACCCGTCGTCGGTCAAGACGGCCTGTACCGGCGATTCGTATGGCCGGCCTGTTGTCCGGCCGAGATGCTGAATGACCGATGCGATACCGCCCGGCGTCCCACTCGATTTCAACACGAACCGCTTCGTTGCTCGACCGCTCCGTCGGACGGCGTTGAGTATGGTCGGCGACTTCGTCCGCATCCCGGCGACGAAGACGATCCCGATCACGGCGACGGCAAGGAACAAGCCGCCGACCAGCATCGCGATTCTTCTCCCCATCGCGCACCACTCCTTTGAACCTGAGCGGTCGTTAACCCTTGCAGTTGGCCGATGAGGTGCTCGGCCGCGGTCACCGCTACCAGCGTCAGATGCCTACCCACGGTCAGCATCCGGAACCCCGGCCGTCAGCGGGTAGCAGGCGGTGCGTTGGCGAGACGAAGCAGCACGTCGCCGTGGCATGGCTCGTCGAGCGGACACCAGCAGGCGACATCCACTCCAGCGAGTTCACGGCGCACCGCGTCGATGGTGAATGGCAGCGACGCGCGGTCACCGTGAAGCAGTGCCTGCTCGAATTGGGCAACTGCGGCAGCTCGGGTTCGACCGGCCCGGACGACGAAGGGATTGCCCCACTTCGATGGCCGAGCGACGACGACGGCGCCGACCGGCTTGCGCCATCCGCGTCGACGCGACAACTGGATCCGGCGAGGAGCCACAGACACTTACCTATCCGGTGATCGCGTCGATTGGGCGTCGCAGTCGCGTCATCGATCGCCGGAATCCTGCGCTATCGAATAGCGCGCGACGCCGTTCGGCCCGCGGCGCCTACGGGCAAGCCTGCTACTGCGCGGCAGTCCGGCGTGGTCGTGTTCGCACAAGCCAGCGTCGAGGAACGTCGCTTGCGGTTCCGCGGCCCAGTTTGGCGGGGGACCGATGTCACGTCAGGCGCAGGTTGTGTCATACTGCTCGTCGCTGGGCGGCAAGGCGGTCGCCCGCGGCGGAAAGGGCGGGCGACATGACCAACATCCTCGGTATTCGGCATGCTGTACTTGGAGTACGGGATCCGCAGCGATCGATCACGTTCTACACAGACGTTCTCGGCATGGAACTCGTGACGTTCCTGGAAGACATGCAAATGGCGTTCTTGTCCTTTGGCGAACGCGACCATGATCTGGCCTTGATCAAAGTTCCCGACGAGCAGCCGGTCGGCAGTTCCGGTCTGGCGCACATTGCCTTCGAGATCGATGGCGGTCCGGAGCAACTTCAGGAGCTCTACGCTCGACTGAAGGGGCGTGGCATCGACACCGAAATGGCGTTTGACCATGTCATGACGCACAGCCTCTACTTTCTGGATCCTGATGGCAACCGGTTCGAACTCTTTTCCCAGGTGATGCCACGATCCGAAGCGAAGCAGTATTTGCACGATGCCCGAGTTTCGGGCGATGTGTTGCGGCCGCTGGACTTCGAGGCGGTCGCCGGATAGCTCGCCACGCCCACGCCACCGTGGGCAGGTCGAACCACCCGTAGGCCGATGCCTCAGGCAGGTTTAGATTCCATACCTTCGGCATGACGAATGGCCTGGCGCACAGATTGTCCGATCAGGAACGGCCCGACCGAACGCCGATCGACGCTTCGGAGCGCCCAGGCCTGCGCTGGTTGCACGCTCTCAGTGATTGCGATGAGTTCGGCTACGTGGTAGCCGTGGTGGCGGCGCACGCCGTCAGTCGGGAGTGATGCGGTACAAGCCACCGTTGTCGCCGTCGTAGCCTCCCACGGCCCAGACGGTGCCGTCCGGTGCGACCACGACCGCGTTGATGGGCGTGCCCGCGAGGTAGACGGTCTGTTCCTCCGTAGCAGGGTCGAAGCAGGTCACGCCAAGGCCCTCCTCTTCCAACCCAGGGCGGCAGGGAACGTTGGGCGGCTCGGACATCCCAGGCTCCCCGAGTGCCCACAGGACCCAGTCAGACCTCGGGGAGTTGGCCTCGTTGTCGGAGCGGCTGTAGGAGGTCGAGAGCCAGACGGTGCCATCAGCCGTGACGGAAACGTCGTCCATGTCATAGCGGTACGTCGGGTGTGTCTCGTCGAGGTCGTGACCGGCGTCGTCGCTGATGATGCGTTCGACGCCCGGCTCCACCTCCTCGGTGACGAGGCCATCCAGTTCTGTGTCGTCAGGGCCTGGCTCGTCCGGGGCGGTCGCCCCGACCGCCGACCCAGCCAGCACGGCGATCAGAACAGGCGCTCCCAACATGATGTGCTTTCGCATCGAACCCTCCTGGTTCTCCCCCTCGGTGTCCCTGGCAGGACAGCGAACCCGCAGCGACCGTAGCTGCGGCACCGAATCTGTGGCTCGAATACCCCGCCTCGCGCCAACGTCGTGGTGACACATAGTGCCCGCTCTGGAGCGGCGACCGCGACCCGATGCGACGCACCGAACGCTCAGAGCGCGACTGTCCGATGTCCGCGGGGAATAAGCCGACCCCGCCCTATCCGGGAACGCCGGCAGTCGGCAGCTACCGAACGGCCACGAACGATGTTCGGTCACTGCACGGTTCGGCAGCGGGACGCCGATCGGCAGATCGGTAGCGCTGCGAATGCCCACTCGTGGCGGCATGCGATGGCTTCGCAGTAGCACGGAACGCCGATTGCGTGCGTGCAAGTGTGCTCGCGGAATTGAGCGCTCGGCCTGAGTGGGCGCGGACCCGCCATTGACCCGGCGCTGGAGGACGCGGCGAGGGGCGTGGCGGCAGCGCGGATATCGGACGCGGCGCCGGCGGCACGTCTTAGTCGTGCTCGTTGGGCAGCGTTCCGCCGATGCATTGCTCGTGGTAGACATCGCGGCGCGGCCGCGACCGTGATGTGTGAATTTCCTGTCACGTCGGGCGGTGTTCGGGCATTGAGTGGTCATGACGGTCGGGGGCGACACCAGTGGCGCCGGTCGCGGGGTGATGAGGCGCGGTTCATCGAGCTGTACGCCCAGTGCCACGGAATGATCCGGGACTATTGCAGCCGTCGCGTTGCGCTGGACGCGGTCGATGACGCGGTTGCCGACACGTTCCTTGCGCTGTGGCGCCGTCTCGACGAAGTTCCTCACGGCGAAGAGGCGCTGATGTGGGCGTATGGGGTCGCCTACCGGGTGATCGGACACCAGTGGCGCAGCACCGCCCGCCGGCGTCGTCTTCAGGATCGTCTGCGCACGGTCGGTTCTCGGCCGATCGCGGCAGCCGACACCGCCGTCGACGGCGACGGGTACCGTCTCGTCTCGGCCGCGTTGGCCCGGCTCGGTGACGCCGACGCCGAAGTGCTCCGCCTCGTGGCGTGGGAGCACCTGTCCATCGCCGACGTCGCCGCAGTGGTCGGCATCGAGCCCGCCGCGGCACGGCAACGGCTGCACCGCGCCCGCCAGCGCCTGGCACGCGAGTACGCCAGGTTGCAGTCCCGCCCGACCTTGGCCCCCGTTGCCCCGATTGGAGGCGCTCCGTGATCACCGAAGACGAAGTGATGGATCTGCTTGAACGAGCAGATCCGGTACTGCGCATTCACCCCGCTCCCGCGGTCGATGCCGCCGAGTACCTCGATGCGCTGCGCGCAAGGAGCTGCAACGTGGACGACATCGATACCGAACCAACAGCGAACAACCCACGGTTCACCCGGCACCGCTGGCTGAGCGCTGCGGCTGCGGCGGCAACCCTGGCCATCGTCGCCGGAGGCCTCGTGCTCGCCGCCCGAGCCGACGACGAGACCGGAGGCGCGACCGGAGGCGCGACCGCCCCGGACCGGTGACAGAGGCAGCGGTGACGACAGAACCACCGCCCCCCGCCGACGAGGCGGCCGCCATGGAGGTCGCTCGCGGATTCCTCGACGCCGAGAACGCCTACGACGCTGACTGGGCGCTCTCGTATCTCAGCGACGACTACATCGCCGCCGAATACGGAAACGCCGGAGGCCTACCGGCTCAGCCTGTCCTGGAGCCAAGCCATCGGTCAATGGAGGCTGAGCATCGACTGCGAGCCCCAACGGCGAGTCGGCCGACGGCATCGTCATCCGCTGCACCTTCCACCACCACACGCTCGGGTCCGAACAGATCGGACTCGGACCCTATGTCGGCGACTACACCGACTTCACGATCCGCGACGGGAAGATCGTCATCGCCGACATCCACCTCGCCTTCATGACCAACGGCTTTTCGGGCCAGATGTGGGAACCGTTCGCCCAATGGGTTGCCACCGAACACCCTGACGACGTCGCGGCAATGTACCAGAACGCCAGCCAAACCGAACCGCTGCTCACCGAGGACTCGATCCGGCTGTGGGCACGGCGCGTCCCGGAGTACGTCGCCGACGTCAACCGGGTGGCCTTCATCGGCCTACCCCCCGAGGGAGCCACGCCCAGTACCCCCGAACGTGGCGAACTGGTCGTCGAATTCCTCTGCTGCCAGGGCGGGACAGAGGGCCTGCCAAACCTCATCCTCGTTTATGCCGACGGTCGGCTGATTTGGGAGCGACAGGGCGACCTCCCCGAAGGCGCCAACGAGTTCGATACTGGTTTGCTCGAGCAGCGCCTCACGCCAGAGGGCGTCGAGCTGATTCGGTCGGAGGTCCTCTCGGCCAGGTTGCCCGAGCAGAACCCCGAGTGCTTCACGGGCACCAGGGTCCGTGACCGGGGTCGCCTCGTCACCATCGGCGTCTGCGGGGGGGAAACCTTGACTCAGGCTCAGATCGACGCGCTCAGTGGGCTCGATGACAGGCTCTACGATGTTGCGTCCTGGCTACCGGAAAGCGCGTGGGAGGACCGCACGATCCGCGGCTACGTGCCGTCCAGATTCCAGGTCTGCATGCCTCGCCCCGAAGGCGCTCCCTTCCTCGAGTTCCAGAGCCTGCTCCCGGCCCACGCGGTGGAGGCTGCTCGACACCGATTATGGATGCACTGACCTGACGACGGCGGAGGCTCGCTCGTTCGCCATTGCTCTCGACGCTGCCGGGCATCAACAGACGAACAGCGCCCCCGGTTTCAGCGGTCCCGATCTCGGCGATGCGAACCCGGATGCGAACCCGTACGCCCTCGAGTACAGCATCGAGGCTGACGGACAAGTCGGCGCCGTGTTCTTTGCGCCGTACCTCCCGCACGGCGACGTGCCCCGTTTGCGCTTTCGGTGAGCGCCCGCGTCGATACCCGAACGAAACGCGACGAGGACGCCGTCTCGCTTGTCGTTCCAGATCACGGAGCTCCGCGGCTCGGGACCGAGCTGGCCGACGCGATGTCCGCCTACCCGCGCCCGATACCGCGCCCACGGCTTCTCGGGCGCCGATCCGACAAGTGCCCGTAGCCCCGCTTGAGATCGCGAGCACCGAGCGGGCTGAGCCGGTAGTCCGGCCACCCATATAACGACGGATCGGGCGCCAGCCTCGGGCAGCCGCACAGACATCGACGCAAGGCGCCGACCCGTGCTCGGATCATCGCCGAAGCCGTCGCCGCCGACGATAACTGGGGCAGATCGATGCCGACTATGAGTGCTCGCGGGAGCAAGCATGCGAAGCTGTGCCTCTACCGAGCGAACTGTCCGATCGCGGCGACCCTCACCCAGGTCCGCCCTGAAGTTCGTCGAACTCGCCGAATCTCACTCCTCGCCAAATTGAGATCTGCTGTGATCGCTGTTCTCCCATTCGGCGAGTTGTTGCTCGCCGGTCGGCACCGCACCC
>CAVXSN010000009.1:0-93893 GCA_963764455.1 Ilumatobacteraceae bacterium
ACGACGTAGAACGCGTCGTCGAACACCGTCGTGCCGGCCGGCACAACCTGTTCGATGCTGAATGTCGAACGGTCGAGATACGTCGTGATGTCGGGTGCCTGCTTTTCCTGGATCATCGGGATCTCGAGCGTCGACACATGGTCGAACCCGTCGAGTCGCTCGTACACGGTGCCCGCCGGCAAGTCAGGGCTGAACGGCTCGAGGAGCGTCAACGTGGTCGCGCCGGCAATGCCGGTGACCTGGCGGACCATCCCGTTGGCACGGATCAGGTCTCCTTGGCGGAGCTGGGTCGTGAACTCGTGCCAGACCCGGTGACGTTCACGCCGGCGCTGGACAGTGTTCCCGACACGGCTTGGATCGATCCATTGGGCCGCGCCGTGCAGGTGACGTGGGCGGTCACGGGATGCGGCTGTCTTGAATCCGACGGCGGTCGGTGTGAACAGACCGTTGTCGGAGATGAACGGTCCGTCTCCCCCGCCGTCGACGGTGCCTGGGGAACCGTCGAACGGGGGCCCTTCGGTGAAGTCCGCGCCCGTAGGCGCTCGCCGGGGCCGGGCACGCCAGTCGCGATATCGACAGCCCCCGGTCGAGCGTGATCACCGGGGTCATCCCGGCCGACTCGCGCAGCACCTCGCACCGCAACGCGAGTTGCAGTGTGCGGCCGAACTGATCGGGTTCGACGTTGGCCGCGCGCGTACCGCGCCCTGGCCGCTGACGAGGTCGAGCCCGGTCACGCCGGCCGGAGGTTCGACGGTGTCGACGCTGGCCAACAAGACGCGCAGGATCGTCGAGCGTGCCCGGGTCGGGGAAGTCCGTGCCATCCGACTGGACGAGTCGGAACGCCTGCAGCCGAGGCTCGCCTTCACCCATACTGCGTCGTTGAATCCGTGCCACGCAAAGAAGCGCGGCGAGTGGTTGTTGTCGACCGGCGGATAGAGGTCAGCGTTGAGCACGTGACCCGTGCCGTGGTACCCCGTATCGGACACACCGGGAACGTTGATCATCGCGAACTGGTTGAAATCGGTCGTGAACAGCTGCCCCATCTCACCCAAGTTGGCGAACTCGTCGACGTCGCTCTCCCAGTACGTCGTGTGCACGTCGTTGAACACGACATCCGGCGGAGTCGCCGACCAGCTCTCAATGTGCGGATAGCCGGAGAAGTCGGCGTCCACCCCCGCCGACGGCGGATCGTTCGGGTCGGTGTCGTGGGCGCACATGTTGATCCGCTGGATCGGATCCCGCCCGCTCCGCCCCAACCACCGATCGAACACCGCGAGGTGGTCGCGATGGAACGTGAAGAACTCCGCCCCGACCTGTGTGCGGCTGATCTCCTGCTTCCCCGCATGCTGTCCCACGCTCGTACGGTGGAACGGCGTCGGCTGCGTCCAACCCGATCCGACAGCCCCGTTGGGGTGCCAGACGTGGTGAACCTGGTGGAAGATGTCCGTGAAGTCCTTCTCCGAGAGCACTGTTCCGTCACGGTCGAAGACCTTGTGGACGTGGAACACGGGCTGACCGAGCACACGCCTGCGCAGGTCGCTCGCCCACCTCATGAACGCCCAATACCGATAGCTGTAGGGTGCCTTGACCTCGTCAGCCAACTCATCCGTGAGGCTGACACGGAACATCGAGTTGTAGAACTGCCGCACACTTGTTCCGAGCGCATCCGTCGTGCTCGGGAGGCCCCGAACCCGGCACCGTGGCCGATTGCTCCGCGTCCATTGCAGTCTGGCCGTCCCACGGTCGAACCGGGGGTTGAAGTACTTGCTGTGCCAGACCTCGTAACGGTGCAGCATGTAGTCGAGGTGGTGCGCGAGGAACCCGTCGCCGGAGACAGTCGTCGTCACCGAGTTCGGGATGTTGTCCCGCGTCCAATGGATGTGGTTCTTGCCACCGGGCGGCGCAGGCATGCCCAACTCGGCGGTACCCATGTCGCCGTAGATCAACTCCGACACGAAGTCGATGAAATTGTTGCCGGTCGTCGCCATGTCCGACCCCCTACTATCTACAGCAGTCCCTCGACACTCTGCGCGAATCCGTGGAGTGTCAAGCAGTCACGCCGCTCCCGTCACCGGGCCGTCCTTGTCGGGACCGGCTGATGGCGGACGTGACGCTCGGCCTCGTCGCGTCACGCAACGGCCGCGACGAAGGCCGGCAAAGATTGCCGACAGTGGGTGGTCGAGTTCCCAGGTGATCGCCATGGGGCGTTCGCCCACATGGCCCCGATAGCTGGCAGGTCCGAGGAACCAGAATGCCCGGTCATCGGCACGAAGTCGGGGGAACAACAGGATCGTGCGGCCGTCACGTACGTGGTTCCGGTAATGACCCATGCCGTCGGCACGTCGAAGCGATCCGCCTCAGGGATGAAGCGCGGCTGACGGCGTAGTCCGCGCTCGGCTCCGACCGGAAGGGTCCACGCATTGGCGGCCCCCCGAGCACCGCACTCACCGAACGGCGGCTGGTCCATTCGCCTTCCGCAACGCGTGTACGGGATGGCGAGCGTCGAGTGGCTGGAGCTGATCGCGATCTTGACACTCGCGCAATCGTGTTGCTCGTCGCCGCCGTCGAGCTGCAGGTGAGCGCGAGATCTGTTACAGATCGGCGCTCCGGTTGCTTGCACACATCACACGGCCGGCCGTAGCGGGGGGTTGCTCATCTCGGGGCGGGAGACGATATAGACCAGCGCGCCAAGCATCGGCAGCACGATGATCAGCAGCGCCCACCCAGCTTTCGCCACGCCGCTGTGGTCCGAGCGCCGAAAGTTGTCGACGAAGGTGTAGATGACGACGAAACCGACCATCACGAACATGAACAGCAACATGAGCGACCAGAAGACGCCGAGCAATGGATAGTCATAGGCAAGCATCGAAGTCTCCCTGGTAGAGCCGAACGGGTTCACGTGTGGTGCGCGTTCTCATCCTTCCATCGTCCACGAGTGCGTCACGAGTCACGTCAGCTGTCGCTCGGCCGACGTACCAACCATCGACACGTCCCCGACGCCCAGCCCGGGCTCGCGCACTCCGACCTGATGCGCGAGGCGGGACGCCGGGGCTCGAAGCCGAGGATGGTCTAGGTCCGCGCGTTCCGCCAGAGTGAGGCACTTTCGCGGACCAAGACGGCGCGTGTCCGGGTTCTCAACGCGTCGGGCGCGACGCGGCGGGAGGGGAGGGGTTGTCCCGGGTGAGGTTCTCGAGCAGCCGGTCGAACACGGCAGCGAGCGTGTCGAGCTCGTTGCTCGACAGCAGGTCGAAGAAGTGGCGCCGCACGTTCTCGACGTGTGCCGGTGCCGCTTTCTCGATGGCGTTTCGGCCGGCGTCGGTCACTCGGACCATCAGGCCGCGGCCGTCCTCGGCGCATTCCTCGCGGGCGATCAGACCGCGCTTCTCCATCCTGGTGAGGTGATGCGACAGGCGGCTGCGGTCCCAGCCGATCTCGGTGCCGAGCTCACGGGCCCGCAGCAAGCCGCCCGGTGCCTCCGAGAGCGGATGGAGCACCTTGTAGTCCGGCCCCGACAGCCCGTCGCCCGAGAGTTGCTGTTCGAGAAAGGCGTACAGGTGCTGGTTCAGGTGGAGGTAGGCCTGCCACACGTGTTGCTGGCGGTCGTCGAGCCATCGCGGTTGCGCCACCGCCGAACCGTACCACCTTGTTGACGTATCATCAATCCTGCGCTATTGTGGACACGTCAGCAAAGTTCTGGAGTGCTCCGGAGAGGAGTTGATCGCCATGCCGGCCATCGCCGTCGACGACACGCTCGTCCTGCCCCGCATCCCCCGACCCGATCCGGCCACATCCCGGGCTCGACCCGTCGTCAGGGTCGTCACGGCGCACCGGGCGACCGAGGGCGCCGGCTTCAGCATCCGACGCCCGTTCCCCGGCGAGCTGTCGATGGCCGAGGCGGACCCGTTCCTGCTGCTGGACCATCTCGGCCCGCAGATCAACGGACCGAATGAGGCCAAGGGGGCGCCGTGGCATCCGCACCGCGGCTTCGAGACCGTGTCCTACATCCTCGACGGCGAGATCGCCCACCACGACACCAACGGCGGCGGCGGTGTGATCGCCGAGGGCGACACCCAGTGGATGACCGCCGGCGGCGGCATCCTGCACGACGAGCTGCCGACGGAGAAGATGTACCGCGGCGGCGGCCCCGCCCACGCGGTGCAGCTGTGGGTCAACCTGCCCCCAGCGCTCAAGATGACGCCGCCGCGCTACCAATCGATCACACGGGACGCCCTTCGCCTCCTCACGTCCGACGACGGCGGCGCGCTCATCCGGTTGATCGCCGGCGACATCGGCGGGTTCACCGGCCCGGGCGTCACCCACACCCCGATCACCTACGCCCACGTGACCCTCGCCCCCGGCGCCCAACTCGCCGTGCCGTGGAACGCGGCGTTCAGCGCGTTGGCCTACGTGCTGACCGGTGGGGGCACCGCCGGATCCGAGCGCCGCCCGATCGAGAGCGGCCAGCTCATCGTGTTCGGTCCCGGCGACCATGTCGTGGTGGCCGCCGCCGACCGGCAGGCCGAGCCGCTCGACGTGCTGCTGCTCGGCGGGATGCCGATCGGCGCGCCGATCGCCCACTACGGCCCGTTCGTGATGAACACCCGCCAGGAGATCATCCAAGCCGTCGAGGACTACCAGGCCGGCCGGCTCGGCATCATCCCCGCCGACCAACTGGCACCCAGGAGCTTCGCGTGAGCCGATCCTGCGGTCACCTCGACCAGGTCGCCGACGTCACGCCGACCAGCGACGGCTGCGAGGACTGCCTGCGCATCGGCGGCCAATGGGTGCACCTGCGGATGTGCATGTCATGCGGCCACGTCGGTTGCTGCGACAACTCGCCGAACCAACACGCCACCGCCCACTTCCACTCCCAGCAGCACCCGCTCATCCAGTCCTACGAACCAGGCGAGGACTGGTGGTACTGCTACATCGACGACCTCGCCTTCGCCGTCGACGGCGCACCGTCGTTCGCCCACCGATGAGCGCCGGACCCGCCAACGTCGCTGCGCGCCCCCACGTCGGCACGCCGCACATCCCCGGCACTACCCGCGACCCCGGCGTGGGCGCTACGCCACGACGCCTTCCCGCGCCGACACCCACCGCAGGACCGACCCGATGAACAGCACACGCCACGTCGCCCACGCCGTCGCCTCCACCGGCTCGACCAAACCCGCGTACCGAGTCGACCTCCGCGCCGGGACCCACCAACTCGTCGCCGACGAACCCGCCGCCACCGGCGGTGGCGACCTCGGCCCCTCACCGTTCGAGCTCCTCCTCAGCGCCCTCGCGGCATGCACGGCGACGACCCTGCGGATGTACGCCGACCGCCACGGCTGGGCACTCCCGTCGCTCGACGTCGGCGTGCGCTACGACGTCGACGACGAAGGGCGAGGCGCCATCGAGCGAATGATCACCGTCCCCGTCGACCTCACCCCCGAGCAGCGCCACCGTCTCGCCGACATCGCCGAACGCACCCCCGTCACCCTCGCCGTGCGCGGCGGCACACCGATCACCACGCGCCTCCGCGAGAACCACACCACCCGAGCGAGCATCTGATCACCTCACGACCGATACAAGGAGCACAAATCCCATGACCACGCGAATGCTGAGCGTGCTTCGCACCCACGACGATCGGGAGATCCCCGTCGCCGGCGAGTACGCCATCGACCCAGCCCACACCTCCGTCGAGTTCATCGGCCGCCATCTCATGATCACCAAGGTCAGGGGCCGCTTCCCCGAGGTGTCAGGGACCATCACCATCGACGACCAGCCGGAACGATCCCACGTCGAGGTCGAGCTCGAGGTCGCCAGCCTCGACACCGGCAACCCCGACCGCGACGGCCATCTCCGCAGCCCGGACTTCTTCGACGCCGGCACGTATCCGACGATCATCTTCCGCTCCACCAACGTCGAGCCCGGTACCTCGGGCACCTGGGCGGTCACCGGCGACCTGACCGTCCGCGACGTCACCCGGCCGATCACGCTCCAAGTCGACTTCGACGGCGCCAACGCCTCACCGATCGGCGACGAGCGCATCGCCTTCAGCGCCGCCACCGACGTCGACCGCGAGGACTGGGGTCTCACCTGGAACGTCGCCCTCGAGACCGGCGGCATGCTCGTCGGCAAGAAGGTCCGCATCGAGCTCAACGTCCAAGCCGTCGCCACGGCGTCACCGTGACCACGGACAGTGAGCACGTGGAACAGAGGGCCCGCCACAGATCGAACCGGGACGGTTGGCATCATCGGTGCCGGCCACATCGGGCAGGCCCTGGCTCGCACCGCGCGGCGGGCCGGTCGGGAGGTCGTGATCGCCAACAGCCGCGGCCCGGAATCGCTCGCGCCGGTGGTCGCCGCCCTCGGCGAAGGAGTCGCGGCCGGCACCGTCGTCCAGGCTGCGGCAGCCGGCATCGTTGCCATCGCCGTGCCGTGGACCAACGTCCCCGCGGCGGTCACCGGGCTGCACTGGGACGGTCAGACCGTCATCGACGCGACGAACGCGTGGAACGCCGATCTCGGCGGCCGCACCTCCAGCGAGATCGTCGCCGACCTCGTTCCCGGCGCCCGGCTCGTCAAGGCCGCCAACACGCTGGCGGCGAACGACCTCGCCGCAGATCCCCACGAGGCAGGCGGACGCCGGGTGATCTTCGTGTCCGGCGACGACGCCCCGGCCAAGGCCAGCGTCGTCGAACTGTTCGACGCCGCCGGCTTCTTCCCGATCGACCTCGGTGACCTCCCGACGGGCGGGCGCATGCAGCAGCTGGGCGGCCCGCTGCCATCGCACAACCTCGTCAGGCTCCCGCCGGTCAGATGAGCAACCGCATGCCGACCGACCACGATCACAGAGACGCCGCGGTACCCGTCCGTGCTCGTCGCGTCCGCGTCGTGCTCACCTCAAGATCTGATCGTCGTTAGGGTGGCTGCAGTGACGACGGGATGGCTGCCGCTTCCCTACGAGGCGTGGAGCGCGACCTGTGACACCGTGCACGCCCACACGCAGGTCCTCGGCAAGCTCGCAGCGATGCTGGCCCCGCCGGAGCCGCAGCTGCAGCACGCCGCGCTGCGCCTCAGCGGGCGCGGGTGGGAGACCCTGCCGCTGCCGGCGCCCGACGGCTCCGGCGCACTGGTCGTCGCGCTGGACCTGCACAGCCACGACGCCGTGGCTGAGCACAGCGACGGTCGAACGCACCGCATCCCGCTGGCCCCCGATCGCCCCGTCGCCGACGTGACACGCGAGCTGTTGGCCGCCGTGGGCGACCTCGTCGGCCCGGTGCGGATCGACACGACACCGCAAGAGACTCCGTGGACCGTGCCGCTCGACGAGGACTTCGAGCACCGCACCTACGATCCCGCGCAGGTGTCCGCCTACTTCACGGCGGCGACTCAGGCGGCGCTCGTGCTCGCCGCGTTGCGCGCTCCGTATCGCGGGCGTTCGACGCCGGTCAACGCCTGGTGGGGGACCTTCGACTTGGCCGTCGGCCTCTTCTCGGGTCGCCCCGTCGATCCGCCGTCCAACGACTTCATCATGCGCAACTCGGCGAACGCCGAGCAGGTCGAGGTGGGCTGGTGGCCCGGTGACGCCCGCTACCCGCACGCCGCCTTCTTCGCCTTCGCCTTCCCACCCCCGGACGGCTACGAGACGGCGACCCTGTCGCCGCCGGCGGCGCGCTGGCATCCGGAACTGCGCGAGTACATCTTGAACTGGGACGACGTTCGAGCCGCACCGGACCCACACCGAGCCGCGCTCGACTTCGGCCGTTCGGCCGTCCGACACTCGTGCACCGTCTGCGGCTGGGACCCTGACCTCGCCGCCAGCGCCCAAGGCGTCCCACCACCGATCGTCTGATCGGCCAGCACCTCGACGGCGGGCCACCGATTCCGTGCATCGACATCGGGTGTCGGGAAGTCGCCGAAGATCCTCGCC
Source organism: Ilumatobacteraceae bacterium (assembly GCA_963764455.1). Classification (GTDB taxonomy): domain Bacteria; phylum Actinomycetota; class Acidimicrobiia; order Acidimicrobiales; family Ilumatobacteraceae; genus Desertimonas. Next base: position 7,922 of record CAVXSN010000009.1, read on the forward strand.
TGGCTCAACGGCCCTCGGGACGGTACCGCTCGCCCGCTACGACCAACCGAGCTGCGGGATGCTGGCACGGCACCGTTCGCCCCTGCGCGACGTTCGTAACCTGGGTGGCGATGCCGACGCCCCGGATGTACGCGCCCCGTCGGCTGGTCGGGCGTGAGGCTCAGCTGGCGTTGATCGGCTCGCATCTGGCCGCCATGGATCAGTCGCGGGGAACGTTGCTGCTGTTCAGCGGCGAGCCGGGAATTGGCAAGACCCGACTCGCCGAGGAGATCGTGGCATTGGCCCGTGCCGGGGGCGCCGGTACGGCTTGGACGACCGCGTGGCAGGGCGAGGGCGCTCCGCCGTTGTGGCCGTGGGTCCAGATCCTGCGCCAGCTCGCTGGTTCCGATCATGCGCTCGGCGACTTCGTCGCTGAGTCTCCTGGCGCATCTGCCGCCGCCCAGTTCGCGCAGTTCGAGGCGGTGGCTGCCGTCATTCGCGGTGCCGCGTCCGGGGGATCCCTCGTGGTGGTGCTCGAAGATCTTCAGTGGGCCGATGCAGCATCGGTGAGGGTCTTGTGCTTCGTCGCCGCGGCGACTCGCGATGTGAGGTGCCTGCTCGTGGGCACGTATCGCCCGGAGGAGTTCGATCGAGGACACATCGCCGAGCTGGCTCGGGTGGGCACCACGGTTGCGGTCCCCCGGCTGTCGTCCGAGGAGGCAGCGGAATTGCTGCGAACGGCCGCCGGGCAGGGTGTGAGGACTTCGGCGGTCGACGCCGTCGTCCAGCGCAGCTCGGGGAATCCGTTGTTCGTCTGGGAGTTCGGACAGTTCATGGCACAGTCGGGCCGCCTCGACATCGCGCCGGCGGCGGTGCCCGACGCAGTGGCCGCGGTCATCGAGCGCCGGCTGGCGCGATTGACGGAGGCCGTTGTTGCCCTCTTGAGGGTGGCGGCAGTTGCTGGCAAGTCGTTCGACGCCGAGGTCGTCGCCTCCATTGCCGACGCCTTCCGTCGACGATGCCGCCGCGGCGCTCGAGACCGCCACCGCCGCCGGCATCTTGACGCGAATTGATCACGCGACCTTCGCGTTCAGCCACGACGTCGTTCACGAAGTCGTACTGCACGGGATCGATCCGACGCGGAGGGCGGATCTGCATCGCCGCGCCGCAGCGGCGTTCATGCAGGGGCTGGACGCGGATCCGTCCTTCCACGCTGTAATCGCCGATCACCTCGACCGGGCCGGTCCTGAGCATGCCGCTCTGGCCTCGGCGCAATGGGAGCTGGCAGCGCGCCGGGCGCTGATCGTGCTCGCGCACCGAGAGGCGGCGGGGTTCTTCCGGCGTGGCGCCGAGGCCGCGTCGACCGACCTCCACCGCCGTGCCACGTTGACGCTCGAAGAAGGTGACTCGCTGCTGCTCGCCGGTGATCTGGCGACTGCACGGGAACGCTTCACGACCTGCGCGGAGCTGGCCCGGTACATCGCCGCGCCCGACATCTGGGCGCGAGCCGTCTTGGGGATCGGCGCCGGCCCGGTGGCCTGGGAGGTACCGATCGGGAGTGGCGAGCAAGCCAGGCTCGTGGCCGACGCGCTCGCGGCGCTGCCCGATGATGCAATCGAATTGCGATCAATGCTGCTGGCGCGCCTGTCGGTCACCGCCGCCACACCGGAGACGATGCAGACGGCGCGCCGGCAGGCCGCGGCCGCGCTGGAACTGGCAGACAAGGTCGGCGAGCCGGTGTTGATCGCGCAGGCCCTTGCGGCGATCAACGACGCCCATGGCGGCCCGGCCCACACCATGTTCAGGCGGGGCAACGCGGACGCCATAGTCGAGCTCGCCCTGGCCGCCGGTGACCGGATGCTCGAGCTGTTGGGGTACCGCTTCCGCATCGTGGCTGATCTCGAGGTCGGCGACCTCGGCGCCGTCGACCGCTCGATCGCCGCATTCAGCCGTCTGGCCGATCAACTCCGTCAGCCCCTGGTCAGCTGGTACGTGTCGCTGTTCCGAGCCATGCGCGCCCTCCTGGCAGGGGACCTCGGTGCGGCGGAACGCCATCACCGCGAGGTCGCAGCAGCGGCCAAGGCGACCGGCAGCCACAACGCCGAAATGTTGGCGGTCACACTGTTGCTCGGGATCCAGGTCGCCGACGGGCGCCGCCCGGAGCCCGACGCGTTGGACGGGCTCTTCAACGTCGATCCGGCCGACTGGGCCAGCTACGCGGCCGGTCTGGCGATGGTCAGCTGGCAGGCCGGCAACCCCGACCGGGCCAGGGAGCTCTTGAAGCTTCACGCCGACAACCGATTCGCCCGCCTCGGCGACGACGGGGAACACCTGACCACGCTTCTGCTGTTCGGACGGGTCGCGGTGGGGCTGCGAGAGCTGGCCGCGGCCGGCCAGGTCTACGAGCTGCTCCTGCCGCATCGAGGCCTGTGGGCCGTCGATGGGATCGCCGCCTGCTGCTGGGCACCGATCGACCTCGAGCTGGGCCGCATCGCCCTCGCCCTCGACCACGTGGCCGACGCCCGCGACCACCTGGCCGACGCGCGTCTCAGCATCGAACGTGCCGACGCGCCCCTGCTGCTGCGCGACGTGATTGCGCTCGAACAGCAATGCGCGGACGTCGAGGGCGCGCCCGAGGCGCGCCAGGACCGGAACGGCCAGGCCACCAACGTGTTCCGCTGCGAGGGTCAGTTCTGGACCCTGACGTACCGCGACCGGACGATCCGGATGAAGGACTCCAAGGGGCTACAGGATCTTGCCCGGCTCCTGGCGCAGCCGAATCACGAGATGCACGTGCTCGACTTGATCGGTGCTCCGGGCTCGATCCGCGATGCGCTCGGTCGAACGGGCGACCTGGGCGAGCTGCTCGACGCGCGTGCCCGCGCCGAATACCGGCGGCGGGTCGCCGAGCTGGAGACCGAACTCGCCGACGCTGAACGCCACGCCGATCTCGGCCGCGCCGAACGGGCCCGCGTCGAACGAGACTTCATCGCCGGCGAGCTCGCGGCTGCGCTCGGCATTGGTGGACGACCACGCCGATCCGGCGACCCGGCCGAACGGGCACGCAAGGCGGTGACCGCCCGCATCCGACTCACGATCGGCCGGATCGACAGCGAGCACGCCGAGCTGGCCCGGCACCTCACGAACTCCGTGCACACCGGGACGTTCTGCGGCTATCGGCCCGAAGGCGCCGTGGACTGGAACTTCTAGCCGCACCGTCACGCATCGCCACATCGGATGTAGCGCCTCTCGGGTGACACGCAACCGAGAGGAGCACACCATGACCGATACCGACACGACCGAAGCCGAGCTGGAAGCCCAGATCGGCGCCTACGCCGAGCGGATCTTCCAGACCGGACTCGCCAGCCTGGAAGCCATCACCATCAGCCTCGGCCGCGAGCTCGGCCTCTACGACCACCTCACCAGCGACGGCGGCGTCACCCCGGGCGAGCTGGCCCAGCGCGCCGGCATCGACGGCCGCTACGCGCAGGAGTGGCTCGAGCAGCAGGCCACCGCCGGACTCATCGACGTGACCGCTTCGAGCACCGACGCCGAAGCCCGCCGCTACGCCCTGTCGCCAGCCGGACAGGAGTGCTTGCTGCGGCCTGACAGCCTCGCCTCGGTCGGACCACTGATCGACCTCATCCCCGCCGTCGTCCGGGTCTTCCCGACCGCCCTCGTCGAAGCCTTCCGAAGCGGCGGCGGCATCCCGTACGCCGACTACGCGCTCCACGACGCCCAGGGTGACTTCAACCGTCCCGCGTTCTTGAACCTCCTCGCTTCAGACTGGCTGCCATCGGTCCCCGGCCTCGCCAGCCGGCTCTCCGGCGGCCCCGCCCGTGTCGCGGAGATCGGCTGCGGCGAAGGATGGGCCGCGATCGGACTGGCCAAGGCCTGGCCCGAGATCGAGGTCGACGGATTCGACAATGACGAGGCCTCGATCGCGGCTGCCCGCAAGCACGCCGCCGCCGCCGGCGTGGGCGACCGCGTTCGTTTCGAGGTTGTCGACGTCACCCGCGACTTGCCCGACCGACTGGTCCCGGCCAGCTACGACCTCGTGTTGGCCTTCGAGATGATCCACGACCTCGCCCGCCCCGTCGAAGCACTCGCCACCATGCGCCGGCTCGGCAAGCCGGACGCCACCGTCCTCGTCGCCGACGAGAAGGTGGCTTTCGAGTTCGCCGCCTCGAACGACGACCCCGTGGAGCGGCTTCTCTACGCGGCAAGCGTGCTGCACTGCCTGCCGGTCGGCAGGGCCGAGTCACCATCCGCCGCTACTGGCACCGTCATGCGACCGGCAACCCTCACCGCCTACGCCGAGAAGGCCGGTTTCTCGACCGTCGAGATCCTGCCGATCGAACACGACTTCCTACGCTTCTATCAGCTCGTCGGCTGAGCGGGAGGCTCCAACAACGTCCTCGCACCACTCGAATCGGCGCTTATGTCGCGTGAAACGACCACATCCGGTCTTCTGGCGCGACATAAGCGAGGCAGATGACGTTGTGCGCTACTCCTGGCAGACCGATCCGGGTCCGGAGAAGCAGTTCGGGTCGCGTGGGTCGGTGCCGATGCTGAACTCGGCGAGGTCGTCGTCGCCATCGCCGTCCGTGTCGGCCACGGCACACTCGCTGAACCCCGAGTTGGCCTCGAACGCGTCGCCGAGCCCGTCGCCGTCGGAGTCCGGCTGATTGATTCCACAGCTGTGGTCGACCTCCAGGGCATCGGTGAGACCGTCGCTGTCGGTGTCGGTGTCGAGCGGATTGGAACCCAACGAATTGACCTCGCGACCGTCGGGAATGCCGTCGCTGTCGCTGTCCTGAGCGTTGGGGTCGGTGCCGAGGGCCACTTCCTCGCCATCGGTCAAGCCGTCGCTGTCGGTGTCGACCGCCGCCGGGGGTTCGGTCGTGGTCGTGGTGGTCGGGTTGGTCGTGCTCGTGCTCGTCGGCGACGTCGTCGTGGTGTCACCGCCGCCGCCACCACCGCCGTTGTCACCGGTCGGAACCGTCGGCGCGGGAGGCGGTGCCGTCGGGATGTCGTTCGAAGCTCCGTCGATCGACGGGCCGACCACTGCGACGAGCACCGTGGCCACCTCTGGCGAGGTGTTGATGAGCGTGATGGTGCCAGTCATCGCGGCGCTCGAGCCGTCGGCGATCGTGGTGCCGGCGGCGTCGACGGCTCCGGCCGTGACCACCACGAAGGCCGAGACCTCGGCGTTGACGATGAGCGCCTCGTTGGTGCTCAGCACGTCCCGCACCAGATCGACGTCACGCAATCCAGCCCCCGGTGTGAACGTTCCGTCGCCCGAGCCCGGTGCGATCGCCAGGCCGATGATCGTCCCGCTCTCTGGCGACGCCGCGACGACATCGAAGCTGACCTCGGGGAGGGCGACAACGGCCTCGCCCGGCGCGAGCCGAGCCCCGCCGCTGCCGCCACCTGACGGTGTCGCCACCGCGGCCGCCGGGCCGTCGGCGACGACGAAGGTCACCGGATCGGCGGTCATCGGCGTCGGCGGGGTCTCGGTGATCGGCAGCATCGCGAGCTCCCAGGAGAACTCTCCGTCCCCGAATGCGACCAGGCTCTGGGCGATCACCTCCGAGTGACCGCCGGTGGGAACCGGGCCGGTGGACGCGATGGCGACGTGCCCCACCGGTACCGCGGTGGCAGCCGAGCTGACGGCGGCCAGCAGCATCGGTGCGCGGAGCGCGCGGCATCGCATGATCATCACGGGTGAACTCCTCGGTGTGCCTGTCCGACGTCGGGGCGACGGCGGCTGGCGTGCAAGGTACCAATGAGCGGCGCCTCGTCCAGGGATTTGTTCCGAGCGTCGACCCGCCTTCGGCAAATGCGATGAGCGATCCGCGCGCTCTGTGCGCGGATCGCTCATCGCGTCGTGCGCCGTGTTCGACGCTCCGTCGTCTCGACCGATGGGAGAGAACATGACCGTTCCGTCATGCCGGCTCCCACCGGTGGTCGGGTCGCTGGTTCGAGCCCGACACCGTGGCCGCGGCTGACTGGCCGAGCAGCCTGCTGGCGCGCCCCCGACGAGCACGTTGACGCGCCTCTCGGCGCAGGTGGCAGGCTTGCGTCGTGCGCAAGTACGTGATCATGGGCGTCCAGGGAAGTGGAAAGGGCACGCAGGCAAAGCTGCTCGCCGACGACTTCGACCTCGTCCACATCAGCGTCGGTGACATCTTCCGGTGGAACGTGCAGCATCACACCAAGCTGGGCGCGCAGGTGCGGCGCATCATGGCCGCGGGTGAGCTGGTCGGCGACGATCTGGTCGAGTCGGTCGTTCAGGAGCGCCTGGGCATGCACGACTGGAACTACGGATTCCTCGTCGACGGGTTCCCCCGCAACGCCCCGCAGGCAGCGTTCTTCCTGGAGAGCTACGACATCGACGGCGTGATCCTGCTCGAGCTCGCCGACGAGGAAGTGACCGTTCGAGTTCTCGCCCGCCGCCTCTGCTCACAATGCGGGGTCGACTACAACCTGCTCGGTCACCGCCCGACGACGCCCGACGCCTGCGACGTGTGCGGCGGCAAGCTCGTGCAGCGGGAGGACGACAACCCCGAGGCGCTGGCGTCGCGCCTGCGCGACTATCACGCCAAGACGCAGCCGATCATCGAGCTGTTCCAGCGCAAGGAGTTCGTCGCGACGGTCGACGCCAACCGGCCGGTGGCCGAGGTCCAGGCGGACATCCGAGCCCGGCTCGGCCTGCCGGCCTGAGCCGGTCAGACCTTGGCGAGGAACGGCTCCCACGACGGGTGCGGTGCCCGCAGACCGGCTGCGACCAGCGCGCTTCGGGACGGCACGTACGGATTGCGGCGGAGCGTCCAGCCGTGGTATCGGTGCATCTGGTGCAGCGTGCGGTTCGCCTTGGCGCCGTTGTGGATGCGGCACGCGGCGACGGCGTTTAGCCAGCTGTCGCCGCCGCCCAAGGAGCGCGGCAGCAGGTGGTCGACCGAGTCACCGCGGCGTCCGCAGGCAAGGCCGTCGACCACGAACTGGCACGTGTGAGCGTCGCGGAGCCTGACTCGCCGCGCCGAGTAGGCGGGCGGTCGAAGCTCGCACGGATGGAGCAGCCCGATTCGGGCAACCACGGACGGAATCTCGATCGTCACCGACGGGGAGTGCATCACCGTGGCGATCTCGTCGGAAGCCGCGACGACGCGGTTCATCACGACGAGTTCACACGCGTGCTCGGCGTCGATCACTCGATCGATGCGCCATGCTGCGTCGAGCAGCAGCACCGCGGTGGACATGACCGACCCCTTTCTGTGTCGTGGCTTCCTGTTCCGGACGCATCTCCGCCCGCACCATCCTGCCTGATCGAACGCGTGATTGCACGCCAGGTTGGCCACGCGCAACCCCGGCGAAATCGATCGTTCAGGTCCCGCCGATGTTAGGGCTTGTGCACTCACCGGTCCAACGAAGGCCTCGACAGCCAGGTGCACATCGGTCTCCCAGTGCGCCACGGCCGCCCGCTAGGGGCTGAGCGCGGATCGGTGCGTTCGGGTCAGGCAGGCGGTGGGCAGCCGACCGCGATCGCCAGCGCTCCGCAGATCGCTGCCATCGTCTCCCCACGAACCCGTCCGACCTTCCTCACGAGGCGGGCTCGCGCGACGAGCTGGGCGTTGTCCAGATTGACCACGGATGAGATCGCGACGCCGTCCGGCGGGCCGACCTCGACCTCCGTCGAAACCCCTCGAACCGTCGAGGTGATCGGGCCGACGATGACGGCGTGAAGATACTTCCCGAGGGGATCGCGGGTGAGCACGACCACCGGCCGGCGCTTGTCCAGGTCGGCCAGCCACACCTCCCCCCGGCGCGGGGCAGGCGGGCTCACTCCGACTCGTCGTACAGCGCTGCCCAGTCCGTGTCGTCGGCGAGATCGGACCAGTCGGGCGTGACGTGAGCGAGCGCCACTTCATCGACGTCGAGCGGAATTCGACGGTACGCGAGGACATCGTGACGGATCCGATGAAGGGCGATCATCTCGGACATCGCCGCATCGATGGCCGCCGACGTCGAGCCTGCACCCGTGATTCGACGCACCGCCTCGACCTTCGCAGGATCGACCGTGACCGATGTCTTCAGTTTGGTCATACCTCTGAGAATACCACTGGTCACACTTTCGGAGCCGGGAATGGGTGGGTCGCAACGGGTCGTCGTGTGGCGACACTGATCGTGGCTGGCGGCCTGTCTCGGCCCGGACGGGTCGGGTGTCCGTGGAACCTGCTCCGCCGGTTCGGGGGACCGCCGTTTTGTGTCGACCAGATGCGCCGATGCGGGCTCGTTCGCTCGACATCGGCGCGTTGTCGGCGGACATCGACGGCCGCGGGTCACGCCCAGGTCGACGTCCGCCTACCCGACGCCGACGGGGCGACCGCAGCTCCTCGACCGCGTTGAGCGCTCACCGGACGGTGCGCCGCTGGAACCCGATGTCGAGGCCGATCGGCGTTTCAGAAGCGCTCGTGAGACCACGCCGCTACGTTGCAGACCGGTGGGAGAGAACGTGACCGTTCCGTCGTGCAGGCTCTCATCGGTCATCGGACGGCCGGGTCCGCGGAGGTTCGGATGACCGAATCGCGTCGGATGCTCGTGGTGTGCACCGCGAACCTGTGCCGTTCCCCGGTCGCCGAGGCGCTCCTGGCGCGGCGGTTCGCTGACGTGGTTGACGTAGATGGCGCTCGCTGGAGCGTCGCGTCGGCAGGAACCGACCGGTACGACGGTCCGGTCGAGCCGGACACGATGGCCGCTGCCGCTGCGATCGGGCTCGATCTCGCGTCACACGCTCCCCGCCAGGTCGCCCCCGTCGACCTCGACGGGACCGACCTCGTGCTCACGATGGCGCGCTCGCACCTGCGCTGGATCGTGGCGAACGATCCCTCGTTGTGGCCGCGCACGTTTACGATCCGTGAGTTGGTCCGACGAGCGATGAGGACCTCGGCGCACGCTGATGGATTCCGCGGGTGGCTCGAAGCAGTCGCTGACGGGCGCCGCACCGCCGACCTGGTGAAGTCAGCGACTGACGACGATGTGCCCGATCCTTACCGCCAGGGACGCGCCGCAAACGTCGCCATGGTCACCCATCTCGACTCGCTCGTTGACCAGCTCATCCAATGGGGCCCGTGGATGATGGCGGGGTAGCTCTCGGCAAGCATCCCTGAGCCACGTTCCGTCGCCTCACCGACAAGGTGGCAGGCTTGCATCGTGCGCAAGTACGTGATCATGGGCGTCCAGGGGAGCGGGAAGGGGACGCAGGCCAAGTGCTCGCCGACGACTTCGAGCTCGTCCACATCAGCGTCGGTGACATCTTCCGCTGGAACGTGCAGCACCACACGAAGCTCGGCGCACAGGTCAGGCGGATCATGGTGGCCGGCGAGCTCGGCGGCGACGACCTCGTGGAGTCGGTCGTGCAAGAGCGCCTGAGCATGCACGACTGCAATTACGGGTTCCTCGTCGACGGGTACCCGCGGAACGCCCTCAGGCCGGCGGCCCCCAGCGCGCTGCGCGACGGCACGAACGGATCGCGGCGCGGCGACCAGCCGTGGTACCGGCGCATCTGCTGCAGCGTGCGGTTGGCCTTGGCACCGTTGTGGATGCGGCACGCGGCGACCGCGTTGAGCCAGTTGTCGCCCCCTCCCAGCGAGCTGGCAGGAGGTGGTCGACCGAGTCACCTCGACGTCCGCACGCCTGCCCGTCGATCACGAACTGGCAGACGTGGGCGTCGCGCAACCGGACGCGTCGCGCCGAGTAGGCGGGCGGGCACAGCTCGCACGGGTGGAGCAGCCCGATGCGGGCGACGACGTACGGGATCTCGATCGTCACGGACGGCGAGTGCAGCGCACTGAACAGTCGACGGCGTCCAGCCAACGTTCGGTCACACCACTCGCTCGCGAAAATGAAGATCTAACGAACGCTGGGGATGGGGCGTACTTCATGCCGGCGAGGACACATGAGAAGTCAGAGAGCACGTCACACGCAAGGGCTATGCCAGTGTCGGCGGAGCGTTCATCGCCTGGTCCAACTTTGCCCCTTCATATGTCCCGGGCAGGGCAACGCCGAGCGCGATAGACGAGACCACGACGCCTGACATCCGGTGCTCGCCCGTGCTGCGACACTCGGCGGCAACCCGATGCCGGCGGCACGCTTTCGTCGTGGATGGGCGGCCCTCGGTCGACTCATGAGACTCAAGTAGCCGCTTGGGTGGCAAGCAAATGGAGCCGGAGGACTGAACGACACGGTGTAGACGCAACAGGCACACTTGGACGTGGGAACAACGACGAGCGTTTCGTCAAGCCGATAACTCACCTGCAGCCGCGTCGATGTTCCGATTGTTGGAGTGCGGTCAGGCGTGTGACCTGCGCCGGCAAATGCCAACAACCGTCAATCCCGCACCCACGGCAAACAATCCGGCTGCGATTTGGACGGTCGGAATGCGTACACGAGTCGCGCAGTCAAGACGTCCGTTGCAATTGCCCTCCTCGGCGCGACCGCCGGCCCGGTGAGCGCGACCACCGAACCGCCCAATGCGTCGGCGGCGCCGGGAAGCGCTCGCCGGCGGGTGGCTGCCTGATCGCCACGTTCAACGCGTCCCTTGATCGGACGGCGGAGTGTGAGCTCGTCGCCAACCCCTGTACGCCCGACGACCCGCAGGCGGCGACGGTGGCCGAGATCATCCAGCGCTCCGCGCCGGACATCATCGTGCTCAACGCCTTCGACTATGTCGAGAAGTACGAGGCCATTGATCTGATCCGCGACAACAACCTGGCGGTGTCGCAGAACGAGGCCACCGATCTCGCAGAGTACACGTGCACGGCGCCGTCGAACACCGGTGTCGGTCCGGGTTCGACCTCGACAACGGCGGAACGGTCGGCGGGCCCAACGATGCGTTCGGGTTCGGGAGTTCCGCGGTCAGGGATGGTCGTGCTGTCGCGCTACCCGATCATCGAGGACGAGGTGGGCACGTTCCAGAACCTTCCGTGGTCGTCGATGCCGGACGCTCGGTTGCCGGACTACTCGGCGACGCCGGAGCGGGCCGACTGGTACTCACCCGAGGAGCTCGAGATGATTCGGCCAGTGAGGCCGCGCCTCGGACCGCCGAGGTGCGCGAGTCGGTGGCTGAACTTACGTCGGTGGATCTCGGGGTTGTCCGGGGCGCAGCCTCACTGAGGGGGTCGCGATGGCCGAGGTGGTCAGCGTCAACGAGCTGCTCGATTCCCACGTCGTGTTGGATCTGTCCTGCCTGGATCGCATCTACCTCAACGCCTATGTCCCACGGCTCCAGACGCCGGGTCAGGTCGTCTGGTTCATGAAGGAGCACCTCGGGATGTCGATCCCGTCTCCGGCGGTGATGACCAAGATCGGTGACCGGTTCCGCAGGGCGGTACGCGATTTCGCGGCGGTCAACCACGTTCCGGTGGTGCCGTTCAACAAGGATGACCGGCACATCGACGTGATGCGCCGCTACCTCGACGCTGCCACCGGCCCGGGGGTCGTCGCCATCGGGTGTGCCCAGGAGTACCAGTGGGTGTTCACCGCCACCCGCGTCCCGTCATCGAGCGGAGCGCCATTGTTCAAGTTCACGAAGACCCAGCGACGGGTGTCGGTGTTCTACTTCTATGTCCTCGACGCCGAGTTCGGCGCCGGATTCATCAAGCTGTGTACGTACCTTCCCTACCCCGCCAAGGTGTGGATCAACGGCCACGAGTGGGCCAAACGTCAAGCAGCGAAGGCCGGGATCACGTTCACCGAGCTGGCCAACGGGTTCGCCGCATGCGATCAACCAGCCCGTCTGCAAGCGATCTGCGACCAATTGAGTGCAGCCCACATCGAAATGTTCTTCGAGCGATGGATGAACATCAACCCGACACCCCTTGACACCAACGATCGCGCCGGTGGCTACTGGTGGGAGTTGTCGATGCGCCAGATCGAGGTGTCACGCACGATCGTGTTCGACGCACCCCGCCGAGCCCGCGGGTTCTTCGAGGCCGTCGTCGCCGACAATCTCGACATCGGCCGGCCCGACGAGATCAAGGTCATCTTCGGTCGCAAACAGATCCGCCGCAACACCCGCAGCGAGTTCGCCACCAAGATCGTCACCCGCGGCACCGACGTCACGATCAACGCGTTCTACAAACATTCCCGGATCAAGCAGTACTTGAAGGAAGGACGAGCGCTACGAATCGAAACTGTCATCAACTCACCGACCGACCTGCGTGTCAACCGTCGCCTCAGCTACCTGGGCGAACTCGTCGACAAGGCTCGTATGGCCAACCGTCGTCTGCTGGAATGTCAACGTGCCGGTCAGGGCTGTGCCATCGAGACCGCTCTCTGGGAGCGGATCTCACAGCCCTCGCTGCAGGAGGGCCAACGAACCGGAGCGTTCCGCTTCGGCGACCCACGCGCCATGGCCCTGACCGGTGCGCTCTGTGTCGGGTTGCTGTCCGTCGTCGGTTTCACCAACAAGACCCTTCGTGGCTTGGTGTCTCAACTGCTCGATGGCCCCTACACCCGATCGCAGATGACCTACGACCTGCGCCGCCTCCGCCTCCTCGGCCTCATCCAACGACTCCCCAAATCGAACACCTGCGTGCTCACCCCCGACGGACAACGCGTCGCGATCACCTACAGCAAACTTGGCGAGCCATCGAACGACACGTCACCAACTAGCTCGACCGGGCACGCCTCAGACCAGCCGTCTGAAACTTGCCTCACATCTCAACCCAGTCGCACCAGAGGTGCTCTACTCCGCTCCCGAGACTCGCTTCGCTCGCTCGTGATCGGTGGCCCCTGCGGGGCAGTCGGGGGGCGTATCGGTGGTGGTGCCTATGGTCGCTCGATGGAAGACGCGCTGACTGCCCGCTACGACGATCTGCTCACTGGTTCCTATGACTGCGTGGATCGCATCGTGCTCAACGCCTACCACCAGTTTGCGTACTCTCCTGGCGGCTTCCGGACGTGGTGGCGACTCCTGTACGGCTCTGATGAGAACCTCGACAACACCCATCTGATGCGGATGGCCGGCCGGTTCGCCCGGCGGGTTCGGGGCTGGGCGAAGGCCAACGATGTTCCCGTGATCGACACCAAGGCCGGTGAGCGCAAGCATCTGATCGCCGAGGAGTACCTCGCCACGCACTCGGTCGGCGTCGGTGTGTTCATGGTGCTCGTGGCCCGGGCGCCGGCGACGGTGTGGAAGGTGACCAAGTCCCGCACTGGTGTCATCGTCAGCCTGGACAAGAAACGCGAGTACGTCAATCACTACTCGTTCCACATCCGTGACCCTGACTGGGGTCACGTCACGATCAAGATGTCTGGTCACCCTCCGTTCGGCGCGATGGTGATGCTCAACTGCCACGAGTACGTCGCTTTTGCGGCACACGCCGCCGGAGTTGACTTCGTCAAGGAAGGCAACTGCTTCACCGCGTTGACCCAGCCGACACACCTCGCGCAGATCGCAGACACCGTGTCCCAACCCGGGGCAGAAGGGCTTCTGCGCGAGGTGTGCGACCGTTGGATCTACACCGCGTGCGTGTGCTTCGGTCTCGATGTCGACGAGCAGCAGCGCAGCCGGTTCGGCTACGCCTACTCGGTGTATCAAGCCGAGTACAGCCACAACCTGCTGTTCACCGACGGGGCACAGATGCAACGCATCTTCGACACGATCCTCGACCGCACCCGGTCACGCCTCGACGTGCCGATGATCCGCACCCTGTTCGGGGCCAAGACCCGCCCGCACCACAACCGCAAGGGCGGTCCACCTCGACTGGCTGCCGTGATCGGGACACCTCGTTACGACCTGACCACGTTCAAGGTCCATTTCGGGCGGTTGACGTTGAAGGCCTACACCAAAGGCGAACACGTCCTGCGCGTCGAGGCGATCACCCACAACACCGCCGATCTGCACTGCGGCCGCGTCCTGGAGCACTACAGCGAGATCACTGCCCGGCTGGCCACGATGGCCGAGATCGTTCTGCACCACCCTGGACTGCGTCGACATCTCCTTCATCCCCGACGGGCTCCTCGACGAGCTCCCGCAGCCCACAACGCTCGGGCGCGACCCACGTCGGCGGCATCGACATGAACCGGCCACGCATCCGCAACACGATCGCCGCCGTGCTCGCCCTGGCCACGCACCCGCCGGGTTCAGCGTCAGCGACCTCGCCGCCAAGGTGCAGACGATGACCGGCAGACCACACGACTACACGGTCCGCCAAGCCGCCTACGACCTGCGCAAACTGCGAGGCAAAGCAACTCGTCGACAGGCTCGGCCGCACCCACCGCTACCACGTCCCACCCGAGGCCGCCCGGGTTCTCGCCGGCCTCGTCGCCCTGCGCGACCAGGTCATCGCCCCGATCCTCGCCGGAGTTCGCAGCCCCCGCCAAGGCCGCAAACCGTCACACTGGACCACCATCGACCGCGACTACGAACAAATCCGCATCAACATGCAGAAACTCTTCGAAGACCTCGCCATCGACCGCCCGCCGCCTGACAACAAATTGTCGATCGGGAGCCGCAAGCCCCTAGCGCGTCGGCGGAAGCGACACCGGGGGCTGACCGGGAGGTGCCGTCGTCGGTGTCGGTGTCGGTGGTGCGCCGGCCGGATCGAGCTCGATGTCGATGACGATGCGCACCGGATCGAGCAGGGTCGTGACGACGAACCCACGCTGCTGATCGAGGCCGATCGCCCACGCGCCCTGGCCTTCGAAGTTCTCGATCTGCTGCAACTCCAGGATGTTCGACACGTTGTCCGGCACGAACTCGCGCGGGCCGGCGTAGCCGTTGCCGTCCGGGTCCGGCATCCACGCTCCGAACGACACGACGAGGGTCGCATCGCCGGCGACCTCGACCGGCTCACCGCTCGGGGAATCGAGGATCGGATCCGGCTCGTACTGCACTTGGTAGCCGGGAAGTTCGCCGGTGCCGCCGAACTCGACGACGACACGCTCGAAGCAGTCGTGGCCGCCAGTGCGGATGTCGACTCCGACGAGACTGGACAAGCGGCTCGGGAAGCCGTCGTTCACTCCGCCGGTGTCTCCGAGATCGGGGCAGACCGCCACCTCCCCGAACGATCGAGGATGCCGCCGCGACGGAGCACGCCGCGACGAGCGTCGCCATGACGAGTCTCGCCTTCATGGCCCCGACTGTGCACCAGCGAGTGAAGGAAGGAAAGTCAGGGGAAGTGGTTGTCATCAGACCGGAACACGCTGCGCACGTTGCTGTCGGTTCACCGCACGTTCGGAGAGGTGAAATCGAGCGTCCATCCGGCCCTTCGACGGTGGAGGTATGCGTCGATCACGAGTTACACGGGCTGTCGTTCTGCCAGCCGCCGTCTCCGCCCTCCTCGTGGCTGCCATGGGCTCAGCCGGAGCTTCGACCGAGCCTCCCGGTCCCGGTTCCAGCGCTCCCGGCGCCGGTGAGTTCCGGTCGCCACGTTCAACGCCTCGCTCAACCGGGCGGCCGAGGGGGAGCTGGTCGCCAACCTGTCGACGCCGGACGATCCGCAGGCCGCCACCGTCGCGGAGATCATCCAGCGCACGGCGCCGGACATCATCCTGCTCAACGAGTTCGACTACGTCGAGAACTACGAGGCGGTCGACCTGTTCCGGGACAACTACCTGGCGGTGTCGCAGAACGGCGCCGAGCCGATCTCGTACGAGTACGCATTCACCGCGCCCTCGAACACCGGCGTGCGAATCCGGGTTGGACCTCGACAACGACGGGACGGTCGGCGGCCCAACGACGCGTTCGGGTTCGGCGAGTTCCCCGGCCAGTACGGGATGGTGGTGCTGTCGCGGTACCCGATCGTCGAGGACGAGGTGCGCACGTTCCAGAACCTGCTGTGGTCGTCGATGCCGGACGCCCGCCTGCCGGACTACCCGGCGACGCCCGAGCCGGGCGGACTGGTACTCGCCCGAGGAGCTCGCGGTGTTCCGCGCTGTCGTCCAAGTCGCACTGGGACGTACCGGTCGACGTCGACGGTCGGATCGTCCATATGCTCGTGTCGCACCCGACGCCGCCGGTGTTCGACGGCGAGGAGGATCGCAACGGGACCCGCAACGCCGACGAGATCCGGTTGTGGGCCGAGTACATGGCTGGGGAGGACACCTCGTGGATCGTCGACGACGCCGGCGTCACTGGCGGTCTCGACGGCCGACGCCGAATTCGTGATCCTGGGCGACCAGAACAGCGACCCGGTCGATGGCGATTCGTCGAGGGCGCGATCCAGCAGCTGCTCGACCTCGACCGGGTGCAGGACCCGGCCCCGACGAGCGACGGCGCCGTCGAGGCCGCGACCGCGCAGGGCCAGCTGAATGCCGAGCAGGAGGGCGACCCGGCGCTCGACACCGCCGACTTCACGGACGACGCGCCGGGCAACCTCCGCGCCGACTACGTGCTGCCGTCGGCCGGATTCGAAGTCGTCGACGCCGGCGGTGTTCTGGCCGCCGTCCGACGACCCGCTGTCGGCGCTCACCGGCGAATTCCCGTTCCCGAGCTCGGACCACCGCCTCGTCTGGATCGATCTGACGTGGACGTCGATCTGGCGCAACTTCCGGCCCCGGGGCCAACAGGACGCTCGGGTCCCGACGCGTCGGGTCCGGACGAAGGGTACGGTCCGCACCGCGTCCCGGGGCCCGCAGGTCGTCCTGTTTAGCGACGACCTCCATCCCGTTCGCCGACCTTCAAGTCGTCATGCCGATCAGCTGTCACCTCAACGTCAGGTCACGATCCAGTCAGGCGATCCGACGGCAATCGCTGACGTGCCGACACAAGGAAAGGCTGAGCTGGTCACTGCCCTACGCTGACACGACGCGGCGCTGACCGGCACGAAGCCACCTGCAGACTTGTCCGACTTGGTCTTGAGGCCAGAATGGTCACATGACGACCGTGTCGATCAGCGAGCTCAAAGCGCGGCTCTCGGAGTACGTCCGGGAGGTTCGGCGCGGCGGCGAGGTCCAGATCCTCGACCGGGGCACGCCAGTCGCCCGACTCGTCGGACTCGCTGCTCAGACTGGCGACGGTGAGCGCAGGCGGCAACAGCTCGTCCGGGCCGGCGTCGTGCGACCCGGCGAAGGCGGCGCCCTGGCGGTTCTCGACCAGCCCGCGATCGAGCTGCCGGCCGGGTTGTCCGACGCCCTCGAGGCGGAACGCGCCGACCGAATCTGAGACGCCGACCGGTGCGACATTGGGACGCATCGGCGATCGTGCCGCTCGTGGTGGCCGAATCGAGCACGGACCGCGTCCGCGCCTGGTTGCGTGAGGACACGGACATCGTGACGTGGGGATGGACTCGGGTCGCGCTGGCGTGCGCCGTCGAACGCCGCGTGCGCGAGGGCCTCTTCGACCGGGCTCGTCGCAGGCTGGTGCTCGACGCGTCCGGCCACCTGGCCAGAGCGTGGGACGAGGTGACCGATCTGATCGCCTCCGGACGAAGGCGGAAGCGGTGCTGGCGCGCCATGCGTTGCGCGCCGCTGATGCCGGACAACTCGGGGCAGCGTTGCTCGTTGCGGGCGACAACCGGGGCTCACGTTCGCCTGTCTCGACGGGCGATTAGCCCAGGCCGCCGAGCTTGAGGGACTCCGCCCGCTCGGAGCAAGCGCATCGAGCGATCAGAAGTGGGGGAGTTCGTGGGGCTCGATGCCCGCGACGACGCCGGCGTGCTCGCGGTGATCGAGCATGATGTGCTCCTTCACCTCGTTGTGATACTCGAACTTGAGATCACAGTAGGGGCACTGCCGGTTCTCATCCATTGCCCCAGTTGTCGCGCGAATGCGTGCCGACCGCAAGCACCGTGCCCTCAGTCATCGCATCGCAGGCGGACCGTACGCGACCGGTCGAACTCCGCCGACTCGGTCAGCGCCACCTCGACGAGGCCGGGGACCCGCGGTTCGAGGTCGTGGAACAGCCGGCGGACGATCTCCTCGACGGTCGGCTCCTTGTCCCAGACCAGGGCTGGTAGCTCTTCCACGGGCCGAGGTCGACGTTCGTGAGGTAGTGGCCGGTCCACGGCTGCACCTCGATGCGCAGGATGTCCTCGAGGTCGTCGGCCGGCATCACCCTGCAGGCGTCGGCCGGGCCCTCCACGGTTGCCTCGACCGTCCAGGCGTGGGAGTGGATGAGGCCATCCACGTGATGGCCCCATCTCGCTTGGATCGCGGCGGTGATCGTCAGTTTCAAGCGCACTCCAGATCTGCTCGGTCGCTAGGACGTCAACCCAATGCTCTCATCGATGAACTCGTTCGTGAAGAGGTCTGTCGCGACGAGATCCTCGGGGACCTCGAGCCCGGCGTCGCGCACCTGTTGCAGCACGGTGGCGATTCTTTCCTCGTCCATGTTTCCGATCGTGTCGTCAGGCCCGTTGCCGGTGAGCCCGAGCTCGGCCTGGGTCTCCACGGAGTAGGCCGCCAGTCCGAGGTCGTACTGTCCAGAACGTGTTGTACTGCTCGACGATGTCGACGATCGCCTCGTTCGTCCGCATCGGATCGGTGACGAAGTCGACGGCCGACTGCTGCACGACCGGGACGAACAGCTCGAGGCACGGGCTCAGCGTCTCGAGATCTTCCGGCCGGATCGCCAGGGTCTGCGAGTACACCTGGAACCCGGCGTCGTGGATCGTCTGGAACGCGACCGGCTTCATCCAGTCCTCGAAGACCTGCTCGTACTGGTACGGCTCCGACGACGCGAAGCCCTGCTGGGCGATGCGCCGTTCTCGCCGACGAACCGCGTCGGGCCGCCGTCGTATGACGGGTCGATCTGGTCCTCGGTGAGGATCCCCTGGCCGACGAGGACGTCCGTGAACGTCTGGCCGCCGAACACGTTGATCGTGACGCCGGCCTCACCGAGATCGGCGATCGTCTCGACGTCGGGGTATGTCTCGGGGTCCCACATGATGATCTGGGGATTGATGTCGAGCGGGGCGACGACCGACAGCATCGGCGTGTCCTCCCAGGACAGGATCTGGCCGTCCGTCGTTCCGAAGGCGAACGTGATCTCGTCGTTGGTGTACAGCTCGGTCTCGACGTCGCTGCCGATGGCGGGGCCACCGGCGCGGATCTCGATGTTGACGCCGGTCGGCTGACCCTGCGACACCAGCGAGGCGGAGACGATCTTGTTCTCGACGTCGATCTCGTAGTCGTCGCCGAGCAGGCCGTAGACCGCGCCGTACTCCGCTCTCGGGGAACCAGTCCGACTGGATCACGATCGTCTCGGGGCAGACCGCCGACAGATCGACGGCGGCCTCCTCCGCGAGCGACGTGGCGTCTGCCGGCTCTGTCGTCGGCGGGACCGACGCATGGCCGACCGTCGGCAGCGCGACGGCTCCGGCGGCGGCGATCAGTGCGAGGGCAGTGGTTCGTCTGGTCACGGGTTTCTCCTTCGATGGGTTGGGAGGGCGGTGGAACGAAGGGGTCAGCGGCCACCGCCCGGCTTGGAGGCAGCACCCCGCGGATCAGCGGACATGGGCCGTGGAGATCGACCGTCACGTGTGGCGGCTGGATCTGGCTAGGACACGGTGACCAGGATCGTGTGGGGGTCCTCGGCGGGCGGACCTTCGAACGGCTGCTCGGGGTCGGGGGTCTGGATTGCCCACTGACCTGCGGTGAGGTCGACGGTGATCGTGCGGTCGGATTCGGCGTCGAACACGAACGCCAAGAAGTCGAGTGGGCCACCGGCGAACTCGGGTGGACCTTCGTCGGCGGACTCGAAGAAGGTGACGACATCTTCGACGGTGCTGCCCTCGGCGATCTTGAAGAGGGTGATCTCCCGGGTTGTCGAGGAGTCGTTGACGACCTCGATCGAGGTCTCACCAGCCTCGAGCTGCGCCGGCCCGTCGAGACCGTCGTCGCCGACGGTGTAGGTCACGTCGGCTTGGGAGCCGTCGCTCACGTCGCCCTCACCGACGGTGAAGCCGGTGACCATGCCGAGGTTGTGGTGGGGGATCCCCTCGCTGTCGGGGATGAAGCACAACAACACGTAGTCGCCCGCCACCACGCCGCCGCCGGTGATCGTGTACGCAGTGCCCGGAGCCTGGATGCCGCCGAGGTCGTCGATGACGCTGCCGTCCTCGACGAGGCCGTCCAACGGGTCATCGCTCTCCTCGTCGGCTGCTTCGAGGGCGGCGCGGACGTCGTCGACGGTGCGGCCGTCGACGAGCCTGCCCATGGCGATCTCGTGGAACTCGTCACCGACGTTCTCGACGGCGATCGACACGACCCCGGCTTCCAGTTCACCTTCGACGGCGAACTCGTACTCGGACGCGGTGATCCGCAGCGTGTTGTCGCTTCCCGCCGCCGAATCGTCGGGTTCGCTGCCCGACGCCACTCCGATCAGCAGCACCGGCGACATCGCAATGACGCCAACTCGTCCCCTCATCGCATCAGCCCCCTGCCCAAACCGCCCGAACGAGGCGGCCGGTTCCACGATAGACGAGGAACCGTCCCGAACGCCTCCCAGAGCGGGTTCGAGGCGGCCGTTCGGTGTCGTACAGACCGGCTCTCGTTCGGATTCACGGCGCTAGCGGCCGCCACCCGACTTTGCGTCGTACCACTTCCCGATCACCGCCGTCTGTACCGCGCCGAACATGAGGAACACCGTGATGCCGAGCACCGACGACACGATCACCGTGGCCAGCGTCAGCTCACCGGTGTTCGTGTTGCTCGAGTACTGCTTGATGAGCTGACCGAGTCCGCGCTCACCACGTCCGAAGAAGAAGTCCCCGACGATCGCGCCGATCACCGAGAGCCCGGCCGAGATGCGCAACCCGGCGAACATCGCGGGCAGCGCGGCGGGGAGCATCAACTTCCGCAGCCTCGTCCAACGGCTGGCGTGGTGCAGGGTCAGGAGGTCGTGGAGCCCGGCGTCCGCCGACACCAGTCCGAACAGGGTGTTCAGCACGATCGGGAAGAACGCGATGATCACGCACACGATCACACGCGACGTCGTCTTGGTGTCGAACCAGATGGCGATGAGCGGAACCATGACGAGGATCGGGATCGCTTGAAGGGCCACGAGCACCGGGAACACGGCCCGCTCGATCAACTTCGACTGGCTCATCACGACCGCGATGGCGACGCCGAGCAGGAACGCGATCGCCAGGCCGAGCGCGGCGACCTTCGTGCTGTACCAGAGACCGTCGAGGATCTCGTGCAGGTTCTCCCACTTCAGGAAGCCCTCCTGGATGACGTCGTGGGGCGGGTGGAGGAGGAAGCGACGCTTGACGATCCGGTAGGAGAGGAAGTACCACACGCCGATCAGCACGGCGACGAGCACGAGCGGCGGGATGACGACCTCGGCCAGTCGCCTGGCTCGGGACTTCGTCGGATCGACGCGGACCGTCGGCGACTCGATGACCACGGGGCTGGCGGCGAGTGCAGCGTCGGTGGGATCGGGAACGCTCATGCGTGGGCCCCGCGCAGGGCGCGGGACAGCTCACCGCTGAGCGCGGCAAACTCGGGGTCGAAGCGGATCTCCGGGTCGCGCGGGTACGGAAACGGCACCTGGTAGTCGGCGACGATCCGGCCGGGACGGGCCGACATCACGAGCACTCTGGTGCTCATGAACACGGCCTCGGAGATCGAGTGCGTGATGAACAGCCCGGCGAACCCTTCCTGCTCGAACAGCCGCAGCGTCTCCTCGTTGAGGTGCTCGCGAGTGATCTCGTCGACGGCGCCGAACGGCTCGTCGAACATCATGATCGGCGGTCGAAGCGTCAGCGTGCGGGCCAGCGAGCAGCGCATCCGCATCCCGCCCGACAGCGACTTGGGGTAGTGGTCCTCGAACCCGTTCAGCCCGACGAGGTCGATGGCGTGCTGGCCGAGGCGATGCCGCTCCTCGCGCGGCAGGTCGTGCAGCTCGGCGAGGACCTCGACGTTGCCGCGCACGGTCCGCCACGGCATCAGCGTCGGGTCCTGGAACACGTACCCGATCCGCTCCCGGTCGATGGTGACCGTCCCGCGTGTCGGCTCGAGCAGGCCGGATGCGATCCGCAGCAGCGTCGACTTGCCACACCCCGACGGGCCGACGACAGTGACGAAGTCGCCCCGGCCGACGCTGAACGACACCTCGTCGATCGCGTGCGTGCCGTCGGGGAACGTCATCCCGATGCCGTCGAACTCGAGCGCAGGAGAGACGTTGCTCGCCGGCACGACGTCGCTGGACGCAGTCACATACAGGGTTGTAGCGGAAAGGTCGCCCGCTTGCTGCGGTCCGGACGGCGTATCGGAGGGTGGGTACGTGACGCTTCGGTCACGCGCAGACCCATCGGTGGCGCACCTCGGCGGGCTCGCCTCAGAGGGTGAGTGACCCGGACATCTCCAAGGTGGTCATCTCGCCGGCGTCCGTCCCGGCCGTCGAGACCTCGGCAGACGGCGATTCGATCACGGAGTGGTCGAGCAATATGGTCGCCCCGCCCTGGTCGCCTTCGGCGAGATGGAATCCGCCCGTTCCGGCGGTGGCTGCGTCGCGGACCATGCTGGTGAGCTCGTCGGCGGTCACGTCGTCGTAGGCGAACGTTGTCGACACGTTCAGCGTGGTCCCTGGCCCGCGGGTCGCGGTGACCCACGCCTCGACCGGTTGGCCTTCGCCGATGGTCGGCATCCCCGCCGGCCACCCGGAGAACGCCTGCAGGACTTCGGCGTCGGCGTGGTCGGTGATCTCGAGCTCGACCACGACATCGTCGTCACTGGTGTCGATCGAGACGTCGACCGACGCGTCGGCGTAGACCGAACCGGGAGTGTCGAACTCGAGGTGGCGCTGCTCGGCTTGCGACTCGTCGACGCCGAGTTCGTATCCGGCCGCCGTGAGCATCGTCTGGTAGTAGGCGGCGACGTCGTCTGCGGTCGCAGGCGTGGCGAACCGGGACGAGCGCGACGTAGTACGCGGGGTCGGCATAGTAGAAGATCGAGAACGTATCGATCGACGCCGCCGCGGGCGTCGGGATCCCGGCCGGGATGACGGCGAAGCGGCCGAGGCCGGACGCGACGTCGCCGTTGGCGCCGAAGACCGCGTTCGCCGCGGCGAACAGTTCCGTGATGGTGGCCCCGGCGCGCACCGAGATGCCGGTCTCGACCGGTTCGGTGGTCGTCGCCGGCTCGGTGGTTTCGGCGGCGCTCGACGGGGGCGGCTCGGTCGTCGCCACGTCGCCGCTCGACGGCGGCAGCGTCGGGATCGTCTTCTCCGGCGCGTTCCCGCCGGCGCCCGCGACCACGCCCGTGACCGAGGCACCGACCAGCGCGGAGCACAGCGCGATGACAGCGCTGCCCGCGGCAAGACGCAGCGCTGCAGACGGAGGTCGGGTCTGGTCGGCCATCAGGAGAGCGGCTCCGGCTCTTGGCGGCGGTGCGACGTGCGCCCGGTCTCGCCAGACTCGCGACCATAGAGGGCGAGGCGCAGCTTCGCCCGACCGTCGTGGATCCGGGACTTGACCGTCCCGACCGGCACGTCGAGCAGCTCGGCGATGTCGGAGTACTCGAGCTCGCACAGGTCACGCATGAACACCGGCTCGACGAGCCGCTCGTCGAGCTGTTCCGCGGCCTCGAGGAGATCGATGCGAGCGCCGGCGACCACGCTCGGCGACGAACCGGCCGCCACCAGCTCCGGGGGCGTCTGCGAGCACGCTGCGCCGGCGCTTCAGCTTGCGGTAGCAATCGATCGCCGCGTTCGTGGTCAGTTGGTACATCCACGTGGTGAACTTCGACCGCCCCTCGAACGACTCGATCCGCCGGGCGATGGCGAGCAGGGCGTCCTGCGCGGCCTCTTCGGCGTCGAGCGGGTTGGGGAGGAACTTGCGGCAGCGCCCGAGGATGAGCGGCCTGACCCCGACGAGGAGCCGGTCGAGCGCCGCGCGGTCGCCCGCCGCCGCCCGCCGGCCCGTGAGTTCGATCTCTTCGAAGTCCACCAGTCTCCCCATCGTCGCCCATTTGCCAGCGGCGCGTCGCGGCTGGAACGTGCCCGGATCTCCTAGATTCGGTCCGTGCCCGACGCGGAGATGATTGGACCCTACCGACTCGAGCGCGTCCTGGGCACGGGTTCCTTCGCGACGGTGTGGCTGGCCCGCGACGACGTGCTCGACCGGAACGTTGCGGTCAAGATCCTCGCCGACAACTGGAGCCGGGACGAGGACGTGCGCCGCCGCTTCCTGTCCGAGGCGCGGGTCCTGCTCACGGTCGAGAGCCCGCGCATCGTTCGCGGGTTCCATCTCGGCGAGGCCGACACCGGGCAGCCGTATCTCGTCATGGCGTGGGCCGATCGCGGGACGCTTGGCGACCGGATCGATCAACGTCGGCGGGAGGGCCGGGCGTTCGAGCCGCGGGAAGTGGTCGGGATCGCGCTCGAAGTGGCATACGCGCTCACCGACGTCCACGGTTCCGGCCATCTCCATCGAGACGTCAAGCCGACGAACGTGCTGATCCGGTCGTCGTCGACCCGCCGCAACATCCCGGGCCTGGCGGCCGACGAGACGATCGTGCTCGGCGACTTCGGTCTGGCCCGGGGCCTCGATCTCAGCGCCCTGACGCTCGTCGCCGGGTCGCCAGGGTATGTCGCCCCGGAGCAGGCGGCCGGCCTGACCCAGCTCGACCGGCGCGCCGACCTGTACTCGCTCGGTCGGATCATGCTCGAGTTGCTCACCGGCGACCCCGGCGGCCGGGCGACGACGATGGCCGGGGCGGCGTCGGAGCGCATCGACGTTCCGAAGCTGATCGCGGGCATGCAGGACCGTGGGCTGGTCACACCGCCGCGCCAGCTCGTCGATCTCATCAGGCGGCTGGTCGACGAGGACCCTGCCCACCGACCGAGCTCGGCCGACGAGGTCGCTGCGGAACTGAACGCGGTGGCGCGAGAGTCGGCTCCGGCCGGCGCGCCCGGTCCTCCGCTGGCGCCGCCGAGCGCACCGCCGCAGGCCGTGGCCCCCGGCCCGGACGGGGTACGGCCGCTCACGGGCACGCAGCTGTCGGCGCCGCGCGCCACGCGGCGGGCGCTCGATCTCGTTGACCGACAAGCGGGTGCTCGGTGGGGCCGCCGTGCTGGCCGGTGGCGCCGCCGCAGTCATCGCGGTGATGGCGCTCGGTGACGGCGACCCGGAGGCGGAGCCGACGACGACGGTCGCGACGAGCGCCACGATCGCCTCGACGGCGACCACCGAGACGACGGACGCGACGGGCACGGTGGTGGAGTCGTCCGTCGTGGTCGTCGTCCCGGTCTCCGATCCGGTGGACACCGGCGCGCCCGGCACCGCCGCTCGAGTCGGGACGCGACGACCGGACGCCACGAGCGCACCGGAAACGACGGTCGCCGACACCGCCCCGCAAGACTCGACCCCGGTCGGGTACGGCGCGCTGGCGGGGCAGATGGTGATCCCGGAACGGGTATTCGTCGACGGGTGGGCCGGCGGCGATCTCGCGGCGGCGCGTCAGGCGGGTCGATCGACGATGGCCCCTGAGGAGCTCGCCGCGGCGCTGCTCGATGCCAACCCCGATTGGACGGCAGCCGAACCGCCGGCCGCTGGCTCGGACGGGGCGATGCGTTTCGAGGTCACGGGGCCCGGCGAGAGCACGGCGATCGTGCGGATCACCCCGGAGGAGAACTCGGCCGCGCCGGAAGACGTCGTCATCACACGCTGGGTCATCGACTACCAGTAGCCGGCTTCGGTTCTTGCGGCGCGGGCCGCGATGCTCTAGACCGGCGCCGATGAGCAGCGCCTCACCCGACGGCCAGCAACCCGTGGAGCTCTCCCGCCGTGGATTGCGCCGGCCTGACGTCGTCACCGTCGCCCGAGACGGCACGGCGGTCACCATCGGCGGCGACGCGAGGGAGGCGATCGCGGCCAGCGCCAGGATCGTGGCCGACTACGCGGCGGGCGAGACGCCGGTCTACGGCATCTCCACCGGGTTCGGCTCGCTGGCGACGACCGTGATCCCACCAGAACGCCGCGAGGAACTGCAGCGCGGGCTGATCCGCTCGCACGCGGCGGGGATCGGGCCGGCCGTCGAGGACGAGGTGGTCCGAGCGATGATGCTGCTGCGGGCCCGGACGCTGGCGATGGGGTTCTCGGGCGCTCGGCCGGTGGTCGTCGAGACCATCGTGAAGCTGCTCAACGCCGGGATCACGCCGACCGTGCCGGAGCACGGCTCGCTCGGGTGCAGCGGCGACCTCGCGCCGCTCGCCCACGTCGCGCTCGCACTGATCGGCGAAGGCGAGTGCGTCGACGCCATGGCCGCCGCCGGGATCGAGCCGATCACGCTGCAGGCCAAGGAGGGGCTGGCGCTGATCAACGGGACCGATGGGATGCTCGGGATGCTCGTGCTCGCACTGTCCGATCTCGACGTGCTGCTCCGCAGCGCGGACGTGGCGGCGGCGATGTCGGTCGAGGCGCTGATGGGTACCGACCGCGCTTTCGCTGCCGACCTCATGGCACTGCGGCCGCATCCCGGCCAGACCGCGTCAGCAGCGAACCTCGTGCGGCTCCTCGACGGCAGTCCCATCGTGGCCAGCCATCGCACCGACGATCCTCGGGTTCAGGACGCCTACTCGCTGCGGTGCACACCGCAGGTTCACGGCGCGGCCCGCGATGCCGTGGCGACGGCCGCGTCGATGGCCGACATCGAGCTCCGGTCGGCGATCGACAACCCGAGCGTCCTGCCCGACGGCAGGGTCGAGTCGTGCGGCCACTTCCACGGCGCGCCGGTCGGATACCAGTGCGACTTCCTGGCCATCGCGAGCCGCGGACGTCGGTGCGATCGCCGAACGGCGGACCGACCGGCTGCTCGACCGCACCCGGTCCCACGGCCTCCCGCCGTTTCTCGTCGAGGACGCCGGAGTCAACTCAGGGCTGATGATCGTGCAGTACACGCAGGCGGCGATGGTGTCGGAGAACCGTCGCCTCGCAACGCCCGCGAGCGTCGACTCGATCCCGTCGTCGGCGATGCAGGAGGACCACGTCTCGATGGGGTGGGGCGCAGCGCGGAAGCTGCGGTGTTCGGTCGCCAACCTCGGACGGATCATCGCTTGCGAGCTCGTGTGCGCGGCCCGCGGCCTCGAGCTGCGGGCGCCGATCGAGCCGGGCGCGGCGACCGCGGCCGCCGTCGCCGCGCTGCGCGACGCCGGCGTCGGCGGTCACGGCCCGGACCGCTGGCAGGCCCCGAGCTGGCCGCGGCCGAGCAGCTCGTGATGAGCGGCGGGCTGGTCGCGGCGGTGGAAGCCGTCACTGGCCCGCTCCAGGCCGCCGCGTGAGCAGCAACGCGCACCCGAGTGCCGGAGCGCGCCGGAGTGCGGCGGGTCCCGACGGGGGTCCCCCCGCACTCCGATGGCACGTGACCGGCCCCGCGCACCCGAGTGCCGGAGCGCGCCGGAGTGCGGCGGGTCCCGACGGGGGTCCCCCCGCACTCGGATTGGCCCGCAGGGACCAGACTGTCAGGACACCGAGAGAGGAGGCTGAGCGTGCCATCAGGACCGCGCCCGGTACGTGCCCCGCGGGGGACCGAGCTGAGCTGCAAGAGCTGGCAGACCGAAGCCGTGCTGCGAATGCTGATGAACAACCTCGATCCCGAGGTGGCCGAGCAGCCCGACGACCTCGTCGTCTACGGCGGCACCGGCAGGGCGGCCCGATCGTGGGACGCGTTCGACGCCATCGTCGAGACGCTGCGGACGCTGGAGACCGACGAGACGATGCTCGTCCAGTCCGGCAAGCCGGTCGGCGTGTTCCGCACGAACGAGTGGGCGCCGCGGGTCCTCATCGCCAACTCCAACCTCGTGCCGGAGTGGGCGAACTGGACCGAGTTCCGCCGCCTCGAAGCGCTCGGGCTCACGATGTACGGCCAGATGACGGCCGGCTCGTGGATCTACATCGGCACCCAGGGGATCCTCCAGGGCACCTACGAGTGCTTCGCCGAGATCGCCAGGCGCAGGTTCGGCGGCACGCTCGCCGGCACGATCACCGTGACCGCGGGGATGGGCGGGATGGGCGGTGCCCAGCCGCTCGCGATCACGATGAACGACGGCGTCGCGCTGTGCATCGACGTCGATGCCGACCGGATCAAGCGGCGCGTCGAGCACCGCTTCCTCGACGAGGTCGCCGACTCGCTCGACGACGCGATCGGTCGTTGCCTCGCGGCGCGGGACGAGCGCGACGCGCTGTCGGTTGGTGTCGTCGGCAACGCGGCCACCGTGCTGCCGGAGCTCGTCGAGCGTGGCTTCCCGGCCGACATCGTCACCGACCAGACGAGCGCCCACGATCCGCTCTCCTACGTGCCGGCCGACCTCACCAACGAGGCGTGGAACGAGATGCGCCGGAACGATCCCGACGAGCTCGTGCGCCGTGCCAGATTGTCGATGGCCGCGCACTGCGCGGCGATGGTCGCCTACGCCGACAATGGCGCCGAGGTGTTCGACTACGGCAACAGCCTGCGCACCGAAGCGAAGCTCGGCGGGTTCGAGCGGGCGTTCGACTATCCGGGGTTCCTGCCCGCCTACATCCGCCCGCTGTTCTGCGAGGGCAAGGGGCCGTTCCGCTGGGTGGCGCTGTCGGGCGATCCGGCCGACATCGCGGCCACCGACCGTGCCGTGCTCGAGGAGTTCCCTGACGACGAGGCGCTGCACCGCTGGATCAAGCTGGCGGGGGAGCGGGTGGCGTTCCAGGGTCTGCCGGCGAGGATCTGCTGGCTCGGCTACGGCGAGCGGCACCGGCTCGGGCTGCGGTTCAACGAGATGGTGCGCACCGGCGAGGTGTCGGCGCCGATCGTGATCGGTCGCGACCACCTCGACTCCGGATCGGTCGCCTCGCCGTACCGCGAGACCGAGGCGATGGTCGACGGATCCGACGCGATCGCCGACTGGCCGCTGCTCAACGCCCTCGTCAACACGTCGAGCGGGGCGACGTGGGTGAGCCTGCACCACGGCGGCGGCGTCGGCATCGGGCGCTCGATCCACGCCGGCATGGTGGTCGTCGCCGACGGCAGCGACCTGGCCGCCGAGAAGCTCGAGCGGGTGCTGCGATCCGATCCGGGCACGGGCGTGATCCGCCATGCCGACGCCGGCTACGACCGGGCCGTCGAGGTCGCCGCCGAGCGGGGCGTGCGCATCCCGATGGCGCGAGGCTGACGTCGCGATGGGTCATCACCGGTGCGGCGAGCGACGCGCGAGCGACGCCACATCGGCCTGCGTGGCCGGGGACGCCATGTCGTCGAGGGCGCTGCGACGGGGCGGTGTGCGTCCGTCAGGCGTTCGAGCCGAAGTGGGTCGAGCTGGCGGCGGAAGCGATCGAGGCGAACCTCGCCGACCTGTCGCCGTACGCGAAGCGAGCGAGCGCCGCCGAGGACGGCGCGTTCGTCGAGGACTTCTGCTCGTGGCCGCGGATCGAACCGATGTGGAGGTTCATCCGTGAGTCCCCGGCCGCCGAGATCGCCGCCGAGCTCATCGGCGGTCGGTCACGTCCGCCTGTACCACGACCACGTGCTCGTCAAGGAGCCGGGAACCCGGCAGCGCACGCCGTGGCACCAGGACCTGCCGTACTACAACGT
This sequence comes from Ilumatobacteraceae bacterium, assembly GCA_963764455.1. Lineage (GTDB taxonomy): Bacteria > Actinomycetota > Acidimicrobiia > Acidimicrobiales > Ilumatobacteraceae > Desertimonas. The sequence goes on from CAVXSN010000009.1 coordinate 37,415, forward strand.
CGCCGGCCGGCAGAACATCTCGATGTGGTTCCCCGTCGATCCAGTGCCACGGGAGTCGACGCTGGAGTTCGTCGCCGGCTCGCACCTCGGACCGTGGTACATGCCGCGGTCATTCCTCGACGGCCAGGCGAAGTGGTTCCCGGAAGGCTCCCTGGCGGAGCTGCCGGACATCGAGGGCGGTCCCGATCGGTTCCGGGTGATCGGCTGGGAGCTCGAGCCGGGCGACGCAGTGTTCTTCCACATGCTGACGCTGCACGGCGCCGGCGGGGTCGGCGCCGTGCGGCGGCGGCGTGCTGTCGGTGCGCTTCCTCGGCGACGACATGGTGCACGCGCCGCGACCGTGGACGACGTCGCCGCCGTTCCCCGGTCTGGAGGACGAGCTGCCCGCCGGCGCGCCGATGGACCATCCGCTGTTCCCGGTGCTGTGGAGCGCACCCTGATGACCGTCCGAGACGATCGTCACCGTCGGCCACCCGGTGCTGCGCGAGCGGGCGCGCGAGGTCGACCCGGCCGGCGTCGGATCCGGCGAGATCCAGACACTGATCGCCGACCTGATCGACACGATGCGTCACGCCAACGGCGCCGGGCTCGCCGCCAACCAGATCGGCGTCCCGGTGCGGGTCGCCGTGATCGAGGTCAACAACAACCCGCGGTACCCGTACAAGCCGCCGATCCCGCTGACGGTGGTCGTCAATCCCGTGATCGAGCCGATCGACGACGAGCTGGTGGAGATCAACGAGGGCTGCCTGTCGGTGCCGAACCTGCGCGGCAACGTCAACCGGCACGTGAACATCCGCGTGCGCTCGCTCGACGAGCACGGCGGCGAGCACGACGAGATGAAGCGCGGGCTCACCGCCGGCACGTACCAGCACGAGTGCGACCACCTCGACGGCGTGCTCTTCCTCGATCGGGTGACGGATCCGACCACGTTCACGACATGGGAGCAGTTCGAGCGCTTCCACCGCGACGCGTTCATCGAGCGCATCACCGAGTTCGTCGACCGCGTCGGGTCCGACTCAGCTCGTGAACGCGCGCAAGATTTCCACAGGCCAGATCTGTCGCTTCGGCGATTCTGGCCTGTGGAAATCTCTCACCGCCGGGGTGCCGGAGTGAGACGTACTGGTGTGAGCAGGCGTGGATCGCGGATCGCGCGGTCGACGGCGTCGTGATCGACGTGGACGGGGGCAGGATCACCGGCGTGGCGACGACGTGACGTCGCCACCCGCAGGCGCGACGCGGCTCGCCGGGCTGACGCTGCCCGGGTTCGCCAACGCCCACAGCCACGCCTTCCACCGCGCCCTGCGGGGGCGCACGCACGGGCGCGGCGGCACGTTCTGGACGTGGCGCGACCAGATGTACGAGCTCGCCGCGGCGCTCGACCCCGACACGTACGAGGAGCTGGCGACGGCGACGTTCGCCGAGATGGTGCTCGCCGGCTACACGGTCGTCGGCGAGTTCCACTACCTCCACCACGACCGTGACGGCACCCATACGGCGACCCGAACGAGATGGGCGGCGGATGCTCAGCGCCGCCGGCCGAGCCGGCATCCGGATCACGCTGCTCGACACCTGCTACCTCCACGGCGGGATCGGTCAGCCGGTGAACGACGTGCAACGCCGGTTCTCCGACGGCACGCCCGATCGGTGGGCCGAGCGGGTCGACGGGCTCGCCGATGCGCCCTCCGTGCAGGGTCGGCGGCGGCGATCCACTCGGTTCGCGCCGTCGATCCGGATTCGATCGCGTGTCGCTGCCGGCTGGGCCGAGACACGCGGCGCCGTGCTGCACGCCCACGTGTCCGAGCAGCCGCGGAGAACGAGGAGTGCCTCGCCGCTACGGCTGCACGCCGGTGGAGCTGCTCGCTCGGCTCCGGTGCGCTGAGCGATCGGTTCACGGCCGTGCACGCGACCCACGTGACCGACTCCGACATCCGCCTGCTCGCCGACGGCGGAGCCGCGTGCTGCGTCTGCGCGACGACCGAGCGCGAGCTCGCCGACGGGATCGGACCGACCGCAGCGCTCGCGACGCGCCGGGATCGGGCTGTGCGTCGGCTCCGACTCGCACGCGGTGATCGACCCGTTCGAGGAGACGCGCGCGATCGAGCTCGACGAGCGGCTGGCATCGCTTCGCCGCGGCACGCACAGCCCGGCCGACCTGCTCGACCGCCGCGACCGTGAACGGCTACGAGAGCCTCGGGTGGCCGGGAGGCGCGCTCGCGGCCGGCCGTCTCGCCGACTTCGTCACCGTCGCATTCGACAGTCCGCGCCTCGCCGGCGCCGACCGCTCCGATCCGGTCGCCGCGATCGTGTTCGCCGCCGCGCCCGACGATGTGCGCCACGTCATCGTCGGCGGCGAGCACGTCGTCCGCGACGGCGTGCACCAACGCGTCGACGTCGGGGCCGCGCTCGACTCGATCGATCCGCGCCGTGTGGACGGCGGCCGGCGAATGACCGACTCGACGGTGATCACCGACATCGGCGAGCTGTACACGTGCGACCCGACGCTCGGGGAAGGGCCGTGCGGTGTGCTCAGCGACGCGTGGCTGGTCATCGACGACGGCAAGGTCGCCGCCGTCGGCACCGGGTCGCCACCGGCCGCCGACGCGTCGATGAACCTCGAAGGGCAGTGCGTCATGCCGGGGTTCGTCGACAGCCACAGCCATCTCGTCTTCGCCGGCGATCGAACCGACGAGTTCGCCGCCCGCATGGCGGGCGAGCCGTATTCGGCCGGCGGCATCGGTGCCACGGTTGCGGCAACCCGCGCCGCCGACACGGACTACCTCGGCGCCCGAACGAGAGCGCTGGTGGACGAGGCAGCCCGGTCAGGTACCACGACGATCGAGATCAAGTGCGGCTATGGGCTCACCGTCGGAGTCCGAGGTCGAACTGCTCGCGGTGGCCGGGGACTTCACCGCCGAGACGACGTTCCTCGGCGCCCACGTCGTGCCCGACCGAGTACGCCGGCCGCGCCGACGACTACGTCGCCCTGGTGTGCGGCGAGATGCTCGACCGCTGCGCACCGCACGCCCGCTGGATCGACGCGTTCTGCGAGACCGGTGCGTTCGACGCCGACCAGTGCCGGGCCGTCCTCGATGCCGGGCGGCAGGCCGGGCTCGGTCTGCGGCTGCACGCCAACCAGCTCGGCCATGGCGACGGTGTCCAACTGGCCGTCGCGGCCGGGTGCGCGTCGGCCGACCACTGCACCTATCTCACCGACGCCGACGTCGAGGCGCTGGCGGGCAGCGACACGGTCGCCACGTTCCTGCCGGCCACCGACTTCTCGACCCGCCAGCCGTACCCCGATGCGCGCCGGGTCATCGACGCCGGCGTCACCGTCGCCCTGGCGGCGAACTGCAACCCGGGCTCGAGCTACACGACGTCGATGCCGTTCTGCATCGCCCTCGCCGTGCGCGACCTCGGCATGACGCTCGACGAGGCGATTCTGGCCGCGACCATCGGCGGGGCCATCGCGCTCCGCCGCGACGACATCGGGCGGCTGGCACCAGGACGCCGAGCCGACCTCGTCGTGCTCGACGCCCCGTCGCCGATCCACTTCGTGTACCGCCCCGGCGTGCCCGTCGTCGCGGCGACGGTGATTCGGGGCGTCGCCGTGTTCCGACGTCACCAGTAGGGTCGCGGCCATGACCCGCTCGATCACTGACGTGTCCAACCAGTTCGTCCGGGATGCCGCTGCCGAGAGCCCGATGCTCGCGGTGTATCTCGGCCTGCCCAGCCCGGGCGCGATCGACGACCTCTCGCCGGCCGGGCTCGCCAGGCGTTACGAGGTCGAGTCGGCCACGCTCGCTGCCGCCAACGCAGCTGCACTCGACGGCGAGGCCGATCACGTCGCCCGGGACGTCCTCGTCGAACGGTTGCAACTGGGTCTCGAACGCTACGAGGCCGGTGACTACCACTCGGACCTGAACGTCATCGCATCGCCGGTGCAGCACGTCCGGATGCTGTTCGACCTGCTCCCGCGGGCGTCCGACGACGACTACGCCGACATCGCGAGGCGCATGGCGGCGGTCCCCGACGCGCTCGCCGGCTATCGAGCCAGCCTCCTCGAGGGCGTTGGCCGGGGCCGGGTGTCAGCCGTCCGCCAGGTCGACAAGTGCGCCGAGCAGTGCGACACCTACTCCGGCGCGCGCGACGGCACCGGGCTTCTTCGGGACGCTGGCGGCGGAGAGCGGTCGCACCGGGGCGCTCGCCGACGAGCTCTCGGTCTCGGCAGCGGCGGCTGATGCGGCATACGCGGATCTCGCCGCGTTCCTGCGCACCGAGCTCCGCCCGCACGCTCCGGAGAAGGACGCCGTCGGTCGCGAGGTCTACGCGCTTGCGTCCGCGACTTCCTCGGCGCCACGGTCGATCTCGAAGAGACGTATGCCTGGGGGTGGCAGGAGTTCCTGAGCATCGACGCCGAGCTGAGGGAGGTCTGCGGGCGCATCAAGGCCGGGGCCACTCCCCGCGAGGTGGCGGACCTGCTCGACAACGACCCTCACTACCAGGTCACCGGCACGGACGGCCTGCAGCGGTGGATGCAGGACCTGTCCGACGGAGCGATCGAGGAACTGGGCCGCACGCACTTCGACATCCCGGACCGATGCGCACACTCGACTGCAAGATCGCGCCCCCCGGCGGCGGAGTCGGCGCCTACTACACCGGTCCCAGCGACGACTTCTCCCGGCCGGGAGCGATGTGGTGGTCGGTCGAGCAGGGCAGGGAGACGTTCAGCACGTGGCGTGAGGTCACGACCGTGTACCACGAGGGCGTGCCCGGACATCACCTGCAGATCGCCACCGCGGTGTACGAGCGCGAGCACGCTCAACGACTACCAGCGGCTGCATGGCGGGGACGAGCGGGCACGCCGAGGGGTGGGCGCTGTACGCCGAGCGGCTGGTCCGCGAGCTCGGGTATCTCGACGACGACGGGGATCTGCTCGGCATGCTCGACGCCCAACTGTTCCGGGCCGCCCGGGTGGTCATCGACATCGGGATGCATCTCGAGCTCGAGATCCCGGCGGGTACCGGGTTCCACGAGGCCGAGCGCTGGACCCCGAGCTCGGCTTGGAGTTCCTGCTCACCCGCACGATCTCCGAACCGGCGCACAGCGCCGACGAGATCGACCGATACCTCGGCTGGCCGGGCCAGGCCCCGAGCTACAAGGTCGGCGAACGACTCTGGCTGCAGGGACGGGATGCGGCGCGGGCCCGTGCACGGCGACGCGTTCGACCCGAAGGCGTTCCACACCGAGGCGCTCCGCTGCGGCGGAATGGGCCTCGACCCGCTGCTCGGCGTCCTCGCCACCATCTGAGCCCGAAAACCAAGATTTCCCCAAGCAATGTGATGCAGAAGTGAAACAAATCGGTTGGGGAAATCTCTTAGGTGTCGCCGGAGATCTCCTCGTGGTGGCGGATCACCTCGCTCACGATGAAGCGGAGGAACGCCTCGGTGAACGCCGGGTCGAGCCCGGACTCGACCGCGAGGGCGCGCAGCCTGGCGATCTGCTGGTCCTCGCGCGCCGGGTCGGACGCCGGCAGCCCGACGGCGGCCTTGTGCCGGCCCACCGCCTTGGTGATCTTGAACCGCTCGGCAAGCAGGTGGACCAGCGCGGCGTCGATGTTGTCGATGCTGGCCCGGTAGGCGGTGAGGATCTCGTCCGCCGCCCGCGCTCGGGCGTCATGGCTGCTTCGCCGTGAGCAGCAGGTCGTCGAGCGCGCCGTCGACGGAGGCGAGGTGGGGCTGCGGCTCGGGGTGCAGCCGGCTGAGGTAAGTGACCGTCACCTCGTCGCGCTCGATCGCGCCGCTGTCGGTCTCCGGCGGGGCGAGGATCGTGTCGCCCATCTCCATGCGGATGTTGAAGCAACCCTCCTGGCCGTGAATCGGGTCGAGGCGCGCCGTGGCCAGCGCTCGCGGCGGGGTCGCCGCGACCGTGGCGTGGCGCCAGCCCTTGATCTCCTCGATCGGCAGATTGGGGACGTTGATGTTGACGACGACCGGATCGGCCAGTTCCGAGGAGATGATCTCGCCGACGACGGCAGAAGCGACCTCGGCCGCAGCGTCCCAGTGTTGGTCGACGATCATCTCGTCCCAACCTTGGCCCTCGATGCCGAATCCGGCCACCTCTTGACTCACCGCGACGCCGCTCACCCCGCCGTTGCGGGCGGTGAGCGTGGCGCCAACCGTGCCGGAGTGGTAGATCGCACGCCCGACATTGGCGCCAGGATTGATTCCCGACACCACCAGGTCGATCGGACCGAACACGCCGAATCGGGCAAACATCGTGCACAGCGCCGGCGATCCGTTGATGCACCACGCCTCGTCGATGCCGCTCACCGTCGTTCGCTTGGCCTGCGGCTGGATCAGATGCAGAGCCCCGAGCGCGGCGCTCGCGCCGGAGTACTCGCTGTCGGGGGCGATGATCACCACGTCGCCGTGCGACCGCATCGCTCTGGCGAGCACGTGCAGCCCGATCGAGGACATGCCGTCGTCGTTCGTCACCATGATCCTGGGCATCGCGTCAGCTCCTGCGTGGTCGGTCGGGTTCGCTAGCGGGTCCCGATCGGTTCCGACGATCGTACGTACCCCAGCACTGGCGTCGCCCTGACCCGGGCACGGGCCCCCTGGGGCACGGCCGTGCGCTCGTTGGCGAGCCACGAGCTGACCCGGTCGGACCGGCCGTCGTCGACCGCCACGAACAGCGAGTACCGGTCGCGCCTGGCCAGCGGCCCGAGCAGCCAACGGTGAGGAACGACGCGCTGCGGCCGGCGAGCCCGCACCACGAGACCGCGACGCTCGATCGTGGCGAACAGGTCGAACGCCCCCGCGACGACCAGCCAGGCCATCCACAGCAGCGGCAGCATGAGCGCAGCGGCGATGCCGACGGCGACGTCATGGATGATGTCGGCTTGGTCTTCGAAGTCCTCGATCACCCCGGCGAGGGTGTGTCCCGTGGAGATGTCGAGAAGCAGGCGTTGGAGCAGCACGATCCCGGCTCCGACCCCAACGCCGACGAGCAGGATGAGCGCGGGATGGCGGCCGTAGCCCGGCCGGAACGGATACCGGATCCGCACGACGTGCCACTTTCCGGTGGCGTTGCTCCACGCGGTGCGGTCGTCCTCGGGCAGCACCGGGACTTCGTCGCACGATCGCTCGGCGAGGCCGAATGCAGCCGCGTAGCCGACCGCCCTGCTCGCGTTGCGGGCCGCCGTGCTCGACGCGTGCTCGAAGCCTCGCGGCTCCATCCAGGCGCGCAACGCCATCCAGAACTCGGCGCGTTGGCGCCCGGCCGCGGTGGCCCGCTGCGCCTGGGACGTCGCGACCTCGACGAACCGGCGGGCCACGACGAGGATCGCGATGGCCACCACAACCGCCAACGCCCGAGGGAGCAGTGATTCAGCGATCGCCGTGTGCGAGCCGTCGCGCATCGCCCGCCACAACTGCCAGCCGGCGATCACCAGCAGCCCCGCCGGCACGACGAGCGCGAGCCGCGGCCAGCGTCGCCGGCACAGCCCGGCCCGTTGGGCGTGCCGGATGACGGCCGCATTGAACCGTCTGGTCCAGCGTCTCGGCAACCGCAGGCCGGCCACTTCGATGCCGGCACCGGTCACGCCGTTCGTCGTTCCCGCCGTCAACTTGTGGATATGGTTGAGCACCTGCTGCTCGTAGCTCGTCAGCGAGTCGTCGAGCGTCCCGTGGCCGTCGACGAGTACGACGACGTCCTCGTCGACCTGCTCGATGCGCAGCCATCCCCTGGCGACGAGGTCGAGCAGCGTCGCGACGGCGGCGTACGGGGTGACGACGAAGCCGTTGGTGAGCAGGCTGGCGACGGCCGGCGTCTCGGCGCCGATCTCCGAGGTCTCGGCGGACGCCTCGATCCGCGGCGGTGCCAGGAGCCGCGATCCGACGAGCAGCACGGCGGCCGCCGCGGCAGTGAGTACCGCCGCGGCGACGCAGCGAACCGGACGCGGGTTCGTGCAGGAACGCGACGAAACCGTCTGCCATCAGGAGTTCCGTGCCTCGAAGGCCATGGACCATCTTGGCACGGCCGTCGAACGGGTGGACGCCGCACGGTTCGCCTCCGATCGGCGCCTCGAAACCACACGCCTCGCTGATACCCTGCGTGCCGCATATGAGCGACATCCAACCTGCCCACCGAGATCCTTCGAAGCCGGTGCGGGCCGGGGTGGTCGGTGCCGGCTACGTCGGCCTGACGACCGGCGCGTGCCTTGCCCACCTCGGTCATCGCGTCGTCTGCGCCGACATCGACGAGGCTCGCATCGACCGTCTGCGCCGCGGCGAGATCCCGATCGTCGAGGAGGGGCTCGCCGACATCGTCGCCGAAGGGCTTGTCGTCCGACCGCCTGTCGTTCGAGGTCGGCGCGGCAGCCGCCGCTGAAGGACGCCGACGTCGTGTTTCTCTGCGTGCCGACGCCGCAGGGCGCCGACGGCGGCGCCGACCTCCGCTACATCGAGGCGGCCGCGGCCCAGATCGCCCCGGTGCTCGAGCCGGGCGCGCTGGTCGTGAACAAGTCGACGGTGCCGGTCGGCTCGACGCGAGCTGTCGAGGACGTCCTGCGGCGGGCTGACGTCGCGGTGGTGTCGAACCCGGAGTTCCTCCGCGAGGGCACGGCGGTGCACGACTTCCTCAACCCCGAGCGGATCGTCATCGGCGCGGATGACCGGGCTGCGGGCGAGCGACTCGCCGAGCTCTACGCCGGCCTCGACGGCCGGGTGATCATCACCGACCCGGCGTCGGCGGAGACGATCAAGTACGCAGCCAACGGCTTCCTGGCGATGAAGATCTCGTTCGTCAACGCGATCGCCGCGATGTGCGAGGCGGTCGGTGCCAACGTCGACGACGTGGTCGAGGGGATCGGGTCCGACAATCGGATCGGGTCGGCGTTCCTCCAGCCTGGCCCCGGCTGGGGTGGAAGCTGCTTCCCGAAGGACTCGAAGGCGCTCGTCAAGATCGCGGCCGACTACGGCTACGACTTCACGATGATGAAGGGCGTCATCGACGTCAACGACGAACAGAAGCGGCGCATGGTCGCGAAGGTGCGTCGCGCCGTGGGCGTCGCCCCGGGTCGCGGGCTCACCGGCGTGGTCGTCGGGGTGCTCGGCCTGGCGTTCAAGGCAGAAACCGACGACCTGCGTGATTCGCCCAGCCTGACGATGGTGAGCAGCCTGATCGCCTCGGGCGCGAAGGTGCAGGCGTTCGACCCGACGGTCGAGACCGACCCGCAGGGCGACAAGGCGAAGCTCCTGGCCGGTATCGACCTGGCGAGCAGCGTGCGAGAGGCCGCCACCGGCGCGCACGTGCTCGTCATCGCCACCGAGTGGCCGGAGTTCGCCAAGGTCGACCTCGACGAGTTGAAGGCGGTGATGCACCACGACGCCGTCGTCGTCGACACCCGCAACCTCCTCGACCCAGCAGCCGTCCGCGCCGCTGGCCTCCGCTACGACGGCGTCGGCCGCCCGTAGCGCCGAGCCAGGCCGCCCGGATCGCCGATTCCGCGATCTGAGGGACCTTGCGTCCTCACGACGCCCCGAATACCGATCATTTGCAAACCAGTCACCTACGATCCGTGCCCATGGCACGCGTGGTGGTGACGGGCGGTGCGGGGTTCCTCGGTTCGCACCTTTGCGAGGCGTTGCTGGACGCGCGGCGACGAGGTGGTGGCGATCGACAACCTGGTGACCGGCTCGGTCGCCAACATCGAGGGGCTGTTCGCCCGTCCCGGGTTCACGTACGTCGATCACGACGTCAGCAACTACATCTGGGTGCCCGGTGACGTCGACGCGGTGATGCACCTGGCCAGCCCGGCCTCGCCGGCGGACTTCGAGCGGATCCCGATCCAGATCCTCAAGGTCGGCGGTCTCGGAACGCACAACGGTCTCGGGCTGGCGTTGGCCAAGAGCGCCAAGTTCTTCCTCGCTTCGACGTCGGAGGTGTACGGCGATCCCCTCGTGCACCCGCAACCGGAGAGCTACTGGGGGAACGTCAACCCGATCGGACCCCGCGGCGTCTACGACGAGGCCAAGCGGTACGCCGAGGCGATGACGATGGCCTACCACCGCCATCACGGTCTCGATGTGAGAATCGTTCGCATCTTCAACTCGGTTCTCGCGGACGAACAGGTGCTGTTCGACGATGGAACCGAGTTGCGGCGGGAGACGATCGGAGCGCTGGCGAAACGACTCCGGTCCAGGTCGTCGTCTCTACGCGGCTACTCCGTGCCCGCGTTTGGACCGGACGGAACGATGCGAAGCGCTGCTGCGTCTGCTCTGGTCGGTCATCCACCATCCGGGCGCTGCTTCGAGGTCCGCACACGATACGGAAGATCGGTGCGAGTGACCGGGGATCACAGTCTCTTCGTCGAGGGACCGGGTGGAGCCCCGTGCGTCCGGACGGTCAGCGAGCTTCGGATGGGAGATCGCATCGCAATTGCGGGACGCGTCGAGGTCCCCACACGTGATCGTGACACGGTTTCGATGCTCGACGTGTGGCATGCCGCTGGGGGCGACCCATGGGAAATCAAGGTTGGCTGGGACGGCTTGGGCGACGTCGCCTGGTCGCGCCGCCACGAGCTCATCGGCTTCTTGGCTGACAGGTTCCCCGAGGCGGACCGAAGGTCGACGCTTTGGCCGCGGATCATCCGGAGCCGAGGGTCGAACTCTTTGACCCTGGCCGAGATTCGGGGTCTCGGCATCCCAATCGATTTCGCTCACGCCAGAGTCTCGCGTCGCGTCGCCGGCAAGTCGCGTTCGATGCCGGTCTCGGTCACCATCACCGACGAGTTGCTCTGGACGATCGGACTCTGGGTGGCCGAGGGTTGCAGTGTCAGTACCGATGAGGGTGCATTCATCGGCATCGCATGCGACGTCGATCGAATTGAGCGAGCCGCCAAGGTCTTCGAGCGGGACCTCGGACTGCACGCGGTTCGCCAAGCGGCCAACGACGGACGCAGCGCGTCGATAGTTGTTCACAGCCGGTTGCTCATGCTGTTGATGGCACACCTCGGCTTTGGCAGCAACGTGAAGCGGATCCCGGGGTGGATTCTCGGACTTCCCCTCGGGCGTCTGAAGTGGTTCATCGAGGGTTATCGCGAGGGCGACGGGGTTCATTCTGGCAAAAAGTTCGAAGCGGCAGTGCGGCACGAGTTCTCGACGGTGTCCGAACAGCTCAAGGATGACCTGCTTGTAGCCCTCGGTCGGTTCGGCATCTGTCCGAGTGTCGGCAGGTACAACACGACGTTCAGGCAGCGAGCCGGAGACCGGCTGTATCCGTTCTGGCGAATTACGGTGGCAAACATCTCACCGTGGAGTCCTTTGCTCTGGGACCGCGGCGTCGAGCAGCGACTCAATGCACGGAGGACCGGAGACTTGGTCTGGGCATCGGTTACCTCCATCAGCGAAGTCGAACCGACCGACCTTGTGTACGACTTCTGCGTACCGGGCTTCGAGAACTTCTATGCCGGCGCAGGCGTGATGGCGCACAACACGTACGGCCCGCAGATGCGACCGGACGACGGGCGGGCGGTGTCGAACTTCATGGTGCAGGCGCTGCGCGGCGAGCCGATCACGGTCTTCGGCGACGGGTCTCAGACCCGGTCGTTCACGTACGTCGGCGACGAGATCCGCGGGTTTCTCGCGTTGCTCGACTCCGACGTCACGTCGCCGGTGAACATCGGGAATCCCGACGAGTACACGATCAAGCAGCTCGCCGAGCTGACCCTCGAGGTGACCAGTTCGTCGTCGGAGATCGTCTACCGTCCGTTGCCTGTCGACGACCCGACGCAGCGCCAGCCCGACATCACGAAGGCTCGAACGCTTCTCGACTGGTCGCCGACCGTCGGCCTCCGGGACGGATTGAGACGCACGGCCGAGTACTTCGGCGACGTGATCTAAGCGCGTCGTGTGATCATTCTCCCTGCGTGCGGCGTTGTTCCTCGGTGCTACGCGTGACCTGGATGTTGCACACCACTCGGCGGAGGATGGCATGCCAAACCCTGTCGGCGGTCCGGCCGTCGACGGCGTCCGCTTCGAGCTCGTCCGGCGACGGTTCCGATCCGCTCCTGCCGGCTGTCACCGAGACGCTGACCGCGCCGATCAGCGAGCCGATCACCGAACCGGTGACCGAAGCCGCCGCGCCAGTCGTCGCGGCGGCGGAGCCCGTGGTCGCCCCGGTCACCGAAGTCGTTGCGCCGGTGGTCGAGTCGGCGGCGCCGGTCGCCGCCGGCGGCCGGGGATGCACTGAATCTCGACCAGCGGGGTCCGTCGCCGACTCGCAGCAGCGAGTCGCTGACGGGCCCGTGGGCGTGACAACGTTCGGGCGATGAAGCGCGTCGCGAGCCCGCTGCAGGGCACGGTGGTGTCGGTCGGCGTTCGGGCGGGGGACTACGTCGTGTCCGGCTCCGTCGTCTGTCTCGTCGAGTCGATGAAGATGCACCACGAGGTCGTGGCTCCGGGCGGGGGCGTGGTCGCGGAGATCCTTGTGTCGGTCGGCGCTGCGGTCGTTCCCGGCGACGTTCTGCTGCTCATCGAAGAGCGAGCGGTCGCGGGCGTGACCTCGCCGACGAGCGCGCCAGATGGCGGCGCGATCAAAGATCCGCAGCCGCCTGATGCGCGTTCGGATCTGGCCGAGGTCGAGCGACGGCACCGGTTCGGGTTGGACGAGTCTCGACCGGACGCGGTCGATCGGCGACGCCGGGTGGGGCGCCGGACCGCGAGGGAGAACGTCGCCGATCTCGTCGATCCTGGCTCGTTCGTGGAGTACGGGCCGCTCGTCGTGGCCGCGCAACGCCGTCGCCGGGGCCTCGACGACCTCATCGCCAACACGCCCGCCGATGGTCTCGTCGGCGGCATCGGCACCGTCAACGTCGACCGCTTCGAGGGCCACGCGGCCCGCTGTGTCGTGGCGTCGTACGACTACACGGTGCTCGCCGGCACCCAGGGCACGCTGAACCACCGCAAGAAGGACCGCTTGTTCGAGCTCGCTGCGGAGCTCCGCCTGCCGGTCGTGCTCTTCACGGAAGGCGGCGGAGGGCGACCGGGGGACTCGGAGGCGCCGGGTCCGACCGGCCTCGACTGCCTCGCGTTCCGCTACCTCGCCGAGCTGTCCGGCCGCGTGCCGCTCGTCGGGATCAACGCCGGCTACTGCTTCGCCGGGAACGCCGCGCTGCTCGGCTGCTGCGACGTCGTGATCGCCACCGAGGACTCGAACATCGGGATGGGCGGACCGGCGATGATCGAGGGCGGCGGGCTCGGCGTTCACGAGCCATCGGCGATCGGACCGATCGACGTGCAACGGGCGAACGGCGTGGTCGACATCGTCGTCGCCGACGAGGCCGAGGGCGTCGCGGTGGCCAAGCGGTACCTGTCGTACTTCCAGGGTCGGACGGCGGGCTGGTCGTGCGCCGATCAGGACGCGTTGCGCCTCGTGGTGCCGGAGGACCGCAAGCGCACCTACGACGTCCGTTCGGCGATCGACGTGCTGTTCGACACCGGGTCGGTGCTCGAGCTGCGGTGCGACTTCGGCGTCGGGATGATCACTGCGCTCGCCCGGCTCGAGGGTCGACCGGTCGGCGTCCTCGCCAACAACCCGGGTCATCTCGGTGGCGCGATCGACACGCCCGGCTCGGACAAGGCCGCTCGGTTCATGCAGCTGTGCGACGCGTTCGACCTGCCGCTCATCACGCTGTGCGACACGCCGGGGATGATGGTCGGACCCGACGTCGAGGCGACGGCGCTGGTGCGGCACTGCAACCGGCTGTTCGTGACGGGTGCCAACCTCACCGTGCCGACGGCGACGGTGGTGTTGCGCAAGGCATACGGACTTGGGGCTCAGGCGATGATGGGCGGCTCGACGAAGGTACCGCTGGCGTGCCTGGCGTGGCCGACGAGCGAGTTCGGCGGCATGGGCCTCGAAGGCGCGGTGCGGCTCGGCTACCGCCGCGAGCTGGATGCGATCGACGACGAGGCCGAACGGCAGCAGGCGTTCGAGGACCTCGTGGCCAGGGCGTACGAGGTGGGCAAGGGCGTCAGCGTCGCCTCCTACTTCGAGATCGACGACGTCATCGACCCCGCCGACACGAGACGCTGGCTCGTCAGCCTGCTCGCCGCCGCTCCGCCACTCCCGCCACGCACCGGAAAGAAGCGCCCCAACATCGACACCTGGTGACCGCGGCCCGGCTGGTGAGAGATTTCCACAGGCCAGATCTGTCGTTTTTGGTGAATCTGGCCTGTGGAAATCTTGGGATGTCCGGGAATCAGCGGCCGAACATCGTCAGCCACTGCTCTTTCGAGCTCGGCTTGTAGACGTAGTTCTGCTCGCGGATGCTCGACATCGTCGCGCTCGAGGGAACCGAGTAGCGGTGGCCGGGATAGACGACCGTCCCCTCGGGAAGCTTGACCAGGCTTTGCAGGCTGTCGTACATCTGCGCCGGGTCGCTGCCGGGGAGATCGGTGCGGCCGCAGCCGTCCAGGAACAGCGTGTCGCCGGTGATCACCCTGCCGTCGACCAGCAGGCACTGACTCCCCGGCGTGTGACCGGGCGTGTGCAGCAGTTCGATCTCGATCTCGCCGACCCGCACCACGTCCCCCGACGAGTGGGTGGCGAGGTCGTTCACGGGAACGTCGATCGTCCTTGCCACCCACGGAGCTTCGGCGGCCTGGACGTGGACTGGGCACTCGGTGTGTTCGAGCAGCGCGGGCACCCCCTCGATCGTGTGGCCCATCATCGCGCCACCGATGTGATCGGGGTGATAGTGCGTCGCGAGCACCCCGGTCAGTTGCATCCCGTCGGCCGCCAGCACGCCGAGCAGGTCCTCGACCGCGTACGCCGGATCGACGAGCACGCACTCGCCGGCCGCCCGGTCACCGATCGCATACACGAAGTTCACCATCTGCGCGGCCAGCGGGTCGCCGACCGCGAAGTCGCGGCCACTGAGCAGTTGGCGGAAGTACATTCGGTCGGCCATCGCCCCAAGGTAGAGGCCGGCCACGAAGAGTCCGGCCCTGAAGAGACCGGCCCGGAATCTACGCTTCATCGGGTGAGCGTCCCCCGGCCCCTGGAACGGCTCGATCCTGGGCAGGTGATCCTTGTCGGCAGCGACCGGTTCGTCACGATCGACGACGACCTCGCCGAAGCGTTCGCGCCCGGCGACCGCTTGATCGCCGTCGCCGACACCGGCGATCTCCTGCACATCGCGGAGGCGCAATTCGCCCTCGCCCAGCGCGCGGTGACCGATGCTCAGGCAGCGTTCGCCTCCCTCGGCGCGGTCCGCGACGACCAGATCTCGGCGTTCTTCGAGGAGTTCGCGGCCCGCCTGGCCGACGACGCCGCAATGGCGCCGGTGCTGGCGGCCAACGAACAGGACGTCGCCCTGGCCTCGACTGCGGGGCGGTCGACGAGCCGGCTCGTGCTCAGCCAGAGGATGCGCGACGACATGATCGCCGGGCTTCGCAGCTGGCGCGACTCGCCGCTGCGCCGCGACCACACCATCGCCACGATCACTCACGACGGATGGGCCGTCGAGGCACGTCGGGCGCCACTCGGCGTGGTCGCATTCGTGTTCGAGGGACGCCCCAACGTGTTCGCCGACGCCGCCGGCGCTCGTGCGCAGCGGCAACACCGTCGTCATGCGAATCGGTTCGGACGCCCTCGGCACCGCCGAGGCGATCGTCGCCAACGCCTTGGAACCGGCGCTCTCGGCCGCCGGACTCCCGCCCGACACGATCACGCTCGTGCGCTCGAAGCAGCGCTCCGCCGGCTGGGCCCTGTTCGCCCAGCCCGGCGTGTCACTCGCAGTTGCCAGGGGTTCCGGATACGCCGTCGCCCAGCTGGGTGCGGTCGCCAGGCAATCCGGAACGCCCGTGAGCCTGCACGGGACCGGCGGAGCGTGGGTCGTCGCGGGCGAGTCGGCCGACGCCGAGCGGTTCGCCACCAGCGTGATCCACTCCCTGGACCGAAAGGTCTGCAACACGCTCAACGTGTGTTGCATCCCCCGGTCGCGCCGCGAACTCGTGCCGGTCTTCCTGGACGCCGTCGACAAGGCCGCGGCAGGGATCGGCGCCGCGGCGCGGATCCACGTCGAGCGGCAGTCCGTCGGGTACGTCCCAGCCGAGCGGTTCGAATCTGCGGTCACCGTCCGCCGCGCCGACGGCGACCACGTCGAGCGCCAGGCGACGCCGCTCGACGTGTCCGATCTCGGGATCGAGTGGGAATGGGAGGGCTCACCAGAGGTCTCGCTCGTCGTCACCGGCAACGTCGATGACGCGGTGGCCCTGTTCAACGGCCACAGTCCGCGGTTCGTGGCGTCGCTCGTCAGTGACGACGGCGACGAGCAGCGGCGCTTCTACGCCGCCGTCGACGCGCCATTCGTGGGCGACGGGTTCACCCGCTGGGTCGACGGCCAATACGCGCTCGACACCCCTGAGCTCGGACTCTCGAACTGGCAGTTCGGTCGTCTGCTCGCCAGGGGCGGCGTGCTCTCGGGAGATTCGGTGTACACGGTCCGGCATCGAGCGACGATCTCCAACCCGGGCCTGCACCGCTGAACCATGCGAGTGCGGGCGCGCACCCGAGTGCGGTAGGACCACCGTCGGGGCGCCCGGCACTCGGGCGCGCTGCGGCACTCGGGTGTCGTCAGTGGCCGGTGAGTGCGGCGAGCACCTTCGCCCACGCCTTCGCCCGCTGACGGGCGAAGGGCTGCGTCGACGACTCGGCCGCGTCGGCCCTGGCTGCGGCCAGCGCGCCGAGCTGGACGCCCAGCCAGCGCAGCGGCTCCGGCTCCCAGCGCCGTGAGCGGTGGCCGGCGATCGGCAGCCGCGTGAGGTCGCTGTCGCGGTGGAGGATCAGATCGGCGAGCGTTCGCCCGGCGAGGTTCGCGGTCGCCACGCCGTCACCGGTGTAGCCGCCCGCGCTGGCCAGGCCAGACGCGGGATCGAACGTCGCGTGGGGATGCCAGTCGCGGGCGATCCCCAGCGGTCCGCCCCAGTGGAACGGGAACTCGACATCGCCGAGCGCGGGGAACAGCCGGTGAACCGTGTCGACGAGCATCGCCCGAACCCGGTCGTCGGTGTCGAAGCGATCCTCGATCCGCGACCCGAAGTGGTACGGCGCGCCGCGGCCGCCGAACGCCAGCCGCCCGTCAGCCGTGCGCTGACCGTAGATCACCATGTTCGTCGCGCTCGTGAACGTCGGCCGGTTCCGGAGTCCGACTCTGCTCGAGCTGATCGGCAGACAGCGGCTCGGAGCCGACCATCATCGAGTACAGCGGGAGCACGTCCCGCCGGTGAGCGGGCAACGTCGCGGTGTACGCCTCGGTGGCGAGCACGACCACCTCGGCGCGGATCGTCCCGGCGCCGGTGACGACCCGGCGCGGCTCGACATCGAACACGGTGACTCCTTCGGCGATCCGCACGCCGGCCCGCTGCGCGGCGCCGGCGATCGCGTGGGCGAGGCGGAGCGGATGGATCGCGGCACAGTGCGGCGTGAAGTAGCCGCCGACCACCCGGTCGGCGTTGCAGAGGTCGGTCGCACCGCGGGCGTCGAGGAGGCGCCCGTCGCCCTCGTCGAACCCGAACTCTCGCAGCTCGGCCACCGCCGACTCGTTGCGTCGCGTGCTGGAACGCGTCGTGGGCGAGCGTGATCGTCCCGCCGCGATGGAAGTCGGCGTCGGTGTCACGGGCGAAGCGCCCGATCTCGTCCACGGTGTCGAACATCGCCCGTTGCAGCTCGACGGCCCTGTCGCGCCCGTGGCGCTCGGCGAGGGCGGCCAGTCTGACCGGGAGCAACGCCGAACACCACCCACCGTTTCGGCCGCTCGCTCCGAAGCCGACGGTCGCCCGTTCGACCACGAGGACACGCATCCCCGGCGCCGCCCGAACCAGCGAGAGCGCGGTCCACAGACCCGTGTACCCGGCGCCGACGATGGCGACGTCGACCTCGCCCTCGGTGTCATCGTCGTAGCGCGGGAGCTCGCCGCCGAACGTTGCCGCCCACAGGCTCCGCGGCGACGTTTGCGACATCGTTGCCTACGCTACGCAGGTGCACGCGACGCGATCGCTGTCATCGAGAACCCCACGCACCGGCGCGTTGCGTCGTGGCCGCCGTTGGTGAACGCGCCCCACCCTCCCGGCCCGCGGCCGTCCCTGGCTCCTCCGGCCGGCCCTCGCGCCGGCTGGTACCCCGACCCGTACGGGAACCTGTACGCGCGGTATTTCGACGGCCGGCGGTGGACGCCGTACACCACCTACGAACAGCGCGCGGTGTCGATCGGCGGTCAAGCCGAGGAACACCCGGAGCTCCCGATCCCGGTGATGATCGGCGCGATCGTGATCCTGTTCGGGTCGCTCGTCGCCCAGAAGCAACTGATCGAGGACCTCGCCGACCGTGACTGGAACGTGGGCTTCTACATGCTGATCTCGGTTGTTGTCGCCTACGGCCCGTCGCTGGTGTGGCTGTGGTTCGTCAGCCGGCGATGGGGATCCGGCGACGTGCTCGCCGACCTCGGCGTGCGTTTCCGGTGGGTCGACCTCGGCTGGGGACCGCTGATCTGGGCGTGTTCGGTCGTCGGCGTCGCCGTGACGGTCGGGATCCTGCGCCGCGTTCGACGTCCCGTTCCGGGGCAACCTCGAAGCGCGGTCGATCTACACGCCCGAGCGCACGGCGGTGATCTCGCTCGCGATCGCGGCGATCGTGTTCGCGCCGGTGATCGAGGAGGCGATCTTCCGTGGCGCCGTGATGCGCGGGTTGCTGTCGAAGACCAACGCGCCGTTCGCGATCGTCATCCAGGGCGTGCTCTTCGGCGCCGCCCACTTCCAACCCGACCACGGCAAGGAGGGCATCGGCCTGATCATCGCCCTCAGCGTGGCCGGCGTCGGGTTCGGCGTCGGCAGCTACCTGCTGCGCCGGCTCGGGCCGGCGATGATCGCCCACGCCGTCTACAACAGCATCGCGATCTGCGTTGCGTTGACCCAGTGGTATTGACGTGACGCTGCGGTCGAGCCGCGAACGGATCGCGATCAGGCTCAAACGGGCGGGCTCGGAAGTGATCCACCGCGGGCTCGAAACCGCCCGCCACCTCGGAGCGATCGGACCCGACACACGCCGGGGCAAGCGCTTCGGTGCGTTCGGGGCGCGCAGCGTGATCTGCTTCCCGCCGACCGCGCTGGTCAACGAGCGCTACATCCGGATCGGCGCGCACACGATGATCGGCCCGCACGTGTCGCTCTCGGCGGGCATGGTGCCCGGCCAGCGGTGCCTCACCGATCCGGTGGTGAGCATCGGCGACCGGTGCCTGATCGGGCAGGGGAGTGGCATCGTCGGTCATCTGTCGATCGTCATCGAGGACGACGTGTGGACCGGCCACCACGTCTACATCACCGACCAGAACCACGGCTACGAAGATCTGAGCATTCCGATCTCGCAGCAGTCGAAGCCCGAGATGCCTGTGCGCATCGGCGCCGGTTCCTGGCTCGGCCACGGAACGGTGGTGCTGCCGGGAGCGACGATCGGCAAACACGTCGTGGTCGGCGCGAACAGCGTGGTGCGCGGCGACATCCCCGACCACTGCGTCGCGGCCGGCAACCCAGCCCGCGTCGTCAAGCACCTCGTTTGACCCGTCTCGGCTCGAGGAGCTGGCCGCCCAGTTCGTCGAGGTCTTGTCAGCTGGCGAGATCCTGGGGAGGCGCGCAGCTCGGCATGTCATTGTCGCCGGCGAACTGCTCCAGCTTCTCGCTGATCGGGATGCCGTCGACTGCGGTCTCGGTGAACGGCTTGTTCTCGCCGTTGCGCAGGCGCGCCGTGAAGTCGCGGCGGTTCTGGATGTAGATGCGGTAGTCCGCCTCCCACCGCGGCACGATCGCAGCTCCCTTGTCGTCCGTGGGGGCTTCGGCGACGACGTCGTCGAGCATCCCTTCCACGATGTCGGTTGCGCGATCGACGATGTCGGCCCGCTCGGCCAGCGCCACCGGATCGTCGGGATCGATCTCCCGCAGATCGGTCAGTTCCACCCGCTCGGCGTCGGCGGCAGCGCAGATCACCTCGGCTCGCTCCGCCCACGCCCTGTCGTCGATCTTGTTCGCCGCCTCCTTGGAGGCGAAGAACAACGCCCAGACCCAGAACACAACGAACCCGGCGATGATGACGAGCAGCGGGATCCGCCAGAAGCTTGGCTTGCGAGGCGCTTCGTCCTCCGGCGTCACGCGCCAGCCTTCACCGGTCGCCGGTAGCAGACGGCAAGCTGAACAGCCGCGCCGCCGACGCCAAGGAGCGCGGCGATGAGCGCACCGGTCCAGCCGGTCCAGTCGATGTCGAGCGCGTGGTCGAGGCTGTACTCGCCCGGCCCGACCGTGGCGACGGCCCAGGCGACCAGCGAGATCGACGCCACGTACTCCCAGCCCTCCTTGATGATGAAGAAGCCGTTGAAGCGGTGGACCGTCCAGAAGGCCACGACCATGACGCCGATCATCCCGGCGGCGGCGAACGGCGTGATCAAACCAGCCGCAAACAGGAAGCCCGCGCCGACCTCGGTGACGACGGACAGTCGAGCCTGCGCCTCCGGCCACTTCATCCCGATCGACCCGAACCACCTCGCCGTGCCGGCCAGTTTCCCGCCTCCGAACGCGTGGTTGTAGCCGTGGTAGGCGATCCCGAGGCCGAAGAACACGCGCAGCACGAGGAGCGCCAGATTCAGCTGATCTTCCACCGGCCGCACGTTACCGGTGTGCCGCGCCGGGAAATACCCGTCCGCCGGTGCCGGATCGTTGCTGGTAGACAGACTGGCGATGGAGCCAATGCCGGTGCGCGACCGTTCGGCGCGGCTGCGGCGGGGATTCCGGATGATCAAGGCGATGGTCAGCCTCCATCCGCGGGTCTTCGCCACCGCGGTCGGCGGGTCTGCCGTGTTCGCGATCTGCACCGTGCTCTCGAGCGTCGTCCTGCGCTGGGTGATCGACCACGTCATCGTTCCCCGGTTCGAGGACGGCGAGGTCGAGTCGACGACGGTGGCCGCCGGCATCTTGTTCATCCTCGTGGTGGGCGTCGTCCGTTCGGCCGGGGTCGTGATCCGCCGCGTGTTCGCCGGGATCACCCAGTTCCGCGTCGGCGCCTCGCTCGGCCGGGGCGTCGTCGACCGGCTCGTCCGCCAGCCGATCTCGTGGCACCAGCGCCGTCCCGACGGCGATCTCGTCGGGCGCGCCGGCGTCGACACCGACGCCGCGATCGCCGTGCTCGCGCCGATCCCGTTCGCCACCGGCACGGTGCTGATGATCCTCATCTCGGCGGCCTGGCTGCTGGCCACCGACCTGATCCTCGGCGCCGTCGCCGTCGCCGTCTTCCCGATCCTGGTGCTGACCAACATCGCCTACCAGCGGCGCGTCGACAAGTACTTCGATGCCGCGCAGGGCGAGCTGGGCAGGTTGTCGGCGGGGGTGCACGAGAGCTTCGAGGGCGTGCAACTCGTGAAGGCGTACGGTGCCGAGCGCCGTGAGACCGAGCGCTTGTCGGAGATCGCCGGCCGGCTGCGCGACGCGCGGGTGAGCGCGATCCGGCTGCGCGGGACGTTCGAGTCGATCCTCGACGTGGTGCCGTCGCTCGCGAACGTCGGCCTCGTCGTCGTCGGCGCCTTCCAGGTGCGCAGCGGCGAGGTCACCATCGGCGAGCTGTCCAGCTTCATCTACCTGTTCACGCTGCTCGTCTTCCCGCTGCGATTGATCGGCTACGTGCTGTCCGAGATGCCGTACTCCCTGGCCGGATGGGAGCGGGTCCGGGAGGTGCTCGACGAGCCGGTCGAGGCCGATCCGCGCCGTACGATCGCAGTCACGCCGGAGGGCACCGGCGTGCGGCTCAGCGACGTGTCGTTCACGTTCACCGGTGACACGCAGCCGGCGCTCACCGATGTCGGCTTCACGGTTCCCACCGGCCGCATCGTCGCCGTCGTCGGGCCCACCGGCTCGGGCAAGAGCACGCTCGTCGAGCTCACCGGTGGCCTGATCGGACCGGATTCCGGCACCGTGGCCACCCAGCCGGGGACCCGCTCGATGGTGTTCCAGGAGGCGTTCCTGTTCTCTGGCACGATCCGCGAGAACGTCGACCTCGGCGGAGGGTCGGGCGACGACCAGATCTGGGCGGCGCTGCGGCTGTCCCGCGCCGACCGCTTCGTCTCCGAGCTGGGCGAGCGCCTCGACACGGTCGTCGGCGAGCGCGGCGTCAGCCTCAGCGGTGGGCAGCGCCAGCGCATCGCGCTCGGCCAGGGCGCTGATCCGCCGGCCCGAGCTGCTGCTGCTCGACGACACGACGTCTGCGCTCGACCCGGAGACCGAACGGGTCGTCCTCGGCAACCTGCGCGACTCGCTCGCCGGCACCACCGTCTTGATGGTGGCGTCGCGGCCGTCGACGATCGCGCTCGCCGACGACGTGATCTACCTCGAACGGGGGACCGTCGTCGACCACGGCACGCACCAGGAGCTGATGGACCGCAGCGCGCCCTACCGCGAGCTGGTCGAAGCGTTCGAGGCCGAACGCGAGGATGCCACGTCGATCGTCGGCGCCGGTGGGGGCGGTGGCGGCGAGTGACCGAGCCGCTCGGGAGGTTCTCCGCGGTCAGGACGATCGGCCGCGGGCTCGAGGAGGCGCCGGTCCTGCGCCAGGGGCTCGGGGTCACCTGGTTGCTCGCCGCCGTCGGGGCGTCTGGCCGCGTCGTGGTGCCGATCCTGCTCCAGCAGAGCATCGACAAGGGCATCAGCCCCGAAGGCGGCGTTCGCGTCGGGCTCGTCAGCGTGCTCGCGCTCGATCGCCGCCGGCGCGCTGATCATCTCCGGCATCGCCCAGCGGCAGGCCATCGTCCGCCTCGGCACCCGCAGCGAGCAGGCGCTGTTCGACCTCCGCACCCGGCTGATCGGGCACATCCACCGGCTCAGCCTCGCCGACCACAACGAGGAGCGGCGCGGCGCGCTCGTCGCGCGGGTCACGAGCGACATCGAGACCCTGGCGCAGTTCTTCTCATGGGGCGGCCTCGCCTGGTTGCTCAACGGACCGCTGATGCTGCTCGTCGCCGGCGTCATGCTCGCCTACGACTGGGTGCTCGGCACTCGTCGCGTTCGCGATCGCCGCGCCGCTGGCGTTCGTGCTGCGCTTCGTGCAACGGCGCCTCGTGCGGGCGTACGAGAAGGCCCGCGAGCGCAACGGCGAGATGATGTCGGCGATCACCGAGGTCGTCGCCGGGTCGGAGACGATCAGGGCCTACGACGCCGGCGACATCTACGCCTCCAAAGCGGCCCAGGCGATCGACGAGCGGGCCAACGCCCAGGTCAAGGCCGGAATCCTCGGCGCGCTCCTGTTCCCGTCCGGCGAGCTGTTCTCCGTGCTCACCGTGTCTGGAGTGATCCTCGTCGGCGTCGCCCGCGGCCCGGCGAGCGGGCTGACGGCCGGGGCGATGATCGGCTTCATGTTCCTGACGTACCGGTTCCTCGAGCCGATCGCCGAGTTCACCGAGGTGCTCGACCAGACCCAGACCGCGGTCGCCGGGCTGCGGCGCGTGCTCGGCGTGCTCGACCTGCCGACCGGTCCGCCGCACACCGACCGCCCCGTTCCGCTGCCGGCCGGGATGCTCGACGTGCAGGTCCGCGGCGTCACGTTCGCCTACCCGACGCGCGGCGTCACGACGTCGCTCGACGAGGCGGTGCTGCGCAACGTCGACGTGACGATCCCCAAAGGCCAGCAGGTGGCGATGGTCGGCTCGACGGGATCGGGCAAGACCACGCTCGGGCGGTTGATCGCCCGCTTCGCCGACCCGACCGTCGGCGAGCTGTACCTCGGTGGTGTGCCGCTGCAATGCATCGCCAACGACGAGCTGCGCGAGCGGCTCGTCGTGGTGTCGCAGGAGCCGTTCATGTTCGACGACACGATCGCCGCCAACGTCGGGTTCGCCAAGCCCGGCACGTCGCTGCCCGAGATCGAGGATGTCGTGAAGCGGCTCGAGCTCGACGACTGGATCAGCTGCGCTCAGCGAGGGCCTGATGACGCGGGTCGGCGAGCGGGGCGAGTCGCTGTCGGCGGGAGAGCGTCAGCTCGTCGCCCTGCTGCGGGCCGGGGTCGCCGATCCGGACGTGCTCGTGCTCGACGAGGCGACGTCGTCGGTCGACGCGCTCACCGAGGTGCGGATCTCGCGGGCGCTGAACCGGCTGGCCGAGGGCCGCACCACGATCGCGATCGCCCACCGGCTGTCGACGGCGGCCCGCGCCGATCGGGTGCTCGTCCTCGAGGAAGGCAAGCTCGTCGAGGACGGCACCCACGCCGAGTTGATCGAGTCCGGCGGCACGTACGCCAAGCTCTACGACGCCTGGATGACCGCGACCACGGTCCACGAGGGCGTCCTCGACTGACGGGGCCGACTCGCGCCGGCGCGCTCAGTCGTTCGAGTCGATGTCGATGCCGAAGGGCAGCGGGCCGGTGACGTCGTCGACCGGGCACGTGGGTTCGCCGCCGACGGCGCTCGCGAGGCCGGTGCGGATCGTCCGCGCGAACGTGTCGGTCTCGCCTGGCTCGACGTCATCGACCTCGATCGCCACCGTCTGGCCGGCGATCGCTCGCTCGTCGGGGATGCCGACGAGGATCCGGTAGTCGCTGGCGCGGTGACCGAGATTCTCGATCGTTCCGCCGACCGTGAGTGTCGCACCGCTGATCGCGCACTGCGTGATCTCGACGCGGTGCGGAGGCGGGTTCTCGAACTTGTCGACGGAGTCGAACACGATCGACGTGGTCCAGACGCCGACGCCAACCATCACGATCCCTGCCCCACCGGTGACCGTTCCCGTGATCGCGAACGAACGATTCTCCGATTTACGCCGCCGAAGGGCGACTGCTCCGAACACGAGGCCGAGCACCGCGCAGATCGCGCCGACGACGAACAGGACCGGGATCCACGAGATCGTGAGTCCGATGATTCCGAGCACCATCGCGGCCGTGGCGATGCCATCTCGCTTCGAATGCGGGAGCGGCGCGGTCGTCCACGGTGCCGGAGCCGTCGGGCCGCTGCCGAGCGGATCGACGAAGCGGCTGCCGCCCGAGCTCACGTCGGCCGTCCAGGTGGTGCCGTTGTGGAACCGGTACTCGTAGCGCCGCCACGGATCAGGGAACCAGCCCGCCGATGAGACGGACGCCACACCGTCCTGGGGATTCTGGCCGGCCGGGTTCACCGGCGCGAGATTAGGTTGGGCTCGTGGAGTTCGTGCTGATTCGACATGCCCAGCCGGAGTGGATCCGCGACGACCGCAACGTCGTGAATCCGCCGCTCACCGAGTTCGGGCATGCCCAGGCCGAGCGGCTGGCCAAGGCCCTCGACGGCGAGTCGTTCGACGAGCTGTACGTGTCCCCGATGACCCGCGCTCGCGAGACCGCGGCGCCAGTGCTCGCTGTCACCGGGTTCGCCGAGGTCATCGAGCCGTGGCTCGAGGAGATCCGCGACCCCGATTGGCACGGCCAGCCCGTCGGAAGGGGCAAGGAAGGCATACAAGGCGCTGAAGCAGCGAGTCGCCGTCGAGCAGTGGGACGGCCTGCCCGGCGGCGAACCGATGCACGAGTTCGTCGCCAGGGTGCGCGTCGGGGCCACCGAGTTCCTGGACCGGCGGGGAATCCGCCGCGTCGACGACGACCTCCCGGTGTGGGAGATCGACGACCCGGATCGCCGCATCGGCCTCATCGCCCACGCCGGCACGAACTCGGTGTTCACGTGCCTGCTGCTCGGCTTGTCGCCGACGCCGTGGGAGTGGGACCGGCTCGTCATGCGCCACACGTCGATCAGCCGGCTGATCGCGCTGCCGACCGGCGACGGCTACGCCTTCAGCCTGTCGTCACTCTCCGACGTCGAACATCTCGACGCCGACCAACGCACCATGTGAGCACCACTTGCTCGGTGTCAGCGGAAGTCCCGACCGTACGGAGCACGAATCGTGTCGATTTCGTCGGCACTTGTCGCCGACGCCTCCTCACCAATCAGATCGGAGCGCTCGCTTCGCCTCGGCGATGCGTTTGGCGTTGCGCCTGTAGAACGTCCACTGCTTGATCCGCTTCGTGGTCACCAACCCGGCGTCGACGAGCACGCGGAGGTGCTCGCTGGCGGTCGGCTGGCTGACGCCCAGCTTCTGGGCGATGAATACGCCGCAGACGCCGTCGCGGACGAGGTCGCCGTCGACCTGCGGCGGGAAGTGTTCACGGGGCATCCTGAGCCAGTCCAGGATCTGGAGCCGCTTGTCGCTCGCAAGCGCCTTGACCAGATCGACATCGAGCACTTAAGTTAGTTTGCCAAGTGACTAATTCCCCGTCAACCAACAGAGGGTCACTCGAGGGTCGACGGTGACAGGTTCAACCACGATCGACCGGCATGCGATCGCCGCGACCCGCGACGTGATCGCGCCCCACGTCCGCGTCACGCCGGTCATCGAAGTCGACGGTCGAGACCTTGGGCTACCTGCGTGCACCCTGGTGTTGAAGCTCGAACAGTTGCAACACGCCGGCTCCTTCAAGACCCGTGGTGCATTCGCCAACCTCCTGCTCCGAGATGTCCCCGACGTCGGCGTGACTGCGGCATCAGGGGGGAATCACGGCGCCGCGGTGGCGTACGCGGCACAGCGGGTCGGCGTACGGGCCAAGGTCTTCGTGCCCGAGTACTCGTCGCCCGCGAAGGTCGAGCGGATCCGAGGATACGGCGCTGAGCTCGTCGTCGGTGGAAACGACATCGGGGATTCGTTCGCTGCCAGTGAACGATGGGCGGCCGAGACCGGCGCGCTCGCTCGTCCATCCATACGACCAGCGCGAGACGATGCTCGGCACGGGCACGCTGGCCGCCGAGCTCGAGGAGCAGGCCGGACCGGTCGATCGGGTGCTCGTGGCCGTGGGTGGCGGCGGGCTGATCGGCGGCGTGGCGTCGTGGTTCGCCGGTGAAGTCGAAGTCGTCGGCGTCGAACCGGAGGCGTCGCCGACGATGCACCGCGCGCTCGCTGCCGGCGAGCCCGTGGTCGCCGAGGTGGGCGGCATCGCCGCCGACTCGCTCGCACCGCGCCGGTTCGGCGCGCTCGTGTATCCCATCGTCGCCCGCTGGGCGAACCGGCCGGTTCTCGTCGACGATGGCGCCATCGCCGCGGCACAGCGACGGTTGTGGGAGCACCTTCGCGTCGTGGTCGAGCCGGGCGGGGCGACCGCGTTCGCCGCGTTGATGGCCGGGCGGACCGTCCCCAACCCCGGTCAGCGGGTGGCGGTGATCCTCAGCGGCGCGAACACGACGCTCGCGCCAACCACGCCGTAGCGAGGGGTCAGCGTCAGCGCGGTCCGACGAGCACGCGCCGGCGGCGCTCTGCGAGGCTGGCCGCAATATGTCGCACCACGGTTCCATCGACCCCGACGCCCTGAAGCTGTTCCAGTTCCGGCTGTTCTCGCAACTCCAGGGCGCGGTGACGGCGGCACTGATCCACCTCGGCAATCGGCTCGGGCTGTACACGACCATGGCGGCGGCCGGCGAGCCCTTGACGTCGGCGGAGCTGGCGGAGCGCACCGGCCTGAACGAACGGTGGGTGCGCGAGTGGGCGTTCAACCAGGGCGCAGCCGAACTGATCGTCGTCGATCCCGAGAACGAGCGCCTGTCGCTCACGCCCGAGGCGGCGGCCGTGCTCGGGGAGCGCGAGCACGAAGCGTTCGGGATGGGCGAGTTCGTTGCCCTGCCCGGCTACTTCAGTTCGCTCGATGCGCTGGCCGAGAGCTTCCGTACCGGTGTCGGTCACGACTACGACGCTCACGGTGTCGAGGGTGCGCTGGGCCTCGAGATCGCTTTCGAGCCGTGGAACCGTCACCACCTCGTGCCCGACGTGCTCGCCGCGCTCGAGGGCGCGACCGAGGCGCTCGTCGACGGCGTCAAAGCCGCCGACATCGGTTGCGGCTCCGGGGGAGCGGTGCTGCTGATGGCGGCGGCGTTCCCGAGCAGTCGATTCACCGGCTACGACATCTCGAACGTCGCGCTCGATCGGGCTCGCCAACGGTTGCAGGAGTCAGGGCACGACAACGCCCGCTTCGTCGATCCCCGCGAAGATCCACTGCCGAACGACGGCTCGCTCGGCCTGGTCACGATGTTCGACTGCCTCCACGACATGACCGACCCGCAGGGCATGGCGACCGCCGTGAGAGCGGCCCTCGCCGATGATGGGACGTGGTTGCTCTGCGACATCAAGGCACTCGACACTTACGGACAGAACGTCGGGCGCAACCCGATGGCGGCGCTGATGTACGGGTTCAGCGTGCTGTCCTGCATGTCGAGCGGGCTCTCCGAGCCCGGCGGCGCCGGGCTCGGCACGCTCGGTCTGCCGGAGTCGAGGGCGAAGGAGATCGCCACGAAGGCCGGCTTCACGCGGTTCCGCCGCCTGCGGATCGACCACCCAACCAACGCGTTCTACGAGATCCGTCCGTAGCGATCGGACGACTGGGCGGTTTGCGCCTCATTCAGCATTCTGGGCGGCCCACGGCCCGGATTCCGGGTCGCACGCCGCCCAGAAGCACCAATGGTGCGATGGCCGCCCAGTTTGTCGGACGCCAGGCAACCCCCACGCCGTGTAAATCGTGCGCACGGATCGTGCTCGCGCTTACGATCCGCGGTCATGCGCCGAACTGGCTGTGCTGTGTTGGCATCGGTAGCGGGCGTCGTCTCGTGCGCGTTCGTCGTGACGACGGCGCGAGCGGCCGGCGAGTTCACGGTGTCGCCGACGACGCTGTCGTTCCCGGCCACGTACGTCGGCGACACCGCGTCGCTCGCGGTGACCGTGACCAACTCGTCGTCGTCGACGTTGACCCCGAACTTCGCCGGCGGCGCGCCCAACGACCCGGCGAACTTCGGGGGCAGCCAGAACTGCGCCGGCAAGACGTTCGCGCCTGGCGACAGTTGCGAGTTCACCTACACGTTCGAACCGGGATCGCCGGGCTCACACTCGACATCGACGACGATCGGGGTGGAGTCGGACAACTTCGCGATCTCGATGTCGGGCGACGCACTGGACCCGATCGACGTGTCACCGACGACCCTCACGTTCCCCGACACCTCGATCGGCGACACGACGTCGCTCGAAGTGGTCGTCACGAATGTCAGTCCCGTTTCGCAGACGCCCAACTACGCCGGCGGGGCGCCAACCGATCCGACCAACTTCGGGGGGAGCCAGAACTGCGCCGGCGTCGCCCTGAGCGCCGGCGCGACCTGCGTGTTCACCTACACCTTCACGCCGACTATGGCCGGGCCGCTCAGCACCACGACCACCATCGATGTCAACGGGGTGGACCACGGCATCTCGATGTCAGGCAACGGCGTCGACCCCACCACCACCACCACCACCACCACCGCGACGACTACCTCGCTGCCGACCGATACCACCGCGCCGGCTGGGTCCACGACCACCCCGCTCGTCTCCACGACGGCGCCGTCGACGCCGCCGGCCGTTCCGTCGCTGCCCGGTTCCGTCGTTCCCGGACCGATCGTCGACGGCCACGCCGAGGTCATCGCCCAGGGCATCGTCGACGTTCCCGCAGGACCTGTCGGATGGAACCACCAACCCTTCGGACCCGGCGGGTGGCCGCTGGCTCTCATCGACGTCCAAGGCTCGTTCCTGGAAGTCGACGGACCTGACGCCGTGCTCGTCAGCGACGCGGGCGGATCCGTCGCCCTGCTCGGCGCCGGCGAAGCGCAGTTCATTCCCGCCGGCTTCTCGGGCTCGGCGATCCCGACGTTCGACGGCGCCGTCGCCACCGCCCGCCGAATCACGCTGACCCCGAACCCTGGTGCGACAGCGTTTTCGCCGGGACCCGCAACGCGCGACATCAACTTGATCCGCGGCGTCCTCGCGCCCGACGACACGCTCACCGTGTCGTCGCCATTCCCGATCCTGATCATCGTCGTCGAAGGCGACCTCGTCATCGGAGACACCGCGATGCCCGCCGGCACGTCGACCACGATGGGCAGCACCTCGCCCGACCCGTCGGCGCCCAACCCAACCGAGCTACGCAACGACGGTGACACCGACGCCATCGTGCTGGTCGCGGCGCTCGGCTCGATCGTGCCCTGACCCGCGAACTGGGCGGCCTTCGCCGCAACCGCCCAGAACCATCGATGATGCGTTCGCCGCCAGGATCGCCGCGCCCTGCGGGTGGCCGTAGGCTGGGGCGGCGATGACGTTGTCGCCGGGCCGCTACCGGACCATCACGTTCGCGGCGCTGTTCCTGCTCGGCGCGATCATCGTCACCGGCGCCGCGGTGCGGCTGACCGGCTCGGGCCTCGGCTGCGACGACTGGCCGCGCTGCAGCAGCAGCAGGGTCCTCGACGTGTCGAGCAAGCACGCGGCGATCGAGCAGATCAACCGGCTGTTCACCGGGCTCGTGAGCATCGCGGTCATCGCCGCGGTGCTGGGGTCGATCTACCGGGTCCCGAGGCGGCGCGACCTGCTCTACCTCTCGCTCGGGCTGGTCGGCGGCGTGATCGCCCAGATCGTGCTCGGCGGCGTCACGGTGCTCGTCGATCTCCACCCGCTCGCGGTGCAGGGCCACATGCTCGTGTCGCTGATCCTCGTCGCCAACGCCGTCGTCCTCGTCCAACGAGCATCGGAGCCCGACGACGGTGAGCCCGTGCGACCGGTCTCCCCGAGCTGAATCGACACACGGTCGCCGCCGCGGTGCTCACCGCGATCGCACTCGTCACCGGCACGGTCGTCACGGGAGCCGGGCCGCACGCCGGCGACGACGGGGACGACATCCGCCGGTTCGGCGTCGCGATCTCCGCTGCGGCCAGGGTTCACGGCATCGCCGTCCTGTTCGCGGTGGCGGCGATGGCCGCCCTCGCCTACCGGCTGCGGACCCGGCCGGCCGAGCGTGCTGAGATCGCCGAGTGGGTGTCGGCGTGGATCTTCGTCGCCCTGCTCCAGGGCGCGGTCGGCTACATCCAGTACTTCAACGAGGTGCCGGCGCTGCTGGTCGGCATCCACGTGTTCGGGGCCACCGTGCTGTGGTCGATCACCGTGGCGCTGGTGCTCCACACCCTGCCGCTCCGCCGGGCCCAGCCGACGCCGGTGACGCCCAGTTCGGCGGCGGCCGCCGTCTTGTCGACGATCGTGAAGACCCGCCGCCGGGAATATCCAGACACCGGTAGCCGCCGCTGACTACAGTACGCCCACCATGATTTCGAATCGGGGGCGGCGGATCGCTCTGATGGCGCTCGCCCTGCTTGCGTTCCTGGGCATCGCGCTCAGCCTGGTCCAGGGCCGCGCCGCCCGGGCTCAGCAGGAGGACGGCGGGGGGATCAGGGGCACGTTGCAGTACACCTCCGACGACCCGGATCAAGCGGACAAGGTGCCCATCGAGGGCGGCGAGATCGTCGTGTACGCGGCGACGCTCAGCGAGGACGGCGAGGAGATCGTCGAGCTCGGCGACGAGGTCGGCCGGGTGACGTCGGCGGCCGACGGCACGTTCTCGCTGGCCCTGCCGACGCCGGGGGAGTACGTCGCTCGTCTCACGCCAGAGTCGCTTCCCGAGGGCGTGCAGGTCGTCAGGGAGGGCGGCGACGAGTTCCTCCTCCAGCTGCGCCCGAACCAGTCGCGACCGTTGCTGTTCAACCTCGCCGAGGAGGCGTCGGCCGCCGCGGCGCAGAGCCGGGACGACCGCCGCCCCATTGTGGGAACGCGTCGCCCGCTTGTCCTACGAGGGGATCAAGTTCGGCGTCATCATCGGCCTGTGCGCGGTCGGGCTCTCGTTGATCTACGGCACGACCGGGCTGGTGAACTTCGCCCACGCCGAGATGATCACGCTCGGTGCCGTGTTCGCGTGGTGGTTCAACGTCGAGCTCGGCATCCAGCTGCTCATCGCCGCGCCGCTGGCCGTCGGTGCCGGCGCGATGATGGGCGCCGGAATGGACCTCGGGCTGTGGCGTCCGCTGCGCAGGCGCGGCACCGGGCTCGTTGCGATGATGATCGTGTCGATCGGCTTCGCGATCTTCCTCCGCTACATCATCCTCTACTTCTTCCGCGATCGCAGCCGCCCGTTCGCCGACTATGCGGTCGAGCAGGCCGAGGCTGTTCTCGGTCGGGCCGGTCGACGTGACGAAGAAGGACTTCGTCATCGTGGTGATCGGTGCGTCGGTCCTGGTCGGCGTGGCCATGTTGATCCGCTACACCAAGCTGGGCAAGGCGATGCGCGCCGTGTCCGACAACCCGGACCTCGCCGCGTCGACCGGCATCGATGTCAATCGGGTGATCACCGTCGTCTGGATGTTGGCGGGTGCGCTCGTCACGCTCGGAGCGATCTTCCAGGGCCTGTTGCAACTGGTCAGCTGGGACATGGGGAACCAGCTGCTGCTCCTCGTGTTCGCCGCCGTCACTCTGGGTGGGCTCGGGACGACGTACGGCGCGATCTTCGGCAGCCTCATCATCGGCGTGCTCATCTACCTCAGCCCCGTGTTCTACCCGCCGGGTTGGGACGACCCGCTCATCGCCCCGAGATGAAGAACGTCGGCGCACTCATCGTGATGATCCTGCTGCTGATGGTCCGCCCGCAGGGCCTGTTCGGTCGCAAGGAACGGATCGGCTGAGCCATGGACTGGTGGGAGATCATCTCCAACGCGATCCGGACGGGGATCGGCTCGACCGTCATCATCTACGCGCTCGCCGCGATCGGCCTCAACCTGCACTTCGGCTACACCGGTCTGTTGAACTTCGGCCAGGTCGGGTTCATGGCCGCCGGCGCCTACGGCGTCGGCGTCATGACCCGGACGTACGGGCATCCGTTGTGGGGGGGGTGCTGGTCGGGATCGCCGCGGGCGTCGTGCTGGCTCTCCTGCTCGGGCTCCCCACCCTGCGGCTGCGCGCCGACTACCTCGCCATCGTGACCATCGCCGCCGCCGAGATCATCCGGCTGATCATGCGCGCCGCCGCGCCTGCAGGAGATCACCGGAGGGTCGGCCGGCCTCAACGGCGTCGCCAACGAGTTCCAGGACAAGTGGAACTTCATCTGGACGCCCGAGGCGCGCTACGGAAGGCGGATCTTCGGCGGTCGGCTGAACTTCCGGTTCACCGGTGGTGAGCTGTGGGAGATGTTGGTCGGCTGGTCGTTGGTGCTCGTGTGCCTGTTCGTGATGTGGCTGCTGGTGTCGAGTCCGTGGGGCCGGGTGCTGCGCTCGATCCGCGAGGACGAGGACGCCGCGCGGTCGCTCGGCAAGAACGTGTTCCGGTTCAAGATGCAGTCGCTGGTGCTCGGCGGACTGTTCGGAACCGTCGGCGGGATCTTCTACGCCCTGCAGCAGAACTCGGTGCAGCCGGACAACTACGTGACCCCGGTGACGTTCTTCGCCCTGACCGCAGCGATCATCGGCGGCCTCGGGCGGATCTGGGGGCCGGTCGTCGGGGCGATGATCTTCTGGATGATCCTGTCGCTGACCGAGAACATCCTCCGCCAGGCCGAGGGCCAGGACTACCTGCCGGAGTCGATCATCGACGGCGTGCAGGTCGGCCAGGTGCGCTTCATCCTGACCGGCCTCGGGCTGATGCTGCTGATGATCTTCCGGCCGCAGGGCATCTTCGGGGACAAGAGGGAGATCGCGATCGATGTCCGCAAGTAACGACGGCAACGAGGTCGTGTTCGGCCAGACGGCGGGTCTCGGCGGGGCCGGCGTCGCTGCGCGAATCCGAGTGGCACAACCCGGCGATCGCGATGTTCGACACCGTCGAGCCGGTGCCGGGCGGCAGCAAGCCGGACCCGATCCTGGTCGCCCACGATGTCAGCCGCACGTTCGGAGGCATCCGGGCCGTATCGGTCGAGCGGCTGGAGGTGCAGCGCGGCGCGATCACCGCCCTGATCGGACCCAACGGCGCCGGCAAGACGACGTTCTTCAACCTGCTCACCGGGTTCGACAAACCGGACAGCGGCAACGTGCTGTTCGACGGCGAGACGGCCAGCGGCGAGGCGTCGTACAAGCTCGCTAGCAAGGGCATGGTGCGCACGTTCCAGCTGACCAAGGTGCTCGCCCGGATGACCGTGCTCGACAACATGATGCTCGCCGGGCAGCAGCAGATCGGCGAGTCGATGTTCCGCGGTTTCGTCCGGATGTGGGGTGGCCAGGAGGCCAGCGTCCGTGAGAAGGCGCTGGAGATCCTCGCCGAGTTCAACATGACGCACATGAGCGGCGAGTTCGCCGGTGCGCTGTCCGGCGGCCAGCGCAAGCTGCTCGAGATGGCCCGGGCGATGATGGCCGAACCACGGCTGATCATGCTCGACGAGCCGATGGCCGGCGTCAACCCGGCGCTCACCCAGAGCCTGCTCGGGCACGTGAAGCGGCTGCGCTCGGAGGGGATCAGCGTGATGTTCGTCGAGCACGACATGGACGTCGTTCGGGACATCAGCGACTGGGTCGTGGTGATGGCCGAGGGCGAGATCATCGCCGAGGGGACCCCCGACATGATCGGCTCGAACCAGGCGGTGATCGACGCCTACCTCGGCTCGTCGCACGCCGCGTTGACCGAGCAGATCCTGACGGGCCACATCCCCGCCGTGGAGGAGGTCGAAGCCGGACTCGCGGAGACGGCCGAGCTGGAGTCCGCCGAGATCGCCGCGCCTGGAGGCCGAGACCGGCCCGCTCGAACAGTTCGGAGTGCCCGGCGATGAGTGACGACCTGCCCGCCCTCGATCCGGCCGGCCCGTCGCTGCTCGTCCACGTCGACAACGTCATCGCCGGGTACGTCCCCGAGGTCAACATCCTCAACGGCTGCAGCCTCGAGCTCGGCGGTGGTGAGCTGATCGGCATCATCGGCCCCAACGGCGCCGGCAAGTCGACCATGCTGAAGGCGCTGTTCGGGTTGATCCCGGTTCGCGAGGGCACGGTCATGTACCGGGGCGAGGACGTCACGGGGCAGAAGGCGAACACCCTCGTGGCCAAGGGGATCGGCTACGTGCCGCAGATCAACAACGTGTTCCCGTCGTTGTCGGTCAGGGAGAACCTCGAGATGGGCGGCTACCTGCGCAAGGGCGACCTGAGCCAGCGAGTGGACTACGTGGTCGAGATGTTCCCGCGTCTCGGGGAGCGGATCGACCAGCGGGCCGGGTCGCTCTCCGGCGGTGAACGGCAGATGCTGGCGATGGGGCGCGCCCTGATGATGGAGCCGAGCGTGCTCCTGCTCGACGAGCCCAGCGCCGGCCTCTCCCCGGTGCTCCAGGACCAGGTGTTCGCACGGGTCCAGCAGGTGAACAAGGCCGGCGTCTCGATCATCATGGTCGAGCAGAACGCCGCCCGCTGCCTGTCGATCTGCGACCGGGGCTACGTGCTCGACCAGGGCCGCAACGCGTACACCGGCACCGGCGAACAGCTGATGTCCGACCCCAAGGTCATCGAGCTCTATCTCGGCACGCTCGCCAAGGCCAGATAGGAGCCAGCGCACGCGAGCGGGCCGCCCCGAGGGCGGCCCGTCGTGTCTGTCAG
This sequence comes from Ilumatobacteraceae bacterium, assembly GCA_963764455.1. Lineage (GTDB taxonomy): Bacteria > Actinomycetota > Acidimicrobiia > Acidimicrobiales > Ilumatobacteraceae > Desertimonas. The sequence goes on from CAVXSN010000009.1 coordinate 72,897, forward strand.
TGGGACGAGAACGTCCCCGGTACACCGCTACCCGAGTGACGGTTGCCAGTTCTTCGTGCGGAGGTCGGCCGGCTTCGCCGGACGACCGCAGCCTCACGATGGGGGGATCCAAGGGGAGGTCCTTCCCCCCTTTGATCTCAGATCGTCGCGAACTGGTAAATGGTCTCGCACTCGCCACCTACGGCGAGGTTGTTCTCGTCGTAGCACAGGATGGCGAAGCTCGCCTCGGTCGGCTCGCCTTCCGGACCGAACGTCATCGGGCCGGCCGGGCCGTCGTAGTCGATGTCCGTGCCCGCTTCGACGAGCGCGATGCAGTCGGCGAACGTCGTGCACACCTCGCCGTCACGGGTGACCCCGTTGATGTGCGCGGCGATCTGGGCCGGATCGTCGGTGCCGGCGACGGCGGCGGCGAGGGCCGAGATGACGACTGCGTCATACGTCGTCGGGCCGTAGCTGAAGTCGATCAGCTCGGGGTCGACCTCGAGCATCCGGGCCCGGAAGTCCTCGGTGAGCTCGGCCTGCGGCAGCGTGCCCTTGACGCCGACCAACGATCCGGCCGGGAGCTGTTCGCCGAGTGCGTTGCCCACGTTGCCGTCGACGAGGTAGATCGCCGTCGTGTCGGCCGTGAGGCCCGCTTCGAACAGCGAGTCAGGATCTGCGCCGACTCCTCGAACCCGATGATGACGAGCGCCTCCGGCGCCGCTGACGACGCGCTCGACCTCGGATTCGAACGTCGGCGCCTCCGGGTCGTAGAGGAACTGGTCGATGATCTCACCGCCGGAGTCGGCGAACGACTCCGTGGAGTACTGCAGCAGACCCTCACCATAGGGATCCTGGCGGGCCATGAACACGGCGCTCGCATACCCATCCTCGACGATCAGCTCGCCCAGGATGCGACCCTGCAGCACGTCGGACGGAGCGGTACGGAAGTACAGGCCGTCCTCGGCGTAGGTGGTGAAGTCGGGTGACGTGTTGGCCGGCGAGAAGTGGACCTTGCAGTTCTCGACCAGCTTGTCGATGAACGTGAACGACACGCCCGACGACGCTGCCCCGATGAACACGTCGGCGCCGGCGGCGAGCTGGCGGTCGACGGTCTGGTTGGCGATGTCGGTCGACGTGTCGCCGGAGTCGCCCTGGTCGAGCTCGACGTCAGCGCCGAGCACACCGCCCGCGGCATTGATGTCGTTGATCGCCAGCTGTGCGCCGGCGAACTCGGGTGGGCCGAGGAACGCCAGGCTGCCGGTCTCGGGAAGCACGGTGGCGATCCGCAGAACGCCGTTGGCCTCACCAGTACACGTCGGCGCGGCCTCGACCGTGCCGCCCTCTCCGGGCGCGGCGCTGCCCCCCGGTGCCGCCGACACGTCGGTCATCGCCTCGGTGCCGGCTGGTTCCGTGCCTGGTGGCTCCGTGGTGGCGCTCACCGTGCTGGAGGCCGCCGCCGCGAGCGTCAGACCGACGAGCAACGCGCTGGCGCGTCGTCCCCGTGAGTGTTGCATTGATTCTCTCCCCATCTCGCTGACCGGACGCCGGATTGCCCCAGTCCTTCGGGTGGCGCTCACACTAGGTCCCCGCGTCACAAGGGTTCAAGACGCCTCGCGGGGCTTCACCAGCCGTGGACGATTCGACTTGCCGTCCGTCAACAGGCACGATGAGGGCGATGAGCAGGGAGTCGGACGCTCGGCGATTGCTCGGCGTTGGCGAGGACGCCGGCGCCGCGGAGGTCAGGGCCGCGCGCCGGCGGCTGGCGAAGGCGATCCACCCCGACGTCGAGGGCGGGAGCGTCGACGCGATGCGTGACCTCAACGCGGCGGCCGCCACCGTGCTCGAGCAGCTCGCCGCCGGGATCGCAGTGACGTCGTCGCCGCCTGCGACGAGCCCGCCAACCGCCCGCCCGCCGAGCGCGGCCGGCGTCGCCGCCGACGTGGCGTCGTTCGTGATCGAGGCGTTGCCGGTCGAGGCCTTCGAGGCGCTCCTCGTGGTGACGTCGTGGATCGGCGAGGTCATCGTCGACGAGCCGCCGTACCAGCTCGACGTCGTGCTGACCGACCCGTTGCACTGCTGGTGCCGCCTCGACCTCGTGCCCGATGCCGGCGCGAGCACGGTCGGCATCACGATCGCCCGGCTGCCCGAGGAACCTGCGCTGCCCGACATCGACGACGTCCGCGACCTCTGGGTCGCGTCGCTCAACCGCCTCGGCGCCCCACCCGGCTGACGAGATTTCCCCAACCGATGTGATGCAGAAATGAAACAAATCGGTTGGGGAAATCTTTCAACGGGGGCGGGCGGCGGCCTTCTGGAGGCGGTCGCGGATGGCGTGGCCGAGGCCGATCGGTGGGGGCATGACCGCGATCACGTCGGTGCAGGCATCGTCGTCGGCGGCGCGGAGGTCGGCGTAGAGCGTCGCGCGCGTAGTGCACGAGGTCGCCGGTGCCGTCGATGACTCGCACTGCGACGGCCGGCCGCGCGGAAGCGGTCGGCGGCGGCGATCGCGTCGGCGCGCCGGTCGACGAGATGCACGGTGGCGTGCGGCGCGTAGTGCGACGCCATCATGCCAGCGGCTCGCGACGCACCCGATGCCTGGGCCAGTGGTGTCTCGAGCAGCTCGCGCGATGTTCTCCGTCGGGATGCCGCCCGGGCGCAGGACTTGCGGCGGGAACGTGGTGCAGTCGACGATCGTGCTCTCCACGCCGACCGGGCTGGCACCGCCGTCGAGGATCACGTCGCGTTTCGGATCGAGCAGGTCACCCAGGTCGTCGAGCACGTGCTGCGCAGTAGTCGGACTGACCTTGCCGTAGCGGTTCGCCGACGGCGCGGCGAGCCCCGCTCCGGTGAGCGCGAGCACGCGCTGGGTCAGCGGATGCGCCGGAACCCGGAGGCCGACGGTGTCGCGCCCGCCGGTCACGCCGTCGCTCACCCGCTCCGTGCGCCGCAGCAACATCGTCAACGGTCCCGGCCAGCAGGCGTCGGCGAGCGTCACGGCGACCGGTGGGACCTCCGACGCCCACACGGCCAGCTGGTCGGCGGAGGCGATGTGGACGATCAACGGATGATCCGCGGGGCGCCCCTTCACGTCGAACACCCTGGCCACCGTCGCCGGCTGGGAGGCGTCGGCGGCGAGCCCGTAGACGGTCTCGGTGGGGATGACCGCCAGCCCGCCAGCGCGCAGGCACGACGCGGCGCGTTCGGGGTCGTCGGTCACCAGCTCGGCGTGGGGGTCGGCTCGCCGCATTGCGCCAGCGTACGGCCGTGGGGTCGAGGCAACCCGCTCGGCTGGGCGGCCTCTCTCACCTAGCCGCCTCTAGTCTGTCTGGGCCGATGCGACTCCTTCATCCCAACCCCGGCTTCGACCTCACGTACGACGACGTGTTCATGGTTCCGAGCCTCTCGGCCGTCCGGTCACGCCTCGACGTCGACCTCACGACGCCCGACGGCATCGGCACGTCGGTCCCCGTCGTCGTCGCCAACATGACCGCGGTCGCTGGCCGCCGGATGGCCGAGACCGTCGCCCGGCGCGGTGGACTCACCGTGCTCCCGCAGGACATCCCTCTCGACGTCGTGTCGAGCGTGGTCGACTACGTGAAGAGCCGCCATCCTTGTACGAGACGCCGATCACGCTGTCTTCGCACCATACGATCGGCGACGCGCTCGCGCTGATCCACAAGCGAGCCCACGGCGCCGTGGTCGTCGTCGACGAGGCAAGCGCGCCGGTGGGCGTGTTCGAGGAAGCCGACGCCGCCGGATTCGACCGCTTCACCCAGCTCCACGCCGTGATCAGCGGGGACATGGCGACGGTGCAGGACGGCATCGACGCCGACGCGTTGTTCGATCTGATGGCCGCCGATCGCCGGGCCGTGGCCACCGTGATCGACGACGAGGGGCGTCTCGTCGGGGTCGTCACCCGCAAGGGCGCACTGCGGTCGACGATCTACCGCCCCGCCCTCGACACCGGCGGGCGTTTGATGATCGCCGTCGCCGTGGGCATCAACGGCAACGTCGAGGGCAAGGCGAAGGCGTTGGCCGAGATGGGCGTCGACGTGCTCGTGATCGACACCGCCCACGGGCACCAGCGGCGAACCCTGCAGGCGATCGAGACGGCCCGCTCCGCAGCCCAGGACACGAAGATCGTGGCCGGCAACGTCGTCACGGCCACCGGCACGCGCGAGCTGCTGCAGGCCGGGGCCGACATCGTCAAGGTCGGTGTCGGGCCGGGGGCGATGTGCACGACGCGAATGATGACGGGCGTCGGTCGCCCGCAGTTCTCCGCCGTGCTGGAGTGCGCAGAGGCGGCCCGCCAGCACGATGGCCACGTCTGGGCGGACGGCGGAGTGCGCTTTCCGCGCGACGTCGCCCTCGCGCTGGCTGCCGGCGCGGCCAGCGTGATGTTCGGGTCCTGGCTCGCCGGCACCTACGAGTCGGCCGCCGACACGCTCCGCGATGCCGACGGACGGCTGTACAAGGAGAACTTCGGGATGGCCTCGCATCGGGCGGTGAAGAACCGCTACCGGGGTGAGGAGCCGCTCGACCGGGCGCGGCGGGAGCTGTTCGAGGAAGGGATCAGCACGTCGAAGATGTACCTCGACCCGCAACGGCCGGGGGTCGAGGACATCCTCGATCAGATCGTCGCCGGGGTGCGCTCGGCGTGCACGTACGCCGGAGCGGCCACCATCCCGGAGCTCGCCGAGCGGGCCGTCGTCGGTGTGCAGAGCGTCGCCGGCTACACCGAGGGTCAGCCCGTCGGAACCAATTGGGGGGCGACGAACTGGTGACCGGGATCGTCATCGCCATCGACGGTCCGGCCGGCGCCGGCAAGAGCACGGTCGGACGGGAGGTCGCGCGCCGGCTCGGACTCGACTACCTCGACACCGGGGCGATGTACCGGGCGGTGGCATTCGCCGCGCTGCGTCACGGCATCCCCGTCGCCGACGAGGACGCGGTGGCCGAGCTCGCCAGGCAGATCGTGCTCACGGTGGACGACAGCGGGGTGTTCGTCGACGGTGTCGACGCCACGACCGAGATCCGCGGCCGGGAAGTCACCGAGGCAGTCAGCGCGGTCGCCGCCAACACCGGTGTCCGAGAGGAGCTGCGCGCCAGGCAGCGGGCATGGGCCGACGAGCACGGGGGTGGGGTGATCGAGGGCCGGGACATCGGAACCGTGGTGTTCCCCGAAGCCGTGCTCAAGCTCTACGTCACGGCGTCGCCACGCGAGCGGGCCGAGCGGCGGGTGCGTGAGATCGGCGGCGACGTCGGCGACGTCGAGGAATCGATCGCCGAGCGGGATCGCCGCGACATGTCCAGGATCGACGGCCCGCTGCGTCGCGGCCGCGACGCGGTCGTCGTCGACTCGACCGGGCTCACGATCAGCGAGGTGGTCGACAACGTCATCGCTCTGCTCCCCGCCACTCAACGACCCACCGATCGACAGGGCGCCGGTGAGCGATGAATGGGCCGGACGCGTCGGTGTGGGGGGAGCACCCGGTTCGGCACTCCGGCGCCTCCAGGCGCTTCGGAGGCCGCATTGAGTGAGGTCGAGTCGCACCTCGTCGGCAACGGGCCGGTCAGCCGACTGGCCTACTTCGTCGTTCGCTCGATCGTCGCGTTCGTCACCCGGGCGTGCACCCGGATGCGGATCGAGGGTCGTGACAACATCCCGAAGACGGGCGCGTTCGTGCTCGCTCCTGTGCACCGATCCTACGTCGACACCCCGATCGCTTCGTGCCTCACCCGCCGCCGGCTCCGCTTCATGGGCAAGGACACGCTGTGGAAGAAGCGGTGGTCCGGCTGGATCCTCTCGTCGCTCGGTGGGTTCCCGGTCACCCGCGGGACCGCCGACCGTGAGGCGCTGAATCGGTGCGTCGCGGTCCTCCAAGGCGGCGAGCCGCTCGTGCTGTTCCCTGAGGGCGAGCGCAAGTCGGGACCCGTCGTGCAGCCGCTGTACGACGGGGCGGTCTACGTGGCGCTGCGCGCCGGGGTGCCGATCGTGCCGGTCGGCATCGGTGGATCAGAGCGGGTGATGCCGAAGGGCGCCAAGTTCCTCTACCCCCGCAAGGTGCACGTCATCGTCGGCGAGCGGATCGAGCCGACGGTGACGACCCGATCTGGACGGGTGCCACGGTCGGCGATCCAGCACTCGAGCGAAGCGTTGCACGCTCGCCTGCAGGAGCTGTACGACGCCGCCCAGGCGAGAGTCGGCCAGCTCGACCCGACGCGCCGCTGAACCATCCGAGTGCTGGGACGCGCCCGAGTGCGGCAGGACTCCCGTTGGGACGCGCGGCACTGGGCGCGCTCCGGCACTCGGGTTCGGATCTCAGGCGGCCCAGAACACGCTGAGCGCCGAACGGAGGTAGCCGGGATCCGCGACGCCGCACACCTCGCGGGCGGAGTGCATCGAGAGCTGCGGGACACCGACGTCGACGGTCGGGATGCCGAGACGGGTTGCCGTGATCGGCCCGATCGTCGATCCGCAGGCGATGTTGTTCCGCGAAAGGAACGCCTGCACCGGCACGCCGGCCGCTTCGCAGCACTGCTGGAACAAGGCGGCCGTCGTGGCGTCGGTGGCGTAACGCTGGTTGGCGTTGAACTTGATCGCCGGACCGTGGTTCACGAGCGGGGCGTGGCCGGCGTCGTGGCGCTCCGGGTAGTTCGGGTGGATCGCGTGGGCGTTGTCGGCCGAGATGCAGCTCGACCCGGCGAGGATGCGGTGACGACCGTCGACCGAGTCGACCCCCGACGCCGCGAGCAAGCGGTCGATGACGGTCTCGAGGACCGGCCCCCCAGCGCCCGACCTCGACGCCGACCCGACCTCTTCGTGGTCGAACAGGGCGGCGATCGCGACGTGCCGGCCCGCGTGGGCATCCGACAGGGCGCTCACCGCAGCCCAGCACGACACCTGGTTGTCGAGACGGCCGCTGGCGATCAGCGACCGGTCGGCGCCGAGGACGCTCGCCTTCTGCACGTCGTAGAGGCACAGCTCCCAGAACGAGGCGTCGGCGCCGGTTTGGTCGGCGAGCCAGCGGGCGAACGGCCGGTCTCCGCTCGTGGCCCAGACCGGGCGGAGGTGCACGTGCTTGTCGAGCAGCAGGCCCTTGTCGTTGACGTCGCGGTCGAGGTGTATCGCCAGCTGCGGTACCCTCGCCACCGCTTCGTCGACGTTGACGAGGGTGACCGAGCCGTCGCCGCCGATGACCCTGCCGGCGATCCCCAGGTCGCGGTCGAGCCAGCTGTTCAACAACACGCCGCCGTAGACCTCGACGCCGAGCGAGCGCCAGGTGGCTGTGCCCTGATCGGGGTGCGGCTGGATCCGGAGGCCCGGGGAGTCGGTGTGCGCGCCGACGATCCTCAGCGATGACGGCGCGCCATCGGCCAGGCGCCAGGCGACGAGCGCACCCGACCGCCGGATGAAGCCGGTGGCAGGAACGCCACGATCTGACTGGGTCCAGGCGTCGGTCTCGACGAGCTCGGTGAAGCCGGCGCGCGTCGAGCAGTGTCGCGGCCGTCTGCGCGGCGTGCCACGGAGACGGCGACGCGTCGAGGAAGTCGATCAGATCCGGCACGCGTCCATTCAATCGAGTAGAGAGACATCGATGATTCGTCGCACGAAGATCGTGGCCACGCTGGGCCCGGCGTCTGGCGAGCCGGCGTCGCTCGAACGGCTGCTCCGAGCCGGCACCGACGTCTGCCGGCTCAATCTCAGCCACGGTTCCATCGACGAGCATCTTGCCCGGCTTGCCCAGGTTCGCCTGCTCGCCGCACAGCTCGGTCGCCACGTCGCGGTCGTCGCCGACCTGCCGGGCCCAAAGATCAGAGCCGGCGCGTTCCCCGACGGTGGCGTCGAGTTCCTGCCCGGCAGCATCGTGACGCTGGTGGTCGGTGACGGATCGAGCTCGGAGCAGATCGTCCACGTCGACTTCCCTGACCTCCTCGCCGACGTGTCGCCCGGCGACAAGGTCGTGCTCGGAGACGGCACGATCACGATGCGAGTGGTCGCCAATTCGCCGGACGGGGTGACGGCGGAAGTCGAATCAGGAGCGCGCACGCAAGGCCGTCCCGGGGTCCACCTGTCGTGCGAGCGGCTCGGGCTGCGGGCGCCCACGGTCGACGACCTAGTGCTCGCTGACGCCGTCGCCGCGGCCGGAGTCGACTACATCGCGCTCTCGTTCGTGCGCCACGCCAACGACATCGGGGAGCTCCGCGGCGTGGTCCGCGACCGGTCGCGGATCATGGCGAAGATCGAGACGTCGGCCGCGCTCGGGGAGCTGGCCGACATCACCCAGGCCGCCGACGCGGTGATGGTCGCCCGCGGTGACCTGGGCATCGACTGCCCGCTGGAGGACGTGCCCCACCTGCAGAAGCAGATCGTGCGCCACTGCGTCGAGGTCGGCACACCGGTGGTCACCGCGACCCAGATGCTGGAGTCGATGATCGACGTGCCGTCTCCGACGCGAGCCGAGGTGAGCGACGTCGCCAACGCCGTGTTCGACGGCACCGATGCCGTGATGCTGTCCGCCGAGACGGCGATCGGTCACGACCCGGCGCTCGTCGTGGCGACGATGTCGCGGATCGCGTTGCGGGCCGAACGTGAGGCGAGCTACCGGCAGTGGGCGGAACGGCTCGGGCGGGTCCAGCTCCGCCGGGCATCGAACCTGCGCGACCGAATCACCGAATCGGTCACACACGCGGCGTGGCAGGCCGCCGATGACGTCGAGGCCGCGGCCATTCTGTGCTGCACACGGACCGGTCGCACGGCGCGGTCGATGGCGCGCTTCCGGCCCTCGGCCCGGATGCTCGGGCTGTCGCCCGACCACCGGACTCTCGGCGCGCTCGCGTTGTCCTGGGGAATCGAGCCGCTGGAGATGGACGAGTCGGATTCGACCGACGACATGGTGTGGTTCGCGGTCGAGAAGGCGGTCGCCGGCGGGTTCGTCGATCACGGCGACACGGTCGTCGTGATCGCCGGTGCGCCCGACCGGTCGAGCGGAGCGGCCGCCGACGTGATGCGCATCGTGCGGGTGGCGTGACCGTCACGGCGTTCCCCGGCCACGCAGGCCGGTGTCGGCCGCTCGCTCGCTGGCGCTCACTCGCTCGCATCGGACGAGGAGGCCACCTGTGACGATCTGGTCGCACGAGGTCGGCCCCGAGGGCGGGCCACTGATCGTGCTGATCCACGGGGCGATGGACCGGTCGGCCGGGATGCTCAAGCTGTCACGGAAGCTGGACGACACCTATCGCGTGATGCGGTACGACCGGCGGGGGTACGGCCGGACGAAGCCACACCCTGGTCCGTTCACGATGGAGTACCAGGTCGCCGACCTGATCGAGCTGCTGGCCGGGCGCCGGGCGGTGCTGTTCGGGCACAGCTTCGGCGGGAACGTAGCGCTCGCGACGGCCGAACGGCATCCCGATCTGGTGCGGGCCGTTGCGCTCTACGAAGTGCCGCTCTCGTGGCTCGAGTGGTGGCCGGGCAGCACGAGCGGCGGCCGCAGCATGGAGGCCACGCAAGGGACGGCCGAGGACGCGGCGGAGCGGTTCATGCGCCGGATGGTGGGCAACGCGGGCTGGGAGTCGCTCCCCGACAAGGTGCGCGACGAGCGCCGTGCCGAGGGCCGCACGTTCGTCGAGGAGCTCGCTGATCTCGGCACCAACGAGCCGTGGCACAGCCGACGCGATCGGGGCGCCGGTCGTCACGATGTGCGGCGAGCATGGTCGCGAGCACCATCGTGATGGCAGCCGCTACCTCGCCGACCTGCTCTCGGAGCGCGACCCGATCGTCATCGTCGACGCCAACCACAACGGACCCTTCACGCACCCCGACCCTGTGGCCACGGTGATCCGCGACCTCGAGGCGCGCGCCCGAAGTGAACCGGGCGCTCGATGTTCCGTCACTCGCCGATCGCCACGGAGGAGTCGCACGCGGTCGTTCAGCCGCTGAGGAGGACGTCCATGATGTCGATGCCGCAGTTCAACAGCACGACGACGTTGCCGGCGTCGCCGAGATCGACTTGGCCCGCCTGGTCGAGGACGACCTGGCCAGCGTGGTCGACGAGGCAGCTTGCCTGTTCCTCGGTGACCGTCAGGCCCAGCCCCTGCAGGTGCTGGAGCACGGCGGCAAACGGGTCGCTGGCGGACGTGGCGTCGGAGCGGGGGCGGTCGTCGTTGGCACGCTGTTGTCGATCATCTGGTCGAACGACGAGAGCACGCTGTTCATCGTCGCCGCGTCGTCGGGCTGGCCGGTGAGCTGGACCAAGAGCACCGACGTGAACGCTCCGAGCGGTGTGTTGGCGACGACCTCGACGATGCGCGACGCGGTGCCTCCGCAGAGTTGAACACCTGGATGTGGCCGACGAATACACCGTCGTCGAAGGTCTGCGGTGGATCGGCCACACAGAGGTCGTGATACACGGACGCTTCGAGCCGTGCCGCGGTATCCGACTCGAGGGGGTAGGCGCGATAGACGACACCGGGGACGCTGAAGGTGTCCTCGATGCCCTCCGCCGGGAAGAACAACGCCCGATCGGTGGTCGCCGAGATCCACGGCTGCGGCGTGCCGTCGTCGTTCTGCAGCGGGGCGAGGTCGACCGCGGCCCACGCCGCGGGCACGGAGATCGAGATCGTGTGGCTGTCGTCGACCAGCCTCGTCCACTCCGCCGGGATCTCGCCGGCGCGGTAGCTGCCCGGGTCGACCTCTCCGCCGGTGAGCGTGGGGACCTCTTCCCCGAACCCGCCCGGGCGGGCTCCGTCCGTTTGGCCGGCTGCCAGGGCCGGTCCTGCGGCGGTGGCGGCCAGGGCCCCCGAGAACAGAAGTGCCATTGCTGCGTGTCGCATCGCATCTCTCCATGTGTGTTGTGGTGCCGCGGGCTGCGGCGTGGCTCATCGTGAAGATCGACGACGAGTCGCACCACTCAGGTCGGGCACGTTTCGCGCACACTTCGCGCTGCTGCGCTACGTTCTGGATGCTTCGAGAAGGGTTCGTGGCGCGGGAGCCGAGGAGGACGGAGAGCGGGGATGTGCGCCGACCTCGCGATCGACCTTTGGGGCGCTGCTTCGCCGCCATCGCTTGGCGGCTGGGTTCACCCAGGAGGGACTGGCGGAAGCCTCTGGGGTGAGTGCGCGAGGCCTCCAGGACCTGGAGCGCGGTGTCAATGCCACACCGCGTGCGAGACGATCCGGCTGCTCACCGACGCGCTCGATCTAAGCGCCGAGGCGGCGCCGGTCTGATTGTCGCCGCCCATCCGGAACTGGCCATCGACATCGCTGATGACGCGGAGCCGATCCGGACGGCGAGCTTGCCGATACCGCCGACGGCGCTGTTGGGTCGTGAGTCCGAGGTGGTCGACGCGTGCGACTTGCTGCGCCGCCCGGATCATCCGTCGGGGACACGGCTGTTGACCCTGAGTGGTCCCGGCGGGGTCGGCAACACTCGGTTCGCGATCGCTGTCGCCGCAGCCATCGACGGGGATTTCGCCGATGGGGTCGCTTGGGTCGAGTTGGCTTCGCTCGCGATCCGGGACTGATGGCCGCCACGGTGGCCCGAGCCCTCGGTGTCGGCGACGACAGCGGGTCGGCGAAGGAACTGCTCGTCGATGCCGTGCGGAAAGGCGGATGCTGCTCGTCCTCGACAACATGGAACACCTCATGCCGGCGGCACCGTTGATCGCTGAGCTGCTGGGTGCTGCTCGTCACATGAGCGTGCTGGTGACCAGTCGCACGCGGCCACGGCTGCGCGGCGACGCGAGTATCAGGTTGCGCCGCTGCCGGTGGAGGCGCCGGGCGGGACCTCTGGGGCGGTTTGCGCCTCATTCAGCATTCTGGGCGGCCCACGGCCCGGATTCCGGGTCGCACGCCGCCCAGAACCGCGAATGGTGCGATGGCCGCCCAGTTTGCCGGACCCGGTCGTCGCATTCGCCGCAACGCCTGGATTAGCCCGGCGTCGTGGTGGTGACGGTCACGCTGTCGGGGCCGAGGAGCGTCGTGCGGCTGGGGACCTTGACGTCCTGGCCGAAGAACGTGCAGGTGGTGGCGTCGACAGTCCCTGGCGGCGCAGTCCAGTTCGCCCTGACCTCGTCGGCGCAATCGGGGAGCTCGGCCGCGCTGGCTCCACACCAGGCCGGCGATGACCAGCAGCACGACGACCGACAGCACCTTGGTGACCGCCTGCTTCACCACCACACGGCGGCGAGGGCGAGCAGGACGGCGCCGGAGACCGTGAACAAGCTCGAATTCTGCGCCGTGTCGAGGTCGAAGGCGAGCGCGGCAAATGCGGTCACGGCAGCACGATATTTCCGGCGTGGCGATCGAACATGGATGGCCCGTACGCTGGCGCGATGGCAACAGACACCGGTGGCGAACGACCGATCAACCTCACGCAGGGCGGCTTGCCGTCCACGATCCTGCCGCCCCCCGACCCCGACGCCGACGCCCGATTGGCCGCCGCGCTGGCCGCCGGCGGGGCCGACCGCAAGCGGGCGGTGTCCGAGGTGGTGGCGGCCTACCCTCGGTTCCTGGCCGCCTGGGCCACGCTCGGCGATCTCGGCGAGCACCCGATCGAGCGCTATGCCGCCTACCGGGTCGGCTACCACCGTGGCCTCGATGCCCTGCGGGCCAACGGTTCGGCGCGGGTCCGGCTACGTCCGCTGGGCGGAGCCGACGAACCGGGGGTTCCTGCGCTCGCTCCAGGGACTGCAACAGATGGCCGCGGAGATCGGCGAGCACGACGAAGCCGAGCGGTGCGCCCAGTTCCTCACCCAGCTCGACCCGAGTCTGTAACACCCGGAGCGGATACGAGCGAGTGAGCGCCAAATCAACCACCCCACCGGCCTGCGTGCGGGAACGCCGTGGCGGCCTGCGTGGCCGGGGAACGCAATGACGTCGCTCGTTGGCGCCGTGCTGTGTGGCGGGTCGAGCCGACGGATGGGCACCGACAAGGCACTTCTCGAGATCGATGGGGTTCCGATGGCCGAGCGGGTCGCCGCATCCTGGCGGCGGCAGGGTGCGACCCGGTGGTGTTCGTCGGTGGCGACCGGCTCGCGCTCGGCCAACTCGGCCGGCCGTTCGGTACCCGACCGGTTTCCCGGCGGCGGTCCCGTCGGTGGGTTGATCACCGCGCTTCACACGGCTGCGGACGCCGAACGGACCGTGGTGTGTGCCTGCGACCTTCCCGATCTCACGGTCGAAGCCGTGCACAGCGTGGTCGGCTCCAACCCGTTGGTCAACGACGTTCGGGTCGCCGACAGCGGCCGGTTGGAGCCGATGCTCGCGACCTGGCACCGGCGGGCGCTGCCGCACGTCGAGGCGCAGTTCGCCGCCGGCGCGGCCGCCCTTCACGACGTCATCGCGGCCTCGACGCGGTTCGCGTCTCGGTCGATCCGGCCGCCGTCCGCAATGTGAACCGACCAGCAGATGTGAGGGATCGTTCCTGAATCCAATGGCTAACCTGGCGCCGTGGATCGCGGAAATCGAGATCGAGGAGCTGGCCGACCGCTCCGCCGGGGCCGCGGATCTCGACGTCCGCCAGCCAGAGGAGTACGCGGCGGTCCACGTCCCCGGCGCTGTGCTCATCCCCCTCGCCACCCTGCCCGACCACCTCGACGCATCGCCGCCGACGCCCGCGTCTGTCATCTGCCGGTCCGGCGGCCGTAGCGTACGGGCCTCGAGTGGCTTCGTCCCAAGGGTTGACGCCGTGAACGTGGCCGGGGGCACCGGCGCGTGGATCCGGTCGGTGAGGAGACGCCATGGGGGACAGCGGGCTGAGTGGCGTATCGCTGGGTCGACGACGAGCGGGGCTCGCCGAGCTGATCGAGGATCTGGGCGTCGGGCCACCTAGGGTCGACACCGAGTTCCACCGGGAGCGCACTACTACCCGAAGCTCGCGCTGTGCAGCTGGGCCGGCGGGCCGGCGAATCCAAGGTCGCCCTGGTCGATCCCCTCGCGGTCGACCTGGAGCCGTTGCCGTGCTGTTCGACGGCCGCCGGGTCGCGGTGCTCCACGCCGCCCAGCAGGACCTCGACGTGCTGACGCACCGCGGCGCTGTGCCCCGACGGCTGTTCGACACCCAGGTGGCGGCGAGCTTCCTGGGCTACGCCACCCCTTCGCTCGGGCCTGTGCCGGGCGAGCTCCGCCTAACCCCGCCAAAGGCCGACCGGCTCACCGACTGGCTGCACCGCCCGCTGTGGAGGCCAGAAGACTACGCGGCCGCCGACGTGAGCCACCTGCTGGAACTGTAGGACCGCCTCGATGCGAAGCTCGACCAAGCGGGACGACGGCCTGGGCGCTCGAGGCGTGCGAGGAGTTGCGGCCCGGCCCACGGGCGGGGCGATCCCCGGGACGCCTGGCCCAGGCTGAAGGACGCCCGAACCTCCGGGCCCTCGCGGGGGGTCGCCCAGGCGATGGCGGCGTGGCGCGAACGGGGGGCGCCGCCAACGACATACCCGTCCGCCGGTGCTGCCAGACCTGGGGATTCTCGGCTCTCCCAGCGCCCCCCGACCACGCCCGAGGAGCTGCGCGGGTGCGGGGGGTGGACGACCGCCACCGGCGCGGACGGTCGGCAAGGAGCTGCTCGAGGCGGTCCGCGAGCAAGGACGCCGACCCCCCGAAGGGGCCGGGCCCGGTGCCGACGACCTCGATCGCTCGCTCCGGCCGGCGATCACGCTGGTGTCGGCCTGGGTGAGCCAGGTCGCCGGAGGAGCGGATCGACACGTCGATGCTGGCCACCCGCAACGACCTGGTCGCCCTCGGTGAGCGGCGATCGCGAGGCCCGCCTGCGCCACGGGTGGCGAGCCGAGTTGCTCGGCGAAGGCATCGCCCGCCTGTCGCGGGACGGCCGGTCTGACGTTCGACGGGCCGGACGGCCTCACGGCCGAGTCGACCGCACGGCTGACGATCCGCCGCCGCCGGCCGAACTGACCTCGCCGAGTCCCGTCGAGGGTGCGCCGACCGGACGACGGAGTTCACCTGGCGGTGCCGAAGGTCGCTCCGCGGCGGACGCAGCCGGTAGAATGCCATCAATGTCAATTCTCTAGTTGTGGGAGCCCTGCGTGAAGAAGGGTCGTCATCGCCGCTTCGAAGAAGCGCGAAAGTTGAAGCAGTCAGGACCGGGGGCGTTCGACCTCGGATTCGGTGATCGTGGGGGGGAGCCACCACGACACGACGACGATGGTCCGTCCGAGGAAGACGAGTACGCGGCCTCGCCGAGAAGTACGGCGTCGAGTTCGACGAGGAAGTCGACGACGACGACGGACTTGCGATCGATCGTCGTCAGGGTGACCACCAGCTGAACCTCACGCCGCCGTTCGGCCAGGCCGCCCAAATCGCCGAATTCGACGCTGCGGAACGTCACCGGGGTCGCAAGATCCGGCACGCGTGGCTGTTCCAGCACCTGCACCAACAGGTCGTAGATCGGCGCTGCCGACCAGCTCGATGATCTCGTCGCGAGCCGACAGGTACACCGGCTGCATCGCCGACGAACGCGTCCGGCGTCTCGGTGCACCACCAGTGGAAGTCCTCGCCGCCCTTGCCCCAGTCGCGGCGCTTCCAGTCGCGCAGCCGTGACGTGACGTGGCCGTTCTCGTCGGTCGAGTGCTCGAGCCGGACGGCACCTGCCAGCAGACGTTCGGCTTCCAGTCGAGCGGGCGCTCGCCGGCTTCGAGCGCCGCGACGTGCAGCGCGCAACCGGCGCCCTGGGCGAATCCCGGCCGGTTGAGGAAGATGCAGGCGTCGTCGACGAGTCGGGTGACGGTGGCTCGGTGCCGTCGTCCTCCTGGCCGGAGTCGAGGAACCCGGCCTCCACCGCATCATCGTAGAACTGCATGTGACGCGGCTTCAGCCGCACGAAGTGCCTCACCACGTTGGCGACGTCGTCCTCGTCGACGAAGTGGGCGCCGTAGCTGCAGCACCCCTGCTCCAGCGTCGGTCGTGTCGTCGTCGAGCACGCCCTTGCATCCGGCGCCGTAGATGCACCGGTAGTTCGATCGCAGGAACGTGACGTCGAAGACCCAGGTGCGTTGCTCTTCAGGATCGCTGAAGCTCACCCACTCCCGCACGTCCTCGAGGTCCGGCACGCCGACAAGCGTACGGCCGGAATCCAGGCGCACTATCGGGCGGGGCCGCGATCGGCTCGGTCCGTAGACTGGATTCCAGCTATGTCGCACCACCACCACGTCGCGCCGACGACATCCGCCGGTCGTTCATCGACTTCTTCATCGCACGCGACCACGCCTCGTGCCGTCGGCAAGCCTGATCCCGCACGATCCGACGCTGCTCTTCAACGTGGCCGGCATGGTCCCGTTCAAGCCGTACTTCCTCGGCGACGAGACCCCGCCATTCAAGCGGGCGGTCAGCTCGCAGAAGTGCGTGCGCGCCGGTGGCAAACACAACGACCTCGACGACGTCGGGCGCACGAAGCGCCACCTCGTGTTCTTCGAGATGCTCGGCAACTTCAGCTTCGGCGACTACTTCAAGGAGCGCCCATGACAGGAGAGTGACGACATGGAAACTACGCCGGCCGCCACTGACCAACCCGACACGATTGGCATCATCGGTGCCGGCCACATCGGACATGCCCTGGCTCGCACCGCGCAACGGGCCGGTCGGAAGGCGGTGATCGCGAACAGCCGAGGGCCCGAATCACTGACCGCCGTGGTCGCCGCTCTCGGGGAGGGAGTCTCCGCCGGCACGGTCCGCGACGCAGCGACCGCAGCCGTCGTGGCGATCGCCGTGCCGTGGACCGATGTCCCCTCGGCGGTCGACGGGTTGCGATGGGACGGTCAGACCGTCATCGACGCAACCAACGCGTGGAACGCCGATCTCGGCGGCCGCACCTCCAGTGAGATCGTGGCAGACCTCGTTCCGGGTGCCCGGGTCGTCAAAGCCGCCAACACGCTAGGGGCGAACCTCCTCAGCGCAGATCCTCACGAGGCGGGCGGCCGTCGGGTGATCTTCCTGTCAGGCGACGATCCCGAGGCGAAGGCCGCCGTGACCGACCTGTTCGACGCCGCCGGCTTCTTCCCGATCGACCTCGGGGGCCTGGTGACCGGCGGGCGCATGCAGCAACTCGGGGGCCCGCTGCCCACGCACAACCTCGTGAGGCTCCCCCCCGTCGCTTGAGCGTTTCACGAGATCAAGGCCGCCCACGTCGGCATGTCCGCCTGCATGGCGAGCACGACGCCGACGAGACCGGCGGACTCGGCGGCGTCGAAGGTCTCGTCGATCCACGCAAGGCCGGCGGCGACGCGTGCGTCGACCTCGGAGACCTGTTCGGCGGTGGGTGCGACATCTTCCGCCCCCCGACGCACGTGCCACGGCGATCGCCGCCTCCCAGCACGCCGTCATCGCCCACCACCAGGCCGTCGCCGCGGGCCTGTCGCACCGCTCGGCTGCGCCACGGTCCCGGCCCGGTTCGGGTGGGCTCGTATCGGGTCGGGTGGATGGCGTGCGGCGCGAGGGACCCGGCCCGGTTCGGGCGCGCTCGTATCGGTCGGCCCGATCGCGTTCGGCGCGAGGGACCCGGCCCGGTTGGGCGGGCGTCGCCGGGACGACGGTGACCGGACGCTCCCGGCCGGCACTTCCCCCGTCGACCGGAACGTCCACGACGGAGGCAGCCGTGCCCGGGCCCTCGCGATCTTCCCCGCTGCGAAATGGGTCACAGCGGGAATCACACACCTGTCGACGTGTTGGTTCGTGGTGAGGAGCGCAGTCCTCGGCTCGGGGCGTCGAACGGAGCGCCCCCCGATGACGGTCGACGGAGGATGACGAGATGACCCAGCACGAACCGGGTCGCAGAGTGGCCGCCCACTACCGCGGCATCTCTGCTGCCGTCTGGCGCGCGGCGCTGGCACCGCGCCGTGACACGGGACCGGAGCGACGCCGTCGTTCAGGCGCTGGTTGACGCCCGGCGTTTGCCCGGACCAGCCCGCAGGCCATCGATAGGAACACCGTCGGGCGGCCGGCGGCGCTGGTCCGCACGATGACGTACCCACAGCGGCATGCCGCGGGTACCGTGTCGCGACAATGAGCGCGTTCGTCGCGATCGAGGAACGCAAGAAGCTCCTCAACGACGTGTGGCTGTTCCACGGCGCCACCGACGAGGAGCTCACGAGGCTCGCCGAGCTGGCCTACGAGGTCTCGGTGGGGCCCCAGGTCGACATCGTCACCCAGAACGAGTTCGGGGACGAGCTGTTCCTCGTCGTCGACGGCCATGCGGTGGCGAGTCGGGACGGGTCGACCTCGGCGTGGTGAACGCCGGCGACTTCTTCGGTGAGATGGCCTTGCTCGGCACGGGGGTGCGGACCTCCACCGTGCGGTCGATCGTCGCGATGACCCTGCTCGCCCTGCGCGCCGAGCATCTCGACGACGTGCTGGCGTCCGATCCCATGGTGGCCCGGCGGGTCCTCAGCGTGGTGGTCAGGCGTCTCGAAGCGACCAACCGCCGCCTCGCCGAGCTCGAGAGCGGCGGGCCCCTGGGCTGACGCACCGGGGATCTACGTCTGGGCCGGGACCGGAGCCGCGGGCTCCATGCCGGCGGCTTGGCGGAGCACCGCGTTCCACCCGTCCGCGTCGATGCCGAGGGCGGAGAATCGGTCCGCCGCCGCCTCGGCCGCCTGGCTCGCCTCGGGGTGGCCGGCGGCTTGGCGGGCCATCGCCCATCCGAGGCGGGCCAGGGCCTGGGCGATCTGATCGTCGGTGCCGTCGACCCGTGCGCACAGCTGGGTGAAGCGCTGTTCGACAGCCCGCCGATCCCCCCGGGAGGCGGCGACGGCGCCGGCGGCCAACCCGGCCCACAACCGGTCGAGGTAGGTCGACCGCTCGTCGTCCTCGACCACCCGGGCGGCGGCGAGGGCCTCGTCCCCGCGACCTGCGGCGGCCAGGGCCAGGGCGGTCACGGCGCCGCAGTAGCCGACCGCGGCGCGCTCGCCGGTCGCCCGGCTCACCTCCCGCAGCAGCTCGAGCGCCTCGGACGGGCGCGAGTGCTGGAGCTCGAGCAGCGCCCGGGACACGAGGTACTCGCCGGCGCCCGCGGTCGCGAGGTCATCGGACGACAGCTCGTGAGAGGGGAGGACGTCGAGCGCGGCGGCCGCGCGCCGCTGATCGCCCACCTGGACCGCGGCGCTCAGCAGCCCCGTCGCGGAGAAGGCGGTGAAGCGCGGCGAGTGACTGGGGAGCAACGTCACCCGCGCCTGCTCCAGCACCTCGAAGCCCTCGTCGACGCGGCCCGCGGTCACCAGCGCGCGACCGAGAGGGAGGCGGGCCTGGACGCGGCCGTAGTCGTCGTCGATGGCGTCGAACGTCGCCAGGGCCTGCCGTGCCCGCTCGACGGCCGACTCGGCCCGCCCCGTCCAGAGGCGGATGCTGGCCGTCAGCACCTGGCCCATGCCGAGGGCCCAGCGGTCGCCGGCCTCGCCGGCCACGCCGAAGACCTCCTCGGCCATCGTCTCCGCCTCCTCCGGGTACCCCGAGTAGAAGCGGGTGAAGGCCAGCAGGCCCATGGCCCAGCCCAGCCCGCCCCGGTCGCCGAGCTCGGCGAGAGGGCCGCCGAGTCGTGCAGGAGCGACTCGGCATCGTGGATGCGGCCGGCGATGAAGTGGGCCCACGACAGGTTCTGCAGCGCCCAGGCCCTCCCGAGGCGGTCCCGCTGCGCGGTGTAGATCTCGAGGGCCGGCTCGAGCGAGGCCACCGCGGCCTCGGGATCGTTGCGCAGCAGGGCGGCGAACCCCCGCACCCGCAGCGCCGCCGCCCGGCCCCTGTCGTCCCCCGCGGCGGCCGCCCGGGCGAGTACCGCGCCGAGCAGCGGCTCGGCCTCGTCGGGCGTCCCGCTCCGCAGGACGATCGGCGACCTCGATCGTGGCCCGCACCGCCGCGGGCTCGTCACCGGCCGCTTCGGCGAGAGCCAGCGCCGCCTCGGCGTCCGCGGGAGCCGGCACGATCTCGCGCAGCTCGCGGTAGGCCGCAGCCCGGTCCAGGAGGAGCTCACCCGACCGCGCACGGCAGCCTCGGCCGCGGTCGGCACCACGACCGCAGGGGTGTCGAGGAGGGTCAACGCCTCGGAGAACAGCAGGGCGGCCCGGCGGGGGGTGTCGGCCCGGGCGGCCCGCTCGCCGGCACGCCGCAGCCAGTCGACGGCGCGCGCGACGACGTCGTCGAGCGTTCCCGACGTGGCCCCGAGGTCGACGCTCAACGCGGCGGCCCGCCCGTAGTGGTGGGCGATGGCGTCGATCACCGCGTCGTGGTGCTCGTACTCCTCGCGCTCGAGCCACGAGGCGATACCCGCATGGACCTTGGCCCGCCTCTGCTTGGTCATCGTGCCGTACGCGACCTCCCGCACGAGCTCCGAGTGGAACTCCCATGACTCGCCCTCGACGGCGAGCAGCTCCTTCGCGTGGAGCGCGCGGAGGCTCGCGTGCACGGCGGCGTCGCCGTCGTGCATCTCGCGCTGCATGGTCGCCAGCCAGTCGACCCGGCCCGCGAGCCGATCACGGCGGCGTCCTCGAGGACGTGGCGCTCCGACGGCGTCAGCCCGTCGAGGCGGGCCACGACCAGGCCGCGGAGGGTATCGGGCAGGTCGGTCGACCCTGATCCGTCCAGCCACGAGACCAGCTCCTCCAGGAAGAAGGGGTTTCCGCTCGCCCGGTCGAGCAGCTCGTCGGCCACGCCGTCGTCCAGCGTGGCCAATCGGTCACCGGTGAGACAGCGGAGCAGCTGCGTGCCGCCCCCCCGAGGGGATCCAGGTGGACCACGACCGAGTGGTGCCCTCCCTCCGGAGGCGACCAGCGTTCGGTCAGCGCCGGGCGGGCGGTGGCGAGCACGACGAACGGCAGCCGGGTCGTGGACTGGAGCAGCCCGCCGAGGACGTCGAGACCCGCCTCGTCGGCCCAGTGGAGGTCGGACAGCACCATGACGACCGGGCGCCGGCGGGCGAGCGCAGCCGTGAACGCCAGGAGGGAGCCGGTCACCTCCTCGCGGGCGCGGGTGGCGTCGATGCCCCGGAGGACGTCGAACCCGAGGAGGTGGAGC